>NZ_SSBJ01000050.1 GCF_004795055.1 Streptomyces sp. A1136
AGAAGCCGGTCGGCGCCACCGACATCAGCTTGAGTTGGCGCAGGCGCGCCTGGAGCTCGCGGATCTGGTCGCTCTCGTCGCCGTTGGCCATGATCGGCTTGACGGTCGGCGACTGCGAGGCGGACGCCGAGGGGGAGGACACCGCCGTGGGCGCGGACGAGGCCGGGGAAGGGGAGCCCGAGGCCCCCGACTTCTGCGGCCCGCAGGCGGTCGCGGCGAGCGCGACGGCGGTGGCGACTCCCAGCGTGCGGATTATTGCCTTCTGACGGTGCATGACGGCCCCCCGTTTGTTCTCCGATGTGTAAGTAGGTGATGCGTGGCGGGCGTGGACAGTTGCGGACGCCCCCGCGATGTTGCGCCATTGTGACCAGCGGCCGTCACGGCGGGGTCCGGGCGGTGATCCCGGGCCGGCCGGAACCACGGAGGAGTGGGTCATGGTTCGTCCCCCAGCAAGCACCGAGAGCGGAATCCCCATCGAGCCGGTGTACGGCCCCGAGGCCCTCGCGGACTGGGACCCCGCCGTCAGCCTGGGGGTACCCGGGGACTACCCCTACACCCGGGGGGTCTATCCCACGATGTACACCGGACGGCCCTGGACGATGCGCCAGTACGCGGGCTTCGGTACCGCCGCCGAGTCCAACGCCCGCTACCGGGCCCTGATCGAGGGCGGCGGCACCGGGCTGTCGGTCGCCTTCGACCTGCCGACCCAGATGGGACACGACTCCGACGCCCCGCTCGCCCACGGCGAGGTCGGGAAGGTCGGCGTCGCCATCGACTCCGTCGAGGACATGCGGCTGCTCTTCCACGGGATTCCCCTGGACCGGGTCTCGACCTCCATGACCATCAACGCCCCGGCGGCGCTGCTGCTGCTGATGTACCAGCTCGTGGCCGAGGAGGAGGGCATCGCGGCCGACCGACTCACCGGGACGATCCAGAACGACGTGCTCAAGGAGTACATCGCGCGCGGGACCTACATCTTCCCGCCCGGCCCGTCGCTGCGGCTGACGGCGGACATCTTCCGGTACTGCCGGGCCGAGATCCCGAAGTGGAACACCATTTCCATCTCCGGCTACCACATGGCGGAGGCCGGGGCCTCGCCCGCGCAGGAGATCGCCTTCACCCTGGCCGACGCGATCGCGTACGTGCGTACCGCCCTCGCCGCGGGCATGCCGGTCGACGACTTCGCCCCCCGGCTGTCGTTCTTCTTCGTGGCCCGGACGACCCTGTTGGAGGAGGTCGCCAAGTTCCGCGCCGCCCGGCGGATCTGGGCCCGGGTCATGCGCGAGGAGTTCGGCGCCCGCGATCCGAAGTCGCTGATGCTGCGCTTCCACACCCAGACGGCCGGCGTACAGCTGACGGCCCAGCAGCCCGAGCTGAACCTCGTGCGGGTGGCGGTCCAGGCGCTGGCCGCGGTGCTGGGCGGCACGCAGTCCCTGCACACCAACGCCTTCGACGAGGCGATCGCGCTTCCCACGGACAAGTCGGCGCGGCTCGCGCTGCGCACCCAGCAGGTGCTCGCGCACGAGACCGACGTGCCGCACACGGTGGACCCGTTCGCGGGGTCGTACGCGGTTGAGCGGATGACGGACGAGTTGGAGGCGGCCGTGCGCGCGCTCATGCGACGCGTGGAGGAACTGGGCGGGGCGGTCGCCGCGATCGAGGCCGGGTTCCAGAAGGGCGAGATCGAGCGGAACGCGTACCGCCTCGCGCGCGAGCAGGAGGCGGGCGAACGGGTCGTGGTGGGCGTCAACCGGTTCGCACTCGCGGAGGAGGAACGGTACGAACCGCTGCGGGTGGACCCGGCGATCGAGGCGCGTCAGTGCGAGGCGCTGACGCGGCTGCGCGCGGAACGCGACGGGGCGGCGGTGACGGCGGCGCTGGACGGGCTGCGGGCGGCGGCGGCCGACGCCACGGCGAACGTGCTCTACCCGATGAAGGAGGCCCTGCGGGTCCGGGCCACGGTGGGCGAGGTGTGCGGGGCGCTGCGGGAGGTGTGGGGCACGTACGTACCGGTGGACGCCTTCTGACCCTGTGAGCTTGCTTTCAGCCGCCGACCGACGGATATCGGCCTGTCGTACCAGCGTGGGACACTCCCTCCCATGCTGGGTGTCACCGATCTGCCGACCTATCTCGCCGGCCTTGTCCTCATCGTCCTCCTGCCGGGACCGAACTCCCTCTACGTGTTGTCCGTCGCCGCCCGCAAGGGTGTCCGCGAGGGGTACAAGGCCGCCTCCGGGGTGTTCACCGGGGACACCGTCCTCATGTTCCTCACCGCCGCCGGGGCCGGAGCGCTGCTCAAGGCCAGCCCGGTGGTGTTCACCCTGGTCAAGTTCCTCGGGGCGGGGTACCTGGCGTGGCTCGCGGTCGGAATGATGCGAACGGCGTGGGGCTTGTGGCGCCACCGGGCGGCCCGGCAGGAGGAGGCCCTGGCCGAACCCGAGGTGCAGGACGAGCGGCCGTACCGGCGGGCGCTGGTGGTGAGCCTGTTCAACCCCAAGGCGATCTTGTTCCTGCTGTCGTTCTTCGTGCAGTTCGTGGACCCCGGCTACGCCTACCCCGCCCTGTCGTTCCTGCTGCTGGGGACGTTGTCGCAGCTGGCGAGCTTCCTGTACCTGTCGACGCTGATATTCACCGGGACCCGGCTGTCGGCCGCCTTCCGCCGCCGCCGGCGGCTCTCGGCGGGCGCGACCTCGGCCGCGGGCGTCCTCTTCCTCGGCTTCGCGGCGAAGCTGGCGACGGGCTGACGGGCTGACGGGCTGACGGGCTGACGGGCTGACGGGCCGGCGCGCGCGCGGTTCAGCGCAGGCGGCGCAGCACGCGGCGGCCCACCCGGCGCAGCAGCGGGCTGTGCGTCAGGAAGGCCGGCCGCGCGGCGACGCCGCCCGGCAGCCCCGGCACCGTCAGCCTGCGCCGGGCGAAGTACCGCCGCGTCCGCGGGGTCAACGAGCCCGCGAGGTAGGCCCGCGCCTCCGTGCGCCGCTCGGGCAGCTCGGCCGCGGCGAGCGGCTGCGCCGCTGGCACCGCACCGGCGGCGGGACCGAGTCCCGGGTGCGGGAGTTCGCGTACGCCCCGGTGTCGGGGACCGCACGGCGCCGGCTCACCCCGGGGGGCGCCGCCGGGTACGGGTGTTCACCTCGATGCCGGTCACACCGCTGCCCGGGATGGAGCTGAGGGTCAACGACTTCGCCTGGACCCGTTCCCGCTTCGGCCCGCCGCGCCTGACCGAGGGCACCGACCTGGTCGGCACCTCGCTGGTGGAGACGGGGGTGGTGGACCCGGCCCGCTACCTCGACGCCGCGTCGCGCCCTGACCCGGGAGCACGGCGCGACGCGGTACTTCGCGCACCGCCGGGAGTCCCCGCTGAAGCTGCGGACGCTGAGCGAGGCCGCCGGGCTGGAGATCGTCCGCCCCGACCTGCCGCTTGAGCTCATCGCCCGGCGTGGACCGGTGGGCCGGACCATCGTCAGCTTCCCGTCCACGGTCGTCGACACGCTGCCGTACGCCCTGGCCGGTACCGGCGTCACCGTCGCCGTATGCGATGTCGAGCCGGCCTGGCTCACGGCCGACGCCTCACCCCGGGCCCGGGGCTTCCTCGCGCGGGTCACCGACACCGCCCGTGATGTGCGCAGACTCCCCGCCCAGGCGGCTCCGGCGGCCGGATGAGCGCGCGAGTTTACCCTCCGGCGCAACCGGTCATGCGTCCGGAGGCCGGGTTTCTATCCCCTAACGGCATGAACTTTTTGTGATCTCCGGCCAGTTGACCCATCCGTGCGCCTAACCTTCAACGGGTGAACCAGTTGATGTCCCGCGAGTCCCAGACCGCCCTGCCCGGCACGCCCGACCGGCCCGAGCTGCCCGGCACGCTTCCGGACCACCTGCGTGCCGAACTGATCGCCTTCCGCCGGGACCTGCACATGCATCCCGAGCTCGGGCACCAGGAGTTCCGCACCACGGCCGCGATCAAGGCCCGGCTGGAAAAAGCCGGCCTGCGACCACGGGTGCTGAGCACCGGCACCGGCCTGATCTGTGACGTCGGCACCTGGGACGGGGTGCGGCCCGTGCTCGCCCTGCGCGCGGACATCGACGCCCTGCCCATCCCGGACACCAAGTCCCACGTCGAGTACCGCTCGACCTTCCCCGACCGGGCGCACGCCTGCGGCCACGACGTCCACACCGTGACCGTGCTCGGCGCCGGCCTGGTGCTCGCCGAGCTCGACCGGCAGGGCCTGCTGCCGCAGCCGGTGCGGCTGCTGTTCCAGCCCGCGGAGGAAGTCCTGCCGGGTGGTGCCAGCGACGCCATCGAGGACGGGGTGCTGGACGGCGTCGGGAAGATCATCGCGGTGCACTGCGACCCCCGCGTCGACGCCGGGAAGATCGGGCTGCGCCCGGGCCCCATCACCTCGGCCTGCGACCGGCTGGAGGTCGCCCTCGCGGGCCCCGGCGGTCACACGGCCCGCCCCCACCTGACCACCGACCTCGTCACGGCGGCCGCCCGCGTCGCCGTCGACGTGCCGGCGGTGCTGGCCCGGCGGATGGACGCCCGCTCGGGCATGTCCGTCACCTGGGGCCGGATCGAGGCGGGGCACGCCTGCAACGTCATCCCGATGCACGCGGAGCTGTCGGGAACCGTGCGGTGCCTGGACCTGAACGCCTGGCACGAGGCCCCCGACCAGATCCACGCGGCGATCGACGAGGTCGCCGCCCTGCACGGGGCCAAGTCCGAGATCACCTACGTCCGGGGCGTGCCCCCCGTGGTCAATGACCCGCTGGTCACCGAGCTGCTGCGGGAGGCGATGGCGGCCCGGCGCGGCCCCGGGGCGATCGAGGACACCGAGCAGAGCCTGGGCGGCGAGGACTTCTCCTGGTACCTGGAGCACGTCCCGGGCGCCATGGCCCGCCTCGGGGTGCACAAGCCGGGCGACCCGGCCAAGCGGGACCTGCACCGCGGCGACTTCGACGTGGACGAGTCCGCGATCGCCGTCGGCGTCGAGTTCTTCACGGCCGCCGCGCTGCTCGACGGGCGGCGCGCCAGGCCCCCCCGGTAAAAGTCAGGGCAAAATCTGTACAACATCTGAGCGGCCCTCGGCGCACCTGTCCAGCCCTTGGTATGCAAGGGCTGGGCGTGTGACTGTTACTGATCGGTCACTGTCCGGTTCGCGACGATCCGATAACGACTCCTGAACGGGCTCTTAACTGACATCTACGCGCGTTACGATCGCCGCGAAACCAGCGCCGGTCGTGGCGCTTCGGTCAGGTTTTGAAGGAGCCTCCCCTTGCGCCGGATCACCAGGATCGCCACCGTGGGCATCGCGTCCGCGGCGCTGGCCCTCTCGGCCACCGCCTGTGGCGGAAAGAAGTCGTCGGACGCCACGTCCTCCAGCTCGTCCTCCGGGACGAAGGAGCAGAGCGCCGCCATCGCGTACGACATCGGCGGCCGCGGCGACCAGTCGTTCAACGACGCCGCCTACGCCGGTCTTGAGAAGGCGAAGGCCGAACTCAAGATCAAGACCGCCGAGGCCGAGCCCACCGAGGGCGAGTCCGAGGCCGACAAGGTCCAGCGCCTGACCGAGCTCGCGCGCAAGGGCAACAACCCGGTCATCGGCGTCGGTTTCTCCTACGCCCCGGCCATCAAGAAGGTCGCGCCGAAGTTCCCGAACACCACGTTCGGCATCATCGACGACACCTCGGTGACCGACAAGAACATCGCCAACCTCGTCTTCAACGAGGAGCAGGGTTCGTACCTGGCCGGCGTCGCCGCCGCCAAGGCCTCGAAGTCCGGCACGGTCGGCTTCATCGGCGGTGTCGAGGTTCCGCTGATCAAGAAGTTCGAGGCGGGCTTCACGCAGGGCGTCAAGGACACCAACCCGAACGCCAAGGTGCTGTCGGCCTACCTGACGCAGCCGCCGGACTTCTCCGGTTTCGCCAAGCCCGACCTCGGCAAGGCCACCGCCAAGGGCCAGCTCGACGCCGGCGCCGACGTGATCTACGCCGCCGCCGGTCTCGCCGGTTCGGGTGCGATCGAGGCCACCGCCACCGCCGGCAAGTGGGCGATCGGTGTCGACTCCGACCAGTACAACCAGGCCGGTCTGTCGAAGTACAAGGACCACATCCTGACCTCGGTCACCAAGGACGTCTCCGCCGCGGTCTTCAACGAGATCAAGTCGGTCGCGGACGGCAAGCCGCAGACCGGTGAGGTCCGCTACGGCCTGGACAAGAACGGCGTCGGCCTGGCCGACTCCAACCCCGAGTACAAGAAGATGGCCGACGTCATCGCCGCGGTGGAGAAGGCCAAGGCCGACATCATCGCGAAGAAGATCACCGTCAAGACCGCCCCGTAAGGGACGGGCCTGACGGCCGAACGGTCTTCGGGGTCCGGGTAGCGGCTCTGCCGCCACCCGGACCCCGCCCCGCGTCACATGGCCACCCGGCCACCAGTTTTCACTTCCGACAGTGCTACGCGCGTAGAGGAACCGTGGACGCGGTACCTTCTCTCACCGCCCTGTCCCCCTGCCTTCCGCTCCTTCGCGCCAAGGAGAGTGCGTCATCAACGCGTCCAGCCCCCCCGCCGTAGAACTGCACGGCATCACCAAGCGTTTCCCTGGCGTCGTCGCCAACAAGGACATCGACATCACCGTTCGCAAGGGCACGGTCCATGCCCTCATCGGTGAGAACGGTGCCGGCAAGTCGACCCTGATGAAGATCCTCTACGGCATGCAGAAGCCGGACGAGGGCACCATCGCCGTCGACGGGGAGCAGGTCTCCTTCGCCAACCCGGGCGATGCCATCGCCCGCGGCATCGGCATGGTGCACCAGCACTTCATGCTCGCCGACAACCTCACCGTCCTGGAGAACGTCGTTCTCGGCGGCGAGAAGCTGTACGGGATCGGCGGCAAGGCCCGCAAGAAGATCATGGAGATCTCGGACGCGTACGGTCTCGGGGTCCGTCCCGACGCCCTCGTCGAGGAGCTCGGCGTCGCCGACCGCCAGCGCGTGGAGATCCTCAAGGTCCTCTACCGCGGCGCCCGCACCCTCATCCTCGACGAGCCGACCGCCGTGCTCGTGCCGCAGGAAGTGGACGCGCTCTTCGACAACCTGCGCGAGCTCAAGGCCGAGGGTCTGACCGTCATCTTCATCTCGCACAAGCTGGGCGAGGTGCTGAAGGTCGCCGACGACATCACCGTCATCCGCCGCGGTACCACGGTCGGCACCGCCGACCCCCGGACCGCCACCACCAAGCAGCTCGCCGAGCTGATGGTCGGCAGCGAGCTGCCCTCGCCGGAGACCCGCGAGTCCACGGTGACCACGACGCCGATGCTCCGCGTGGAGAACCTGCGGCTGACCGCCACCGACCCCGACGGGATCGTCCGCGAGGTGCTGGCCGGCATCGACTTCACCATCCACAAGGGTGAGGTCCTCGGTATCGCCGGTGTCGAGGGCAACGGGCAGACCGAGCTCATCGACGCGCTGATGGGCATGAGCATCCCCGACGGCGGCGTCATCACCCTCGACGGCCGGGACATCTCCACCACCCCGACGCGCAAGCGCCGCGAGGGCGGGATCGGCTACATCCCCGAGGACCGCCACCGGCACGGGCTGCTGCTGGAGGCCCCGCTCTGGGAGAACCGCATCCTCGGCCACGTCACCGAGGCGCCCAACTCCAAGCGCGGTGTCCTCGACCCGAAGGCCGCCCGCAAGGACACCGAGCGCATCGTGCGCGAGTACGACGTCCGCACCCCGGGCATCGAAGTCACCGCGGCCTCCCTGTCCGGCGGCAACCAGCAGAAGCTGATCGTCGGCCGCGAGATGAGCCACAACCCGAAGTTCCTCATCGCCGCCCACCCCACCCGCGGTGTGGACGTCGGTGCGCAGGCGCAGATCTGGGACGCCATCCGCGAGGCCCGGCGCGAGGGCCTCGCCGTGCTGCTCATCTCCGCCGACCTCGACGAGCTGATCGGCCTGTCCGACACGCTGCGCGTCATCTACCGCGGTCGCCTGGTCGCGGACGCCGACCCGGCGACCATCACGCCCGAGGAGCTGGGCACCGCCATGACGGGTGCCGCGAGCGGGCACCTGGAAGCAACGAACGACCACGTTGAAGGCTCCGCCGCTGCCGACGGGACGACGGAGGACGAGGCCCGATGAAGAAATTCGACAAGGACCGGTTGCTGCTCTCGGTCGCCGGGCCGCTGCTCGCCCTGATCAGCGCCCTGCTGCTGACGGTGATCGTGCTGGCGGCCTCGGGCGTCGACCCGATCGACCCGCTGCGCATCATGATCGAGCAGGCCGGTTACGAGGACATCCAGGTCCTGATCATCAACCAGGCCGGCATCTACTACCTGGCAGCCCTGGCCGTCGCCATCGGCTTCCGGATGAACCTCTTCAACATCGGCGTCGACGGCCAGTACCGCCTCGCGGCGATGTTCTCCGCGGTGGTCGGCACGGCGGTCTCGCTGCCCGGTCCGCTGCACATCCTGCTGATCGTGGCCGTGGCCATGCTCACGGGTGCCTTCTGGGCCGGCATCGCGGGCATCCTCAAGGCCCGCCGCGGCGTGAGCGAGGTCGTCTCCACGATCATGCTCAACGCCATCGCGACCTCGCTGATCGCCTGGCTGATCCTGCCGAAGAACTTCGGCGTCCAGCCGGCCGGTTCCAACGACCTCACCACCGGCGACATCCCGGAGTCGGGCTGGTTCCCGTCCCTCTCCCTGTCCGGCGGCGACATCTACGGCTTCACCTTCGTCGCCTTCGCCCTGGGCATCGTCTACTGGTTCGTGCTGAACCGGACCCGCTTCGGCTTCGACCTGCGCGCCACCGGCGCCAGCGAGTCGGCGGCCCAGGCCTCCGGCGTGGACGCCAAGAAGATGATCATGACGTCCATGCTCGTCTCGGGCGCGGTCGCCGGTCTGACCGGCATGCCGCTGCTGCTCGGCGAGTCGCACACCTACAACCTGTCCTTCCCGCTGGGCATCGGCTTCACCGGCATCACCATCGCGCTGCTCGGCCGGAACAACCCCGTCGGCATCTTCTTCTCGGCCCTCCTGATCGCCTTCATCGACAAGGCCTCCGCCGGTCTCGACCAGAACGGCTACGCCAAGGAGATCGGCACGATCCTGCAGGGCCTGATCGTGATCGCCGTCGTCGTCAGCTACGAGCTCGTCCGCCGCTACGGCATCCGCCGCCAGCAGCAGAAGGTCGGCGAAGAGCTGGCCGCAGGCCACGCCCTCAAGACCGACAACAAGGAGGTCGCGGCGTGAGCACCAGCACCGTTTCCGCGACGAGCGCCGCGCCCAAGAAGGGCGGCGGCCGCCGCAAGCTGACCCTGCCCTGGATCCTGCTGATGATCGCGGGCGGACTCGCCCTGATCTCCCTGGTCAGGATCATCTCCGGGGCCGACGACCTGACGTCCGTCGGCCAGGTCTCCGGCGCCCTCCAGCTCGCCGTGCCGATCGCCCTCGCGGGTCTCGGCGGCCTGTGGGCCGAGCGCGCGGGCGTCGTCAACATCGGCCTCGAAGGCATGATGATCCTGGGCACCTGGTTCGGCGCCTGGGCCGGCTACCAGTGGGGTCCGTGGACCGGTGTCCTCCTGGGCGTCGTCGGCGGCGCCCTCGGCGGCCTGCTGCACGCGATCATCACCGTGACGTTCAACGTCAACCACATCGTCTCCGGTGTGGCGGTCAACATCCTGGCCGTGGGCTTCACCCAGTACCTGTCGAACTTCACCTTCGACAAGGCCCCGGGCGGCTCTTCCAAGCAGTCCCCGCGCATCGACCCGATCACCGAGATCACCATTCCCGGGGTCTCGGACTGGTTGGCCACGCTGCAGGGCAAACACTGGTTCCTGATCTCGGACGTCGCCGGAGTCCTCGGCGGGCTGGTCACCAACCTCTCGCTGCTGACCATCGTGGCGGTCCTGCTGGTCCCGGCCACCTGGTGGGTGCTGTGGCGAACCTCCTTCGGTCTGCGCCTGCGCTCCTGCGGCGAGAACCCGATCGCCGCCGAGTCGCTCGGCGTGAACGTCTACAAGTACAAGTACATCGCCGTGGTCGTCTCCGGCGCGATGGCCGGTCTCGGCGGCGCGTTCCTCGCGATCGTCTCCACCGGCATCTACCAGGAGGGGCAGACCGGCGGCCGCGGTTACATCGGTCTCGCCGCGATGATCTTCGGCAACTGGATGCCGGGCGGCATGGCCCTCGGCTCGGGCCTCTTCGGCTTCACCTACAGCCTCCGGCTGCGCGGTGGCGCCGAGAACGTCCACGCGATGCTCCTGCTGCTCGCGATCCTGCTCGTCCTCGTCGTCGGCTGGCAGCTCTACAAGAAGAAGCACTGGCAGGCGGGCATCGCGGCGCTCTGCTCCGCCGGTCTCTTCCTCTGGTACGCGCTCACCGATGCCGTCCCGAGCCAGTTCGTGGACGCCGCCCCGTACGTCACGACCCTGCTCGTGCTCGCCCTGTCGGCGCAGCGCCTGCGGATGCCCAAGGCGGACGGCCTGCCGTACCGCAAGGGCCAGGGCAAGTGAGCCCGCACGCCGCCGTCGACTGGGAGGCACTGCGGACCGCCGCCCGGGAGGCGATGACGCGGGCGTACGCCCCGTACTCCGGCTTCCCGGTCGGTGTGGCCGCGCTGGTCGACGACGGCCGCACGGTCGTGGGCTGCAACGTGGAGAACGCCAGCTACGGGCTGGGCCTGTGCGCCGAGTGCGGGCTGGTGTCCGCCCTCCAGGCCACGGGCGGCGGTCGGCTCACGCACTTCACGTGCGTGGACGGCAAGGGCGAGATCCTCGTCCCGTGCGGCCGCTGTCGGCAGCTGCTCTTCGAGTTCGGGGGCCCCGAACTCCAGGTGGAGACGCCGGAAGGCGTCCTGCCGCTCTCGGCGATGCTGCCCCAGGCCTTCGGGCCGGACCACCTCAGATAGCCGAAGCGACGGTCCTTCGTCCCTCCCGGGCGAAGGGCCGTCGTGTTTCCGTCTCATCCTTCCCCCTCTTCTCTATGCGCGTAGAAGGAAGCACTCCATGGACGTCATCTCCGTCATCCGCACCAAGCGCGACCGCGGCGAACTGAGCCCCGAACAGATCGACTGGGTCATCGACGCGTACACGCGGGGCGTCGTCGCCGACGAGCAGATGTCGGCGTTGGCGATGGCCATCCTGCTGAACGGCATGAACCGGGCCGAGATCGCCCGCTGGACGGCCGCGATGATCGCCTCCGGCGAGCGGATGAACTTCGACTCCCTCTCCCGTCCGACCGCCGACAAGCACTCCACCGGCGGCGTCGGCGACAAGATCACCCTGCCGCTCGCCCCGCTCGTCGCCGCCTGCGGCGCGGCCGTGCCGCAGCTCTCGGGCCGGGGCCTCGGCCACACCGGCGGCACCCTGGACAAGCTGGAGTCCATCCCCGGCTGGCGCGCGCTGCTGTCCAACGAGGAGATGCTGAACGTCCTCGACACCACCGGCGCGGTCATCTGCGCGGCCGGTGACGGCCTGGCCCCCGCCGACAAGAAGCTGTACGCGCTGCGCGACGTGACCGGCACGGTCGAGGCGATCCCGCTGATCGCCTCCTCCATCATGTCGAAGAAGATCGCGGAGGGCACCGGCTCGCTGGTCCTGGACGTCAAGGTCGGCTCCGGCGCCTTCATGAAGAACATCGAGGACGCCCGCGAGCTCGCCTCCACCATGGTCGCCCTCGGCACCGACAGCGGGGTCAAGACCATCGCCCTGCTCACCGACATGTCCACCCCGCTCGGGCTGACCGCCGGCAACGCGCTGGAGGTCCGCGAGTCGGTCGAGGTCCTCGCCGGCGGCGGTCCCGCCGACGTCGTGGAGCTGACCCTGGCCCTGGCCCGGGAGATGCTGGACGCGGCTGGCATCAAGGACGCCGACCCGGCGAAGGCCCTCGCCGACGGCTCCGCGATGGACGTGTGGCGCCGGATGATCGCCGCCCAGGGCGGCGACCCGGACGCCACCCTGCCCGTCGCGCGCGAGCAGCACGTCGTCACCGCCCCCGCCTCCGGTGTCCTGACCCGGCTGGACGCCTACGCCGTGGGCGTCGGCGCCTGGCGCCTGGGCGCCGGCCGCGCCCGCAAGGAGGACCCGGTCCAGGCGGGCGCCGGCATCGAGCTGCACGCCAAGCCCGGCGAGACGGTCACCGCGGGCCAGGCCCTGATGACCCTGCACACCGACACCCCGGAGAAGTTCGAGTACGCCCTGGCGGCCCTGGAGGGCTCCTACGACGTCGCTCCGGCGGGCACCGCCTTCACCGCGAACCCGATCGTGCTCGACCGCATCGCCTGAGCACCATCCCCCTGACCCCGTCGGCGCGGCTCCCCGTCCGGAGCCGCGCCGACGGCCTCACACCGGCTCCCGGGCGATGAGTTCGGGTGCGCGGCCCGGTCAACCCCTCGTGGAGATCAGAAGACTGGTGCTGTCCGGCCCCGCCGTGACCGTCGAGGACGCCGACCGGCTCGACGCCCTGTGCCGGGACGGGCCCCGCCCGCTGTGGGTGGTGTGCGCCGCCGGGGAACTCGGCGACGCCGGGCTCGCCGACGTGGACGGACTGGCCCGCCTCGCCCTGGCCGCCCGCCGGGCCGGGGTCCGCCTCAGCCTGGCCGGGGCCGCCCCGCGCCTACGCGCCCTGCTGGACCTCGTCGGACTCGTCGAGCTGCTCGGGGAGCCCGAACATCGGGAACCACCTGGCGGTGTCCAGGAAGGCGTTCAGCCCGACGATCTTCCCCCCTGATATCTCCAACACCTGCAACGCCCACGGCTCGTGTCCGGGTCGGCCGTCCGCGCGCGGACGGTACTGCCCGAAGGCCGGCATGCCGTTCGCCGTCGTCGGGACGAGCCGGGACCCCTTGCATCCGATGCCCTGGTTCAGGTGCCACGCCGCGATGTCGGCGTGACCGCGCAGCCACAGGTCGTACGGCGGCATCGACAGCACCGCGTCCTCGTGCAGCAGGGCGGTGAGCCCGGAGATGTCATACGCCTCGAAGGCGCTCAGGTACCGCTCCAACAGCTTCGCCTGGTCCGCGTCCAGCGGGTCCGCCGGATCGCTCGCGCGCACCGCCTGACCGGCGAGGGTGGCCCGGGCCCGCTGGAGGGCGCTGTTCACCGACGCGACCGTGGTGTCCAGCAGCGTCGCGACCTCGTCCGCCTTCCAGGCCAGCACCTCGCGCAGGATCAGCACGGCCCGCTGCTTCGCCGGCAGGTGCTGGAGCGCGGCGACGAAGGCCAGTCGGACGGACTCCCGCGCCAGCGCCGTCTCCGCGGGATCGGCGGTCTGCGGCAGCACCCGCCCGTCCGGCACCGGCTCCAGCCACGTCACCTCCGGCCGCTCGTTGAGCACGGCCGAGGCCTGGTGCTGCGGCGCCCCCAAATCCATCGGCCGGGCCCGCTTCTTCCCCGCGTTCAGCAGGTCCAGGCAGACATTGGTCGCGATCCGGTACAGCCAGGACCGCAGCGAGGAACGGCCCTCGAACTTGTCGTAGGCGCGCCAGGCACGCAGGTACGTGTCCTGCACCGCGTCCTCGGCGTCGAAGGAGGACCCGAGCATCCGGTAGCAGTAGCCGGTGAGCTCGACTCGATAGCGGTCCATCGCCGAGTCGAGGTCCGGGCTGGTCGCGAGGTCACTCATGGCTGCCGTCCCCCAGTAAGTTCCACTACGTCGAAAACTACCGGAGGGGTCTGACAACGGCAGCCGGACCGCCGGGCGCCGCGCGGGGCACGGCTCAGGTGCCGGGCTTGCGTCCGTACACGTAGACGTCGTCACCGCTTCGCAGCAGGTTCCAGTACGCCTTGGCGTCCGCCGGGCGCATGTTCACGCAGCCCCCGGAGCCGGGCGGGCTCCACATGCTCTTCTCGACGGAGTGGAAGGCGATGCCCCCGTCGAAGAACTGCGCGTACGGCATCGCGACGTCGTAGAGCGTCGACCAGAAGTCGATGTCGCGGTAGTAGATCCGCTTGTGACCGGTCCGCGTCTCGGTCCCGTCCTTGCCCGTGCGCACCGGCACCGGCCCGTAGACCAGTTTCCCGCCGTCCTGGACCCAGCTGAGCTGGCGCGTCAGGTCCACGCAGGCGATCCGCCCCAGGTCCACCGGGCACGCGCCGTCCCGGTTGGGGGTGGTGCCGGCCGCCCGTTGCGCCAGCATCACGCTCATCGTCTGCCAGGTGAGCGGCCCGGCGTACCCCGCGGTCGGGGTGATGCCGTACGTCGCCTGGAACGACCTGATGGCCGTGCAGTCGGCCACCGACTGCACGCCGTCCACCGGTCGCCCAAGGAACTGCTCGACCTGCCGCTGGTAGGGCCCGGTCGTCGCGGTGCAGGACGCGGCCTGCGCCGTCCCGCCCCCGACGGCCACCAGCGACGCCGCCAGGGCCATCGCCGCGCCCACCAGTGCCGCCGCCCGGCCCCTCGTACGAATCCGTCGTTTCCGTGTGGATGTCACATCCGCCTCCCCACCGCATCCCTTCCCTCCCCGGAGGCCGAACGTGCCGGAGCCCGGAGCGCGATGGGCTCCGGGCTCCGTAAATCACCTCGTACCGATGTCGTACGGCGGGTGCGCGCGGCGTCGTATCAGCGCATCGCGGCCAGTGAGGTGGGACGGCGTTCGGTGCGCGCCGCGTGCGACCCGTACAGGGTGATCGACGCGACGCCGACCACCGCCACCAGCGCGATCCCGACCGTGGCCGCCCACCCCGAGGCGTGGTAGGCGAGCGCCCCGAGGGTGCCGCCCGCGCTCGAACCGAGGTAATACGCCGACTGGTAGAGCGCCGACGCCTGCGCCCGGCCCGTCGTCGCCGTCCGGCTCACCGCAGCCGAGGCCACCGCGTGCCCCGCGAAGAACCCGGCCGTGATCAGCACCAGGCCCGCCAGGACGGCGGCCAACGAGTCCGCCAGGGAGAGCAGCAGCCCGAGCGCGGTCGTGGTCACCGCCAGGTACAGCGCGCCGCGCCGTCCGACGCGGGCCACCAACTGCCCGGCGGCCGCCGATGAGACCGTACCGACCAGATAGACCAGGAACACCGATCCGACGACGCCCTGCCCCAGCGAGAACGGCTCGTCCACCAGGCGGTACCCGATGACCGTGTACACCGCCCCGAACACCGTCATGAACAGCGCGCCGATCCCGTACAGCCGCAGCAACAGCGGGTCCCGCAGGTGCCCCGCGACCGTACGTCCCACGGCGCGCGGCTCCAGCGACGCCGGCCGGAAGAACCGCGCCCGGGGCAGCAGCACCAGGAACGCCGCCGCGCACGCCAGTGCCATCAGCCCGACCGTCAGCAGCCCGGCCCGCCAGCCCCACAGCTGCGCGGCCCAGCCGGTGACGATGCGGCCGCTCATCCCGCCGATCGAATTGCCCGCGACGAACAGGCCGATCGCGCCGACCAACGCCTTCGGGCGGACCTCCTCCGCCAGGTACGCCATCGCGGAGGCCGGGATGCCGGCGATGGCCGCTCCCTGCAGCGCGCGCAGCGCCACCAGCCACTCCAGGTTCGGGGCGAACGGGACGAGCAGCCCGACACCGACGGCCAGGGCCATCGCGCAGGTCATCATCCGGGTCCGCCCGAACCGCTCGGACAACGCGCTCAGCGGCAGGACGAAGAGGGCGAGCGCTCCGGTGGCGGCGGACACCGTCCAACTGGCCTGACCGGCCGTCACCCCGAAGTCGCCGGAGATCGCGGGCAGCAGCGCCTGGGTGGAGTAGAGGAGTGCGAAGGTCGCCAGTCCGGCGGCGAAGAGCGCGAGGCTCATCCGGCGGTAGCCGGGGCGGCCGGGGGAGTGGGGTTCCGGTGCGGGGGACGACGGGGTGGAGGCACCCGGGATGGTGGGTGCCCCGGTATGAGCGGGAGGCATGTCTCGACGGTAGACCCGGGCCGTTTCATGCGTCCAATGCACAGAATCGCGATAATCAATCCACTCGTGCATCAGTCCAGTTCAGGGAGGCGCATGTCAATGAGCCGTTACGAAGAAGACATCCCCGTGACAAGTCTGTTGGCCCCCCGGCTGGCCTACTTCGTCGCGGTCGCGCGGCACGAACACGTCACCCGCGCCGCGCAGGAGCTGGGCGTGCCGCAGTCGACGCTGTCCCGGGCCATGGTCCGCCTCGAACAGGACCTGTCCGTCACGCTGTTCGCCCGCAAGGGCCGCACCGTGGCCCTCACCACCGCCGGGCGCACCTTCCTCGCCTCCGCCCGGCGGGCCCTCGGTGAGATCGCCCGCGCCGCCGAGTCCGTGCAACAGGACGCCGACCCGGCCTCCGGCAAGGTCGCCTTCGGCTTCCTGCACACCCTGGGCTCCGAGACCGTGCCCGGGCTGATCCGCGCCTTCCGCGCCGACCACCCGAGGATCCGGTTCTCCCTCGTCCAGAACTACGGCGAGGCCATGCTGGAGCGGCTGCGGGCCGGTGAACTCGACCTCTGCCTGACCTCCCCGGTCCCCGACGCCCCCGACCTGGTGGCCCGCCGGCTGGACGAACAGCGGCTGCGGCTGGTCGTTCCCGACGACCACCGCCTCGCGGGCCGCAAACGCGTCCGCCTCGCCGAGGCCGCGGAGGAAACCTTCGTCACCCTGGAGCCCGGCTACGGGCTGCGCCGCATCACCGACGACCTGTGCGCGGAAGCCGGGTTCACCCCGAGGGTCGCCTTCGAGGGCGAGGAGGCGGAGACCCTGCGGGGCCTGGTCGCCGCGGGCCTCGGCGTGGCCCTGCTGCCGCCGCCCGCCGTGGCCCGGCCCGGCGTGGTCGAACTGACGGTGACGGCGCCGCGCGCGGTCCGCGAGATCGGTGTCGCCTGGCGCGACGGGCACCCCGACACGCCGCCCGTGGCGGAGTTCAAGCGGTTCCTGTTGTCCCGGCGGGGTCGGCTGATCCCCGAACTGTGAGCCGGACCGCCGCCGCCCCGACCCCGTCCTCTCCGACGCCGTCCTTCCCGGACCCGTCCTCTCCGGACCCGTCCTTCCCGGACCCGTCCTCCCCGGACCCGCCCACCCCAGGTCCGGCCTCCCCGGCCCCGGTCGCCAGCAGGTACCCGGCCTGGAACCGCGAGGTGGCGCCCACCGCCCGCATGATCCCCGCGATGTGCCGCTGGCAGGTCCGCTGCGACATGCCCAGCCGGCGCGCGATCACCTTGTCCTCCAGCCCCTCCGCCAGCAGCCGCACGATCGTCTGCCGCAACTCCTCGCTGAGGGAGCGGGCGGCCTCGGGGCCGACCGTCACGGGGAAGGGTTCCGCCGCCACCCAGGACCGTTCGAAGGCGCCCTTCATGAAGTGCACGACGTTCGGCTCGCGCACCACCAGCGCCGCCCCGCTGCGCTCCGGCACCTCCATCAGCCCGGTGTGCCCGTCGAAGACCAGCATGCGCATCAGGCCGTCGCCGACCGTGCGGACCTGCGCGCCCAGCGCCGTCAGCCGCTCCACGTAGGCCGCCGTCGGACGCGAGTACCGGGCCGTGTGCTGGTAGACCGTCCTCATCCGCACCCCGCGCGCCAACAGTGCCTCGTCGCGCCCGATCGACTCCTCCAACGACTCGGGCGGCCGCCCGCCGCCCGGCTGCGAGGTCAGCAACTCGCACTCGGTGGCCGCCGCGAGCTCCGCGATGAGCCCCCGTACCGCTCCGAGGTCGGTCACCAGCTCCAGGTGCCCCGAGCCGCCCGGATCGCGGTGCGCGGCCCCCGCCTCGTAAGCCGGGACCAGCTCCTCCAGCCGCCCGCGCAGCCGGTCCATCTCGTCGTGGGTGTCCCGGACGAGCAGCGCGAGCGGGGCCAGGGCCCGGGCCGCCGCCGCGCGGGGCGCCACCGCGCTCCACCGTTCGGGGCCGGGGCCCGGAGCGCGCTGGAGCAGGTGGGCCGCGGCCAACTCGGTGATCGCGGTGCCGGCGCGTGCGCCGAGGACGGCGCAGGCCTCCTGAGCCGTGAAGGCGCGTCGGTCCACCGCGTACGCGTAGAGGCGCCGAGCGGCGGGGCTCAGCCCGTCGTCCCGGACACGGGCTCCGAGGTCGTCGGCCGACATGCGCCTATTTCTCCCTGTGGGTGGGGTTTTGTAAACCCCTCGTTTTCCCGCAAGGCGGTAAGACGACGCCTGGCCCGGACCCCGTGGCATATGCCGAACCGGCACAGTGGGACCACGCCCGAGGGGGAAGGCGCCGGAGGGCGCGCCGGAACGGCCGCGGCCGTCCGACCGTGAGGGGGCGGATCGGCGGGCCCGCCGATCCGGCGCGCCGCCCGTCGGCCCGCCGTACGCGCCGAAGTCGTCAGGTCGTCAGGCCGTCAGCCGGACGACTTCGCGTAGTCGCCGAATCCGGTCCAGTCCACGGCGACCACCCGCTCGTCGCCCACCACCCAGGCGTCGTGCCCGGGCTCGATCTGCATGAAGTCGCCGGGGCCGTACTCCTCGGTCGTGCCGTCGTCCATCACGACCTTCATCCGGCCGCTCACCATGTAGCCGGTGTGCGCGGCCTGGCAGCTGTCCGTGCCGGCCATCGGCTTGATGTGCTCCGACCAGCGCCAGCCCGGCTCGAACACCGCGCGGCCGATGGGCCCGCCCTCCGCCTGGATCACGTCCAGCCGGCCCTTGCCGTCCTGGAACGGGCGCGTCTCGTCCGCGTCGTCGAAGTTCTTGCGCACGATCTGGGCCATGCCTGATCGCCTCCCGTGGAAGAAGCCCCCGAGGACAACCACCCGAGTCCACTTCCCACTTTACGCGCGGTCGGCGCCCTCGCCCGGGGCGTTTCAGCGCCTGGGCGTGCGCCCGAAACCCGACGCCAGCGGCATTCGCAGACCCAGCGGCGGAGGCGCGGCGAGGGCGTCCGTCACCGGCCGCGAGTACCGCCCCGAGAACATCGCGCCGAGGACGAAATCCACCCCGAGGGCCACCACTTCCGCCTGGTGCTCGCGCAGCCCGTGCCCGTCGCTGTGCACCTCGAACCGACACGTGGAACGATTCGCCTTCTTCGCCCGCGCCGCCAACCGGAAGGACGCCTCAGGATCGCAGCGCCCGTCGTCGGTGCCGTGCACGATCAGCACCTGCCGGCCCGCCAACTGCTTCACCGGTTCCGACTCCGGGGAGCCGTTCCCGGCCGCCCCGCCCGCGCCGACGGACGGGGCCAGCGCCAGCACCGCGTGGACGGCCTCGTGCCCCGCGGCGCGCAGCGCGGCCAGACCGCCGGCGTCATAGCCCGCGAGGCAGACCGGCACGTCTCCGTATCTGCGGACCACCTCGTCCGCCGCCCAGCGGGCGTCGTCCTCGCGGGCGCCGGCCCCGTGGAGCACCGGGTGCGCGGCCAGTCCCTGCGCCCCGCCCGCCCGGGCCAGGGCCCGCGCGAGCGCCCGCACGGGACCGGGGAAGAATCTGGACGCCCCGGGAAGCAGGAGCACCACACCACTGACCGTCGAGACCGAGCCGTTCGCGCCGGCCGCCCGCCCCAGGCGGGCCCCGCGCGCCGGCGGCGCATGCTGTGCCATGGCGGAACAGTCTCAGACCGACAGGTGTACGCGACCCGTCCGTACGGTCACTGTTACGTATCGACGGTTGACGCCGACCCCGTGCTCTACGCGCGTAGGAGCTACAGTGCCCAGATGACGAGCGACACCCCGAACCTTCCCACCCCGGACCAGATCCGCCGCGCCCCCAAGGTGCTCCTCCACGACCACCTCGACGGTGGCCTGCGCCCGGGCACCATCATCGAGCTGGCCCGCGAGGTCGGCTACGACAACCTCCCCGAGACCGACGCCGACAAGCTGGGCGTGTGGTTCCGGGAAGCCGCCGACTCCGGCTCACTCCCGCGCTACCTGGAGACGTTCGCGCACACCTGCGCCGTCATGCAGACGAAGGCGGCGCTCTTCCGCGTCGCCGCCGAGTGTGCCGAGGACCTGGCCGAGGACGGCGTCGTCTACGCCGAGATCCGCTACGCCCCCGAGCAGCACCTGGAAGCCGGCCTGACCCTCGAAGAGGTCGTCGAGGCGGTGAACGACGGCTTCCGCGAGGGCGAGCGCCGCGCGAAGGCGAACGGCCACCGCATCCGGATCGGAGCCCTGCTGACCGCGATGCGCCACGCGGCCCGCGCGCTGGAGATCGCCGAGCTGGCCAACCGCTACCGCGACAACGGCGTGGTCGGCTTCGACATCGCCGGCGCCGAGGCCGGGTTCCCCCCCACCCGCCACCTCGACGCCTTCGAGTACCTCAAGCGCGAGAACAACCACTTCACGATCCACGCGGGCGAGGCCTTCGGCCTGCCGTCGATCTGGCAGGCGCTCCAGTGGTGCGGCGCCGACCGCCTGGGTCACGGCGTGAAGATCATCGACGACATCGAGGTCGCCGCCGACGGTTCCGTCAAGCTCGGACGCCTGGCCTCCTACGTCCGGGACAAGCGCATCCCCCTGGAGATGTGCCCGACCTCGAACCTGCAGACGGCCGCGGCCGCCTCGTACGCCGAGCACCCGATCGGCCTGCTGCGCAAGCTGCACTTCCGGCTGACCGTCAACACCGACAACCGGCTGATGAGCGGCACGAGCATGAGCCGTGAGTTCGAGCACCTGGTCGAGACGTTCGGTTACACGCTGGAAGACATGCAGTGGTTCACCGTCAATGCGATGAAGTCCGCGTTCATTCCTTTCGATGAACGACTGGCGATGATCAACGACGTGATCAAGCCCGGCTACGCGGAGCTGAAGTCCGAGTGGCTGTTCCGGCAGACCGCTTCGACCAGCGGTTCTGTCTCGGCCTAGGTCATGGCGTGACATGAGGACGGCGCCCGGGGAGGGTAAATCCCGGGCGCTTTCTCGTATTTAAGGATGTTTGCGGGTCGGGGTTTGAAGTGACTAGTTTGCGGAGCCGCTCAATTCCCCGTCGCAAGGACGATTTTGATGAAGAAGTCAGCTGCCAAGACGCTCGGTGTCGCCGCCCTGGGTGCCGCCTTCGCCGCCGTCGCCGCCGGTTCCGCCTCCGCCGCCGTCCCGGCCGTCGGTCTGACCGACGCCCTGGGCACCGCCACCGGCGCCGTCCAGGGGCTCACCAGCCAGCAGAAGATGGGCGGCCACGAGGGCCAGGACGCCAGCGACCCCGGCGAGGCGCTCGGCGCGGTGACCGGCCTCCTCGGTGGCGTGCCGCTCAGCAACCTCGGCAACTGATCCACATCGCGCCCGACCGCACGGTGTGACGCGCACGGCCGTGCTCGCCGCGGCCGTGCTCGCCGCGGCCGTGCTCCGCGCGGCCTGCTCCGCGCCCGTCACCCGTAGGTCACCCGCACGCGCGCACCGGTGGCGCACACCTTTTCGACCGGTGTGCGCCACGCCGCGCGGTGTGCCACGATCACCGGCAACTGCCCGCCGAAGCAAGGTGTTTGGGGTCTCGGTCATGCGCATGAAGGCACGGTTCACGGCACGGACGTGGACACGGACGGCGGGCGTCGCCCTGCTCCCCGCCCTCCTCCTCGCCGCCACGGGCTGCGGCGGGGCCGCCGACGGTCCCGGCACGGCCCCCGACGCGAAGGCGCCGGCTTCGCCGCGCGCCACGCCGCCACCCGCCGGCTCCGCGGCCCCGCCCGCCCCGGCCTCCCCCAAGAGCGCCGCGAGCAAGCTGGAGCGGTCCGCGCTGGAACAGGGCGACCTCGACGGCTACCAGATCTCTGCGCAGGGCAAGAACCCGAACGCACCCTCGGGCCAGCCCCAGGCCGACCGCAAGGCCTGCCAGCCCCTCGCCGACGTCATGGGCGACAAGCCCGACCCGGCCGCCAAGGAGACCGTCAACCGGGGCGTCGGCTCGCAGAAGCAGGTGGGCCTCGCCATCTCCGCCTCGGTCAGCGCCTACGCCGAGGCCGACGCCGAGCACCTCATGGACCGGCTGCGCGACGCCGTCGCCGAATGCGGTACGGGCTTCACCGCCACCGTCCAGAAGCAGACCGGCAGCTACCGCGACGTAAAGCCCCTGGCGTACAAGACCGGCGGCGACGAGAACGTCAGCTGGACCACCACGGCCACCGCCGCGGGCGTCTCGGCGCAGGTCCACCTCGTCGTCGTGCGCCAGGGCGCCACGGTCGTGCGGCTGATGGCACTCAACGTGGCCGACGCCGCGAAGAAGGCGCAGGTGCCGCAAGAGGTGGCCGACAAGCAGCTCGAAAAGATCCGCAAGGCCGACTGAGCGGCCGCGGGCGACATCCGGCCCGGGCCGCGGGCGGCCCGGTTCAAGGGACGGTCCGGGTGGACCAGACGGTCCCGTCTACCAGGCGGTCGGGGCTACCGGCGCCCCGGTCTACCAGGCGGTCGCGCCCGCGCCCGCCTTCTCGTTCGGCAGCAGCAGCCAGAGCGCCAGGTAGATCAGGAACTGCGGGCCGGGCAGCAGGCACGACAGGACGAAGATGATCCGCATCGTCCGCGCCTTCATCCCGAACCGTCGCGCGAGACCGGCGCAGACGCCACCGATCATCCGGCCGTCACGGGGGCGGGTGATCGCGCTCATGGTTTTCTCCTCGTATCTCGGGATCGCTTTCTTGCGATGCCTCAATACTCGCGGGGAACCGCCGACAGAACCTCGGTCCAGGGGCCCACGTCGACCCTGGTAATTCTCGGGGTGGGCCCCTGAGAACGCCGCAGCCTGGACCGCAGCGCCGGCACCACCGCCGCGTGCACGAGCAGCACACCGGCCGTGTTCAGCAGCACCGAGTCGACGTCGACGACCTGCCCGGGCACCGCGGTCTGCAGCATCGCGATGCTCAGCGAGAGCAGCGTGGCCGCGGCCCCCGTCCGGGCCAGCGAGGACCACGCCGCCAGCGGTGAGCGCGCGAGCCGTCCGCCGGCCAGCGGCAACAGCACCCCCAGTGGTGCCAGCAGGGCCAGGTCCCCGCCGATCCGGCGGGCCGCCTCCAGTGGCCCGTAGGCCAGGTCCGTCCGGATGCCCTCCAGCGGAGTCAGGTTCGCCGCCGCCGCCCAGGGCACGTCCAGCGGCCGCAGGGTGAGCCAGCCGACGAGGAGCAGATGGGCTGCCAGCAGGGCCCCGCCGACGAGCCGGAGTCGGAGGTGGATGGCTGTCGCGGCGGTGTCGCCGGCCTCATGACGCTGCACACCTGCGAGGACGCAGCGCCCGGTAGCCGCGGTTCCGCCCCGTTCCGGTGTGACGGGACGCACGCCGTCCTACAGGAGGGCGAGCAGCACGATCAGCAGCACCGCGCCCGCCACGGCCGGTGCGATGACCTCGTACGACCACCGGACCTCGACGTCGCCCCGGGCGCTCTCGCGCGCCGCCCCGCGTTCGGCGAGCTCCTGCAACTCGTCCACGACCTTGTCGGCGAGGGCCCGCGGCGGTCCCTGCGTGACCGCGCCCGCCGTTCGCTCGGGCCCCTTGGCGGCCGTCTCCACGCCCCGGCCGTACTGGCGCTGTGCCTTCTTGCGCTCGCGCAGGGACACCGGGACCGACCACAGCTGGTACTTCTCGCCCTCCGCCAGCACCTCCGCCGAATACCCGGCGCGCACCGCGTCCACGGAGCCCCAGGGCAGTTCGATGACCCGGAACGGATTGCGGACCCGCATCCGGTCCTCGTTGGCGAAGACGGCCGGCCGGATGGTGAACGCGACGGTCAGCGGCACGGCGCAGAGGGCGACGGCCAGTCCGATCCAACGCGTCCTGCCGTCCCCGTACAGCACGGCGTCCCCGCACAGCCACACGATCATCGCGAGGGTCAGTACACCGGTCGCGATGGCCATGGACGAGCGGTAGACGCGGTCGGCGTAGACCGGCTCGGCGGCGGGCTGCTGGCTGCTCATGCGCCCGATTCTGCCTCACGCCGTCTCAGCCGACGAGATCGGCGTACAAGATGATGTTGTCGGGCCGGTGGCCGTCGGTGAGCTCGCCGCCGCAGGTGATGACGCGCAGCTCCGGGTGGGTGGTGTTCCCGTACACCTTGACGGTGGGGAACGTCTTCTTGCCGACTTGTTCCAGCTCGCGCACCCGAAAGACCGCGGTACCGCCGTCGGCCCGGGTGACGCTGATCTTGTCGCCGGTGCGGACGCGCGAGACGTCCTTGAGCACCCCGGGCCCGCGGACGGTGTCGAAGTGCCCGATCAGCACGGCCGGGCCGGTCTCACCGGGGGTGACGCCCTCGGTGTACCAGCCGATCTTGTCCCCGTCGGAGACCGACGGCACCTCGACGGTGCCGTCGGCGGCCAGGCCCAGTCGCAGCACGGGGGAGGCGTCCACCCCTGCCGAGGGGATGCGTACGCGTACGGGCGCGGAGGCGGGCAGGGGCGTGGCCGTCGCCGGGGCGGCGGGCGCGGCCGTGGGGGTGACGGCGGGCGGCGCGGCGGGGACGGAACCAGCGGTGCCGGCGCCGCCGCAGCCGGTCAGGGCGGCGGCGAGGAGTACGGCGGCCGGGAGCGGGCGTGCGCGGTGGGTCATCGGGGGCTCCGGGGAAACGAGGGCTCCGGGGAAACGAGGGCCGGCGGGCCACCGCGGAGGTGGCCCGCCGGAGGCAGGTCGGGGAAGGGCGCGCCGTACGCGTCAGCGCCGGGCGCGGCGGCGGATCAGAAAGGCGGCCCCGACCGCGGCCGGCACGGCGGCCAGTCCGACGCCGGCGGCCGCGGTGGTGGCGTCGCCGGTGTCCTCGGCGGCGATCTCGGCCCCGGCGGCGACCCCACCCCGGGGCACGACCGCGGTCTGCGCACCCGCCTGCGGCTTCACGTCGGCGACCGGCTTGACGCCGGCCTGGGCGGCCGGCAGGGCGGCCGGCCTGGTGGAGGACGTGGCGGTGGCGGACGTGGCGGTGGCGGACGGGGTGGGCTTCGGCGCGGGCTTGTCGGCGCCCTGGTCCTCCGTGACCTTGTAGTCCGGCTCGCAGCCCTTGGGCAGAGTCGGGAAGGAGGTGTGCCCGAGCGGCGTGTCACCGCCCTGGGCCTTCCACTCGAAGATGGGCGCGGCGCCGCTCGGGTTGACGATGCGGGCGATGATGCCGTCGGACGCGGGCAGCGCGGGGAAGGTGCGGTCCAGGTGGCGCCAGTCGTCGGTGACGTCCGTCCGGATGGTGACCTCCGGGCCCGCGGGGGACATGGACACGTCGGCGAAGAAGGCCCCGCCGAGGGCGACCTGCTTGGCCTCGGTCCCGCAGACCGGGCCGGTCTTGCCCTTCGGCAGCGGGTAGGACCTGGCCACCCCGTCCGTCGTGACGACGAGCACCGGGGCGGCGGTGTCGGCCTTGGTGAGCTTGAGCCGTAGACCGTCGGCCGTCAGAGCCGGGTGCGTGCGGTCCACGACCGCCACCACGCGGACCATGTAGTCGTCGCCCGGCTTCCAGTTCGGGCCCACGGCGCGGATCCACGCCTCGGGACCCTCGGCCTTGTTGCGCAGTACCGCGACCAGGCCCTCGCCGATGTAGACCGGCTCGCCCGCGTAGCGGCCGTCGTCCGACGCCGATCCGGTCGCCCCGGCCCCCGCGGCGGTCTGCGGGGCGGGCACGGCGAGCGCCGTCGCGGCCGGTGCGAGCAGGGCGCCGGCGAGGGCGGCGGTGACGATCGAGGTGCGGATGACGGAACGCATGACGACTCCGGGAAGCATTGTCGCGGGAAAGGGGGAGAGTCGCATGCCCGCGTTTTTCCCTGTCGGGCTTTCACCGGTGAGGTCTGGCGGGCTGCCGAAGAGAAATTTACGGATCGTGTTCGACGGCGCCGTGGGCTTTCCGTCCATGCCGTGTAACAGCAAAAGCGGAGGTCAGCGGTCCGCAGGGCGAGCCGCGCCCGGACGCCCACCGCGCCCGGATGCGGGAGGTCGCGCGCAGATGTGCACCGGCGGGGGGTGACATGTCGCTACGCGCGTAGATATGCTCATCTGGTGACCATGCCCACCACCCTCACCGCATTCGCCGACGTGACGACGTCCGACAGTGCGCTGCGCCGCTTCCTGCACGGGCTGCCCGGCGTAGACGCAGTCGGACTGGAGGCCCGCGCGGCCTCCCTCGGCACCCGCTCGATCAAGACGACGGCCAAGGCGTACGCCATCGACCTGGCCATCTCGATGATCGACCTGACCACGCTTGAGGGTGCGGACACCCCGGGCAAGGTGCGGGCGCTCTCCGCCAAGGCCGTCAACCCCGACCCCACCGACCGCACGACGCCCAAGACCGCCGCGGTCTGCGTCTACCCGGACATGGTGGCCACCGCCAAGGCCGCGCTGAACGGCGCCGACGTCAAGGTGGCCTCCGTCGCGACCGCCTTCCCGGCCGGCCGTGCCGCGCTGCCCGTCAAGCTCGCGGACACCCGTGACGCCGTCGCCGCGGGCGCCGACGAGATCGACATGGTCATCGACCGTGGCGCCTTCCTCGCCGGCCGCTACCTGGAGACGTACGAGCTGATCAAGGCCGTCAAGGAGGCGTGCGTACGTCCCGACGGGACCGAGGCGCGCCTCAAGGTGATCTTCGAGACCGGCGAGCTCTCCACGTACGACAACATCCGCCGCGCCTCCTGGATCGGCATGATCGCGGGCGCCGACTTCATCAAGACCTCCACCGGCAAGGTCGGCGTCAACGCGACCCCCGCCAACACCCTCCTGATGCTCGAAGCCGTCCGCGACTTCAAGGAGCAGACCGGAATCCAGATCGGTGTGAAGCCGGCCGGCGGCATCCGCACCACCAAGGACGCGATCAAATTCCTGGTCCTGGTCAACGAGACCGCGGGCGAGGACTGGCTGAGCAACCACTGGTTCCGTTTCGGCGCCTCCAGCCTGCTCAACGACCTGCTGATGCAGCGCCAGAAGCTGAGCACCGGGCGCTACTCCGGTCCCGACTACGTGACGGTGGACTGAGACCCTCATGAACAAGCCTTCCCTCTTCGAGTACGCACCGGCTCCCGAGTCCCGCTCGGTCGTCGACATCGCCCCCTCCTACGGGCTCTTCATCGACGGCGAGTTCACCGACGCCGCCGACGGCAAGGTCTTCAAGACCGTCTCGCCGTCGTCCGAGGAAGTCCTCTCCGAGGTCGCCCGGGCCGGCGCCGCCGATGTCGACCGCGCCGTCAAGGCCGCCCGCAAGGCCTTCGAGAAGTGGTCCGCGCTGCCCGGCTCCGAGCGCGCCAAGTACCTCTTCCGCATCGCCCGGATCATCCAGGAGCGCAGCCGCGAGCTGGCCGTCCTGGAGACCCTGGACAACGGCAAGCCGATCAGGGAGACCCGCGACGCGGACCTCCCGCTGGTCGCCGCGCACTTCTTCTACTACGCGGGCTGGGCCGACAAGCTCGACCACGCCGGCTACGGCGCGAACCCGCGCCCGCTGGGCGTGGCCGGTCAGGTCATCCCGTGGAACTTCCCGCTGCTGATGCTGGCCTGGAAGATCGCCCCGGCGCTCGCCACCGGCAACACGGTCGTCCTCAAGCCCGCCGAGACCACCCCGCTGTCCGCCCTGTTCTTCGCGGACATCTGCCGTCAGGCGGGGCTGCCCAAGGGCGTCGTCAACATCCTCCCGGGCTACGGGGACGCGGGCGCGGCGCTCGTCGGGCACTCCGACGTCAACAAGGTCGCCTTCACCGGCTCGACCGCGGTCGGCAAGGCCATCGCCCGCCAGATCGCCGGTACGGACAAGAGGGCCACCCTGGAGCTGGGCGGCAAGGGCGCCAACATCGTCTTCGACGACGCCCCCATCGACCAGGCCGTCGAGGGCATCGTCACCGGCATCTTCTTCAACCAGGGCCAGGTCTGCTGCGCGGGCTCGCGCCTGCTGGTCCAGGAGTCGATCCACGACGAGCTGTTGGACTCCCTCAAGCGCCGGCTGTCCACGCTGCGCCTGGGCGACCCGCTCGACAAGAACACCGACATCGGCGCGATCAACTCCGCCGAGCAGTTGGCCCGGATCACGGCGCTCGCCGAGACCGGTGAGGCCGAGGGTGCCGAGCGCTGGTCCCCGGCGTGCGAGCTGCCGTCGGCCGGTTACTGGTTCGCGCCGACCCTCTTCACCAACGTCACCCAGGCGCACACCGTCGCCCGTGACGAGATCTTCGGCCCGGTGCTGTCCGTGCTGACCTTCCGCACGCCCGACGAGGCCGTCGCGAAGGCCAACAACAGCCAGTACGGCCTGTCCGCCGGCATCTGGACGGAGAAGGGCTCGCGCATCCTCGCGGTCGCGGGCAAGCTCCGGGCCGGTGTGGTGTGGGCCAACACGTTCAACAAGTTCGACCCGACCTCGCCCTTCGGCGGTTACAAGGAGTCGGGCTTCGGCCGCGAAGGCGGCCGCCACGGTCTGGAGGCCTACCTCGATGTCTGAGTCCTCTGTGCGTCTGAACGTCTTCAAGACCTACAAGCTGTACGTCGGGGGCAAGTTCCCCCGCTCCGAGAGCGGCCGGGTGTACGAAGTGACGGACTCGAAGGGCAACTGGCTGGCCAACGCCCCGCTGTCCTCCCGCAAGGACGCGCGTGACGCGGTCGTCGCCGCCCGCAAGGCGTTCGGCGGCTGGGCGGGCGCGACCGCGTACAACCGCGGGCAGGTGCTCTACCGCGTCGCCGAGATGCTGGAGGGGCGCCGGGAGCAGTTCGTCCGCGAGGTCGGCGAGGCCGAGGGGCTGTCCAAGTCCAAGGCGGCGGCCGTCGTGGACGCGGCCGTCGACCGGTGGGTCTGGTACGCGGGCTGGACCGACAAGATCGGCCAGGTCGTGGGCGCGGCCAACCCCGTCGCGGGCCCGTACTTCAACCTCTCCACCCCGGAGCCGACCGGTGTCGTCACCGTCGTGGCCCCGCAGGACTCGTCGTTCCTCGGCCTGGTCTCGGTGATCGCCCCGGTCATCGCGACGGGCAACACGGTCGTCGTGATCGCCTCGGAGAAGTCGCCCCTGCCCGCCCTCTCGCTGGGCGAGGTGCTGGCCACCTCCGACCTGCCGGGCGGTGTGGTCAACATCCTGTCCGGCAAGGCCGCCGAGATGGGTCCGCACCTGGCGTCCCACCAGGACGTCAACGCGATCGACCTGGCGGGCGCCGACGCGGCGCTGGCCAAGGAGCTGGAGATCGCCGCGGCCGACAACCTCAAGCGCGTTCTGCGTCCACAGCCTGTGGACGACTGGAGCGCCGACCCGGGTACGTCCCGCATGACGGCGTTCCTGGAGACCAAGACGGTCTGGCACCCCACGGGTTCGCTGGGCGCGTCCGGCTCGTCCTACTAGTCCCACAGGACGGCCCGCGAAACCGGCCCCGGCAGCGCCCCCCCCCCGCGCTGTCGGGGCCTTCGGCGTCGTGGGACCGCCCGCGGTTACTTCCCGGCGGGCAGCAGCGGGCCGAGGAGCGAGCTCGCGGCGGCGGTGGGCAGTTCGCCGACCGAGGGGCCCTGGGTCAGGACGCCGGTCACCATGGTGGTGCCGACCGCCGGGAAGTCCGCGACCTTCGTACCCACGCCGTTGTCGAGGGGGTCCACCCCGGTGTGGGCCAGCGGGTTCACCTTGAGGTTCGCGATCGGGTCGGTGACACCGGCCAGGGCCGCCGGGACGGAGAGTTCGCCCGCCTGCGCGCCGCCGGCGGCCATCGCCAGGGCCGCACCGGCCATCGAGAGGGTGAGGCCGGCGGTACGGAGGGTGCCGGTGCCGGGGGCTGCGTGACGTGCCATGAGGTTCCCGCCTGTGGTCGTAGTCGCGTGCGCACGCAGCGTAGTGGAGGTCGGGGCGCGGTTTCCAACCGGCCGTGCGGTGCGGGCGGATGTGAGAGTGCTCGCAGGACGCGTCACGGATGTACCCATAGGGGTCGTCATGCCTCACACTGGTGACCCGTGAGCTCCTCCTCCCCCCTTCCCACGCGCGTCGTCCTGCTGACCGGGCCCTCGGGCTCCGGCAAGTCCTCGCTCGCGGCCCGCTCGGGCCTGCCCGTGCTGCGCCTGGACGACTTCTACAAGGAGGGCGACGACCCGACCCTGCCGCTGGTCGAGGGCAGCTCGGACATCGACTGGGACTCGCCGCTGTCGTGGGACGCCGACGCGGCGGTCGCCGCGATCGCGGAACTGTGCGCGGCGGGGCGGACCGAGGTGCCGGTGTACTCCATCGCGACGTCCTCGCGGACGGGTTCGGAGACGCTGGACATAGCCCGCACCCCGCTGTTCATCGCGGAGGGGATCTTCGCCGCCGACATCGTGGCCCGGTGCCAGGAGCTGGGGCTGCTCGCGGACGCGATCTGCCTGCGGGGGCGTCCGTCGACCACCTTCCGCCGGCGGCTGGCGCGCGACCTGCGCGAGGGGCGCAAGTCGGTGCCGTTCCTGCTGCGCAGGGGCTGGCGGCTGATGCGGGCGGAGCGGGGGATCGTGGCGCGGCACACGGCGCTGGGCGCGTACCCGTGTGCGCGGGACGAAGCCCTGGGCCGCCTGGCCGCCTGCGCGGCCGGCCGCCACCGCACCCCCACCCCGGCCTGACCCCACCCCACCACCGCTTCCCGACTCCGCGGCGGTGCGCTCGGCCGCGCCGACCACCCTGCGGGTGCGCGCTTGCGCCGGGTGTCCTCCGGCGCCGGGGCGGGGCATGCGAAAAGGCGGGATCATGCGGACCCCCGGCCGCTTGATCCCGCCTTTCCCCCCCGCGGCCCCCGCCCACCCCCGTGGGACGGGCCCCCCTGGCCCGATGGTCTTCGTCAGGCGACGAGTTCCCCGAAGGACTCCGCCTCGTCCCGGCCGAAGCTCAGGACGTCGTCCTCGCGCAGCCGCCGCAGCGACCGCCAGATGCTGGACTTCACCGTGCCGACGCTGATGCCCAGGATCTCCGCGATCTCCGGGTCCGTGCGGCCCTCGTAGTAGCGCAGCACCAGCATCGTCCGCTGCGGCTCCGGAATCTTGGCCAACGCCTGCCACAGCACCGCCCGAAGCTCCGTACCGCGCATCGCGTCCGTGTCGGAGGCCGTCTCCGGCAGCTCCTCGGTCGGGTACTCGTTCAGCTTCCGCCGACGCCACGCGCTGATGTGCAGGTTCGTCATCGTGCGCCGCAGGTACCCGCCGACCGCCGCCTTGTCGCTGATCCGGTCCCACGCCCGGTACGTCGAGAACAGCGCGCTCTGGAGCAGGTCCTCCGCCTCGTACCGGTCGCCGGTGAGGTGGAACGCCGTCGCGAACAGCGCGGCCCGGCGTTCCTGCACGTACGCCGTGAATTCCGCCTCCGAGGCGGAAGGAAGTCGCGGGGCGGGAACCGCCTGGTACGTGTTCGCGTCAATGGCTACAGGATGCGTCGGCCGCTGACGGGCGACCGTCGCCGTACGGACACCCGCCCGGCGGTTCGCATCGTGCAGCCGCGTGACAACCGCGCTGGTCGTGGTGCTGTGCAGCGTGTTCATCTCGCGCCCCCCGTCGTGGAGTCTGCTTCGGTCCGTCTCTGGTAGAAGCCTGCCCCCGCGACTTAACCGGGGTGTCCTGCGACTGTCACAGCCCTGTCACAGCGGCCCGCCGTCGCATCCGCGTGCGACGGACGGTCGAGTCCCGACGGCCGATGGGACAGAATGAGCCCGTGCCTTTCCTGTTGCTGATCGAGGACGACGACGCCATCCGCACGGCCCTCGAACTCTCCCTGTCACGCCAGGGCCACCGTGTGGCCACCGCGGCGACGGGCGAGGACGGCCTGAAACTGCTGCGCGAGCAGCGGCCGGACCTGATCGTGCTGGACGTGATGCTGCCCGGGATCGACGGCTTCGAGGTGTGCCGGCGCATCCGGCGCACCGACCAGCTGCCGATCATCTTGCTGACCGCGCGCAGCGACGACATCGACGTGGTGGTCGGGCTGGAGTCCGGAGCCGATGACTACGTTGTCAAACCCGTCCAGGGCCGCGTGCTGGACGCCCGCATCCGCGCCGTGCTGCGTCGCGGCGAACGCGAGGCCAGCGACTCCGCCGTGTTCGGGTCCCTGGTCATCGACCGCGCCGCCATGACGGTGACCAAGAACGGCGAGGACCTCCAACTCACCCCGACCGAGCTGCGCCTGCTGCTGGAGCTCAGCCGCAGGCCCGGCCAGGCGCTGTCGCGGCAGCAGTTGCTGCGCCTCGTCTGGGAGCACGACTACCTCGGTGACTCGCGGCTCGTGGACGCCTGCGTGCAGCGGCTGCGGGCCAAGGTCGAGGAAGTCCCGTCCTCGCCCACCCTGATCCGTACGGTCCGGGGTGTCGGCTACCGCCTGGACTCCCCGCAGTGACCAAGCGGTTCCTGGGCGGCCTGTTCGCGGGACGGCGCTGGACGAGTCTGCGGCTGCGGCTCCTCGTGGTGTTCGCCCTCGTCGCGCTGACGGCCGCCGTGTCCGCGTCGGGGATCGCCTACTGGCTCAACCGCGAGGCGGTGCTCACCCGTACCCAGGACGCGGCGCTCGGCGACTTCCGTCAGGAGATGCAGAACCGCGCCGCGGCGCTGCCCGCCGATCCGACGCCCGAGGAGCTCCAGCGCACCGCCGAGCTGATGGCGGGCAGCAGCCCCGGGTACAGCGTGCTGCTCGTGGACGAACTCAAGGACGGACGCAAGGTGTTCGGGGCGGCCGGCCCCGACTCCTTCGGGCTGAACGACGTACCCAAGTCCCTCCAGCACGCGGTGAACGACCAGCAGAAGACGACGGCCGCCAATGACGCCCAGTACCACATGTACTGGCAGCGGACGAAGCCGCGCGGCAACCCGTACCTGGTGGGCGGGACGCGGATCGTGGGCGGCGGCCCGACGGGATACATGTACAAGTCGCTCGCGCAGGAACGCGACGACCTCAACGCGCTCGGCTGGTCCCTGACCATCGCCACCGGCCTCGCGCTGCTCGGCTCCGCGCTGCTGGCGCAGGCCGCCGCCCGGACCGTGCTCAAGCCCGTGCAGCGCCTCGGCGACGCGGCGCGACGGCTCGGGGAGGGCGAACTCGACCACCGGCTCGACGTGTCGGGGACCGACGAGCTCGCGGATCTGTCGCACACCTTCAACAAGACGGCGGAGGCGCTGGAGAAGAAGGTCGCGGACATGAGCGCGCGGGAGGAGGCCAGCCGACGTTTCGTCGCGGACATGTCGCACGAACTGCGCACGCCGCTGACGGCGTTGACGGCGGTCGCGGAGGTGTTGGAGGAAGAGGTCGACGACCTCGACCCGATGATCGCACCGGCGGTGGCGCTGGTGGTGAGCGAGACCCGGCGGCTGAACGACCTGGTGGAGAACCTGATGGAGGTCACCCGCTTCGACGCCGGGACCGCGCGACTGGTCCTGGACGACGTGGACGTCGCCGACCAGGTCACGGCCTGCATCGACGCACGGGCGTGGCTCGACGCCGTCGAACTCGACGCGGAGCGCGGGATCGTGGTGCGGCTCGACCCGCGGCGGCTCGACGTGATCCTGGCCAACCTCATCGGCAACGCGCTCAAGCACGGCGGCTCGCCCGTGCGGGTGTCGGTGCGGGTGGAGGGGGAGTGGCTGCTCATCGTGGTCAAGGACAACGGGCCGGGCATCCCGGAGGAAGTGCTGCCGCACGTCTTCGACCGGTTCTACAAGGCGAGCGCGTCCCGGCCGAAGTCGGACGGGAGCGGGCTGGGGCTGTCCATCGCGATGGAGAACGCGCACATCCACGGCGGCGACATCACGGCCGCCAACGGGGCCGAGGGCGGGGCGCTGTTCACGCTGCGGCTGCCGGTGGACGTGGGAAAGGTGATCGCCGGTGAGGCGTAGGGCGGGGCGCGTGGCGGGGGCACTGCTGCTGGTGACGGTGACGGCGGTGACGTCGGGGTGTGGGATCCGGGCGACGACGGTGCCGGTGGACGTGGGCCCGGCGCCCTCGCGGGTGTCGTGCGACACCCCGGCGCCGCCGAACGGGCAGCAGCCGAGCGGGGTGCCGGGGTTCCGGGCGACGGTGGAACTGGTGTGCGGGTCGCAGCTCGTGGGCGTGGAGCGGGTCGTCCCGGTGCCCGAGAAGCGGCCGGCGCGCGATCCCGTGGTGCTGGCGGCCCAGGCGCTGCTGGAGGCGCTGGAACGGGAGCCGTCGGCGGAGGAACGGGACGCCGGGTTCACGACCGGGGTCCCGGCCGGGCTGGCGGCGGCGCCGACGCGGGCGGGTGACCCGGCGGGGACGGTCAGGTTGAGCCGGAAGCCGGAGGACCTGCCGCCGGTCGCGCTGTCGCAGATCGTGTGCACGCTCTCGGAGAGCGAGGCGGTGTCGGCGGGCCCGGGGCCGGTGGTGCTGGGCGGTCCGGACGCCGATCCGCCGCGGACGTGGGAGTGCAGCGAGGCCGTCCGCTCGCGGCCCGAGTCGGTACCGACGCTGGGCGACGTGGTCCGCCCGTCGCCTTCCTGACGCGCCGTTCCCGCGGCGGTCCGGCCCGCCGCCCCGAACCCTCCGACCGCCCCGCCGCGTCCCGGGGCCCGACGAGGCTGGGTCTTCCGGCCCTGTCGCCGGCCGACCGCGGCCGGGGCCCGGGGTCAGGCCCCGGGACCCGCGGCCCGGACGTGTTGCCGGAGGGCGACTGCCAGGCGGTCGCGGGCGTCGGTCTGGGCGGCGATGCGTTCGTCCAGGACCGCCGGCCGATCGCGACGACGTGGGCGCCCTCGGCGGCGAAGGCGCGGGCGGTCGCCCGCCGATGCCGGTACCCGCTCCGGTGACGACGACGGTCCTGCGGCTCTGCGGTGCGGCGCTCTTCATGCCCGTCATCGCGCGGCCCCTGCCGCCAACGGCCAGGTCGACCCCGGGCGGGCGGGGAACCCGGGACGGACGGCGACGGCCCCCCGGGCCGGGGAGGCGCGGGGGGCCGGATGGGCGTACGGGGACTGCCGGGGCGCCCGGGGGTCGGGCGCGCCGGACGGGTCAGATGCCCATGGCCGCCGAGAGGTCCTTCTTGATCGCGTCCAGGATCTCCTGGCCGCGGGTGCGTGCCGCGGAGAGGTCGGAGGCCTCGGCCACCGGGACCACCACCTCCAGGTAGCACTTCAGCTTGGGCTCCGTGCCGGACGGGCGGACGATCACCCGGGCCTTGTAGTCGCCCTCCAGGTAGTAGCGCAGGCCGTCCGTCGGCGGGAGGGACTCCGTCCCCCGGCTCAGGTCCTCCGCCGAGACGACCCGCAGGCCCGCCGGCGACACCGGCGGGCGCGCCCGCAGCGCCGCCATCGCCGAGGTGATGACCGACAGGTCCGAGACCCGGACGGACAGCTGGTCGGTGACGTGCAGGCCGTGGGCCATCGCCAGGTCGTCCAGCAGGTCGGTCAGGGTGCGGCCCTGCTCCTTGAGTTCCGAGGCCAGTTCGGCGACGAGGAGCGCGGCCGTGATGCCGTCCTTGTCACGGACGCCCTCGGGGTCGACGCAGTAGCCGAGCGCCTCCTCGTAGCCGTAGCGCAGGCCCTCGACACGGGAGATCCACTTGAAGCCGGTCAGGGTCTCCTCGTACGGGAGGCCCGCCGCGTCCGCGATCCGGCCCAGGAGGCTGGAGGAGACGATGGACTCGGCGAAGACGCCCCGGGCGCCCTTGTGCACCAGGTGCGCCGCCAGCAGCGCGCCCACCTCGTCGCCGCGCAGCATCCGCCAGCCGCCGTCCGCGCCGCCCTCGGTGGGCACCGCCACCGCGCAGCGGTCCGCGTCCGGGTCGTTGGCGATCACGATGTCCGGGTGGGCCTCGGCTGCCGTCGCGAAGGCCAGGTCCATCGCCCCCGGCTCCTCCGGGTTCGGGAAGGCGACCGTCGGGAAGGCCGGGTCCGGCTCCGCCTGCTCGGCCACCAGCACCGGGGCGGGGAAACCGTGGCGGGCGAAGGCGGCCGTCACGACGTCCTTGCCGACGCCGTGCATGGCCGTGTAGACGGTCCGCACACCCCGGGGGGAGCCGGGCGTCAGGACCGCGTCGGTACGCGCCAGGTAGGCTTCCAGGACCTCGTCACCGAGGTCCTCCCAGCCGGACTCGGGGCGCGGCACGGAGTCGAGGGTGGTGATCCGCCCGATCTCCGCCGCGATCTCGGCGTCCGCCGGGGAGACGATCTGGGAGCCGTCGCCGAGGTAGACCTTGTAGCCGTTGTCCCGGGGCGGGTTGTGGCTCGCGGTCACCTCGACGCCGGCGACGGCGCCCAGGTGCCTTATGGCGTACGCGAGGACGGGCGTCGGCAGGGGGCGGGGCAGGACGGCCGCGCGCAGCCCGGCGCCGGTCATGACCGCGGCGGTGTCGCGGGCGAAGTCCGCCGACTTGTAGCGCGCGTCGTAGCCGACGACGACGAGGCCGCCGGCGTGGCCCCGGGCCTTGAGGTAGGCCGCGAGGCCCGCCGCGGCCCGGATGACCACGGCACGGTTCATCCGCATCGGGCCCGCGCCGAGCTCACCGCGCAGTCCGGCGGTGCCGAACTGCAGCATTCCGGAGAAGCGGTCCGCGAGGCCCGCCGTGTCGCCGGCCTCGATGAGCTCGGCCAGTTCGGCCGCCGTCTCCGGGTCCGGGTCCTCGGCCAGCCAGGCCCGGGCCCGGGTGATCAGGTCGTCCTGCACTTCCTGCACTACTTCCGCCTTACCTCTCGTACCTCTTGGGGCCTCTCGGACGGTGACTCAGATACGGGCGAGGACCTGGGTCAGCAGCTTGCCCATGCGCGAGGCCGAGTCACGGCCGGCCTGGAGCACTTCTTCGTGGTTCAGCGGCTCGCCGGACAGGCCCGCCGCCAGGTTGGTGACCAGGGAGATGCCGAGCACCTCGGCGCCGGCCTCGCGGGCGGCGATGGCCTCCAGGACGGTGGACATGCCGACCAGGTCGGCGCCCATGACGCGGATCATGTTGATCTCGGCCGGGGTCTCGTAGTGCGGGCCGGGGAACTGGACGTAGACGCCTTCTTCGAGGGTCTCGTCGATCTCCTTGCACAGCGCGCGCAGGCGCGGCGAGTAGAGGTCGGTGAGGTCCACGAAGTTCGCGCCGACGATCGGCGAGGTGGCCGTCAGGTTGAGGTGGTCGCTGATGAGGACCGGCTGGCCGGGCTTCATGCCCTCGCGCAGACCGCCGCAGCCGTTGGTCAGCACGACGGTCTTGCAACCGGCGGCGACGGCGGTGCGGACGCCGTGGGCTACGGCGGCGACGCCGCGGCCCTCGTAGTAGTGGGTCCGGCCGAGGAAGAGCAGCGCGCGCTTGTCGCCGATCTTGTACGAGCGGATCTTGCCGCCGTGGCCCTCGACCGCGGGGGGCGGGAATCCGGGCAGCTCGGTGACGGGGAACTCGGCCTCGGGCGCACCGAGCGCCTCTGCGGCGGGGGCCCAACCGGAGCCCATGACGAGGGCGACATCGTGGGTTTCGGCGCCGGTCAGCTCGCGCAGGCGGGCGGCCGCGGCGGTGGCGTCGGCGAAGGGGTCGGTAACAGATGCGTTCACGCTGACGAGCGTAACCGCTCCTGGCCTACGCGCGTAGATGGCACAGCTCACGGTGTTCGGATCGTTGCCTTGTCGTTTCCGCCGAATCGTCCCCGGGGGGCGAAACCGGCTCCACCGGCGTTCGAGCGGGGGCGCCCCTCGGCCTCCTTCGGAGGCCGGCCGCGGAGCGGCCCGGGGTCGCCCCGACGCGGCACGAAGGGCCCCTGGGGCTCCGCCCCGGCCCCTCCGCCGCGGCGTCCACCCGGTCCGGCGGCCCGAGGGCCTCGGGGCGGCCGGAGGCCGGTGGCGGTGTGGGTCCGCCCGCGGTCCGGAGCGGGGGGCAGTGCGGGGCGCGCCCCGCCCGGGCCGGGCGGGGCTCAGCAGGGGCGCTTGCGGAGTTCCATGACGTAGTCGTGCGGGGCGCCGGCGGACTCGGCCGCGTCCGCGATCTCGCCCAGGTAGCGCGCGGAGGGCAGGCCGCCCTCGTAGCCGTTCAGGACGTACACCCAGGCGGCTTCCTCGCCGTCCAGGGTGTGCACCCGGATGCGCATCCGGCGGTAGATGTCGAGCCCGACGCCCTCCCACCGGTCCATCGAGTCCTCGTCGAGCGGCGCGATGTCGTACAGGGCGACGAAGACCTGCTGGCGCGGCGCCTCGACGATCGTCGCCAGCGCCCCTTCCCAGCCCATCTGCTCGCCGCCGAAAGTCAGCCGCCAGTCGTTGATCCAGCCCGTGCCGCGCAGCGGCGAATGCGGAGCGCGGCGCGTCATCAGCCGCGGGTCGAGGTTGCCGGCGTACGCGGCGTAGAGCGACATGAGGTCGAGGGTACGGGAGGGGCGGCCCGGGCGGCGTGCCCGGATGGTCGGGGCGGGGACGACCCGGGGCGACCGGATCGGCGGAGGGGATGGCGGGACCGGGCGTGAAGCACCTTGAAGCGTGCGGGACAATGGGGCACGGAATGCATCCCCCGGGGAGACCCCCCGGAAGCCCCGGCCGGGGCGGCAGCCGGCCGGGTAGACCTGAGGCGGAGTTTTCGTGACCCGGATCGTGATCATCGGCGGCGGACCCGGCGGCTATGAGGCGGCCCTCGTAGGCGCCCAGCTCGGCGCGGAGGTGACCGTCGTGGACTGCGACGGGCTCGGCGGCGCCTCGGTACTGACCGACTGCGTGCCCTCCAAGACCCTCATCGCGACCGCCGAGGTCATGACGACCTTCGACTCGTCGTACGAGGAGCTCGGCATCGTCGTCGCGGACGACACCCCGCACATCGAGCAGGCGGCGCGCGTCGTCGGCGTGGACCTCGGCAAGGTGAACCGGCGCGTCAAGCGCCTCGCGCTCGCCCAGTCGCACGACATCACCGCCTCCGTCACCCGTGCGGGCGCACGCGTCATGCGGGGCCGCGGCAAACTCGGCGGCCCGCAGGGCATCGACGGCACCCGTGACGTCATCGTCACCGCGGCCGACGGCACCGAGACGATCCTGACCGCCGACGCGGTACTGATCGCGACCGGCGGCCACCCCCGCGAGATCCCCGACGCGATGCCCGACGGCGAGCGCATCCTGAACTGGACCCAGGTCTACGACCTCGACGAGCTCCCCGAGGAGCTCATCGTGGTCGGTTCCGGTGTGACCGGCGCCGAGTTCGCGGGCGCCTACCAGGCCCTCGGCTCGCGAGTGACGCTGGTGTCGTCCCGCGACCGGGTGCTGCCGGGCGAGGACCCCGACGCCGCCGCCGTCCTGGAGGACGTCTTCCGCCGCCGCGGCATGAACGTCATCGGCCGCTCGCGCGCCGAGTCCGCGAAGCGGGTCGGCGACCGGGTCGAGGTCACCCTCTCCGACGGCCGGGTCATCAGCGGCACGCACTGCCTGATGGCGGTCGGCGCCGTCCCGAACACGCAGGGCATGAACCTGGAGGAGTCCGGGGTCCGGCTCAAGGAGTCCGGGCACATCTGGACCGACAAGGTGTCGCGCACGTCCTCGCCCGGCGTGTACGCCGCCGGTGACGTGACCGGCGTCTTCGCGCTGGCGTCCGTGGCCGCCATGCAGGGCCGGATCGCGATGTACCACTTCCTCGGGGACGCGGTCGCGCCACTGAACCTCAAGACGGTCTCCTCCAACGTCTTCACCGACCCCGAGATCGCGACCGTCGGCTACACCCAGGCCGACGTGGACGCCGGCAAGATCGACGCCCGCGTGGTGAAGCTGCCGCTGCTGCGCAACGCGCGGGCGAAGATGCAGGGCATCCGGGACGGCTTCGTGAAGCTGTTCTGCCGCCCCGGCACCGGGATCGTGGTCGGCGGCGTGGTCGTCGCGCCGCGTGCCAGCGAACTCATCCACCCCATCTCGATCGCCGTGGACAACAACCTGACGGTCGAGCAGATCGCAAACGCGTTCACCGTGTACCCCTCCCTGTCCGGTTCGATCGCCGAGGTGGCGCGCCAGCTGCACACCCGGAAGGTCGCCGGGGAGGCGTAACCGCCGCGAACCGCCCTGTTGCACAAGGGTTTTGGGGCGACGGATGGGGACGCGACCGACTGTTCACGCAACTGTCCGACCGCGTATACCACTTGTCGCCCCACCTTATGGACAACTTCGGTATTCCGGCGGAAGGAGCTGAAAGCAGTCGGTCGCCCGGGTTACTGTCAGTTTCGTGTTCGCTGCAGAACGTCGCCAATTGATCCTCGAAATGGTGCGGGCCAACGGAGCGGTATCGCTCCGTGAGCTCGCCCGCGTCGTCCAGACCTCCGAAGTGACCGTACGGCGGGACGTGCGGGCACTGGAGGCAGAAGGACTCCTCGACCGCCGGCACGGCGGTGCGGTCTTGCCGGGCGGTTTCACGCGGGAGTCCGGCTTTCCGCAAAAGTCCCATCTCGCCACCGCGGAGAAGACGGCCATCGCCGATGTCGCGGCCGGCCTCGTCGAAGAGGGCGAGGCCGTCGTCGTCGGCGCGGGTACCACCACCCAGGAGCTGGCCCGCCGGCTCGCGCGGGTTCCCGGGCTGACCGTGGTCACCAACTCGCTGCTCGTCGCCCAGGCGCTGGCCCATGCCAACCGGGTCGAGGTGGTGATGACCGGCGGCACCTTGCGCGGCTCCAACTACGCGCTCGTCGGCAGCGGTGCCGAGCAGTCCCTTCAGGGGCTGCGGGTGTCGCGGGCCTTCCTGAGCGGCAGCGGTCTGACCGCCGAGCGGGGGCTGTCCACGTCCAACATGCTCTCCGCGAGCGTGGACCGGGCGCTGGTGCAGGCCGCCGCGGAGGTGGTGGTCCTCGCCGACCACACCAAGCTGGGCACCGACACCATGTTCCAGACCGTGCCGACGGACGTCATGACACGGCTGGTCACCGACGAGCCGCCACCGCACGACGACCGGGCCGCCACCGAGCTCCAGGCGCTGGCCGACCAGGGCGTGCAGATCACGGTCGCGGGCGGCGCGGCGGCCTCCGGCGGGGACGGTATGGCGGGGCGGCGGCCCCGGCGGGAGTCGCCCCTGCCGGTACAGCGGCGGGGCGGCCCGACCGCGCAGTTGCGCAGCGCCCCGGCCGGGTTGCTGGAGCAGCAGGCGGGGGAGCGGGGGCGGGTGGCGGACATGCGGCGGCGCTGAGTCCGGGCCTGGCGGGGCCCCGCCCCGCACCCCGCACCCCCGCGCCTCGAACGCCGGCGAGGCCGAATACCCCGGCGGGGCCGGCCTGCCCGCCCGGGCCGCAATCGAGGCAACGCGAAGGCCCCCGCCCGGTTGGGCGGGGGCCTTCGCGTGGGTGGGTCAGTCCTTGATCTCGCAGATCGTGGCGCCCGAGGTGAGGGAGGCGCCGATCTCGGCCGTGAGGCCGACGATCGTGCCGGAGCGGTGCGCGTTCAGCGGCTGCTCCATCTTCATGGCCTCAAGGACGACGATCAGGTCGCCCTCGTTGACCTGCTGGCCCTCCTCGACGGCGACCTTGACGATCGTGCCCTGCATCGGGGACGCCAGGGTGTCGCCCGAGGCGGCCGGCCCGGACTTCTTCGCGGCGCGGCGCTTCGGCTTGGCGCCACCGGCGGCGGCCGTGCGCGCCAGCGTCATGCCCAGCGAGGACGGCAGCGAGACCTCCAGGCGCTTGCCGCCGACCTCGACCACCACCGTCTCGCGGCCCGGCTCCTCGTCGGACTCCTCGGCGGCGGGCGCCGTGAAGGCGGGGATGTCGTTGACGAACTCGGTCTCGATCCAGCGGGTGTGGACCTTGAACGGGGTGCCGTCGGTCGGGGCGAACGCCGGGTCCACCACCACCGCGCGGTGGAACGGGATGGCGGTGGCCATGCC
>NZ_SSBJ01000051.1 GCF_004795055.1 Streptomyces sp. A1136
GGGCCGGACGGGCCGGGCGCGAGGCACCGGGGACGGTGTACCGCTGCTGGTCGCAGGTTGAGGACGGCCGGCTGGCGGCGTACCCCTCGCCGGAGATCCGGCTCGCCGACCTGGCGTCGTCCACCGCGCCGACCGCCCGCAGTACCTCCCGCGCGGCGGCCATCGCCCCGCCGGGCGGCGCGTCCAGCAGGGCGAGTCCCGCGGCGTCGGGGTCGCCCCAGCAGGCCGCCTGGAGCGCGAACGCCGCCAGGTCGGCGAGCCGGATCTCCGGCGAGGGGTACGCCGCCAGCCGGCCGTCCTCAACCTGCGACCAGCAGCGGTACACCGTCCCCGGTGCCTCGCGCCCGGCCCGTCCGGCCCGCTGCCGGCCCGCCGCCCGGGACGCCCGTACGGTCGCCAGGGCTCCCAGGCCCCGCGCGTGGTCCACCCGGGGTTCGCGGGCCAGCCCCGAGTCCACGACCACCCGTACGCCCGGCACGGTCAGGCTCGACTCCGCGACCGCCGTCGCCAGGATCACCCGGCGGTGCGGGGCCGGCGTCAGCGCCGCCTCCTGGACGGACGCCGGTGCCCGGCCGTGGAGCTGGAGCACTTCCGCGTCCACGCCGTCCAGCTGCCCGGCGACCCGGGCGAGCTCGCCGACGCCGGGCAGGAAGCACAGGACGTCGCCCAAACGTTCCGCCAGCGCCCGTCGCACCACCGAGGCCACATGCGTCAGCTGCGCCGGATCCACCCGCATCCCGTGCGGCGGTCGCACCGGACGGGCCGGGGGAGCCCACACCGTCTCCACCGGGTACGAGACGCCCCGGGCCTCCACCACCGGCGCGTCCCCCAGCAGGCGGGCCCAGCCGGCCGCGTCCGTCGTCGCCGACGCGGCGATCAGGCGCAGCTCCGGGCGCAGGGTGGCGCGTACGTCCAAGAGGAACGCGGCGGCCGTGTCGGCGTCCAGGTGCCGCTCGTGGCACTCGTCGAGGACCACCACGTCGACCCCGGTCAGCTCCTGGTCCCGCTGGAGTCGCTGGAGCAGCACGCCGGTGGTCATCACCTCCACCGCCGTGCGCGGGCCGACCGTCCGTTCCCCGCGCACGGTGAAGCCGACCGACTCCCCGACGTCCTCGCCCAGCAGCCACGCCATCCGCCGCGCCGCCGCCCGGACGGCGATCCGCCGAGGCTCGGCCACCACGACCCGGCGTCGCCGGCCGCCCCCCACCAGTCCCGCCAGCACCAGCGGCACCAGGGTGGTCTTACCGGTCCCGGGCGGTGCGCACAGCACGGCGGCGCCGTGCGCCTCCAGCGCCGACACGAGGGCGGGCACGGCCTCCCGTACCGGGAGGGCGTCGAGGTCGGCGGTGCGGACCTGGCGGTTCAAGGGGGTCAGTCCCTCTCGCAGACGAAGATCGCGGTGCCGGGGATCAGGTTGCCGCGCAGCGGGGACCAGCCGCCCCACTCCTGGTCGTTCCAGGCGGGCCACTCCGGCTCGACCAGGTCCACCAGGCGGAACCCGCCCGCGACGACGTCCCGTACCCGGTCGCCGATCGTGCGGTGGTGTTCCACGTAGACCGCGCGGCCCTGCTCGTCCTGCTCGACGTACGGCGTCCGGTCGAAGTAGGAGGCCGCGACGGACAGCCCCTCCGGGCCGGGTTCGTCGGGGAAGGCCCAGCGGATGGGGTGGGTGACGGAGAAGACCCAGCGCCCGCCGGGGCGCAGCACGCGGTGGACCTCGCGCATCACGTTCACCGGGGCGGAGACGAAGGGGACGGCGCCGTAGGCGGAGCACGCCAGGTCGAAGGAGCCGTCGCGGAAGGGCAGCCGGCCGGCGTCGGCCTCCACGAGCCCGACCCCCGGCACGTCGTCGCCGCCGATGCGCAGGGCGTGCTGGAGCTGGCGGTGCGAGAGGTCGAGGGCCACCGGCCGGGCGCCGCGGGCGGCCAGCCAGCGCGAACACTGGGCGGCGCCGGCGCCGATCTCCAGTACGTCCTTGCCCCTGAGCGAGTCGGCCGGGCCCAGGAGGGCGGCCTGTGCCTCGTCCAGGCCCTCCGGCCCCCAGATGAAGCGGTCGTCGCCGAGGAAGGCGCCGTGCTCGCTCTGGTACTCGTCGGCGTTGCGGTCCCACCAGCCCCGGCTCGCCCGGCTGCTCTCGGTCTCGTCCGCCTCGCGGCGGGTCGCCTCGGCGCCGTCCTCGCCCTCCTCGCCGTCGTCGGCCGCGCCGGTAGATTCGAACGCGTCTTCGGGAAGGTAGTCCTCTTTGTTCATGGGGCCCGTCGTCGTAGTCTGCGAGAAATGAGGGCGGCGAGCCATCGAGCCTTCCCCGCCAGCGATTTGTGCCGGTAATGCGGCGATCCGCCCGGGGTGTGCGCCTTCGCGCATTGACCCTGTCCGGCTGCCCCCGTATGCTACAAGTTGCGCTGCGAGCCTGTGCTCCTCAGACCTAGCAGGCTGCGCTTGCTTCTGTTGATGTCCCCTCGGTTTTCGAGGCCCTACCGCTTCTGTGGATTCGGGGCTTCCTTGGCTGTCCGGCTTCGGCAGTTGCCGATAAGGGCTCCCGGCGTAGCAGTACCTACGACTTTCTGTCCGTAACCGGAGCCCTTTCCCACATGACGAGCAGCACCGAGACCACCGCCACCACCCCTCCGCAGGTAGCGGTCAACGACATCGGCGACGCGGACGCGTTCCTCGCGGCGATCGACGAGACGATCAAGTACTTCAACGACGGCGACATCGTCGACGGCGTCATCGTCAAGGTGGACCGGGACGAGGTTCTCCTCGACATCGGTTACAAGACGGAAGGCGTGATCCCGAGCCGTGAGCTCTCGATCAAGCACGACGTCGACCCGAACGAGGTCGTCAAGGTCGGCGACGAGATCGAGGCCCTGGTTCTCCAGAAGGAGGACAAGGAAGGCCGTCTGATCCTGTCCAAGAAGCGCGCTCAGTACGAGCGTGCCTGGGGCACGATCGAGAAGATCAAGGAAGAAGACGGCATCGTCACCGGTACCGTCATCGAGGTCGTCAAGGGTGGTCTCATCCTCGACATCGGCCTCCGTGGCTTCCTGCCGGCCTCTCTCGTCGAGATGCGTCGCGTCCGCGACCTCCAGCCCTACGTGGGCAAGGAGCTCGAGGCGAAGATCATCGAGCTGGACAAGAACCGCAACAACGTGGTCCTGTCCCGCCGTGCCTGGCTCGAGCAGACCCAGTCCGAGGTTCGCCAGACGTTCCTCACCACCCTGCAGAAGGGTCAGGTCCGCTCCGGCGTCGTTTCCTCGATCGTCAACTTCGGTGCCTTCGTGGACCTGGGTGGCGTCGACGGTCTCGTGCACGTCTCCGAGCTGTCCTGGAAGCACATCGACCACCCCTCCGAGGTTGTCGAGGTCGGCCAGGAAGTCACCGTCGAGGTCCTCGACGTCGACATGGACCGCGAGCGTGTCTCCCTGTCGCTGAAGGCGACGCAGGAGGACCCGTGGCAGCAGTTCGCCCGGACCCACCAGATCGGTCAGGTCGTCCCGGGTAAGGTCACCAAGCTGGTTCCGTTCGGTGCGTTCGTCCGCGTGGACGAGGGCATCGAGGGTCTGGTCCACATCTCCGAGCTGGCCGAGCGCCACGTGGAGATCCCGGAGCAGGTCGTCCAGGTCAACGACGAGATCTTCGTCAAGGTCATCGACATCGACCTGGAGCGTCGCCGGATCTCGCTGTCCCTCAAGCAGGCCAACGAGTCCTTCGGTACCGACCCGGCGTCGGTCGAGTTCGACCCGACCCTGTACGGCATGGCCGCGTCCTACGACGACCAGGGCAACTACATCTACCCCGAGGGCTTCGACCCCGAGACCAACGACTGGCTCGAGGGCTACGAGACCCAGCGCGAGACGTGGGAGCGCCAGTACGCCGAGGCGCAGGTCCGCTTCGAGCAGCACCAGGCGCAGGTCATCAAGAGCCGCGAGGCCGACGAGGCCGCTGCCGCCGAGGGCGCTGCCGCCCCGGCCGCCGGTGGCAACGCCGGTGCGGGCAACATCTCGGGTGGCTCCTACTCCTCCGAGGGCTCGGACGAGACCTCCGGCGCCCTGGCGTCGGACGAGGCCCTCGCCGCGCTCCGCGAGAAGCTGGCCGGCGGCCAGAGCTGATCGAGGCAACGCGTCACGCTCGCACCGCGGTGTGAGAGTGGATTGAGCCGAACGGTAAGGCCCGTCCCCTTCGGGGGGCGGGCCTTACCGCGTTTTTCGCCCCGGACCGGCCCCCGGGCCGACGCCGGGCTCACCCGGGCCGGTGCCGCCCACGCGTAGATTCCTAGGGAAGGCGGCCAACTGGGGAATGGTGACGCCTCCTTGGGCGTTCTTGCAGAGAACGCGGCGAGGAGGAGTGGTGGCGGTGCTTGATCCACAGGGTTTGTACGAATGGGACGCCAAGGGCCTGGCGGTGGCCGACCTGGCGCTGGCCCAGGACTCGGCCGGGCTGGTCATGCTCTACCACCTGGAGGGGTACATCGACGCGGGCGAGGCCGGTGAGCAGATCGTCGAGCGTCTCCTGGACACGCTGCCGCACCAGGTCGTGGCCCGCTTCGACGCCGACCGGCTCGTCGACTACCGGGCCCGGCGCCCGCTGCTGACGTTCCAGCGCGACCACTGGACGGACTTCGAGGAGCCCAAGCTGGAGGTGCGCCTCGTGCAGGACGCCACCGGCGCGCCGTTCCTGCTGCTGTCCGGCCCCGAGCCGGACGTGGAATGGGAGCGTTTCGCCGTCGCCGTACGGCAGATCGTCGAGCGCCTGGGCGTGCGCCTCTCCGTCAACTTCCACGGCATCCCGATGGGCGTCCCGCACACCCGACCCGTGGGCATCACCCCGCACGGCAACCGCACCGACCTGATGCCCGGGCACCGCAGCCCGTTCGACGAGGCGCAGGTGCCGGGGAGCGCGGAGTCCCTGGTCGAGTTCCGGCTGGGTCAGGCCGGGCACGACGTGCTCGGGGTCGCGGCCCACGTACCGCACTACGTGGCCCGCTCCCCGTACCCGGACGCGGCGCTGACGGTCCTGGAGGCGATCACCGCAGCGACGGGGCTCGTGCTCCCGGCCGTCGCGCACGCCCTGCGCACCGAGGCCCATCGAACCCAGACGGAGATCGACCGGCAGATCCGGGAGGGCGACGAGGAACTGGTCGCCCTGGTCCAGGGCCTGGAGCACCAGTACGACGCGGCGGCCGGCGCCGAGAGCCGCGGCAACATGATCGCGGAGCCCGCCGAGATCCCCTCGGCGGAGGAGCTCGGGCGCGAGTTCGAGCGGTTCCTGGCGGAGCGCGAGGGCGAGGGCTGATCCGCCGATGGCCCCGGCGGCCCCTGCGTCTAGGCTGCCGGGCATGCTGAAAGTGGGCCTGACGGGCGGAATCGGAGCCGGCAAGAGCGAAGTGTCGCGACTGCTGGCGGGGTACGGGGCGGTCATCGTGGACGCCGACCGCATCGCGCGGGAGGTCGTGGAGCCCGGGACGCCCGGGCTCGCGGCCGTCGTGGAGGCGTTCGGGGAGTCCGTGCTGACCGCGGAGGGGGCGCTGGACCGGCCGAAGCTGGGGGCGATCGTCTTCTCGGACCCGGAGAAGCTGCGGACGCTCAACGCCATCGTGCACCCCCTGGTCGGGGCCCGGTCCGCGGAACTGGAGGGCGCGGCGGGCGCCGACGCGATCGTGGTGCACGACGTACCGCTGCTCGCGGAGAACGGCCTGGCGCCGCTGTACGACCTGGTCGTGGTGGTGGACGCGTCGCCGCAGACCCAGTTGGCGCGGCTGACGGGACTGCGCGGCATGGCCGAGGAAGAGGCACGGGCCCGGATGGCGGCGCAGGCCACGCGGAAGCAGCGGCTGATGGTGGCGACCCTCGTGATCGACAACGACGGGCCGCTGGAGGCCTTGGAACCGCAGGTCCGGAAGGTCTGGGAGACGCTGACCGAGCGGGCCGCCAATACAGGAGCCTGACGGTCCCCCGGAGCGGGCGGCGCGGGCCGGGAAGCGGCGCGTGAAGGCGCCCGCAGAGGGAAGGAAAGACAACGTGTCCGACACCACGCCGCCCTCGCAGCCGCCCTCGTCCGGGTCCCCCGACCCGTCCGGCCCGTCGGGTCCTTCCGGCGCCGCCAGCCCCGAGACGCACGTCATCGACTTCCGGGCAGCCGAGCAACTGCTGGCCGCCCGTGACCCGCGGGGCGCCGTCAAGCTGCTCGACTCGGTGATAGCCGCCCACCCCGAGAACACGGCGGCCCGGCTGTTGCGCGCCCGGGCCTTCTTCGCGACCGCGCAACTACGCCCGGCCGCTCTGGAGTTCGAACTGGTGCTGGAGCGCGAACCGGACAACGCGTACGCGCACTTCGCGCTCGCCCGGACCCACGAGCGGTCCGGACGGCGCGCGCAGGCCCGCAAGCACTTCCGGCTGGCCGCCGCGCTCGACCCGCAGCCCGAGTACCTGGCCGCCGCGCGCTTCGAGGACTAGGGCGGGCTTTGGACTTCCGCCCGGCCCGTGACGTCCGGCGCCGCGCCTCGCGCCGGGTCCCCCCGCCGGAAGGCGAAACGGCCCCCGCCGGGGGAGCGCGGGTTCAGCGGGGGCGCGGCGGCTCGTACGGGGGTACGTCGCGGCCGGGCTGGTAGTGCGGGCCCTGATGGATGTGGTGCGCGACCACGATCAGGTCCACCGCAGCCAGTACGGCGAGGGCCGCGCAGGCGGCCGCCCACCCGGGCCGGTCGGCCAGCGAGAAGAGGGCCGCCCCACCCGCGGCCCAGAGCAGCCCCCACAGGCTCAGCCACAACCGCAGCCGCAGCGGACTGCGGGCGGTCACCGGCTCGTTTCCGCTACGCATGACCATCGCCTCGGATCGCCTCGCACCACCGTGGTCCTCGCTTCCATAATCCCACCGGCGGGGCGGCCGAAGGGATGGTCGGCGGGGCGGTCGGAGGGGCGAAGGGCGCGGTCGTCACGGGACGAGTTTGTCCACGGCCGTGGTGGTCGTCTTCTTGAAGGCCGCCACGGGCGCGTCGGCGAGCGTGCCCATCCGCCCCCACTTCACGACGGTCACCGTCGCGCGGTCCCGGCCGATGCCGTAGAGGTGCGCGCCGGGCTCGGAGTCCGGGATCGACGTCTGGACCCCGTAGACATGGGCGCCCTCCTCGACCGGAAGCGTGCCGTAGTCATGCCAGGAGGCCGTGCCGCCCGGTGTCGTGCGCAGCCAGTCCGCCGCGCACGCGGCGACCTGGCGTTCCACGGACGCGGCGAGGGCGGCGGCAGCGGAGGCCGAGGCGGCGCGCACGGAGATCTGCGTTGCGCCGGTGTCGTAGTCGGTGGTGAAGACGCGGTGCCGGCCGCCGGTGGTCGGGAGCGCCTTCTCAAGGCAGAACGGCGCGCTCTCGGGCAGGCCTTTGGTCACCTTCCCCGCGTACCAGGGCGAGGAGGGGTGCGGAGGCAGATCGGTGCCGTCGAGGAACCCGGGCACGGTGGCGGCCGAGGCGCTGGTCGGCCCGGCGAGCAGGAGGGCGGCGGCCGCGGTGGCGGTGGCCGCGAGGACGGTGGTGAAGCGTCGGAGCATGGTCGGCTGGTCCCCGTTTCCGGTCGGTGGTGGTCGGGGGGTTACTACCCCGGCGGGGGTGGCGCGGGGCGATGGTCCGCGGATCGGGACGGAACCGGGACACGAAAGGCCGGCGGGCCCGCGCCACGGCCTGACCAGATCGACAAAGACGCAGGTCAGAGGGCGTTGTCGGTGGGGCCACCTAGACTCGGCGGCAGAGAAGAACACCGCACCACGAACCACCCGACCACCGCACCAGCCCGACGATCGAACCGACCGAGGACCGGGAAGGAGGACCACTGTGGGCACCACCGCGACATCGGCGTCCCGGGCGTACGCGCGGACGCGGGAGCCGGCACCGGCGTCGGCCCTGTCACCGCCGTCGGCGCTGCTGCGGCATGCCGCCGTGTTCCTTCCCGCGGCCGTCCCCCGCCAGGGGCGGGTGGCGTTCTGGTGTCCGGAGGGGGACGCGCTTCCCGAGGACGCGTTCGACGGGGACGCGCCGCCCGAGGACGTCAGGGCGGCCCCGCTCGCCGTCGTCCGGCCGCACGGCGAAGGCGTCCGTACCCGTACGGTCCCCTCCGTCAGCCTCTCGGTCGGTGCCGCGCTGCCGCTGCTGGTCCTGGCCGCCCGCAGCAGGGCCGCACACCCCGCCACCCGTGCCTGGGGCACCGCCGCCGTGCAGGCGCTCGCGCTCGTCGCACGCGGACGGCTCCTCCCGGGTCTCACCGCCGACGGCGTCGACGCGTGGCGAGCCGGGCCGCTCGACGCGCAGGACGTGGCCCATGCGCGCGCGATCGCCGCCGCGCTGCCCCACGAGGGGTACGCCACCCCGCTCGCCGGTCGCCGCCCGCTGCGACTGCCGGAACCGGAGGCGCTGGTCCGGGCCTTCCTCGACTCCGTCGCGGACAGCATGCCGCGCACCCCCGCCGCGCCCGTGGCCGCCGGCCGGCCCTTCGCGGCTCGGGAACCGCAGCGGGTGCCGGGGATGGCGGAATGGGCCGCCCAGGTAGCGGCCGGGGCGGACACGGGCGTGGGGATCTCCCTGCGACTGGACCTGTCCTCGTTCCGACTCTTCGACGAGGCCGAGCCCGAGGACACCCGCCGCGCCGGGGCCGCCGTGGTCCAGGTGCACAGCCTCGCCGATCCGACGCTGGTCACCGACGCGGAACAGCTCTGGGCGGGAACGGCCGCCGCCGGGTTCGGCCCGCGCGCCCGCATCGACGCCGTACTCGCGCTGCGCCGGGCGGCGCGGGTGTGGCCACCGCTCCTGCGCCTGCTGGACCAGCAGGTCCCCGATGTGCTGGCCCTCTCCGATCCGGAGCTGGACGACCTGCTGGGCGTGGCCGCGACGCGGCTGGCCGAGGCCGGGGTCACGGTCCACTGGCCGCGCGAGTTGGCCCGTACGCTGTCGGCGACCGCCGTCGTCCGCTCGGCGGCGCCCGGGTCCGCCATCGAGGGCACCGCCTTCTTCGACGCGCGGAACCTCTTCACCTTCTCCTGGGAGCTGGCGCTGGGCGGCGACCGGCTCACCCCGGGGGAGATGGACGCGCTGGCGCGGGCGCACCGGCCCGTGGTGCGGCTGCGCGACCAGTGGGTGCGGGTCGACCCGGACCTGGTGCGCAAGGCCCGCAAGCGGCAGTTGGGGCTGCTGGACCCGGTGGACGCGCTGGCCACCGTACTGACCGGGACGGCCGAGGTCGGCGGCGAGCCGGTGGAAGCGGTACCCGTCGGCGCGCTGGCCGCACTGCGGGAGCGACTCACGGGCGAGCCGGCGCCCCTGCCGCAACCCGCCGGGTTGAAGGCGACCCTGCGCGACTACCAGGCCCGGGGACTGGCCTGGCTGGACCTGATGACCTCGCTCGGCCTCGGTGCCTGTCTCGCCGACGACATGGGCCTGGGCAAGACCGTCACGCTGATCGCCCTGCACCTCCACCGGGACCGGGACGAGCCGACGTTGGTCGTGTGTCCGGCGTCACTGCTGGGCAACTGGCAGCGGGAGATCGAGAAGTTCGCGCCGGGGACCCCCGTGCGCCGGTTCCACGGGAGCAGCCGCAACCTGGAGGGCCTGGCCGGCGGCTTCGTCCTCACCACCTACGGGACCATGCGGGCCAGTGCCGCCAAGCTGGCCGAGCCGAGCTGGGGCATGGTCGTCGCGGACGAGGCGCAGCACGTCAAGAATCCCCACTCGGCGACCGCGAAGGCGCTGCGCACCATCCCGACCCCGGCCCGGGTGGCGTTGACCGGCACCCCGGTGGAGAACAACCTGTCCGAGCTGTGGGCGCTGCTCGACTGGACCACGCCCGGTCTGCTGGGCCCGTTGACCACGTTCCGGGCCCGTCATGCCCGCCCGGTGGAGCACCAGACGGAGGAGGACGGGGGCAACGAGGAGGCCGTCGCCCGACTGGCGGCCCTGGTCCGCCCGTTCCTGCTGCGCCGCAAGAAGTCCGATCCGGGGATCGCCCCGGAGCTCCCGCCGAAGACGGAGACCGACCACCCGGTGTCCCTCACCCGCGAGCAGGCCTCGCTGTACCAGGCGGCGGTGGACGAGGCGATGGCCGTGATCGAGTCGAGCGAGGGCATCGAACGACGCGGCATGATCATGAAACTGCTGACCTCGCTCAAGCAGATCTGCAACCACCCCGCGCAGTTCTTGGGCGGGCACGGCCTGGGCGGGCACGGCCTGGGCGGGCACGGCCCGAGTGGGCACGCCGGGAATCGGCAGCGTCCGGGCGGGCGCGCCCCCGGGGAAGGGCAGCCCCGCATCGAGCACCGTTCCGGCAAGTTGGCCCTGCTGGACGAACTGCTCGACACGATCCTGGCCGAGGGCGGCTCGGCGTTGGTGTTCACCCAGTACGTGACGATGGCCCGCATCATCGAGCGGCACCTCGCCGCTCGGGGGGTCGCCCACCAGCTCCTGCACGGGGGGACTCCCATCGCGACCCGGGAGCGGCTGGTCGATCGCTTCCAGGCCGGTGAAGTCCCCGTGTTCCTGCTGTCGTTGAAGGCGGCGGGCACCGGGCTGAACCTGACCCGGGCCGGGCACGTCATCCACTTCGACCGCTGGTGGAACCCGGCCGTCGAGGAGCAGGCCACCGACCGAGCCTACCGGATCGGGCAGACCCAGCCAGTGCAGGTCCACCGGATCATCGCGGAGGGCACCGTCGAGGACCGGATCGCCGAGATGCTGGAGGCGAAGCGGGCCTTGGCCGACGCCGTTCTCGGCTCGGGTGAGGCGGCGCTGACGGAGCTGACCGACCGCGAGCTGGCCGACCTCGTCTCGCTGCGGAGGCCGACGTGATCACCGCCCGGGACGACCGCCGTCGTACCTTCGAGACCGTGCCGCCCGGCGTCGAGGCGCAGACCTGGTGGGGGCGGGCCTGGGTGGCCGCTCTGGAGGAGCGCTCGCACGACGCGGCCCGGTTGGCGCGTGGGCTGGCGTACGCGGAGGAGGGCCACGTCGACGCCGTGACGATCACCCCGGGGCGGATCGTGGCGTACGTCCGGGGCAGCCGGGCCCGCCCGTACCGCACGGAACTGACGGTGGCGGCCTTCGCGGACGCCGAGTGGGGTGACGTACTGGAGGCCGTCGCGGCCGATCCGGCGGCGCTGGCCGGGCTGCTGGAGGGGGAGGTCCCGACGTCCCTCGCCGATACCGTGCTGCCGGGCGCGGGGGAGCTCGTCCCGCGCTGCTCCTGCCCGGACGTGGGCCGTCCGCCCTGCAAGCACGCGGCGGCGCTGTGTTACCGGGCCGCCCGGCTCCTGGACGAGGACCCGTTCGTGCTGCTGCTCCTGCGCGGGCGCGGGGAGCGGGAGTTGCTGGCGGAGCTGGCCCGGCGCAACGCCGCCCACGCCGCACGCGAACGGCCCGACGCGGAGCCGGCGTTCCCCGCGGTGCCGGCCCGCGAGGCGCTGGCCCGGACCGGTCTGCCCCCGTTGCCGGCCCCGTGGAGGGTGCCCGACTCCGTGGGCCTGCCGCCCGCGTACCCGTCGGACGCCTCCGGGCCGGACCCGCTGGCGCTGGACCAGCTGGCGTCGGACGCCGCCGCCCGGGCGCTGGCCCTGCTGCGGACGGGCGACGACCCCCTCGCGGGCCTCACGCTGTGGCAGGACGCCGTCCGGCTGGCCTCCGCGCACCCCACGGCCGGGCTCACCGGCCCCGCCCGCACCCTCTACCGGGATCTGGCCCGCGCCACGGGCCGCACCACGACCGACCTCGCTCGGGGCGCGGCGGCCTGGCGCCAGGGGGGTCTGGCCGCCCTGACCGTCCTGGAGGAACCCTGGGACCCCCCGGCGGGCCCCTTCGACCGGGCCAGGCCCGCCCTCCTCGCAGCGGGCCGGGGTCCCTTCCGGCCCGACCGCAACCGGCTCAGCGCCCGCAGCCGGCAGCTCCGGCTGGGCCGCGAGGGCCTGTGGTACGCGTACGAGTCGCGGTCGGACGAGGAGGACTGGTGGCCCACAGGGACGCCCTCGGCGGACCCGGTCACCGCGTTGCGAGGATGAGCCGTTCGGCGCCCGAGCGGTTCGCCGTCAAGAGCGGACGCTCGATCTCTCGTCTGCCGTCGCGTCTGCCGTCGCTGTGCCGTCGCGTCGTGCGGACGTCGAACTCTTGGCCCTCGAACCGTTGGTCGCCGAGCCATCGCCGCGCGCGGCCTGCGGTCATGAAGTCGTGCGGTCGTTCTGTAGGGGTTACCCAGCACACGATGGAGTGAAATACGTACCGGCTCTATAACCCGTATGGGTCTACGGCGTTGTCTCCGGTGCGGGCGGCTTGCCCGTGAACTCCTCCGGAAGGCAGGGAATCTGATGCGTCACAGTCGTCGGAACGGCTTGATCGCGGCGGTGGTCGCGGGAGGTGGGGTGGCGGTCGCGGGGGTGAGCGGCTTCGCGTACGCCGATGCGGACGCGGGCGGCGCCGCCGTGCAATCGCCGGGGCTGCTCTCCGGGAACCTGGTGCAGCTGCCCGTGCACGCGCCGGTGAACGTGTGCGGCAACACGGTGAGCGTCGTCGGGGTGCTCGACCCGGCCGCCGGGAACCGCTGCGTCAACGACGCGCCCGGGGGAGGAGGCGGCCATCCGGGGCCGGGGGCATCGCAACCCGGCGGGTCCTCACACTCCTCGAAACCCGGGTCCGGCCACGGTTCGGGAGCCGTGGCCCAGGGGCGCGGAAAGGATTCGCCGGGGGTGCTGTCCGGTAACGGCATCCAGCTGCCCGTCGACCTGCCGCTGAATGTCAGCGGCAACTCGGTGGGCGTCGTCGGGGTCGGCAACGGAGCCGTGGGGAACACCTCCGTCAACGCTGCGACCCCCGCCAAGCCGGTCGCGCCGCCGGCCCCCCGGCCGTCCGTGACCCCCCGGCCGATCACCGCACCGGCCTCGCAGCCGACCACGGGCGCGCTGGCCCACACCGGGGCGGACGCCGTCGGCTACCTGCTGCCCGGCGGCGGGGCGCTCCTCCTCGGCGGAGTCCTGCTCTACCGCCGCTTCCGCCTCGGATGAAGGGTGTGTTCTGAAACCGCCCGGCCCGCGACGTCCGGCACCGCGCCTCGCCACGTTGTCGGCAGCGCCCGCTGACGCCCGGTAGGCGGGCGATCCTCCGCCCTGCGGTGCACGGCACCGGACGCCGGGGGGCCGCACCCTCCGGGCGCCCGGCGCTCCTGCCAGAACACGCCCAGGGAGCCGTCGCCGAAGTGACACCGACAAGGCCCGGGGCGTGCGGTGCGGACGCCCCGGCGGTGTCCTCGGGGCGCCCGGCGCCTCTTCCGCGACGCGCGCGGGCGGCGACACGGGTGGTGAAGGCGATACCCGCCGCGTACTCGGCCGCCTGGCACCGGCCCTTGTAGTGGCCGGAGGCGAAAGCCCTGAAGGCTCGCTCAGCCGCCGGCAGGGGCCGGCACAGGAGCGCCGTCGGGGTCGGACGGGCGCTGTGCGCCCCGGCGCGTACCGCGCTGCCCGCGGGCGGCGGCCGTACGGTCTGGTTCGACCGGGGCGGCAACCGCCAGGTGGGCTCCGGGGCGGCGGTCCGCGCTCAGCCGGCCCGGTCCGAGAGCACCGGTCCCGCCGCCGGTTCGGGCCGCTCGCGCCAGCCGTTCAGGATCGCGTCGATCCGAGGCGCGAGCCTGGCCCGCGCCGCGAAGCGGGGGACCCCCGCCATCAGGAGCGCGTCGTACTCGGTGTCCAGGTGGCGCACGGCGGCCCGGACCGCCACCGACACCGCCTGCTCGTCGAGGGCCCGGCCGGCCGCCGTGCGGCCCACTCGGCCGCTGCCCCGCAGCGAGGCGTGGGCCGCGATGGCCTGCGCGCGGTCGGCCGGGCACCCTGGGAACAACCGCAGGATCTCGGTGGCGAAGGCCGCGGTGAACCGGGTGTCCTCGGCCGCGCGGCGCAGACGGTCCCGCGCCCGGCGACGGGCCCGCGCCTCGGCGTCGGCGAGACAGGCCCGCTCCGCGCGCGTCAACGCCTCCTCCTCCACGAGCAGCCCCTGCCGTTCGTAGCGGTGGCGCCGCTTGTGGAGGCGCACCACGACGGCGGACAGCGAACTCGCCTCCCGCGCCCGCCGGGTGAGCGCCGCGTCGCCGCGCGGCAGGTACACCAGGTGCCCGAGGTCGACGCAGTCGAGACAACGGGGTACACCGGCCTCGCGGGCGACGAGCCTGAGCGGCCCCCGCCGGCACTCGGCGCAATGGATGTGCTTCGGCGACTCGAAGACGACGAGACTCATGACGGAGTGATACCGCCGTTCGGGGCCCATATCACCTTGCGCGTGCGGGTTGTTGGCTTTTCATCAATTCACACTGGACGGTGTCATGTCCGCCTAACGTCCCTTGGATGGGGCATCTTTCGGCCCATGGAGGAGGGCACATGGGTGCATGGCAGGCGACGGCGCGGCGTCCCAGAGCGACCGATGCCTCGGACCTCATCGGCCGGGAGATCGTGATAGCGCCCGGGGAGTGCACGGGATGGCACTACCACGACGTCCCGCTGATGGCGGTGGTCAAATGCGGGACGCTGACCCGCGTCCTGCACGACGACACGGTGGAGGTGCACCCGGCCGGGACCACCTTCGTGGAGCCCCCGGGCATCGACCACATCCACCTCGGCCGCAACCTGGGCACCGATCCGGTCGTACTCCAGGTGACCTGTTCCCTAGCCGAGGACGCCCCCTGGTCGGTACCGACCCCTGCCCCGGCCACCGCCACGCCCTGCGGTTGCCCCGGCCACGCCGGGTGAGGAAGCCCGCCCCGCCCGCCTGCCACAGGGGTCAGACCAGTCGGCGTATCTCCCCGCGCACCCGGTAGAAGCCCCCCGGCGCGGCGTGCAGCCCGTCCACCACGTACCGGGCGCCGGCCTCCCGTATCCCGCGCGGGAACTGCACCTTCCACGAGGGTTCGAAGCCGCCGGAGACCACCTGGACCCGCACCCGGCCGTCTTGCAAAACGCACTCCACCACCACACCGTCCGCCGACGCGGCGCCCACCGGGACCGTCGCCACCGCCGCGGGTGACGCGGGAGGGGTGAACACGGGCAGCGCCGCGGCCGACTTCACGTCCACGGCGGCCGGGACCGAGCCCTGCCGGGCCGCCGTGACCGCCGCCTCGCTCGCGTCCACGCACACCAGCGAACCGTCGGTGGTCACCAGGTACAGCCGCTCGTCCAGGTACTGCATGGACAGCGCCGCACCGCTGCCCGTGCCCAGCTTCCACAACCGCCGTCCCGACGCGTCGAAGCAGTACACGGAGGAGGCGAGGTCCCCGGCGAACACGTGCCGGCCGTCAGGGGAGGTCGCGCAGGAGTACACCGCCGCGTCGCACCGGTAGGAGGCCTCCACCGCGCCCGTCGCCTTCGACAGCCGCTGCACGGTGTTGCGGCCGGTGCCCGCGTACACCGCGGTGTCCTCCTGCCAGCCGAACAGCACCGATCCGTCCGTCGGGGTGTGCCACAACTCCCGCCCTCCGTCCGGGGCGTAGGCGGTGACGCCTCCGCTGTGACCGTGGTAGACCGCCCGCTCGTCCGCCCGGACCATCCAGGCGTTGGACCCGGCCGACCGGCGCGACCACTGGAACTCGTCCTCGTGGTCGATGACGGTCAATCCGCCGCTGCGGTCGGAGACGTTGAGCACGCCCTCGCGGATGTCCAGCCAGAAGATGTCCACATCCGCGGCTATGTCGTACGCCCCGAACGGCACCTTCGACGACAGGTCGTACACCGTGCCGTCGTCACACCCCGCGTATATCCAAAACTCGTCCGCCACCAGGCACTTCACCCCGTCCGGCAGGGAGTACCGGGCCAGTACCTCGCCGCCGTGGCTGAGCGTGTAGACGTCCCCCGCCTGATTGCCCACCCAGCAGCGGTCCTCATCCACATGGATGCCGAACGCGGAGGAGCCCGTACGGAAGCGCCACAGCACCGGGGCCACCGCGCGCGCCGTCGACGGCGCCGAGGTCACCTGTCGACGGGTCACCGACCGCCCCGCGCGGGCCCCGCGCACCGCCGGGGCGTACCCCTTGCGGACCTTCTCGCCGATCTTCTTGGCGGCGGCCGCCCGGGCCTTCTCCGCCGTGGGGAAGGAAAAGTCCTGGAGCCGGCCGTCGGCGCCGATGCGCCCGTACCGCACGCAGACGGCCGTGCCGTCCACGGTCACCTCGTAGAACTTGTGCGCCCCTCCGTCGTCCTGCGACAACTCCAGGTACGTCGTCTCCCGCGTCATGACAGACCCCTCCCCAAGGCCGGGCCGACGACTTCGATCCGCGCCGGTGATCCCTCCTGAAAAACGCTACGGGCGACCACTGACAATGGGCTCGTGCAGCTGGAACCGATCACCTGGCAGCGGCTGGCCGAGCGGCTCGCCGATCACCTCGACGTACGCGAACCCGCTCGGGACGAGGCGGGTTGGCGGAGGGTCGGCATCGACGGCGCGCCCGCCGCCGACACGGGATCGGCCACGGACCACCTGGCCGATGCCCTGCGCTCGCGCGGCCGCCCGGTCCTCGTGGTGGCGGCCGACGGCTTCCTGCGTCCCGCCTCCCTGCGCTTCGAGTACGGCCGCGAGGACGTGGACGCCTACCTCGGCGGCTGGTACGACACGGCCGCCCTGTGGCGCGAGGTGTTCGGCCCGACCGACCCGGGCGGTACCGGGCGCGTACTGCCCGACCTGTGGGACCCCGTGACCGACCGGGCCACGCGCAGCCCGTACGCCGAACTGCCGCCCGGGGGCGTCCTGATCGTGCACGGCCCACTGCTGCTGGGCCACTGGTTCCCCTTCGACCTCAGCGTCCACGTCCACCTCTCCACAGGGGCGCTGGCCCGTCGTACGGAGGACTCCGCGCGCTGGACCCTTCCCGCCTTCGCCCGCTACGAGGCCGAGACCGATCCGGCGTCGATCGCGGACGTCCTGGTGAGGGCCGACGACCCTCGCCACCCGGCGTGGGCCGGCATCCGCGGGGCTGCCGGCTGACGAGATCGGGCCCGCACCCCGCGGCACCGTGACGGACGTCCCCACTCCGCAACAACCCCGTCCCCGCCCGGTGGCGAACCGGAACAGGCCATCGTGATGGCCGACGATCGCGGGCCGGCTTGCCGGGGACGCTTCGACGGCCGCCCCGTACGGCGCCTTGGCAGAGGGAGACCGCGATGAGCAGATGTCCGAAGGCCGGCGGCACTGGCCGCGCCGGCCCTGTCCGCGAGCCTGGCCCTGACGGGCTGCAACGGTGACACCGAAGCGGGAGCCGCCGCTTCGACGCCGGGCAGCACGCCCAGCGCGACGCCCGCCCCGCCCTCGGCCCCGGTCGGCGGTGCGCTGCCCTCCCCGGTGAAGCCCACGGCGAAGGCGACACCGGCCGCCGCCTCCCCGTCCGCCACCGCGCCCGGCAAACCCAAGCCGTCGGCCCCCGTGCCCGGCCGCGCCTCCAAGGCGCCGAGCCCGCCGGACGAGGTCGCCGTCTACCGCTACACCCCCGAAGGCGGCTTCTCCGGCCTGATCGTCAGGCACGACCACTGGGGTTGCCCCGGCCCGGCGGCGCCGCCCACTTCGAGACGGTCGGCGACGAGAGCTTCATCCCGATGGCCGAGGACGCCAAGATCACCGCGCTCACCCCGATCGTCGCGAGCTCGGTGTGCAGGCCGATCACCCTCCACGAGCTCAGCACCGGCTCGTCGCCCACCCGGACAAGGGCCTGGTGTTCCACTACAACGTGGGCAAGTCGGGAGCCGTCGACACGCTCGGCCAGGAGGAGTACACGGCGTGAGCGGCGGGCCGGCCGCCCGGCCGGGTGACCGCCAAGGCGGCGGCGCGGCAGCCCGCGCGGGCGGCATCCGCCGGGCCGGCGCCCGCCAGCCGGGCCGCCAGGAAGCCCCCGGTGAAGGCGTCCCCCGCGCCCGTGGAGTCCACCGCCTCGGCCGCCTCCGCCCCCACCTCGGCGGTGATCCGACCCGCTTCGGCGACCAGCGCCCCCGCCGCCCCCCGGGTGACCACCACCAGCGGTATCCGCCGGCTCAGTTCCGCCGCCGCGAGCGCCACCCCGGCCGACCCCGGCAGGCCGGCCAGCAGGGCGGCCTCGTTCTCGTTGGGCAGGAGTACGTCCACCCCCGCCACGGCGGCCAGGAAGCGCTCCGGACCCAGCGTGGCGAGGAAGCCCGCCGAGGCCGGGTCCACGCTCACCGGAATCCCCCGGGCGCGTGCCTCCCGCAGGGCGACCAGGGCCAGCTCCCGGCTGGAGTCGGCGAAGAACAGGTACCCCGACAAGTGCAGGTGCGCGGCCCCGTCCAGCAGGGCGGGCGCCCAGTCGGCGGGGGACAGGCGCAGCGAGGCCCCGCTGTCGGTCAGGAACGTGCGCTCCGCGTCCTCGCCGACGAGCACCACCACCGTCCCCGTCGGCTCCTCGGGGTCGATCACCAGCCTCGGCCGCACCCCGGCGTCGACCAGCGCCCGCTCGTGCCAGCGCGCCGATTCCGCGCCCACCCGCGCGAGGAGGCGCACCTCCGCAGTACCCGTACGGGCGGCCCAGCAAGCCGCGTTGGCCCCCGCTCCGCCGGGCAGGGTCCGGATGCGCGCCGCCGTGTCGGTGGCCGGGGCCAGCGGCTGCGGATGTACCGCCACCACGTCCGTCACCACGTCCCCGACGACCAGTAACGCCCCGGTCATGCCCGCGCCGCCCACGCCCGTGCGATCCGCGCGCCGAGTCGCACGTTGCCCCGCACCGCGGCCAGGTTCGCCTCCAACGACGCCCCACCCGTCTCGCGCACCAGGAATCCCAGCAGGAACGGGGTAACCGCCTGCCCCGTGAGCCCCCGCTTCCGGCACTCGGCGAGCGCCTCGGCCAGCACGCGGTCGTGCAGTTCCGGATCCAACTGTTCCGCCTCCGCGACCGGATTGGCCACCAGCAGTGCGGACTCCGTCCCGCCGAGGGCGTCCTGGGCGGCCATCACCCGGGCCACCTCTTCCGGGCTGTGCACCGTCCAGTCCACCGGCTCCCCGGAACTGGCCAGGTAGAAACCGGGGAAGCGGTCCGTCCCGTACCCGAGCACCCCGACGCCCAGGGTCTCCAGCCGCTCCAGGGTGGCCGGGACGTCCAGGATCGACTTCACCCCCGCGCACACCACCGTCAGACGCGTGCGTGCCAGCAACGACAGGTCCGCCGACTCGTCCTGGCTACGCGTCCAGTCCCGGTGTACGCCGCCCAGCCCGCCCGTGGCGAAGACCCGCAGCCCCGCGCGCGCGGCCAGGAAGGCCGTCGCGGAGACGGTCGTCGCCCCCGTGGCGCCCGTCGCCAGAGCGGGCGCCAGGTCCCGGTGGCCGAGTTTGCGCACGCCGTCGCCGCCCGCGATCCGCTCCAGCGCGGCCTTGTCGAGGCCCGCGTACGCCACTCCGTCCAGGACCGCGACCGTCGCCGGGACCGCGCCTTCCGTACGCACCAAGGCCTCCAGCTCCAGGCCCACCGCCAGATTGCGCGGGCGGGGCAGGCCGTGGGCGATGATCGTCGACTCCAGTGCGACCACCGGCCGCCCCTCGGCCAGCGCGTCGCGCACCTCTTCCGACAGGACCGGTACCCCGGACGGGGATGCAGCTGCTCTGTGCTGTGACATGTCCCCATCCATGGCACGGGATCGCCGCCCCCAAACGCCGGGCCCCGCGCCCGTGCCGACAGCCTGGACAGGATGACGCGTTCCGAGCGTCCCGGATCGACGCTCTGGCCACCCCGCGGGCGTGGGGCCGGCCCTAGGCTTGCGCCCCATGAGCAGCAGTGAGCACAGCGCCCGCACCGCCTCCTTCGCCGTCTCCGTGCCGGACTTCCCGGACGTCGAACTGGAGGTCGAGGAGCTGGACCCGGACCGGATCGTCTCGGGAGAACCGGTCGTGACCGGCAAGGTGCTGTGGGAGGCCGAGGACGGTTCGCAGATCCGCGGGATCTGGCAGATCACCCCCGGCGTGGTCACGGACACCGAGGCGGACGAGCTCTTCGTGGTCGTGAGCGGTCGCGCCACCATCGAGGTCGAGGGCGGGACGACCCTGGAAGTGGGCCCCGGCTCCGCCTGCGTGCTCCGCGAGGGCGACAAGACGACCTGGACCGTCCACGAGACGCTGCGCAAGGCCTACCACATCAACTGCTGAACCCCCGCGCCACACGTGACGGCGCCCTGCCCCACGGCAACGGCCCCCGCCGCACCACCCGCCCGTCCCGCGCGGGGTCTACCCGTCCGCCCCCGCCCGGACCGCCCCGGGGTACCGGCGGGAGGTGAACAGCGCGAGCGCCGCCATCGGCAGCAGCAGCGCGGCGCCGATCGCGTTCAGCCAGCCGTAGCCGGCCTGGGACATCACCAGCCCGGCCACGGCGCCCCCGACGCCCGCGGCGGTGTTCATCGTGAGGTCGCTCAGGCCCTGTACGGCGGCCCGCGCGCCCTGCGGCACCGAGTCGGTCAGCAGCGCCGAGCCGGACACCATCCCGGCCGACCAGCCCAGCCCGAGCAGGAACAGCCCGAGCGCGCTCTGGCCGTGCCGATCGCCCGCCGTACCCGCCAGCAGCGCGGCGAGGCACAGCAGCCCGGCCCCGAGGCCGATGACGGACAGCCGTCCGAGCCGGTCCGCGAGCCACCCCATGACCGGCGAGAAGGCGAACATACCGGCGATGTGGCCGCTGATGACGAGGCCCACCAGCTTCAGTCCGGCGCCGTGGTGACCGAGGTCCATCGGGGTCATCACCATGATCGACACCATGGTGGTGTGGGACACCGCGACGGTGAGCAGGGCCAGACGGGCCCGGGGCGAGGCCTTCACGGCGGCGAACCCGGCGCGCAGCGAGCGACCCGCCGCGGGCTGCGCCGCCGGCGCCGACAGCGCACGCGCCGTCAGCAGCGGGTCGGGCCGCAGGAAGACGGCCAGCAGCGTGCCGGTGAGGACGAAGACGACGGCGGCCCACAGGAAGGGGCCCGCCGTCTGGGGTATGGAGGTGCCGGCGAAGCCGGCGGCGGCCGGGGCGGAGAGGTTCGGCCCGGCGACCGCCCCGATCGTGGAGGCCCAGACGACCACGGAGATCGCCCGCGCGCGACGGTCGGGCGCCGCGAGGTCCGCGGCGGCGAAGCGGGCCTGGAGGTTGGCGGAGGAGGCCGCGCCGAAGCAGGCCATGCCCAGCATCAGCAGCGGGAAGTTCCCGACCGAGGCGGCGAGCACCACGAGGAGGGCCCCGCAGGCACCGATCCCGTAGGCCAGGACCAGCCCGGCCCTGCGCCCCCGGGCCGTCATGAAGGCGGCGAGCGGCAGCGAGACCAGGGCGGTGCCGATCACGGAGGCGGTGGAGGCGAAGCCGGACAGGGACTCCGTACCGCTGACCTCGGTGGCCAGGACCGGGGCCAGGGCGATGCTGATGGGCACGCCCAGACCACCCAGCATCTGACTGGCGATCAGCACCGCGGTGATCCGTCGCCGCAACCGGGGCAGCTCCGCGGCCGTGACCGGCGCGACGGTGCGCCGGGCACCGGTGGGCGCCGTCACGCCCGGCACCCCCCTCGGGGGAGCGGCACGCGGGTGTAGGCGGCGAGGTGACCGCGCGCGGCGGCAGAAGTAGTCACCGCCGGAGTTTCCCACCCCTTACCGCATGGCGGAAGCCGGTAGGCGGCGGTGACACCCGGGCCCGCGCACCCCCCTGTGAGCGGCAGCGCCCCAAGATGCGACGGCCGGGGCGCCCCTCTTCGTCGCGGGCCCCCGCTCGCCCCGCCGCGCACGTCCCCGTGCGCCGCTCAGAACAGCGGTTCGGGCAGCACCCCCTCCAGTGCGAGCAGGACGCGCTTGGCCTCCACCCCGCCCCCGAAGCCGCCGATGCCGCCGTCGTTCTCCACGACCCGGTGGCAGGGGACGACCACCGGCAACGGATTGGACCCCATGGCGTTGCCCACCGCCTGGGCCGCGCCCGGCTGTCCGACGCGGGCGGCAAGCTCCCCGTACCCGACGACCTGACCGTAGGGCACCGAGCGGTCGAGCTCCAGCAGCACCTGGCGGTTGAAGCCGGAGCTGAGCCGCCAGTCCAGCGGCAGCTCGAAGCGCCGCAGCGAACCCGCGAAGTACGCCTTCACCTGGCGTATCGGCTCGGCGAGCAGCACCTCGCCGCCCGCTTCCGGCCGCCAGGCGTCCGCGCCCAGCCGGGAGACCAGCGAGCCGATCATCCGGTCGACCCGGTCCGGCCCGGCGTGGAACCCGACCCGGACCAAACCCTCCGGGGTCGCGGCAAGGAGGAGGGGTCCGACGCCACCGTCGACGACGGACCATTCGAGATGCGGCCCGCGGGGCCGCTCGGAGCTGTCCACGCGTCCACCGTACGGCCCGCCACCGACATCCCGGCCCGGCGTCGAACCGGGCCGCCCGGATCAGAACCAGCCCACCGCGTCCCGCACCACGTCGGGCGCGTTGGTGATGATCCCGTCCACTCCCATGCCCCGGACCTTGCGGGCGGTCGCCGCGTCGTCCACGATCCAGGTGTCCACCTCCATGGCCTTGCCGTGCGCGCCGCGGAGGCGGTGCACGGCCGCGACCCAGTCGGCCGAGATCGTCGTGTGCCACGGGTTGATCCGGTCGGTGAACGCGGCGTAGCGCGGCAGGTCGGCGACCTTGGGGGTGCCCAGGAAGGCCGTCACGATGTCCGGACGCAGGTCGTGCACGATCCGGATGGAGTCGGCGCTGAAGCTCTGCACCACCAGCCGGCGGTCCACGTGCGCCTCGTCGAGCCAGCCGAGCCCCTCCAGCAGGTCCAGGGTCTGCCGCTCGATCCCCGGGTAGAGCTCCGGCTTCTTGATCTCCAGCAGCAGCCGCTGCCGGTTGCGCTGGACCCGGTTCATGTAGCTGCGCAGGGTCGGTACGCGGGCGCCCGCGTACTCCTCGCTGAACCAGCTCCCCGCGTCCAGCCTGGCGATCTCCGCCGCCGTGAAGTCCTTGACGAGCCACGGCTTGCGATCTGGGAACACCTGCTCGACATTGGTGGTGCGGGCCAGACTGTCGTCGTGGACGACCACGAGTTCGCCGTCCTTGGTGCGCTGGACGTCGTTCTCGACCCAGGTCGCGCCGAGCCGCATGGCGAGGTCGATCGACTCCAGGGTGTTCTCCGGGGCGTACGCCGAAGCCCCCCGGTGGGCGTACACGACGGGGGCGGGCGAGCCGAACGGGCCCTTGCCCGAGGCGGGACGGCCCGCGGGGCCGGCGGCGGACGAGACCGTCGTGCCGAGCACGGTGAGGGTCAGGCCCAGGAAGGCGGCCGCGGCCGCGGCGGCGGGTCGGACGACGTACATGCGTTCTCCTCGGGTCGTGAGCCCCTGCCCCTGCCTCAAACAGGCGCGAAGCGGCAGACGTTGCGGCGATGCACTTCACGGCTATGCAGTTGACGGCGATGCACTTCACGGAGATCTGCCCCATGGAGATCCGCTGTATGGCGATCATGGGCGTGAAGATCACCGGGCCGCCACCGAACTACGACAAACGGACCAGGCCGCCGCCTACCGGACGGGTACGGCGAACGGCCGGGGCGCCGTCGCGGGGGGCCGCCGACCGGCGCGGGTGCGTGAGTGTCAGTGGAGGGTCGTACGGTGGAGTCATGCGGCCCGTATCGAAGATCGAACGCACGGTGGCGCCTTTCGAGGTCGTCAGCCCCTACCAGCCCAGCGGCGACCAGCCGGCGGCCATCGCCGAGCTGGAGAAGCGCATCCGTGCGGGTGAGAAGGACGTCGTACTCCTGGGCGCGACCGGCACCGGCAAGTCGGCGACCACCGCCTGGATGATCGAGCGGCTCCAGCGCCCCACCCTGGTGATGGCACCGAACAAGACCCTCGCCGCCCAGCTGGCGAACGAGTTCCGCGAGCTGCTGCCGAACAACGCCGTCGAGTACTTCGTCTCGTACTACGACTACTACCAGCCCGAGGCGTACGTACCGCAGTCGGACACGTACATCGAGAAGGACTCCTCGATCAACGAGGAGGTGGAGCGGCTGCGCCACTCCGCGACGAACTCGCTGCTGACCCGGCGGGACGTGATCGTCGTCGCGTCCGTGTCCTGCATCTACGGCCTCGGCACCCCACAGGAGTACGTCGACCGGATGGTCGCCCTCAAGGTCGGCGAGGAGATCGACCGGGACCAGCTGCTGCGCCGCTTCGTCGACATCCAGTACACCCGCAACGACCTCGCCTTCACCCGCGGCACCTTCAGGGTGCGCGGCGACACCATCGAGATCTTCCCGGTGTACGAGGAACTCGCCGTCCGCATCGAAATGTTCGGTGACGAGATCGAGGCGCTCTCCACCCTGCACCCGCTGACCGGCGAGGTCATCAGCGAGGACCGCGAGTTGTACGTCTTCCCCGCCAGCCACTACGTCGCCGGCCCCGAGCGCATGGAGAAGGCGATCGTCGGCATCGAGACGGAGCTGACGGAGCGGCTCGCCGAGCTGGAGAAGCAGGGCAAGCTGCTGGAGGCGCAGCGGCTGCGCATGCGCACCACCTACGACCTGGAGATGATGCGCCAGATCGGCTCCTGCTCCGGCATCGAGAACTACTCCCTCCACATGGACGACCGCGCCCCCGGCTCCGCCCCCAACACCCTCATCGACTACTTCCCCGAGGACTTCCTCCTCGTCATCGACGAGTCCCACGTCACCGTGCCCCAGATCGGCGCGATGTACGAGGGGGACGCCTCTCGCAAGCGGACGCTGGTGGACCACGGGTTCCGGCTGCCGTCGGCCCTGGACAACCGGCCGCTGAAGTGGGAGGAGTTCCAGGAGCGGATCGGCCAGACGGTGTACCTGTCGGCGACCCCCGGCAAGTACGAGCTCTCGCGCGGCGACGGCTTCGTCGAGCAGATCATCCGCCCCACCGGCCTCATCGACCCCGAAGTGGTGGTCAAGCCGACGGAGGGCCAGATCGACGACCTGGTGCACGAGATCCGTCAGCGGACGGAGAAGGACGAACGCGTCCTGGTCACCACCCTCACCAAGAAGATGGCCGAGGACCTGACCGACTACTTCCTGGAGCTCGGCATCCAGGTCCGCTACCTGCACAGCGACGTCGACACGCTGCGCCGCATCGAACTGCTGCGCGAGCTGCGCGCGGGTGAGTACGACGTGCTGGTCGGCATCAACCTGCTGCGCGAGGGCCTCGACCTGCCCGAGGTGTCGCTGGTCGCCATCCTCGACGCCGACAAGGAGGGCTTCCTCCGCTCGGGGACCTCCCTGATCCAGACCATCGGCCGCGCGGCGCGCAACGTCTCGGGTCAGGTCCACATGTACGCGGACAAGATGACCCCGGCGATGGAGAAGGCCATCGAGGAGACGAACCGGCGCCGCGAGAAGCAGATCGCCTACAACACGGCCAACGGCATCGACCCGCAGCCGCTGCGCAAGAAGATCAACGACATCGTGGCCACCATCGCGCGCGAGGAGCTCGACACCGAACAGCTGCTCGGCACCGGCTACCGCCAGGCGCGGGACGGCAAGGGCGCGAAGACGCCGGTCCCGGCCCTGGGCGCGGCGGCCGGTGGAAAGGCGGCCAAGGCGAAGGGCGCCAAGGGGGCCAAGACGGCCGAGCCGCTGACCGACCGTCCGGCCGCGGAACTGGCCGCGCTCATCGAGGAGATGACGCAGCGGATGAGGGCGGCGGCGGCCGAGCTCCAGTTCGAGGTCGCGGCCCGGATCCGGGACGAGGTGGGCGAGCTGAAGAAGGAGCTTCGCCAGATGAGGGAAGCGGGCCTCGCCTGACCCGGGGCAGGTCAGTAGGGTGGGCCACGGGCAGCCGCGGGTACGTGCCGCGGGCCCTCGTCGGGGTGGGTAGAGGAGAGGGGACATCGCGTGACGGTCAACATGACCAAGGGTCAGGCCATCAGTCTGCAGAAGCAGGACGGGGGCACCCTGACCGCGGTCCGGATGGGCCTCGGCTGGCAGGCGGCCAAGCGGCGCGGGCTGTTCGGCTCGCGGACCCGCGAGATCGACCTGGACGCGTCGGCGGTGCTCTTCGCCGACAAGCAGCCGGTGGACGTGGTGTTCTTCCGGCACCTGCAGAGCGACGACGGCTCCGTGCGGCACACCGGTGACAACCTCGTCGGCGGTGTCGGCCAGGGAGGGGACGACGAGGCGATCCTGGTCGACCTCCAGCGCGTGCCCGTGCACATCGACCAGATCGTCTTCACGGTGAACTCCTTCACCGGGCAGACCTTCCAGGAGGTGCAGAACGCCTTCTGCCGCATCGTCGACGAGACCAACGGCCAGGAACTGGCCCGTTACACCCTCGACGGCGGAGGCGCGTACACCGCGCAGATCATGGCGAAGGTGTCGCGCGTCGGCGCCGGCTGGCAGATGACGGCCCTGGGGACCCCGGCGAACGGCCGGACCTTCCAGGACCTGATGCCGGCGATCCTGCCGCACCTGTAGTCGCAGTCACAGTCACGCCGGGCAGTGGCACCGGTGGGGAACGGCGCCCGGCGGGCGCGGACGACCAACAGCACAGAGGGCACGGGGGAGGGCTGCACGATGACGGCCGAACTGGTCCGGGGGCAGAACCACCCCCTGTCCCGACACCGGGTGGAGATCGGGGTCACGGCGGATACGCCCGTCCTGGCCCTGGTCTCGACCGGTGACGACGAGGGTCGGATGCCCGGCCCCGAAGCGCTGGCCCACCCGGGCACCCGCGCCCTGCCCGGGCTGGAGGTGCCGGGGGCGTCGGCCGACCGGCACCGGTTCCCCCTGGACCTCGACGCCGTCGGGGCCGCGGTCCACCGGGTCCGTCTGGTGCTCGCGCTGCCGCGCGGGGGACCCGCGCGCTTCGGCGCGGTCCCGGCACCGCACGTGGTCGTGGCCGGCGCGGACGGCGTCGAGGTCGCCGCCTACACGGTGACCGGGCTGGACTCCGAGACCGCCGTGGTGGCCCTGGAGCTGTACCGCAGACAGGGCGCCTGGAAGGTCCGCGCCGTCGGCCAGGGCTACGCCGACGGGCTGGAAGCCCTGCTCGCCGACGCCGGACTGGCCGGTACGACCGCCACCGCACTGGCCGCGGCGGCTCTGGGTGAGGCCCCCCGGGAGGAGGACGCCGCCCTCCAGGTGGCCGTGACGGCGGCGCCCACCGCCGCGCGCCTCCTGCCCGGCGAGCCCCAGGCCGGCCAGACCCGGCCCGGCGAGGCCCAGGCCGGCGACACCCGGCCCGGTGACGCCCCCGGGCCGACGACCATCGACTACGCCCACCCGCGCCGCCGCCGCACCACCACCGAGCCGCCCGAGCCGGCGCCCACCGCCGATCCGCCCGGGGAGCCCGGGACACCGCCGCGCCCCGTCGCCGGGGACGCGAGCGGCTGGTCCATGGAGGAGCGGCTCTACAACCAGGTCTGGGGCATGTTCGAGGACCTGGCCCGCACGGTGGCCGCCTACCGCGGCGCCGTCGACTTCGCCGACTCCCGACTCGACCGGGAACTCGACGAGGCCCTCTCCGACCCCCGCGGCCGCCTCGCCGGCCCCGGCGACGCGGCGCGCGACGCCGCCCGCGAGCGTCGCGACGAACTCGTCGCCCGGGCCCGGGCAGTCCTGGACCGGGACCTCGCCCAACTGCGCGCGGAATCCGAGGTCGTCGAACCCGCGCTGCCGACCGCCTACGCCCGCTGGGACAACCCCGTCTGGCACGGCACGGACGTACCCCACGAAGTCCCACTCGCGCTGCGTCTCGGCGACCTGAGCCTGCCGGAGGCGCCGGGCCTGCGCGTACCGATGCTGATGCGGCTCCCGCTGGAGCGCGGCCTGTGGATCGACAACGGCCGCACCGGCTCCGAGGCCGCCATGACCATGGACACCGACCGGCTGCGCCGCCTCGCGATGGACATGGCCGTGGCACACGCGGTGCGGCTGCTCGCCGTCCACCCGGGCGGCCGGTACTGCGTCCACGTCATCGACGCGGCCGGGGCCGGGGCCGCCGCGCTGGCGCCCCTCGTGCGGTCGGGCGTACTGGCCGCCCCGCCCGCCACCGGGGCGGAGGGCGTCACCGCCACCCTGGAGCGGCTGACCCGACGGGTGGACCTCGTACAGATGGCGGTGCGCGCGGGCGCCCCCGAGGAGCTGCCCCCGGACGTCGACCCGGCCGACCACCTGCTGATCGTCCACGACTTCCCGCACGGCTTCGACGACCGCGCCGTCACCCGGCTGCGCTACCTGGCCGACGAGGGGCCGGCGGTCGGCGTCCACCTGCTGATGGTGGCCGACCGGGACGAGGCCTCGGCGTACGGGCCGCTGCTCGACCCGCTGTGGCGGGCGCTGATGCGCCTGTCGCCCGTACCCGACCACCACCTGGCCGACCCCTGGGTGCACCACGCCTGGACCTTCGAACCGGACCTGCCCCCGCAGCACAGCGCGGTGGTCGACCGGGCGCTGGAGCGGATCACGCGAGCCCGTCGCGGCGCCCGACCGTGAGGCGGCCCGGCGCTCCCATGACCTCTGAGTGACCCTTCACTGACCTTTCTTTGGTCTTCTCTTTACCTTCACCCCCTCCGGCGGCTACTGTGAGAACCGCGGAGGGGAGTATTCCTGCTTTCCTGCTACGGCGTGCCCGTCAATACGGACCCCACCCGGTCATACGACCGCGGTCGGTCCCGGGGCGCCGGCCCCCGGCCTCCAGGCCGCCCGGGTGGAAGAGACCTCCGGCAGCGATGACGCTGACACAGTGCTGAGCCATCCGCCGGAGGCGTGGACACATGGACGTTTCATTGACCCTCTGGGTGCTGACCATCGTCGGTCTGGGCATCCTCATCGGCGCCGACTTCCTGATCGGCCGCAAACCGCATGACGTATCGATCAAGGAGGCCGGTGTCTGGACGGTCGTCTGGATCGTCCTCGCCGTGCTCTTCGGCCTGGGCCTGCTGCTCTTCGGCAACGGCCAGGCCTCCCAGGAGTTCTTCGCGGGCTTCGTCACCGAGAAGTCCCTGAGCGTCGACAACCTCTTCGTCTTCGTCCTGATCATGGCGAAGTTCGCCGTACCGTCCCACCTCCAGCAGCGCGTCCTGCTGGTCGGCGTGCTGATCGCCCTGGTGCTCCGCGCGGTCTTCATCGCCGCGGGCGCGGCGATCATCGCGAGCTTCTCGTGGGTGTTCTTCCTCTTCGGCGCCTTCCTGATCTACACCGCCTGGAAGCTGATCCAGGAGGCGCGCAAGGACGAAGAGGAGGAGGAGTTCGAGGAGAACCGCCTCCTCAAGTCCGTCGAGAAGAAGTTCGGCGTCGCCGACCGGTACCACGGCACCAAGCTCTTCATCCGCGGCAACGGCAAGCGCGTCCTGACCCCGTTGATGGTCGTCATGCTCGCCATCGGCACCACGGACGTGCTGTTCGCCCTGGACTCGATCCCCGCGATCTTCGGCCTCACCCAGGACCCGTACATCGTCTTCACGGCCAACGCCTTCGCCCTGATGGGTCTGCGCCAGCTGTACTTCCTCATCGGCGGCCTGCTCAAGAAGCTGGTCCACCTCAGCTACGGCCTGTCGGTCATCCTCGGCTTCATCGGCGTCAAGCTCGTGCTGCACGCGCTGCACGAGACCGGGGTGCACGTCCCGCAGATCTCCATCCCGGTCTCCCTGGGCGTCATCTGCGGCGTCCTGATCGTCACGACCGTCACCAGCCTGGTGGCGTCCGGGAAGCAGGCGGCCGCCGAGGAGGCCGACCGCCCGCAGAGCGTCGACGCCTGATCCCCGGCGCCTACGCGGGGGCGGCCGCTTCGGCCGCCCCCTTCGCCGTGCCCGGGTCCGGGCCGGCCCCGGGCCCCGCGAGAGTGGGGTTCGTCTCCGGCAGGAGCGCGAAGCAGGCCAGGCTGAGCAGGGCCATACCGCTGAGGTACAGGGCCACGCCCCACGGCGGACCCGCGCCGTCCGCGAGCGTGGTCGCCACGATCGGGGTCAGGGCCCCGCCCAGCACGCCGCCCAGGTTGTAGCCGACGGCCGCCCCGGTGCACCGCACGCGCGGGGCGTACAGCTCGGGCAGGTACGCCCCCACCACCGCGAAGGTGGTCACCATGCCCACCAGGCCCCCCAGGAACCCCAGTGTCATCAGCAGTGGATCGGTGGTGCACAGCAGCACGATGAAGGGCGGCATCCACACCGCGCAGATCGCGCAGCCGATCAGGCACAGCGGCTTGCGGCCGTGGCGGTCGCCCAGCACCGCCAGCCAGGGGGTCAGCGCGCCCTTGAGCACGACGGCCGTCATGACGCAGGCGAGCATGACCGTGCGGTCCACGCCGAGACGCGTCGTCGCGTACGCCAGGGACCAGGTGGTGGTCGCGTAGAAGACGGCGTAACCCGAGGCCAGGGCCCCGCCGGTGAGCAGGAGCAACCGCCAGTGGCCGCGCACCACATCGGTGAGCGGGGCTCGCGAGCGCCGCCCCGTCTCCGCGAGCGCCCGGAAGTGCGGCGTCTCCTCCACCGACCGGCGCAGCCACAGGCCGGCCAACGCCGGCAGTCCGGCGGCCCAGAACGGCACCCGCCAGCCCCAGGAAGCGAACTGTGCGTCCGTCAGGGCGGCCGACAGCGCCAGGATCAACCCGTTGGCCAGGAGGAAACCCACCGGCGGCCCCAGCTGCGGGAAGCTCGACCACAAGCCGCGCCGGTCCTCGGGCGCGTGCTCGGCGGTCAGCAGGACCGCGCCGCCCCACTCGCCGCCCAGGCCGAGCCCTTGCAGGAAGCGCAGCACGAGGAGCAGGACGGGCGCGGCCGTGCCGATCGTGGCGTAGGAGGGCACGCAGCCGACCGCCACCGTGGCCAGACCGGTGAGCAGGAGCGAGCCGAGCAGCACCGGACGGCGCCCGTGACGGTCGCCGATGTGGCCGAAGAGGGCGGATCCGAGGGGGCGGGCGAGGAAGCCGATGCCGAAGGTGCCGAAGGCGGCGAGCGTCCCGGCGAGTGGCGAGAACGACGGGAAGAAGAGCGGGCCGAGCACCAGAGCGGCGGCCGTGCCGTAGACGAAGAAGTCGTAGAACTCGATGGCGGTCCCGGCGAGCGAGGCCAGGGCGAGTCGCGGCATCGAGGGGGAGTGGCCCGGGGAGGGGTGTTGTTGCATGGTGCGGCAAGTACCCCGCCCCGGGACCTCAGGGCGTGCGTTCGGTCATGATCGACCGGAAGGAGTGCCCGGGTGCGCCGTGTTGACCGGCGTCACCGGTACTACCAGCCGCGCTCGCGCCACTCGGCCAGGTGCGGCCGCTCGGCGCCGAGCGAGGTGTCGTTGCCGTGCCCCGGGTAGACCCAGGTCTCGTCCGGCAGCCGCGCGAAGAGCTTCTCCTCCACGTCGTCGAGCAGCCGGGCGAAGGCCTTCGGGTCGCCCCAGGTGTTGCCGACGCCGCCCGGGAAGAGGCAGTCGCCGGTGAACACGTGCGGGTGACCGTGCGGGTCGTCGTAGATCAGGGCGATCGAACCGGGGGTGTGGCCGACCAGGTGGCGGGCGGTCAGAGTGACCCGACCCACCGTGACCGTGTCGCCGTCCGCGACCAGGACGTCGGTCGGGACCGGAATCCCCTCGGCGTCGTGCTCGCCCGCGTACGTCCGCGCGCCGGTCGCCTCGACCACGGCCTGGAGCGCGCCCCAGTGGTCGCCGTGGCGGTGGGTGGTGAGGACGGAGGCGATGCCGTCGTCCCCGATCAGGTGCAGCAGCGTGTCCGCCTCGGCCGCCGCGTCGATCAGCAGCTGCTCGCCGGTGGCCCGGCAGCGCAGCAGGTAGGCGTTGTTGTTCATCTCGCCCACCGCGACCTTGGAAATCATCAGGTCCGCGAGTTCGTGCACGTCGGCAGGACCGCCGACCTTGACCGCTCCGCTGTACGTCATGACCCGATCCTAGAGCGGGGGGAGGGCGGGCAGGGCCCCGCCGTCGACGGTCAGGCCGGCGCCCTTGGATTCCCGGCCCGCGAGCCAGGCCAGGAGTTCGGCCGTCGGCCCGGTCAGGGTCACGGGCTGGCCCTCGGCGGACCCGGTGTGCCAGACGCGGTCGTCGTGCCGCGCCCTGAGGGTGACCGGGGGCACCTCCGGGCGGCCCGCCCAGCGGTCGGCGAGGAAGGCGATCTCGCGGCGCGCGAACTCCTCGGGCAGGTCGGCGAGGCCGTAGCCGACGTTCAGGTCCACGTGGTGCAGCTCCACCTCCACGAGCCGGCGGAACGGCACGTTGGCGGCGACGTCGGTCACACCGCCCCGGAGCTCGACCGTCCGCGACCAGTCCTGCGCGGACTCCCCGACGGCCTCGAAGCGGTCCGCGGAATGACGGACGTCCTCCAACTGTTGCACCAGGGGCCGGACGGAATCACGCTCGATGTCCGCGTCGCGGGCCTCGGCGCTCACGTACATCGGTCGCCCCTCCAGGACGTTGACGAGAGCGTCGGCGTTGCGGGCGAGGTGGGCCAGTACGTGACCGCGGCTCCAGCCCGGCAGGTGTGACCCCTCGGCCAAGGCGGCGTTGTCCAGTTTCGCGACCGCGGTCAGCAGCCGTTCCGTGGCTGCGCGTACGGATCGCAGGTCGTGCACATGATCAGTCATAAAGCCGAGCCTAGTGCGCGCGAGGCGTCGGCCACACGATCGGGTGAAGCCGCCCTACGCGTGCCATAAATCGAATGCGCGTGCTATACGCTCGGAAGTCAAGCACCACTCCATCGCAAACGCGCCCCCCATACCCTGGGACGGGGGCCCGTCCCCCGCTCTCTCAAGAAAGGTGCGGACCGGCGTGACCGACCGTCTCATCGTTCGTGGCGCTCGCGAGCACAACCTGAAGAACGTCTCGCTCGACCTGCCCCGCGACTCCCTCATCGTCTTCACCGGACTCTCCGGGTCGGGCAAGTCCTCCCTGGCCTTCGACACGATCTTCGCCGAGGGTCAGCGCCGTTACGTCGAGTCGCTCTCCTCGTACGCCCGCCAGTTCCTCGGGCAGATGGACAAGCCCGACGTCGACTTCATCGAGGGCCTCTCCCCGGCCGTCTCCATCGACCAGAAGTCCACCTCGCGCAACCCGCGCTCCACCGTCGGCACGATCACCGAGGTCTACGACTACCTGCGCCTGCTGTTCGCCCGCATCGGCAAGCCGCACTGCCCCGAGTGCCGTCGGCCGATCTCGCGCCAGTCGCCGCAGGCGATCGTGGACAAGGTGCTCGCGCTGCCCGAGGGCAGCCGCTTCCAGGTGCTCTCGCCGCTGGTGCGCGAGCGCAAGGGCGAGTTCGTGGACCTCTTCGCCGACCTCCAGACCAAGGGGTACAGCCGGGCCCGGGTGGACGGGACGACGATCCAGCTCTCCGAGCCGCCCACGCTCAAGAAGCAGGAGAAGCACACGATCGAGGTGGTCGTCGACCGCCTCACCGTGAAGGACTCCGCCAAGCGCCGGCTCACGGACTCCGTGGAGACGGCCCTCGGCCTGTCCGGCGGCATGGTGATCCTGGACTTCGTCGACCTCGCCGAGGATGACCCCGAGCGTGAGCGGATGTTCTCCGAGCACCTCTACTGCCCTTACGACGACCTGTCCTTCGAGGAGCTGGAGCCGCGCTCCTTCTCCTTCAACTCGCCGTTCGGCGCCTGCCCCGAGTGCACGGGCATCGGCACGCGCATGGAGGTGGACCCGGACCTGATCGTCCCGGACGAGGACAAGTCCCTTGACGAGGGCGCGGTCTCCCCGTGGTCGCTCGGTCACACCAAGGACTACTTCCAGCGGCTGATCGGCGCGCTCGCGGGCGAGCTGGGCTTCCGTACGGACATTCCCTGGGCCGGGCTGCCGCAGCGCGCCAAGAAGGCCCTGTTGTACGGCCACCGCACGCAGATCGAGGTCCGCTACCGCAATCGGTACGGGCGCGAGCGGGCGTACACGACCGCTTTCGAGGGCGCCGTGCCGTTCGTCAAGCGCCGGCACGCGGAGTCCGAGAGCGACGCGAGCCGCGAGCGCTTCGAGGGCTACATGCGGGAGGTGCCCTGCCCGACCTGTGAGGGCACCCGGCTCAAGCCGATCGTGCTCGCGGTGACGGTGATGGAGAAGTCCATCGCCGACGTCGCCGCGATGTCGATCAGCGAGTGCGCCGACTTCCTGGGGCAGCTGCGGCTCGACGCCCGCGGCAAGAAGATCGCCGAGCGGGTCCTCAAGGAGGTCAACGAGCGGCTCCGCTTCCTCGTGGACGTGGGCCTGGACTACCTGTCGCTGAACCGCGCCGCGGGCACCCTGTCCGGCGGCGAGGCCCAGCGCATCCGGCTGGCCACCCAGATCGGCTCCGGTCTGGTCGGCGTGCTGTACGTGCTGGACGAGCCCTCCATCGGCCTGCACCAGCGGGACAACCACCGCCTGATCGAGACCCTCGTACGGCTGCGGGACATGGGCAACACCCTGATCGTGGTCGAGCACGACGAGGACACCATCAAGGTGGCCGACTGGGTCGTGGACATCGGTCCGGGCGCGGGCGAGCACGGCGGCAAGGTGGTGCACAGCGGCTCGCTCAAGGACCTGTTGAAGAACGGCGAGTCGATGACGGGGCAGTACCTGTCGGGCAAGCGGTCCATTCCGCTGCCGGACGTGCGCCGTCCCGTGAACGGGGAGCGGAAACTGACCGTCCACGGCGCCAAGGAGAACAACCTGCGGGACATCGACGTGTCCTTCCCGCTGGGCGTGCTCACGGCCGTGACCGGTGTCTCCGGCTCCGGCAAGTCGACCCTGGTCAACGACATCCTCTACACGCACCTGGCGCGCGAGCTGAACGGCGCCCGGTCGGTGCCGGGCCGGCACACCCGCGTGGAGGGCGACGACCTGGTCGACAAGGTCGTGCATGTCGACCAGTCGCCGATCGGGCGGACGCCGCGGTCCAACCCGGCGACGTACACGGGTGTCTTCGACCACGTCCGCAGGCTGTTCGCGGAGACGATGGAGGCGAAGGTCCGCGGCTACCTGCCGGGCCGCTTCTCCTTCAACGTCAAGGGCGGCCGGTGCGAGAACTGCTCCGGCGACGGCACGATCAAGATCGAGATGAACTTCCTGCCGGACGTCTACGTCCCGTGCGAGGTGTGCCACGGCGACCGGTACAACCGGGAGACGCTGGAGGTCCACTACAAGGGCAAGTCCATCGCCGAGGTCCTGAACATGCCGATCGAGGAGGCGCTGGAGTTCTTCGAGGCGGTGCCGACGATCGCACGGCATCTGCGGACGCTGAACGAGGTGGGCCTCGGGTACGTCCGGCTCGGCCAGTCGGCCCCGACCCTGTCGGGTGGCGAGGCGCAGCGTGTGAAGCTGGCGTCTGAGCTGCAGAAGCGGTCGACGGGTCGGACGGTGTACGTGCTGGACGAGCCGACGACCGGCCTGCACTTCGAGGACATCTCGAAGCTCATCAAGGTGCTGTCGGGGTTGGTGGACAAGGGGAACTCGGTGATCGTCATCGAGCACAACCTCGATGTGATCAAGACCGCCGACTGGGTCGTCGACATGGGCCCCGAGGGTGGTTACGGCGGCGGTCTCGTCGTCGCCGAGGGGACGCCGGAGCAGGTCGCCTCGGTCGGGGCCAGCCACACGGGCAAGTTCCTGCGGGACATCCTGGGAGCGGACCGTATCTCGGACGCGGCCCCGGTCGCCGCGCCGGCCCGGAAGCGGGCCGCGGCGAAGAAGACGGCCGCGGCCAAGGCCCCTGCCAAGACCGCGGCCAAGACCGTCGCCGCGCCGAAGAAGGCGGCACGGGCCCGCAAGGCCTGACGCGCGGGCGGGCGGGGGTCGAACCCCCGTCCGCCCTCGCCTTGCCCGCCTCCTCCCCGCGCGCGCCCGCTCCGTACTCGCGGGCCGCCGGCTCCGGGCGGGGCGCCCACGCTGACCGGCGCGGGTCAGGCGGCCACGCCCACCGGTCGGCAGAAGGCGGACGGATCGTTCAGGCAGGCCAGGAGGGCGTCGTTTCCATCGCCCGCCACGCCTCGCTCTTCTACGCCGACGCCATGCCGATGGCCGCCTCGCTCTTCGCCGAGCCCGCACTGCTGACCCGCCACCGCGAGGCGTCCGGCAGATCGGCACCGGGCCCCACGTCATCCGTGACGCCCTGGCCGGGCACCTGCGCCGGGAGGGCGAGCGGGGGCGGCTGCGCCCGGACGCCGCTCCGGAGGCCGCCGCCGCGCTGCTGCTCGGTGCCTGCTTCCAGCGGGCCTTCTTCCGGCACTTCTCGGGCGAGGAGGTGGTGCGGCCCGTCGAGGAGTTCGGCCTCCGCCGTGGCCGGCACCCTCTGGGCGGCTATCGGCCGAGCTCCGCCGCGTACGGGGGTTCCGCGCCCGCCCGGGTACAGGTCAGCGCCGCCGCGTGGGCGGCGTAGGCCAGTGCTTCCGGCCAGTCCACCGGCCCGCCGGGGCCCACCAGGCGGTGCAGCAGCGCCGCGTTGACGGTGTCGCCCGCGCCGATGGTGTCGGCCACGGTCACGGGGCGGGCCGCCACCGTGTGCTCCGCGCCCTCCCGCGTCCGTACGGTCAGCCCCGCGGCGCCCCGGGTCAGCACCACCGCCGAGGGCCCGGCCGCGAGCCAGTGGTCGACCCGGCCGCCGAGCCAGGCCGCGTCCTCCTCCGACAGCTTCAACACGGACACGTACGGCAGCATGCGCAGGAAGCGCTCCCGGTAGGCGTCCGGGTCCGCGATCAGCGCCGGGCGGATGTTGGGATCGAGCAGGGTGAGCAGCCCGCGCCCGGATTCCCGGCGCAGCAGGGCCTCATACGCGCTCGCCCCCGGCTCCAGCACCAACGAACAGGTCCCGAGCGCCAGGGCCCGTGCGTCGGAGGGGAGCTCCGGCGGCAGGGCGAACAGCCGGTCGGCGGTGCCCTCGACGTAGAAGTGGTACTCCGCCGAGCCGTCGGGCGTCAGGGAGGGCACGGCCAGGGTGGTCGGCTCGGGCCCGCGCCGGACCAGCGAGAGGTCCACCCCGGCGGTTCGCAGCCCGGCCAGCAGGCTCTCGCCGAAGCCGTCGGTCGAGACCCTGGAGCAGAAGGCGACCCGCTCCCCGAGCCGTCCGAGCGCCAGCGCGGTGTTGTACGGCCCGCCGCCCGGCCGGGGCACGAGGGCTCCCGGCGGGTCCGCGAGGGGCACCAGGTCGATCAGGGCTTCTCCGCCGACGACGATCACGCGGGGGAAAGTACCCCATCGGGCGGCGGTATCGTCGGGTGGGCCCGGCCGGCCGCCGGCCCCACGACACCAGGAGCACCGCATGTCCGCGTCACAGTCAGCCGCCCGCCGTACCGTGCTCAAGGGCGCGGCCGCCCTCGCCGGCGCAGCCGGAGCCGGGCTGACCCTCGCGGCCTGCTCCACCGAGGCGGGCGGAGCGGCGGGGTCCCCGGCCGTGCCGGGCGGGCCGGTCGAGCTCGGCGCGGCGACCGACGTCCCGGTCGGGGGCGCGAAGCTGTACCGGGAGCAGAAGCTCGTCGTCAGCTGCCCGGCGGAGGGCCGGTACAAGGCGTTCAGCGCCCAGTGCACGCACGCGGGCTGCATCCTGGACAAGATCGAGGAAGGGCAGGGCAACTGCCCCTGCCACGGCAGCCGCTTCGACGTGGCCACCGGCAAGGTGCTGCGCGGACCGGCCGCCGACCCGCTGGCCGCCGTGCCCGTCAAGGCGGAGGGCGGCAAGCTCATCGCCGGCTGAGCGGCGGCGGGGGTCGGGGTCGGGGTCGGGGCGTCCGGCGGTCGGGGTCGTCCCGCCGGGGTCGCCTCATGAAGCGGCCCGATCCCGGCTCAGGCCGGGTCCCGGGTCGGTTCCCAGGCCCGGTCCCGGCTCAGTCCCAGTCCCAGGCGATGCCGAGGATGCCGCGCCGCACCGTCTCCTCCACCAGGTGTACGGCTCGGTGTCGTCCGCTCGGGGTCAGATCGCTCAGGCCGGTGCGCGGCGCGCCCGGGCCGCTGCGGGCGAAGCGCCGGCAGCGCACCGGCAGGGCCGCCTCGTCGAAGCGCACCTGGAGGACGTACTGGCCGCCGGAGTAGGTGAACCCGCGTACGTACTCGGTGCAGCGCCCGGCCGTGCCGTCCTCGAAGCCGTAGCCGAAGAGGTAGGTGTCGCCCGTGCGCAGCCGGGCGTCGAAGAGCAGCTCGGCGACCATCACCCCGGCCTCGCGGTGCCACCGTACGCGGCCGGTCCGGCAGTTCTCGCCCGCGCGGACGCGCATGCGCTCGGGGTCGCAGCCCGGGTCGCCGTGGTGGACGGCGAGGTAGCGGTCGACGCCGTCGCGATGGGCCCGTACGACGTGCTGCGAGGCGCGGTCCAGCAGCTCGCCGCCCGCGCCGACGCGCACCCGCTCGTGATGCCCGACCGTGTGGAGGCCGCCGTCGACGGGCAGTTCCAGGCCGGCCAGCAGGGCGTCCACCGCCGCGCCGGCGTCGACCAGCGCCCGGTACGGGCGGGCGGGCGGCCGGTTGGCGTCCGGCCCGGCGGTCCCGGGTGCGGGCAGCAGCCGCAGTAACGTTCCCTCGGGCAGCTCCAGGATCTGTTCGAGGGCCCCCACGGCCTTCAGCGACTCCGGGCGCCGTGGGCGGCGGGCTCCCTGCTGCCAGTAGCTGAGGCTGGTCACGCCGACCTTGATGCCCCGGGCGGCGAGCCGGTGCTGCACCCGGTGCAGGGGCAGGCCGCGGGCCGTCAGCGCGGCGCGCAGCGCCAGGTGGAAGGGCCCGGCGCGCAGCAGTCGCGGCAGGTCCGGGTCGCTGTCGGCGGTCGGCCGCACGGCGCCGCTCCTTCCTGTGAACGTTCACGGGCGCCGGGGCGGGGGACCGCGCCGGTGACCTCTGTGGTCCAGGTGACGGGACGGTCGCCGTTCACACCGGCGTCCCGACGTTCACACCGCGATGTCACGTCGCATTCAAGCCTGTTGACCTGCGCGCGACAACACCCTGATGCTCCTCCTCAGCGTCCGGACGCGCTCCTCCAATCCCCACTCCCCCCCACGGGAGGAACGCGATGCGCAACCCCGACCGGCGGCTTTCCCTGGCCGCCGCCTTCCTCACGGCCCTTCTGTTCGCACTGCCCGCCGGCACCGCCACCGCCGCCGAGGCCGGCACGCAGTCCACCCTGTCCACCCGGTCCACCCAGTCCTACAACCGCCTGAACATCACGATGCAGGCGCAGCAGAAGACCAACTGGTGCTGGGCCGCCTCCGGCAACACCATCGCCACCTGGTTCGGCCGCGGCTACAGCCAGAACCAGTTCTGCAACGCCGCCTTCAACCGCCAACAGGGCACCGAATGCCCCAACAACCAGGCCAGCTTGGGCAACGTCCAGACCGCCCTGCGCTGGGCGGGCATCAACCCCGGCTCCTACGTGACCGGCTGGCTCCAGTACTCGACCGTCCAGACCGAGATCAACGCCAACCGCCCGGTGGAAACCCGCATCCAGTGGTCCAACGGCGGCGGGCACATGCACGTCCTCTACGGCTACGACACCGCCGACAGCTGGGTGTACTGGGGCGACCCCTGGCCCTCCAACGACCGCTACAACTGGGCCTCCCACGCCTGGTACGTCGACAACGACACCTTCTCCTGGACCCACTCGCTCTACCGGATCGGAGCGTGACCGCGTGAACGCCGACCAGCTGCGCGCCGCCGCCGTCGCGGTCCTCGCCACCGCCGCCTGCCTGGTGCTGTCCCCGCAGGCCCAGGCCGCCCCCGTACCCCAGCCGCAGTCCGCGACCGCCGAGGTGAAGGCGGCGGCCGGGCAGGCGGCCGCCGCACCCGAGTCACTGGCCACCCTGTCCCGGTTCTTCGCACGGGAGGGCAAGGTCGCCGTGACCGCCGCGCGGCCGCGGGTGGAGGGCGAGGCGATTCTGGTGAACTACCTCTCGCCGGACTTCGTGGCGGGCAAGGCCGGGGCGTCGGTCGCCCGGTTGGAGTTCCTCGCGAGCAAGGCGGTCGCCTCGGACGGCCAACAGGCCTCGCTGTGGACGGCCCGGACGGAGGCCGGGTGGCAGGTGGTGAACATAGCCACCGGCGACGACGAGTTCCGCTACGCGCGGCTCGGGGAGCAGAAGCTGCCGGGCGGGACGGTGTTCCGGGAGCCGCAGATCGACGCGTGGTACGTGGCCCAGGGCGCGAGGGTGCTGCCGCTGGACGAGGACGCCGAGCGGGCCGTGGGCGCCGGGGGCACGAGCCTGGCGGCGTACCGGGCGCGGGTCGCGCGGGCGTACGGGGACAAGCTGCCGGGGTCGGCCTACGCGAAGGCCGGCAAAGCCGGGGGGTACGCGGAGGGCTCCGCCGCGGGCCCGACCGGTGGCGCGGCGGCCGGCTCCGCGGGTGCGTCCGCGGAGGTCGCCGGGGCCGCCGGGGCGCTG
>NZ_SSBJ01000052.1 GCF_004795055.1 Streptomyces sp. A1136
CGCTGGGCGCGCGGCGGGCCGCGCAGCTGGTGGCCCTGCTCGGCGAGGAGCCGCCGCGCGGGTACGGGGACGACCTGGCCGCCGCGTGGCGCGCGGCCGGGCACGGCGGCGACTCCTACGCGGGGCGCTGGCGCGCGGAGACCCGCCGCCTCGAACGCGCGGTGGGCGAAGCCGTGGGGCTCTCCCCCACCCCGGCCCCCACCGAGAGCGGGGCCGCGCACCGGAGCCCCGGCTCCCTCCCCGACGAGGTCGCCGCCGGCCTGATCGCCGCACTCGCCTTCCCCGAGCGCGTGGCGAAGGCCAAGGGCGGCGGAGCCTTCCTCATGGCTTCCGGGACGGGGGCCGAACTCGGCGAGGGGTCGCCGTTGCGTACCGCGCCCTGGCTGGCCGTGGCCGTCGCGGACCGGGGCCCGCACTCCGCTTCCGCGCGGGTGCGGCTGGCCGCGGTCCTGGACGAGGACACGGCCCGGGCCGCCGCCGCGCACCTGCTGACCTCGGGGGAGGAGGTGCGCTGGGAGGGCGGGGACGTGGTGGCCCGGGCGGTGGAGCGGCTCGGGGCGGTCGAGCTGGTCACCCGGCCCCTGCGCGGCCCCGATTCCGGGCTGGTCCGCGACGCCCTCCTCGACGGGCTGCGCACCGAGGGGCTCGGACTGCTGCGCTGGTCCCCGGACGCGCGGGCGTTGCGCGCCCGGCTGGACTTCCTGCACCGCACGCTGGGCGGCGCCTGGCCCGACGTGACGGATGACGCGGCGCTGCTGGAGCGGGCCGACGACTGGCTGGAGCCCGAGCTGTCGCGCGCCCGACGCCGCGCCGACCTCGCGCGGATCGACGCCGGTCCGGCGCTGAACCGGCTGCTGCCCTGGGCGACCGGTGAGGCGGCCCGGCTCGACGAGCTCGCCCCCGAGCGGATCGAGGTGCCCAGCGGTTCCCGTATCCGGGTGGACTACACGGGAGAGCAGCCCGTGCTCGCGGTGAAGCTGCAGGAGCTGTTCGGGCTGGCGCAGACCCCGCGGGTGGCGGGGGTACCCGTCCTCGTCCACCTGTTGTCGCCGGCCGGGCGGCCCGCCGCCGTCACGGCCGATCTCGCCTCCTTCTGGCAGGGCGGCTACCGCGCCGTCCGCGCCGAGCTGCGCGGCCGCTATCCCAAACACCCCTGGCCGGAGGACCCCGCGACCGCCCTGCCGACCCGGCACACCAACGCCCGGCTCGGGCGGTGAGGTCCGCGTCCGCCCGGCCGGGAGGTTCCGCAGGGGGCCGCCCGGCGGGTTCGGTGTCCGCTCAGCCGGCGGGTTCCGCCGTGGGCCGCGCGTCGCGGCGCCGGCCGCGCGCCTCCAGCCACAGGGCGAGCGCGAGGAAGGCGAGTGCGCCGACCGTCAGGCCCAGAGGGGCGTAGGTGTGCAGGGCGAGGACCTTCACCCGGTTCGACCGCACGAGGTCCACGGTGTAGGCGGAGTAGTCCGGGCGTATCCTCACGTCCCCGGCGAAGACGGTCAGCCTTCCGTCGGGCTCACCGGCCGCGATGCCGCCGCGCATCTCCTGCCGGATCCGCTGTTCGGCGTTGACGGGCGCGCCGGTCACCGGGTCGACCCAGAACATCGCCTTGACCGTGTACCAGAGGCTGGTTCCGGTGCTCTCCTCGAACGTCTTGGGGTCGATGCCCTCGATCGGCATCTTCTTCGGCAGGGGGACCTTCGTCCAGGGCACGGTCTGCTCGAAGTAGTAGACGTCCATGCCTTTGAACACGCGTGGGCCGACGTAGTGGATCGGTGAGGAACTGCGCGTCTGGGCGTCGAAGTAGAGGTAGTCGCGCGGCTCTGTGAAGAACGGCCACTTGAACTCGATGCCCTCGCGCCTGACCGGGTCCCCGTCGACCATCTCGCCGGTGGCGTGCACGGGGTCCTGGGTGTGCGCGTCGAACACGTACCGCTCGGGGATGCGGGAGACCATCTTGCCGTCCGGGCCCATGATGTAGGACAGCGTGTCCCAGACGACGACGTCCTTGCCGGCGCTCGCCTCGATCTCCTTCGACGCCTCGACGTTGCCCTTGAGCGTCTGGACGATCGTGACCTTGTCGACCTTCTTCGGCTGCATGCCGGCCGTGTAGTCGAGCAGGGTGGCGTCCTTCGCCTCCAGGACCATCTCCTGGTACTGGTTCGGCGGGATCTTGGCGAGGCGGGGGTACGCGTACCAGCGCAGCAGCGGTGCGAGGGCTGCGCAGAACACGGCTACGGCAAGCAGGACGAGACTCGCTCTGCGTCGCACGGCCGGGCCCTCCTCTACTTTCCGGGCGCGGCGGGCGCGGTGGTGAGCAGGGGCTTGGGCGAGGTCTTGCCTTCGGGCACCCCGAGCGCCGTGACGGCGAGGACGAGGGCCAGCGCGGCGGTGAGCCCGATGGCGGCGGCGACGAGTGCGCGCATGCGGGGCCTCCGGATCTGATGGGGTGTCAGAGAGGGGGCACCGTAGCAACGCGGGGCGGAGATGAGAACCGTTCGTCTACGGGGTTTCGAACCGGCGCGGACCGCTCGGGGAGGGCGTGGGACCGGGCGCCGGGGTGGACTTCGCCGTGGGCGTGGGAGACGGCTTCGGGGTGGCGGTGAGGCTCGGGGTGGGCTTCGGGGTGGGGGTGGGCGTGGGAGACGGCTTCGGGGTGGTGCTGGGGCTCGGTGTGGGGGTGGTGGTGGGGCTCGGGGTGGGCTTCGGGGTGGGGGTGGGCGTGGGAGACGGCTTCGGGGTGGTGCTGGGGCTCGGTGTAGGGGTAGGGGTGGGCGTGGGCGTCGGCGTGGGGACCGGAGAAGGTGTCGGCGTAGGGGTGGGCGTGGGCGTCGGCTTGGCTCCGGGCGTCCCGGTGGCGCCCGTGCCACTTTCGTCGGGGACCTCGCGCGTCCCCGACAGGTAGTACGCGTACCAGGACCGGACGGTCCTCAGGTACTCCCCGGACTGGTTGTACGACAGCACCGCGCGGTCGAGGTCGGCGCCCACCCGAAGGTCCCGGCTCCCCGCGCACAGGTAGCGCCCGGCGGCCAGCGCCGCGTCGTACACGTTGTTCGGGTCGCGGCGGCCGTCGCCGTTGCCGTCCTGACCCCAGGCCGCCCAGGTGGACGGGATGAACTGCATCGGCCCGACGGCCCGGTCATAGCGGGCGTCGCCGTCGTACGCGCCCCCGTCGGTGTCACTGATGCTCGCGAAGCCGTTGCCGTCGAGCACGGGACCGAGGATCGGCCGCAGGGTGGTGCCCGCGGCGTCCACCCGGCCGCCTCCGGCCTGCCCGGACTCGATCTTGCCGATGGCCGCGAGCAGTTGCCAGGGCAGTCCGCATCCGGGGTCGGTGTCCGCGATCTTCCGCTCGGCACGCCGGTACGCCGCGAGCACGCTCGCCGGTATCCCCCGCGCGCCCGCCGCCCCGTCCAGGGCCACCGGCTCGGTGTGCGGCTCCGCGGCCGTTCGTGCGGGCGCGGGTGATGGCGTGGGGTCCTCGGACGGCTGCGGCCCGACGGGCGGCGGCAGTTCGGTGGAGTAGGCGGAGTCCCCGCCCTGCGGGGCGGTCGCGGAGGCGCCGCGACCCTCGCCGGCGGCGACCGGTGCCCGGCCCTCGGTTCCCGAGGCGGGCCCCTGGGAGGCCGTCACCGCGGCCACCACCAGCGCGGAGACCAGGGCGGCGGCGCCGCTCCTGCGCAGCCAACCGAACCGGGCCGATATTCGTCCCCGCATGAGCCTGACTCCTCCCCGTCGACGTCCGCGTGACCCTACGTCAACTGCCTGCACAAGGCACGTACAGCAGGGGGGACTTCACGAATTCCCCACGTCATGTGCAGCTCGCGCATACTGTCCGGACCGTTCGGGGACCGGAAGGGGCACCATGCCGTTCACACTCAGCCACGCGGCAGCCGTACTTCCGGCCGTCCGGCGGACCGGGCGTGCCCGCGGGCCCCTCCTCGCGTCCGCACTGGTGCTGGGTTCCTTCGCACCGGACACGTTCTACTTCCTGGACGCGATCGTGCAGGGCGTGATGGGGTACGGCGATTTCACCCATTCCCTCCTCGGCGTGGTGACGGCCGACGCAGCGCTGACCGTCGCCCTGGCCGCCTGCTGGCTGCTCCTGCGCGAGCCGTTGATCGCCCTGCTGCCGCGCGCCTGGCAGGGCAGGGCGTACTCCTTCCTGCGGGGTGAGGACTGGCGCGCCGGTCGCCGCGGCCCGGCGCTCGCGCTCCGCTTCTACCTCTCGGCGGTGCTCGGCTCCCTGACGCACGTGGTGTGGGACAGCTTCACCCACCTCGACCGGTGGGGAACCAACGCGCTGCCCGCGCTGGGGAAACCGCTCGCCTTCGGGCTGCCCCTCTACTCCTTCCTCCAGTACGGGAGTTCGGCGCTGGCCGCCTGCGCGCTGCTGTGGTTCACGGTGACGGGCCTGCGCCGCCTGCCCGTGTCACCCGTCCCGCCGTCCGTGCCCCCGGCGGGGCGGGTGGAGGTCTGGTGCGCCGTCGCGTTGGCGGTGGTGTGCGTGGGGGCGGGGGTCACGCTTCGGGTGATGCGCTACTTCACCTTCTTCGACCGCGTCCGTACGCCCCTGGACATCATCCCGACCGTCTGCTTCGGGGCGGGCGGCGGTCTCATCGTGGCCCTGCTGCTCTACGGGGCCCTCGTCCGCCTGCGCCACCGCGGCGACGGGCACAGCGGCGACCGGTACGACGGCGATCGGCACGACGGCGATCGGCACGGCGACGACGGGCACGACGGCGACGGGCACGGCGACCGGTACCGCGGCGACGAGGAGACGCGAACGCCCGTCCCCATGGCGTAGCGGGGACGGGCGCCTCGGCGGTGCGGGCCGGGATCAGTGCGCGGCGGACTCCCAGTCCGGGCCGACGCCCACCGACACGTCCAGCGGGGCGCGCAGGTCGACGGCGGCGCCCATCTCGCGGCGCACCAGCTCCTCCACCTTCTTCCGCTCGCCCGGGGCGATCTCCAGCACGATTTCGTCGTGGACCTGAAGCAGCATGCGCGAGGTCAGCCCGGCCTCGGTGAGGGCTCGGTCGACGCGCAGCATCGCGACCTTGACGATGTCGGCGGCGGTGCCCTGGATGGGCGCGTTCAGCGCCATCCGCTCGGCCGCCTCGCGGCGCAACCGGTTGTCGCTGTTGAGGTCGGGCAGGTAGCGGCGGCGGCCCAGTACGGTCTCGGTGTACCCGGTGGCGCGGGCCTCCTCGACGACGCGCTGGAGGTAGTCGCGGACGCCGCCGAACCGCTCGAAGAAGGTCTCCATCAGTCCGCGGGCCTCGGCGGGTTCGATGTTCAGCTGCTGCGAGAGGCCGAAGGCGGAGAGCCCGTAGGCGAGGCCGTAGGACATGGCCTTGATCTTGCGGCGCATCTCGGCGTCGACCGCGGACCGCTCCACGCCGAACACCTGGGAGGCGACGGTGGTGTGCAGGTCCTCGCCCGACAGGAACGCCTCGATCAGGCCCTCGTCCTCGGAGAGGTGGGCCATGACGCGCAGCTCGATCTGGCTGTAGTCGGCGGTCATGAGGGACTCGTAGCCCTCGCCGACGACGAAGCCGCGGCGGATCGCGCGGCCCTCGTCGGTGCGCACCGGCACGTTCTGCAGGTTCGGGTCGGTGGAGGACAGCCGTCCGGTCGCCGCGACGGTCTGGCTGAAGCTGGTGTGCACCCGGCCGTCGGCCGCGATCGACTTGACCAGGCCCTCGACGGTGACGCGCAGCTTGGCCTGCTCCCGGTGCCGCAGCATGATCACGGGCAGTTCGTGATCGGTCTGCGTCGCGAGCCAGGCCAGCGCATCCGCGTCCGTGGTGTAACCGGTCTTGGTCTTCTTCGTCTTCGGCAGGTCCAGCTCGCCGAAGAACACTTCCTGGAGCTGCTTGGGGGAGCCGAGGTTGAACTCGTGGCCGACCGCGGCGTGCGCCTCCTTCACCGCCTGCTGCACGGCGCCCGCGAACTGCTGCTCCATGCCTTCGAGGTGGTCGCGGTCGGCGGCGATGCCGGCCCGCTCCATCCGCGCCAGCAGCTCGGAGGTCGGCAGCTCCATGTCGTGGAGCAACTCGACGGCGCCGACCTCGGCGAGCTTGCCGGTGAACGCCTCGCCCAGGTCGAGCACGGCGCGGGCCTGCGCCATCAGGGCCTCCGCCTCGGCGGTCTCGTCGGCGCCGAAGGCGAGCTGGCCGTCGGCGGCGGCCGGGGCCAGTTCACGGTGCAGGTACTCGTTGGACAGCGCGTCCAGGGCGAAGGAACGGCGGCCGGGCTTGACCAGGTACGCGGCGAGCGCGGTGTCCATGGTGACGCCCGCGAGGGTCCAGCCGTGTTCGGGGAAGACCCGCATCAGGCCCTTGGCGTTGTGGACGACCTTGGGCTTCGCCGGGTCGGCCGCCCAGGCGGCGAAGGCCCGCTCGTCGGCCTCGTCCAGCTCGGACGGTTCGAACCAGGCGGCGGGGCCGCCGGCCGACGCCAGCGCGATCTCGCTGATGTTGCCCTGGCCCAGGCCCCAGCTGTCGACGGTCGCGACGCCGAGCGCCTCACCGGCGTGGCTGTCCAGCCAGGCGACGAGCTCGCCCGCGCCCAGCACCGATCCGTCGAGCTCCACCCCGGCCGCCGGGGCGGGGGCCTGTTCCTCGGCCGCGCCCGGGTCCATCGCCAGCAGCCGCTCGCGCAGCGAGGCGTTGCGGATCTCCAGCACGTCCAGCACACCGGTGACGGCGGACCGGTCGTAGGGGACGCGCGCCAGGTCGGCGGGGGCCTTGTCCAGCTCGACGTCCTTGACCATCTCGGTCAGTACGCGGTTGAGCTTCACGGACTCCAGGTGGTCGCGGAAGTTCTGCCCGGCCTTGCCCTTGACCTCCTCGGCGCGCTCCACCAGTTCCTTGAACGACCCGAACTGGGTGATCCACTTCGCGGCGGTCTTCTCGCCGACGCCCGGGATGCCCGGCAGGTTGTCGGACGGGTCGCCGCGCAGCGCCGCGAAGTCCGGGTACTGCTGCGGGGTGAGCCCGTACTTCTCCTCGACCTTCTCCGGCGTGAACCGGGTCAGCTCGGAGACACCCTTCGTCGGGTAGAGGACGGTGGTGTGCTCGGAGACGAGCTGGAAGGAGTCCCGGTCGCCCGTGACGATCAGCACCTCGAAGCCCGCGGCCTCGGCCTGCGTGGCCAGCGTCGCGATGACGTCGTCGGCCTCGAAGCCGTCGACCGCGAACCGCGGCACCCTCATCGCGTCCAGGAGCTCGCCGATCAACTCGACCTGCCCCTTGAACTCGTCGGGCGTCTTGGAACGGTTCGCCTTGTACTCGGGGAACTCCGTCGCCCGCCAGGTCTTGCGGGACACGTCGAAGGCCACCGCGAAGTGCGTGGGCGCCTCGTCGCGCAGCGTGTTCGCCAGCATCGACGCGAAGCCGTAGATGGCGTTGGTCGGCTGGCCCGTCGCGGTCGTGAAGTTCTCCGCGGGCAGCGCGAAGAACGCCCGGTACGCCAGGGAGTGCCCGTCCATGAGCATCAGGCGGGGGCGGTCCGCTGCGGTCGGCTGGTCGGTCTTCTTCGATGCTGAATCTGCCACGCCTCCGATCCTAGGCGTCCGCTGTGACAATCCGGGCCGGCCGGTCTGACGACGAGGCCGAGCGCCCGGGATATCGGCGGGGCGTGGCAGGATCGCTTCGATATGCGAACGCGCGGCCCCGCCGACGCGATGTCCGATTGCTCGAAGGGGAGCGACATGGCCACCAAGCCGCCCGCAGGTGATCCCGTACAGGACGCGCCGCAGGTCGCGCCCCCTCAGCACGCGGCGGCGGGCCTGCCCGCGATCGCGCACACCCTCAAGATCGCCGAGCGGCAGATGGGCCTGCGGCGCACCGCCCGCACCCTCCTCAAGGTCAACCAGAAGGACGGCTTCGACTGCCCCGGCTGCGCGTGGCCCGAGGGCGACAAGCGCCACACCGCCGAGTTCTGCGAGAACGGCGCCAAGGCCGTCGCGGAGGAGGCGACGCTGCGCCGGGTGACCCCGGACTTCTTCGCCCGGCACCCTGTGTCCGAGCTCGCCGACCGCAGCGGGTACTGGCTCGGCCAGCAGGGCCGCATCACGCAACCCATGTACCTGGCGGAGGGCTCCGACCACTACGAGGCCGTGTCCTGGGAGCGGGCCTTCGAGATCATCGCGGAGGAACTGCGCGCCCTCGACTCCCCCGACGAGGCCCTCTTCTACACCTCGGGCCGCACCAGCAACGAGGCGGCCTTCCTCTTCCAGCTCTTCGCCCGCGAGTTCGGCACGAACAACCTGCCGGACTGCTCCAACATGTGCCACGAGTCCTCGGGCTCCGCGCTGAACGAGACCATCGGCATCGGCAAGGGCAGCGTCTCCCTCGAAGACCTCCACCAGGCCGATCTGATCATCGTCGCGGGGCAGAACCCGGGCACCAACCACCCGCGCATGCTGTCCGCCCTGGAGCGGGCCAAGTCCGCCGGCGCGAGGATCATCTCGGTGAACCCACTGCCCGAGGCCGGCACGGAGCGCTTCAAGAACCCGCAGAAGCCGCTCGGCATGCTCAAGGGCACGGCACTGACCGACCTGTTCCTCCAGATCCGCATCGGCGGCGATCAGGCCCTCTTCCGCCTCCTGAACAAGCTCGTCATCGAGACCGACGGCGCCACCGACGAGGCGTTCATCCGCGAGCACACCCACGGGTACGAGGAGTTCGCGGCCACCGCCAAGAAGGCCGACTGGGACGAGACCCTCACCGCCACCGGCCTGACCCGCCCCGAGATCGAGCGCGCCCTGGCCATGATCCTGGCCTCCGAGCGCACCATCGTCTGCTGGGCCATGGGACTCACCCAGCACAAGCACGCCGTGGCCACCATCCGCGAGGTCGTGAACCTGCTCCTGCTGCGCGGCGACATCGGCCGGCCCGGCGCGGGCGTCTGCCCCGTCCGCGGCCACTCCAACGTCCAGGGCGACCGCACCATGGGCATCTTCGAACGGCCCGCGGCCGCCTTCCTCGACGCCCTCGACCGCGAATTCGGCATCACCTCGCCCCGCCACCACGGCTACGACGTGGTCCGCTCCATCGGGGCGCTGCGCGACGGCAAGGCCAAGGTGCTCTTCGCCATGGGCGGCAACTTCGTCGGCGCCACCCCCGACACCGAGGTCACCGAGGCCGCGATCCGCCGCGCCTCCCTCACCGTCCACGTGTCCACCAAGCTGAACCGCTCCCACGCGGTCACCGGCAAGCGCGCCCTGATCCTGCCCACCCTCGGCCGCACCGACAAGGACGTACAGGCCTCCGGCAAGCAGTTCGTAACCGTCGAGGACTCCATGGGCATGGTCCACGCCTCGCGCGGCAACCTCCCGCCCGCCTCCCCCCACCTGCTCTCCGAGCCCGCGATCGTCGCCCGCCTCGCCCGCGCCGTCCTCGGCGACGCCTCGCGCACCCCGTGGGAGGAGTTCGAACGCGACTACGCGGCCATCCGCGACCGGATCTCCCGCGTCGTCCCCGGCTTCGAGGACTTCAACGCCCGCGCCGCCCGCCCCGAGGGCTTCCGCCTCCCCCACGCCCCGCGCGACGAACGCCGCTTCCCCACCGCGACCGGCAAGGCCAACTTCACCGCCGCGCCCGTGGAGTACCCGCAGGTCCCGGCGGGCCGGCTGCTGCTCCAGACCCTGCGCAGCCACGACCAGTACAACACCACCATCTACGGCCTCGACGACCGCTACCGAGGCATCACCGGCGGCCGTCGCGTCGTCATGGTCCACCCCGAGGACGCGGCCGAGCTGGGCCTGGCCGACGGCGCCTACACCGACCTCGTCGGCGAGTGGTCCGACGGCGTGGAGCGCCGCGCCCCCGGCTTCCGCGTCGTGCACTACCCCACGGCCCGCGGCTGCGCCGCCGCGTACTACCCCGAGACCAATGTGCTGGTCCCGCTGGACTCCACCGCCGACACCAGCAACACCCCCGCGAGCAAGTCCGTCGTCGTGCGCTTCGAACCGGCCTGATAGAACGACCCCAGGACAAGATGGTTAACGAACGTTGACACACGAACGGAGCAGGCCCATGGGCGAGCAGCACGCAGTGAAGTTCCCGCAGGAGGTCCTCGACCAGTACGCGGCCCTGGGCATCGACCTGCCCGCCCTGTTCTCGGCGGGCGACCTCGGCGAGCGCATGGACATCCGCATCCTGGAGGCCTCGGCCGACCGCGTGGTGGGCACCATGCCCGTCAAGGGCAACACCCAGCCCTACGGACTCCTGCACGGCGGCGCCTCCGCCGTCCTCGCCGAGACCCTCGGCTCGGTCGGCGCGATGATGCACGGCGGCATCGACAAGATCGCCGTCGGCGTCGACCTGAACTGCACCCACCACCGCGGCGTGCGCTCCGGCCTGGTCACCGGCGTCGCCACCCCCGTCCACAAGGGCCGCTCCACCACCACCTTCGAGATCGTCATCACCGACGACCAGGACAAGCGCGTCTGCACGGCCCGCCTCACCTGCCTCCTGCGCGACGCGGCCCCGGCCGGTGAGGCCGCGGGAACCGGCTCCTGACCTCAACCCGTCACGACCCGCCCTCGGGCCCGGGCCCGCCTGCCCAAGGAGGCGGGTCCGGGCCCGGGGCGCTCCCGCCCCCCGGGATCCGGCCCGCACCAGTCCCGGATGGCACCACCCACGCCACCCGCACCACCGCCGCGGCCGCCCGGAATCCGCCAGTCCGCACCAGCCGCTCCCACGACTGTTGTGTCACCGAAGGTGACCGCTTACCGTCCCTCCCATGGGCACCCCGCCACGCACAGCCGTCCGGAACGGCGCCGCCGCCCTCCTTTGGGTACTCGCCCTCGCCGGTTGCGCCACTTCAGCCCCCCGCCCCTCAGCCGCCCCACCGTCCCCCAGCCCCAGCTCACCTGCCCAGATCTGCACGAGCCTGGTCTCGTACTGGGCCGAGGAGACGCTCAAGGGCGGTAAGTGGGCCGGGCTCGACTGGGAGCAGAAGGGCTTGTCCAACGAGCAGTACGCGATCCACGAGGACGCCGTGGCGGCGGGCCGGGCCGAAGAGCGAACGGCCGGACTGGACAAAGCACTTGAGGTTGTCGACCGCGTCGTCGCGCAACGCTGCGCGGCCCAGAACGGGGCGACGTGGAGCTCCGAGAACTGGCGACCCCCGAGCGCGGACACCCGCTCCCCTGAGTGACCGGAATACCGCGCACGCTGTCCGGCTTCCGGGCACCATCGCGGCGAAGACGGAACAGCAGGTCACATCCGGTGCGCAGCGACTGCGGAGATCGACCAGGGCGAAGTTGATCAAGAACTGCAATTACCGTCAGTAATGCACACGCCCCACAGAATCCCCTTTTTCCCTGCCGGAATGGCACCGCACGGATTCCTTCGGACACACACCGCGACTTTTACCGCGTCGACCCCGATGACAGGAGCATGAGACCCTCAAGCGCCTTAGATGCACTCCCAATTCTCAGCATGCGGACGTTCTCACAGGTGACCAAACGTCCGATCTGTCCACACTCTCACCACACATTCTTGGCCTTGGCATAACAAGACAGTCACATCCTCCTTTCTCCGCTCCCCGCGCTCGCCACCCCCGCCTAGAGTCACGGCCAGTCACCGCGCCGCAAGGCGCGACCAGCACGGCCGTGGACATCCCAGTGCGGCCCGGCGACCCAACGGCACCTCATCTGAGGGGGCCGCGCCAGGGAAAGGAAGAATCGTGCGACACCGTTCTCTGCTCGTCCTCACCACCGTGATCACCACGGGAGCACTGACCCTCACCGCTTGCGGATCGCGCGACGAGGCGAAGGGCGGGGACAAGGCCGACGGCTCGAAGACCGTCGTCGTTATCGGCGTGGACGCGCCCCTCACCGGCTCGCTCTCCGCACTCGGCCAGGGAATCAAGAACTCCGTTGACCTCGCGGCCAAGACGGCCAACAAGAACAACGAAGTCCCCGGCATCGAATTCAAGGTCGAAGCCCTCGACGACCAGGCAGTTCCGGCGTCCGGCCAGGCCAACGCCACCAAGCTCGTAGGCGACAAAGACGTCCTCGGCGTCGTCGGCCCGCTGAACTCGGGCGTTTCCCAGTCCATGCAGGGCGTCTTCGGCGCGGCCAACCTGGCGCAGGTCTCGCCCGCCAACACCAACCCCTCGCTCAGCCAGGGCGACAACTGGGGCAAGGGCGAGTTCAAGCGCCCCTTCAAGACCTACTTCCGCACCGCCGCCACCGACGTGGTCCAGGGCAAGTTCGCCGCCCAGTACCTCTTCAAGGACGCCGGCAAGAAGAAGGTCTTCGTCGTCGACGACAAGCAGACCTACGGCGCCGGCCTGGCCGCGATCTTCTCCGACGAGTTCAAGAAGCTCGGCGGCGAGGTCGTCGGCACCGACCACGTCACCGTGAAGGAGACCGACTTCTCCTCCACCGCGGACAAGGTCAAGAGCTCCGGCGCCGACTCCGTCTACTTCGGCGGCCAGTACCCCGAGGGCGGCCTGCTCGCCGACCAGGTCAAGAAGACCGGAGCCAACATCCCGCTCATGGGCGGCGACGGCATCCAGGACCCCGCCTTCATCACCGCTTCCGGCGAAGCCAACGAAGGTGACCTCTCCACCTCCATCGGCTACCCGGTCGAGAAGCTGGACACGGCCAAGACCTTCATCGCCGACTACAAGGCGGCCGGCTACAAGGACCCGTACGCGGCCTACGGCGGCTACTCCTACGACGCCGGCTGGTCCGTCATCCAGGCCGTCAAGGCCGTCGTCGCCGCCAACGGCGGCAAGCTGCCCACCGACGCCCGCGCCAAGGTCGTCGAGGCCCTCGCGAAGGTCTCCTTCGACGGCGTGACCGGCAAGGTCGCCTTCGACCAGTACGGCGACACCACCAACAAGCAGCTCACGGTCTACAAGGTCGAGGGCGGCAAGTGGGTCGACGTCAAGAGCGACACCTTCAACCAGTAAGACCCACGCTCCGACCGCCTGACCCACACCAAATGAACCAGCCCGCGCGAGGGCGCAAACAGCGCCCTCGCGCGGAGTCATATCCGACACGCTCATCGGAGGCCCTGCGGTGCACGAACTGCCGCAACAGCTGGCCAACGGCCTTGCCCTCGGTGCCCTTTATGGCCTCATAGCCATCGGGTACACCATGGTCTACGGCATCGTCCAGCTCATCAACTTCGCCCACGGCGAGATCTTCATGATCGGCGGCTTCGGTGCCGTCACCATCTACACCGCCCTCCCGAGCGGTACCTCACTGCTGGTGGCGATACCGCTCATGATCGTCGGAGGCGCCCTCGCCTCCGTAGCCGTTGCCACCGCCGCGGAGCGGTTCGCGTACCGCCCCCTCCGCAACGCCCCCCGACTGGCCCCGCTCATCACCGCGATCGGCCTGTCCATCGTCCTTCAGCAGCTCGTCTGGGGCTTCTACCCCGACGCCAAGAAGGCCGTCAGCTTCCCCGAGTTCACCGGCGAAGCCTTCAAGATCACGTCCAACCTCTCCATCCAGCGCTCCGACGCGTTCGTCCTCATCCTCGCGCCCCTGTGCATGCTCGCCCTCGGCATCTTCGTCCAGAAGAGCCGCAGCGGCCGCGCCATGCAGGCCACCGCGCAGGACCCCGACACCGCGAAGCTGATGGGCATCAACACCGACCGCATCATCGTCATGGCCTTCGCCATCGGTGCCGCGTTCGCCGCCGTCGCCGCCGTCGCCTACGGCCTCGACAAGGGCCAGATCAACTTCGAAATGGGCTTCATCCTCGGCCTCAAGGCCTTCACCGCCGCCGTTCTCGGCGGCATCGGCAACATCTACGGCGCCATGGTCGGCGGCATCGTCCTCGGCCTCGCCGAAGCCCTGTCGATCGCCTACATCGAACACATCCCCGGCATGCAGCAGCTCGGCGGTGGCGCCTGGTCCAACGTCTGGGCCTTCGTACTCCTCATCGTCGTCCTCCTCGTGCGGCCACAAGGCCTGCTCGGCGAACGCGTCGCGGATCGGGCGTGAGAACCATGACCAACGAAGCCACCACCCTGGACACCACCGCGGCCGGCGAAACCGCCGTGACCTCCCGCACCGCCCTGCTCTACGCCGTCATCGGCGGCAGCCTGGTCGCGATCGTCTCGACCTTCCTGGCCTGGACGTGGACCACGCAGTTCCCCGGTGACCTGACGATCTACGGCAATCCCGCCCCCCTGCAGATCCTTACCCTGGTCGGCGCCGTCCTGACCGCCCTGCACGCCCTCTCCGCCCTCGGCGTCAAGGGCCTCGGGTGGCTCACCCCCGCCGGCTCCCGCAAGGCCCTGTACATCCTCGCCCTCGGCACCCTCGCGACCGCCCTCTACACCGTGCTCGCCATCGCGTGGGTCCTCGGCGGCCTCGTCCACCTGGAACCCGGCGCCTACGTCGCCGTCATCGGAACCCTCGTCCCGGCGCTCGCCGCGTACAAGCTCCCCGACGACACACGGAAGCCGGCACCGGCCAAGAAGCTGTCCTCCTGGGCCGAGATCCTGATCATCGTCGCCGTCTTCGCCCTCGGCCTCTACGTGATCACCTTCGGCATCGGCACCAACGACAAGGAACCGCAGCTCTTCACCGCGTACCTGATCCTCGTCGCCTTCGCCGCGTTCGCCCTCACCAAGTCCGGCCTCAACGCCCGACTGTCCGCGATCACGGCGAACAACCGGCAGATCACCGTCATCGCCGCCTTCGTCGCAGCCATCGCCTTCCCCCTCACCCAACAGGGCGGCGACACCTACACGCTGCTCGCGGTCAACATCCTGATCTTCGCGACCGTCGCCCTCGGCCTCAACGTCGTCGTCGGCCTCGCCGGGCTCCTCGACCTCGGCTACGTCGCCTTCCTCGGCGTCGGCGCGTACACCGCCGCCCTGGTCTCCGGAAGCGCGTCCTCCGCCTTCCACATCCAGTTCCCCTTCTGGGCCGCCGTCCTTACCGGCGCCCTCGCCTCCCTGGTGTTCGGCGTCATCATCGGAGCACCCACCCTCCGCCTGCGCGGCGACTACCTCGCCATCGTCACCCTCGGTTTCGGAGAAATCTTCCGCATCGCCATGGGCAACCTCGACGGCGTCTCCGGCCCCAAGATCACCAACGGGCCGAACGGCATCACCAACATCCCCGACCTCGAACTGTTCGGCTGGAATTTCGGCGAGGCCCACACCGTCTTCGGCATCGAACTCGGCGCCTACGCCAACTACTACCTGCTCATGCTGCTCGTGATGGTCCTCGTGGTCGTCGTCTTCAGCCGAGCCGGCAGCAGCCGCATCGGACGCGCCTGGGTCGCCATCCGCGAGGACGAGACCGCCGCCACCGCCATGGGCATCAACGGCTTCCGCGTCAAGCTCATCGCCTTCGCCCTCGGTGCCACCCTCGCCGGCCTCGCCGGCACCGTGCAGGCCCATGTCCAGCACACCGTGGTCCCCGAGATGTACCAGTTCGCCGGCCCCGTGCCCCCGAACAGCGCGTTCCTCCTCGCCGCCGTCATCCTCGGCGGCATGGGAACCATCCGCGGTCCCATCCTCGGCGCCTCGCTCCTCTTCCTGATCCCGGCCAAGCTGTCCTTCCTCCAGGACTACCAGCTCCTCGGCTTCGGCATCGCCCTCATCATCCTCATGCGCTTCCGCCCCGAAGGCCTCATCGCCAACAAGCGCGCGCAACTCGAGTACCACGACGACACCGCTGACCAGGCCCCCACGGACCTGGCCACCGCCAAGGCGGGGGCGTAACACCATGACGAACACCACTGAGAACACCACCCCCACCGCCGTCCGAACCGGCGAAACCGTCCTCGAAGCCAGCGGCGTCACCATGCGCTTCGGCGGCCTCACCGCGGTCCGCTCCGTCGACCTCAAAGTCAACGCGGGCGAGATCGTCGGCCTCATCGGCCCCAACGGCGCGGGCAAGACCACCTTCTTCAACTGCCTCACCGGGCTGTACGTCCCCACCGAGGGCACCGTCAGCTACAAGGGCACCGTCCTGCCGCCCAAGCCCCACCTCGTCACCAAGGCCGGCATCGCCCGCACCTTCCAGAACATCCGTCTCTTCGCCAACATGACGGTCCTGGAAAACGTGCTCGTCGGCCGCCACACCCGCACCAAGGAAGGCCTCTGGTCGGCCCTCGTACGCGGCCCCGGCTTCAAGAAGGCCGAAGCCGCCAGCGAAGCCCGCGCCATGGAACTCCTGGAATTCATCGGCCTCGAACACAAGGCCCAGCACCTGGCGAAGAACCTCCCCTACGGCGAACAGCGCAAGCTCGAAATCGCCCGCGCCCTCGCCAGCGACCCCGGCCTCCTGCTCCTCGACGAGCCCACCGCCGGCATGAACCCCCAGGAAACCCGCACCGCCGAAGAACTCATCTTCGCCATCCGCGACATGGGCATCGCCGTCCTCGTCATCGAGCACGACATGCGCTTCATCTTCAACCTCTGCGACCGCGTCGCCTGCCTCGTCCAAGGCGAGAAGCTCATCGAAGGCACCGCGGCCGAAGTCCAGGGAGACGAACGCGTCATCGCCGCCTACCTCGGCGAACCCTTCGAAGGCGACCCCGGCGCGGCCGAAGCCGCCGCAGTCGAAGCCGCCGAAGCCCACGCGGCAGCCGACGCGGCAGCGGAGCCGGAGCCGGAAGCGGAAGCGGACACCACCGCAGACGCGGACGACACGGCCGACGCGGACAGCAGCACCACCAGCGACACCAGCACGGAAGGAGAGGCCAAGTGACCGCACTGCTCAAGGTCGAAGACCTCAAAGTCGCCTACGGCAAGATCGAAGCCGTCAAGGGCATCTCCTTCGAAGTCAACGAAGGCGAAATCGTCTGCCTCGTCGGCACCAACGGCGCCGGCAAGACCACCACCCTGCGCACCCTCTCCGGGCTCCTCAAGCCCACCGCGGGAAGCGTCACCTTCGACGGCAAGCCCATCACCAACGTCCCCGCCCACAAGATCGTCTCCATGAAGCTGGCGCACTCCCCCGAGGGCCGCCACATCTTCCCCCGCCTGACGATCACCGAGAACCTCCAGCTCGGCGCGTTCCTCCGCTCCGACAAGGAAGGCATCGAGAAGGACATCCAGCGCGCCTACGACCTCTTCCCCATCCTGGGAGAGCGCCGCAAGCAGGCCGCCGGCACCCTCTCGGGCGGCGAACAGCAGATGCTCGCCATGGGCCGCGCCCTCATGTGCCAACCCAAGCTGCTCATGCTGGACGAGCCCTCGATGGGCCTCTCCCCGCTCATGATGCAGAAGATCATGGCCACGATCGTCGAGCTCAAGGCCACCGGCACCACCATCCTGCTCGTCGAGCAGAACGCCCAAGCCGCCCTCTCACTGGCCGACCAGGCTCATGTGATGGAAATCGGCAAGATCGTACTCTCGGGCACGGGCCAGGAACTCCTGCACAACGAGGACGTCCGCAAGGCCTACCTCGGCGAGGACTGACCCCTCCGCCGTTCCACATACGTGAGGCCCGCCACCGCGATCCGGTGACGGGCCTCACGCGCGTTCCCGCCCCTACTGGGCGGCGTTCTGCTTCTTCTCCTCGGCGTCCTCGATGACCGCCTCGGCGACCTGCTGCATGGACATGCGACGGTCCATGGAGGTCTTCTGGATCCACCGGAACGCCGCCGGCTCCGTCAGGCCGTACTGCGTCTGCAGGATGCTCTTCGCCCGGTCCACCAGCTTGCGGGTCTCCAGCCGCAGCGAGAGGTCGGCGACCTCCTTCTCCAGCGCCTTGAGCTCGGCGAAGCGCGAGACGGCCATCTCGATGGCCGGGACGACGTCGCTCTTGCTGAACGGCTTCACCAGGTACGCCATGGCCCCGGCGTCCCGGGCCCGCTCCACCAGGTCGCGCTGCGAGAACGCGGTCAGCATCAGGACCGGGGCGATGGACTCCTCCGCGATCTTCTCGGCGGCGGAGATCCCGTCGAGGACCGGCATCTTCACATCGAGGATCACCAGGTCGGGCCGGTGCTCCCGGGCCAGCTCGACGGCGGCCTGGCCGTCCCCGGCCTCGCCGACGACGGAGTACCCCTCCTCTTCGAGCATCTCTTTCAGGTCGAGACGGATGAGCGCCTCGTCCTCGGCGATGACGACGCGGGTCGTCAGCGGCGGAACGTGCGACTGGTCGGCGTCGGGCGTGGGCGTCGACTCGTGCTCGGCGGTCACGGGTGGCTCCTCGTTGCGGGGCATTCAAACTCCCATGAGCCTACCGAGCTGCGGTAAGGTGGTCTCGCAGCGGGTCGGGGGTAACCTTTGATTCGTCGGGCCCCGGTAGCCCAATTGGCAGCAGGCGATGGATTCAAAACCCATTCAGTGTCGGTTCGAGTCCGACCCGGGGCACTTTTCCTTATTTTCGAAGGTCACGCGTGAAGCGCGTGACCTTCACTCGTTCCGGCGAAGCCCGTCGAAATCGGCTGCGCGGACGAAACGCCCACGTCAGCGTCGGACGTATGTACGACATGCTCACGCGCAACCACGTGCTCGGGCTGCTCGCCGGCGGACGCAGCCTGAACTCCGTCAGCAAAGAGACCGGCATATCCCGGTCGGCCATCCGTGCCTGGCACGTCCGGCTCGAACCGCCACCCCACCTGCTCAATCAGGCAGCGCGTTGCTCGACGCCCACCGACACCCCCGCCTACGCCTATCTGCTCGGCCTCTACCTCGGTGACGGGTGCATCAGCCCTCACCCCCGGGGCGGGCACCACCTCCGGATCGCCTGCGCGGACGCGTGGCCAGGCCTCATCGAGCGGTGCCGGGACGCGATCACAGCCGTACGCCCCGGCGACAAGGTCTACCTGTTGCGGAAACAGGGATGTGTGGCCGTGACCAGCTACGGGCGGCACTGGACGTGCATGTTCCCCCAGCACGGCCCCGGCAAGAAGCACGAGCGGCGGATCGTCCTCGAAGGTTGGCAGCAGGCGATCGTCGACGCCCACCCCTGGGAGTTCCTGCGGGGGCTGATCCACTCCGACGGGTGCCGGGTCACCAACTGGACCGTGCGGAACGGAAAACGGTACGAGTACCCCCGGTACTTCTTCACCAACAAGTCCGACGACATCCGGCGGCTCTGCACGGACACCCTGACCAAGGTCGGCGTGCGGTACACCGTCCTGGCCCGGGGCAGTGACCCCTTCAACGTGTCCGTCGCCCCCAAGGCCTCCGTGGCCCTGATGGACGCGCACATCGGGCCCAAGTACTAGCAGAGGTGGACCGCCAGGCCGCAGAGGCCCTCGCCCATCCCGGCGGCGGTGCGCCAGACGCGCAACGGGCCCTCGAGGACGGATTCCTCGGCCTTCCCGTAGTCCAGCCAGTCCTGGGCTTCGGCGCGGGCGCGCTCGGACGGGGTGAAGGTCAACGCCCGCTCCACGTCGGGCAGGCGCCGGCGGACCTGCGCGGAGGGGAGCACGAAGTTGCCGCACCAGCCCGGCAGGAGCGTCGCCCGGCTCGGTCCGATGGCGTGGAAGAGGGAGGCGACGGCGTACTCCTTGCGGTGGACGGAGATGAACATGCCGTCCTGGCCCTGGCCCTCCCAGACGTCGTCGACGACGTAGAAGGCTGGGTCCGCGGCGCCGGCGCAGACGTCGTCGAGGTGGCCGCCGGGCGCGGTGAGGGCGTGGAACGATTCGATCGCAGCCTGGTCGCCCTCGTACCAAGTGCGGTGGTCGGGGAGGGGTGCCCGTTGCCATCGGCGCATTCGGCGTTGGGCTTCCGGGTGCTCGTGGTCGGCGCGCATGGCGGGCAGGAGGCGGGCGGCGAGTTCGGCGATGGTGTCGTCGGGGTGGCTGCTGATGGCCCAAGCGCTGGTGAAGCCCATAGGGGGACCGTATCGGCCGGGTCCGACAGTGGGCGTGGTCAGGGGAGGTCGGCGTCGCCGCCGAGGTTGGCGACCATGCGGCGGAGGGTGTCGATGGTGGCGGCGTAGGTGGGGGTGTCGATGCCGTGGCGGATGCGGGCGTGGACGGCCGCGTTGCGGTCATGGGCGCGCAGCCGGCCTGCTTCGCCTTCGATGGTGAGGGCGAGGGTGCCGCCGGTGGTGGTGAGCCAGCCGCGGGTGGTGAGGTCGTCGTAGACGGCTTCGAAGTCGGTGTTCTGGTCGTCGAAGCGGGTGAGTTTCCCGGTGAGGGTGGCGCGGGTCCAGGCGCCGGGGGCGCCGGCCACGTGGTTGAGGATCCACCAGTGGGGTTGGGTGAGGTGTTCGTCGGCGAGGGCGGTGCGCAGGCCGGTGATGACGAGGTTGGCGGCTTCGCGGCTCCAGTAGCCGATGGCTTGGGCGGCGAGTCGTTCCTGGGGGTAGGGCTTGATGTCCATGTGGTTGAAGGTAGGACCTCTACTGAGGTTGAGGTCAAGGTGTCGTGGGGGGCGTTTGTACCGCTCCGCTCGGCCTCAAGCGATGCAAGGGAGTTGACGGTGCTGTTGCGCGATGTGGAGCTCGGCGATGTCGAGGCGTACGTCCGGATGCGGTGTGATCCCGCGATGATGGCCGACCTGGGTGGGCCGTTGCCGCGGGAGGGCATGGAGGAGAAGGTGGAACGGGATGTCCGCAGGGCGGCGGCGGATGTCGACTGGACCAAGATGATCGTCCCCGATCCGGCTGTGCCCGCGGTGGTGGCGGGGACCGTGACCCTGTGGTCCCACGACTCCGGGGACGGGCCGGTGTCGGAGATCGGGTGGATGGTGTTGCCGGAGTTCCAGGGGCGGGGCATCGGCAAACGTGCCGTCCATGCCGTCTTGGAACAGGCCGGCGAAGACGGTCGTTGGGGTGTGGTGCACGCGTTTCCGGCGGCGGGGAACGACGCTTCGAACGGGATGTGCCGGTCTCTGGGCTTCCGGTTCGAGGGTACGCGCGAGGTGGAGTTCGCGGGGCGGATCTTGGCGTCCAACCACTGGAGCATCGATTCCCGCACCCGTCTGACGTGAGGGGTGCCCCCCTCACCGACCGGGGGGGGTGAGGGCTGCCCCGCCGAGGTTCTCCGGCGGGGCTCGTCTTGACGACAGGGTGTCGTCAGCTGACGGCGTCGCCGATGTGGTGGACGCGGACGAGGTTGGTGGAGCCGGTGACGCCGGGGGGTGAGCCGGCGGTGATGACGACGATGTCGCCGGGTACGCAGCGGCCGATCCGCAGGAGTTCTTCCTCGACTTGGTCGACCATGGCGTCCGTGGACTCGACGTGGGGTCCGAGGAAGGTCTCGACGCCCCAGGTGAGGTTGAGTTGGGAGCGGGTCGCGGGGTCGGGGGTGAAGGCGAGGAGGGGGATGGGTGAGCGGTAGCGGGAGAGCCGGCGGACGGTGTCTCCGCTCTGGGTGAAGGCGACGAGGAACTTGGCGCCGAGGAAGTCGCCCATTTCGGCGGCTGCGCGGGCGACGGCGCCGCCTTGGGTGCGGGGCTTGCTGCGCTCGGTGAGGGGCGGGAGCCCCTTGGCGAGGATGTCTTCCTCGGCGGCTTCGACGATGCGGGCCATGGTGCGCACGGTCTCGACGGGGTATTTGCCGACGCTGGTTTCGCCGGAGAGCATCACGGCGTCGGTTCCGTCGATGATGGCGTTGGCGACGTCGGAGGCCTCGGCGCGGGTGGGCCGGGAGTTGTCGATCATCGAGTCGAGCATCTGCGTGGCGACGATGACGGGTTTGGCGTTGCGCTTGGCGAGTTTCACGGCGCGCTTTTGGACGATGGGGACCTGTTCCAGGGGCATTTCGACGCCGAGGTCGCCGCGGGCGACCATGATGCCGTCGAAGGCGGCGACGATGTCGTCGATGTTGTCGACGGCCTGGGGCTTCTCGATCTTCGCGATGACGGGGAGGCGGCGGCCTTCCTCGTCCATGACGCGGTGGACGTCCTCGATGTCACGGCCGCTGCGGACGAAGGACAGGGCGATGACGTCCACGCCCGTGCGCAGGGCCCAGCGGAGGTCGTCGAGGTCCTTCTCGGAGAGGGCGGGGACGGAGACCGCGACGCCGGGGAGGTTGAGTCCCTTGTGGTCGGAGACCATGCCGCCCTCGATGACGAGGGTGTGGACGCGGGGGCCGTCGACGCCGGTGACCTGGAGGGTGACGCGGCCGTCGTCCACGAGGATGCGTTCGCCCGTGGTGACGTCCGCCGCGAGGCCCTTGTAGGTGGTGCCGCAGGTGTGGCGGTCGCCTTCGTGGTCTTCGACGGTGATGGTGAATTCGTCACCGCGTTCAAGGAGTACCGGTCCTTCGCGGAAGCGGCCGAGTCGGATCTTCGGACCTTGAAGGTCGGCGAGGATGCCGACGCTGCGGCCGGTCTCGTCGGAGGCCTTGCGTACGCGCTGGTAGCGCTCCTCGTGTTCGGCGTAGGTGCCGTGGCTGAGGTTGAGGCGGGCGATGTCCATTCCGGCTTCGACCAGGGCTTTGATCTGGTCGTACGAGTCGGTGGCGGGCCCCAGGGTACAAACGATTTTTGCTCGGCGCATGAAACGAGCGTATGCCCCTACCAGGGAGTAGGAAATTGGTTCCGGGTGTCCAATCAACAACCGTTCGGCAAAAGGTTGTTGACAATTGTTGAATGTGCGTGGGGGTGCTCCGATGAGCACCCCCGGGGCGGCACGGAGAGGGTTGCGGAGAGGGTTTGTGGGGGGGTCTCAGAGCTGGGGAGGGGTCATCGTGAAGCGGGCGTTCACTTGGGCGTAGACGGTCTGACGCTGGGGTTCGAGGTCGAGGGGCGGGGCGCCGACGGGTTCCGCGGGGGCGCCGTAGGCCATGGTGCGCATGCCGGAGCCGGGGGCGCCCGCGAAGGGGGCGGCGTTCTCGGCGCCGAGGTCGGCGAGTTCGACGAGGGCGGCGAGTCGGGCGCCGAGGGCTTCGGCGTATTCGCGGGCGCGCTGGACGGCTTCGAGTACGGCTTGGCGGCGGGCGCGGCCGTGGGCGGGTGAGGTGGGGCGCAGGGCCCACCAGGGGCCGTCGACACGGGTGAGTTCGAGGTCGGCGAGGCGGGTGGTGAGTTCGCCGAGGGTGGTGAAGTCGCTCAGTTCGGCGGTGATGAGGACGCGGCCGTGGTAGGCGCGGACGCGTTCGGCGCGGCCGTGGCGGGTGAGTTCGGGGGTGATGGAGAAGGCGCCGGTTTCGAGCTTCTCGACGGGGTCGCCGTAGCTCTTGACGAGGTCGAGTACGGCGTTGTTGCGGCGGGTGAGGTCTTCGAGTGCGCTGCGGCGGTCGGTGCCGCGGGCGCTGACGGTGATGCCGATGCGGGCGATCTCGGGGTCGACTTCGAGTCGGGCTTCGCCGCGGACCGCGACGCGCGGGACTTCGGGGGTTCCGTAGGGCTGGTGCGTGGCGTCCTGAGTCATGGATTCACTCTCGCACTGTGGTCGTCGGGGTGTGGTCATCGGATCGAAACCTGGCGGGGGTGTTGTGACTTGTTACCGGTGGGTCAGAATCTACGCGCGTTGTACAGGCCTCAAAAGGGGAGACGGCATGGCGTTCGACCGCAGGACATTTCTGGGTACTTCGGCTGCGACAGGTGCCGCTGTGGCGTTGGCGGGTGCTTCGGGCACCCCGGCGGCAGCCGCGGTGGAGGAGTCCGGGGCGGGCGGGCCGTCCGGTTCGCGCGCGTACTCGTTCACGGTGATGGGGACCACCGACCTGCACGGGAATGTCTTCAACTGGGACTACTTCACGGACAAGGAGTTCGACGACAAGGCGCACAACGACGTCGGCCTGGCGAAGATCTCCACGTTGGTGGAGCAGGTGCGGGCGCGCAAGGGGCGTTGCAACACGCTGCTGATCGACGCCGGTGACACGATCCAGGGCACGCAACTCGCGTACTACTACGCGAAGGTGGACCCGATCACGGCGCGTCGGGGTCCGGTGCACCCGATGGCGCAGGCGATGAACGCGATGGGGTACGACGCGGCGGCGCTCGGCAATCACGAGTTCAACTACGGCATCCCGGTGTTGCGCAAGTTCCAGGAGCAGTGTCGTTTCCCGTTGCTGGGGGCGAACGCGCTGGACGCGAAGTCGCTCCGTCCGGCGTTTCCGCCGTACAGCATGCACCGGCTGCGGACCCCGCACGGGCGGGACGTGAAGGTGGCGGTGTTGGGGCTGACGAACCCGGGGATCGCGATCTGGGACAAGGCGAACGTGCAGGGGAAGATGACGTTCCCTGGTCTGGAGGAGCAGGCGGCGAAGTACGTGCCGCGGCTGCGTTCGATGGGTGCGGACGTGGTGATCGTGGCGGCGCACTCGGGGTCGAGCGGTACGTCGAGCTACGGGGACCAGTTGCCGTACATCGAGAACGCGGCCGCCTTGGTGGCGGAGCAGGTGCCGGGGATCGACGCGATCCTGGTGGGTCACGCGCACACGGAGATCCCGGAGTACCGGGTGAGGAACAGGGCGACCGGTAAGGACGTGGTGCTGTCCGAGCCGTTGAAGTGGGGGCAGCGGTTGACGCTGTTCGACTTCGACCTGGTGTGGGAGCGGGGTCGGTGGTCGGTGGCGAGGGTCGGGGCGCAGGTGTTGAACTCGAACACGGCGGTGGAGGACCCGAAGATCACCGGGTTGCTGTCGGACGAGCACCGGAAGGTCGTCGCGTACGTCAACCAGGTGATCGGTACGTCGACGGGCGCGATGTCCTCGCAGGAGGGTCCGGTGAAGGACGTTCCGATCATCGACCTGATCAACCATGTGCAGGCGGAGACGGTGAAGGCGGCCCTGGCGGGCACCCAGTGGGCGGCGCTGCCGGTGTTGTCGCAGGCGTCGTGCTTCTCGCGGACGGCGTCGATCCCGGCCGGGCGGGTGACGATCAAGGACGCGGCGGGGTTGTACCCGTTCGAGAACACCCTGGAGGCGAGGTTGCTGACCGGCGCCCAGTTGAAGGACTACCTGGAGTACTCGGCGCGGTACTACGTGCGTACCGCTCCGGGTGACGTGGTGGATCCGGCGAAGCTGACGAACTCGGAGGGCGTTCCGGACTACAACTACGACGCGGTGTACGGGTTGACGTACGACATCGACATCGCGCAGCCGGTGGGGTCGCGGATCTCGGGCCTGTCCTTCCAGGGGAAGGCCGTCGATCCGGCGGCGCGGTTCGTGTTCGCGGTGAACAACTACCGGGCCTCGGGCGGGGGGAACTTCCCGCACGTCCCGCAGGCCGAGCAGTTGTGGTCGAACTCCGAGGAGATCCGCACCACGATCATCCAGTGGGTGAAGGCGAAGGGGTCGATCGATCCCGCGGGGTTCGCGTCGGTGGACTGGCGTTTGACGCGGGCCGGGGTGCCGGTCTTCCCGTAGTCGCCCGGTTTCCCCGTAGTCGCCGTTCCGGACTTCCCTTCGGTCGTCGTCAGGGGTGCTCGACCAGCGGGAGCAGTTCGCTCGCGGGGTGGGGGCGGGCGTGCTCGCGCTGGTCGAGTCCGAAGGTGGTGAAGGCGGTGCGGGTGGGCTGCGGGTAGGCCTCTTTGCCGGTGAGGGTGTTCAGGATGGCGGCGCTGCGCCAGGCCGCGAGGCCGAGGTCGGGGGCTCCGACGCCGTGGGTGTGGCGTTCGCCGTTCTGGACGAAGACGCTGCCGGTGACACTGGGGTCGAGGATCATCCGGTAGCGGTCGTCGATGCGGGGGCGGCCGGCGGAGTCCTTGCGGAGGTAGGGGTCGAGACCGGCGAGGAGGCTGGTGAGGGGGCGTTCGCGGTAGCCGGTGGCGAGGACGACGGCGTCGGTGGTCAGGCGGGAGCGGGTGCCCTGCTGGGTGTGTTCGAGGTGGAGTTCGACCTTGGTGGTGGCGACGCGGCCGGCGGTGCGGACGCTCACGCCGGGGGTGAGGACGGCGTCGGGCCAGCCGCCCTGGAGGGTGCGGCGGTAGAGCTCCTCGTGGATGGCGGCGATGGTGTCGGCGTCGATGCCTTTGTGGAGTTGCCACTGGGCGGGGACGAGTCGGTCGCGGACGGGTTCGGGCAGGGCGTGGAAGTAGCGGGTGTAGTCGGGGGTGAAGTGTTCCAGGCCGAGCTTGGAGTACTCCATGGGCGCGAAGGCGGGGGTACGGGCGAGCCAGGTGAGGCGTTCGCGGCCGGCGGGGCGGGCGCGGAGCAGGTCGAGGAAGACCTCGGCTCCGGACTGGCCCGATCCGATGACGGTGACGTGTTCGGCGCCGAGGACGCGTTCGCGGTTGTCGAGGTAGTCGCAGGAGTGGATGACGGGGACGGTCGGGGCTTCCGCGAGGGGGCGCAGGGGTTCGGGTACGTGGGGGGTGGTGCCGACGCCGAGTACGAGGTTGCGGGTGTAGGAGCGGCCGAGGGCCTCGGCCTCGCCGTCGGGGTCGAGTTGGGTGAAGTCGACCTCGAAGAGGTCGCGTTCGGGGTTCCAGCGGACGGCGTCGACCTGGTGGCCGAAGTGGAGTCCGGGCAGGCGCCCGGCGACCCAGCGGCAGTAGGCGTCGTATTCGGCGCGTTGGATGTGGAACCGCTCGGCGAAGTAGAAGGGGAAGAGCCGTTCCTTGTGCCGTAGGTAGTTGAGGAAGCTCCAGGGGCTGGTGGGATCGGCGAGGGTGACGAGGTCGGCGAGGAAGGGGACTTGGAGGGTGGCTCCGTCGATGAGGAGTCCGGGGTGCCAGCGGAAGTCCCTGCGCTGGTCGTAGAAGGCGGTGGCGAGTTCTCCGGTTCCTTGTCCGGGCAGGCCGTGGGCGAGGGCCGCGAGGGACAGGTTGAAGGGGCCGATGCCGATCCCTACGAGGTCATGGGGTGCTTCGGGTTGCGCGGTCATCGGTGGGTGCTGCCTTCCGGGAGGGTGACGGGGCCAGGAGGGTGACGAGGGCTTCCAGGTCCCGTTGCGTGGTGTGGGGGTTGAGCAGGGTGGCCTTGAGCCAGAGCCGGCCGTCGGCGGTGGCGCGGCCGAGTACGGCGGTGCCGTCGAGGAGGAGGGTGCGGCGCAGGGCCGCGAGCCGGTCGTCGTCCGTGGGGGTGGGGCGGAAGAGGACCGTGCTGATGGTGGGGCGCGCGTGGAGTTCGAAGCCGGGGTGGGCGTCGAGGAGGTCGGCGAGCCGGTGGGCTGCGGCGCAGGTGAGGTCGATGAGGTGGGCGAGTCCGTCGCGGCCCAGGGAGCGCAGGGTGGTGGCGATCTTGAGGGCGTCGGGGCGACGGGTGGTGCGCAGGGAGCGGCCGAGGAGGTCGGGGAGGCCGGCTTCGGTGTCGTCGGTGGCGTTGAGGTAGTCGGCCTGGTGGGCGAGGGGGGCGAGCAGGGCGCTGTCGGGGACGGCGAGGAGTCCTGCGGCGACGGGCTGCCAGCCGAGTTTGTGCAGGTCGAGGGTGATGGACTGGGCGCGGGAGAGGCCGTCGACCTTGGCGCGGTGGCGGGGGCTGAGGGCGAGGAGGCCTCCGTAGGCGGCGTCGATGTGGAGGTCGGCGCCGTGGCGGTGGCAGAGGTCGGCGAGGGGGCCGAGGGGGTCGATGAGGCCGGCGTCGGTGGTGCCCGCGGTGGCGGCGACGAGGACGGGGCCGGTGGTGCGGGTGAGGGCTTCGGCGAGGCGGGCGGGGTCGAGGGTCCCGGCGGGGGTGGGCAGGGCGGTGGCGGGAGGCAGTCCGAGGAGCCATGCGGCGCGCGGGATGGAGTGGTGGGCGTTGGCTCCGTGGAGGACGGTGAGCCCGGGTCCGTGGCGTTCGCGGGCCAGCAGGAGGGCGAGCTGGTTGGCTTCGGTGCCGCCGGTGGTGACGAGGGCGTCGGCGCCCGGGGTGTCGTAGAACTCCGCGGCGAGGGCGCGGGTGAGGAGCGCTTCGACGGCCGAGGCGGCGGGCGCCTGGTCCCAGGAGTCGAGGGAGGGGTTGAGGGCCGAGGCGGCGAGGTCGGCGGCGGCGGCGACGGCCAGCGGCGGGCAGTGCAGGTGGGCCGCGCACAGCGGGTCGGCGGGGTCGGCGGCGCCGGCGGCGAGGGTGTGGACGAGGGTGCGCAGGGCTTCGTGGTCGCCGGTGCCGTGGGCGGGGAGTACGTCGCCCAGTGCGGCCCGGACGTGGGCCGTGAGGGCTTCGGGCCCGCCGGCCGGGAGGGGGCCGCCGCGTTCTTTGGCTCCGGTGCGCAGCGCGTCGAGGACGGTGTCGAGCAGGGGCCGCAGGGCGTCGGCGCCGCCGGGGCCGCCGGCGAGCGGGGGCAGGGGCGGCGGGGTGCCGGGCGGGCTGGTCATCCGGGTGTCCTTAGGCGGTGGCTGGGCGGGGACAGCCGGGTCCCCGCCCAGCACAACGATCAGACCCGAATGGGGTAACCGCCGGGGTTTGTCGGATTGCCCCGTACGGGTGGGGTGTACGGCCGGTTGTTCGACCGGCGGTACGCCCCGCCCGTGTGGGGTGCCCGGCGGTGTGTCAGCCCGCGGCGCGCACGCGCAGGGCGCGGGCGAGGTCGTCGAGCTGGTCGACGAGCTTGCGCCGCAGCAACGGGATGAGTTCGGGGTCTTCGAGGCAGGCGCGCCCGGCCCGCAGGTTGTCCTCGTCGACGGCGTGGGCGGGGAAGGCCCAGCGGCCGGCGGCGTCGCCGATGGCGGGTCCGCGGCGGGCGGCGACCGCGACGGCCTCGGGGTAGTAGCGCTGGACGTAGCCCCGGAGGAGGTCGCTCTGTTCGGGCTGCCAGAAGCCCTGGGCGGTGGCGCTGAACAGGTAGTTGGACAGCGTGTCGTCGTGGAAGAGCCGGTTCCAGGCGGCTTCCTTCGCCTCGGTGGTCGGCAGTGCGGCGCGGCAGCGGGCGGCGCCTTCCTCGCCGGTGGCGGTGGGGTCGGCGGCGAGGGCGGCGGCGATCTCGGCCTCGTCGACGGCGCCGAGCACGGAGAGCCGGGCGAGGATGCGCCAGCGCAGCTCGGGGTCGAGTTCGGGACCGCCGGGCACGGTGCCGTCGGCGAGCCAGCCGGCGAGGGTGTCGGGCTGGGTGGCGCTGTCGATGTGGACGCGTACGGCGGCCAGGCGCAGGCCGGGGTCGGAGCCGTCCTCGGTGCGGCGCATGAGGGCGCGGGCGGTGTCGGTGATGGTGGCGAGGGCGGCGGTGCGCCGGCCGGGGGCGACGTAGCGGGCGGCGATGTGGGTGCGGGCGAAGGCCAGTACGCCCTGGACGATGGCGAGGTCCTGCTCGGCGGGCAGGTGCGCGCGGGCGGTCTCCAGGTAGGCCTCGGGTTCCAGTTCGCCGTCGCGGACCATGTCGCGCAGCGCGTTCCAGACGACGGTGCGGGTGAGCGGGTCGGGGAGGGCCGACAGTTCGCGCAGGGCGGTTTCGACGGAGCCGGCGTCGAGGCGGACCTTGGCGTAGCCGAGGTCGCCGTCGTTGAGGAGGAGCAGGGCGGGACGGGGGCCGCCGACGGAGAGGACCTCGTCGGTGGGGACGTCGAGGGCGAGGCGTTCGCGCAGTTCCAGGCCGTGGCCGGCCGGGTCGTGGTCGTAGAGGCCGACGCCGATGTGGTGCGGGCGGCTGCCGTGGTGGTCGACGGTGAGGGTCCAGCCGGGGTGCCCTTCGCCGGTGTGGGAGTCCTCGACGCGGGGGGTGAGGGTGTCGACGCCGGTGGTGCGCAGCCAGACGTCGGCCCAGGCGTGGACGTCGCGTTCGGTGTGGGCGGCGAGGGAGTCGACGAAGTCGGCGAGGGACGCGTTGGCGAACTTGTGGCGGTTGAAGTGGGTGTTGATGCCGGCGAGGAAGTCCTTCTCGCCGAGCCAGGCCACGAGTTGGCGGAGCGCGGAGGCGCCCTTGGCGTAGGAGATGCCGTCGAAGTTGAGGAGGGCGGAGGCGGTGTCGGGGACGGCGTCGGGGGCGACGGGGTGGGTGGAGGGCCGCTGGTCGGCGTCGTAGCCCCAGGGCTTGCGTTCCATGCCGAACTCGGTCCAGGTGCCGGTGAAGCGGGTGGCTTCGACGAGGGTCTGGTAGCCCATGTACTCGGCGAAGGACTCGTTCAGCCAGATGTCGTCCCACCAGCGCAGGGTGACGAGGTCGCCGAACCACATGTGTGCCATCTCGTGGGCGATGACCATGGCGCGGCGCTGGCGTTCGGTGTCGGTGACGGCGGAGCGGAAGACGAATTCGTCGCGGAAGGTGACGAGGCCCGGGTTCTCCATGGCGCCCGCGTTGAATTCGGGGACGAAGGCCTGGTCGTAGGAGTCGAAGGGGTACGGCTCGGCGAACTTCTCGTGGTAGCGGTCGAAGCAGTCCTTGGTGACGGACAGGATCTCCTCGGCGTCGGCGTCGAGGTAGGGGGCCAGGGAGCGCCGGCAGTGGAGGGCGAAGGGCAGTCCGGCGTGGTCGGTGCGGACGCTGTGCCAGGGGCCGGCGGCGATGGCGGCGAGGTAGGTGGAGATGACGGGGGTGGGTGCGGAGGTCCAGATCCCGGCGCCGTCGCCCGAGGGGGATCCCGTGCGGTCGCCGGTGCGGGTGGTGATGCCGTTGGCGAGGACGTACCAGTGGGACGGCGCGGTGACGGTGAACTCGAAGACGGCCTTGAGGTCGGGCTGGTCGAAGGCGGGGAAGACGCGCTGGACGTCGTCCATGAACATCTGGGTGTAGACGTACGCCTCTCCGTCCTCGGGGTCGGTGAAGCGGTGCAGGCCCTCGCCGGTGCGGGAATAGCGCATGCGGGTGTCGAGGCGCAGTTCGTGGGCGCCTTCGGCCAGGCCGGTGAGCGGGAGGCGGTTGCCGCTGAGGGTGGCGGGGTCCAGGGGGCGGCCGTCGAGTTCGACGGAGCGCAGTTCGTCGGGTTTCAGCTCCAGGAACGTGTCACAGGCGGTGCGGGCGGTGAACCGGATGACGGTCGCGGAGTCGAAGGTCTCCTCGCCGGTGGTGAGGTCGAGGGTGACGCCGTAGTGGTGGACGTCGAGGAGCTGGGCCCGGAGCTGCGCTTCGTCGCGCGTCAGTGCGGATGACATGGGGCCCATGCTGCCGGAAACGGCGCCCGGGCCCCAGGGGTCTACTCTTCGCCCGCAGCGATCGTCTCGTGGTGCCGGATGACCTCGGCGATGATGAAGTTGAGGAGTTTTTCCGCGAAGGCCGGATCGAGTTTGGCGTTCTCGGCGAGCTGGCGCAGGCGGGCGATCTGGCTGGCCTCGCGGCTCGGGTCCGCGGGGGGCAGCTGGTGGCGGGCCTTGAGGTGGCCGACCTGCTGGGTGCATTTGAAGCGCTCGGCGAGCATGTGGACCACGGCCGCGTCGATGTTGTCGATGCTGTCCCTGAGGCGGGCCAGTTCGGCGGTGACGTCCTCGCCGGTCGTCTCGCCGGTCTCGTCGGTGTCGCTGGTGTTCATGGTCCCCGAGAATACGTGGCTCGGGCGGCTCTTCCGCTGGTCGGCCGGACAGTGAGACGGGACCCGGGGGCGGGTGACGGTGGGGATGCGGGCGGTGACGCGTGGGTGGGGTCGGGCGGGGTGCCGGTGGTGGCGGGCGGGGTGCGGGAGGGGAGGCGGAGGCCTCGGCCCTCCGGTCCGGAAGGGCCCGGGGGGCCGGTCCGGTGGGCCGGAAGGCCGAGGGGGGCGTCACAGTCCCGCGGCGGCGGCCCTGATGTCCGCGGCGAAGGTCGAGACCTCCGTGTACACGCCCGGGTAGCCGGGCCGGGCGCAGCCTTCGCCCCAGCTGACTATGCCGACCTGGATCCAGGCGTTCGTGTCGTCCCGGCGGAACATCGGGCCGCCGGAGTCGCCCTGGCAGGTGTCGACGCCGCCCTGGTCGAAGCCGGCGCAGATCTCGTCGCCGGGTACGAGGTCGCTGCCGTAGGCGCTCTGGCAGGCGGCGTCGGAGACGAAGGGGACGGTGGCTTTGAGCAGGTACCGCTGCTGGCTGCCGCCTTCGCGGGCGGCGCCCCAGCCGGCGATGGTGAAGGTGCCGTTGTCGTAGGCCTTCGTGTCGGCGATCTTGAGGGTGGGCAGGTTGATGGGCTTGGCGAGCTTGATGAGCGCCCAGTCCTTGCCGGAGCCGTTGTAGCCCGGGGCCTGGAGCACCTTGGTGGACTTGACCTTCGTGGCGCCGGAGCTGTTGAGGTCGACGACTCCGGCGGTTGCGGTGATGGAGGTGTTGTTGCCGGAGCCGTTCACGCAGTGGGCGGCGGTGAGGACGATCTGCTGGGTGTAGAGGGCGCCGCCGCAGCCCATGGAGAGGCGGACCATGAACGGGAACTCGCCCTGCGCGGCCCGCGTTCCACCGACGACGGGGGTCGGGGAGGCGGTGGCGGAACCGGGCTGGAGGCTGACGGCCGCGAGAGCGACCGCACCGACGGCCAGGGTGCGCTTGAGGAAGGTGGCAAGGGTGGACACAGTCGACACACTGCCTTTCGTGGGGGGTTGGGCCGTGCGCGTCACTGGGTGATGACGTGTCCATGACACTGCTACTCCCGGGGGCCGACAAGTACGCGTTTTCGGACACCTCGCGACGTCGGCCGACGACGGTCGGCCCGCGAGAGTGCGACACGCGAGAGGGCGGCCCGCGAGGGTCGGCCGACGGGGGCGTCAGCCGAGGAAGAAGTCCGTCGCCAGGCGCCGGAAGTCCTCGGCCGCCTCGTCCTGGACCAGGTGGCCGCAGCGCGGGAAGACGTGGAGCCGGGCGTCGGGGAGGGTCTTGAGCGCGACGAACGCCCCGTCGACCGGGGTGACGCGGTCCTCGCGGCCCCAGGTCAGCAGCACCGGGCAGCCGATGCGGTGGGCCTCGCGCCACAACAGCGAACCCTCCGGCCACCTGGCGAACGAGGCCGCCATCCGGGCGGCGCCCAGCCTGGCCCGCTCCTCCACCGCCGGCGCGTAACGCTCCTCGACGAGGGCGTCGGTGACGCGCGACGGATCGTGCACCAAGGTGGTGAGGAAGGCCCGCATCTGCTCGCGGGTGGGTGCGGCCGACTCCCCGAACTCGATGAGCCGGCGCAAGCCCTCGGTGGGAGCCGGGGAGAAGAGGTTGAGGGAGAGGCCCGCCGGGGCGCTGAGCAGCAGCTTGGTCGCGCGTGCGGGGTGGTCGAGGGCGATCCGGGCGGCGACGCCGCCGCCGAGCGAGGTCCCTAGGAAGTGGGCCCGGGGTATGTCCAGTTCGTCCAGGAGGGCGATGACGGCCCGCGCGCTGTACGAGAAGTAGTCGCAGTCGGGTTCCGGCAGTTCGGAGCGGCTGTAACCGGGCTGGTCCACGATCAGCGTGCGGAAGCGCCCGGCGAAGTGGGGCAGGTTGTCGGCGAAGTTCCCCCAGCCGGAGGCGCCGGGGCCGCCGCCGTGCAGCATGACGAGTGCGGGGCCGTCGGCGGGGCCGGCCTCGTGGTAGTGGAGGCTGAGCGGACCGGCCTGGGCGGTGCGCGAGGTGTTCTCGTACGAGTGAATCGACATGATCAAAGCATCACCGACGGGATGTCGGGTCCAGGATGGTTCAGCGGAGATGCGTAGCGGGTAGTCATATCCCAACGCACGCACGAAGCTTCCGGTCCCGACCCCTCGCCAGGGGGCCGGGCCCGAGGCGCGTTCGCGGCCCTACCCCGGAGCCCGGCGCTCTCCTTCTCCCGTGCCCTACTCCCCCGCGCCGTACACGGCTCCCGGCGCCTGCGACCGCGTCAGCAGTTTCGCCGCCGCCTCCCCCGCCTCCGCCGGGGTCCAGCGCCCGCCGCGTTCGACGGTCGGGCCGGGCCGCCACCCCTCCATCACCGTGATCCGGCCCCCTTCCGCCTCGAAGACCCGGCCGGTCACCCCGGCCGAGGCCCGCGATCCCAGCCACACCACGAGCGGCGACACGTTCTCCGGGGCCATCGCGTCGAACCCGCCCCCGTCCGGCGCGGCCATCGCCTCCGCGAAGGTCCGCTCCGTCATCCGGGTCCGCGCGGCCGGCGCGATGGCGTTGACCTGGACCCCGTACCGGCCCATCTCCGCCGCCGCGACCAGCGTCAGCGCCAGGATGCCCGCCTTGGCGGCGCTGTAGTTCCCCTGCCCGACGGAGCCCGACAGCCCTGCCCCCGAAGAGGTGTTGACCACCCGCGCCGCGACCGCGCGCCCGGCCTTCGCCTCGGCCCGCCAGTACGCCGCCGCGTGCTTGAGCGGCAGGAAGTGCCCCTTCAAGTGGACGCGGACCACCGCGTCCCAGTCGTCCTCGTCCAGGTTGACCAGCATCCGGTCCCGTAGGAACCCGGCGTTGTTGACGAGTGTGTCGAGGCGCCCGAACGCCGCCAGGGCGCTCTCGACCAGGGAGGCCGCGCCCTCGTTCGTGGCGATGTCCCCGCCGTGCTCGACCGCCTCCCCTCCCCCCGCCCTGATCTCCGCCACGACGCGGGCGGCCGGGCTGTCGGGGCCGGGCAGCCCGTCCAGTCCCACGCCGAGGTCGTTGACCACGACCCGCGCCCCCTCCGCCGCGAAGGCCAGCGCGTGGGCCCGGCCGAGCCCCCGCCCCGCGCCCGTCACGATGACCACACGCCCCTGGGCCATTGCCATGTCACGCCTCCTTGTTGGTGGTTGCCGCGTCCAGGAAGGCGGGCCGCTCCCCGCCGCCGTGCACCAGCAGGCTCGCCCCGCTCACGTACGCCGCCCGGTCGGAGGCCAGGAACACCGCCGCCGCCCCGATGTCGGACGGTTCGGCCAGCCGCCCCAGCGGAACGGTCGCGGCGACCGCCTCGACCCCCGCCGCGTCCCCGTAGTGCAGGTGGGCCAGTTCGGTCCGCACCATGCCGGGGACCAGCGAGTTCACCCGTACCTCGGGCGCCCACTCGACGGCCATGGAGCGGGCCAGGCTCTCCAGCCCCGCCTTCGCCGCCCCGTAGGCGGCCGTGCCCGGCGAGGGCCGGGTGCCGCTCACGCTGCCGATCATGACGACCGAACCCCGGGAGGCCCGTAGCCACGGGTGGGCGGCCAGCGAAGCCGTCATCGGCGCGAGGAGGTTCAGTTCGACGACCCGGGCGTGCCGCGCCGCCTCTCCCTCTCCCTCCCCCAACAGCCGGTACGGGGTGCCGCCCGCGTTGTTGACCAGGCAGTCCAGTCGCCCGTATCGCTGCGCGATCTCCTGGAACACGTCGTGCACGGCTGCCGGTTCGCGCAGGTCGACGGCGATGAAGGACGCCCGGCGGTCGCCCTCCTCGACGGGCCGGTCCGGTGGCCGGCGCGCGCAGACGACGACCCGCGCGCCCGCGGCGAGGAACGCGCGCGCGATGCCCGCGCCGACACCCCGGGTTCCGCCGGTGACGACGACCACCCTCCCCTTGAGCTCCATCGGCTGCTACCTTCCTCACCTAACAAATGTTTGGTGGAAAGGTAGCTGATCCGCCCATGGGTGTCTCCACCGCCTGCCCGGACGAGGGCATCGCCCTGATCACAGTCGACTTCCCGCCCGTCAACGCCCTCCCCGTGAGCGGTTGGTACGAGCTGGCCGACGCCCTGCGCGCGGCGGGCCGCGACCAGGCCGTCCGCTGCGTCGTCCTCGCCGCCGAGGGCCGGGGCTTCAACGCCGGCGTCGACATCAAGGAGATGCAGCGCGACACCGGCCACGGCTCGCTCATCGGCGCCAACCGGGGCTGCTACGAGGCCTTCGCCGCCGTGTACGAGTGCGAGGTGCCGGTGGTCGCCGCCGTCCACGGCTTCTGTCTCGGCGGGGGGATCGGACTGGTCGGGAACGCCGACGCGATCGTGGCCTCCGACGACGCCGTCTTCGGCCTCCCCGAGCTGGACCGGGGCGCGCTCGGCGCCGCCACCCATCTGGCCCGGCTGGTCCCCCAGCACCTGATGCGGACCCTCTACTACACCTCCCGTACCGCGACGGCGGCCGAACTGCACGCGCACGGCTCGGTGTGGAAAGTGGTCCCTGGTGCGGAGGTCCGCGGCGCGGCCCTGGGGCTGGCGGCGGAGATCGCGCGCAAGGACGGCAGCCTGGTCCGGCTGGCCAAGGCGGCGATCAACGGCATCGACCCCGTCGATGTGCGACGCAGCTACCGCTTCGAGCAGGGGTTCACCTTCGAGGCCAATCTCAGCGGGGTCGCCGACCGGGTCCGCGACACCTTCGGGAAGGAGCCGGACGCATGACGGACAAGACCATGACGCCCGAGGACGTGGTGGGGCGGCTGCGCAGCGGGATGACGCTCGGCATCGGCGGCTGGGGCTCGCGGCGCAAGCCCATGGCACTGGTGCGGGCACTGCTCCGCTCCGAGATCACCGATCTCACCGTCGTCTCCTACGGCGGCCCGGACGTCGGGCTGTTGGCCGCCGCCGGGCGGATCAGGCGGCTCGTCGCCCCCTTCGCCACCCTCGACTCGATCCCGCTGGAGCCGCGTTTCCGGGCCGCCCGCGAGCGGGGCGCCTTCGCCCTGACCGAGCTGGACGAGGCCATGTTCATGTGGGGCCTGCACGCCGCCGCGAACCGGCTGCCGTTCCTGCCCGTCCGCGCGGGTCTCGGCTCCGACGTGATGCGGGTCAACCCCGAGCTGCGGACCGTCACCTCCCCCTACGCCGACGGCGAGGAGTTCGTCGCCGTCCCGGCCCTGCGCATGGACGCGGCCCTGGTCCACCTCAACCGCGCCGACCGCCTCGGCAACGGCCAGTACCTCGGCCCCGACCCGTACTTCGACGACCTGTTCTGCGAGGCCGCCGACGCCGCCTATGTCTCATGCGAGCAACTCGTGGAGAGCGCCGACCTCGCCAAGTCCGGTCCCCCGCAGTCCCTCCTGGTCAGCCGCCACAGCGTCACCGGCGTGGTGGAGACCCCGCACGGGGCCCACTTCACCTCCTGCGTCCCCGACTACGGGCGTGACGAGCCCTTCCAGAAGCTGTACGCGTCGACCCCCTGGCCCGAGTTCGCCGCCCGCTTCCTGTCCGGACCGGGCGAGCACGCCTACCAGTCGGCCGTCGCGGCCTGGCACGAGGAGCAGCAGCGGTGACCAGTGAACCGACCCGCGCCGAGTACTGTGTGATCGCCTGCGCCGAGGCCTGGCGCGGCGCGGGCGAGGTACTCGCCAGCCCCATGGGTCTCGTCCCGTCCGTCGGGGCGCGGCTCGCGAAGCGGACCTTCAGCCCCGACCTGCTCCTCACCGACGGCGAGGCGATGCTCGTCGGGCTCGACGGCACCGTGGAGGGCTGGCTCCCGTACCGCCGCCACCTCGCCATGGTCACCGGCGGCAGGCGCCACGTGATGATGGGCGCCGCGCAGATCGACCGGTACGGCAACCAGAACATCTCCTGTGTCGGGGACTGGGAGCGGCCCACCCGCCAGCTCCTGGGGGTGCGCGGCGCTCCGGTCAACACCCTCAACAACCCCGTGAGTTACTGGATCGCCCGGCACTCTCCGCGGGTGTTCGTGGAGCGGGTCGACATGGTCAGCGGGGTGGGTCACGACCGGGCGGCGGCGGCCGGGGTGACCCGCTTCCACCGGTTGCCCCGGGTGGTCAGCGATCTCGGCGTCTTCGACTTCGAGACCCCCGACCGCTCGATGCGCCTGGCCTCGCTGCACCCCGGCGTCGGCGTCGAGGAGGTGCGGGCCGCCACCGGTTTCGCCCTCGCCGTGGCCGACGACGTCCCGTACACGCGCGAGCCGAGCGCCGAGGAGCTGCGTCTGATCCGCGAGGTGATCGACCCCGAGGGCCTGCGCGAGCGGGAAGTGCGGGTCTGACGATGGAGACGGCATTGACCAGGCTGGTCGGGGTCCGGTACCCGATCGTGCAGACGGGCATGGGGTGGGTGGCCGGCCCGCGGCTGGTGTCGGCGGCGGCGAACGCGGGCGCCCTGGGCATCCTGGCCTCGGCGACGATGACGGTGGACCAGTTGCGGGCGGCGGTCCGGGAGGTGAGGTCCCGCACGGAGGCCCCGTTCGGGGTCAATCTGCGCGCCGACGCCGGCGACGCGGCCGAGCGGGCCCGCCTCATCATCGACGAGGGGGTGCGGGTCGCGTCCTTCGCCCTCGCGCCGTCCCGGGAGCTGATCGCCCGGCTCAAGGACGCGGGAGTGGTGGTCATCCCGTCGATCGGGGCCCGCCGGCACGCGGAGAAGGTCGCGGCGTGGGGCGCGGACGCGGTGATCGTGCAGGGCGGCGAGGGCGGGGGGCACACGGGGGAGGTGGCCACGACCGTGCTGCTGCCCCAGGTGGTCGACGCCGTGGACATCCCGGTGGTCGCGGCGGGCGGCTTCCACGACGGGCGGGGGCTGGTCGCGGCCCTCGCCTACGGGGCGGCGGGCATCGCGATGGGCACCCGCTTCCTGCTGACCTCCGATTCGACCGTCCCGGACGCCGTGAAGGCCGAGTACCTCAAGGCCGGCGTCAGGGACGTCACCGTCACCACGGCCGTCGACGGACTGCCGCACCGGATGCTGCGCAGCGATCTGGTCGCCTCGCTGGAGCGGGCGGGCCGTACGCGGGCGCTGGCCCGAGCCGTGCGGCACGCGGCGCGGTTCCGGAGGCTGTCCGGCCTGTCGTGGTCGGGGATGGTGCGGGACGGGCTGGCGATGAAACACGGCAAGGAACTGTCCTGGAGCCAGGTCCTGCTCGCCGCCAACACGCCCATGCTCCTCAAGGCGTCCATGGTCGAGGGCCGCACGGACCTCGGTGTCATGGCATCCGGGCAGGTCGCGGGGGTGATCGAGGACCTGCCCTCCTGTGCGGAACTCGTCGGCCGGGTCATGGCCGAGGCACGGGCCGTACTCGTACGACTGAACGCGCCCGACGCCCCGCCCCCACCGGGATGACCCGCTTCCCCTCCTCTCAGGAGCCGCCCAGATGAGTCGTGCCCGTATCCGCCTGGCGACCGTGGTCCTCGCGTCCGCCCTCGCCGTCACCACCGCGTCCGCCGTCACCGCCGCCTCCGCGGCCGCTACCGCCTCCGCGGCGCCGGTGCCCGTACGCGCCGAGCACCGACAGACGTCCGCCGAAACGATTCGCCAGATCCCCCTCCAGGGCGCGGTCAACCTCCGCGACCTGGGCGGCTACCGCACCTACACCGGCGGTCAGGTCCGCCAGGGGCTGGTCTACCGCTCCGACGCGCTGGGCAAGCTGACCCCCGCCGACGTCACCACCGTCGCCGGGCTCGGCCTCACCGAGGTCGTCGACTTCCGCATCCCGACGGAGGTCCGCTACGACGGCGCCGACCGGCTGCCCGCGGGGCTCACCCCCACCTCGCGCCCGGTCAGCGACCTCGGTCTCTACGGAACCCTGCTCACCGTCATCTCCAGCGGCGACCCCGCCGAGCAGGAGCGGATGCTCGGCGCCGGCCGCGCCGAGGCCTACATGCGCGACATCTACCGCACCTTCGTGACCGGCCCCGAGAACCGGGCGCAGTTCGCGGCGACGCTGCGCGAGATCGCGGACGGCAAGGGACCGCTGCTCTACCACTGCACGTCGGGCAAGGACCGGACGGGCTGGATGAGTTACCTCCTGCTGCGCGCGCTCGCCGTGCCCGAGACCACCGCCGGGCAGGACTACCTGGCCTCGAACGCCTTCCGCTCGGCCTACGACGCCCAAGTGCGGGAGGCCCTGAGGCAGTCGGGCCGGATGCAGCACCCCGAGCTGCTGATCCCCCTCCAGGAGGTCCGCCAGGACTACCTGGACGCCGCGACCGCCCGGATGGAGGCGGACTACGGCGGCCTCTACGGCTACCTGACGGACGGCCTCGGCCTTGACCTGCGGACCCTGGCGAAGCTCCAGAGCCGGCTGGTGCGACCGTAGGAACGGCCGAGCCGGGCTCCGCGCACTGTGTGCGGAGCCCGGCTCGGTACGTCTGCGGGAACAGGCCCGGGGATCAGGCCGAGCGGCGGCGTCCCTGGCCCGCGCCACCGACGCGGCTGCGCGCCGAAGCCGCCGCCGCACCGCCGGCGGAGCCGCCCGCGGTACGTCGACCGCGCTCGCCCGAACCGGCGCCCTGACCGGCCGACGTACCGCGGGCGGCTCCGCCGCCGGTGCGGCGGCGGCTTCGGCGCGCAGCCGCGTCGGTGGCGCGGGCCAGGGACGCCGCCGCTCGGCCTGATCCCCGGGCCTGTTCCCGCAGACGTACC
>NZ_SSBJ01000053.1 GCF_004795055.1 Streptomyces sp. A1136
GGAGCCACCCGTGGCGGCCGTTCCCGGTGGGTCCGGCGTGTCGGTGGTGTCCGGCGTGCCGGTCGTGGCGGCGGAGCTGGTGCCGGGGGCGTCGCAGGCGGTCGTCCCGGGGCCGGTTGTGCTTCCCGTCCCCGACGCTCCGTCGGAGCCACCCGTGGCGGCCGTTCCCGGTGGGTCCGGCGTGTCCGTGGTGTCCGGCGTGCCGGTCGTGGCGGCGGAGCTGGTGCCGGGGGTGTCGGGGGCGCGCGTGCTGTCGCGGCGGCCGACCGCCTGACGGAACGAGCGGCGGGCCGGCGCCGACGCGGGGCCGGCCCCCGGCGCCCCGGCATCCCCCGGTCGCCGCCGGGGGCCGACCCGCGTGGGCGGGCGGGTCAGCGCTGGACCTTGAGGACCTTGCCGAGGAAGTTGTCCGGGAGCAGGGTGTTGCATTCGAGTTCGGCCGTCTTCGTCAGGGCGTCGTCGCGACAGACGTAGAAGTCCTTGTAGGTCAACTGCACCGCGTACGAGCCGGCGGCCAGCATGAGGGCCAGGGTCGCCGTGACCAGGCCGCTGACCGCCGCCGTGCGCTGCGGGCGAGCCGCCGGGCCGAGGGACTCGACGCCGCCGCGGAGTGCGCTGACGCCCCAGTAGAGAGCGAGCGCGCCCAGCAGCAGACCCACCGACGGAATCCCGAAGATGCCGAAGAAGAACCCCCACATGCCCGCGAGCAGCGCGTACCGGGCGCGGCGCTGGATCGGGTCCGTGGGGTCCCAGCGGGCCGGGCCCTCGGGGGTCGGGTCCCGGCCGTCCCGGCCGCCGCCGGGGCCGCCCGCGCCGTTGCCGCCGCGCGGCTGCCACGGCTGGTCGGGCTTGCCCTCGGGGGGCGCCGCGAAGGGGTTGTCGTCGGTCGAGGAGTCGGGCTGACGGCGGTCCGGCATCGAGTGCGTTACTTCCCCTGTGTCGTGGACTGTGTCGTGAGCGGTCGTGAGCGGTGTCCGTGAGTGGTGTCGTGGACCTGGCATCGGCGTGGTTCCGGTGTGGAACACGTCGCGTCACGCGGTTCGCGGCCTCCACGCCGCACGCTACCCCCAGGCCGTCCCCCCGTACCTCGGGGGCGGTCCCGTGTGCCGGTATCGTTGCAGGCGGTCCACCGCTTCGTATGGTTCCCCGTATATCGGGGACCCGGAGTTTCGTATGACCGTACAAGTGCAACAAGCGCAACAAGTGCAAGCGATGCCCCCCAAGAAAGGGCCTCCCATGGCCGCCTCTCGCCTGGTCGTGCTGGTCTCCGGTTCCGGCACCAACCTCCAGGCCCTGCTCGACGCCATCGACTCCCACCCCGAGGGCCCCGAGGGCTTCGGCGCCCGGGTCGTCGCGGTCGGCGCCGACCGCGACGGCATCGTCGGCCTGGAACGCGCCGAGAAGGCCGGTATCCCCACTTTCGTGTGCCCGGTCAAGGCGTACGACACCCGCGCCGAGTGGGACGTCGCGCTCACCGAGGCCACCGCCGCCCACGAGCCGGACCTGGTGGTCTCCGCCGGGTTCATGAAGATCGTCGGGCCGGAGTTCCTGGGTCGCTTCGGCGGCCGGTTCATCAACACCCACCCCGCCCTGCTGCCCGCCTTCCCGGGCGCGCACGGCGTCCGCGACGCCCTCGCCTACGGCGCCAAGGTCACCGGCTGCACCGTCCACTTCGTGGACGGCGGCGTGGACACCGGCCCCATCATCGCCCAGGGTGTCGTCGAGATCCGGGACGAGGAAGACGAAGCCGCTCTCCATGAGCGCATCAAGGAAGTCGAGCGCACGCTGCTCGTCGACGTCGTGGGGCGCCTGGCCCGGCACGGCTACCGCATTGAGGGACGAAAGGTAACAATCCAGTGACCGCCGTAGAGACCGCAGACAGCAGCAACGACCCGACCACGACCCAGCGGCCGATCCGTCGTGCGCTCATCAGCGTCTACGACAAGACGGGACTGGAAGAGCTGGCCCGCGGCCTGCACGAGGCGGGCGTCGCCCTCGTCTCCACCGGCTCCACCGCCTCCAAGATCGCCGCGGCCGGTGTGCCCGTCACCAAGGTCGAGGAGCTGACCGGCTTCCCCGAGTGCCTGGACGGCCGGGTCAAGACCCTGCACCCGCGCGTGCACGCCGGCATCCTCGCCGACCTGCGCCTGGAGGACCACCGCCGGCAGCTGGCCGAGCTGGGCGTCGAGCCCTTCGACCTGGTGGTCGTCAACCTCTACCCCTTCCTCGCGACCGTCCGGTCGGGAGCCACCCCCGACGAGTGCGTCGAGCAGATCGACATCGGCGGTCCCTCGATGGTCCGCGCCGCCGCCAAGAACCACCCCTCGGTCGCCGTCGTCGTCAGTCCCGAGCGGTACGCCGACGTCCTGGCCGCCGCCCAGGGCGGCGGCTTCGACCTGACCGCCCGCAAGCGGCTCGCCGCCGAGGCCTTCCAGCACACGGCCGCCTACGACGTGGCCGTCGCCTCCTGGTTCACGAACTCCTACGCCCCCGAGCCCGAGGCCGTCCTGCCCGAGTTCCTGGCCGGCGCCTGGGAGCGCAAGTCGACCCTCCGCTACGGCGAGAACCCCCACCAGGCCGCCGCGCTCTACACGGACGGGCAGCCGGGCGGGCTCGCCAACGCCGAGCAGTTGCACGGCAAGGAGATGTCCTTCAACAACTACGTGGACACCGAGGCGGCCCGTCGCGCCGCCTACGACCACGACGAGCCCTGCGTCGCGATCATCAAGCACGCCAACCCGTGCGGGATCGCCGTGGACACGGACATCGCCGCCGCCCACCGCAAGGCGCACGCCTGTGACCCGCTTTCCGCGTTCGGCGGTGTCATCGCGGTCAACCGCCCGGTGACCGTCGAGCTCGCCGAGCAGGTCGCGGAGATCTTCACCGAGGTCATCGCCGCCCCCGGCTACGAGGACGGCGCGGTCGAGATCCTCGCCAGGAAGAAGAACATCCGCGTCCTGAAGGTGGACGGCACCCCGCACCAGCCGGGCGACCTGAAGCCGATCTCGGGCGGCGTGCTGCTCCAGCAGTCGGACACGTTCGAAGAGGGACGGGGCGCCGAGGGCGACGACCCGAAGAACTGGACCCTCGCGACCGGCGAGGCCCTCTCCGCCGCCGAACTCGCCGAGCTCGCCTTCGCCTGGAAGGCCTGCCGGGCCGTCAAGTCGAACGCGATCCTGCTCGCCAAGGACGGCGCCTCGGTCGGCGTCGGCATGGGTCAGGTCAACCGCGTCGACTCCGCGAAGCTCGCGGTCGAGCGGGCCGGCGCGGAGCGCGCGCGGGGTTCGTACGCCGCCTCCGACGCCTTCTTCCCCTTCCCGGACGGGTTGGAGATCCTCACCGCGGCCGGCGTCAAGGCCGTGGTCCAGCCGGGCGGTTCGGTCCGTGACGAGCAGGTCATCGAGGCGGCGAAGGCGGCCGGCGTGACCATGTACTTCACCGGCACCCGCCACTTCTTCCACTGACGGACCCCGCACACGGCGAAGGCCGCGCCCCCATCGGGGGGCGCGGCCTTCGCCGTACTGCGGTGGATCACCACCGGTGGGCGGTCGAACCGCCCACCGGTCGTCGGCGACCTGCTACTTCTTCACGACGATCGTGCCGGCGGCACGGTCGTGCCAGCCCTGCAGCTTGCCGGAGTTGTCGAAGAAGGGGGAGAGGTAGGTCAGGATCTGACCGATACCGCAGAGCAGCGCGCCGACCATCGGGATGATCCAGCGGATGAAGCCGCCGCCGATGCCGGGGACCTGACCCGTGTTCTCCTTGACGACCTTGACGCCCAGGGCCAGCTTGCCGACCGTCGCGCCCACGAACGCGATCATCAGCCATTCGTAGAGCAGGGTGGCGATGAAGAAGATCAGGATGAAGCCGAAGAAGGTGGCGATGATGCCACCCGCGGCGGCGGCCTGGTCGTTGACGCAGGTCTGGTACGTGGGCGACGCGTAGTCCGTGCCGCAGTCCTGGATGCTCTTCGACGCGCCGAAGGCGCTGGCGAGACCGATCGAGCTGAGGATGGCGTACAGGACACCGATGACCAGGCCGTCGATCACGCGGGCGCCGAAGCGGCGACCCATCGTGGCGACCTCGACGGTGCCGAGTCCGGCCACGTTGATGTAGCCGTTGTTCGCCTGGAGCGTGCCGGGGGCCGGGGGCATCGCACCGTACGGCGGCTGCCCGGGCTGCTGCGGGTAACCGTAGCCGGGCTGGCCCTGCGGGGGCACGCCCTGGGGGGCCTGCTGCGGGTAGCCGTAGTTGGGCTGGCCCTGCGGCGGCTGCTGCTGTCCGTACGGGTTGTTCGGGTCGCCGAAACTCATCTTGGGGTTGTTCCTCCGTGGAAGTGCGGGGACGCACGGCACTTTCGGAGGAAACACTGCGTTGCGGTCCACCCCCCGGCACTGCCCGCGGCACTCATTGCCCGTCATCGTGGTCCCGCCGCAGGGCGATTGTCCAGCCGGTTCACGTACGGGACGGGACTTGTTGTGCAAGTGCAATGAAATGACCAAGTCGCTTCCCGCGCCGCCCGGAGTCTGCGGGGGCGCCCCGAGCCGGGTGATCGGCCGAAGCGGAACCGGGGGCTCCCGGAGCGGGACCCGGGCGCCCGGAGTGGAAGGGAGGCGGCTCCATCCGGGAGGATGGGGGTATGACCGCCCAGATTCTCGATGGCAAGGCCACCGCAGCCGCGATCAAGTCCGAACTGACCGCCCGCGTGGCGGCGCTGAAGGCCGGAGGCGTCACCCCCGGCCTCGGCACCCTGCTGGTCGGTGACGATCCGGGCAGCCGCTGGTACGTCAACGGCAAGCACAAGGACTGCGCGGAGGTCGGCATCGCCTCCATCCAGCGCGAACTCCCGGCCACCGCCTCCCAGGAGGACATCGAGGCGGTCGTCCGGGAGTTGAACGAGAACCCCGAGTGCACGGGTTACATCGTGCAACTGCCGCTCCCCAAGGGCATCGACACCAACCGCGTCCTGGAGCTGATGGATCCGCTCAAGGACGCCGACGGACTGCACCCGATGTCCCTCGGTCGGCTGGTGCTGAACGAGCCCGGCCCGCTGCCCTGCACCCCGTACGGGATCGTGGCGCTGCTGCGGCACCACGGGGTGGAGATCAACGGCGCGCACGTCGTCGTCGTGGGCCGCGGCGTCACCGTCGGGCGCTCCATCGGCCTGCTCCTGACGCGCAAGTCGGAGAACGCCACGGTGACCCTGTGCCACACCGGTACCCGCGACCTGTCGCGGCTGCTGCGGCAGGCGGACGTCATCGTCGCGGCCGCGGGCGTGCCGCACCTGGTCAAGCCGGAGGACGTGAAGCCGGGCGCCGCCGTCCTCGATGTCGGCGTCAGCCGTGACGAGAGCGGGAAGATCGTCGGTGACGTGCACCCGGGCGTCGCGGAGGTGGCGGGCTGGCTGTCCCCGAACCCCGGCGGTGTGGGCCCGATGACCCGTGCCCAACTGCTCGTCAACGTCGTCGAGGCGGCGGAACGGACCACCAGTGCGGGCTGAGCGCACCACCGGCCCGGCCGGCCCGGCCGCCGGGGACGAGGGGGCCCCGGAGGCCCCCAAGTCCCGCCGGTTCCCCTCCGTCACCCGGGATACCGCCCGCCCCGAGGGGGGCGGCCGGGCCGCCCCCGGGGACGCGCCCGCGCCCGCCCGGCAGTGGCCCATGCTCAGCGTCCTCGGCGCCACCGCGGCCGGGTTGCTGACGACGGCCCTGGGTCAGGCCCGGGTGGGCTGCCTGATCATCGGCGTCGCGCTGATCGCGGCGGCGGTGATGCGGCGCGTGCTGCCCTCGGTGGGGATGCTCGCCGTCCGCTCGCGGTTCACGGACCTCCTGACCTACGGAGCCCTCGGCGTGGCCATCACGCTGCTGGCGCTGGTGATGGAACCCAGACCCTGGGTGCACATCCCGTTCCTGGAGACGGCGGTCCGCTTCACCGTCCGGTGAGCCGCGCCCGTCCGCCACGGAGCGTCGGCCCACCGCGCCGGCTCACGGCCCGCCCGGCGCACCGTGCCCCGCTCACCGTCCGGCCCGCGCGGTCAGGGCGGCCAGCACCGCCGCGACGGCCGGCTGGGCCTCGGTACCCGCCCGCACCAGCGCCTCCAGCGTCCGCCCCGGGCCCGGCAGGTCCACCACGACCGTGCCGGGCGGCGGGGCGTCGCACATCAGCTTCGGCAGCATCGAGACGGCCCGGCCGGTGGCCACCAGCCACAGCCCGGCGCGCAGGTCCCCGCACTCGTGCGCGAGGCGTGGGGTGAAGCCGGCGTTGCGGCAGGCGTGCAGCAGCATCTCGCGGCAGCTGCTCGGGGCGGGCGCGCCGACCCACTCGGCCTCCCGCAGCGCCGCCAGGCCGTCCCGCTCGTAGGTCGGGAGCAGCGCCTCGGGCAGCGCCAGGCACAGCGGGTCCTCGAACAGCGGGACGGCGCTGGTCCCGCTCGCGGGCGGGGCGCCGAGCAGCGGGTACGCGTAGACCACCGCCAGGTCCAGACGCCGCTGCCGCAGCAGCGGGACGGCTTCCTCCGGGTCGGCCTGCACGATGCGGGGCCGCAGCAGGGGGTGGCGCGGGGCGAGGGCCGCCAGCAGCGGGGCCGCCACCGTGGCCAGCGCGCTCGGGGCGCAGCCGATCCGGACCTCGCCGACAGGACCGGCGTCCAGGGCCCGTACCGCTCCCTCCGCCTGCTCCAGGGCGGCCAGCACCGGTTCGCACGCCCCGGCCAGCGCGGCGCCGGCCGGCGTCAGGCGCAGGCCCCGACCCTCCCGCTCGACGAGGACGGCGCCCGCCTCGGCCTCCAGTGCGCGCAACTGCTGCGAGACGGCGGACGGGGTCACCCGGTGCAGGTCGGCGACCACGGTCACCTTTCCGTGCTCGGCCAGGTCGCGGAGCATCACCATGCGTTTCACGTCCAGCATGCGGCCAGCGTAGACCCACTTGGTAGTTCTGCTTCACTTTCGATGAAGGAAAGGTAGCTGGACTTCACGGTGATGAGGGCGGGATGCTCGTGGGCATGACCACGAGCCCCCTTGAAGTCCTGCTGATCGGCGCCAACGGCACCCTCGGGCGCGCCGTGCTCACGGCCCTGCGCGAGCGGGGCCACCAGGTCGTCACCGCCTCCCGCAAGGACGCCGACGTCCCGGTCGACATCACCGACCCGGAGTCCATCCGCGCCATGTACGACGCGGTCGCCGAGCGCTACGGCGAGGTCGACGCCGTCGCGAGCGCGGCCGGGAGCGTCCCGTGGCGCCCGCTCGCGGAACTGACCACCGAGGACGTCCGCGGCGGCCTAGAAGGCAAGGCCGTCAGTCAGATCGAACTGGTCCGCCAGGGCGCCGCCCGGCTGCCGGCGCACGCCTCGTACACGCTGATCACCGGGGTGCTGGCCCGCGAGCCGCTGCTCACCGGCTCCGTCGCCTCCCTCGTCAACGGCGCGGTGGAGGCGTTCGTACGGGCCGCCGCCATCGAACTCCCCGGCCGGCAGCGGATCAACGCCGTCAGCCCCACCGTCTTCATCGAGTCCCTCGACGTCTACGGGGACACCTTCGCGGGATTCGACGCCGTGCCGGTCGCCCGCGCGGCGAACGCCTACGTCAAGTCGATCGAAGGACACCGCACCGGGCAGGTGTTCCGCGTGGAATGAGGGTCCGGACACCGGAACCGCCTTCGAACAGCCGGGTCCGTGTGCCACGCACCACACGGGCCTGTGGATTAGCCGCCCCCGGGGTCGGATAGCCTGACCGCGGATGTCTCTTCACGTCAAGATTTAGAGGACAGGGAAGCGGCGTCCTCCAGCACATGGGGCAGGGACGCCCCACCGCCAGCTGTCTAACGGAGAAGGCCATGACCCGCACTCCCGTGAATGTCACCGTCACCGGCGCCGCCGGCCAGATCGGCTACGCGCTGCTCTTCCGCATCGCGTCCGGTCACCTCCTCGGCGCCGACGTGCCGGTCAAGCTCCGGCTGCTCGAAATCCCCCAGGGCATGAAGGCCGCCGAGGGAACCGCCATGGAGCTCGACGACTGCGCCTTCCCGCTGCTCCGCGGCATCGACATCTTCGACGACCCGAACAAGGGTTTCGAGGGTGCCAACGTCGCGCTGCTCGTCGGCGCCCGCCCCCGCACCAAGGGCATGGAGCGCGGTGACCTGCTCTCCGCCAACGGCGGCATCTTCAAGCCGCAGGGCGCCGCGATCAACGCGCACGCCGCGGACGACATCAAGGTCCTGGTCGTGGGCAACCCGGCCAACACCAACGCGCTCATCGCGCAGGCCGCCGCCCCGGACGTACCGGCCGAGCGGTTCACCGCGATGACCCGCCTGGACCACAACCGCGCGATCTCGCAGCTGGCCGCCCGCACCGGCGCCGCCGTCTCCGACATCAAGCGCCTGACCATCTGGGGCAACCACTCGGCCACCCAGTACCCGGACATCTTCCACGCGGAGATCGCCGGCAAGAACGCCGCCGAGGTCGTCAACGACGAGCAGTGGCTGGCCGACACCTTCATCCCGACCGTCGCCAAGCGCGGCGCCGCGATCATCGAGGCCCGTGGCGCGTCCTCGGCCGCCTCCGCCGCCAACGCGGCCCTCGACCACGTCCACACCTGGGTCAACGGCACCGCCGCGGGCGACTGGACCTCGATGGGTGTCCCGTCGGACGGCTCCTACGGCGTTCCCGAGGGCATCATCTCCTCCTTCCCGGTCACCACGAAGGACGGCAAGTACGAGATCGTCCAGGGCCTCGACATCAACGAGTTCTCCCGTGCGCGCATCGACGCGTCCGTGGCGGAGCTGGTCGAGGAGCGCGACGCGGTGCGCGAGCTCGGCCTGATCTGATCCGAACGGCCGGGGCCGGTCCTCGCACCGGCCCACCCGTTCGAACCAGTACGAACGACGAAGCGCTCCGGCCAAACCAGGCCGGGGCGCTTTGGCGTGATTCGGCCTGTCGCGTCATGTAGGGGGAACCTAAGGTCGGTCGGTGACCGAGACACCGATTCCCCACCAGCCGACCGGTCCGGCCGGCTGGGGCGATCCCCGCGCCGGCCGCCCGCCGGTGCACCCCTCGCTCAGCGAGGCCGGCCGGTTCCTGTGCGCCGGCACCTACCTCGACGCCGGATTCCGCGACCGGGTGATCGACGAGCTGTACGTCCACGAAGAGCGCATCGTCGCCCCCTCCTACGGCTACGACGCCTCCCGGGTGCTCGCCCACGCGCTGCGCGCCCGCCGCACGGAACTCGGCTGGGCGGCCGGGGTGCTCGGCGCCTGGTTCGTCGGCTCGCTCCTCACCGGCGGCGCCCTCATGCTGCTGGTCTTCCCCTTCCTCCTGCTGAGCCTCGCCGACTGGCTGCGCGGCCGGAACACGGCGCTGCTGCGGGCCCTGGCCGTGATCTTGCGCGTTTACGTCCTGGTGACGCTCGCCGTCACCCTGCTCTTCCTCGTCGTGGGCGGATTCGCCCTGATGAGCCTGCTCGGCGACCCGGGCGGACCCGGCGCCCTGTTCTTCGCCCCGTCCTTCGGGGGCACCGTCGCGGCCACCGCCGCCCTCTGGTGGGTGCCCGTCGTCTTCGCCGCCGTCGTCACCGTCGTGGGCCTCCAGCGCGGTCACGTCTACCGGACCATCACCAACGACCTCAACGAGCGCCGCTACGCCGACCATGCGGGCGACCCGGCCGAAGCGGCCCCCGGCGCGCGCTTCCAGCGCGTCCGTGCCCGCATCCGGGCGGAGCAGCACGCGCCGGTGATCATGTACGACGTCAACGACCCGTTCTGCGGAGCGGGCGACCCCTACCGGCCCTGGCAGCTCTCCGTCGAACTGCGCCCGCGCGAGGACCTGGGCCCCGACCGGAAGCCGACACCGGTGACCAACGCCCACCTCGTCTCCCGGATCGTGCCGCTGCTGGAGCGCCTGCGGGTGCCCTCCCCGCACGGCTCCGCGGACGCCCAGGCCGCCGTCGGCGACCGTATGCGGGAACTCGTCGTCGACGAGTGCGTGTTCCTGCCCGCCAACGGACTGCCGCACAGGGACGCCGCGCAGAGCATCCACGCCCAGTACGCGCAGCAGCGGGCCGCCGCCATCGAGGAGGGCGGCGAGCGCCGCCGGCACTTCCTGCGCGTGCGGGTGGGCGGTTGGGACGAGAACCTCGTCGTCACCGTCTTCGTACGGGTCCACACGCAGGGCGGCATGATGATGCTCGAAGTGGCGCCGCACGTGCTGCTCCCCGTGGACGTCGCCTTCCACAACGCGGACGCCGACGCCCAGCGTTACCGCAACAACAACGCCTTCGGAAAGGCGGTCGGGGCCCTGCGGCGCACCCCAGGCTCCATCGCCGCCTCCGTCACCACCCTGGCCCGCGGCCTGGCGAGCTGGTGGCGGATCGTGACCGGCGGCCACGGCGGCGCCCGCCCCGAGGGACCCCGCCTGTCGGTGCGCGAACTCGCCTCCGAGGACAACGGATCGCTGTTCCACCTCATGGACTTGGACCGCTTCCTGAAAACCGTCCAGGACCGGGTGGTCGGCGGCATTATCGTCGCCTTGCACGAAGCGGGCTGGCATACCGAGGAGTTCGCGGCCCGAGCCGTCAACGTCGCGGAGGGCGGGGTGTTCATCCAGTCGGTGAACGGCAGTGCCTTCAGCGTCGGCGGCAGCAACAACATCAACACCGGACACCACGGCAGTGGCAAGGGCAGGGGGAGCAGCGGTGGCAACTGACGGGAGCAGCGCGGGCGGGGCGGAGCCGTCGGTCTCGCTCGGAGACGTCACCGGCAGCGCGTTCAGCATCGGCGGCAGCAACAACACCAACACGGTCCGGCACGGGGGCGCGGCGGCCGAGGCCCCGACCCCGCAGGTGCTGCTCGACGCGGTACTGGAACTGCGCGCCGCCCTCGTACGGGTACCGCGCGGCGAGGACCGGTCGGCGCTGGACGCCGAACTGGACGGCGTCGCCGAGGAACTGGAGACGGCGCGGGAGATCCGGCCCGGGCTCGCCGCCCGGCTGCGCGCGGCGCTGGAACGCTGGGCGCCGCTGGTGGAGTCGGTCAGCGCGGCGACCGCGCTGGCCGGGCTGCTGACCTCGCTGGGAGGCTGAGCCGTGGCCCCGCAGCCGCAGGGCGCGCCCCGCTGGGACGCGCGCACGCAACGCTGGGTGTGGGACGCCCCGGCCGATGCCCCGGCCCACGCCCCGGTCCCGGCCGACACCCCGGCCGCGCCGCCGCAGGCACCGCCCCCCTACGACCCGCTCGCACAGGCCCCGGCGTGGACGGCCCCGGCGTACGATCCGCCGACGCCGACCGCGCCCGAGGCCTACGACGGCAACCTGCCGCCGGTGCCCCCGGCTTTCGACGGGACCCTGCCGACCGCGCCGCCGCCGTACGACACGCTGCTGCCGCCCGGGCCACCGGCACCGCCGCCCGTCCCCCCGGGGCCACCGCGCCCCGCGGGGTCCGGCGGACGGTGGCTGACGCCGACCACGGTGGGGATCGCGGTGGCCGCCCTCGCGATCGGGGCGGCCGCCGTCTGGTTCGTCGAGCGGAGCCCGTCGGGGCCGACCGCGCACGCGGGGGCGACGGCGTCCGGCGCCCCCGTGGACGGCGGGGCGTCCGTGTCCCCGAAGCCGCCTGCCTCCTCGCCCCCGGGCGGCCCCTCCGGCACCCCCTCCGCGAGCACCGGCTCCCCCGCCGGCGGTGCGCACGAGACGGTCCGGGACCCGGACGGGTTCACCATCGCGGTGCCCGCCGGCTGGGCCCGTGAGGCGAGCGGGAGCGGGGTCTTCTACCGCTCTCCGGACCGCGCTTCACTGCTCCAGGTCTTCCGGGTCAGCGAGGCGGAACTCAGCCCGTTGCAGGCCGTACAAGGCGCCTCCACAGATCTGCGCGCCCGCACCCCGGGCTACGAGGAGATCCGCGTCGGCCCGGTACCGGGCTCCGACGACGCCGCGGAACTGGTCTACGAGTACGACAGCGCGGAGACCCACGGCCGCCGCCGGGGCGTGGAGCGGGTCTCCCGCACCCCGGACGGCGGCAAATGGGCCGTCCTGACCGCGGGCCCGGCCGCCGACTGGGCGGTCACACAACAGCACCACGCGGCGGCGTTGGCCGCCTTCCGACCCGGCGGCTGACCGCCCCGGCGCCGGTGGTCCGGCGCCGGTGGTCCGGCGCCGGGGGGCGCGGTGTCGACGGGGCGCGGTGTCGACGCCCGGTCCGACGCCCGGTCCGACGCCCGCTCAGTGCCCGAGCATGCCCGGCGTGTAGTGGCCCGGCACCAGGCGGCAGGTGACGCCGAACCGGTTCCAGGCGTTGATCGTCGTGATCACGGCGATCAGCTGGGCCAGTTCGGCCTCCTCGAAGTGCTTCGCGGCGGTCGCGTAGACCTCGTCGGGAACGAAACCGTCCGTCAGGACGGTCACCGACTCCGTCAGCGCGAGCGCGGCCAGCTCCTTCTCGGTGTAGAAGTGCCGGGACTCGCGCCAGGCGGAGAGCTGCACGAGCCGCTCGACGCTCTCGCCCGCCGCCAGGGCGTCCTTGGTGTGCATGTCCAGGCAGAAGGCGCAGCCGTTCACCTGCGAGGCGCGGGTCTTGACCAGCTCGGTCAGGACCGGGTCGAGGCCCTTCTTCGCCGCGATCTCCAGCGCGACCATGGCCTTGTAGACCTCGGGCGCGTGCTTGTACCAGTTCAGGCGGGCGGGCTCTTCGGGGGCGTGTTCCGTGGCTTCGGTCGTCGTCGTCATGCCTCCACCGTACGAAGGAGGCAGCCCGCCGATATGGTCCACATCCATGACGGAAACATGGGCCACTTTCGGCGCCGACCTGCACCTCGACCTCTCCGCCGGACGTGGGCTGCGGGCCGGGTTGACGGAGGCCCTGCGCGAGGCCGCGCGCAGCGGGCGGCTCGCGCCCGGGACCCGGCTGCCGTCCTCGCGGTCCCTCGCGGCCGACCTGGGCATCGCCCGGAACACGGTCGCGGAGGCGTACGCCGAACTCGTCGCAGAGGGCTGGCTCACGGCCCGCCAGGGCTCGGGCACCCGCGTCGCGGAACGGGCCAGGCCGCGCAGGGCCGCCGGAGCCCCCGCCGCCCGGGTACGTCGCGCCGTGCGCCGGGGGCCCGCGTACAGCCTCGTTCCCGGCTCGCCGGACCTGGGCAGCTTCCCGCGCGCGGCCTGGGCGGCGGCGACCCGGCGGGCGCTCACGGCCGCCCCGAACGACGCGCTCGGGTACGCGGTCGACGCCCGCGGCCGGGTGGAGCTGCGGGAGGCGCTGGCCGGGTACCTGGCGCGGGCGCGGGGCGTGTACGCGCGGCCCGACCGGATCGTGCTGTGCGCCGGGTTCGCGCACGGGCTGATGCTGATGGCGAAGGTGCTGCGGGCGCGGCGGGTCCGGGACGTGGCGGTGGAGGGGTACGGCCTCGGCATCCACCGCGAGCTGCTCACGGGCGCCGGCCTGCGGACGCTGCCGCTCCGCTTGGACGGAGCCGGGGCGCGGACGGACCGGTTGCCCGGCACGGGCGCCGGCGCGGTGTTGCTCAGCCCGGCGCACCAGTTCCCGACGGGGCACGCGCTGACGCCGGAGCGGCGGGCGGCGGCGGTCGACTGGGCGAGGACCACCGGCGGTCTGATCCTGGAGGACGACTACGACGGCGAGTTCCGCTACGACCGCCAACCCGTCGGCGCGCTCCAGGGGTTGGACCCGGAGCGGGTGGTGTACCTGGGGACGGCGAGCAAGTCGCTGGCGCCGGGGCTGCGGATGGGCTGGATGGTGGTGCCGGACGCGCTGCTGGAGGAGGTGCTCGCGGCGAAGGGCCACACCGACTGGACCTCCGGGGCGCTGGAGCAGTTGACGCTGGCGGAGTTCATCCGTTCGGGGGCGTACGACCGGCACGTGCGGGGGATGCGGACGCGGTACCGCAAGCGGCGGGACGCGGTGGTCGCGGCGGTGTCCGACCGGGCGTCCGTGACGGGGGTCTCGGGCATCGCGGCCGGGTTGCACGTGGTCCTGGACCTCGCACCGGGCATGGAACGGCCGGTACTCCAGGCGGCGGCCGGTCAGGGCCTGGCCCTTGAGGGCCTGTCGAACTTCCGCCACCCCATGTCGGACCTGCCGGTGCGGGAGGCGGTGGTGGTGGGCTACGGCACCCCACCGGACAGCGCCTGGTCACCGACGCTGTCGGCCCTCCTGTCATCCCTCCCGTAGCCCGGGTTCGCGGGACGGGACGGGTGTTCGCCTCAAGCGCCGGCGGGGCTGGGGGTGGCTGCCGCCAGGGTGACCAGGACCCGGTCTCGCCCCGGCCCCGCCGGGGTTTGAGGCGCCCGGTGAAACCGGGGTCGCTTCGCGCGACGGTGCGCTCGCCCAAATCGGCCCCGCCGGCGTTTGAGGCGGACACCGGCCCCGCCCGGCGGTTCGGGCGGGGCCGGCCGGGGCTACGGTTCGCCGAAGCGGGCGAGGGCCAGGGAGCCGGCGACGGCTACCGCGAAGCCGAGGACGGCCAGCCAGGTCAGGCCCTCGCGGGTGCGGTCGCCGAGCCAGGCCACGCCCACCGCCGCCGGGCCGAGGGTCTCGCCCAGGACCAGGCCCGCCGTCGCCGCCGTCACCGAACCCCGCTGGAGCGCCGACGTGAGCAGCAGGAACCCCGCCGCCCCGCCCAACAGCAGCGCGTACAGCGCCGGGTTGGCGAAGTCCACGCCGTCGATGAGGCGGACCGACACCTCCACCACCCCGAAGCCGGTCCCCGCCCCCAGGCCCAGCACCAGCGCCCGGGCCCGGCCCGGGAGCCGCCCGGCCGCCGCCCCGGCGAGCAGCACCAGCACCGCCACGACCAGCAGCGCGGGCTTCAGAGCGGGCGGCCCCGGCTCCGTGCCCTCCTCGTCCGAGGACAGCCCCAGCATCACCAGCCCGCCGCACACGACCGCGACCGCACCCCACTCCGCCCGGCTCAGCCGCACCCGCAGCAGCCTCGCCGCGACCACCGCCGTCACGGCCAGGCTGGCCGCCAGCGCCGCCCCCACGACGTAGATGGGGATGTGCCGCAGCGCCACGATCTGGAGGACGAACCCGACCGCGTCCAAGCCCAGCCCCGCCACGTACCGCCACTGCCGCAGCGCCCGCAGCAGCAGGGCCGCGTCCACCCCGGAACCCGTCCCCGGCTCGGCCGCCCGCGCCGCCACCGCCTGCAACACCGACGCCGTCCCGAAACAGACCGCCGCACCCAGCGCGCAAACCATCCCAATCAGCACGAAGAGACTGTAGGTCACCGTCGTGACAAGGGTGTGACGACGGCCGGATTCCGTCGCCCCGCAGTCCCGTTCTAGTCTGTGGGACCACGCCACCCAGGGGGAGCGAGCTCGTACATGGACACCACCACCGGCGCCGGCACCCGGCGTCGCATGCGTTCCGGCGCCGTCGCGCTCGGCGGCATGGGCCTGCTCGCGGCCGGCCTCGTGGCCTGCGGCAGCAGCGGCGAGCCCGACAAGCGGTGTGCCGACCGCGCCACCTTGCAGAAGCTGAACGACAACGAGTGCAGGAGCGGCGGTCGCGGCGCGTACTACTACGGCGGCAGCACGAGCAGCGGCAAGGTCAAGGGCGGCAGCTTCGACAAGTCCGCCGTCACCCGCGGCGGCATCGGCGGCCACAGCGGTTCCAGCGGCGGCTGAGGGAAGGCCCGGCCACGTGAAGCGGCACACCATCGAGCCCCGTCCCGACTGGCAGAAGACCGTCGAGGAACAGGGCCTGATCTACCCCCTGACCCGCTACCCCGACGATTCCCTGCGGCCCTACTGGGACGAGAGCGCGTACTACTCCTTCTCCCTGCCCGAGATCGAGGCGCTGGAGGACGTCGTCGAGGAACTGCACGCCATGTGCCTCGCGGCGGCGGCGCACATCGTCGAGCACGACCGCTTCGCGGACCTGGGCATCCACGATCGCGCGCTCGCCGCCCGTATCGCCGAGTCCTGGCGGCGCCGCGCCGAACAGCCTTCTCTGTACGGCCGTTTCGACCTGCGCCACGACGATTCCGGCGCCCCGGCCAAGCTGCTGGAGTACAACGCGGACACCCCCACCTCGTTGGTGGAGGCGGCGAGTCCGCAGTGGTTCTGGATGGAGGAACGCTTCCCCGGCGCCGACCAGTGGAACTCCCTGCACGAGCGGTTGGTCGAGGCGTGGCGCCGGCAGGCGGAGCTGCTGCCGCCGGGGCCCGTGCACTTCGCGCACTCCGAGACCGACGAGCTGGGCGAGGACCTGATGACGGTCGCCTACCTCCAGGAGACCGCCGAACAGGCCGGGTTGGCCACGCACGCCCTGTCGGTGGAACAGATCGGCTGGGACGGCCTCTCGGGCCGGTTCGTGGACGACCGGCTGCGGTTCATCCGCAGCTGTTTCAAGCTCTACCCGTGGGAGTGGCTGGTCGGGGACGAGTTCGGCCCGCACGTCCTGGCCACCTACGACCACGGCGGGGGCTCCGGCAGCACCTGCTGGATCGAACCGCTGTGGAAGATGCTCCTCGCCAACAAGGCACTGCTGGCGATCCTGTGGGAGCTGTTCCCCGAGCACCCCAACCTGCTGCCCGCCTACCTCGACGGGCCGCGCGAGCTCGCGGACACCACCGGCTTCGCGGCGAAGCCGCTGCTGGGCCGCGAGGGCGCGGGGGTCACCTTGCACCCGGTGGGCGGGGCGCCGTTCGTGCCGGAGGAGGACGAGACGTACGTCTTCCAGGCCCTGGCCCCGCTGCCGGACTTCGACGGCAACCGGGTGGTGCTCGGCGCGTGGGTCGTCGAGGAGGAGGCGGCGGGGCTGGGCATCCGGGAGTCGGCGGGGCCGGTCACGGACGAGTACGCCCGCTTCCTGCCCCACGTCATCCTGTAGATCCGGGCCGGGGCCTCAGGCCGCGAGCACGGACCGCAGTCGGTCCAGGCCCCAGTCCAGATCCTCCTTGCCGATCACCAGCGGCGGGGCGATGCGGATGGTCGAGCCGTGGGTGTCCTTCACCAGCACCCCCAGCTCCATCAGCTTCTCGGAGATCTCCCGGCCCGTCCCGCGCGACGGGTCGATGTCGACGCCCGCCCACAGGCCGCGACCCCGGACGGCGGTCACCGCGCCACCGCCCACCAGCAGGTTCAGCTCCCGGTGCAGGTGGTCGCCGAGTTCGGCGGCACGCTGCTGGTACTCGCCGGTCCGCAGCATCGCGATCACCTCCAGGGCGACCGCGCAGGCGAGGGGGTTGCCGCCGAAGGTGGACCCGTGCTCGCCGGGCCGGAACACCCCGAGCACGTCCCGGTCGGCGACCACGGCCGAGACGGGCACGACACCGCCGCCCAGCGCCTTGCCCAGGACGTACACGTCCGGCACGACCCCGTCGTGCGCGCACGCGAAGGTCTCGCCCGTGCGGCCGAGGCCCGACTGGATCTCGTCCGCCATGAACAGGACGTTCCGCTCGCGCGTGAGTTCGCGTACGCCCCGGAGGTAGCCGGCGGGCGGGACGAGGACGCCCGCCTCGCCCTGGATCGGTTCCAGCAGTACGGCCACGGTGTTGGAGGTCACCGCGTGGGAGAGCGCGGTGAGGTCGCCGTACGGGACGATCTCGAAGCCGGGCGTGTACGGCCCGAAGTGGTCACGGGCCTCGTGGTCCGTCGAGAACGACACGATGGTGGTGGTCCGGCCGTGGAAGTTGTCGGCGGCCACGACGATCTTCGCGTGGCCGTCGGGGACGCCCTTGACCTCGTACCCCCACTTGCGGGCGGTCTTGACCGCCGTCTCCACCGCCTCCGCGCCCGTGTTCATGGGCAGCACCATCTCCTTGCCGCACAGGGCGGCGAGTTCGGTACAGAAGTCCGCGAAGCGGTCGTGGTGGAAGGCGCGGGAGGTGAGCGTGACCCGCTCCAACTGCGCGTGCGCGGCATCGATGAGACGGCGGTTGCCGTGGCCGAAGTTGAGCGCCGAGTAGCCGGCGAGCATGTCGAGGTACCTGCGGCCCTCCACGTCGGTCATCCACGCGCCTTCCGCCGACGCGACGACGATCGGGAGCGGGTGGTAGTTGTGCGCGCTGTGCGCGTCGGCGGTGCGGATGGCATCAGCAGTCTTCGACACGGGGTCTCCGATCGTCCGGCGGGCAGTCGACGAGGTGGCGTCACTTTCCATGTTCGCTCGTACAGCGGACGGAGAAACCTTTCTCGCGGCGCGCCCGCTAGGGTGGGGCCTACGCACGGCGACTGGCGCACGGAGAACGGACTCCGGGGGAGTCGTGCGCGCAGGACCGCACACAGGGCCGCTCGCCTGGGCCTCGCGGGGACGAGACCAGACATCGACCCCGGAGGACCGCCATGACCGCGCGCCGCCATCCCGCCCTTTCCGCGACCGACCCCGAGCTGGCGTCCTTCGTCGCGGCCGAGGAAACCCTCCAGGCACAGACGCTCCGCCTGATCCCGAGTGAGAACTACGTCTCCGCGGCGGTGCTGGAGGCCTCCGGCACCGTCCTGCAGAACAAGTACAGCGAGGGTTACCCGGGCCGCCGTTACTACGAGGGCCAGCAGAACATAGACCGCGTCGAGTCCCTCGCGATCGAGCGGGCCAAGGGCCTGTTCGGCGTGGACCACGCGAACGTGCAGCCGTACTCCGGCTCCCCGGCGAACCTGGCCGTGTACCTGGCCTTCGCGAGGCCCGGCGACACGGTGATGGGCATGGCCCTGCCGATGGGCGGCCACCTCACGCACGGCTGGGGCGTGTCGGCGACGGGCTCCTGGTTCCGGGGCGTGCAGTACGGGGTCTCCGCCGAGACGGGGCGGATCGACTACGACGCGGTGCGGGAGCTGGCGCTCGCCGAGCGACCGAAGATCATCTTCTGTGGCGGTACCGCGCTGCCGCGCACGATCGACTTCGAGGCCTTCGGGTCGATCGCCAAGGAGGCCGGCTCGATCCTGGTCGCGGACGTGGCGCACATCGCGGGCCTCATCGCGGGCGGGGCGCACCCCAGCCCGGCGGGTCACGTGGACGTCATCTCCACCACCACGCACAAGACGTTGCGCGGGCCGCGCGGCGCCATGCTGATGTGCCGGGAGGAGCACGCGAAGGCGATCGACAAGGCCGTCTTCCCGGGCCTCCAGGGCGGCCCGCACAACCAGACGACGGCGGGTATCGCGGTGGCGCTGCACGAGGCGGCGCAGCCGGCGTTCGTAACGTACGCGCACGCCGTCGTGGCCAATGCGAAGGCGCTGGCCGCGTCGCTGCTGGAGCGGGGCTTCGACCTGGTGTCGGGCGGAACGGACAACCACCTGATCCTGCTGGACCTCACCTCGCGGGGGGTTCCCGGCAAGGTGGCGGCCAAGGCGCTGGACCGCGCGGGGATCGTCGTGAACTACAACACGGTGCCCTTCGATCCCCGCAAGCCGTTCGACCCGTCGGGCATCCGGATCGGTACGCCGTCGCTGACGTCACGGGGGCTGTCGGTGGAGCACATGCCCGTGGTGGCGGAGTGGATCGCGCGCGCGGTCGACGCGGCCGCGGCCTCGGACGAGCGGACCCTGTCCGCCGTCCGCGGGGAGGTCTCGGAGCTCATGGCGGCCTTCCCGGCCCCCGGTCTTCCCCTGTCCTGACCGGCCCGAGCCCGTGACGGGTCGCCGCCCGGTACCCCCGCGCGGCGACCCGCCGTCCGGCCCCGCCGGCGAGGCCGTGTCCGCCGGCTCCGCCGGAAGGGGCGGGCGGCCGGAAAGCGGTCGCTCGACCGGGGCAAGATCCGGTCGGGGCGCTACCGCCCGGTATCGCGGCGGGGGCCCGGGAACAGCGGCGCGACCCGGAAGGTTCCGGCCGGCGACGGGCCCGAGCCCGGCGCCGCACCTGAGAGAATGGAGCCATGGCTTCTGATCGTCCTCGCGCGCTCTCCGGCATCCAGCCCACCTCCGGTTCGTTCCACCTCGGGAACTACCTCGGAGCCATCCGCCAGTACGTCGCCCTGCAGGAGACGCACGACGCCTTCTACATGGTCGTCGACCTGCACGCGATCACCATGCCGCAGGATCCGAAGGACCTCCGCGCGAACACCCGGCTCTCCGCCGCCCAGCTGCTCGCCGCCGGCCTGGACCCGGAGCGCTGCACGCTCTTCATCCAGAGCCACGTCCCCGAGCACGCGCAGCTCGGCTGGGTCATGAACTGCATCACCGGCTTCGGCGAGGCCAGCCGGATGACCCAGTTCAAGGACAAGTCCGCCAAGGGCGGGGTCAACAACGCCACCGTCGGCCTGTTCACGTACCCGATCCTCCAGGTCGCCGACATCCTGCTCTACCAGGCGAACTCCGTCCCCGTCGGCGAGGACCAGCGCCAGCACATCGAGCTCACGCGCGACCTGGCCGAGCGCTTCAACCAGCGGTTCGGCCAGACCTTCACGCTGCCCTCCGCGCACATCGTCAAGGAGGTCGCGAAGATCTACGACCTCCAGGACCCGACGATCAAGATGTCGAAGTCCGCGTCCTCCCCCAAGGGCCTGATCAACCTCCTCGACGAGCCCAAGGTCACCGAGAAGAAGATCAAGAGCGCGGTCACCGACACCGAGGCCGAGATCCGCTTCGACACGGCGAACAAGCCCGGAGTCAGCAACCTGCTCACGATCTACTCCACCCTCACGGGCGAGTCGATCCCCGCCCTGGAGGCCGCGTACGAGGGCAAGGGCTACGGCGCGCTCAAGACCGACCTCGCCGGGGCGATGGTCGACTTCGTCACACCGTTCCGGCAGCGCACCCAGGAATACCTGGACGACCCGGAGACGCTGGACTCCATCCTGGCCAAGGGCGCGGAGAAGGCCCGGGCGGTCGCCGCCGAGACCCTGGCCCAGGCGTACGAGCGGCTCGGTTTCCTGCCCGCCAAGCACTGACCGGCGGGAGCCCTGGCGGTCGAAGGGGTGGTGCCGCCACACTGAGGCGGCACCACCCCTTCGGTGACAGACGCAAGCGACAGACGGAGGAGACAGACGTGGGGACCGTAACGCTCGGCGTTTCGATCGCGGTCCCGGAGCCGTACGGCAGCCGACTCCAGGAGCTGCGCGCGGGCTTCGGGGACTCCGCCGCGCACGGCATCCCCACGCACGTCACGCTCGTCCCGCCCACGGAGGTGGAAGCCGATCGGCTCCCGGCGATCCGGGCGCACCTCGCCGAGGTCGCGGCCGGCTTCCGCGCCTTCGCGATGCGGCTGGAGGGCACGGGAACCTTCCGTCCGCTCTCGCCGGTCGTCTTCGTCAAGGTGGTGGAGGGCGGTTCCGGCTGCACCCGCCTCCAGGGCCGGCTCCGCGACCCGGAGGGGCCGCTCGACCGGGAGCTGGCCTTCCCCTACCACCCGCACGTCACCGTCGCCCACGGGATCTCCGAGGAGGCGATGGACGTGGCGTTCGCCACGCTCGCGGACTACTCGGCCGAGTGGCTGTGCGGGGGGTTCGCGCTCTACGAGCAGGGCTCGGACGGCGTCTGGCGGAAGTTGCGCGAGTACCCTTTCGGCCCCGGCCCTGCGGGCTTCCCGGCGCAGGGCTCCCCGGCGAACGAGGCGGCCGAGACGGTCATACGGCGCTCCTGACGGAGGGGCCGCAGGGCCTGGAGCGTGCGGAACCTGATCCTCCGTAGGACCAGGTCGTGAAACGGACGCCTCATCGAAGGCGCCTGGCGAAAAGTCACAAACGACGACCGTAGTCCCAAATCGGCATAATCCCGGCTATTTCCGGCATCCCATTTACGGTGACCCCATGGACTGGCTGACGAAGATCCCGGTGATCGGGCCGCTGGTGGCAGCCCTGATGCGGACGCACGCCTGGCGTTCGTACGAGCGGCTCGACCGCGTGCACTGGTCCCGGCTCGCCGCCGCGATCACCTTCATCAGCTTCCTGGCGCTCTTCCCGCTGATCACCGTGGCCGCCGCCGTCGGCGCGGCGCTCCTCAGCCAGGAGCAGCTGGACCGCCTCCAGGAGACCCTCGCCCAGCAGGTCCCCGGCATCTCCGACCAACTCGACCTCAACGCCCTCGTCGCCAACGCGGGCACCGTCGGCTTGGTGGCGGGCGGCCTGCTGCTCTTCACCGGCATCGGCTGGGTCGGCTCGATGCGGGACTGCCTGCGCGCCGTCTGGGGCAAGGACGACGAGGACCAGGGCAACCCGGTCGTCCGCAAGGGCAAGGACGCGCTCGTCCTGTTCGGGCTGGGCGGCGCCGGACTGGCCTCGGCCGCCGCCTCGATCATCGGGTCCAGCGCGGTCGGCAAGTTCGGCGAGCTGCTCGGTGTCCCGCAGCACGGCGCGGGCGGCGTCGTCCTGCGTGCGGGTGCGTTCCTGGTCGGCGTACTGGCCGCCTTCCTGTTGCTGCTCTACCTCCTGACCCTGCTCCCCGGGGTCGAACCGCGCCGTGGCCGGCTGATCCAGGCGGCGCTCATCGGCGCGGCCGGATTCGAGCTGCTGAAACTGCTGCTCAGCGGCTACATCCGCGAGGTCGCGGGGAAGAGCATGTACGGCGCCTTCGGCGTGCCGATCGCCTTGCTGCTCTGGATCAACTTCACGGCGAAGCTGCTGCTGTTCTGCGCCGCGTGGACGGCCGCCGACGACGGGCGGGACGAGAAGGCCGCGACCGACGACGGGCCGGACGAGAAGGCAGCCGCAGTCGGGACGGCCGCGAAGGGCGGGAAGGGCGAGAGGGACGACACGCGCGAGGAGCACGCGGGGGCGGCCTGACGGCGCCCGCCCCGCGGTGACCGCCCTGACCGCCCTGACCGCCCTGACCGCCCTGACCGCCCCGCGATCCCTATACGAGATCCTCGTCCGTCGACCGGCGCCCCCGCCGTCCCGCCGGCCACCGCCGGTTAAAGGCGAACGCACCGCCCGCCAGCGCGGCCAGCGCCCCGCCCGCGATGCCGAGCGCGGTCCCCAGACCGTTGTCGCCGGGGTCGCCGCCGGTCGCCGCCTGGCTCTGCTCGTGCGACTGGGCGGGAGCGCCCTTCGATTTCGTGTCCGCGCTCTTCGGCGGCACCAGCTGACCGATCGGCTTGACCTTCCCGGCCGCCGCGAAGCCCCAGTCGAAGAGCTCGGCCGTCTCCTCGTACACCGAGTTGATCCCACCGGCGTCCGGATTCATCACCGTGACCAGCAGCTTCTTGTTGCCGCGCTGCGCCGCCCCGGTGAAGGTGGAGCCGGCCATGCTCGTGTTGCCGTTCTTCACCCCGGCGATGCCCTTGTACGGGGAGATGCCGCCCGCGCCCGTCATCAGCCGGTTGGTGTTCTGGATCTCGAAGAAGTCGCGCGGCTTGCCCGATTCCTGTCTGCCCGGGAACTGGGCGCTCGCCGTGCCGCAGTACTCCCGGAAGTCCTGCTTCTGCAGTCCGGAGCGGGCGATGAGGGTGAGGTCGTAGGCGCTCGACACCTGACCGGGGGCGTCGTACCCGTCGGGGGAGACCACGTGCGTGTCGAGGGCCTGGAGCTCCTCGGCGTGCGCCTGCATGTCCTTGACCGTCTTCTCGATGCCGCCGTTCATGGCCGACAGCACGTGCACCGCGTCGTTGCCCGACCGCAGGAAGACGCCGAGCCAGAGGTCGTGGACGGTGTACTCGGTGTCCTCCTTGACCCCGACCAGGCTGCTGCCCGCGCCGATGTCGGCCATCTCCTGCTCGGTCACCCTGTGCACCTGGTCCTTGGGCAGGCTCGGCAGCACCGTGTCCGCGAACAGCATCTTCATCGTGGAGGCCGGCGGCAGCCGCCAGTGCGGGTTGTGCGCGGCCAGCACCTCGCCGGTGTCGGCGTCCGCGACGATCCAGGACCGCCCCGTGAGGTTCGCCGGCAGGGCGGGCGCCCCCGGCAACAGGGTCACCTGCGTTCCGGGCTGCCCGAGTGCGGCGCCGCCGACGCTGGACATCGACGAGGGCGGCGGGGGCGCCTTGCGGGGCTTGCCCTTCCCGTCCGCCGGCACCGTCGACGGCGTGGCCGGATCGGCGTGTGCGGGGGCGGCGAGCATCGCGGGGACCAACAGCGCGGCGGAAAGGACCGTCAGCGCGGTCTTCTTGGCAGACACGCAGGTGAACGTACATCCCGATGGGCTGCCCGCAGCCGCCGACAGGTCAACCCGCCGCGACCACCGCCGGTACAGCCCACCCCGGCGCGTCCGTCCTGACGGCGAAACCGATACTGAGGGCATGAAACTCAGCCGCGCCGCCTCCTGGTTCCTGCTCGCCTTCGGAGTGTGGAGCTGGTTCATCTGGGTGACCTTCGTCCGGAATTTGTGGAAGAACGGGAGCGGCCTGTCCTTCGACGCGGCCGGTGACCCTACGGCGTACTTCTGGGTCCACCTTCTCCTCGCGGTCACGTCCTTTCTCCTGGGGACGGCCGTTGGGGTGATCGGGTTGCGCGGGGTGCGGGCGCTGCGGCGTGAGTCACGATGACCGTATTCGTCCTCGCGGTGGTCGCGCTCGCGGTACTGCTCCTGTTGGGTGCGGTGCACCGGTGGCTGTGGGCCCGGCTGGTCCGTGACACCACCCGACCGGGTGGACCGGCGCGCCGCGTGGGCACCGTCTTGGCGTTCGCCCTGCCCGTGCTCGCGGTCGCGGCGCTGGTGGCGGGGCACGTGGGCGCGCCGTTCTGGCTCCAGCGGCTGGTGGCCTGGCCGGGGTTCATGTGGTTGGCGGTGCTGCTGTACCTGACACTGGCGATGTCGGTGGCCGAGCCGGTGCGCCGGGTCTGGCTCCGCCGGTCCGCCGCGCGCGAACCCGGGCCCGTGCCCGCGACCGCCGCCGTGCCGGCTTCCGCGGCACCGGTCTCCTCGTCCGCCGCTTCCCCGTCCTCGGCACCCGGGGCTGCGCCCGCCGCCCCCGCCCCGGCGGACCTCACCCGGCGACTGTTCGTCGCCCGCACCGTCGGCGGCGCCGCGGCCGCCGCGGCACTCGGCACCGTGGGCGTCGGCACGTACGGGGTCCTGCGCGGCCCCCGCGTCAAGCGCGTGCAGGTGCCCCTGGCCCGGCTGCCCCGCGCCGCGCACGGTTTCCGGATCGCCGTCGTCAGCGACATCCACCTCGGTCCGATCCTCGGCCGGGCCCACACCACCCGGATCGTCGAGACCGTCAACCGCACCCAGCCCGACCTCATCGCCATCGTCGGCGACCTCGTCGACGGCACCGTGCACGACCTCGGCCCGGCCGCCGAGCCCCTGCGCGCGCTCAGGGCCCGGCACGGCTCCTTCTTCGTCACCGGGAACCACGAGTACTTCTCGGGCGCCCGGCAGTGGGTCGACCACGTCCGGGAACTCGGCATCGAGCCCTTGGAGAACGCCCGCCGAGCCCTGCCGTACTTCGACCTCGCCGGCGTCAACGACGTCCAGGGCGAGAGCGAGGGCCAGGGCCCCGACTTCGGGAAGGCCCTCGGCGACCGCGACCGTTCGCGGACCGCCGTGCTCCTGGCCCACCAACCGATCGTCATCCACGAGGCCGTCCGGCACGGCGTCGACCTGCAACTGTCCGGCCACACGCACGGGGGCCAGCTCTGGCCCGGCAACTACATCGCGGAACTCGCGAACCCGACCGTCGCCGGGCTGGAACGCTACGGGGACACGCAGCTGTACGTGTCGCGGGGAGCTGGTGCCTGGGGGCCGCCCGTCCGGGTCGGCGCGCCGTCGGACATCACTGTGGTCGAACTGGCCTCATACCAGGCCTGAGCAGGCATAACGGGCCTTCCGGTGGCCGATATTCCGTGATTGGCTGACCGATAATCGGAGTGCCTAGTGTGGATAGCGGGGTCAGGGAGATGCGTTCTGCCCGACTGAAGGTCATCGCCGCCGGTCTCGTCCTCGCGGCGGCCGGTGGCGTCGCGGCGTGGCAACTGCTCCCCGACGGCGAGGGCCGGGGCGCCATCAGGGTCGGCACGAGCGACTCCGTCTCCAGCCTCGATCCGGCCGGGGCCTACGACGCCGGCTCCTGGGCGCTGTTCAGCAACGTCTACCAGTCGCTGCTGACCATCAAGCCCGGCTCGGACACACCGGTCCCGGACGCCGCCTCCGAGTGCGCGTTCGTGGGGCAGAAGCTCACGACCTACCAGTGCCAACTCCGCCCGGAGGTGAAGTTCTCGGGCGGGCGCGCGGTCACCGCCGACGACGTGAAGTTCTCCTTCGACCGGATCAAGGCGATCAAGGCGGACCAGGGGCCGGCCTCGCTCTTCGACACGCTGGAGTCGGTCAAGGCGAGCGGCCGAACCGTCACCTTCAATCTCTCGGTGCCCGACGCCACCTTCCCCTTCAAGATCGCGACGGGTGCGGCCTCGATCGTCGACAAGGACGTCTACCCGGCCAAGGCCCTGCGCGAGGGGACCAAGGTCGACGGCTCGGGCCCCTTCACCCTCACCCGGTACCAGGCCGGCGACAGCGCCGACCTCAAGCCCAACCCGACGTACAAGGGCCAGGCCAAACCGGCTCTCGCGTCCATCTCCGTCAAGTACTTCAAGGGCTCCGCCGAACTCAACCGGGCCTGGACGGACCGGAAGATCGACGTCGCCCATCGCGACATGCCGCCCGAGGTGCTCGCGGGCCTCGGCCCCGGCCTGACGGACACCCGCTACCAGGTCTCCGGCGGCACCGAGACCCGCATCATGATCTTCAACGTCCGGCCCGGATCGACCATGGCCAAGCCCCCCGTGCGCCAGGCCGTCGCGGCCGTCCTGGACCGCTCCAAGCTGGCCGCCGAGGTCCACAAGGGCACGGTCACCCCGCTCTACTCCCTGGTCCCGGCCGGAGTGGCCGGCCACAGCACGCCGTTCTTCGACACCTATCCCAAGCCCGACGAGGCGACGGCGAAGAAGATCCTCAAGGACGCCGGGATCACCGCTCCCGTGTCGATGACCCTCGGGGTCAACCGGCGGGGCGCCAACCTGGAGGAGGCCGACGCGATCGCCAAGCAACTCACGGACACCGGCCTGTTCCAGGTGAAGATCAAGGCCGTCGATACGTTCCAGGACTACCAGAAGCAGTACGCGGCGGGCGACTTCGACGTCTACACCCTGGGGTGGATCGCCGACTTCCCGGACGCGGACAACTTCCTCGCGCCGCTGGTCGCCACCGGCTCCAGCATGAACAACGGCTACTCCGACAAGACGGTGGACGACCTGATCGCCCGCACCCGGGGACACTCGGACCGCGGCGACGCGGCCACCGACTTCCGCGAGCTCCAGAAGCTGGTCGCCCAGCAGATCCCGATCCTGCCGATCTGGCAGAAGAAGGACTACGTGATGTCCCGCGAGACCGTCGGCGGAGCGCAGTACCTCTCGGACGGCACGGGCGTGTGGCGCCTGTCGGAACTCAACTGGCTGTAGGGCGGACGCCTCCGGCCGCTACGACCGCTCCTCGGGGTAGGGGTCGCAGGCGCGCTTCTTGCGGGAGACCGCCGTCTGGGCCATGCCCGGCAGGAAGTCCGCGAAGAGTTCGTGAACCTCGCGCACCAGCGGGCGCAGCACCCGGAAACGGGCGAGGACGATGCCCCGTGTGGTGAGCTGCGCGCCGCGTTCGGCGAGCCGGCGGGTCTTCTCGCTGTCGGGCGAGCGGTCGAAGACCCAGTACAGGACGAGCCCCATCTGCGAGAGCCACATCAGCTCGGGCAGGACGTCGGCCAGTTCCTCCGGCACCTTCGTCTTCGCGCCCGCGAGCACCTCGCGGTGCATGTCGATCGCCGCCTTGCGGGCGGGCTCCGATTCGGGCGAGAAGGGGCTGAGCGGGCTCTCCGGGTCTGCCGCGTTCTTGAAGAACTGCGAGGCGAACTCGTGGTAGGGCGCCGCGATGTCGAGCCAGCTCGTCAGGACGCCCGCGAGGCGCTTTTGCAAGTCGCTCTCGTTGTCCAGGATCGGCCGGACCGCCGCCTGGTGGGCGGCGCCGATCCGGTCGTAGAACCCTTGGACCAGGTGTTCCTTCGAGGCGTAGTAGTAGTAGGCGTTGCCGACCGAAACGCCCGCTTCCTTGGCGATGGCCCGCATGGTCGTCTTGTCGAAGCCGCGTTCCTGGAACAGGCGGAGGGCGGTTTCGAGGATGAGAGTGCGGGTCTGCTCGCTCTTCGGAGCCTTCTGATCGGTCACGGTGTACGACCCTATCGGGGTGCGGCGCAGCGGTCGTCACAGGCCGGTTCTTCGGCCTCCGCCCCGCCGTCGGTACGGACCGCGGCCCGCCAGGCGGAGGCGGTGTAGACGGCGGCCCGAACGAAGGGACGGCCGGCCGGGGTGGCCAGCCACTCGGCCCTGGGCCGGTGTTCGGACAGCGCCCACAGGCACACGATGAAGGCGTCGGTGTCGGTCCAGATCTGTCCCCGGTCCCCGACCACGGTCATCCGGAGCAGGGTCGCCGCGTGGTCCAGGTCCGGGAACGCCTGCCGCGCCGCGTACGACCCTGCGGGGACCAGCCGCAGCGGTACGAGCCACCGCTGTCCGAGCAGCCAGTGCCGGATGTGCACGCACAGCGGGCAGTTCGCGTCGTAGAGGACGGTCAGGTACCGGATCGGCGCCGACTGCGCGTTCTGCGTGGTCGGCGCGGCCTCCACGGTCTCCATGGTCTGCGTGGCCATCGGGGTTCAGGCCCCGGCCGGGGCGGTCCACCCCTGGGGAGCGACCGGCGGGGTCTGTCGGCGCTCCATGATGCCGCGCCGCCGCATCTTGTTGAGCACCCAGACGTTGCCGAGGTGCATGACGCCGAGGACGAGCAGGACGACGCCGAGCTTCACCGAGAGCGCCTCGAAGAGGCCGCGGGCCTCGGTGATGGTCTCGCCCGAGCGCAGGTACAGGGTCACGAAGCCGATGTTCACCAGGTAGAAGCCGACGACCAGGAGGTGGTTCACGGCGTCCGCGAGCTTCTCGTTGCCCTGGAGGACATCGGCTATGAAGACGCGGCCGTTGCTGGTGAGCGTCCGGGCCACCCAGACGGTGAGCCCGATGCTGATGATCAGGTAGATGACGTACGCGACCACGGTGAGATCCATGCCCCAGCCCCTTTGAACGTGTTCAACTGCTGACGAGGATGACTGTAGACCTCTTTTTGAACAGGTTCAAGGCAGCATTTCGATGGCCTTCGCCAGCAACCCCGGATCGACGTGCGGGGCTTGGGGGGTCGGCAGCGAGCGCCAGGCCAGCGGCCAGGTCGTCCCGTACACCGCGGGCACCCCGACGTAGGCGGCGGCGGACCGGGTGCGCGAGGTGTACCGCTGGGCGTACGAGGGCCAGCTCCGCTCCCGCGCGGTGCCGGGCGGGAGCAGGAAGTACATCCAACGGAAGCCGTTGAGCTCGTAGACGACGGGCCCGGGATCGTGGTCGGTGAGCAGGCTCAGCCGCTTGGCGACTTCCTCGCCGAGCTGGCCCTGGATCCGGACGGCATCGAAGTGGACGCCGGCGAGACGGAGTCGGAAGCCGGAGTCCGGAACCCAGTCGGGGGTCCAGGCGCGGGGGGAGATTTCCTCGTTCACACCACAGAGGGTGACGGGCCGGAGCTAGCCTGAACAGTGGTCGTGCCGTCACAGACGGCGATCTGTGAGGGGCCGTGAAGCCGATGTCCGAGCCTGTGAACCCGAGTGAACCCCTGCCGTCGGCGCTGCGGCGCGGACTGGGGGCCCAGATGCGCACGCTCCGTGAGAAACGAGGGGTGTCGCGGCAGCAGTTGGGCGGGGACACCAACTTCTCGCCGTCGACGATCGGGGCGTTCGAGCGCGGCGAGCGGGTGATGGACCCCGGGACGATCGAGCAGGTGGACGACCTGCTGGGCGGGGACGGCCTGTTGAAGGCCGCTGTGCCGTATCTGGAGGAGGAGCGGTACGCGCCGCAGTTCCGGAACTTCGCGCCGATCGAGGCGAAGGCGGTGAGCCTGTGGGTCTACTCCACGCACGTCCTACATGGCCTGCTCCAGACGGAGGCATACGCGCGCCAGGTGTTTGTGGACCACTGGCCGCCCGTCGCTGCCGAGGAGATAGAGAATCGGCTGACTGCCCGCATGGACCGCCAAGCGCTTCTGTACCGGGACCCGCCGCCGGTGCTGTGCTTCGTACTGGAGGAGACCTTCTTGCGACGCAAGGTGGGAGGAGACACAGTCTGGCGGGAGCAGCTCCGGCACCTGCTCGCATGCGGCCGTCTCCCGCATGTGCGCATCCAGCTCGTCCCGCTCGAATGCGAGGAGGTCGTGGGTGCGACGGGACCCATGACGATCGCGGAGACGCCCGAACGCCGCATGTTGGGTTACTTGGAAGGTCAGGGCCAAAGCTGGGTGATCTCAGACCGGTTGGTGGTCAGCGACATGGTGCAGCGGCATGCGAACATTCGAGGAGTGGCGTTGAGCCCGAAGGCTTCGGCGCAGCGGATCGAGCGGCTGCTGGGAGAGCGATGAACACCGAACTGGCCTGGTTCAAGAGCAGCTACAGCGACGGCACCGGCGGCGAGTGCGTGGAGGTCGCGGCCTGCCCGTCCGCCGTGCATGTCCGCGACTCCAAGGACACCACCCGCCCGGCCCTGACCCTCACCCCGGCGGCCTGGGCGGCGTTCACCGACTTCGCGGCGGCCTAAGCCTCCGGCTTCGGCGGCCGGCCCGCCTCCAGCAGCTCGGCCACGTCGAGGGTGACCTTGGCCCCCAGACTGTCGGGCAGGGTGACCAGTTCCGCCTGCGGCGTGGATACGGTGGTTCGCGTACTCGCCCTCCACGGGTCGCTCAGAACGTGAACGCGCTCGTGCTTACGGTTCACGATTGACCCTTCGATGATCTCGGCCCGGTAGCCCTCCGGAAGGTCCATCGCCTTCCAGGCCTGCCAGAGGACTTCGTCGAGACCTGGGTCGCACGGCGCCTCATGGGCGAGAGCGGACATGGAAGGCACCTCCTTCGCCCAGTGTGGGTGCGGACGGCGCTCCGGTTCAGGCGACGCCGGTGGACGTACCGCCGTCCGTGGGGTCATCCATCTGATGAAAGGTTCTTCCGGCCGGCGCTTCACCCCTCGGGGTGACCGACGGGGGTCCCCGGAACACGGCTGAGGCCCGCACCCCAAGGGGTACGGGCCTCAGCCGAGACCGCCGGACGGAGTCCGGCGCGTCAAAGGATCAGAAGCGGCGGGTGATCAGCGCCCGCTTGACTTCCTGGATCGCCTTCGTGACCTCGATGCCACGCGGGCACGCGTCGGTGCAGTTGAAGGTCGTGCGGCAGCGCCACACGCCGTCCTTGTCGTTCAGGATCTCCAGCCGCTGCTCGCCGGCCTCGTCACGCGAGTCGAAGATGAAGCGGTGCGCGTTGACGATCGCCGCCGGGCCGAAGTACTGGCCGTCGTTCCAGAACACCGGGCACGAGGACGTGCAGGCGGCGCACAGGATGCACTTGGTGGTGTCGTCGAAGCGCTCGCGGTCCTCGGCGGACTGCAGACGCTCGCGCGTCGGCTCGTTGCCCGTCGTCACCAGGAACGGCATGACGTCGCGGTACGCCTGGAAGAAGGGCTCCATGTCGACCACGAGGTCCTTCATCACCGTGAGGCCCTTGATGGCCTCGACGGTGATCGGCTTCTCGGGGTTGATGTCCTTGATCAGCGTCTTGCAGGCGAGCCTGTTCTTGCCGTTGATCCGCATCGCGTCCGAGCCGCAGATGCCGTGCGCGCACGAGCGGCGGAAGGTCAGCGTGCCGTCGAGGTCCCACTTGATCTTGTGGAGACCGTCGAGCACGCGCTCCTTCGGGTCGATCTCGACCTGGAAGTCCTGCCAGGTCGACTCCTCCGAGATCTCCGGGTTGAAGCGGCGGATCCGGAAGGTGACCGTGATGAAGGGCGAGGCCGCGGCCGCGGCCTCCATCGCGTCCGTCTTGGACATGGTCGGGGTGGCCATCAGTACTTACGCTCCATCGGCTGGTAGCGGGTGACGACGACGGGCTTGTAGTCCAGCCGAACGGAGTCCTTACCATCGTCGCCAACCTCGCGGTACGCCATGGTGTGGCGCATGAAGTTGACGTCGTCGCGGTTCGGGTAGTCCTCGCGGTAGTGACCGCCGCGGGACTCCTTGCGCGCCAGCGCGGACACGGCCATGACCTCGGCCAGGTCGAGCAGGTTGCCCAGCTCGATGGCTTCCAGCAGGTCCGTGTTGAAGCGCTTGCCCTTGTCCTGCACGGACACGTTCTTGTAGCGCTCGCGCAGTTCCGCGATCTTCTCGACCGCGGTCTTGATGGTCTGCTCCGTACGGAACACCATCACGCACGCGTCCATCGTCTCCTGGAGCTCCAGGCGCAGGTCCGCGACCCGCTCGTTGCCCGTGGAGTCGCGCAGCCGCTCGACCAGGTCGATGACCTGCTGCGCCGGGTTCTCGGGCAGCTCGACGTAGTCGTTCTCGTGTGCGTACTTGGCCGCGGCGATGCCCGAGCGCTTGCCGAAGACGTTGATGTCCAGCAGCGAATTGGTGCCCAGACGGTTGGCGCCGTGCACGGAGACGCAGGCGACCTCGCCGGCCGCGTACAGACCCGGGACGACGGTGGTGTTGTCCGCGAGGACCTCACCCTCGACGTTGGTCGGGATGCCGCCCATGGCGTAGTGCGCGGTGGGCTGGATCGGGATCGGGTCCGTGTACGGCTCGATGCCGAGGTACGTACGGGCGAACTCGGTGATGTCCGGGAGCTTCGCGTCGAGCTGCTCCGGCGGAAGGTGCGTCAGGTCCAGGTACACGTGGTCCCCGGCGGGACCGCAGCCGCGGCCCTCACGGATCTCGGTGTAGATGGAGCGCGAGACGACGTCACGGGACGCGAGGTCCTTCATGACCGGCGCGTACTTCTCCATGAAGCGCTCGCCGTCCTTGTTGCGGAGGATGCCGCCCTCACCGCGGGCGCCCTCCGTCAGCAGGATGCCCATGCGCCAGATGCCCGTCGGGTGGAACTGGAAGAACTCCATGTCCTCCAGCGGCAGGCCGCGGCGGTAGCAGGCCGCCTGGCCGTCACCCGTGAGGGTGTGCGCGTTGGAGGTCACCTTGAAGAACTTGCCGGTGCCGCCCGAGGCGTAGATCACGGACTTCGCCTGGAACACGTGGATCTCGCCGGTGGCGAGCTCGTACGCGACCACGCCCGCCGACTTCTTCACGCCGTCGACCTCGACCAGCAGCTGGTCCAGGACGTAGAACTCGTTGAAGAACTCGACGCCCTCCTTGACGCAGTTCTGGTACAGCGTCTGGAGGATCATGTGACCGGTGCGGTCCGCGGCGTAGCAGGACCGGCGGACCGGCGCCTCGCCGTGGTTGCGGGAGTGACCGCCGAAGCGGCGCTGGTCGATGGTGCCGTCCGGGGTGCGGTTGAACGGCAGGCCCATCTTCTCCAGGTCGAGGACCGCGTCGATGGCCTCCTTCGCCAGGATCTCGGCGGCGTCCTGGTCGACCAGGTAGTCACCGCCCTTGACCGTGTCGAAGGTGTGCCACTCCCAGTTGTCGTCCTCCACGTTGGCGAGCGCCGCGGCCATGCCGCCCTGCGCGGCGCCCGTGTGGGAGCGGGTGGGGTAGAGCTTCGTCAGCACGGCGGTGCGGCTGCGCTTCGTCGCCTCGATGGCGGCGCGCATGCCGGCGCCACCGGCGCCGACGATGACGGTGTCGTACTTGTGGATCTTCATGAGTCGATTCGCCTCAGCCCGTGCCTAGCGGATGTTCGGGTCGAAGGTGAAGATCACCAGCGTGCCCAGAAGGATGGTGAACACCGTGGCGGTGTAGAGCAGGCCCTTCAGCCACAGCCGCGTGCCGGGGCGCTCCGCGTAGTCGTTGATGACCGTACGCAGACCGTTGGAGCCGTGCAGCATGGCCAGCCACAGCATCAGCAGGTCCCAGACCTGCCAGAACGGGGACGCCCAGCGGCCGGCCACGAAGGCGAAGCCGATCTTGGAGACGCCGCCGTCCAGCACCAGCTGGATGATCAGGTGGCCGATGACCAGCACCACCAGGACGATGCCCGAGAGGCGCATGAAGAGCCACGCGGCCATCTCGAAGTTGCCGCGGGTCGAGCGCGGCGTCTTGCCGGTGCGCTTGCGCGGGGCCTCGATGTACGGCGCCGGGTTGTCGACGTCGTAGAGGGAGACGCCCTCTACGGCGCCGATGCCCTGGGCGGAAGAAGTGTCAGAAGACATGCGTGTCACTTCCCGAACAGTTCAAGGTAGGCGTGGTGCAGGACGGGGTACACGGCCCCGGCCATCAGCACGATCCAGACGACCAGCACGGTCCAGAGCATCTGCTTCTGGAGACGCGGGCCCTTGGACCAGAAGTCCACGGCGATCACACGCAGACCGTTGAGCGCGTGGAAGAGGATGGCGGCCACGAGGCCGTACTCCAGCAGCGCGACGATCGGGGTCTTGTAGGTAGCCACGACATCGTCGTACGCCTCGGGGGAGACGCGGACGAGAGCGGTGTCGAGGACGTGTACGAACAGGAAGAAGAAGATGAGGACGCCGGTGACTCGATGAGCCACCCAGGACCACATTCCTTCCCGGCCGCGGTACAACGTTCCAGCCGGCACGGAAAACCCTCCGGAAGCGGGGCGGGGGCCAGCCGGCTTCTTTGTCGGTCGGGCCCGGCCGGGTACGGTCCACCGGCCCCGGACATCGTAGCGACGCTTTGTCGGTTCCCTTGCGCCGGGTCCATCGGTGTGATCAAACAGGCACGGACGGGCTACCCCGCAGGTGCAAATAGCCCGAAATCGGCGGCGGAAGGGCCGTCGGGTGGCCCGCCCGGCGGCCCACCGGCCGGGTCGTGGGTCTGCCCGGCGGTCGGGAGCGCCCCGGTCGGTCCGGTGGGCAACCGGTCCAGCATCCTCACGAGCCGGGCCTGGGCGAGACGACGCAGCTCGTCCGCGGAGATCGCGCGTTCCTCGTCGGTCTCGTGGGCCATCCGCCGCCGGATCGCCGCCAGCAGCGCGTCCGCCCGTTCCTCGGGCGGATGCCCGTCCAGGCAGATCACGAAGGCGTGGCCGAAGGTCCGCTCGTACTCGGCCCGGGCCGCGTCCAGCGCGAGGAGCGCGGCGTAGGGGGCGCCGTGCGCCAGTTCCGCCGAGCATTCGCGGGCCAGGGCACCCGTCAGATCGCCCTGGGAGAGGTCGTATGAGGCCTCGTCGGCCGCGGCCAGCAGCGCGGGCAGGTCCGGGTAGGGGCGGTGGACGGCCATCCGGTGGGCCCAGCGTCCGCTGCCGCAGCAGTGCAGCAGCGCCGCGTGGGCCGTGTCGTGGGGCAGGGCGTTGAACCGCGAGAGACCCGGGCCGTGGTCGCCGCCGGCTACCGGAGCGCCCGGGCTTGCCCCACAATTCTTCCCCGGACCCCGTCCGGGGACGGTGGCCCCTTGGACCTGTGCCGGAAAGTGGCTGGACAGCGGGGGGCTCCTCGGGGCGCGGCGCGGGTGTACCGCCACGCTAGCGATGCGGGGCAGCGTGTGACGCACCGATTCGAGGATTTCACCCGGAAGTGAGCCGAAAGGATGACGCCGGGCGTGCATGACCAGGAGGAAGAGGGGAAGACGACCGAGGCCGCCACCCCCCACAGGAGAGGCCCCGGCCGCCATCCGATACGGGCTCGTGCGACAAGCCCGTACTCATGTCAGCGCCCCGGATGCGTTTTCTGTCACACCCCGCTCCGCGCAGGGTTGGTTGCTGGTTGTACAACTCGTGGACGAGACGTACTCGAAGGCCGTAACGTGCGGATTTGCGCCACACGTACAGGACAGTGAACGGGTTGGGGACTTTGCTGGGGGACGACGCGGAGCTGACCGCCGCGGTGCTCGCGGCACAGGACGGCGACGAGAACGCGTTCCGTACTGTGTACCGCGCCGTGCACCCGCGCCTGCTCGGATACGTACGAACGCTCGTCGGCGACGGCGACGCGGAGGACGTCACGTCCGAGGCCTGGCTGCAGATCGCCCGCGACCTCGACTCCTTCACCGGCGACGCCGACCGGTTCCGCGGCTGGGCCGCCCGCATCGCCCGCAACCGGGCGCTCGACCACATCCGCATGCGGGGCCGCCGTCCCGCCATCGGCGGGGACGACAGCGAACTCACCGGCCACGCCGCCGACAGCGACACCGCGGGCGCGGCGATGGAGGCGCTCTCCACCAGCTCGACCATGGCGCTGATAGCGCAGCTCCCGCAGGACCAGGCCGAGGCCGTCGTCCTGCGCGTGGTCGTCGGCCTCGACGCGAAGAGCGCGGCCGAGACGCTCGGCAAGCGGCCCGGCGCCGTACGCACCGCCGCCCACCGGGGGCTCAAGAAACTCGCGGAGATGCTGGGCGCGGAACTCGCGGCCACGGCGGAGGGGAACGGTGGCGGCCCCGGCAGGGAAGCACCGGACACCGAGGTGGTCCTCCCTTTCGGTCATAATGCCGGGAGCCCGCCACGGGGCGGCGCGGGCGTGCGCGATCTCGACGCCGTACCGGCGCAGCGCGGCCGGGGCGCGGGCCTCGTGGAACAAACCGGTGTGACGCATTCACGTTGGCGGACGCAGAAGGACATGTGATGGCCGACGAGCGCAACAGGTGGCTGGACAGAGCCGCGGCGGAGCGACTGCTGTGCGGCGAACCACCGGTCGGGCCGGACGCTGACCAGCGGACCCGGGCCGAGGTGGCGCGGTTGCGTGCCGTTCTCGCGGCAGTGGCCCCCCAGGCACCCGCGGGGCGGGAGTTGCCCGGCGAGGCCGCCGCGCTGGCCGCCTTCCGCACGGCCCGCGCTACGACCGCCCGGGCCGAGAGCGCCCCGACCGCGGGAGTCCGGGTCGCGCCGGCTGCCGCCGACGAACCGCTGGTCGATCTCTCGCCCGCACCGCTCGTACGGATACCGGCGCAGCGGCGCAGGGTCACGCCCGTGCGCCTCGGGCTCGCCGCCGCACTGGCGAGCGTCGCGGTCGGCGGCCTGGCGGCCGCCGCCGGTGGGCTGTTGGACGGGACCACGCACGACTCCGCGGCTCCGGGTCCGGCCGTCTCGGTCAGCGCCGACGCCGACCCGACACCCTCCGGCGGTGCATCGGGGCCCACGCCCGCCCCGCCGGCGTGGCCGACCCCGCCGCGGGACCGGGACGGCTCGTCCGCCTCGCCCGGTGTCTCGCGGGTGCCGGGCACGGACGGACGCACCGACGCCGGAGGCCTCCCCGGGTTCACCTCCGGGCCCACGGGCACCGGCTCCGCCACCACGGGCACGGGCGGTTTTGGCGGCCACGACTCCGTCACCGACGGCACGGCGGGCGCGTCGGGCACCACCGAGGGCGGTGGCAAGGACCCGGACAAGGACGGGGACAAGGAGCTGCGGCTCCAGGGGAAGGACCTGTGCGGCGACTACCGCGCGGGCCGGCTCACCGGCGACCGCCGGGAGAAGCTGATCAAGCTCGCCAAGAGCGTGGCGCAGATCCCGCGCTTCTGCGAGGGCCTGCTCGACGGGCCCGGCGGCACCACGAAGAGCGGCGCCGACGGCGCCGGCGGCGGTGCACCCGGCAGCGCTCCCGGAGGCGTCCTCCCGGCCCCGACCCTGCTCCCGGGCGGCTCGCTCCGCTTCCGCACACCGGCCTGACGGACACCGGCACACCTGGCAGTAACACTTTTCGACCCGTCGGCGCAGTACATAACGAGCCGACTGGTCATCGGCCGCGCATGAGCCGGGGTTCCCCCCGTACCCCTGGGCTCTGCGCAACCGGCGCGGGCGGGGCACGTTCCCCCGGTCCCGCCCGCGCCCTCTACCTCGACCCCGGCCGAAGCCGCCGGTCTCACCAGTAGACGACGACCTTGTCGCCGACCTGGACCTGCTCGAACAGGGACGACAGCTTGCCCTTGTCGCGGACGTTCACGCACCCGTGCGAGGCGCCGGCGTAGCCGCGGGCGGCGAAGTCCGACGAGTAGTGCACCGCCTGGCCCTCGCTGAAGAACATCGAGTACGGCATCGGCGTGTGGTAGATCGTCGAAACCCAGTCCTTGGCCTTCCACTCCACCTTGAACTCGCCCTCGCGCGTCGGCGTGTTCTCCGACCCGAAGCGCACGTCCATCGTGGAGACGATCTTGCCGTCGATCATCCAGGCGAGGGTGCGGCTCTCCTTGCTGATGCACATCACCCGGCCCTGCATGCAGCGCGGGTCCGGCGCGTCCACCTCGTTGGTGGTCGGCGGGCGCAGCTCTTCCTCGGTCGGCTTCTTGCTGGCGCCCTCGATCTTCTTCCAGGTCGCCTCGTCCACCGAGCCGGTCGCGGGCAGGCCGTGACCGGACTGGAAGGTGCGGACCGCGGCGGTCGTCTTCGAGCCGTAGAAGCCGGTCGGCGCCACCGACATCAGCTTGAGTTGGCGCAGGCGCGCCTGGAGCTCGCGGATCTGGTCGCTCTCGTCGCCGTTGGCCATGATCGGCTTGACGGTCGGCGACTGCGAGGCGGACGC
>NZ_SSBJ01000054.1 GCF_004795055.1 Streptomyces sp. A1136
ATCCCGTTGATCACCCGGCGGTCCTCCACCCGAGGCCGGCCCCTGACAGCACTCGGTATCAGCGGAGCCAGCAACTCCCACTCGGCATCGGTCAGTTCATGGCGACGGATCACGAAAACATGATCCACCATCGAACGATTTTTTGAAGACGGACCCTAGGCAGAAGCCGGTCCGACGTTGATGTCCGAGATGCGGCCGGCGGAGTCGAAGGAGACCACCGCGGCGCCCCCGCGGGGCAGAGGTGCGGTGATCTGGTCGGCGGCCTCCTGCACCGGGACGCCGTGCAGGGCGAACCAGCCGTTGACCACCAGCCGCGGCGAGCGTGCGAAAAGCTGTGCGCCAGTGAGCAGATGGCGCGGCATCGCGACTGGGTCCAGTCGCGCGGAGTGGAGTTGCGGGTCTTGCGGCACGAAGTAGACCCGGGTCTCCGGACCGGCCTCCCGGCCGATGTAGCCGGGTGCGCCGAGCGCCGCCATGCCGAGGAAGGCCAACGCCTCAGCGGCGCGGCGCGGATCGGCGAAACGGGCTAGCACCACGCCCTCCTGCTGCAACTCCACGATGCCGTGACGGCGGCCGAACTCGGGGATGCGCGCGGCGGCGGCGGCCACTTCACTGCCGCGCAGCCCCGGGTTAGCCCAGCCCCACAGCCAGGTCTGCTCGGCCAGGTCGTAGCTGCCCAGGAGTCCCACCCGAAGGCTTCGGCCGCCGGACTCATAGCGGCACTGGTCCAGATCTGCCGTCCACGGCCCGGCCGGGAAGGCCTGGTCGATCATTTCCAGCTGTTGTACGCCCCAGGCCGCGTGGTACTCGGCGGCGTGCAGGAAGGCGTCGGAGAAGGCCACGGTCATCGGGGCAGCCTAGCCCCTGCCAGGCCGACGGCCCTCAGAGACGTCAGCCCGGGCCAGCAGAGGCCAGCGGAGCGAGACGCTTACGAAGATCACGACATACGGCTGGAGTTCCAGGCTCCGTCTTCAAAAAATCGTTCGATGGTGGATCACGTTTTGGTGATCCGTCGCCATGAACTGACCGATGTCGAGTGGGAGTTGCTGGCTCCGCTGATACCGAGTGCTGTCAGGGGCCGGCCTCGGGTGGAGGACCGTCGGGTGATCAACGGGATGGTCTACAAGATCTGGACGGGGGGTTCCTGGCGTGACCTGCCGGAACGTTACGGCCCGTGGAAGTCGGCCTACACCCGCTTCCGCCGCTATGCCATCGACGGAGTGTTCACCCGGGCCCTCCAACAAGTCCAGGCCCGGGCGGATGCCGCCGGTGACATCGATTGGCTGGTCCAGATCGACTCCACCATCGTCCGCGCCCACCAGCACGCCGCCGCCACCGGCCGAAAAAGGGGGAATCACCGGACGGACGAACCGGACGATCACGCCCTCGGCCGATCCCGAGGAGGCCTGACCACCAAAATCCATCTCGCCTGCGACGGCCGCGGCCGACCCCTGGCCATCCTGCTGACCCCGGGGCAACGGCACGAGGGCGTCTGCGCGAGGCCGCTGCTCGAACGCATCCGAGTACCCCGGCCCCGGCCGCCCCCACTGCCGACCCGGTCACCTGATCGCCGACAAGACCTACAGCTCACGCGGATTCCGCGCCTACCTGCGGCAACGCGGCATCGGACACACGATCCCGGAGAAAAACGACCAGATGAAGCACCGCCGAAACCGAGGCAAACGAGGCGGCCGGCCAACAGGCTTCAACAGCGAGACCTACCGACGCCGCAACACCGTCGAACGCTGCTTCAACCAACTCAAGGGGTTCCGCGGCATCGCCACCCGCTACGAGAAGACCGCCACCTCCTACCAAGCGGCGGTCACCCTCGCATCAATCCTGCTCTGGGCAAGATCGATTTGAAGACGGACCCTAGATGCGCCGGGGGCGGGGAAGCCCCAAGCTGACCGGGGCCGCGGGCTCGGCGGAGTCGAGCTGACTGATCTTCGCCTCGGCGTCCCCGAGGCTGACGCGGAGCCCTTCGATCTCGCCGAGCCAGCCCTCGCGCTCGGCCTCGGCGATCCGATCGAGGAGGTTGTTCCTGATCTCGACCAAGCGGTCGCGCTGGGCGGGGTCCGGACGGAGGAGGGAGCAGCGGACGCAGGCTTAACCGAACTTGCGGTGTGTGGCCGAGAGCCGGCCTGCGCGCCCGATCAGGTCACTCTGAGTAGAGGCCAGCGAATTGGGATCATTAGGGATCCCGGGCGTGTCGCCAATCGTGTCGTTGGGATTACCGCAGCAGCCGGTCGGCCCACGGATGCGGGCTGTAAGCCTGGGTGATGCGTGGACGAGCCAGTGTCGCTGGTTGTCAGTGAGGGTGGGGAGGACTGCGTCGAGGTCTGCTTCGTCCTTGGGTCGCGGCTCCTTGGCCTTATAGAAGAGTTGCACCTCCGGTGCGAGGTAGGGGATGCCGTCGGCGGAGATCAGGCCGAGCGTGTCGATTGGACGACGTACTCGCGGATCACGGCGTGACACCCACTCCTGGTCATAGGCTTCGTCGAGCATGATCTGGATACGCCAGGGTTCGCCTGGCGCTGGCTGGCACCAGATGTCATGAACGCTCTCAGGAAGAGCCTCGCCGGATACCCACGGGCGCAGGCTCCCCGGTGGATCGACGGCCCACCACTTCCAGTCCGGCAGAGCCTGTTGGACGGCGAGCTGGTCGCGCCGCAGTAGCAGGACGTCAATGTCGCCGTGATCTCGGATGCGGTGGCCCACTGCGAGTTCAATGGCGAAGCCACCCGCCACCCACCAGGGGGTCTTCAGGTCGCAGAACCGGTCAGCGACTTCGGCAAGGGACGCGGGATCCCATCTGGTCAAGGGGGTGTGCTCGTGGGTCATGTCGTCCATCCTGTTCCGTAAGCTGCTTCGATGTGCTGATGACCTGCAGGAGTCAGGTGCTCGAGGTCTGACCTTCGGTGCCGGTGCGGAAGTCGGGCATGCGGAGGTTGGTGGTGGTGTGCTTAGCGGTCATCTCACGCATCGAGGCGAGCTTGTCTTCAGCTGCGGCGACGCTCGTCTGATGGTGGCGACCTCGCCGAGCCATCCCTGGTCCTTTGCTTCTTTGAGTTGGTCGAGGAGATTGTTGTGGATCTCCTCAAGTCGGGGCATCTGGCTGGGATCCGGCCGGAGTTATGGGCCTTTGACACACGCTTCTCTGAATTTGCCGGTTGGGGCCCCTGGACCACCTCCGGGACCTCGATAGAGTTGGGGTGATGACTGGGAACCTAGGCCGTTGGCCGAAGATCGATGAGGAACGCGGCGTCGAGGACGTGACGCTTCTGATCTTGGAGTGGCTGGGCGAGCAGGGTGTGAACGCCATGATCAGGATGGACGCCGAGAGACTGGCTGACAACGCGCCAGCTTGGACGTTCGCCGCCATCGGTGGCCCGTTGACGCATGGGATGCGGGCCGACGGGAGGACTGTTCAGCAGTGCATGTCCGTTGCTCTGGCCCGCCTGCGCGACTCCGGTCTGTCGGTTCCGTTCTGATCTTCGACCGCCTTTGCTGAACCTCGCCTTGGGAACTCAGTTGAGGCGATCTGATTGCTGGACGGCTGGTCAAGGCAGGAGTGGTCGGGTTGCGGTCCAGGTGACGAGTCGCTCGCGTACCGGGCCGGGTGCCAGGTAACCGACCAGGCTTTCCACATGAGCCGTCAGTTCTTGTGTCGCCGCAGCTCGCAGATCTGCTCGTTGGGAAGGTCGCGCCAGCCCTCGGCGAGTCCAGCAGCCTGTGGGGGCGTGAAGGTCAGTGCATCGAGCGTGTCGGACGCCAGCGCCTCGGGAAGCCAGTCGATGTCCGTGTCGTCGGGGCCCAGACAGTCGATCACCCACATCCGGAACATGAACTCCTGCTGAGCCACCCGCGCAGGGTGCCCCTCGGCGTGGTCGAGCATCCGCCGGTTCGCGAGCAGCGCCAGCTTCGCCCACTGGCGACGGGCTTCCAGGGGATGGCTGGAGTCGTAGGCCTGTCCCTGCGCGGCAACGCGTGCCGTCTCAAGTTGCTGGCCGCAGGCGTCATGGATGAACATCTGCAACTGGTCGAGCGTCCACGTGCTCAGGTCGCGGCCTGGTTCTTCTCGATGTGCGTCGCTACTCAAGGTCCCCGCTCCTGGTGTAGGCATGCCCAGGCTGATGGTGGCCTTCTGGGACCGCCTGTCGATCTGGGCGAGCTTATCCTCGGCGCCGGCCAGGCTGACTTTGAGCGGATCTCCTCCAATCGGCCGCGCTGGGCCGGGTCCGGCCGAAGGAGGGAGCAACGAACGCAAGCTTGTCTGAACCTCGTGGCTCAGGGCTCCTTCACGTCGCTTGTGCGGGCAACGATTTGGTTCGGGGAGCCGGAGAAGGAATAGGCCTGTGCGGCCGTCGGCGCAACGCAGATAGCCTGCGCGGATGAAGCGGATTCAGCGGGCCGTTGGGGCGGTCGTCGGCTCAGCGGTGGGAGACGCTTTGGGCGGCCCCTTCGAGTTCGGTCCCCGGGGCGCATTCTCCGCGCGGTTTCCCGCGCCTGGTGCCGGTGGCGAGATGTGTGGAGGCGGTGGTTGGGATCCCGGCGAGGCCACTGACGACACGCAGATGGCCGTCCTGGTCGCGGAGTCGCTGTTGGAGCGGGGCGGGCTGGATCTGCCGGACATCTTCGCCCGCTTCCAGCTGTGGGCGGCATCAGAGCCGAAGGACATCGGCTTGCAGACCGAAGACGTCCTGACCAACGGCATGCCCTGGGACCTCGCCGCCACGATCCACTTCCAGGTCAACCAACGAGCAGCGGGAAACGGCTCCTTGATGCGGGCATCGACCTCCGCAGTCCACTTCGCGGCCGCCGGCCAAGAAGCCACCATGGACGCGGCCCGCCGGATCGCCGCCCTCACCCACGGGGACCGCGCGGCCTGGGAAGGCACCGCGATCTTCCACGAACTCATCCGTGTCACGTTCGAGGACACCGACCCCCTCGCCGCGCTCCCGGACATCCTGGCTCTTGTCCACCCCGACCACCGCGGCCGCTACGACACCGTCCTCGCGCCCGACTGGCACCCCGATCAGGCGACCGAGTTCAACGGCGCCGTCTGGCCCTGTCTGGGCTCCGCCGTCTGGGCCCTGCGCACCACCACCAGCTTCGAATACGCGATACGCGCAGCGATCGACCTGGGCGGTGACACGGACACCGTCGCCGCGGTGACCGGAGGCCTCGCGGGGGCGTATTACGGGCTCGACGCGATCCCCGCCCGCTGGACCCAGCCGCTCCATGTCCCCCTCCCAGGATTCGACGGACGAGTGTTGTACCTGCCCGACCTGCTCCACCTTGCACACCGCCTCGGATAGGGGCGGTCGATGAGACAGGTTTGATAGCCCGCAGCAATGCCGTCGGGGCCCTCGTCTCGCAGCAGACGATGGCTGATCATCGTCCCCTGGAGTCTGATTACCCCTGAGGGGTGGGGCGGGGCGTCGGCAGCCCCAGCAGAACCGGGCCGCCGGGCGCTGCCGCGTCGAGTTGGCCGATCTTGGATTCGGCTCCGGCGAGGCTGATGCGGGGCCCTTCGATCTCGCCGAGCCATGCTTCGTGCTCGGCTTCGCTGATCCGGTCCGGGAGGTTGTCGCGGATCAGGCCCCGCCCTCGGGCTCCACGTCATCACCGCGCTGCACTGGCGCCGCCGAGAGACGACCACCGTCCGGGCCGTGATCTTCACCGCCGAGCACGTCGAGGATGTGGGGCCAGGCTGCCTTGCCCAGGAGCACGTCAGCTTCAGGTGTGCCCCCGTACTTGAAGTGCGGGGACGCCGATGCCGGGCTCTCGCCAGGAAGGCGTGGTCGGTGGCCGGCGTCGGCACGGGCGATCAGACGCACGGTCGCCCCGGCCGAGCGTCGACGCTGAGCTAACTGTTCGGCGAAATGGAGCGACGGCCACATCGCGTCGTCGCCGCCCGCGACCAAGACCAGATCGGCTCTGGCCTCTTCCACGGGGATCTCCGCGGTCGGAAGCGAGTGAGCGAAGGTCCGCTCGCTCAGTTCGTACCATCCGCGGATGGCGACGGGGCCGCTGCCCGACTCCGAGGGAATCCAAGAATCGTCCATCGGGACAAAAGGCAGGGGCCGCTCCTGCCAGGTCCAGGACGAGCGATACGGATAGTGCGCCCCGTCGTGGCCAGGGCCGACGTTGCACCAGACCCGTGAAGTGGGCGACAGGGCGATGGCCACGTCCACGCGCGGGTCGCGCACCGCCGTGAGCAAAGCGGCTTCAGCACCCTTGGAGGTGCCGAGGATTCCGATGCGTTGCGCTCCGTCCAGTTGAAGGAAGTCGACGGCGGCGGTGAAAATCTCCAGGGGAACTTCGCAAATTCCCGGGGACTGCCCGGGCCCGCCGAACCAGCGGATCGCCAAGGCTGTGAAGCCTTGCTGAGCGAGGATGCGCGCTCGCTCACGTTCGATGCGCCCGCTGGATCCTGCCAAGACCAGAACGCCGACGTCACTGCCACGAGCTGGGGCGGTCAGAACGCCTTCCCAAGGATCGGCCAGCTCGCGCTCAGTGATGTCCACGCGCTCCCCCTGTCGTCACAACTCTCAGAAACCCAGCCCAGAACGCGGGGTGCGCCCCCCCAGTGCACAACCCGGCGGGCTGGCCGGAGGAACTTCTGTCCGCGCTCCACCGCCGGGTCTTCCTGATCCCTTCCTCTGGCATGATCGCGGCCCTGGTGACGGGGTGGGCCGACGCGGGCGTCATCGCCGGTCCGCCGATGGGATATGAGGACGTGGCTCCGATGCCGGTCATTGTCACGGATGCAGGCGGCCGGGTGACCGACCTGAGCGGGGCATCCGTGCTGCAGGGCGACATGTCGGTGCTGGTTACCAACGGGCGGCTGCACGACGCGTTCGTGCGGATGGTGAAGGACTTGCCACGCCGTCGCGACTGGCAGGCCCTCGTCGATGGGGAGTACGGCCCGGTGCAGGGGCGATTAGGCCGCTGAGGGGCGGAGGCTGCGGGGTGGCCGGATGATCGCGCCGCGGAGGGGGAGTGCGGCTAGGTAGCCGGCGGGGGTTCCTGACCTTGTCATGAGTGTGCTGTGACAGCCGCCGATGCCATCCGACACCGCCGGCCCCTACCGGGCCCAGTCGACGCCGAGCGCGGCCAGGCGCTCGCACTGTTCGGCGGTCAGTTCATCACGGCGGGTGCGGGTGTTGGACAGCCATACCCCAAGCCGCACCGGGGTTCCGTCCGGCAGCTCCTCGGTGTGCGTGCGGGGGACGACAACACGTCCATCGCGGGCCGCGTACTGGGCGAGGGCGTCGACGCCCCGCTCGAACGCCGAACGCCGAACGCCGAACCCGACGCCCGGCGCGGCCGCGCCGGGGCGGCCGGCTCCGCAGCCGGCGTCACGCCCAGCTGGGCGAGGCGGGTCTGCTGCTCGTCGCCGAGCTGCTTCCAGTCGCGGCGTTGGGTGGCCAGCCAGCGGCCGATGTCCTCGCCCCGGACCGTGACGCCGGGGACGATGTCGTTCAGGGTGGCTTCAGCTTTGGAGTGCAGCACTGCATTGGCCGTGATGACGAAGGCGTGGCATGCGCGTTTAGAGCGTCCGCCAGTAGGGGGATGGCAATTGGTGGCGACTACTGCTCGGCGTCGGCCAGTTCGGCGTTGGCCCGGGCGGTGACGTGGGTCAGTACGCGGGCGGCAGCCGCCAGGTCCTCGGCGGGGATGTCGCGTGGCGGGCGGCGATCTCGGCGCCGGCGGCGCGGATCTCCCCGCTCAGCGTCCGGCCCGCATCCGTGAACCGCAGGCGGGACTCCTCGGCAGGCAGGGACTCCAGCAGACCAGAGGCGGTCAGCTCGGCGATCGTCGGGACGTCGAGCAGCCGGCAGCAGCCGCGTAAGCGGTCCCCAGGATCGCGTCCGGCCCGCCCGAGAACGGCCATCACCGGCTTCAGCGCTGGCGAAGCCGGACGCTGCCGATCGGCGCTACCGGCCGGTCCGCAATGGGCTCCCGGGCACCGCACGCCAGGCGTTTCCGGCGCGTAGAGGCGCGACATTGCCTCAAATTTGCCTTGGCATGTCCAGGTTAACCGTCGGTAAGGTGATCACCGTGTGGATGGCAGCCCTGACCCGGTGCGCCGTCGCACGCGTCAGTGGCGGCCGGGGGGAACAGTGTCGCTACGGGGGGACTAATTGATCATGTCGCGGCATCGGTTCTTCAAGACTGCTGCCTCGGCGGGTGCAACCTGCTGCTGTCTTGCGACAGCGGGCTGATTCGAACGCTTCCTATGTGCTCCCCGCCTGCCTTCATTTGCCATGAAGGAATGCTCTTTTGCGCGCAAAACCCGCCTTTCTCCCGCCCGGATCGCGTAGATCCGCCCTCCTCAAACCGGTCCTGACGTCAGTCGTGGCGCTGGCCGTCCTCGGTGGTCTCGCCGTGCAGCCTGCGGTGCTTGGGAACACCAAACTCCGCGCCGGCGCCGCCGGCAGCTCGTACGACTGGCTCGACGACACCGCCGCCGAGCAGTGGCGGCAGGACCAGTGCCTGATGGCCGACGTGCTGCGGCTGGGCGGTCCGGCCATGGCGCAGGTCGCCCAGGACGGTCTCAATCAGCCGCAGGACAAGCTCCACGTGCTGGCGGACCGCAATCACTGGGAGCAGACTCCGCTCGCCGCGGCGTACCAGAAGGACCGGGACACGGCGAACGGCGCCCTGACGGCCCTGAACTCCTTGCGCGATTCGTGGCAGAAGCCACTGGCGGGCCTCACCACCCCGGCGGGTATCAATGACGCTGACTTCCACCGGCCTCCGGGTTCTCCGGGTGACGGAAAGCAGTCGTTCCACGCTCAGACCGGCCTGATCCAGTGGACCGCCGACCGGTTCTGGACCTCGGAGAGCGACTTCTACCAGGACCCCACCCCCAAGGCGGCCGGGCCGACCGTCACGGCAGTGAAAAGCCTGGGTTCGCCGCTCTACGGCAAGGACCCCGACCCGAAGACCACTCCTGCGGATCAGTGGCAGCGCGCGCTCGCGGAACGCGATGCGTTCAAGTCTCTGACGGAGTGGTCGGCGGAGCCCACGGGCGCTGACAACGCCCGCATGTTCCTGGCCTCCGGCGGCTTCCCCCGTACGGCGCCGAAGGCGGGGACGGCGGAGTACCGCATCGCGGTCGAGGACTTGAAGTCCCGGTTCGCCACCTGCGCCTGGCGCGACCCGATGGACCCGAACAAGGCCCTCGGCGGGATCACCGACACCGCCGCAGGCGAGTGGCAGCAGGAGATCACCTCTCAGCAGACCCAGCGTAACCAGATCCTGGCCGCCAACAAGGACGCCACCCAGTCCCTGACCACCGGTGCGAAGGCCCTGGGCGAGATGCTAGGGCACTCCTGGGTGGCCGATCACGCCGCCCGCTTCCAGGACTACTGGTCCCCCGGCGGCGCGGGAACGGTCGGCGACAACACGGCCGTGATCGAGGTCCACGCAGCCAACGGCAAGTGCCTCGACGTCGAGAACAGCGGAGCCGTCGACGGCACGCCCGTACAGGTCTACTGGTGCAACGGCACGGATGCGCAGCAGTGGTGGGTCTACGGCGACGACCACGGCCTGCACTTGCGCAACCGGAACTACAAGTGTCTGGACGTGTCGAACAACGACCCGACGAACGGCACCAAGATCCAGGTCTGGACGTGCAACAGCTCCCCGGCGCAGACCTGGGAGTACAACCTGCGCGCCACCACCAGCCTGAAGAACGTCGGCACGGGCAAGTGTCTGGACCTGCACACCTACGACGACGGCAACGACTCCAGGCTGTGGGACTGCAAAAACGGGTCCGGTCTGCAAGAGTTCGACATCAAGCCGTCCGGCACCGGCACCGCTCCGGCGCAAGCCGAATTCGACAAGGCGAAGAAGGCCGTCGCCGACGCCCAGACCGGCGCGAAGAAGCAACTCGACGTCCTCAAAGCGCAGGCCGCGGCAGCCAAGAAGGCCGCCGCCACCAGTGACACCGCCGAGCAGGCCGCCTACGCCATCGCCGACACAGCTGGTGCGCCGCGCGGCCGTGGTCTGCTGGTAGGCCAGCAAAAGGCACAGGTCACCAAGGGCGCGGTAGCCGCACTGGACGCGATGGTGAAGGCCGGCGAGACCGCCGAGGCGGCCACTCGTGCCTCCGGCGCGGACAGCGAGACCATCGCCCAGCGTGCCCTGGCGCAGGCCGCGCAGGCAAAGGCGGAGTTCCGCCGGGAGGCAGCGCACACCGCCGAACTGCAGGCCAAGGCGGCCGCGGATGCGGCCAAAACGCACCGGGACAACGCCAAGAAGGACGCCGAGACCGCCAAGTCCAAGCTGGGCGACGCACTGAAGGCGGAGGCCGACGCCAAGGCGGCAGCCGCCAACGCCCACGCCAAGCGGCTCGCCGCCGAGGCGGAAGAGGCCACAGCGAAGCAGGAGAAAGAGACCGCCGCCGCCAAGCAGGCGGAGGCGGCAGAGCACAAGAGGAACGCGGAAGCCGAGGCGACGAAGGCCAGGGACGCCAAGGGCAAGGCCGAAGCCGCCGAAGCCACCGCGGTCGAGCGCAGAAACGGCGCCGTCAAGGCCCGAGACAACGCCAAGGCGAAACGGGACGACGCCTGGGAAGCGGAGCAGAAGGCCGACGCCGCGCGCGCCAAGGCTGATGCCAAAGCCGCCTACGCCGCTTCCCTCGAATCGGGCTCGGAGGCCACCGCCGCACGCACGGCCGCCAACGAGGCGGACAAGGCCGCGACCGACGCGGAGACGGCAGCCGGTAAGGCAAGGGGTGAGGCCAACGCGGCGACACAGGCGGCTGCCGACGCAGACGCGGCAGCCACCCGTGCCGAAGCGGCCGCCAAGCGGTCCCGCTCCGACGCCGACGCCGCTCAGGCCGCCAAACTGAAGGCAGACGCGGCGGTCGCCACCGCGACCAGTGCCGCCGCCGACGCGATCGCCGCCTCCCAGCACGCCGCATCCGAGGCGAGGGCGGCCGTCGCACTGGCCAACGAGGCGGACGGACAAGCCAAAACCGCGAAGTCGCAGGCGGACAAGGCGAGCGTCGAGGTCGGCAAGGCCCGCGCAGCCGCGGCCAAGGCCGCCGGCTACGCGTACGTGACCGCCCAGGCCGCGGTGGACGCCGGCAAGGCCGCCGCGCAGGTCGCCAAGCCCGCCAACGACGCCATCCAGCTCGGATCGCCCTACGTCACCACCGACTCCGCCGCGAGCCTGGTCGTACTGACCGGGCAGGCGTCGAAGACCATCGCCGAACAGCAGAAGGCCATCGCCGACGCCCACGCCAAGAACGCCCAGGACGAGGCCGCTGCGGCCAAGGCCCTCGCCGACCAGGCGCAGGACGATACCAAGGCCGCCTACCAGCACGCAGCCACCGCCGCCGGCTACGCCTCGGACGCCCGCACCTACGCCAAGGAAGCTCTCGGCTACTCCGCCGACGCCGCGAAATCGGCATCCCTGGCCGCCGCGTCCCTGGCTCGCAGCGTCGAGTACGCCGGCCAGGCCGCTGCGGACGCCGTGGCCGCGGACCAGGCGGCCGGACGGTCGGAGGGCTACGCCAAGACCGCTCGCGACTCCGCCGACCAGGCCGCGCTCGATGCGGCAGCCGCCCGCACAGCGGCAACCCAGGCGGAACAAGACGCCAAGAGTGCCCGCGCCGCGGCCGACCGCGCCGCCATCGTCGCGACCGAAGCCGAGAAGGCGGCGCAGGACGCCGACAAGTACGCCAAGGAGGCGCAGGAAGCAGCCGACCGGGCCGAGAAGGCTGTCAACGCCAAGCAGATCGAGACCGGAACCGTGCCCGACGGATCCGGTGGGTCCATCGGCAACGCGTTCTACGTCATCGACCACACCGAGCAGATCGGCAAGCCCGAGACCCTGAAGAAGACGGCCGGCTGCGAAGGCTGGATCGACGCGATCTTCTACAAGGGCGACTGCACGATGACCGTGAAGATCCGGTACAAGGCGTTCCTCGACCTGTACCTGTGCACGGCCCCGGTTTTGGACCCGTCGAAGTCCACGTGCCCTTCGAGCGAGACGACCTACCTGGGTCAGTTCCCGACCGACGAGCTGTCCCAGGAGGTCACGCACACCATCACGATCGGCGAGTACCAGGCGGGCATCGACCCGGTGGACATCCTCTTCGGGAGCTGGATCAAGTGCAGCGAGAAGTTCACTTCCGGATTTGAGCGCGGAAGCTGGGGCGGCTGTGCCTGGGCTGCCGTGGACGTCGCAAGCCTGTTCGCCGGCAAGATTCTCAGGCCCATTGCGGACGCCGTAAGGGCAGCCGATGCCGCCGTGATGACCGGCATCGGATTCGCGGACGCCTACAAGGCCCTGCGTACTCTCGGTGTATCGGAAACAGCCATTGCGGGTATCACCGGCAAGGCTTTCCAAAAGCTGCGTGAACTCTGCCTGAAGCGTACCCCGCCTGCCGGAGTGAAGAGCGGCCTGTCCGTCAAGTCAGGTGAGCTCAGGGCCAAAGCGAAGGCCAGCCAGGCCGGCAACTCCCCCTGCACTGAATGGGCCAACGATTACGGCAGCCAGACTCACGGGATCATGGCCTCGATCGACAGCGATGGGATTCTGAACCTCATCGTTCTCGCCAAGGAGGGCGTCACTCCGGCTGGCAGTGAGATGATTGCCGAAGTCATGGAAAAGATTGGCGGAAACGCAAAGGGGATTCGGGGCACTTGGCTGGGCGGTGGGGACATGAAAGACAACCTGGACAGCTTCAATGCTGGCATACAGAGTCTCAAGTTGACCCGTGAGGAAGCGGCGCGACAGACGTTCACCGGCAAGATGGCCGCCAAATACGGATTCAATGGCAAAGTTGACATCGTGAAGACTGAAGGTACTATCGGCAATTACACCAAGGCTGAGGTGGTGTTCTGGAGATGAAGGACCCGAAATTGATTGCCCTGGGCGTTCGCGAGCGTGCGATGCGCGGCGATGACGCGGTGGACATCGCGTTGTGGGTGAAGGCGGAATTGGGAAGCGAAACAACTTTTTTCGCTTTTGCCAGCTGTTTCTTCCATGGATTGGGGGTTCCTGTTCATGCGATCAGGGAACTTGAAGGATGGAATGGCGTAGGGGGTAATCGGGACGTACCGGATTCGGACGTGAGAAGGAGTCTGGATCCCTATGTCATGCCCCTAAGGCAACAGTAGTGATAAACGCGTTGGATGCCGACTGGTGAACGGCAGGCAGAACACCTGACACGCGGACGCCCGGCCGGGGAGAGGATGCTCCCCGGCCGGCGGAGGTCGGCTACGGTTGGCTCACTGAACGAAGGAATAGACATGAAGAAGTGCTGATTGCGGCAGCGCCGTGGGGACAATCACCGCCGCATCCGCCGACTGGGAAACCGAGCTACTGGCCGCCGGTTTGGGTTTGCGCCTGTTCGGCGAGCTTGAGGTGGGTCCTCGGGTACTGCTGCAACACGCGAGCCGCGTTGCACGCCTGACCCTCGGTGAAAGCGCCGGGTGCCTACCGAGGATCGTTGTTGCACCACGGTGTTGCAGCGTTCCCACGCACGAGACCCCGGGGAATCAGCCATGACACCCCGGGGTCTCGTGCACTTCGGCTCAGCGCCGGCCTGGGTCACGCCCAGTCGATGCCGAGTTTTGTGAGGGCGGCGTGCTGCTCATGGGTGAGTTTGTTGCGTCGGGTTTTGGTGTTGGAGACCCATACGCCGAGCTTCACCACCACCGGCTCCGCTTGGCCCTCGACTGCGAGCTCCTCGCCGTGGGCGCGGGGTAGGGGCCGGTGGGCGCCTTCCCGTTCCACCCACTGCGTGAGGGCCGCCAGGCCGCGCTGGAATGCCTGCTGTGCCTTGCTCGGGCCCTTCGCCGCACGGCTGGCCGCCTGGGCCGGAGGCGGTGCCTGGGCGGGTTCGACGCCGATCGCGGTGAGCCGTTTCTGCTGTTCTGGCAGGAGCCGCGTCCAGGTGGCCGGCTGTTTCTGTTGCTGGAGCCATTTGCCGATGTCGTCGCCGTCCATGAGGACGCCGGGGGCGATGTCGGGCAGGTGGCCGTCGGCGTCGACCAGGTCGGCGAGCACGCGGTGGTGGCGTTGCCGGTCGAGTGGCGTCTTTGTCGATCGCGGCGAGCTGGGCGGCCCGGGTGGTGGCGGTGTCCTTGTTCTTGCCGAGGCCGTTCTTGGTGCCTTTGCGGCGGAGGTTGGCCATGTGTTGTCCGATGGGCACCATCTGGTCGTCTTCTCCCCACATGGCGTCTTGCCGGGGTGCGAGGTGGCCGGTGGCCTTGCGGTAGGACCGGAGTACGGCGAGTTTGGCCTCCCATGCCTCTTCGCCGGGTTCCCAGACCATCCCTGCCTCTGGGGCGTCGAGCAGGGTCTTGCGCCGGTCTTCGAGTTCTCCGGTGCGCAGGGCTTTGCGTTGCTGGTGTACCCACCTGCCGAGGGGGAAGTCCTTGGTGACGCCGACTTCGACCTCGGTGTCGTAGGGGACGGCGTGCAGGCCGGTGATGTCGTTCTCGGCCCGCCAGCGGATGAGGGCTTGGTAGCCCTCCAGCCACACCAGGGATTCGGGCCGGTAGACGCGGGTGCGCAGGAACGCGGCGATCGTGGCCGCGTCCCGGGGCGAGGAGAAGTGGAGCAGGGCCGATTCCGAGGCGGCGTCGGTGTCGTCCTCCTGGCCCTCACCGTCACCAGCGCCGCCGGCGCCGACGATCCGCCCCTCCTCGTCCCGCCGGACATGAACCTTGCGCTTGCCGCTCGTCAGAGCCCGGGAGGCGAGCTGCTCGACGAGGCGCTCATCGTGACTGCGCGGGCCCTGGAGGACGGCGACCAGTCCGGCATACGAGGCGGAGGCGACCATGTCTTTGGGGTCCTCGTTCGGCTCCAGGAAGACGGGCACGATGATGCGGGCCACCTTGGTGGAGCCGTCGCGGTTGAGCCGGAGGGCCCGGCCGATGTTCTGGACGATCTCGACTTGGGAGCCGCGGGTGTCGGCGAAGCAGATCGCCTCCACGCCGCGTTCGCCGGTGATGTCGACGCCTTCGCCGAGTACGCGGACGGAGGCGAGGAACGCGCGGTGTACGCGCCGGTTGTTCGCGTTGATGCCGTTGGCGAACTGGCGCAGGATCTCGCGCCGCTCCGTGACGTGGTGGTCGCCGCACAGCCATGCCGACCAGACCCGGTCTGGTGGGACGTGGCGGCCGGCCTCCAGCTCGTAGAACTCGGCCTCGATCGACGACGCGGGGAGCTTCTCCGCGGCGGCCAGGTCGGCGTCGGAGGCATCGGTGGTGTACAGCTCGGAGGCCGTCTCGGGCAACTTCTCCGCGAACGCGGCTGCCTCCTCGACCTTCTGGTGGAAGGTCATGATCGTACGCAGGTTCCATGCAACGCCCGCATCCCGGCGGACTTCCGGCTCTACCTCACCGCGACCCCGCGCATCCTCGCCGCGGGCCGACCGCAGCAGGGCACCGGCGACCAGGAGCTAGAGATCGCGTCCATGGCCAACGACCCCGACGGCACCTACGGCGCGTGGATCGCCGAGCTCGGGCTGTCAGAGGCCATCGAGCGGGGAATCCTCGCCGGATTCGAGATCGACGTCCTGGAAATCCACGACCCCTCCCCCGTACACAGAGAGTCCGAGGAAGCACAGCGTGGCCGGCGCCTCGCGCTCCTGCAGGACTTGGGAGCGCAAGGCCAAACTGCTCCAAGCCCTGGCCCCGCGTTCGCGGGGCCAGGGCTTGGAGGGTGGCGCCGGAAGATATGGGCGGGGGAGCGAAGCGGACCTGCCCCCAAGGGTGCGTAGCGTCTGCTGGCTGTGGCCGGCGAAGCCGGGCGGGGGCCAGGCTGACACCCACCGGGTCGCAGGTCCGGGCCCGTGAGTGGGTGAAAGGAGGCGGGTTTCTGACGGGGGTTTAGGACTCCCACTCTCTTTGCTGCACGGGCGCCTGAGTGCCGTGCTGTTTGAGACGTTGTGTCAGAGGCCAAGTAGTGCGCGCAGGAATGTTCCTGCTGTGGATGCGATGCCTTCGACCCCAGTCCAGTCGATGGGCTGCTGGGGTGTCGAAGTTCCTCGGTTCCAGGCGGTGAGAAGGTCCCTGCTTTGAATGGCCAGCAGACCCATGCACACCTTCAACTGCCTTCGGGCAAGGTCGATGGGAAATCCGGGGGCGATGGGGAATCCGGTATGTAGGCTGGGTTGGCCTTCGGGGCTGATCCCAAATGCTGGCAGGCCGTTCCAGCTGTAAGTGTCGGTCAAGAAGGCGTGGGTGTTGCTGATCGTAATATTGTTGAACTGGACTCTCGCGACCAGGCGCCCGGCAGACACATTGCGCTCGACGTCCAGCCATCGATGGACTTCCCAGGTGATGATTTCGATTTCGTCGATTGTCACCCGATAGTTTGGGTTTCCGTCAGTAGCTGTCGTCATCCGTTGGACGGGGACCTCGTCGGCTGGGACGTTCCAACCATCGGAGCGGTCGAATATTTTGTCGAGTACCCAGGTGTCAATGGTCTTTGGTGAGTCCCAGTCCATGTTCATCCACCTCACCGTGCCAGAGTGTAGAGGGGGCGTGCTTTGGTTTCTTTTCTTCGCCGGGGCGATGGAGCGAAGCGAACTCGCTTCCAACATAACCCTGCCCCTGTCGCTGGCGCCCGCAGAGCGGGCTGGTCCTGGAGGCGCAGCAGGAAGGACCTTGGTCGGGGGAGCGGAGCGGACCCGGCCAATGGGCCGAAGGCCGGACCCCGTGAAACGGGGTCACCTCCCGTGCGCAGCACGCAGCCCTGGCCCGCGAAGCAGGCCCTTGTCCGGGTGCAGCGAAGCGAAGCCCGAACAGTCCGCAGCGCAGCGGAGGACTCCGGCCCGAAGGGCCGGCCTTGGCCTCGCTTGCGAGGCCCCGAGCCGCAACGCGGCTCGGTTTCCCTCCCATGCGCGCGTTCGCGTTGTTCGGCGGTCAGCCCGGTGTGGCGGGTGCGGGTGTTGGACAGCCATAGCCCCAGTCGTACCGTGGTTCCGTCGGGGAGTTGCTCGGTGGGGTGCGGGGGACGACGATGCGTCCTTCGCGGGCGGCGTATTGGGCGAGCGCCTGGGCGCCGCGGTCGAATGCCGAACCCGATCCCCGCTCGCCGCCCTTGACGCGAGTCCGGTGTGGGAGCGGGTGTTGTTGGCGGGGGTGGCGCGGATGGCGGGGGTAACCCGGGCCGCGGTGGTGAACTGGCGCCGCCGGCACGGCGACTTCCCGGAGCCGGTGGCGGGCACGGACGTGCGCCCGCAGTTCGACCGCCCCCAGGTGGTTGCCTGGCTGCTGGCTCACGACAAGATCGGAATCCCCACGGGGCCCACGGTCGCCCCGCTGGTGTTGGCCGGAACCGGGGGCGCCACCCGCCGGTTCCGGCTCGATGACCCGCACCTGGTCCTGGCCGACGACCCGGCGTGGGAGGACGTGTTGTCCGGTTGGTCCACCGACACGGACGCCGACACGGTGGCCGAGCTGGTGGCCGGCGAGTTCGGGGCGTCGCTTCGCCGGCTGACCGCGCCCGGCACCAACCCGTTGGCGGTCATGGGCGAGGTGCGGGTGATCGACCGGTTCCGGTCCGGGTCCGGTGGCCTGCGCCTCACCCTGGCCTGGCCGGCCGGCCTGCGGGGCGCCGCCTCGGCGGGCTCGGTCGGCGTGGTCCGCCACGCGGTGGCCTACGTCGGCCCGGGGGAGGCGTGCGCGTGCAAGCGGCACGACTGCGGGGGAGTCGTCCCCGTCAACTGGTGCCGCGAGCACGGGACGGAGGCCTCGCCGGTGATGGAGTGGCATCCCGGCGGCGGAATCCGCTGCACTCTCCTGGCCGGGAGGAGCGCCGTAACGGCGGGCCGTTGACCCGCCGCCGGCGTGCGGGTGTGGGGGACGGCCTCGGTGACCGTCCCCCGTGGTTCAGGCCTGGATCTCCGCGAGGAGCATGCGCAGGGTCAGGCTGTGCTTTTCCGGGGGCAGGGCGTTCATCGCAGTGGTGGCGTGGGCGATGCCGCCAGCCCGGTCGCCGGAACGGGCGAGCATCAGCCCCCGGTGCAGCTCCAGGTGCGTCGCGAAACGCGGCAGGGAGGCGGGCAGTTCGGCGAGGGCCTGGTCCTGCGCCTCGGTCGCGGCGCGTTCGTCGCCGAGGCGGGCCAGGAGCAGGGATCGGAAGACGTTCAGGCGCCACCAGGGCACGGCGTAGTCGGAGGCCTGCTCATGTGATCCGGCGGTGTCGAAGATCCGCCGGCCTCGGGCGTCCAGGTCCATGGCGGTGGCCCGGTCGCCGCGCAGCGCGGCGGCGTGCGCTTTGCCGTAGACGGCGTTGAGCAGCCCGAGTGGCCGGTCGGACAGGGAGAGGGCCTGGTCCGCGAGGACGTCCGCGACGCCGAGCGAGGCCCCCTCGTAGCCGAGGGCGATCGCCGCCCGCCCCCGCACCCACACCCGCACCCGCACGCCGGGGTCGGTGGATTGGTCGGTGGCGGTGGCGGCCATCCGGTACCATCGCACGGCCGCGCTCCCGTCGCTGCCGGGGAACGTCTTGGCGTGCAGGGTCATCAACCGTGCCGCCGCCGACCACAGCCGCGGCTGCTCCAGTTGTTGTTGGATGACGACCAGTTCCCCGGCCACGCTGCGTTGGATGTCGGCCGCGCCCATCGACATGTAGTCCGTGCCGTACGCGGCCAGCTTGGCCTCCCACTCCTCGACGTCGGGTCCGCCGTTCAGGCGGGCGGCGAACCCGCGGGCCAGCAGGTCGGAGGTGACGACGGGGGCTATGGCGGTGCCGGCCACGTCGGTCAGGAACGTACGGCGCATCATGGGGTCCTCCAGCACGCATCCAGCACCCGCGACAGTGCCGCGAGATAGGAGCCCCCCGGAGCGACCTTCCCGCGCTCGCGCTCCCACCGCGCGATGTACTCCCGCGTCAGCGTCCCGTGCGCGGTGTTGATCTCGTCGGCCAGACGGGCCTGCGACCAACCGTGCGCGGTACGCAGGTTGCGGATCAACTCCCCGATGTCCATGCGCCCCGTCTTGCGCCCCTCAATGCCCCTGCCCGTAGATTTTCTTCGGGTCGAAGGTATGGGGACCGGCCCCTTGGTGAAGAGGTGTCCTTATGGCAGAAACGACCGACCACAGCAGCGCCCGCCGGGAAGCCCTCAAGCTCTTCGCCCCGCCTTTGATCACGCCTTCCCCGGCCTGCGCCCGCTGCCAGGACTACGCGCACCGACGCGACAGTGCCACCGGCCCCCTGCGGGGCACGGTGGGCACGGACATACAGGTCCTGATGAAGCGCTGTGTGCGGGCCGACCACCGGTGAGGGGCCGCCGGTACGCCGTCGGGCAGAGGGTGCTCGACCGTGACCGCCAGGCCCACGGCGTCGTCGTCGGTGTCTACCCTTCTCCGTTGGTGGTGCGCCTGGTGGACGCGTCCGGGTTCCAGTGGATCGCCCGCACCGTCGCGTGTGAGGAGCTCGACGCGCAGCCGACCGTCCGGGTCCCGGCGGGGCGCGTCCGGGTGGACGTGCCGCCCATGGAGCTGCGGGTGGGGGACCAGGTCCCGGCCGGCTGGCCGCCATCACCGACCTGCGTTACCGCCCCGGTGCCGCCCGCACCATGATCCTGGACAACGGCAGCTACGCCGTCGTGCACCGCGCGGTGCGCGTCTACCGTCCCCGCACCGGCTGAGTGGCGAAGAAGTACGCAGAAACGGCGCCGGCAACCACCCTCACAGGCCACCGCACCCACCGGTGGCCCAGCCGGTTGCCGTGACGCCGCGCGGCGAGGGCGCCGGCCGTGATGGTGGGCGTTGCGGGGTTGCGGCACGGGCAGGGGTTCGATTAGCCAACTCGCGCGTGTCCGCCCGAGCTGGTCACCCAGATCAATAACGTAGCGCTCTTTCAGGCCAGTGGCTGGTAGTAGGCGATGTCGTGGTCGGTGGTGGTGTCGGGTGGTGTGTGGGTGGGGGCTGGTTCGCTGTTCTTGTAGGTGTTGATGAGGAGAGCCGTGATGGTGCCGAGGAGGGTGGTCAGCCCGGTGCCGAGGAACCACCAGCCGGCGGTGGTCGGCTCCGATGTCGCGATCGGGCCGGGGGTGTGGTTGAACAACGCGAGGAAGACGAGTGTCAGACCGGCCGCGACACCGCCCGCAGTGGACAGCCACATCCAGTCGCGGCCGGTGGGTGAGGGCTGCGGCGCCGCGCTCCGGCCGTCTGCCGGTACCGTGCCAGGATCCTCGTCCCGGCCGGGAACGTCTGCTGTGCTGTGACCGCCGTCCGAGATGCAGTCGGCCTGCTGATGCGCCGTGCCCGGGCTTCCGGCCTGCGTTGACACCCCGGAAACGCCTGCGCTCTGCTCCTTGATGAGCCGGCGGTTCTGTGCGCGCAGCACCGCGGCTTCCTGCTGGAGCAGACGCACCTGTTCACGCTGTTCGCTGAGTTCCGCCTCGACCTGGTGGATGTACTCCTGGGCATGGCGCAGAATCTCGTCCTGTTCCTGGCCGCGGGCGGTGAGGAGTTCGGCTGCGCCCTCGGCGGTGCGCGCGCGTTCGAGGGCTGCGTCCAGCTGCGAGGCGAGCCGGTCGGCCCTCTCCTCCAGCAGCCCCAGACGTGCGTCGGACACCTGCTGGGCCTGCTGGTGCTGCGCCCGCAGGCGCCGGATGTCTTCCTCAAGCTGGGCGAGTTTGACGACGGGAGCGCCGCTGGCGGCCCGTTCTTTGCGCCCTTGTGCCGGAGGTTGGCCATGTACTGGCCGATGGGCACCATCTCGTCGTCCTCGCCCCACATCGCGTCCTGCCGGGGGCGCCAGGTGCCCGTGGCCCGCCGGTAGGAACGGAGCACGGCGAGCTTGGCCTCCCACGCCTCCTCGCCGCGGTCTGCGCCGCCACCAGAGTTGTTGAGACGGGTGGCCTGAGTGGGCGGGCGTTGGGCAGACGGCCTTGAGGAATCGATCCTCAGGCCAGAGTGATGCAAATCGGCCACAGTGCTGAACGGCCAGTAGTGTGCCCCCGGCGTCGCACCCCGCCGGAGCGGGGTAGAGGCGGCTCGTGGTGCGGTAGTCGATTGTTAAACAAATAAGATTCGGCCAAAGCGTCAAGAGATCACTTGCGCTGGATCCGTGGCGTGTGAAAGGTTTCTTTTCGGCGCGACGACCATCGCGTTTCGGTTGCCGTCGGTTCGTCAAGGCAACATGTACGGGGGAGATTTAAGAATGTACTACCGCTATGGCCTAAGTCACATGACGGGCACTTTTGGTGATGGGTTTACGACGGGTCGAGCCTCGACGCAGTCAGCTCCCCGCTAAGGCTGTCCCGTAACTACTGGGGCCGCCTGAGAGTGTCCGGTTTGCCCGGTTGGGTTGACCTCTGCTGCAAGGCGGGACGGTACCGGACACCCGCCTCGTCGACGGCACGCTCGACAGCCCTGCACTGGGTTACGGGACAGCCCATAGATCGGGAGTCCGTGCTCCAAGCGGTGTCGTGAAAGCAAAGGGCTTCTCACTGACCTTCGTCGGCATGGCGGGCCTTCTCGCTTTGTGATGGGACCGCCGATGCTCATCGACGTCGCATCCGTGCAGGCTGAGGCCTATCCAGGGATCGTCGTGCCACTTTCGGTGCGTAGCTGAGTGCCGTCAAACAGCATGCACGGCCCGTGAGACGAGTCTGCTCTAAGCGCGTTCGGAATGCCGCAGCCGCGCAGTTGTGTAAAGAGACTGCTCTTGAAAACATCGGAAATTCCATGGAAGCCATAGTTGGCGACGACATTGTCGCGTCCCTTGTCGAAATATCGAAACACTACGGCACCCGCAAAGCGCTGGATGCGGTCAGTTTCGATATTCGTAACGGAGAAGTGTTTGGGCTCATCGGCCCAAATGGGGCTGGAAAGACAACGCTGCTGGAGTGCCTGACCGGGCTTCGCCACCCGAGTTCTGGCTCGGTGAGGGTCTTGGGTTGTGACCCTGCCTCCCGCTCTCCCGAACTGAGACAGCTGATGGCAGTGCAGCCGCAGGAGGCCGCCCTCTTTCCGCAGTTGACAGTTCTGGAGACGGTCGAGCTTTGGGCTTCCTTTTACGATTCACATGAGCCAGTCGATGAAGTCCTCGACCGTGTCGGTCTGCTGGAGGAGGCGGCCCAGCGTGTCAGGGCTCTATCCGGCGGGCAGGCTCGACGGCTCCTCCTGGCCGTGACAGTGATTGGCCGGCCGCGCTTTCTCGTGCTGGATGAACCGGCCGCCGGGCTCGACCCGCAAGCCAAGGAACACCTGTGGGATGTCATCCGGAAGCAACGCGAGGCTGGCGGCACGGTTCTGCTCACGACACACGACATGAACGAGGCCACGGAACTGTGTGATCGGGTAGCGGTACTCGTCGCGGGGCGCATCGCAGCATGCGACACGCCCGCAAGGCTCGTGTCGGAACTGGCAGCCACCAACAGCGTCACCTTCATGACACCGGCGGGGGCGGATCTCGGATCGCTGGACTCTCTGCCGGGAGTGACGGCGGTTGAGGTAGAGGTGACGCATGAAGGGCGTCAGTCCGTCCGGGTACGAACGCTGAACGGTGACCTGACCCTCCGACGCATCGCGGCGGATGAGCAGCTGGCCGCCACCGACCTGGACATCAGCAAGGGTGGGCTCGACGCAGTGTTCCGCAATCTCGCCACGATGCACCCACATCAGGAGACGGCGCACACCGGGGAAGGGGGCGAATGAAATGAGCGCGACACCCTCCGCACTGCGGCAGATGATCAGGACTAACGCACGGGAACTGTTCCGTGACGGCAAGACCGCCTTCTTCACCGTGCTCTTCCCTCTACTCTTCCTCGCGATGTTCCTGGGCCTCGGCGCGCTCACCGCCGGCGGCTCCTACCGGATCGCCGTGCTGCCCTCCCCGGACCAGCCGTCGATCGTCGAAAGCCTGGGACACGTCGATGGCTTTCATGCCGAGCCCTGGAAAGGGACGGAGCCACCCTCGACCGGTGACCTGGCTGGATATGACGCCATCGTCACCGTTTCCGGCCGGGAAGCCGCAGTGGTCGTCGACGCTTCGAGATTCGGCGCTCTGAAAGGTCTGCGGACCGGCCTCGGCGCCAGCGGCGTCGACGATTCCCTGATCGACTTCCGTACACCGGACGGGGGTGTGCCCTTCGACCCCCTCAAAGCGGCACTACCGACCGGCTTGCTCATGGTCCTGATGTCGACGGCCTTCTTCGGCACGGCAACCCCGCTGATAGCACTGAGGACGCGCGGCACCTTGCGACTGCTGGGGACCACACCTCTGCGCCGTATGACCTTCGTGCTAGCCCAGGCACCGGTCCGGCTGGCCTTGGTCGTCGTCCAACTGGTGATCCTGGGAGCGGTGGCCGTCGTCATGGACTTCATGTCCATCGCCGACACCATGCGGTTGATGTGCACGGGTTTGCTCGGTGCTGTGATGCTGTTCGCCTTCGGCTATCTGATCGCGGCCCGCCTGCGCAACGCCGAAGTAGTCAACGGACTGCTGGGCCTACTGATGCCGGTGCTGCTCTTCTTCAGCGGACTATTCCTGCCCCTCAGCATGCTGCCGTCCGTCATCACGACCGTGTCCGACGTGCTGCCCACCACTTATCTGGTGGACGCCTTCAACCACGACCTGAACGAGGCCGCCACTGCGCAGAGCCTCACTACCGACTGGTTGGTCCTCCTCGCCGCGACGGCCCTCTTCGGCGGGCTTGCCGCCTGGTTGTTCCGATGGGACCAGGGAGAAGACAGATGAACGCACCTGCTCTGCAGAGTGGCCTCGGCAGACTCACCGACCTCGACGCCCTCGTCGGCCCCTACGGGCTGGTGGAACGAACCTATCGGCTTCCCACTCACCCCGGTGACCCGCGGTTCCCCATTTTTTCGGCCTCTCTCGGCGACCTTGCTCAGGTTGTCGACAACATTGCCGAATCCACCCGCGGCCGCAGCTCCCGCGGGGAAATGGACGGGGCCGGCGGGGCTGTGGATCCTGAGCGTGCGGCTCGTCTCAGCGTCGCCGAAGCACTGGAACGCTATGCCACCTCTGTGGTCCAGCCCGGAAGCGTGATCTGGGCGACAGCAGAGGAACTCGGCGACGAGGCCATGGACCTCATGTCATTCCCCCGCTGCTCTCCCGCAGAACTGGCCCATCCCCGCGCACTCACCGTTGACGTCGACACCAAAGCCCCGATGCGCTGGGTCCGCGGATGGTCCCTTACCGCGCAGAAGACCCAGTGGGTGCCCGCTGTAGGAGTGTGGATGCACATCGCGCCCCAGTCGAGGGCCGAAAGGTACACAAACCCCATCTCGACAGGCTGCGCCACCCACACCGATCTGGCGCAGGCCCTGGTGAACGCGGTGTGCGAAGTGGTGGAACGGGACGCCATTGCTCTGACTTGGTACCAGCGTCTGGCTTTGCCGCGCATTGATTTCGACATGGTGCCGGAGAACCTGGCTCCGTTCTTGGAGAAGTCACGCAACAGCTTGGTGGAGACCGCCTTCTTTGACGCGACGACCGACCTCGGGATCCCGACGATCTACTCGGTTGACCTCTCTCCGAACAACGAGGTTCTGGGTCAGATGGTCATGTGCAACACGAGCCTGGACCCGGTCGACAGCGTGGCCAAAATTGTCCGTGAATCGGCGTCCTCACGTATCGCCATGCAGGTGCCACGTGAGATGCCCCCATCCGTGGACGACTTCATGCACGTCTTCCACGGGGCGGCTTATATGGGCCGACCGGATCGCAGGACCGACTTCGACTTCCTGCTCGAAGGTCGGGCCCGCCGACCCCTCAGCGAACTGCCCGTACTTGTGACCGGCGACAGCCGACAGGACCTGGCGCTCCTCGTGCAGCGCTTGAAGCAGTCCGGATGTGACTTGGTAGCCGTGGAATGCACCACGGACGAGGCCCGTGATGTCGGATTCCGCGTAGTGCGCGTCATCATCCCGCAGTTGATGCCACTGTCCTTTACCCATCGCGCTCGTTACCTGGCACACCCTCGGCTGTACGAGGCACCCGCCCGCATGGGCTACCCCGTGCACATGGAGGCGGACATCAACCCGCACCCGCAGCCCTTCGCCTGACGAGCAGGTCCATGTACATGAATGGGAAGCCAATGACCAAGGTGCACGTGCTCGCCGTAGGCGGGTTCGGAGCGGCCGTCGCCGATCGGCTACGCCGTGAACGTCACGACCTGGAGATTTCCACGGACCAGGCCGGCTCTCTGGAGCTGACCGCGAGCTGGCCCAACTCCGACCTGCGTATCCTCGCCTCTTGGCGGGAGACGCCAAGACTCGCCGAGCTGCTCGACGCACGTTCGGCCGACTGGGGAACCCCTTGGTTCCCCGTGCTCGCCGAACACCCCCGGCTGCGAGTGGGTCCCGTGGTAGTCCCCGGCGCCGGTGCCTGCTACCGCTGCTTCCGCAAGCGCCGGGCACAGCACGAGCGGGACGCGACACACCTCGCGACCTTGCACGCACATTACGACGCCTTCCCCGAGTCCGGCCCCGAGGGCTTCCTGCCCCAGCATGTGGACATGTCCGCCGGCATGGCCTTGGACGTGCTGCGGCGGTTCGACGCAGGTGAGGGCAGGCGCTTCGCCGGCACTGTCCGCCACTGGCACCTGTTGGAGCAGCACCTCTCCGGCGGCCGCGTCGTCGCCGTGCACGCCTGCGACCGATGCCGCCGAGCCCGGACGGTCCCGGCCGAGTCCACCTGGGCCGATCTTGCCCGAGATCTGACACCCCTGCTGACCCCCCTCGACGAGGGCGCGGTCTTCACTCCGGACGGGCCCCAGGCCGCGTCGTCGACTTCTCCTCACCAGTGAGGTAGTGCCTTGGCCGACAACAAACTGATCTCCGCAGAGGAGATGCGCCGCGCAGTCGCGCAAGACCCCCAGTTCAGTGCCCCCAAACAGCCCGCCCTGTGCCGCGGCCTGGTGGTGGTGCCCTTCTCCGACGGCATCCTCGTCGAAGGCGCACCGACCCGGCAGGTCCTGCGGGGAGCGGCGGCCCGCGACCTGACCGCGCGGCTGTTGCCACTCCTCGACGGAGCGAGGACCGTGACGCAACTGGCGGAGCAGATGGTTGTGCCCGTGCAACACATAGAACAGGTCATCGCGCTCCTGTACACCTGTGGACTTTTGGAGGAGGGCGCTGGCAACACTGCCGTCATGGCAGCCGACGGAGCCGCCGCCATCTTCTGGTCGCGCAGCCTCGACTCCACCCGTGTCAACCGCAACGCCATCGAAGCCATGCAACGACTGAACGGCACGCGGGTGGCCGTGGTCACCAACGGCGACGTCGGCGAAGGACTCCGGGACACTCTTCTGGCAAGTGGATTCGGCGACGTTGAACTCGTCGCATCGCCTTCCGACCTCAGCGATGTTCCAGGCCTCCTGGTTGCCATCAACGAGGACGGCCACACGCACCTTGGAGAGGCCGCCCGGTGGTGCCGTACCCATGGCATACCGATGCTCCCCGCACATCTTCACGGCACGACGCTGGACATCGGCCCCTACATCGATCCAGAGTTCACCGTCTCCTTCGACGAAGCGGACCGTCAACGCCGGGCGCACAGTCTTTCGGACCGTCATGACTCGGCTGCCGGCAGCGCGGTGCGCATCATGGCAGCGGCCCTGATCGCGAGCCAGGCGACGGCCATCACAAGCCGGGTCGGTACCGCGTCAGTTCTCCGGGGCATGGTCAGGACCGACTTGGAGTCATGGCGTCAGGACATGTACGTCACGGCCCCGGTTCCCGACCGTACGGACTCCCGGTCCTCACTCACAGCGGGCAACGTGCCGCTCGCCCTCGCCTTCGAGACGTCGGTCGCCTTCCCGCCTCGGAAGCTCCTCAACCCCCGCGACCATCAGATGCACTACAAGCCCGGCAACATCGCACTGCAGCACGAGAGCAAGCGCTGGCCGAGTGCCCGTACCCTCGCGCTCCCCAAGACGGCGATCCACCCGCAGACACCCCTGGAACCACCCCGAGAAACTACGGCCAAGCGAGTTGGCCTGAGGCACCTTGCTTCCTTGCTCATGCTCGCCGTCGGACGCCAGGAGGAATCGGCTCCGGGCCGGCCCAGCGTCCCTCGCTGGGCACCCACCGGCGGCAATCTAGGCTCCCCGAACCTGCACGCCCTGATAAGGGATGTCGAGGACGTCCCGGCCGGCATCTGGGGATACGACTCTGCAGCCCACCGGCTGGCGCGTCTTCCCGACGTGGTCGACCTGGCTCAGGCGCCTGGTTCGGACGCCGCAGTCACGCTCGTCCTCACCGGTTCTCTGGCCCGAGTCGCGTCGAAATACTCCACCTTCGCGTGGCGCATCGTGCACCTGGACGCCGGAGTTGCCCTTGCCCAGCTGTCACACGCAGCACGAAGCTTCGGGCTCCAGGCCCGACCGCTGGACCGATGGGACGACTTGGCTCTGGCCGCCGTGCTCGACCTCGACCTGGACGCCGAGCCCATTACTGGGGTCGTGGAACTCCGCCCTTTCAGCGCAGAGGAGGCCTGAAATGCAGATGACGTCACCACTCCCCGGCCTGCTGGACCACAACGAGCTGCTGCGACAGCTCCAGCTGCGTTCTCGACTGGACGCTGCCGCCTTGAGCGCGGAACCCCATACGCCGGCCCCCGCACTGCACGGAATGCTTCAGTCTGCAGGGGAGGGGAAGCACAAAGTTTCCGCCGAGATCGCGCCCGCGAGCGCGGAGCCCCTCGAATCCCTGTTGCGGCGCCGGGCATCGGTACGTACCTACGCACCGCGGGCCGTGGAGGTTGACGTGCTCGCCGCCATTATCGAACGGGCTGCGACGTTCGACCGTGGCGCATGGCCCGACCACGACGCAGGCGCTTGCCTGGAGTTCCTCGTGGCGGCTCGAAACGTGTCCGGACTGCCCACGGGGCTGCACCTGTACTCCCCGGCGGAAGGCGGGTTCACGCGGCTTGCCGATCTGCCGGCAGGCGACGCGGCCGCCGATCTCGTGCTCCAGCTCGAGTTCGCGCACGCACCCGCGATCGTCATGGTGTGCGGCCCGCTGGCGGCATCCTTGGACCGCCACGGTGAACACGGCCATCGGCTGTTGCTCACCCGGGCCGGAGCCGCCGCCCACACTGCCTGGCTCACCGCCTTGGACCGGGGTCTGGTTGGCAGCATCTTCGCCGGATTTCTCTCCTCGGCCCTCAAGCCGCTTGTACCGCTCGACGGCTACCGCAGCGCACAGCTGCTGGCGTTCTCCTGCGGCCACGCAGCTGCCTCCGAGTGACGCTCGCCACCGCGTGCGCACCCACACCAGACTCCGCACTCCGATGAGAGTGCGGCTCTCTACGGCGGACTCGCACCTGCAGCCGCCGGTCATACACACCACAGGAACGGAGGGCTTCATGCCCAACGACTTCGAGCTTGGCATCGACCTTTTCGCCGAGGACATCACCGCCCTGACGGTCGACGAGCTGCCCACCGACTCGTCCCTGGCCTCGGTGTCCACTGCCGGCACCTTCGGCTGCCTGCTCGGTTCCACCGTCGCCACCGCTGGTACGGCCAGCTCCCAGGGCTGACCCTCACCCACCTCGCCTACGAAAGGACATTGCTGTGGGAGAAACCATCAACCTCGACCTCTTCGCCGAGGACATCACCACCGAACTGACCGCCGAGGTCCTCGACAACGCGGCCCTGCTGGGTACCTGGGGCTCGATCGGCACGTTCGGCAGTGCCACGTGCCCCGCCTCCACCGCCTCGACCGGCGGCAGCGCGTCTTCGGCCGGCTGATCACCCTCCCGACCGCATCAGCGACCGGGTACCACCGAAACCCATTGAAAGGAACAGCATCATGAACACGACCGAAATCCAGGACGTGATGATCATTGACCTGTCCGTCGAGGACATGACGGTGGAGACGCTCGGCGACAGCGCCCTGCTGGGCACCGCCGCCTCCTTCGGCACCGCCGCCTCGGCCAGCTGCCCGGCGGCGTGCTTCGGTACCGCCAGCTCCGCCTCCTCGGCCGGCTGATCACCGCACCACTGAAATCCAGATGAAGACGCTGTCCGGCCGGCACTGGCTCAGAGTGCCGGCCGGACAGCGGCCCCAGCATTATCCCCTCAGGAGCCATTCATGCGATCACCTGCCGCGGCCGAGCACCAGCAGCAAGCCGCGCCCGAAAGCAGCGAAGCGGCAACCAGGGAGACGAGCAGCGTGGACACCGCATGGCTCGACACCGAGCCGCTGGCGGTGAGAGACACCGTCGAACTCACGGACGGTCTCGATGGCCGTCCCCTCCTGTTCGACTCCGATACCGGCAAGTATGTGGCCGTGTCCAAGGCCGGTACGGTCATCCTGACGCTCCTCGACGGCAAGACCACCGCGCGAGACGTCGTGCGCCGGGTGGCTCCGCCGGCCGCAGACCCGGCCCGCGCCGAGACCGCCGTCATTCGATTCCTGACCGAGCTCCGCCAAGCCGGGGTGCTCACCCTGGCACCACAGGAGGAGACGCGCCGGGAACGGGTCCTCAAGTACTCGCTGCGGCAGAGGATGCCCCGCAAGCCGCTGACCCGCTCCGTCCACATACTGCTCGAACCTGTCGCCAACGTGCTGCAGAAGCTGCCCGTACCTGCGGTCGTCGGCATGTGGATCACGCTGACGGTCGCGGGTCTGTCCACGGCGGGATACGCCCTCACGACCCGGAGCCTGCCGGACTACACGGCCTGGTCCGGGATCGCGGCGCTCCTGCTGATGCTCCAGATCGCCGTCCACGAGCTGGCGCACGCCCTGGTGTGTCAGTCCTTGAGGGTGCCGGTCCGGGAGGCCGGCATCACCCTCATGCTCTACGTGATGCCTGTGGCGTACGTGGACCGTACGGATGCCTACCGCGTGCGGGGTCGCGCACCGCGCGCACTCATCGCGCTCGCGGGGCCCATGAGCGACGCCATCTGGGCGGGAGCCACCGGCCTGGTCCTGCTCCACTCCAGCGGAGCCGTACACGACGTCGCCGGTGCGCTCCTGCAACTGCAGGTCCTTCTCATGATCGTGAACCTGAATCCGCTGCTGCCGTCGGACGGCTACCACGCACTGGAGTCAGCCATGGGCTCCGTCAACCTCCGCGGCCGGTCCTTCGCCTTTCTCGTCCACATGGTCACCAGGGCCCCGCTGCCCAGTCATCTGCTCGTGAGCGGCAAGCTCAAGCGTGTCGGCTACTGCGCCTTCGGCGTCCTGTGCGCTCTCTACGGAGTGTTCATGGTCGGGGTCGTCCTGACGTGGTGGTGGCACCTCATCGAAGGGCTTCTCGGATGACACTGATCCCGCCCGCGCCCCAGCCGCCGACACCATCTGAGACCACACCACCAGCGCAGATCGAGGGTCGTGCACCGGCCGCGCTGAGTCCCGTGGTGTCCGCGTGGACGGTGCACCGCGTCAACCGTCTGCCCGTCGAGTCGCTGGATCTGGACCTGCCCCGCACCTCGGACTCCCTGCGTCGGGAGTCGGCGTACGAGGAGCGACTCGCCGACCGGGCCGCCTTCCTCTCCGATGCCCTGCACGCCGCTGTTCCCATGCTCGACGACGCCCCGCACGTCCGCCGCGCGGCCCTCCGGCTGCGCCGCTGCGTACACAACGGCCGTCCGGCACAGTTGCCGGACGACGTCATGACACGGCTGCGCGAAACGCTGGGCGGTATGGCCGCCCACGCACTGACCGAGTGGTTCGACGACATGCGCGACCTCTCAGCACTGCGCACCCGAACCGATGCCCTCTACGAAGAGGAAACCACGCGGGCCAACGAGCGCCTGCGGGAGGTTCTCGCTGAACCCGCCTTCGCCCAAGGCCTCGCCCAGGCAAGCCCCCACCTGCTCGACCACGTGACAGCCAAGCCGCTCGAACCGCACGGTAAGGCGGCCCGCTCGGTGCTCGGCTACGTCTCCAGGGCGGCCGTCAAGACCAGCCCCTTCTCCCGGCTGACCGCACTGGCCCTGCAGGACCGCGAAGCAGACGGAACCGGCCACAGCTACGTCGACCAGCAGCATGTCCGTGCCTGGCTGGACACCCTGGCACGCGACGAGCGCTTCGCCTCTGCCTTCCAGGTGGAGCCCAACAGGTCGTTGCGCCGGCCGGGGGGACGCCCGTACCTGCTGACCCCTGCCTATCCCGGCCCGGGCGAATCCGCTTGGCGTACGGACTCCGTCACTGACGTCTCCCGTTACGTAGAGCTGATCGAAGATTTGGCCTCATGGCCCCGCATGACGATCACCCAGGCACTGGTACGCATCGGGGGCAGTGACCCCTTCGGAGGCTTCCTCAGACTGCTGGACACCGGGCTGCTGCGCCTCGCGCTCCCCTGGACGGCGACGGAGCCGCACCCCGCCCGTGCCCTCGCCCGAAGCCTCGAGTGCCTTTCCGACCCGGTCGCGCAGCGCACCCGTGCGTTGCTGGAGGACCTAGGAGAAGAGGCGGCGGCACTCCACCTGCTGTCCGGGAGCGAGCGTGCTCGGTCGGTCAACCGGCTCGCTGCGCAGATCGGATCCGTCAGCGCAGACGACCCGCAGCCCGCCATCCGCTACGCCGTGTACGAGGATGCCCTGTCCGACGTTCCGGCGGACCTGCCGGTCGAAGCCGTCCAAGGGGACCTCGCCGACCTGGGCCGTCTCCTCCGCCCCTATATCTTCCGTTCACACGTCTACGATTGGCTTCGGGACGAGTTCGTGGCCCGGTACGGCGCTGGCGGGCACTCAGACCTGTTCGAGTTTCTGTGGGCTGTCGCAGCCTCCCCGGGGTTCGAGGGAAACCTCTACCGCGCACTGCAAAAAGACCACGGGGAGTCGGGACGCCCCACTGACCGTGCATGGCTGCCCGTGTCCGTCTCCAGCGCGCCGCCGACGGCAGCCGTTCTGTACCAGGTGGCGGCACGATCGACCGACGCCGTCCGCCTAGGCGAATACCAGCTCGTGGTGAACCAGTACAACTCTGGAGTCGGCGGGCTGCTCGCGCGCTTCCGCCATCAGTTGGACGGCCCGGTGGCCGACGGCGCAGGGCTTACCAACCAGCTGCAGGGCTGGATCGCCGACCTGTTCCCGCACGCTGTACCGCACCAGCTCACCCTGTCCGGTGACGTGAACGGGATGCACCGTGCAGCCGGTGGGGTGCTGCCCGCGCTCCACTGGCCGGGGGAGCCCTCCCACGCCGGTGAAGCCGTGCAGGCGGAGGTGCCCCCCACCATGAGCCACTGCCCGGTCACAAACACCCTGGAGGTCGCGGACCACACCGGCCGTGCCCTCGCACCCGTCTACCTGGGCGTCGTGCCGCAGCACCTCATCCCCGGGGTCGCACGCCTGCTGCTGTGCCTCGCCGATCCGTGGGTCAACGGATCCCGTCTGTGCTGCACGCCAAATCCGGTTGACGGCTCTCCACCCATCACCGGCGAGGCCATGAAACTCGTGCCGCGCCAGGTCCACAACCGCCTGGTCCTCCAACGCCGTACCTGGCGGCTCGCCCCCGACGCCCTGCCCCAGCCGACCAAGGGCGAGCAGCCGTCGGCCTACTTCCGGCGGGTGCATGCGTGGCGCGTCAGCCGAGGCCTCCCGGACGAGGTGTTCGTGTCCGTCGAGTCTCCCTTCACAGCGGCGGGAACGGCCTCCTCACAGGGAAAACCCTTCTGGCTCTCCTTCCGGAGCCCGCACGCTATCTGGGCTGCGGCGAATCACATCGCAAGAGCGAAGAACGCGACGGCCGTCCGGTTCGCGGAAACGTGCCCTGACCGCTCCGCGTATTGGCTGCGCGACGACAGCGGGAGCCGCCGGGCAGCCGAACACGTATCCCTACTGCGCTGGCAGCGCCCCACAGCCCATGCCCACCCCGACGACGAGCAGAAGACCTACCGCGAGGACGGGAGCCTGTGAACACCCCTCTCGTACAAGCGTCTTGGTGGTACGCACGCCTCTACCCAGGCGGACTCGACCGCCTGGCCCCGGCTGTTTCCCGCTTCCTGCCACCACTTGTCGGCCTGGCGCAGGAACTCGGCGCCGACCGCTGGTTCTTTATCCAGTACACCGACTGGAAGGGCCCGCACCTGAGGCTCCGGATCCACGGCGAGCGCGACACGGTGGACCGGCTCCACCGTCGGCTCCCGCGGATCGCCCTCGACCTCGCAGCACTCGCCCGCGAGGGCGTCCCGAGCCGTAGAGTCCTGGTTCCCTTCGAGCTAGGCCCGTTCAGCGGAAGCCATGCCGGAGCCGAAGCCGGTCTCTACGAACCCGAGGACGGAAAATACGGAGGGCCCCTGGGGACCGAGCTCGCGGAAGAGGTCTTCCAGCATTCCAGCGACCTCGCCCTGTGGGCCACAAGTTTGCAGCGCCCCCTCGATCGTGCAGCCCTTGCCACACTGCTGCTGCGCGCCTCGGTAGTTGCCCTGCGGGATGACGGTACGAGCACCGACACCGCCTGGTTCTGGGAGCGCCACCTCGCATGGTGGACCCATGACGGAGGACGAGAAGCCGAAGCGCTCCGCACACGTTTGCGGCACTCAGCGGATGCGGACAAGCTGGGAATCCGCAGCCGGATCGCTGACATGACAACCGACCCGGAGGTGCGGGCCCGTGTACAGGTCTGGACGGAGGTTCTGTCCGCATACCTAAAGAGGGCCAAAGCTCGCCAGGTTGCCTATAGCGCAGGGCACCTGGTGTTCCACCAGGCCCACATGATGTGCAACCGGCTGGGAGTGCTACCGCGAGAAGAGGCCCTCCTAGGAATCCTGGCGTCCGAACAACCCGGTTCGCTGTGAACCTTTGTGGCATCCCATCAGAGGGTGAGCCGCACGTAGTGGCACAATATATGCATGGCACATGATGAGAAATCCGGAAACCGTTCCATAGCTATTGGTCTCGCGGCGGGCATGTCGCTCGGCATCGCAGTCGGGCTTCTGCTCGGGCTTTTCGTCTTCGACAACGTCGGCCTCGGTGTGGGCCTCGGTATCGGGATCGGCAGCGCTGCCGGTATCGGCCCCGCCGTACGCCGCGCCCACAGTGCACCCGCGCGGGACGAAGACTGAGGCTACCCTCCGGCCGCTCCGGCACCACACCACTCCAACCTGTACGAGTGCCACTGTCAGTTTTCAGACAATCGAAAGGATGCAGAATGCGCTCAACTGTCACAAGGACAGCCGTCGTCGGGATAGCTTTAGCTGCCTGTTCGCTCTCCATGAGCCCGGCGTCTGCGGCGGAAGGAAGCTGGTCCAGGGCTTACGGAAACGCAGCGGTCACGGGGAATCATCGTGTGGAACGTGAGCTGCCTTTCTCTGTACTTTCCACGCTGGTCATCACAGGCGAGCTGAAGAACACCGGCAACGACTGCTATTCTCTCTGGGCCAAGCTCGACATCGGCAGTGCACCAGCCACGAGGGCTGCCACCCAGTGCGGTGCGGGCTCGGCGACGTTCAATCTGCGCTCGGCGCCCAGCATGAGCCCTAGCGGAACGCTCTTCCTCTGTAGAGGCGAAGGCACCCAGGACTGCGGTCCGCGGTTCTCGGCCCGCGAGTTCCCCGTCAACCTCTGGCCGATTATCTGATGCTAGCCTCAGCCCGCGCGGCGGGCGACGAGGTCGCCGCGCGCCGGCGCGCATCGAATGGGCCGTGACTGACCGGCCCGCCTGACGGCGACACACCAGACCTGGCTAGGGCGGCGGGCCGCACGGAAGACTCCGTGCGGCCGGTCGCTGCTGCTCTGGATGCTTTCCGGCTGAGGCGGGTGTGCGCCCCCAGGCGAACTTGAGGTCGTCGAGCAGGGCGTCCTCCAGCGACCGCTCCTATCGGGCGCGCAGCAGGAACGGGGCGTCTACATCCGTTCACAGATAAAGGCACTCGTGTTGACCGGCCAGCCTGTAGCGGTCGTGCGAGGCTGGCTTACAGCCGGGCCCGACGCGCGCAGCAGCTCCTCAAGGCGGTCCCTGGTGCCGGTCGGCGAACGCCTTCAGGTGCTGCATCCGGTGTTGGAGGTGGCGCGGCCGCGCTGGGCGGCGGTGGTGTCGGCGATGCGCAATAAGACTTCGTTTCATTTGGCGAGGCGGCGGTGGCAGATGAGGGCTGCGGCTATGCCGACGAAGGCGAGGAAGTGTTCGGCCTTGCGCTCGTATCGGCGATGGAGGCGGCGGCAGCCGGCGAGCCAGGACACGGTCCCTTTCGACGACCCACCGGTGGCGGCCGAGACGCTGTGACGACTCGATGCCCTTGCGGGCGATGCGGTGGCGGATGCCGCGTTTGCGGAGCCATCGGCGCAGGTGGTCGTAGTCGTAGCCCTTGTCGGCGTGCAGTTTCGCCGGCCGTCGCCTGCGCGGGCCGCGGCGGGAACGGATGGGCGGGATCCCACGCACGAGCGGTTCCAGGCCGAGGCTGTCGTGCATGTTCGCGCCCGAGATGCCGAGCGAGAGCGGCAGTCCGTTCCGATCGGTGATCAGGTGGATTTTCGATCCGGGCTTGCCACGGTCGGTCGGATTCGGTCCCGTCAAAGGCCCCCTTTTGCAGCCCGCATGCTGACGGAGTCGATCGCGCAGCGCGACCAGTCCAGTTCCCCGCGGGCACCGAGTTCGTCAAGGATGACGCGGTGGAGGCGGGCCCAGACCCGAGCCCGGCTCCACTGGGCGAAACGCCGGTAGACCGTCTGCCAGCTCGGGCCGAAAACCGGCGGCAGCTGCCGCCACGTGCAGCCCGAGGTCGCTACGAAGATGATCGCGGCCAATGCTTCGCGGTCACCCGCTCGACGCCGGCCGCCACCCTGCGGACGTATCACCTCCGTCGGCGGTACCACCCGCCGGAACAACACCCACAACTCGTCCGGCATCAACCGCTCAACCAAATCCGCCATGCACGGATCAACGAACCATCACGCCAAAAGAAACGATGTCTTAGTGACGCGGTCGTCGGTTCGCGAACTCTGTCGGCCTGGCGGATGTCCCTGCAGATCGAGAACGTCATGGGCGAGATCGTCAAGGGCCCGGCCTTCACCATGCCGATGCCCTGGGCCTCGGAGAGCTTCCGGAAGGCACTCGGAGGCACCGTCCACCGCCAGGTGTACATGACGGACTGGCTGGCGCAGATCGACACCGGTCGAGGACTGCTTTCGGAGGCCAGCAGTCGCCCTCTCTCGGAGTACCGGGAATACGTGGGCGGTCTCGGACACAGTCCAACCCGCTTCGAGCTTGATTCTTCTCTGCACTCCGGCCTCGGCGTGAACGGGCTTCTGGGGGCTGATGCGCTCAGTTCCCCTGCCGTCCTCGACGACGTCGAACTGGAGGTGGAGGTCGCCGACCGGGTCGAGGATCTCCTCACTCCGCAGCAAGCGGGGCGGCTCGACGCATTCGAGGACCTCCGCAGGGTGATGACGGGCGTCGATGCCAAGGTTGTAGAGATGCTCGAAGGCGGATGGCATGTCGTTCGTGAGGCTCCGCCGGCTGCTGCCGAAATGGCTGCTCAGTGCGCGGTCGAGGCCATTGACCGCGCCATCCGCGCAGCCGCGCCCGATAGCGAGGTAGAACAGTGGCTTCCTTCTTCAGGGCGTCCCAAGAAAGAGTGGCACTCTGAGTCCGGCCGGCTCACCAGATCCGTGAGGATCCGGTACATCATGCGTGGCTACAAGGACGAGGCGAAGATGACATGCACCGTGGCGGACAACCTCATCGCCCTTCAGATGCAGACGACGTCACGCGCCCAAGCCATCAAGCACGCGTCAGCAGGCGACTTGCAGCTGGCCCGCTGCCTGCTGAGTACCGCGGAGCACATCCTGACGATGCTGTTTGTCGTCGAGAGACATTAAAGGCAGTCGGGACAACCCCTTCATAGGCGCCCGGCGCGGGTTTCCAAACGCGAGAGCGGACTCCTGTGACTGCTCGGATGCCGTACCGGGAGGAGCCGGAGGCGGTCTTGTAGCTGTCTCACAGAACGCGGTTTTCCCTGGCCAGGGTACCCGTGTACATCGTGCCGAAAAGACTCAGTTGAACGTCGAGAGCAGGCAGGAAACCGGGGGGCTCCCCTCGTCCAGATACAAGATGCGTGCTACACGGTGCGGTGCGAAACTCAACAAGGACGGTAGACAGACTCGACCAATACGCCTCTCTCGGAGGTGAGGTCGAAGGCATACGTCACGTCTGAGTCCCGTCGGGACGCGGCGCCACGATCGTGGCTTGACGAACGTCTCGGCGAACCCAAGATTCTGAGACAGGGAGCGTGAAAGGCATGGCCCGAGTCCGCAGGCATCTTCCGGCTGTCGCCGCCGCGTCGGCAGCGGCAATCGCACTGGTCGGGAGCATTGCTCTACCAACTGCCGCCGCATCCCCGAAGCTTCTCTCGCAGTCGGACACGTGCAAGTCGGGGTACGTGTGGCGTGAAGCCACTGGCTCCGGTGACCACGTCTGTGTCACTCCGGGGGTCCGCGCCCAGGCACAGGACGACAACGCCCACGCCGCGGCGAGGCGGGTCAGCCCCAGCGACTCCACCTGCAAGTCCGGATATGTGTGGCGCGAGGCAACAGCCAGCGACCTCGTCTGCGTCACCCCGGGCACCCGCGCCCAGGCAAAAGACGACAACGCCCACGCCGCCAGCCGCGTC
>NZ_SSBJ01000055.1 GCF_004795055.1 Streptomyces sp. A1136
AAGTCGTGCGGCGCGTCGGCTCCTCGATCACCGCGATGCTCTTGGACGCACTCGTCGTCCGCGTCGCCGTGCCCGCGACCCTGCACCTGTTGAACGTGGCCGCCGGCCGGATCGACGCCTTCTGGCATTACGCCGGCGCCCGCGCGGACCTGCTGCCCGGGGCGCTGCTCGTCACCGAGGCCGGCGGACGGATCTCCGACGCCCAGGGCCGGCCCTGGACCCCGCAGAGCGACAGCTTCCTGGCCGCCGCCCCCGGCGTCCACACCGACGCCGTAACGACGCTCTCCCGCTGACCCCGTACGAGAAAAACTCACAGACAGAAGAGGAACGATTCGGTATGAACGAGATCGCAGTTCTCGGAAACGGCCGCGTGGGCGGCAACCTGGCCGCCGCCCTCACCCGAGCAGGGCATCAGGTCACCGTGGCGGACCGCACGCAGGGCGCCGCCGCCGATGCCGCCCGCACCGCCGGGATCGTCATCAACGCCACACCGGGCGCCGGCTCACTGGAACGTCTCGCCGCGCTGCGCCGGGAACTGCGCGGCAAGATCCTCGTAGACGTCTCGAATGCCACCACGGACGGCCCGGACGGACTGCCCGCCGACCTGCTCTACCCCGGCTCCAGTCTCGCCGAGCGGCTTCAGGAAGCGCTCCCCGAAACCCGCGTCGTCAAGACGCTCAACACCATGCTCTTCCCGGTGATGACCGCGCCCGCCACACTCACCCAGGCGCCCGACGTCTTCCTCTCCGGCGACGACCCGCACGCCAAGCAGACCGTCCGTGACCTGCTCACCGACCTCGGCTGGCGTAAGGAGTGGATCACCGACCTCGGCGGAATCCGGACCGCCCGCGCCACGGAGGCCGCGATCCTGTTCGTGCCGCACGTGATCCGGTCCGGCGGATTCGCGCCCTTCGCGATCTCGATCGCCCGCTGACCCGCACATACCGCAGTGCCCGGGCGGGGTCCGCCCGCCAGGTGTGACCCCCGGCTCACCGCGCCCGGGCGGCCCGCCTGCCGGTCGCCGCCGCCATGGCGGCGACCCTGAGATACGGGTACGCCGCCCCGGCGGTGCTGTCGGCCCCCGGGGCCGTGCGCGCCTTGGCGGCACGGACACCGGCGACCGGCCCTAGAAATTGATCATGTGGCCGGCGAGTCCGTGGACCGCCTCCTTGACCGCCTCGCCCAGCGTCGGGTGGGCGTGGACGTTGCGAGCGACCTCGTGGACGGTGAGGTCCCACTGCTGGGCCAGCGTCAGCTCGGGCAGGAGCTCGGTGACGTCCGGCCCGATGAGGTGGCCGCCGATGAGCTCGCCGTACTTGGCGTCGCTGATCAGTTTGACGAAGCCGGTGAAGTCACCTAGGCCGTGCGCCTTGCCGTTGGCGCTGAAGGGGAACTTCGCCACCTTCACGTCGTAGCCGAGGTCACGGGCCTGGGCCTCGGTGTAGCCGAAGCTGGCGATCTGCGGCTGGCAGTACGTGGCGCGCGGGATCATCGCGTAGTCCAGCTCCATGGTCTCCGCGTCCGCGATGGTCTCGGCGGCGACCACGCCCATGGCCTCGGCGGCGTGTGCCAGCATCAGCTTGGCGGTGACGTCGCCGATGGCGAAGATGTGCGGTACGGAGGTGCGGCAGCGGGCGTCGACGTCGATCGCGCCGCGCTCGGTGATCTTGACGCCGGTGTTCTCCAGCCCGTAGCCCTCGACGTTCGGGGCGAAGCCGATGGCCTGGAGCACCTTGTCGGCTTCCAGCACCTGCTGCGAGCCGTCCTTGGCGGTGACGGTGACGCGGACCTGCGGGCCGGACTCGTCGATGGCGTCGACGCGGGTGGAGGTGAGGACGTCGATGCCCAGCTTGCGGTACTGCTTGGCCAACTCGGCGGAGACCTCGGCGTCCTCCAGCGGGGCGACTCGGTCCAGGAACTCGACGATGGTGACCTTCACGCCGTAGTTGTGCAGCACGTAGGCGAACTCGATGCCGATGGCGCCGGCGCCCGCGATGACGATGGACCGCGGGAGGTCCTCGGCGAGGATCTGCTCCTCGTAGCTCACCACGCGGGCGCTGCGCTTGGTGCCGGGCAGCAGCTTGGGGGTGGCTCCGGTGGCGATGACACAGTGGTCGAAGCCGATCGTGCGGGTGTTGCCCTCGTAGTCAGCGACCTGGAGGGTGTGCGCGTCGAGGAAGGTGCCGCGGCCGTCGAACTCCGCGATCTTGTTCTTCTTCATCAGGTAGTGAACGCCCTTGACCCGGCCGTCCGCGACCCGGCGGCTGCGGCGGAAGGCCTCGCCGTAGTCGAAGTTGATGGGGCTGTCCGACGTGATGCCGAAGGTCTTCGCCTCACGGGTGACGATGTGCGCGAGCTCGGCGTTGCGCAGCAGCGCCTTGGTTGGGATGCAGCCGACGTTCAGGCATACGCCGCCCCAGTACTTCTCCTCGACGACGGCGACCCGCTTGCCCAGCTGGGCGGCCCGGATCGCGGCCACGTAACCGCCAGGGCCCGCTCCGAGGACAACGACGTCGAAGCGCTCGTCCTGCTCGACCATGAGGACTTCCTTTTCGGTGTGCTGTGAAGTGGTGTCCTACGGATTGTTTCTCTCCTGACCCCTCCTCGCCACGCCGATCGCGGATCTGCCCCGGCAGGAGGTGTGATCTTCGTTGCCTTGTCTGCGGGGGTCCGGCAAACGACTGACTCGTATGGCCGGGCGGTCGACGGGGGCACGCCGGCTTGGACGCGGCTTGGACGACGCGTACGAATTGCTCCTGCGGGTGGGGGAGGGCCCCTCGGGCGACGGGACCGCCTCCGAGGGGAGGTGTCGTGAGCCGGATCACGGCCCGGCCCGGCCCGGACCGGCCTGTAGCCGTCGGCGGCGTCGCCGCAGTCGTTCTCTCCTCGTACGGTCCGGGTAGCAGCCACCGGGGGCCGGTCAGTGATATCGGGCATGCGGCGGCGACGGCACGGCCCGGCAGACAGGTCAGGAGACGGGGACCGCGCCCTCAGCGGGTGGAGGGAGTCCAGGGCGGCCAAGTCGGCCTCGGAGAGGCGCAAAGAGCCGGCCCCCACGTTCTGGGTGAGGTGATCGAGGTCGCCGGTGCCGGGACCGGCCAGAACGTGGGGGCCGCGGTGCAGTGTCCACGCCACTCTGACCTGGGCGGTTCTCACTCCGTGGGCATGGGCGACGGCATGCACCGCGCTGCGGTCATCGGCGCGCGCACCGGCCGTGCGTCCGTCACCTGCGATCGAGTAGAACGGTACGAACGCGACACCCTGTTCACCGCACAGGCGCAGGAGTTCCCCCTGCTCGGGTGATGCGCCGATGCCGAGAGCGAGGTCGAGAAGGGTGCCGCGAACAGGAACAGAAAGAGGCTGAAGGCGGCCGCCATCCTGCTCGCCGGACCGGGATTTATCGTCGGCGGTTCGCTGCTGGCTTACGATCCCCGACCGTCCGGATGGGTGGCGGACCCGGTCTCGACAGAACCGCCCCTCTACTCCGGACCCGAGCCCACGAGCGAGCAGGTGACGGCGGACTTGGAGGCCACGACCGCCACCGCCGGGCTCGGGCCGGCTGCCGCACCGCGACCGTACGCGGTACCCGGGTGCATGGCGGGCTGGGAAACATACGAGACAGGGAGCGACGCCCAGACGACCGCGCTCGCCGACGGTCTCGCCGGCCGCCAATGGCAGCTCACCCGCCCGTGAGGAGGCATCGAACGGGCGGAGGCTGCCGGTAACCAAGCCGTCTGACGTCTGCGTCGGGCAGTGAACCGTCCGCTGAGCTACCGCTGCTGCGGACGCAGGCGTCGCTGGTCTTCGTTCCGGACTATCGGATGTGTGGCGGTTGGGCCGAGGGCCGGGCGCGCACGGCGGTTTCGGCGGGCGTCGATGTCGATCGGGCGGCTCAGGAGAGTTCGTGCCGGGTGCCGTCGGCGACGGCGTGGAGCTTGTCGGGGTTGGCCACGTTGTGGATGGTCGAGATGCGGCCCTCCGCGTCGAAGTCGAAGGTCAGCGTCGCGATCACGCGGTCCGGGGCGCGGAAGACCAACCCCGGGCCGCCGTTGATCCACGTCAGCTCCGTCCGCATCTGGCCGGGCTCGATGCCCTGGTAGGTCACGGTGCCGAGCGCGGCGAACCAACCGGCCACGGTCTTCAGGCCGACGACCGGCTTGAGGGCCTGGCGGACCTTGCCGCCACCGTCGGTCCACAGCGTCACGTCCGGGGAGAGCACCTCCATGAGGGTGTTGAGGTCGCCGCCCGTCGTCGCCGCGAAGAAACGCTCGGTGACGTGGCGTTGGCGCGCTCGGTCCGCTGTGAAGCGGGGCCGGCGGGCTTGGACGTGCTCGCGGGCGCGGTGTGCGGCCTGCCGCACCGCCGCCTCCGAACGTTCCACCGCCTGGGCGATCTCCACGTAGCTGAACGCGAAGACTTCCTTCAGTACGAAGACCGCGCGCTCCAGCGGGCTCAGCGTCTCCAGCACCACCAGCAGCGCCATCGAGACCGAGTCCGCCGCGGCGACGCCGTCGGCGGTGTCCGGGCCGGTGAGGATCGGCTCCGGCAGCCAGGGCCCCACGTAGGTCTCGCGCTGGTGGCGGGTCGAACGCAGCCGCTCCATGGCCAGGTTGGAGACGATCCGGGTCAGATAGGCCTTGGGATCGGCGACCTGGGAACGGTCGGCCGCCGACCACTTCAGCCACGCGTCCTGGACCACGTCCTCGGCATCGGCGGCCGTGCCGAGGATGCGGTAGCCGACGGAGAAGAGCAGGGTGCGGTACTGCTGGAAGGCGAGCTGGTCGGGACCGTCCTGCTGCGGCTGGGTCACTTCACGCTCCTGATCCGGGTGTAGCGGCCGCCGTGCGGCCAGAGGGCGCCCGAGGCGGGCATTTTCTTCATGCGGGCGAAGGTCGCCCACGGCGCCGCGGTGACCGTCTCCTTGTACTTCGCGGCCCGCTTGCCGGTCAATACGATCCGGCGCGGGCTGTTGTCCGGACGGGTGAACTGCACGACGGCGTCGTTCCTGCCCAGGCTGACGGGGGTGTGGTAGTAGCCGAAGCGGAAGGGCTTGGGCTCCTTGCCGGCCAGCACCCGCAGGATCGACAGGGCCGCGTGCACGCCGGTGGGCATGCCGCCCTGGCAGGTCCCGTGCATCACGCCGTAGCCCTGACGGATGGCCGCCGCGTCGCCCACGGCGTATACGTCCGGGTGGGAGACCGAGCGCAGTGCGCTGTCGGTTACCACCCGGCCGCGCTCGTCGACGGTCAGGCCCGCGGCCGCGGCCAGCGGTGAGACGCGAGTGCCGCTGGTCCACAGCACCGCGGCCGCCGTGATGCCGGAGCCGTCCGCGAGCTCGACGCTGTCCGGCAGCACCTTGACCACCTCGACGCCGCTGCGCACCCGCACGCCGAGCCGGGCGAGCGCCGCGTCCAGGTACGCCTTGGCCTTCGGGTGCATGCCCGCGCCCGGCTCCCCTCGGCCCAGCAGTACCACCTGGAGCTCCGGGTGCCGCTCGGCGATCTCCGCGGCGGCCTCGATGCCGGTGAGGCCGCTGCCGCCGATCACGACTGTTTCCCCGTCGAGTTGGGTAAGCCGATCGGCGAGGAGAGCGGCGTCCTCCGGGCTGTTGAGGGTGTAGGCGTGGTCGTCCACGCCGGGGACGGGGGAGGTGTCCGCGACGCTGCCCAGGCCGTAGACCAGGGTGTCGTAGCGCAGGAGCCGGTCGTCGTCGATCCGGACGGTCTTGGCCGCCGTGTCCACGGCGGTGACCCAGCCGCGGACGAACTCGGCGCCGGTGCCGTCCAGCAGCTCCGGGATGTTCAACCTGGCCGTCTCCTGGCCGGTGGCGGTCATGTGCAGCCGGAGCCGCTCGGTGAAGGTGTCGTAGGGGTTGACCAGCGTCACTCGCAGGTCGCCGCGCTTCCTGGTGCGGGCCGCGAGTTGGATCGCGACGCCGAGTCCGGCGTAGCCGGCGCCCATCACCAGGACCTCGTGCTGCTGCGTTGTCGTGTTCATCGCTCTGCTGCCTCTTTCGTGCGGACCGTTCCCGTGTTGCGGACGACCACCAGACGCAAGCTGCCCTTCCGTTCGTGACATGGGGCCGATGTGACCCGCGTCACCTCATGGAGAGGGGGTGGGCGCGACGCGGCAACAGCCCCCGGAGCGTCGCGACGCAGCATTCAACCATGATCGACTTGCTTTGCGCGGGAACTGACGGGACAGCAGGAACCGCACGCCGGCGACGGCGTCGCCGATCGCCCATCCGCATAGCTGTGCTGTCCCGCCCGCGAGAGGTAGGCGAGGCCTGGACGGTGACCGACCCGTGACGGGCATGCCGGTGGGCTTGTCGGGGCACATGGCCGGGCATGGCACCGAAGACCGAACTCTTGATGTCCCTGCGGGCCGTACGGCAGTTGCGCCGGGTCCGGACCGTCTACACCGCGGGGGTCCTGCTGTGGGCGGCTGCCGCAGCCTGGACGGGATGGACTCACCCCTGGAGCCGGCAGATGTGGGCCTGTGTGCTCCTCCTTGCGGTTTTCGCAGGTCTGCTCGGCACGGCCTCGCTGTGGCTGCGGCGCCTTCGAGCCGCCCCGGGACACAAACCGGTCCGTCACGCCGCACCGCGGCATGCGGTCACCCCGCGCCATGCGAACGCCTGAACCCCACCCGCAGCCCTCTTGTGACGGCCGCCGCGCGCCGAGCGGACGGGACGTGGCGGCGCCGCACCGGCAACCTCCGTGAGCCAGGCCATCGGGAACACCGTCTTCACAGCGGACATCGCACGCCCACGAAGGGCGGTAAAGGATCCCGGCCGGCGTAGGTGACCGCCCGAATGGAGGGAAACGGTTTTCGGACCGCCCGTGATGACCGGCTCTCGTGGCGGAAGGCGGACGGGTGGGTCGAGGGTGAGCTGACGGATGTGGGGCGGCGGCGGACAGCCCTTGTGCCGGAGGCGGCCGGCCCCGTACCCGGACCTCGACATCGGTCGGTGCGGTGGGCCGCGCGTGGTCCCGTCTCTGAAATCGGAATGTCCATGGCGCCGCGCGTCGGCACGACAAGACACAACACCACGACACACAAGGGGCCAAAGGAGTGTTCCGCCCACTGTGGGTCACGAAAACGTAACCGAGAGGGGCGGCTTCGCCGAATGCCGGTGGCTACATGTAGCCGTCCCCTTACGCTCCTTTCCATGCGGCGTCGGTGCAGCATCGAGCCGCATGACTGGGGGTCAATTTGACGCTGTACGGACGGGCGGCGGTGCTCGATGCCGTCGTGCCTTCACTGGTGGGGCTCGAATCGAAGGGGGCCGCCCGGCTGCGCATACCGGGCGGGAGTCCGCTGCTGATCGAATGCGGCGGCGGGCGGCTCACCGGCAAGACCGCGCTGCTGAAGGAGCTCTCGAAGCGGTACGCGCAGCGCATACCGCAGGCGTACGCCGACCTCGGTGCGGCGGACTTCGGCCAGCCGGGACTCGCCTCCCTGGCCGACGAGACCACGGCAAACGCCTCGCGCACCTCGGACCTGCTCTTCTACCTGATGGACGGGTTGAGCCGGAAGCCGAACGAGTTCGCCGGGAAGTTGTCCTTCCCCCGGCTCACCCAAGGGCTGCTCGCGGTCACCAGCTGGCAGTCCGAGGACGTCCAGCCCGCCGAGCTGCAGGCCGCCCGCCGCCGCCTCGCGGGGCTGCTGCGGGAGAGCCAGCCCGACCTCCAGGCGCGCAACCAGCGGGTGTCGGGCTGGATCGGCCAGGTCACCCAGGGCATCACCGCCGCGGCGGGGCTGGGGCCCGGGGTGAGCGAACTCGTGGGGCCGCTCACCGACATCGTCACCACCGAACTGCTCGGCCCGCGCGCCAACAAACAAGGCCTGGGCTGGTGGGCCGGCCGTCGGGTCGGTCCCCAGGGGGACGGACACGCCCAGCTGACCGATCTCGCCATGTGTTTCCGCGGCGACGCGGGCGACCGGAGACGGGCGGAGCACCACCTCGTGGCCGCCCTCCTGGAGGACATGGCCGACCACTACACCTGGATGCGCCTGAAGAACCGGGTCCCGCGCCCGCTGCTGCTCCTGGACAACGTCCACACCCCGCTGGGTGTGACGCTCCTGGACGCACTGACCCGCGCATGGCACGACGAGCCCACACGGACATACCCCGGCGTCGTCGCGGCGGCCCTCGCCCAGGAGGCCACCGGGCCCGACACCGAGGGCACCGCCCCGTCGACGAGGAGTGCGACGGGCCCGTTCTGGCGGCAGGACCGGCCGCAGACGGCGGCCGGTTGGGTGCTGAGGCTGCCGATGGCACAGCTCGACCTCGACGAGGTCAAGGAGATGTTCGGCGACGACCGGCCCGAGCCCGACACCGCCCACGTGATCCACCGGCTCAGCGCCGGGCGCGCCGGGATAGCCCACGCCCTGGTGCTGTCCGTCCGGCAGAAGATCGGCCTCCGTGAGCCCGTCGACCACGGCGCGCTGCTCGACCTGCCGCTCGACCTGCCGCACGACGACGAGCCGACCCTGCCCGTGTACGAACGGCTGCTCCGGCTCCTGATACCCGACAGGGAGGCCCGGGCCCGCCTCGCCTCCTACACCCCGGCGCTCGACGACGAGGCCGCCCACGCGCTCGACGCCGACCGAGTGCCGCACGGAGCTGACGGACAGCCCCTGGCGGCGATCGCCAGAGTCCCCGTGGCCGAGACCAAGCACCTCTTGCGGAAGGATTGTTGGAGCCATCACCCCTGGCCGGGCACCGGCGGCCCCTTCGTCGGTGATCCCACCCTGCGGGCCCTGCTCGTACACGACCTCCGCACCGGAGCGGCGCCCGGGGGCGGCGACTGGCGGGGCAGCCACCGGCGGCTGCGCCTCCTGTACGCGCCGGGCGCCGCCGACCCGTGCGATGGCTGCTATTTGCACCACTCGCTCGCGATCGGCGACACAGACGTCGTCGTGCGCGCCCTGCACCGCCGCCTGGCCGAACAGGACGCGCCGGGGTGGCTCGCCACGCTCAACCTGGTCTGCGCCGCACCGCATCCCCCGGAGCACCCGGCCGTCCCGGCCGCGGATCCCGTGGAGGACCGGCTCGCGGCCGACAACGACCCCGTGCGCCAGGCCGTGCAGCTCCTCGTCCTCAACCTGTGGCGGCAGTCGCACCCCCTCGCGCACCCCGACCCGCGGAAGGTCAACGCGGTCCGGCTGCAGCTGCTCACCCTGGCCCAGAACAGCTCCGTCGGCCCCCAGGAAGTCTTCTATCAGGCCTACGAGCAGTGGCCCCAGTTGCTGAACCGCTGGATCCAGGCACCCGATCTGCCGACCTACGGAGAGCCCCGCCCATGACACTTTGGCCCGCCGGACCGCTGAACCGCGCCCTGCTGATCGCCGCCGTCGCCGTCGTCCTGGGAATCGTCGGCTACGTCTCCTACGCCCGGTGGCTCACCGAGGACCCGGCCTGTGCCCCCGGCGTGGCGAAGCGGGGCTCCCGACACGAGTGCGTCGGCGTCACCGACGGCGGCTACGTATTCGCCCCGTCGCTGAAGCAGGTCACCGACCGCATCAAGGCGGAGAACGACAGCGTCACCGGTAAGTCGCCCGCCACGATCGCCCTGATGATCCCCATGATCTCCGACACCCAAGCGGAGCAGCAGGAATACGTCGAGCAGGTGCAGGGCGCCTATCTGGCCCAGTACCGCGCCAACCACCAGGCAAACGGCAAGCAGCCGCCCATCCGGCTGGTGCTCGCCAACCCCGGCCGGGGTTACGAGGAGTGGCGTACCGTCGCCGACCAGCTCGCGCGTGATGCGGCCGACAAGAAGGAGAACCTGCGCGCCGTCGCCGGCATCAACATCAGCATCACCGAGACCGAAGAGGCCGTCCGCTACCTGACGAAGGACAAGGGGATCCCGGTCGTCGCGGGACCCATGACCGCGGACGACATCAAGAACACCGCGGCCGATCCGCACCGCTACCCGGGCCTGGCCCGGATCGCCCCCGGCAACACCGACCAGGCCGCCGCCCTCGCCTCGTACGGGTCGGACATAAAGCCCGCGGAGACGCTGGTGGTCGAGGACATCCGCGAGGGCGACAACTACTTGGCCAGCCTGCGCCAGACCTTCGAGAAGCTGGCCAAGGGCGCGCCCAACGCCCCGGAGACCTTCCGGTCGCCGCCCGACTTCAACGACGAGGGCAACCTCGCCAACGACTTCCACCAGATGGTGCCGGACATCTGCTCCTCCGACGCGAAGACCATCTACTTCGTCGGTCGTCCGGTGCAACTGCGCCTGTTTCTGGTTGAGTTGGGCAACCGCAAGTGCAACAAGCCCTACACCGTCATCAGCGGCTCGCACGCCTCCACCCTGACGGTCGACGAGAAGTTCGCCGACCAGTGGGGTGCCCTCACCAATGGCGCCGGCATCACCCTGCGCTACCCGGGCCTGGCCCACCCCGAAGCCTGGGGGGAGCGGAGTACGACGCCGACCGGCGGCTCCAAGGCGGCACTGAAGGAGCTGACCGACCTGGTCCAGAAGTTCGCCACCAAGGCGCCCGACTCGATCGGCCCCGCCAACCTCTCCGACGGCCGCGTCATCATCACCTACGACGCGGTCTCCACCGCCATCGCGGGCATTCGCAACGACGCCGTGGGCAGCGTGAAGATGCCGTCCCTCTCCGAGGTCGCCGACAGCTGGCTGCGGCTGCACGGCAACAACCGGGTCGAGGGCGCCAGCGGCTGGATCTGCCTCGACCAGTACGGCAACCCCTACAACAAGGCCGTCTCCATCGTCCATCTCGACCCGACGACCAAGACCGCCGTCTTCGACGGCATCGCCTGGCCCGCGGGCCGCGCCCCCGACGCCAACTGCTCCATCCCCAACTGAGACCGACGGCAGGCCCCGCCCCCGCCCGACGCGCCCCTGACCGGGGCGGAGCACCTCCACGCGCCGTCGGGACGGCGGGTGCCGTCCTCCCTGGAGTGGAGGGACGATGGTGAGGGCGCCTCGGGAGGCGGGTGGGGTGCTCTTGCCCGAGCGGCTCGGTATGCGACCGGGACCACGATGACATGCCGGCGCCGACGACAGTTGGGCAGGGCATGAACTTCGTTCTGTCTGATGAAGACGTTTCGTGCCTGCCCGAAGCGGGTGCTCCACAGGGCCCGGTGGAGCCTGGGGTATGCAGCGCCGGGTGGCAGGCGGGGGAGCACGGCGCGCGCGAGTGGGTGAAGCGGTGGTGGCCGGCGGCTGATCCGGTGCGGGAGCGCCGCCTGGCGGGCATGGGGCACGGACACATGGCAGGTCTCACGGTGCCGTCCGCTTCGCCCGCCGAGCTCGGACTCGCCCCGGGCGACAGCCGCCGCTGAGCACCGGCCCTGCTGCGGCGGAGGTGACGGCCACGGGGTGAGGGAGATGTCACCCTTGGCGGCTGGGGAGCATGGCCAGGGCCTGGGCGCGCTTTGCGACGAGGTCGTCGTAGGTGCCGTCGCGCTCGGCCCAGCGGTGTGTGAGAACCCGCTCGACCAGGATCTCGTCAGGGGTGGGGTTCTGCGAGAGCAACTGCATGACCTCGGCGGCGAAGTCGTCGAGCGGCAGTGCTTGTGGGTTCACTTTCTCCTGTCCTGCCGTGGCGACGGCCGAGGGGACGAGTTCGACGACGCTGACGCCGGTGCCGTCCGGTTGCGCGCGCAGTGCCTCGGAGTAGGCGTGCACCGCGGCTTTCGAGGCGGCGTAGGTGGGCATGGGCGGGAACGGCAGGAACGCGACGCCGGAGGTGACGGTAATGAAGGTGCCGGCGCCGCGTTGGACCAGGTGCGGGGTGAAGGCGTCGATGACCCTGGTGGTGCCGACCAGGTTGGTGTCGATCGTCGTCTGCGCCGCCTCGAACGGCCGGCAGACACCCCCCATCCGGAGACACCCTGACGAACACCGGCTGTCCGGCGCCACAGCCAGAACGGCAGCTCCGCGATTTCCGCCATCCGCGGACCGTCTCGGCGCCCGGTCATTGACCGGGTGCCCCACGAACGAGGAGAGGCGGGCCACGTCCTCGTCGCGGATGTCTAACCCGTCCTCGCGCAGCTGAGTGACGGCGGCATCCATGTACCTCGTGTTGAAGAGCACCAGGGCGTTGAGGACCAGTCCGAGGGCGCCGATCTGGTCCCCCTCCGTCCCCTCCTGTAGCACTGGTAGAGCTCCCGGCCCGGCGGTGCAAGATCTTCCGGGCGAGCGCGTGACGTCCCTCCTGGAGATTGGCCCGCACCTTGATCTTCCGCTGGTGGGCCGGCTCGTCCGCCAGGCGCAGGATGTTGAGGGTCTTGGCGATCCGCCCGTAGTGCGCGATTGCGTCGCCCAGCGGGGTGGGGCGGCCGTCCCGCGACAGCATGCGGATGACGTCGTAGGCGCGGGCGGCCCCGGTGTGGATGGAGCCGATGATCCGCAGGACGTCCTCCCAGTGCCGCTCGATCCGCCTGAGGTCGATCCGGCCGCGCGCCGCGTCGGTGAAGGCGCCGTAGTCGCGGTGGGGTCGATCCGCCACATCTTCTGGTCCGGCAGGTCCGCGAGCTGCGGAGCATAAGGCGGACCCGGCGAGGGTGAGCAGTTCGAAGACGATGTCGCTGTAGCTCGCGGTGTCGGTGACGATCATCTCCGGGCGCTTGCCGCCGTCGCGGTCGTAGAGGACGTCGAGCACGTACGGCGAGTCGCGCGGGGTGTGCGATCTGGGTGCTGAGCGTGCCCGGGTGGCGGCCGACGGTCCGGAGGCGGATCGAGGCACCCTTATCCGCCGGCATGGTCAGGTTGCCCGCCCTCCCGGGTTCCGCGTCGCCGAGGGGCCTCGGCTGTCGGTACCGAGGCCCCTCTGGGACGTGTGATCACCTGTCGACGGCGTCGGTCACGCGATTCCAGCTGTCCAGGTCCGCGGTGCGGGCCTCCAGGGCGGTGCGCATGCCGGTGGCGCTGGAAGTGCCGAGGGCCAGGCGCAGCGGGGGGTTCGGGCTGTCGACCGCGGTTCGGATGCCTTCGGCGATGCGAGCAGGCGAGGAGAACGCGGATGGGGGCAGCTCTCCGATGCCCTTGTGGACCTCGCGGACGGTCTGGTCGTAGTCGTCGAGGCCGGTCGCGACGTCGAGGTTTGACAGGAAGGGGGTGGCGGCCATTCCGGGTTGGATGATCGTGACATTGATGCCGAGCGGTGCGACCTCGGCCACCAGTGCGTCCGACAGTCCCTCGACCGCGTACTTGGTCGCGGCCAACAGCCCCACGCCGGGATGGGCGGACTGCCCGTAGACCGACGAGCCCTGGAGGATGTGGCCGGATCGCTGGGAGCGGAGTACCGGCAACGTCGCGCGGAGCACGTTGAGCACGCCGAAGACATTGGTGTCGAACACGGCGCGGACTTGCGCGTCGGAGGCTTCCTCGACGGCTCCGAAGAGCCCGTAGCCGGCGTTGTTGGCCACGACGTCGATGCGGCCGAACCGCGAGAGCGTGCGCTCCACCGCTTCCCTCACGGCCTGCTCGTCACGCACGTCTGCCCGGAGGAGGAGCAGGCTCTCGCCGTGCGCTTCGGTCAGCTGCTCCAGTGACGCGGTGTCGCGGGCGACCGCCGAGACGAGATCTCCGTTCTCCAGTGCCTGGACGGCGAGTTCGCGACCGATGCCGGAGGTCGCGCCGGTGATGAGCCATACACGAGGGCTGGTCTGCTGGTTTGAAGTCCCATTCATGTTGCGACCGTAAGTGGTTAGCTCATAACGAGTCAAGCGAGTCGGTGCAGCTCGTTGGCTGTTAGGCGACTTAGGGCCTCTTCTTGCTGATGTAGGATGGGAGGATGAACAGCGCTGCAGCCGGATCCGCCAAACCAAGCCCGCGCACCGTCATGCCGGCGGTGGAGACCGTGCTCGCGTTCGTGAACACGCGCGCGAACGGGGGTGGGCAGCGGGAGCTGTTCGGGGACGGACACTCGTTCGCGGCGTGGCTCGCGGAGCACGGCGAGTTCGGCGGCGATACCGTGGCGACCGATGCGGATGCCGCGGCCGCACGCGAGCTACGTGACGCCCTGGTCACCTTGCTGCTCGCGCACTCGGGCGATGAGGAGAGCCTGGGCGAGCCGCTCCAACATGCCGAGCAACACCTGCGGCGCGCGGGTGCGCTCTACCCCCTGGCGACCGTGGTCACAGCCGGTGGTGTCGAACTGGCCTCACCGCAGGCCGGGGTGCCGCGTGTGTTCGGGACCGTACTGGCCGCAGTGACGACCTTCGCGCAAACCGGTGACTGGGGGCGCGTCAAGGCGTGCCGCAACCCTCCCTGTCACTTCGGCTTTTTCGACCGTACTCGCAACGGGGCTGGGCTCTACTGCAGTACCGGTTGCGGGTCCCAGGTATCCATGCGCAACTATCGCCTGCGGCAACGCCGGGAGAGCGAAGCACCGCCCGAGGTGTGAGTCTGGGGCTTCCGTACGGCCTGGGAGAACATCGCGGATATCGATCGACGCCACGCCGATGATGTGCCTCCACGGTCCGTCGGGCATGGGCAAGACCCCCGCCCTGGACGTCGCCGGAATCCTCACCGGTGTGTGCACCCTCGCACCGTCCACGGTCACGGCGAAGGGCGAGCCGCGCGTCAGTGCTGTGGACGGGCATTTCCTGCACGGGAAGTGGCACTTCGGCACGGCGCGCGGCGCCGCCAAGGCGCGTCACCTCGCCGCGCGGCCCGCTGCCGGCGCCGCGGACCTGCGGGGAGAGGAGTTGGGCGTGCGCACGCACGGCACGGTGGAGACCTTCAACTCTCAGGACGGCGAAGCGGCCGCGGACTGGCCGGACCTGCTCGGGATACCGCATGGACTTCCACGGCGCCGGCGCCGGCGCCGGCGCCTTCGGCTGGGAGGTGGACGTCGTCTCCTACCGTCTGCATCCGCACTGGATGACCGTGTACGCCCCTGACGTCACCCAAGCTCAGGGCCACCGCCGGAGGCTGACGGGTCGATCAGGGGCCCCACGTGGAAGGGAGGCGCGCCCACACCTCTCCGGCGTCCGCGAGTCGGGCCGACTCCCGGCCAGGACACCTTGACGCGCCGATATCGACTACTTCGACGTCAGCCTGTGATCGCTCCGGGCGTCAAGGAGACCCGCTACCGAGGCTGAGCCGACGCGCGGTCGACCGTAATGAGGCGACCATCGCGCGGGAAGTGCCCACGTCCGCGCCGCGGGCCCGTTCGACGGAGCTAGCGGGGTTCGGGTTCGTCATGGATGGTCAACGCCCCGGCGAGGTCGAGGTCGGCGGCAGTGCCGTGGGCGCCGGCGCGGACGAGCAGCACCGCGCCGAGCGCGGTGCTCCAGAACGTCCTGGCCTCCACACCCAGTGGTCGACGGGTCTTCCAGCCGCGACTGTCGATGAGCCGGCTCACGAAGCGCTCGGATTGTCGGAACAGCAACTGGAGGTGCTGGTCGACCACGGGGGCGAGTTCCGGCTTGGAGATCCCGGCGGCGAGTGCTCGCGCGACCGATGGCAGCGAGGGCATGGCCAGTACCGCGCGGGCGATGTTGCGTCGAAATGTCGCCGCGTCGGGTGCTTGGCGACCGATGCGCTCGATCCGGCGGGCGTCGTGCAGCAAGCCGAGAAAGGCGGCATGCACGAGCAACGAGTCCTTGGAGCCGAAGTGGTAGGTGACCTGATTGGGGAAGACCCCTGCCGCGTTCGCGATCGCCGCGACGCTGAGCTCGGTGCCGGGCCGCTCTTTGCAGAGCTGTGCGGTTGCCTCGATCAGTCGGCGCCTGGTCGCGCGACCGCGGTCGCGCGACCGACCCGCCGTTGATCGAGCTTCGGTTCGTCTCGTCTCCACGCTCGAATTGTATGTGATACAAAAAGCTTCGTTCACTTGTATCGCATACAAGAAAGGCCCATGGGCATGTACGGGACTGAAGTCGTAGTGACCGGACTCGGCGCGATCACGCCACTCGGTGGGGACGTGGCGTCCACTTGGGACGCCCTGCTTGCCGGCGAGTCCGGCATCCGCGGCGGCGTCCTGCGCGACCACGACGGCGCCGACCTTCCCGCCACCGTCGCGGGGGCGATGGCGATCGATCCCGCTGAATTGCTGCCGCCGGTGCAGGCCAGGCGGCTCGACCGCTCACAGCAGGCAGCCCTCATCGCGGCGGCCGAAGCCTGGGCCGACGCCGGCGCCCCGCAGGTGGACCCGGACCGGCTCGCCTCGGCGATCGGCACGGGCATCGGGGGCATACGGACGTTGTTGAAAGAGGACGACGCACTGGAGGCGACCGGGACTCGGCGAGTCTCGCCACGCACCGTCCCGATGCTCATGCCCAACGCGGCGGCGGCGCTGATCAGTATCGAGTACGGCGCGCGGGCCGGGGTCTACACGCCCGTCTCGGCGTGCTCTTCCGGTGCCGAGGCGATCGCCCTGGGGGCCCGGCTCATCCGTGCCGGCGAGGCGGACGTGGTCATCGCGGGCGGTACCGAGGCCGCGATCGCCCCCATCACCGTTGCCGGCTTCGCCCAAGCGAAAGCACTCTCGCGGCACACTGCTGAACCCGCATCAGCGTCAAGGCCGTTCGCCGCGGACCGCAGCGGATTCGTCCTCAGTGAAGGCGCGGCTGTCGTGGTGCTCGAAAGCGCCGAGCATGCCAACGCCCGAGGCGCGCGGGTCCACGCGGTGCTCGCGGGCGCCGGCATCGCGGCCGATGCCCACCACATCACCGCGCCCGCTGCCGACGGCTCGGGTCAGATCTCGGCCATGCGGAAGGCCCTCGCGCAGGCCGGCTTGGCTCCCGAGCAGATCAGCCACATCAACGCCCACGCCACCGGGACTCCGGTCGGCGACGTCGCCGAGGCGCGCGCGATCGGGAAGGTCTTCGGCCGCGCCACTGTGACAGCCCCCAAGGCGGCACTCGGCCATCTCTTCGGCGCAGCCGGCGCGATCGAGGCGCTCATCGCCGTCCTCAGTGTGAAGCACGGCGTCATCCCGCCCACCCGCAACCTCACCGCGGCGGGCGTCGATCCCGACATCCACCTCGATGTCGTCGCGGAGCGCCGAGACGCCCCTCAGGAGGCCGTGCTCAGCAACTCTTTCGGCTTCGGCGGCCAGAACGTCTCACTTGTCGTCACCGCGCACCGCACCACGCGTTCGTTGCGGTAGGTGAGCCGCATGCGTTGCACCGTGGTGGGCGGCTCGGCCGGCGTCCACCGGCCCGGGGCGTGCTGCCCCCATCCCCAGGGCTGTCCGGTGCGCCCGCTCGGCCGCACTCGATTTCGCTGATGTGTCCCCGCCACGCCGGCGCCTTCCCTCGAGCCGGGACGCGGGCCATCTCGAACGGCCGTTGTGGCAGGTGCGATTTCGCCGTCAGGTGATCGACCGGATTCTGCACGGGCTTCGGACCGCGGGGTCAGTGGCGTGACTTTCGGGAACGGTTCGGGCCGTTGAAGACGGTCTACGCACGGCACCGGCTGTGGTCGGCGGGCGGGACATGGGAGCGTCTGCTCCAGCAGGTCCAAGCCCCATCGGACGCGGCGGTGGGATCGGCTGGGGCGTCTCGATCGACTCGACCATCGCGCGGGCGATCCGCGTGCGGCAGCGCCCGCATCGATCCACCGCCGGCCCCTCCTCTGAGGGGGCGGTCCCGGCACACCGGGACGCGGACCCAGAACGCCAGCCGGAGTAACGCGCCCGACGGCACGGTCAGCGGACCGGGGGGAAGTCGGCTCTCTGCGTCCCCGCACGGCGGAAGGGCCCGGATCCATGTGAGGATCCGGGCCCTTCCGATGTGGTAGCGGGGACAGGATTTGAACCTGCGACCTCTGGGTTATGAGCCCAGCGAGCTACCGAGCTGCTCCACCCCGCGTCGGTAAACCCCACCCTACGCCACCATCGGCCATGCTCCGACAGGTTTCCCGGCAGGGCACCGGCCACTGGGGCCTGCGGGACGTCGAGAGCTGTCTGTTCGGTATCGGCGGCGGAGGGGCGATCGGGGTGACTTCGTTCCCTTTGGAGTGAAGAACTCAAGCAAGCCGCATTTCATACCCGATATGCGTCATCGTCCTTTTCGCAGGGGACGATTAGGCGAAGGGAACGTGTCGTGCGATTGCGCCACATCGGAACGGTGGTGGGTGCGGCGGCTTTGGCTGTGCTGCCCTTGTCGACGGACGCTCACGCCACGTCGGTGGCCTGTGGCGGGGGAACCTCCACCGGCCGCGTAGCGGTGAACGGCTGCGTCAGTGCCGAGAGGGGCTGGCTCGGCGACCTTCCCTACCGGAAGGTGACGGCGTACGTCACGCTGCGGAACACAGGAGGCCGGGCGGTGACCGTCTCCTACGAGGCGTATTGGCGCACTCCCGGCCTTGATTGGAAGAAGCTGGGTAGCAGCCGCACCTCTGTCGGGGCAGGTGCGACCGTCGGCCCGCTCGAAGCGGGAAGCAAGGATCGCGCATGTGACGGCGTCAGGGTCGAAGTCCGAGTGCGCGCCCAGGCCGGTGGCGGTGCCTGGAGCGGCTGGTCTCCGGCAGCCACAAAGCAATGTCAGACCTGACCGTGCGCGTCGTACTCGACCGGAATCGCCCGAGGGTGACGCCGTCCGGCTGCTCTTGACCATCTACGGGGTCCTCGACCCGGCGGCGGCCCGGCCCGCAAGGCGACACCCGCACCACGGGAGCATCGGGCGCGTGCGGACGAGCCCGACCTTCGGGCGCTTCCACCGCCCGCGAGCCGGGCGGGGGCACGGGCGATCCGCGCCGCAGCAGCAGTGTCCCCCGACCAGTCGGTGACGACCGGCGGGGGAGGGAGCGGTGGGTACGCCGCGGCGCCGACCGGGTGCAGCGGTCTCAGCCTGCGTGTCGCGCCGCCGTCAGGGCGTCCTTGACCTCTTGCGCCACGCGGGCGGCGTCGTCGGGGTTGTGCACGACGTCCGTGTTGTTCATGTCGATGACGAGGACTTCGCTGGCCGAGTAGTGCTTGTGGACCCAGTCGTCGTAGCCCGACCACAGGGTCCGGTAGTACTCGACGAGGCTTTCGTCCTGCTCGAAGCCGCGGCCGCGCAGACCGATGCGGTGCAGCACCGTCTCGAAGTCGGCCTTGAGGTAGACCATGAGGTCGGGTGCCTTGCGGTAGGGCAGGCCGTCGATCTCGCGCATCATCTCGTCGAGGAGTCCCTCGTAGACCCGCATTTCCAGGGAGCTGATCCGGCCCAGGTCGTGGTTGACCTTGGCGAAGTACCAGTCCTCGTATATGGAGCGGTCCAGGACGTTGTCGCCCCTCTTGTACGCCTCCTTGATCGAGGCGAACCGCGTCTGCAGGAAGTAGAGCTGGAGGAGGAAGGGGTAGCGCTTGGCCTGGATCTCCTCTGGGCTCGCCGTGTAGAAGAGCGGGAGGATCGGGTTGTCGTCCACGCTTTCGTAGAAGACCTCGCTGCCCAGCTCCTTGGCCAGCAGCTCGGCGACACTCGTCTTGCCGATCCCGATCATGCCTCCGACGCAGATCACCGGCATACCTCACTTCTCCCTGGGGGTCTTTTTCCTCACGGGCGGGTGGCCCGGGCGCCCCACACCACTGAGCCGCATGCGGGCGGTCACTCGATTCCCCAGGATCTTGATGATCGGCATCATCCGGTCCCCGCCCGGACCGGGTCGGGCGAAGGTCGCCGTCCCCGACCGGCCGTACCGACCGCCCCGCAGGTGTCGCGTACAGCGACGAGTCACCGCCCAGCGGCCGCCTTGAAGCATAGATGACGGCTCGACGACACCGGCGGCGGCCGGGGCATGGCGGCGTTCGTTGAACACGGCGTCCAGGCATCCGAACCGCCCGACGGCGGTCTGGACGTCTTCCCGCTGGTGACGTCGCAGGTGAGAGGGGGGCTTGGTTCCCCTCGTCGGTGATGAGACGAGCTGATTCCTTCAGCCTGTCGGCGGACAGGCCGGCGAGGGCGACCCGGGGCGCGGGCGTCACGATGTGGTTCCTGCTGGTCTGACGGTTCGGTCGACAACACTGCTCCCGTGAGTCGTCGCGACCCGCGTGCTCCGGCTCGACATAATGACGGTCCTCCACGCCGTCTCGTCTGGACGGGTTGTCGGCTCCGGCCGGGAGCATGGGCCGGTTCGCGCGGTGTCGTCTCTCTCGTCGTTCGTTCTTGTGATCGGGCTGGTGATCATCCTGAGCGTGGTAACCGGCATGATGTGGCACGACCGCGGCGTGTTCTCGCGAGCCTCAGCCACCCGGCCGGGGTGGACATCGTGACCACCGGCACCGGCGGGTTTCTCCCAAGGCACCAGGGAGCAGCACGGCGTCTGTTCGGTCGGCTGGTCTGGACCGGGCTGCGTGTAGTGGTCTCGGTCGCCACGCTGGTGACGTTGTATTACATCGGTCCCCTGGACCACTCCTCGATGAGTACCGCCGTCGCCATCCTGCTCACGGGTCTCGCGGGGTTCGTCGCCTTGATCGCTTTTCAGGTCCGCTCCATTGTCCGCTCCCGGTACCCGGCGCTACGGGCGGTCGAGGCGCTGGCCGTGAGCATTCCGTTCTTCCTGTTGTTGTTCGCGGCCGCCTACGTCGCCATGGCGGCGCAGTCTCCCGGCAGCTTCGGCAAGCGCCTTTCCCACACCAGTGGCGTCTACTTCGCCGTCACCGTGTTCACCACCGTCGGGTTCGGCGATATCACGGCCAAGTCCGGGGTGGCCCAGGTGGCGGTCACCGTGCAGATGCTCATGGACCTGATCGTTTTCGGCCTGGTCATCAGGGTCATCGTGGATGCGGCTCACCGCGGCCGGGAGCGCATGCAGACCATGGCAGCCGATCCGCCGCCCGGGGGCGAGGCGCGGTGAGTCGGGCCGATCGAGACTGCCGACCACGGCCGCCACCCTGCCCGACCGGACAGGGTGGCGGCACCCCGCCGTCGTCCTCCGGCCATAGCCCCTGGGGGCAGATCGGCCCTCGCGTGACGAGCCGGCCCTCCGCTGAGGCGGCTCGTCGCAGGCCGGCGCGGCAAGGGGAAATCGAGGGGGACATGCCAGGGAGGCCCGAGTGCCCCGCGCTGCAGCCAGTTCGTGGGTCAGAGCCGGACGACCACGAGGGCGATGTCGTCGCGAGCGCCGCCGGCGACGCCGAGCTGTGCGAGCAGCGCGTCGGCGAGCCGCTCCGGGTCAAGGCCGGCGAGGCCGCCGAGGGCCGTGGTGAGGCGGTTCAGACCGCAGTCGATGTCCTCGTCGCGGCGTTCGATCAGCCCGTCCGTATAGAGGACGAGAGTGTCGCCGCGGTGGAAGGCGGTGCCCGCCTGGGGCCGGGGGACGTGCTCGGGCCGGGCTCCCAGCGGCGGGTCGGTGGCCTGGTCCAGCAGCTCGCAGTCGCCGTCGGTGTGCAGCAGCACCGGCGGCGGATGCCCGGCACTGGAGTAGATGAGCAGCTTGGAGCGGGTGTCCACGAGTACGGTGACCGCGGTCGCGGCGAGTGCCCCGTCGACGGAGCGGGCGTACATGCCCAGCACCTCCAGGGCCTGGGCCGGTCCGGCGACTGCCCGGCTGGCGGCGGACAGGGCGCTGCGGAGCATGCCCATGACGGTGGCGGCTTCCAGGCCGTGGCCGACGACGTCGCCCACGGCGACGGTATACCGGTCTTGGGTCAGGTCGACGGTGTCATACCAGTCGCCGCACACGTTCAGCGAGCCGATCGCGGGCAGGTAGCGCACAGCCACGTCGGTGTGGCGGGCGAGGTCCGGGGAGTGCAGCATCGCCTCTTGCAGGGTGACGGCCACCTCCCGCTCCCGGGCGTGCGCCGCCCGCAGCTCCTCGTTCAGCCGCTGCAGCTCCCGTGCCCGGGCGTACAACTCGGTCTCCATCCCCTCCTTGCGTTCGGTCCGCGGCCCGCCCTCGTCGTGGTAGCGGAACCGGCGGGATCGCATGAACCCGGTTACGTCCTCCACCCGGTGGATGATCCACGTCACCCGCCCGTCGGAGCCTTTGACGGGCGTGTTCACCGGGGACCACCAGCGCTCCTCGAATACCCCGGGTTGCGAAACCACGGGGATGTCGTACCTCTGGACCGGCATGGTGTCGGCCTCGCCCGTGGCCAGCACCCGCCCCAGCGACGCTCCGAGGTTGCTCACCCCGTCCGCGTCCGGATCACCGGGGTTGTCAGGGAAGGCATCGAACACATGTTGGCCCACCAAGTCCTGCCGGGTGCGGTCGGTCGCTCGCAGATACGCCTCGTTGACGGCCACGATCACCAGATCCGGCCCCAGCACCAGATAAGGGCTCGGCGTTGCGGCGAACAACGCCGTGTAATCGATCTCCGGCCTCACGACCAGCGGCTCCTCATCCAGGCGTGCCCCTGCCGCCAACCTACCCAGCCCGCCCGTCATCCGCGCGCCGGCGCACGCGTCACGTGCGGTGCCGTGAAGCCCGCCACGCGGCACGTTGTGCGCGGCGCTCTTGCTGATGACCGGTGGCGGCGCGGGGAAGCCTGCGATGGAGGGGCCGACGAGCACCGTACCGATGTTGCCCGTGCTTTCTCCGCAGGTTGTCCCGCATCCGGCCCGCCACGGCCTGCGGGGTCAGGCGGACTCTCCCTTGAGGTGGTCTGCCGGGCAGCCGTCGACTTCTGCTCCGGTGACGTCGAGCAGGTCGACATCGTCGAGTGCCGCTTCGGAGTCGGGAACCACCCGTGACCAGGCCGGATCCGCGAGGCTGGGAACTTCGCCCATGCGAGACCCGAGATGGTTCCAACGGTTGGATTCCTCGTCCCGGACCGGCGTGGCGGAAGCCCTGGCCGGCTGTTGCGACGTGTGAATATCGGTGTCCAAGGTGCTGGCCGCCCCGGAACGGCGGGCATGGCGAGCCGCCTCCTCGCTCGTGAAGCCGTCACGTCGCTTATGGACGGGTAGGCGGCCGCATCGCGTCAGGGCGGCGGCCGGGGCTCCGCTGCCTCTGCCCGGGCCTCCGGAACCTCCGCGGCTCTTCATGGGTCCTGAAGCCGAGCGCCGCGATCGCTTGCTCCAGCGCGGGACGGCGCCCCGCAGCGCACACGTCCGGGGCGCGTGAAATCGTGGCGCGGCAATCCGGCGACAGCGGCGGTACCCCGATGGGAGACGGGGGATGTCCGCGGCAGCCACCGCCCGGCCATACATTCCGTGCCCCACCGAGGGACTTTCGGCCAGTGGGTACATGTCGTGTCGCAGCATCCGCGGCGCTTGCCGCGGATCGGGGAGTCTGAGCGCGCCGCAGCGGTACGTGATCGGCTCCGCCCGCGATGATGCGTGAGGACGCAGCCGCACCGGCGGCCGGGTGGGGCGCCGCCCGGCCAGGCAGGAGGAACAGCAGGTGGCCGGGGCCCGGAGCAGATGTGCGCCGCACGCAACCCGTCCGTGCTGCACACCCCGTACCGGGATCAGGCCCTCACTCGGTACTGGGCCCGCCCCGCAGCCTCCAGTGGTAGAGGGCGGAACCACCTGGCCATGATCGGCGCCGTCCAGACAGGTCGGCTTCCGGCTCAGCCCCGGTCACCGGCGAACGGCTGAACCCGCCGTGGCCCCATCAGCAGACTCAGGCCCGTGCCACCGATGTCGTGGTCGGGGCGGATCTTCGAGGAGACGATGCACATGCCCGCCGGACCGCCCGCCGAGTCTGCCGAGCCTGAACACGCCGGAGGTGCCGGAGGCGCCGCCCCCGCGCTACAGGACCCGCTGGCGATCGTCCGCACCCGCGGATACGTGGCGGTGTTGGTGATCTCCGCCCTGCTCGGTGTCCCGATCTCCGCCGCCGCCTTCGGCTTCCTTGCTCTCGTCTCCGAGCTCCAGAAGCTGGTCTACGACGACCTGCCGAAAACCCTCGGCTTCCACGGCACTCCCGACTGGTGGGCGGTCCCGCTGCTCGCGGTCGCGGGAGTCCTGGTCGCCCTGACGATCCACCACCTGCCCGGGAGCGGCGGCCACAAGCCGGCCGAAGGGTTCAAGACCGGCGGCACACCCTCGGCCGCCGCGCTGCCGGGTGTGGTGCTCGCCGCGATCGCATCGCTCAGCCTCGGCGTCGTCCTCGGCCCGGAAGCCCCGCTGATCGCGCTCGGCGGCGGCCTCGCCGTCGGCGCCGTCAGGCTCCTCAAACGCGATGCCCCACCCAGCGCCGTCGCCGTGATCGGCGCCGCCGGCAGCTTCGCAGCCATCAGCGAACTGCTCGGATCCCCGCTGGTCGGCGCCTTCCTGCTGATGGAGGCCACAGTCCTGGGCGGCCCGATGATGGGCGTGGTGCTGGTGCCCGGTCTGCTCTCCGCCGGCGTCGGATCGCTGACCCTCACCGGTCTGGGCACCTGGACCGGTTTGGGCACCTACTCCCTGGCGCTGACCCACGTACCGCCCGCCGGCCGGCCCACCTTCGGCGAGTTCGCCTGGGCGATCCTGGCGGGCGCCCTCGCAGCCCTCCTCGGAGAGGCGATCCGCCGTACTTCGCTCTCCCTGCAAGACCTGGTCGAGCGCCACCGGCTGCCGCTCACGGTCCTGATGGGCGCCGCGACCGGCCTCATCGCTCTGCTGTACGCAGTTCTCACCGACCGGCCGGCCACAGGCGTGCTGTTCTCCGGTCAGGACGCACTCGGCCCACTGCTGGCCGACAGCGCGACCTACACCGCGGCCACCCTGGTGGCCCTGTTGGTGTGCAAGGCTCTGGCCTACTGCACCTCGTTGAGCGCTTTTCGCGGCGGCCCCGTCTTCCCCGCCCTCTTCGTGGGCGCCGCCGGCGGCCTCGGTCTCTCCCACCTGCCCGGCCTGGGAACCACCGCCGGATTCGCCATCGGCGTCGGCGCCATGGCGGTAGCCATGCTGAAGCTGCCGATGACCTCCGTACTGCTGGCCAGCCTGCTTCTCGGCACGGAGGGACTGGACGTGATGCCGCTCGTGATCGTCGCCGTGGTGGTCGCCTACGTGGGCACGCTCCGGCTCGCCCGGCGTCCTGCCGCTCCGCACGGCGCAGGGCCGCAGCCGGCAACGCCGGCCCCGTGACCAGCCGCACCCTCGGCGGCGGCCTGCCCACTCGGCAACGTGCGCCGGATCTACGACTGGTCCGTCCTTCATCGACGGGCCATGACCGCTCGCGGCAGCCTGCCGTACGGGGGCGACGATCCGCCGGCAGTCCGGAGGGAGCATGCTTTCGTCCGCCCCGGCTCCCGGTGCGGGATCAGCATCACCGTCGGGCCGCCTACCTGCCCGGGTGTCGGCCCCGGCGGAGGTGCGTTCCTCAGCGAGCCGATCGGTCTCCCGTTCGAAGATGTGTTCGGCGCCGGCGGGTTCGTCCTGCTCGGCCTGTGCTTGCGCCGGCTGTGTGGTCGGATGCTCTTCGGCTTCTCCCAGTTCCCCCTGAGTCGGGTCGTTGTACATGACGGTGATCAGCGGGGTGAGAAGGAAGCCAGAGAGAGGTCCCAATGGTCCGCCGCGTGAAGCAGCGCCGCGGCGTCCATCCTGACCTCCACGACGTACTGGTGGATGTCAGCCCCGTCGTCACCCTGTTGCCACGGAGGTGCCGCCCCCAAGGACAGATGAACGCGAATCGCCGCGATTCCTCCCTCGCTTCGATGGGCGAGGCTGAAAGCCACGACCGGCTCGATGAACCACGTGTCCGGCGACAGCTCACCTTCGGCATCAGGTTCGGTGACATCCGCCGTTCCCGCGGCCACCGCGCGCAGCCACGCGGACACTTGGCTGGCATCGGTGAGCAGGCATGGATCGGTGAAGGACCAGATTCCCTCTAGAGTCGTCACCGTGCCGTCAATGACCAGCCAGTTGTCGTCGTACGAGTCACCCCGGACCGTGCCGAACTGGTAGCGCACTGGGCGGAGGTCGACACCGCTGGAGAAATCGTTTCAGGAGCACCGGACCCGGTTTCCTCATGAGCGTCGGCCGGAGTGCTTGAAGCTTTGCCGGACGCACAGCAAGGACATGGATCAGGTACTCAGGTCATCCGGCGGCGGCCGCGAAGAACAAGCGTCCGGCCGCGCCTGATGCGGCCCGGCCGCCCCTGCGGCCCCGGTCGCCGCCCCGGGTCCGCCTTCCTACAATGGGAAGGTCGGTTCGGGGATTCGGATACCGCTCGGGGATGTGCGGCAGGGGTGATCCCGCATGGGTCGGTACCGCACGCCCACCGTCGTGGCCGCAGCCTCCCTCCTGCTGACCGCGCTGTGTGCGGGCGAGGCCCCCGCCGCCGCCCCACCGGGCCGGGTCGACATAGACGACGTGGTCGCCGAGCAGCTCGATCACGCGATCACCGCGGCCATGCGCGAGGCCGGCATCCCCGGAGTGGGCGTCGGCCTGTGGATCGACGGCGACGACGCCTACGTACGCGCCTTCGGCACCTCCGACAAGACCACCGGCACCCCCATCAAGACCGACATGCACACCCGCATCGGCAGCGTCACCAAGCCATTCACCGTCACCGGCGTCCTCCAGCTCGTCGACGACGGGAAGGTACGGCTCGACGCGCCGATCTCGACGTACCTCGACGGGGTGCCCGACGGCGACCGCATCACCGTCCGGCTGCTTGCCGATATGCGCAGCGGCCTCTACAACTACACCGAGGACCCGCGCTGGCTGGCAGCCTTCAAGGCCGACCCGTACCGCTCCTGGACCCCGCAACAGCTGCTGGACATCGCCTTCCGGCACCCGGGGAAGTTCCCGCCCGGGGCACGCTGGGAGTATTCCAACACCAACACAGTCCTGCTGGGCCTTCTCGTCGAGAAGATCAGCGGACAGCCCCTGCACACCTACCTGCAGCAGCACGTCTTCGCACCGGCCGGCATGGACGCCACCTCGCTGCCGACCGGCGCCGAGATCACCGGCCCGTACGTGCACGGCTACACGAACTTCACCCCCGACGGTGCGATCGTCGACGCCTCCGGCTGGAACCCGTCCTGGGGCTGGGCGGCCGGCGCGATGATCTCCACAATCGAGGACCTGCGCACCTGGGTTCCGACCATGGTCAGCGGGCGGCTGCCCGACGGCGACCGGCTGCTCGGGCCGGCCGTCCAGGCCCAGCGGCTGCACATGTTGCCCACCGGACACCCCGGGCTGGGCTACGGTCTCGGCATCGCCGACTTCGCCGGCTGGATCGGCCACAACGGTGAGTTGCCCGGCTACGAGACCATCGCCGTCCGCCTCCCGCAAGACCGCGCCACCCTGGTGATCGTGGTGAACTCCGACGTCGACGGGAAGTTCGGCAACCTGAGTTCTCTCATCGCCAACAGGATCACCAAGATCGTGACACCGAAGCACATCTGGTCTCTGCCGAATGAGGCCCAGCCCAATGCGCTCCCGGAGCCGTCCGCGTCGTCCGCGCCGCCCGCGTCGCCGAAGCCGTAGGACCTCCGGTGGCTTTTGGGCCGTATCGCCGGCCCCTGCCCCTCGGCCCTGTTGCACCGGCTCGCCGGGCCTTGCGGGAGCGGCCCGGGAGCCGGGGCGCTCCCGCGACCTGTGACGGGCCAGCGTCCGGCACCGTCCGCCGGGCCGCCGTGCCCGGTTCGGGGGAGGCGTGCGGGGGCGAGGGGCCGGTGATGGTGCTCAGGGCGGTGATGCAGCCGATGCTCGCGCAGACGGCCGAGTCGCCACCGGGCCCGGCCGCCCTGTGCACGGGATGGCCGATGAGCGGACAGCTCGACGGCAGCAGGCGCGGGTGTTCACTGCGACCGACCCGGGCGGGCGGACAACTGTCCCCGCTGGTGGCGTTGACGGCCGGATCGAACAGGAGCGAGGGCGACCAGGACCCGGCGCAGTCGTTGCCGTTGGCGCCCGATGCCCTGTGCCGGTACGGCGCGGAGTGGACCGCCGAACTGGCGAGACCCTCTGCTGCGCCGAACGTACCCGCGCCGCACGCCGGCCCCTGGCGGGCAGGATCGCGGCGGTCGTGGTGAGCGGGGCAGAGGGCGCCGCGGGGTCGGGGGAGGCTGCACCCTGGACGGGTTCCGGGCAGAAGCCGTCGAAGCGTGGCTATGCGGCGAGCGCGGCGGGTTCGGCGAGCCGCGCGGCCGCCGTCCGCCATGCGTTGGTCACGGCGGTGCGGGCCAGCGCCGTGCGCACGGTGTTGTCGCCGGTCAGGGCGATCGGGGCGCCGACATGCACGTGCAGGCCGGGTCGGCGCAGAGGTGCTGTCGCCAGGCCCGCGATCTGCTTGATCGTGCCGCCTGAGGTGATGCGGCGGGCACCGGCCTGGCCGACGGGCACGACAGGGGCGCCAGTGCGCTCGGCGAGGCGGACCAGGCCGGTGCGGAAGTCACCCGGGGCCGCTTCTGCGGCGTCCTTGTGGCGGGGCAGGCCGCCCTCCGCGTAGATGAGGAGGTGCCTGCCCTGCTCAAGGGCGTGGGCGGCCAGGTCGAGCGCCGCCGAAGCCCGTCGTTCACCGCGGTGTACGGGTACGTGGCCCTCGCGGTCGAGGGTCCGGCCGAGGAGGGGAACGCGCCAGAGGCCGGCGGTGGCCATGATGACGGGCTCGACGCCGAGGCGGTGCAGGGCGGCGATCACGATGGCGGGGTCGGCGAGCGAGGTGTGGTTGGCGGCGATGATGCTGCCCGGCGCCAGATCGACGCCCGGGTCGGTGGTAACCGACAGACGGCCGAAGACGGGCGCCAGGATGTCGGCGATGCGGCTGAGCATGATGCGGTCTCCAGGTCTCGACGATGTCGGTCTTCATCATGCGAGGTAGAGCACCAGCACCGCCTGAGTCGCCGTACTCATCTTCTCCCCCTGTCGATGCTCAGTCCTGGGCCGCAGCAGCCCGAGGTCCGGCTGGCGCTGCACCGTGGCCGGACTCGGCGCATGCACCGCCCCTGCACGCCACCGGCCTTGTCGCCTCCCACCCTGTCGCCTCCGATGGGGTCGCCTCCGGTGGGTCTGCGAGAACACGAAACGTCCGATCGACGCCTGTGGACGCAGGTTGGCCGTCCAGACGCCTTCCGACGCCGGTGACGACCATGACGGTAGGCTCGCCGCCCGCTGTGCTTGTGACGGCAAGGCGGATGGAGTGTCGTCGTCACGATGGCGGCATCCGAACCCTCGGCACCGTGACCGGATGCCCTCATCGGCGACAACGCCTGACCCGCACCGTCCGGGGGCCGGACCCCACGACCGTCCCGACCCCGGGGTCGCGGCTGTGGTGTCAGTGGGCCGGGCTATTCTTCCCGGCACCGCAAACCGACCGTGAGGACCACCCGAAGTGACCGGCCTGTCCGCCTTCCCGCTGCCCTTCCAAAGCTCCCGTTCCCAGGCGTTCGTGCCGCCCCGAACGCTGCGGGAACTGCAGATGATGAAGTGCAGCGCGCAGTTGCGCGCCAAGCCAAGGTGGTTCGACAAGATGAACGACGCCGACATCGCCGCCAAGTGGACGCGGGAGGCGGCGGCACAGGGTCTGACCGAGGCGCAAGTGCGCTATGTGCTTGCGGAGTTGAGGTACTACGCCGCGCTGCGGGACGGGCGGACCGGCATCGAGGTGTCCGCGGTCGACGGGGTCTGGCAGTCGGACCTCCTCGTCGACGAGCAGCTCAGGTCCCGGTTGTGTGAGGCGGTCCGGGTCCTGGAAGAGGTCCCCGAAGCGGAGCGGGACTGGCATCCCGGGTCCGCCGGCCAGGTGTTGGACCTCGTGCATCCGTCACTGTTCTGCCTGGTGAGAGACGTGAGCGGAGGCCCCGAGCGGGCATGGCAGAACCCGACGAAGCACTACGCGAAGTACGAGTTCTCGGAGAGGTTCCAGTGGCTCCCCACCGACGCCGACGTCAGTGAGGACGGAGCCGTCGCCTTCCGCTCCTACGTCAACAACGTCCACCCCGAGACGCATCATGCCCTGGCCGCCGTCCTGCCGGACCTGTTCGCGCGCCTGCGCCCTCTGTTCGAGAACGTGCTCACAGATCTGCGGCACCCCCGGGCTCCTCGGATCGAGGTCGATCCCTACGGCTGGTACGACTCGGAACCGGAGTATCCGGTCCAGTCGTCCTACAGTGACAAGGCGGCCTACATGGACGCCCGCGCTGCCTGGTCGGACGCCTACGAGGCCTGGTTCGAGGACCGCCGCCCGATCGTCCCGGACGCCCCGGACTTCAACCCGCCCGCCCTGCCGGATACATCCGCCAGGGTCGACCTCCGCGGCCGCCGGCTCCAGGTCATCGTAAAACTCGCCACCGTCCACCTCACCCCGGACAAGCCCGATTACGCCGGCGGTTCCTGGCACGTCGAAGGCATGCTGAACGAGCGGATCGTCTCGACCGGCATCTACTACTGGGACAGCGAGAACATCACCGAAAGCCGGTTGGGCTTCCGGGCCGCACTCGACGATCCGCACTACGCACAGAACGACGACGCCGGGCTGCGCGAGGTATACGGCCTGCGGGACGAAGACGCGCTGAACCAGGTGTTGGGCTCGGTACCGACCCCGGCGGGCCGCTGCCTGGCGTTCGCCAACGTCCTCCAGCACCGCGTGGACGCGTTTCGCCTCGCGGACCCCACCCGCCCCGGCCACCGGAAGATCCTCGCGTTCTTCCTGGTCGACCCGGCGGAGCAGATCGTCTCGACCTCCGATGTGCCACCTCAGCAACCCTGGTCCGGTACCTCGACCATGACGCTCGACCAGGCGAAGGCGTACCGCGAAGAACTCATGCGAGAAAGGAAGTTCTTCGTCGACGAACACAACGAGCAGCTCTACGAGCGGGAGTTCTCGCTCTGCGAGCACTGAACCGGCAGGTGCGAGGCCCCATGGAGGGGGTCCCGGGCCTGGCGTCGACGGGGACGGAGAAGCGGTCAGGGGGCACGTCCCCGTGGCCGCGTACTCGCTCCTGGTCGCAAGCCGGCCCGGGGGGCCCTGCCCGCCGCCTCAGAGGCTGGTGGCTGCGTGGGCGGACCGCCGGCACCCTCAAGCCGGACGTGGCCTATCAAGTGCTGCCTCGTCCAAGACGCTCCGCCCGAGCTCCGGCACGAGATTTTGACCGTTCCTCACATCCTCTCGGCGGCCGGCAGGCTCCTGATACTTGACACTTCGCCGAAGTCGGTCGCCGCTGTTGGCTTCCGCTGGGACAGGGCTGAACCAAGCGCAGCGCCACTGCTGATCCGGTACGCGAGTTCGCCTAGCCGGGCGGCCACATTCGGAAGCAGTGGTTTCGGCGTGGTGAGCGACGCGTGGGCTATGCGTCGTGCTCGGAGCGGGACCGGATGGCCCTCCTGGACCGCGAGCCCGAGGTGGTCGGAACAACCTGACGGCCGGACTAGACCGCCGCCGACCGCATCAGCCCCAGGACGTAAACCCGTCGGCCGATGCTGCACGGGACGGGCGCGTGCCAGTGTTGACCCGTGCCCACGGACTGCCCGTAGCGGCACGACTGACGATCCGTGACCACGGGAGGGCCCATGACCACCACGCCGTTCAGCAACCGGAAGGGCACGACGCGCCGCCGCATGCTGGGAGCCGCGCTGGCCGCCGGGGCCGCCGTGCCGCTTGCCGCCATCTCCGGCCCCGCGCTGGCGGACGCGGGCACGCCTACCCCCGTCCGGAAGCGGCTCACGCTGCCCGTGCCCACCGGGCCGTACCCGGTGGGCACGGTCCGACTGCGCCTCGTCGACCGGTCGCGTCCGGACGACATCGCGGGCCCCGGGCACTTCCGCGAGCTGATGGCCACCGTCTGGTACCCCGCCCGTGACATCTTGCGCTACCCGGTGGCGCCCTGGATGCCGGCCGGCGCCCTGCGGGCGTTCCTCGCCGATGTCGGGCTCGGCGAGCTGGCCCCTTTGGGGCCGCTCACTGCCGGCCACGTGGGTGCTCCGGTGCGGCGATCGGGCCGACGGCTGCCCGTCGTCGTGTTCTCGCACGGCGCGCACAGCCACCAGGGCGACCACACCATCATGGTCCAGGAGCTCGCCAGCCACGGATACGCGGTTGTGACGGTGGCTCACCAGTACGACAGCTACGCCGAGTTCCCCGATGGTCGAGTCGTCGTCCCGCTGCGCGACAGGCAGGCGCCGACCCTGCCCGGGGACTTTGCCGCCGACCTGCGCTTCGTTCTCGACTGCGTCGAGCAGCTCGCCGCAGGGTGCAACCCGGACGCGGACCGGCGGCAGCTGCCGGCCGGGCTGCTCGGCTCCCTCGACCCGGGGTGCATGGGCGCGTTCGGCTGGTCGAAGGGCGGGACGGCCACTGCCTGCGCCACGCTCGCGGACGAGCGCATCCGGGCCGGCCTGAGCCTCGACGGCCCGATGCAGATGAACCCGCCGCTGGCCGGCGACCTGGACCGGCCGTTCATGCTGATGTCCGCCGTGTTCACCCGTGCCACGGATCCCGAGGCCGCCGCATTCTGGTCGCACCTGCGCGGCCGGCGGCTGAACATCCAGGCCCAAGGCGCCGCCCACGTCTCGTACGGTGACAACGAGGTTCTGTTCCCGCAGGTGGCGAAGCTGCTCGGATGGAGCGGGCAGCAACTCCGGGACGTGATCGGCACCCTCGATCCCGACCAAGCGGTGGAGATCCAGCAGGCATACCCGCTCGCGTTCTTCGACGAGCACCTGCGCCACCGCCGGGGACGCCTGCTCGACGGGCCGTCCCCAGCCTTCCCCGCGGTGACATTCCTCCCCTGAGCAGCCGCGACGCCGGCGCGGGGTCCGCTGGGACGCATACACAGTGGTCGGCGACGGGGGAGCGGTGCATGCGCTGTAGGGCATTACCGCGGCCGGCCCACGGGCGCGGGTGGGTCCGGTGGCCGCCTGGTTGACCCTGCGGCGGGGCAACCACCCGCCGGTGCCGGCGGAGCGGGGCGTGGATACGCGCTGCCGAAAGCCGGCTCGGTTGACGTTCCCGGGTGGCCTGAGGTGCCGGTGGAGGCGTGTCGCTCCGGAGCTCGGTTCGGGTGTCGGTGGTGGGGGTGGCCCCTGGTGGGTCCGTGGGCCGGCGGGTGCACTTGTTGGGGCGGGCGGGTGACGTCCCGCTGCTGATGGGTGTCTGTGCACGTCCTCGGGCAGTTTCCCACGGGAAGAGGACTACTTCCGGGCGGGTGGCAGATGATGGAGTCGACTGGACCGGTGGCAGACCGGTGCCCTGTGCGTTCTTGGGCCGTGGAAGACCTGCCCGCGCTGGACTTCGACCCGTTTCTGAGAGTGTCGCTGCGGGAGATGCCGGTCTCCCGGATCCGGTTGCCGCACGGGGAAGGCGACTGTTGGCTGGTGACAGGGTATGACGACGTCAGGTTCGTGACCTCGGACCCCCGGTTCAGCCGGGACATCACCGGCCGCCCCATCCCGAAGATGACCAAGCACTTCGTCCCGATGGACCGAGCGGTCAGCTTCGTGGACCCACCTGGTCATGCCCGGGTACGCGCAGTGGTCGCCCCGGCGTTCACCCAGAGCAGTATGGATCGGCTGAGGCCCCGCGCCCAGGCCGTCCTCGACCGGCTGGTGGACCGACTGGTGGCGGCCGGTCCGCCGGCCGACCTCGTGCGGCATGTCACCTCACCGTTCCCTCTGGCGATGGTCAGTGAGCTGATCGGGGTGCCGCCCGCCGACCGCACCAGGATGCGTGAATGGGCGCAGACGCTCCTGACAAGGGCGTCCGACGAGGCGGCGGCCGAGCGGGCCCGACAGGTCAAGGAGACCGCCGGCAGCTACTTCCGTGAACTGGCCGCGCAACGCCGTGCCGAACCGCAGGACGACCTGATGAGCGTGATGGTGGCCGCCGTCGACGACGGCCGGATCGACGAGGAGGAACTGCTGGCCCTCACCACGCTGATGCAGTTCAACGGCTGGCACGCCGTCTCCAACAACACCTCGAACATGGTGTACGCGCTGCTCACTCAGGACGGGCTGATGCGTCGGCTGCGGTCCGAGCCCGAGCTGGTGCCGAAGGCTGTGGAGGAGCTGCTGCGCTGGATCCCGCACAAACACGGTGTCGGACAGCCGAGGATCGCCACCGAGGACGTCGAGGTCGGCGGTTTCGTGATCCGTCGAGGGCAATTCGTCTACGTCTCGTACGTCGCCGCCAACTGGGACCAACGGGTCTACCCCGACCCCGCGCGGATCGACTTCGAGCGTCAGGGGCCGCGGCATCTGGCGTTCGGGCACGGCCCGCACTACTGCCTGGGACCGCTGCTGGCCCGCATGGAATCGGAAGTCTTGCTGTCCACCTTGATCAGCCGGTTGCCGGGACTACGACTGACAGTCCCGGCGCAACAGGTGCGGTGGCAGACCGACGTACTCATCCGCGGACCGGTCGATCTGCCGGTGGCCTACGACGCCGCCGCCGCGTACCGCGCGCCACGGTCGGCAACCCCTTACCGCACATTCGCCTCCAACGCGAGGAGGTGGAAACTGACCACGGGCCGCAGCCGGTGCCGGCTAGGGAGAGCTCCCACCGGATGGGCCCGTGGGTGGACTGGGCACGCACGGATGGAATGGCCCGACTCCGCGGGCGACCGGTAGGAGCGGATGACTGCGTTCGATTGACTGCGTTCGATGCGTTGGCCGCGCGGGAGTGGGAGCTCGACCCGGCGCGGAGGCCGGAGACCGACTGCTGCTGTGGAAGCCGTCGAGGTCATGGCTCAGCGTGAATGCCGTCAACCCGCCGGCCTTCCACGACATGGAGGTCGATCGGCGCTCGTTGTGCTGCTTGGACGGCAAGAGCGTCCGCTGTGGGTGGCAGATCCTTCGGTCTGTGGCTGGACCACCCCACCAGCAAGCCTGGCGGTGTGGATGGCTGTCCGCACGCCGATGACAACACCGGCCTTATACGGGAGCGGTTACCAAGGGGGCCTCGTGGCGCGGCGTGCACGTGCTCCGGTCCTGGCGGCTGTGGGTCTGCGGGCGTGCTGATCAGGCTGGGGTCGAGGACGTGCAACCAGCTTCCCGGGCCGCCACGCCGACCCGGACTATGTGAAGCGGCTGCCGACGACAAAGGTGCGGTGGGGCGTGGCGGGCAGCGGATGTCGCAGACACAGCCGCAGCCGGGACACATGTGGGAGGGAACCGGCGCTGTGACGAGGACGGAGTGCCGGTACCCGCCCCGCCGCAACACCAATGGCCCTATTACGGCTCTGGTCGCTCAGCGCACACGTTCGATGCGCGCGTGCCGGATCAGGTTCTTGCCCGGCTCCCGCACCTTGTCGAAGGCCGCGTTGTTGAGTAGGGCGCAGCTGCCCGACGGGCCGTTCACCGTCACCGTCGTCGCGTGACCGTTGTCGAGGTTCGTCACCTTGAGCTTCGTTCCCACCGGGAAGGTCGAGCTGCTCGCAGCCGGGGCTCCCGCCTCACCCGACAACGTCACCGTCGACCCCGGGCATACCACCTTCCCAGTCGCCGGTGGCACCTGAACACCCACCGAACTCGCCGTACCAGCGCCACCAGTGACGCGCTCGATGCGCGCGCGCCGGATCAGGTTCTTGCCCGGCTCTCGCACCTTGTCGAAGGCCGCGTTGTTGAGTAGGGCGCAGCTGCCCGACGGGCCGTTCACCGTCACCGTCGTCGCGTGACCGTTGTCGAGGTTCGTCACCTTGAGCTTCGTTCCCACCGGGAAGGTCGAGCTGCTCGCAGCCGG
>NZ_SSBJ01000056.1 GCF_004795055.1 Streptomyces sp. A1136
TCGTCGCGCCCTCGCGCCGGGGCCCCGGGACCCGCGGGGGCCGCGCCGACTCCGGCGGCTGCACACCGAAGTCGGCGGCCGGACCCTCGTAGCGGGGCTCCCACACACCCGGGCCCGACTCCGGCGGCTCCGCCACCAGGCGGGTGGTCGCGCCCTCGCGCCGGGGCCCCGGGACCCGCGGGGGCCGCGCCGGCTCCACCGGCAGCGCCGAGAGGCGGGCCGTCAGGTCCCGGTGGCGGTCCGCCGCGCGGGCCGCGTCGTCCCGGAGCCATGCCCGCTCCCGCTCCCGCTCCCGCGCCGACTCCCGCTCCCCCGGCGCAGCGGGGACCCCGTCCGGTCGCGCCGTCAGGCTCGCCAGGGCCGCCTCCGCCGCCACCCGCTGCTCGGCGGCCCGGACCAGCAGTTCCCGCAACTGCCGCGCGCCGCCCGGCGCGCGGTCCCACGCGGCGGCCGCCGCCTCCCGCAGTCCGGCGGCGTACCGCACCTCCCCCGCCGAGGCCGCCGCGTCCAGCAGCAACGACTCCAACACGTCCCGGGGCGGGATCGCGGCCCCGTCCAGGCAGGCCCGCATCCCCTCCGGGTCCCGGCGCAGGAACTCCCCGTACCAGCCCGATCCCGGGTCCAGTCTGCGGGCCAACCCGCGCAGGTACTGCGCGAGTTGACCGACCAGCAGCGAAGTCGCCGTGTCCATGCCCGCATTGGACCCCATGCGTGTTACGGGCGGGCTACGGGAATCTCAAAGCTTGACGGCGATACCGGTGTGCGGGCGCTTGCCGCGCCGCGCCAGCGCGGCCGGCAGGTCCACCACCCAGAACTGCCAGGTGTACTTGCGCGACATCAGCCCGCGCACCCGCCTCAACCCGCTCTCGTCCAGCAACCGCGCCTGCCCCTCCACGGCGACCGCACCCCGCGGTACGCGTCCGCGCACGTCGCAGGGGGCCACGGTGACCCGCCCGTTGTTGCGGATGCGCTTGACCTTCCACGAATCGCTGCGCGTCCACACGTACAGCTCGCCCCCGTCGGCCACCGCCCACACGGGGGTGGCGACGGGGGTGCCGTCCTTGCGGAACGTGGTCAGACTGACGTACTTGCCCCGGCCGAGCTCCTCAACGGTCATGCCCCGACCTTAGGCCCAGGCCCCTACGGACGCCCGTGCGGGTGTACGACCATCGCCGATCCCCCGCCCCGGCGGCTGGGCTCGGCCGCGGCCAGCCAGCGACCGTCCGGGAGGCGCTGGACGCCGGTGGCGGCGCCGATCTCCGGGTGCTGCCGGAAGGCGTGGCCGAGCGCCTCCAGCTGCGCGCGGACCGGGCTGTTCCACAGACCCGGTTCCAGCTCTGTGGTGCTCTGGTTGCGCTGGCTGGCGCGCGGCGCGGCGATGGCGTCGACCAGCGGCAGGCCCCGGTCCAGGTGCCCGAGCAGGGTCTGGAGCACGGTGGTGATGATGGTGGCGCCGCCCGGGGAGCCGACGGCCAGCACCGGGCTCCCGTCCCGCAGGACGATGGTCGGCGAGATGGACGAACGCGGCCGCTTGCCCGGGCCGGGCAGGTTCGGGTCCGGGACGCCTGGGGCGGCGGGCGCGAAGGAGAAGTCGGTCAGTTCGTTGTTGAGCAGGAAGCCGCGGCCCGGGACGGTGATGGCGCTGCCGCCGGTGGATTCGATGGTCAGCGTGTAGGAGACCACGTTGCCCCAGCGGTCGGCGACCGTGAGGTGGGTGGTGTTCTCGCCCTCGTACGTGGTGGGCGCGGCCGGCCCGGATGCGGCGCACGGGGCCGGGTGGCGCGGGTCGCCGGGGGCGAGCGGGCTGGTGAGGGCCCGGTCCGGGGTGATCAGGCAGGCCCGGCTGTCGGCGTACCGCTGGGAGAGCAGCTCACGGGTGGGGACCTGTTCGGCGGCCGGGTCGCCGACCCAGCGGCCCCGGTCGGCGAAGGAGATGCGCGACGCCTCGATGAAGCGGTGCAGGTACTGCGTTTCGGACAGACCCCGCAGGTCCGTGCCTTCCAGGATGTTCAGCGCCTCGCCGACGGTGGTTCCGCCGGAGGAGGAGGGGGCGATGCTGTAGACGTCGAGGCCCCGGTATCGCACCCGGGTGGGGGCCTGCCGCTTGGTCGCGTAGGCCCGCAGGTCCTCGGAGCTCAGGTCGCCGGGGCGGACGGTGCGGGTGGCGGCCGGGCTCACGGGGGGCTTGCGGACCGCGTGGACGATGTCCTCGGCGAGCGGGCCCCGGTAGACGGCGCCGGCGCCCTTGCGGCCGATTTCGGCGTAGGTGGCCGCCAGGTCAGGGTTCTTGAAGGTGGAGCCGACGACCGGCAGCGCCCCTCCCGGCAGGAACAGCTTCGCCGTGTCCGGGAAGTCCTTGAAGCGGTCCTGGTTGAGCTCGGTCTGCGCCCGGAAGGTGGAGTCGACGGTGAAACCGTCCCGGGCGAGCTTCTCCGCGGGCTTCAGGAGCTGCCCCAGTGGCCGGGTGCCCCAGGCGTCCAGGGCGCTCTTCCAGGTCGCCGGGGTGCCGGGGACGCCGACACCGCGACCGCTGGTCTGGCCCTCGGCGAAGGGGATGGGGACGCCGTTCTCCTGGAACAGGGTGGCGGTGGCGGTCGCCGGGGCGGTCTCGCGCCCGTCGATGGTCTCCACCCGGTGGGAGGCGGCGTCGTAGAAGACGAAGTAACCGCCGCCGCCGATCCCGGCGGAGTACGGCTCGGTGACCCCGAGCGCGGCGGCGGTGGCGACCGCGGCGTCCACGGCGTTGCCGCCCGAGCGCAGCACCGCGATGCCGGCCGCCGAGGCGTCGGCGTCGACACTGGCGACGGCCCCGCCGTAGCCGACTGCGACCGGGACCTTCGCGGGAGCGTCGGCCGCGGCCGACGGCGGTGCGGCGGCTCCGGTGGACACCAGCGCCCCGGCGAGGGCGACGAGCGCGAACTGACGTGCGGCGGGACGACGCATCCGTACCTCCAGTCGACAGCCCGTCAGATCCCCTGTGACGGGCCCGGTCCGGCACTGTAGCTTCACCGCACCCCCCACGTCAGGACCGCCCGGGGCGGGTTAACATCCGCGCCATGAACGACGACGTGCGCAACATCGTGCTCGGAGTGGTGGCCACCGCCATCAGCGGGGGCTTCGGCTGGTTCTCCCGGACGTACCTGTGGCGCCGCACACTGCGCCGCAAGCAGGCCTTCTTCGGGCTGCCCAGCGGCTCGGACTGCGTGTTCGTGGTCAACCGTCAGATGGGCGGCACGGAGGGGTCGGTGCACCGCAACGACGCCTTCGCGCTGCTGGAGATATCCGCGCTGATCAAGGACTGCTCGGCGAACCTGCGGATCGTCTCCCACGACACGGCCCGTCAGGGGTTCGGGGAACGGGCCGAGTTCTGTGTGGGCGGTCCGGTCTCCAACGCGCGCACGGCCGCGCACCTGGCCTCCATGCTGCCGGGCGTGCTGGTCGACCACTCCGTCGAGGCGGGCCCCGACCGGGGCGCGATCCGGGTCGGCGAGGACACGTTCCGCTGGGACAAGGGCCGGGTGGACCACGTGCTGCTGGCCCGGCTGACGACGGGGCCGGGGACCCGGCCGGTGTTCCTGATCTCCGGGCAGACCGCGATCAGCAACCAGGCGGGGGCGCGGTACCTGGCCCGCCACCATCGGGCGCTGGCCCGCAAGTACGGCAACGACTCCTTCTGCGTGATCCTCAAGGTGATCAACTCGGACGCCTACGGCCCGGACGTGGTCGAGCTGCTGGCCGACGTCACGCGCGCGGCGCGGACACCCGCAGCGGCAGCCGCGTGACCCCGTTGATGAAGTTGGACACCAACCGCCTCGGCGCTCCCGCCGGTTCGGGAACGGGCATGAGTTCGCGCCACTGCTCGTAGAGGGTCCGCAGTTGGAGCCGGGCGAAGTGGGCGCCCAGGCAGACGTGCGGGCCGTCGCCGAAGGAGACGTGCGGGTTGGGCCACCGGTCGAGGTCCAGGCGGTCGGGTGCGCGGAAGACCCGTTCGTCGTGGTTGGCGGAGGCGTGGAAGACCACCACCTTGTCACCGGCGCGGATCGGTTGCCCGGCGAGCACGGTGTCGACGGCCGCGGTGCGGCGGAAGCTGAGCACCGGCGGGTGGACGCGCAGGAGTTCCTCCACCGCGCGCTCCATGGGCACGTCGCCCCGGGCCAGTCGACGGTAGGCGTCCGGGGCGCCGGCCAGGGCGAGCAGACCGCCGGGCGCCGCGCCGCGCACCGTGTCGTTTCCGGCCACGGTCAGCAGGAAGAAGAACATCTCCAGCTCGCCCGGGGCCAGGCCCGCTTCGGCGAGGGCCGTCATCACGTCCCCGCCGGGGTGGGCCCTTTTGTGCGCGGCCAGTTCGCGGGCGTAGTCGAACATCTCGCCGAGCAGTGCCGGGGAGCGGGGGTTGAGCGGTTTCCCGTCGGGGCCGCGCAGCGGGGCGGGCGTGTCCTCGGGGTCCTGGTAGCCGATGACCCGCACGGTCCAGTCGAGCAGCAGGCCCCGGTCCGACGCCGGGACGCCCAGCAGGTCGGTCAGGTTGAGCAGGGCGTACTCGTCGGTGACGGCGGTGACGACATCGGCCACGCCGTCCACGGCCCCCTCGCGGGCCGCGCACAGCAGGGCCCGGGCGCGGGCGCGCACCCGGTCGGCGAAGGCGTCGACCCGGGCGGGGGTGAAGGCCCGGGCGACGAGCCGGCGCAACCGCCCGTGCGACGCGGGTGTCTCCCCGGGCGCGCCGGAGCGGGGGGACGGGTCCTGGTTGAGCATGGTGCGCCGCAGGAACGGCAGGTCGGCCGGGTCGGGGTCGCGGATCTGGGTGGCGCCCAGCCATGAGGAGTACCTGGCGTGGTCACGCAGGACCCGTACGGTGTCGGCGTGTCGGGTGACGGCCCAGAACCCGGGGCCGGCGGGCCAGCCCAGGACCTCCGGCTCGGGCTGCCACGCCACCGGGTGTCGCTCGCGCAGCGTCCGGTAGCGCTCGTGCGGGATGCCCGCGGCGTAGAGGCGGGGGTCGAAGACGTCGGGGGCGTCGTCGACGCCGCGCGCGGGGGCGTCGGTCATGGCGCCTACGGTGGCGCCCGCGCCCCCTCCCCGCAAGGGGGCGCGGGCTACCCCTCGCGCGGCTTGCGGCGCAGGGCCGCCGTCAGGGCGCTGATCTCCGTCAGGCGCAGGGGCTTGGCCAGGAGGAGGACGACGAGGATGAGCACCGCGGTCCCCGCGCCGGTGGCGGCGAACCGGCCGGCCGCCTCGCAGGCGCGGGCGGCGGCGTATCCGGCGGCGGCCGCGGGCAGGCAGGCCGCCAGCAGTCGCAGGTGGGTGCCGACCGCCGTGCCGTCGCGCCCGGCGCCGCCCGGGGTGCGCGGGCCGAGCCGTCGGGCGAGGGCGAGGGCGGTGACCGCGGCGCCCGCGGTGAAGGCCACCGACGAGGCGGCGGCCATGCCGGTCACGATCCAGCGCAGGGGAAGCGCCTCGTAGGCGGTGTAGGAGAGACCGGCGTTGAGGGCGACGATGACCAGGTTCAGGAGGAACGGGGTCCGGGTGTCGCCGAGCGCGTAGAAGCCGCGCGAGAGGACGTACTGGGCGCAGAAGGCGATCAGGCCGGGCGCGAACGCCACGAGTATCCCCGCCATCACCTCGGCGTCGGCGGCCTTGACCTCTCCGTACCGGAAGACACAGGCCGTGAGCCAGGGGGCGAGCGCCGCGAACAGCGCGGCGGCGGGCACGATCAGCGCGGCGCCGGTGCGCAGGGCGTAGGAGACGTCGCGTCGGACGGCGCCGAGGTCGCCCGAGGCCGCCGCGGAACTCATGCGGGGCATCAGGGCGGTGACCAGGGAGACGGTGACGATGCCCTGCGGGACGATCCACAGCTGGTAGGCGTTGGTGTAGGCGACGTAGCCGGCGCCGCCCGCGACACCGGCGCCCTCGGCGAGTTTCCCGGCGGTGGTGGAGAGCCGGGTCACGACCCAGTAGGCGAACTGGTTGGCGAGGACCAGCAGGACCAGCCAGCCGGCGTTGCGCAGGGGGCGGCCGAGGCCGCTGCCGCGCCAGTCGAAGCGCGGGCGCCAGCGGAAGCCGGCGGAGCGCAGGGACGGGATCAGGGCGATGGCCTGGATGACGATGCCCGCGGTGGTGCCGATGCCGAACAGCCGGGTCTCGCCGGAGGTGAAGCCCGCGCCCCTGTGCTGCGAGAAGGCGAGGAACAGCCCGAACACCGCGATGATCACGAGGTTGTTGAGGACCGGGGTCCACATCATCGCCCCGAACTTCCCCCGGGCGTTCAGCACTTGCCCGAGCAGGGTGAACATCCCGTAGAAGAATATCTGCGGCAGGCAGAACCGGGCCAGGGCCACGGTGGAGTCCACCTCGGCCGGCGTGTACGCGGAGGGCGTGTACGCGGAGATGATCGCCGGGGCGGCCACGACGGCCACGGCGGTCAACGTGAGGAGCGCGACGGTACAGGCGGTGAGCAGCCGGTCGGTGTAGGCGGTCCCGCCGTCCGGGTCCTCACGGGCGGCCTTGACCAGTTCGGGCACGAAGACGGCGTTGAGCGCGCCGCCGATCAGCAGCATGTAGAGGATGTTGGGGACGGTGTTGGCCACGGCGTAGCCGTCGCCGCGGATCTGGGTTCCGAGGGCCGCGAGGACGACGGCGGAGCGGACGAAGCCGGTGGCGCGGGAGACGATCGAGCCGGCTGCCATGAGGGCGCCGCTGCGCCGCACCGACGTCTGTCGCCCCGGGTTCTTCGGAGGCGCGTCGTCGCGGTGTCGGGTGAGGGCCGGCGACCCGGCGGCCGTCACCGGCCGCTCGTGTCGGCGTACTGGTCCATCAGGAGGTCCCCGCTCTGTCGTCGATCGGCGACGAGGGTAACCCGAGGCCACTGTTGACACGAAGTCAATCGTTACCGGTACGTAACTTACTCACGGGTTACCTCCGGTAAGCCGCTCCCGTTACCGTCGGCACACTTTGTCACCGGCGTACGCGAGGAGCATCGATGCCCCGCACCACCAGCACCGCGGCAGCGGTGGCGGCCCTGCTGGCCGCAGCCGCCCTGGGCCTGGCCCCCCATCAGGCCCAGGCGGCGGCCATGGACGCGGCCACCACCAACGCCTCCGACACCTCGTCCCCCTACCCGGACGCGTCCCCGGACTCGTCCTCGTCGGAGTTGCGCTTCCACGACATCCCCGGCTCCGGCGGGATCACCCTCAAGGGCAACGTCTTCACCCCGGCCGGCGCCCGGGGCGACCGGACCTACCCGCTGATCGTGCTGCCCACCAGTTGGGGCCTGCCGCAGATCGAATACATCGCCCAGGCCAGGCAACTGGCCGACTCCGGTTACGTCGTCGTCGGCTACACCTCCCGGGGCTTCTGGCTCTCCGGAGGACAGATCGAGGTCGCGGGACCGCCCGACGTCGCCGACGTCTCGGCCGTCATCGACTGGGCCCTGGCCCACACCCCGGCCGACGCGGGACGCATCGGCGTGGGCGGCGTCTCGTACGGGGCCGGCATCAGCCTGCTCGCCTCCGCGCACGACCCCCGGATCAAGGCCGTGGTGGCGCTCAGCGGCTGGGCCGACATCGTCGAGTCCATCTACTCCGGCCGCACCCAGCACCTCCAGGCCGCCGCGCTGCTCGGCGGCGCCGGCTACCTCACCGGCCGCCCCGGCCCGGAACTCCAGGGCATCCTCGGTGACTTCCTCGGGTCGTGGCTCGACCGCGAACCGCAGATGATCGAATGGGGCAAGGCCCGCTCGGCGGCCTACCAGGTCGACCGGATCAACACCAACCACCCGGCCGTGCTGATGGGCAACGCCTGGGGTGACACCATCTTCCCGCCCAACCAGTACGCGGACTTCTTCGAGAAGCTGACCGGCCCCAAGCGCCTGGAGTTCCGCCCGGGCGACCACGCCACCGCCGAGGCCACCGGCCTGTTCGGACTGCCCAACGACACCTGGACCAACGCCCACCGCTGGTTCGACCGCTACCTCAAGGGCGAGCGCAACGGCGTCGACACCGAGGCCCCCGTCCAGATCAAGTCCCGCGGCGACAGCGGCTACGAGGGCTACGCCGACTGGAAGTCGGTCGGCTCCGGCGGCTCCGAGAAGCTCGCCCTCTCCGACAGCGAACACATCCGGGCGAACGTGGACTCGGGCGCCGACGGCGGGATCGTCTTCCTCTCCAGCGTCCTCGACCAGCTCGCCCAGGCGCCCCCGGTCGCCTCGATCCCGCTGCTCCCGCGCGCCTTCGCCGCCGTCTGGCAGTCGGAGCGCCACGACACCGACCGGCGCGTACGGGGCACCGTGCGGCTGCACACCACCGTCACCCCCACCGCCGGCGACGGCACCTTCGTCGCGTACCTGTACGACGTCGGCCCCCTGGGCATCGGCAAGCTGGTCACCAACGCGCCGTACTCCTTCCACGGCAAGACCCCCGGCAAGGCCTTCGGGGTGGACCTGGACCTCTTCTCCACCGCCTACGACGTGCCCGCCGGCCACCGGCTCGCCGTCGTCGTCGACACCGTGGACCCGCTGTACATCGAACACAACCCGGCCGGCGCGCAGCTGACCTTCTCCTCGCCGCGCACCGATCCCTCGTACGTCTCGGTGCCGCTGCGCGAGCAGTGATCCGCGGCTGCTGCCGGCCGGGCCGGTTCCGGGGGGTTACCGGAGCGGCGTGCCCGGCAGCAGCGTGCCCGGGTCGGCGGGGGCGACGTCGACCGCCTCGGTCTTGGGGTTGCGGCGCTCGCGTCCGGCCACCCAGGTCGCGAACCAGGACAGCAGCATGCACATCCCGATGTAGACCGGTGAGATGACCAGCACCACCGGGATGAAGGGCAGGTCGTAGTCCAGGTTCGAGGCGATCAGCTTCCCGGCGTGCAGGAACTCCTCGTAGGTGATCAGGAACCCCAGCGAGGTGTCCTTGAGGGCCACCACCAACTGGCTGATGATCGCGGGGAGCATCGCCCGGACCGCCTGCGGCGCGAGCACGTGGGCCATCACCTGCGTCTTGCGCATGCCCAGGGCGTACGCGGCCTCCCGTTGGCCCTTGTCCACCGCGTTGACACCCGTCCGGAAGACCTCGGCCAGCACAGAGCCGTTGTACAGGGTCAGCCCGGCGACCAGCGCGGGCAGGGGCTGCACCTGGAGGGCGACGAAGATGAAGAAGATCATCACCAGGACGGGCATGGCCCGGAAGAACTCCACGAACACGGTGGCCGCCAGGCGCACCGGGAAGTGGTCGGAGAGCCGTCCGGTGGCGAGTACGGCCCCCAGGGCGAGCGAGAGCACCGAGGCGTAGGCGAAGGCCTTGAGGGTGTTGCCGAGGCCCGTCAGCAGCAGCTTCCGGATGCCCTCGTACTCGAAGGGCGTCCATTTGGCGGCACTGAACTGCCCGGTGTGGAAGAGCAGGTAGACGATCCAGCCGAGCAGCGCCAGGATCAGCACCGTCGAGAGGATTCCGTAGACGAGGTGCCGGCGCCGCGCCTGCGGGCCCGGGACGTCGTAGAGGGCGGTGGACTGCGTGTCCCCGTACAGCGAGTGCGCGGTCATCGGACGACTCCCCAGCGCTTCTCCAGCACGTTGAACAGCGCGCTGATGGACAGGGTGATGATCAGGTAACCGACGGCGATCCAGACGAACGTCCAGACGATGTTGTAGCCGAGTTCGCTCAGGGGCTTGTAGGTGCCCAGCAGCTCGGTGACGCTGAACGCGCCGGCGATCGCGGAGTTCTTGGCGAGCGCGATCAGGGTGGAGCCGATCGGCGGGATGACGGAGCGGAAGGCCTGGGGCAGCACGACGCCGCCCAGGGTCTGGGTGAAGGACATCCCGAGGCTGCGGGCCGCCTCGCCCTGGCCCTTGGGCACGGTGTTGATGCCCGAGCGCAGCACCTCGCAGATGAAGGCGGAGGTGTAACAGCCGAGCGCGAGCACGGCGAACAGCTCGAAGGGCAGGACCACCCCGAAGCGGGGCAGGCCCAGCAGGACGGCGAAGAACAGCAGGGTGAGCGGGGTGTTGCGCAGCACGGTCACCCACACCGTGCCGAAGACGCGCAGCGATCCGATGGGGGCGACCCGGAAGGAGGCCATCACGAAGCCGAGCGCGAGGGCGAGGAGGGAGGCGTAGACGGTGAGTTCGAGGGTCCCGAGAAAACCCTTGAGGTAGATCGAGAAGTTCTGGGTCAGTACTTCCATGGCGGTGTGCTCTCCCCTCAGCCCGCCGGGTAGCGGTCGATGGCGGGCGGATGCGGAGCCGGTACGCCGGAGAGGCCGAGCGTGGCCGCGTACGCCTTCTTCCAGTTCCCGTTCTTCTCGTTCTGCGCGAGGGCGTCGTCGAGGGCGAGGCGAAGCGCGTTGTCGTTGCGGGGGACGCCGATGCCGTAGGGCTCCTTGGAGAAGGGCTTCCCGACGACCTTGAGTTCCTCGGGGACCTTGGCGGCGTAGCCGAGGAGGATCGAGTCGTCCGTGGAGACCGCGTCGACCTGGTAGCTGAGCAGGTTGTCCACGCAGGCGGAGTACGTGTCGTAGGCGACGAGCACCGCCTGGGGGTACTCGCGCTCCAGGCGCTGGTAGGGCGTGGAGCCGGAGGCGGAGCAGACCTTTTTGCCGGCGAGGTCGCCGGGGCCCTTGATGTCCTTCTCGTTCTTGCGGACGAGGAGCGACTGGCCGGCCATGAAGTAGGGGCCCGCGAAGCCGACCTGCTTCTTGCGGTTGGCGTTGATCGTGTAGGTGCCGACGTAGAAGTCGATCTGGCCGTTCTGGAGGGCGGTCTCGCGGTTGGCGGAGGCGATGGTCTTGAACTCGATGGTCTTGGGGTCGAAGCCGAGGGAGGCCGACATCATCCTGGCGATCTCGATGTCGAAGCCGGAGTAACGGCCGCTGGAGGGGTCCTTCTCGCCGAGGTAGGGCTGGTCCTCCTTGACCCCGACGACGAGGTGGCCGCGGCGCTCGGCGGCCTGCCAGGTCGGGGAGTCCGGCAGCCCGAAGCCCGTGGCGACGTGGTAGACGGGCAGGGCGTCGGGCTGGGGTCCCTTGACCGGGGGGCTGCCGGGCTTGCCGCAGCCGGTGGCGGCGCCGAGCAGGGCGAGCACGGCGAGCAGGGGTAGGAGGAACAGACGGGTGGGCCGGTGCGGGCGGGTGGGCGTGCGGGAGCCGATGAGGCGTTTCACGGGCCGTCCCCCCTCAGTGCTTGAGGATCTTGGAGAGGAAGTCGCGGGCCCGGTCGCTCTCGGGTGCGGTGAAGAACGCCTCCGGGGCCCGGTCCTCGACGATCTTCCCGTCGGCCATGAACACGACCCGGTTGGCCGCCGAGCGGGCGAAGCCCATCTCGTGCGTCACCACGACCATCGTCATGCCCTCCGAGGCGAGCCGGCGCATGACCTCCAACACCTCGTTGATCATCTCGGGGTCGAGGGCGGAGGTGGGCTCGTCGAAGAGGAGTGCCTTCGGGTTCATCGCGAGGGCGCGTGCGATGGCGACCCGCTGCTGCTGGCCTCCGGAGAGCTGCGCGGGGTACTTGTCGGCCTGGTCGGCGAGGCCCACCCGCTCCAGCAGCTCGCGTGAGCGCTTGTTCGCCTCGTCCTTCTTGCGTTTCCTGACCTTGATCTGCGCGAGGGAGACGTTGGCGAGGATCGTCTTGTGGGCGAAGAGGTTGAAGGACTGGAACACCATGCCGACCTCGGCGCGCAGACCGGCGAGTTCCTTGCCCTCGGCCGGCAGGGGACGCCCGTCGAGGACGATCGTGCCCGACTCGATCGTCTCCAGCCGGTTGACGACCCGGCAGAGCGTCGACTTCCCGGAGCCGGAGGGGCCGATGACGACCACGACCTCCCCGCGGCCGACGGTGAGGTTGATGTCCTGGAGGACGTGAAGTTCCCCGTAGTACTTGTTGACGTCCCGCAGCTCGATCAACGGATCGACGGCCATACGCTGCCCTGCCCACTTGTCGGTGTCGAGGTCAGCGCAAACTATCCAGCCGCGGAAGGGCACTTCGCCTCGACACGCCTAAAGCCGACATAAAGGCCTTCGAGATCAGCCCTCCGAGGCCTCGGCGTAGGCCTGGGACAGCTCCGGCGACCCCGTCACGGCCCAGGACACGCCCGTCTCGACCACGTTCAGCTCCCGTCCGGAGGCGAGGCGGATCACCGGCTGGCCGTTCGGCCACACCTGCCAGCGGGCCCCGGGGATGGTCCGGACGATCAGGGTCCCGAGGTAGAAACCGGCGTCGTTCCCCAGCCAGGGCACGGCCTCCGGGTCCCGCCGCCAGCGGGGCATCAGCTGGTCCAGCGCCTCCAACGACGCCGCGCTCCCGTCGAGTTCGAGCCCGGCGGACCTCGCCTGGGCGCGCAGCATCTGGCACTCCGAGAACAGCTCGGCCATGCCCTCGGGATCGTCCGCGAGGGCGGCGGCGAGCCCCGCACCCTGTTCCGTCGCGTGCCGGCTGCGCCAGTTGGCCAGGAAGGGGATGTTCATACCGACCAGACTCGCACCGCCGTCCCCGCCTGGCCACAGGGCGCGCAGGACCGGAATTCCCGGGCCGCCGGGTCAGAGCTCCAGGTCGACGACGACCGGGGCGTGGTCCGAGGCGCCCTTGCCCTTGCGCTCCTCGCGGTCGACGTAGGCATCGGTGACGGCCTTGGCGAAGGGTTCGTTGCCGTAGACCAGGTCGATGCGCATGCCGCGGTTCTTGGGGAAGGCGAGCTGGCGGTAGTCCCAGTACGTGTACGGGTGGTCGTACTTGAGCGGGCGGGGCACCACGTCGCGGAGTCCGGCGGCCCGCAGCGCCTCCAGGGCGGCGCGCTCGGCGGGGGTGACGTGGGTCATCCCCTCGAACACGGACGGGTCGTACACGTCGTCGTCGGTCGGCGCCACGTTGTAGTCCCCGAGCACCGCGAACGGGCGCGGGCCGGCCGCGTCCTGCGCGACGGCCGCCGCCAGGGCGCGGAACCAGTCCAGTTTGTAGCCGTAGTGGTCGTGGGCGACCTCGCGGCCGTTCGGCACGTACACCGACCACACGCGCACGCCGCCGCAGGTCGCGGAGATGGCGCGGGGTTCCTCCACGCCCTCGTAGGCGGGACCGTCGGGCAGCCCCACGACCACCTCGTCCAGACCGACCCGGGAGATCACCGCGACGCCGTTCCACCGGCCGGTGGCGTTGACCACGGCCTTGTAGCCCAGCTCGCGCAGCTCGTCGTGCGGGAACTGCTCCGCGGAGCACTTGGTCTCCTGGACGCACAGGACGTCCGTGCCGGAGCTCTCCAGCCAGGCCAGCAGACGCGGCAGCCGGGCGGTGATCGAGTTGACGTTGTATGTGGCGATGCGCATGCCGACCAACCTACCGCCCGGCACCGACGGTCACAGGTCCGTGGCGTCCCCGGCGGTGAGCCGGCCGTGCTCGGTGCCGCCGAGGGCGTTCAGGACGTTGTCGTAGACGGGCCGGGCGAGGTCGGCAAGATAGGCGTCGTGGATGTCGAGGGCCCGGCGGGGCTTCACCTCGCGCAGGTAGTCGATCACTTCGGCGATCTTGTTCCAGGGCGCGTGCACCGGGAGCATCAGGGTCTCGACGGGCACGCCTGGCACGGTCAGCGCGTCCCCGGGGTGGAAGAGCGAACCGTCCACGAGGTAGCCGACATTGGTGACGCGGGGCATGTCCGGGTGGATCTCGGCGTGCAGCTCGCCGTACACCCGGACGTCGAACCCCTCGGCCTCGAAGGCGTCGCCGTGGCCGACGGTGCGCACCCGGCCCGGGTAGGCGCCGGCCAGCTTCTCCGCGACGCTGCGCAGGGTCCACAGCCGGGCCCGCGGGTTCGCGTCGAGCGCGGCGCGCAGCCGGCCCTCCTCGAAGTGGTCGGGGTGCTCGTGGGTGACCAGCAGCACGTCCGCCCCCAGCCCCGCGTCGGGTTCACTGAAGGCGCCCGGGTCGATGACGAGCACGCGCCCGTCCTTCTCCAGCTGAACGCACGAGTGCAGGCGCTTGGTGAGTTTCATGATCCCAGGCTAGCGCCCGACGGGCCGCCGCCCCGGCCTCGGACCGGGGCTACGGGACGGCCGTGGAGACCACGTACACCCTGGGGTTGCCGGGCTTGGTCAAGTCGACCGTGACGTCCCTGGTGGGGCGGGGGTTCTTGGCGTCGAGGGTGATCCCGTACCAGGTGTGCTTGGGACTCCAGCTCCAGCCGGCGACCTTCGCGTCCCGCTCGGAGATGGACACGCCCGGCGTCAGCTTGTCCTTGCTGGTGCCGATGTCGGCGAGGAAGGTGTCGAGTTCCCGGGGGGTCAGCGAGAACTGGGTGTAGAGCCGGCTGGTGTGCCAGTTGTTGGTCTCCAGGTAGCCGACGAGCGAGGCCATCATCGGGATGGGGACCTCGTAGATGCTGCGCTGTACCGCGGACGGCCAGGCCGTGCGCACCTTGGCCGCGCCGACCGTGGCGGCCTTGTCGCGGCCGCTCTGGCGGCTCTGGTGGGCGGAGATGGCGAGGTAGCCCGCCGGGACGCCGACGAGCAGCAGGATGATGATCGCGGTGATCCATCGGCGCCGGACGACGTGCCGACGGTCCTCGACCGTGGACGCGGGCGCGCCGCCGTCGTCGGGGGCGGCGGCCTGGCGGGGCAGCAGGGGGGGTGGGTTCACGGCTGTCGGTCCTGCTTCTCGGGGTCCGCGGGGCCGGCGGTGTCGCGCAGCCCCAGCCGCGCGTAGCGCTCGTACCGCTCCACGCGCCGGCGCGTCGCCCGGCGGAAGCGGCGGGCCACGAGCCGGGCGAGGTCGGCGGCGCCGACCATGCCCGCCTCGGGGCCGAGCTGGGCCTTGGCGATGCGGGCCTCGGGACGGTAGCCGCGGCCGGTGAGGTGGCGCCGGAAGGCGTCTCGGGCGGGCCCGATCAGCAGGTCGTCGGCGGCGCTGACGCCGCCGCCGATGACGAAGCAGGACGGGTCGAGCGCGGCGGCGAGGTTGGCGATGCCGACGCCCAGCCACTGGCCGATGTCCTGGAAGAGCTCCACGCACATGGCGTCGCCCTCGCGGGCAAGCTCGGTGATGAGCGGCCCGGTGATCTCCTGGACGTTGCCGCCCACCCTCGCGATGATGTTGTACGCGACCGGGGAGTCGGCGGCGGCCAGCTCGCGCGCCTCGCGGACCAGGGCGTTGCCGGAGCTGTACTGCTCCCAGCAGCCGCGGTTGCCGCAGGGACAGCGGTGGCCGCCGGGCACCACCTGCATGTGGCCGAACTCGCCGGCCACCCCGTAGCGACCGCGCTTGACCTGACCGCCTTCGAGGATGGCGCCGCCGATGCCGGTGCCGAGCGTGATCATGACCAGGTGGTCCTCGCCGCGGCCGGCTCCGAAGCGCCACTCGGCCCAGGCCGCGGTGTTGGCGTCGTTGTCCACCATGACCGGTACCGCGAGCCGGGACTGGAGCGCGTCGCGCAGCGGCTCGTCACGCCAGGCGAGGTGCGGGGCGAAGAGGACGCGGGAGCGGTCGGCGTCGACCCATCCGGCCGCCCCGATGCCCACGGCGTGCACGTCGTGCCGGTCGGAGAGGTCCAGCACCAGTTCGACGATGGTGTCCTCGACGACCTTGGGGCTCTTGGACTTGTCCGGCGTCTCCGCGCGGATCTTCTCCAGGATGACGCCGTCCGCGTCCACGACGCCGGCCATGACCTTCGTGCCGCCGATGTCGATGCCGACGGTCGGGACGCGCGGGGCGGTCAGCAGCGACCGGCGTTCACGGGTCCCGACGGTCCGCAGGACCGTGCCCCGCGCCGACCCCCGGTGGGTGAGCGTGAAGTCCCGGTACGTGCTCATCGAGTCGTGTCGTCCCTCGGGGTGCGGGTGGTGCCGGACGTGTGGTCTGGGCCTGATTCTGCCACCCGCTCCAGTTCGTGGCTCAGCTCGTCCAGCTCGGAGCCGCCCGCCATCTGCCGGGTGAGCTCGTCCAGCGTGATCGAGTCCCGGGTGTGGCTGCCCGCCATGGCGCCTCGTTTGAGGAGCACGAAGCGGTCCCCGACGAGGTGGGCGTGGTGCGGGTTGTGGGTGATCAGGACCACGCCGAGACCCGCGTCACGGGCCGCGGCGACGTACTTGAGGACCACACCGGACTGCTTGACGCCGAGCGCCGCCGTCGGCTCGTCCAGGACGAGGACCTTGGCCCCGAAGTGGACCGCCCGGGCGATGGCCACGCACTGGCGCTCGCCGCCGGACAGGGTGCCGATCGGCTGGTCCACGTCCCGCAGGTCGATGCCCATCCGCAGCAGTTCCGCGCGGGTGGTCGCGCGCATGAGGTCCACGTCGAGGCGGCGGAAGGGCCCGCGGCCGCGGGTGGGCTCGGAGCCGAGGAAGAAGTTCCGCCAGACCGGCATGAGCGGGACGACCGCGAGGTCCTGGTAGACGGTGGCGATGCCGTGGTCCAGGGCCGCGCGCGGGTTGGCGAGCACGGTCTCCTCGCCCTCGATCTCGAAGCTGCCGGCGTCGTGGCGGTGCAACCCCGCGATGATCTTGATCAGTGTGGACTTGCCCGCACCGTTGTCGCCGAGGACACAGGTGATCTCGCCGGCGGAGACCTCCAGGGAGACGTCCTGGAGGGCGCGGATGTTGCCGTAGTACTTGCTGACGTCGGTCAGCCGCACCAGGGCGGTCGTGTCGTCCGCCTTCACGGCGGTCGCGTCCTTCACCTTCACTTCGCCTCCGCCCGCTTGCGGACCCATGCGTTGAGCAGCGTCGCGAGCAGCAGCATCGCGCCGAGGAAGAACTTGAACCAGTCCGGGTTCCACTGGGCGTAGACGATGCCGTTGCTGGTCATGCCGAAGATGAAGGCACCGACGGCCGAGCCGATGGCCGAGCCGTAACCGCCGGTCATCAGGCAGCCGCCGATGACAGCCGCGATGATGTACAGGAACTCGTTGCCGACGCCTTCGCCCGATTGGACGACGTCGTAGGAGAAGAGGATGTGCTGCCCGGAGATCCAGGCACACAGGGCGACCCCCATGTAGAGGCCGATCCGCGTCTTGACCACCGGGACGCCGGTGGCACGGGCCGCGTCCGCCCCGCCGCCGACCGCGAAGATCCAGTTGCCGGCGCGGGTGCGCAGCAGGAGCCAGGTGGCCAGCGCGACCAGGGCCAGCCACCACAGGATGGTGACCTTCAAGGTGACCGAGCCGACGTTCCACTGGGACGCGAACAGGGCCCGGGCCGAGGGGAAGCCCTCCATGTCGGCGATGGACTTGGTGGAGACCGAGCCGCTGATCAGCTTGGTGAAGCCGAGGTTCAAGCCGGTCAGCATCAGGAAGGTGCCCAGCGTGATGATGAAGCTGGGCAGCTTCGTGCGGGTCAGCATGAAGCCGTTGAAGAAGCCGATCGCGAGCGTGACCAGCAGGGACACCAGGACGCCGACCCAGACGTCGGCGGTCATCTGGTAGCTGAACATCGAGCTGATCAGTGCCGAGGTGGTGACCATGACGCCGGCGGACAGGTCGAACTCGCCGCCGATCATCAGCAGCGCGACCGGCACCGCCATGATCCCGATGGTGGAGGCCGAGTACAGGATCGTGCTGAGGCTGGAGGCCCGCAGGAAGCTGTCGGCGGCGAAGGAGAAGAAGACGAAGACGGCCGCGGCGCCGACGACCGCGCCGAGTTCGGGGCGGCCGAGGAGGCGGCGCACCAGGGAGGTGGGCGCGAGCCGTTCGTCGGCGAGGGCCGGTGCGCTCATCGGGTGCCCCGCTTGATGTACTCCTCCAGCTTGGCCGCCTCGGCGCCGGTGACGATCTGGGGGCCGGTGAGCACCGGGCGGCCGCCGCCGAGCACGTCGGCGTTGTAGCGGTTGAGCCACAGCAGGTCGACGGCCTGGTACCCCTGGAGGTAGGGCTGCTGGTCGACGGCGAAGCCGAGGGCGCCGGACTTCAGGTCGCGGGCCACGGACTCGTTCAGGTCGAAGGTGTCCACCTCCGCCTTGCTGCCCGCCGCGTCCTTGGCCTTGATCGCGGTGGGGGCGAAGGGGGCGCCGAGCGTGACGATCGAGTCGACGGACGGGTCGGCCTGGAGCTTGGCCTGGATGGCGGCCTGCACGGAAGGCATGTTGGTGCCTTCGACGTACAGGTTCTCCATGATCCCGCCGGACCCGCCGAAGGCCTTCTTCGCCCCGGCGCAGCGCTGCTCGTGGCCGACGTTGCCCTGCTCGTGCAGGACGCAGACGGCCTTCTTCCTGCCCCGCTTGCCCAGCTCGGCGCCGACGGCCTCGCCCGCGATCTGCTCGTCCTGGCCGATGTGGGTCAGGGCGCCGTACTCGGCGGACTGCGCCGATCCGGAGTTGACGGTCACCACCGGGATGCCGGCCTTGACGGCCTTGGCGATGACGTCCTTGAGGGCCTCGGGCTTGGCGAGGCTGACGATGATGCCGTCCACTTTCTGGTCGATGGCGTTCTGCACGTACTGGGCCTGCTGCTGGGCCTGGTCGTCGTGGGCGTAGACGAAGTTGATGTTGTCCTTCGCGGCGGCCTCCTTGGCGCCCTTCTGGACGATGTCCCAGAAGGTGTCGCCGTCGCCCGCGTGGGTGATCATCGCGAAGGTCCAGCGGGGCGTGTTCACGGCGGGCCGGCCCGCCTGGGCGCTCTTGGCCCGCTCCTCGGCGCGCTTGCCGCCCGTACTGCTGCAGCCCACGAGGGAGGCGCCCAGCACCGCCGCGAGCACGGCGCCCACGACGCGCACCCCTGTCCCAACCCTAGCCACGTCGCCGTGCCCTTCCCTTGTCCTGCGTCTCTTCGTCGTGCGCCCGTCGAGCGAATCGTCGTGCATCTCGTCCCCGTCACAGCCGATCGTCGCCAAAGCGGTCCATTCCGGTTCCAGCCGCCCAGTATCCGCCACAGCGGACCATGGGAGACCATCGGGGCACTCCCGGGCAGATTGACAGGTCCCCGGTGCGGGGTCACGTTGAGTGCATGCGCATCGGGATCATCGGGACGGGCCGGATCGGCTCGTTCCACGCGGCGGTCCTGGCCCGCCGGCCGGACGCCGGCTCGCTGCTGCTGGCCGACGCCGTCCCCGGGCGGGCCGCGCGGCTCGCGGACCGGCTCGGGGCCACCGCCGCGCCGAGCGTGGACCAGGTCTTCACCTGGGGCGTGGACGCCCTCGTCGTGTCCTGCGCGACGGAGGGGCACGCCGAGTTCGTCGTACGGGCGGTGCGCGGCGGGCTGCCGGTGTTCTGCGAGAAGCCGGTCGCCCCCGATCTGGGGCGGACGCTGGCCGTGCTGCGCGAGGTCGGCGCGGCGCGCGGCGTGCTCCAGGTGGGTTTCATGCGCCGGTTCGACGCGGGGTACGCGGCCGCTCGGGCGCTCGTACGTTCCGGCGCGCTGGGTCGGCTGCACACCGTACGGACGACCACCGCCGATCCGGCGCCGCCGCCGGCGGGGTACCTGCCGACCTCCGGGGGCCTGTACCGGGACTGTCTGGTGCACGACTTCGACATGGTCCGCTGGGTGACCGGGCGCGAGGTGGCCGAGGTGTACGCGACCGGGTCGGACGCGGGCCTCCCGGCGTTCCGGGAGGCGGGCGACGTCCACACCGGCGCGGCCCTGCTCACCCTGGACGACGGCGCACTCGTCAGCAGCACCGGCACCAGGTGCAACGGCGCCGGGTACGACGTGCGCATGGAGCTGGCCGGCGAGCTGGACCAGGTCTCCACCGGGCTGGACGACCGCACGCCCATCGCGTCGACCGAGCCGCACGGACCGCCCCCGGCGAGCAAGCCCTGGGCCGGGTTCCTGGAGCGGTTCGGCCCGGCCTACGAGGCGGAGCTGGCGGCCTTCGTACGGCTGGTGCGCGGCGAGGGCCCCAACCCGTGCGACGGCGGGGAGGCGCTCGCCGCGTTCCGGATCGCGGAGGCCTGCGAGCACTCGCGCCGGGAGCGGCGCCCGGTACGGCTGGAGGAGCTCCCGGACCTGTGACGGCCGGACGGGCTCCCGGACCTGTGACGGCCGGACGTCCCGTGGCGGACGGCCCGGTCGCCGGGCGGCCCGCCGGGGGTCGGGTGATCGGCCGGGCGTCTTCGGCGATCCCACCGGCTACCAGCGCACCCGATGGCGCCGCACGCCCCGCACCATCGCGCCGGGTGTCCGCTCCGGCGGCCCTTCCTGGTCGGCGCGCGGGGTCGCCGGCTGTTCGGGGCGCGCCGTCCCCGCGTCCGGCAGGGTGTCGGTGGTCTGCCGGTTCTCGTCGCGGTCTTCGGCGATCGTACTGAGGTCCGGAATCGGCATGGGGTCACCCTAGACCGGCGGTTGACTCCGGACGGGGCGGCTTTCGGCCATTCGATCAGCCTGCGGCGCGTCGGCCCCAGGCGGTGCCGGCGAGGACCAGCGCGGCCCCCACGAGACCGGCGGGGCCCGGCCGGTCCCCGCCGAGCGCGATCCCGGCGGCGGCCGCCCACAACGGCTCGGTGCCGAGCAGCAGGCTGACGCGGGAGGGGGAGGTGGCGCGTACGGCCCACATCTGCACGAAGAAGGCGAAGAGCGTGCACAGCAGGGACAGGAAGGCGAGTCCGGCCCACGCGGCGGGACCGAAGTCGGCGGCGGCCTCCCACGGGCTCGCGCCGGTGCCCGGCAGTGCGGCCAGGACGGCGAAGACCGCGACGGCGCCCGCAAGTTGGACGGTGGTGAGGGAGAGCGAGTCGGCGTCCTGGACGGCCTTGATCCGGGCCATCAACAGGACGTGCGCCGTCCGTGCGAGGGCGGCGCCGAGGATGAGCAGGTCGCCGGCGCCGGGGGCGGTGAACCCGGCGCCCTGCGTCAGCAACACCACCCCGGTGACCGACAGGGCGGCGGCGCCGAGGAAACCGCGGGAGGGTCGGCTGCGGCGTACGGCGGCCTCGGCGAGCGGGGTGAAGATCATGGTCAGGCTGATGATCAGCCCGGCGTTGGTGGCGGAGGTGTGGACGACCCCGTAGGTCTCCAGCAGGAAGATCCCGCCCAGTACGAGCCCCAGGGCGCCCGCGCCGCGCAGTTGGGCCCCGGTGAGCGCCCGCAGCCGCCGCCGGCCGGCCAGGGCGAGCACCGGCAGCACGAGCGCGAACCGCAGCACGAGCACGGCCACCACGGTGTGCGCGGCGGTGATCCCCTTGGCCGCGAGGTAGCTGCCGCCCCACACGACGGCCACCAGCAGCACCGGCAGATCGGTGGGCCACGCCCGGCGGGGTGCGGCGGCGGGGACGGCGGCGAGTGCGGACACGGGGTCTCCAGCGGCGGGAGGCGGGCGGAGACTTCGGCGGCTCCCTCGGGACGCGGCTCACCGTACCGGAGTGGATCACGGTGGGTCCACGTCGCCGTCCGGCCGCGGCTCGCTCCCCGGTCAGTCCGCGAAGGAGCCGAACGCCGCGCGGCCGGTCGGCCGGTAGGTGTGCAGGGCGATGCCGCCCGGGGTGGTGCGGTGGTCGGTCAGGGCGTAGGACGTCGGGAGGCCGCCCGTGGGGAACAGCCGGCGGCCCGCGCCGAGGAACACCGGGAACACCAGCAGGTTGATCTCGTCCACCAGGTCCCGGGCGAGCAGCCACTGCGCCAGTCGCCCGCTGCCGTGGACCTGGAGCTCTCCCTCCAGCCGGTCCTTGACGCGTACGACCTCGGCCTGGAGGTGTTCGCCGTCGACGACGGTGGTGTTCTCCCACGCCGGTTCGCGCAGCGTGGTGGAGGCGACGTACTTCGGCAGGTGGTTGAGCCTGCTCGCGACGGGGTCCGCCGGGTCGTCGTGGTGGGGCCAGTAGCCGGCGAAGATGTCGTAGGTGCGCCGCCCGAGGAGGAACGCCTCGACCCTGTCGAAGATCTCCGTCACGAAGGCGCCCATGCCCTCGTCGGCGAAGGGCACGAGCCAACCGCCGTAGCGGAAGCCGTCGCTGGGGTCCTCCTCGGGCGCTCCGGGGGCCTGCATCACCCCGTCGAGGGTGAGGAAGGTGGTGAGGGTCAGCTTGCCCATGGCTCCGCGCTCCTTGCTCGGTACGGTCGGGTCGTCTGCACCGTTCAGACTCCCGGGCCGTCCGGGACTCGTCGCCGCGGCGCGCGCGGGCCGGGCCCCCTTTCCCTCCGGTACCCGTCCGGCGGCTCCCGGTACGCGGCTCCCCCGTACGCCGAAGGGGCGCACCGACCGGCGGTGCGCCCCTTCGGACCGTGCGCCCGGGGGTGTCGGCCCCCGGGGTACGCGATCAGCCGCCGAGTTCCTGGTGGCGGGCGGCGTGCGCGGCCGCGCCGGCCTCCGTCAGGGAACCGAACAGCCGCAGGCGGGAGAAGCCGCCGTCCGGGAAGATGTCGATGCGCACGTGCGTACCGACCGCCGGGGTGTCCAGCACGAAGCGGTGGTTGGTGTCGGGCTGCAGGCGGGTGCGCGGCAGGAATTCCGTCCACTCCCCCTCCTCGCCGGACTTGACGGACAGCGAGGCCCAGCCGGCCGAGTTGCCCTTGAGGTAGGCGGTGTCGATCTCGACGGCGCGGATCTCGGAGTCGGCGACCAGCCGGTAGCGGATCCAGTCGTTGCCGTTGTCACGGCGGCGCGCGGTCTCCCAACCGTCGTCCATCTTGCGGGAGCGGCCCGGGTTGATGGTGTTGGTCGGCGGGGAGTAGAAGCGGTTGGACGCGTCCTCGACCGAGCCGCCGTTCTCCAGGGCGACGACGTCGAACGTACCGAGCGCGGCGAGCCACTCGGGGTCCGGGCGGACCTCTCCGTAGACGCGCAGGCGGGCCACGCCGCCGTCCGGGTGCTGGTTCAGGCGCAGGTGCGTGAAGCGCTGCTCGACATCGATCTCGAAGCCGTTGGCCGCGTGGCCGCCGACGGGGGTGCGCTCGACGAGGGTCGTCCACTTGACGTCGTCGGAGAGCAGTTCCTCCGCGGTCGGGGAGCCCTCGACGGCGGCGGCCTGTACGGAGACGGCCTGCGGCATGTTGCCGCGGAAGTGGGCGGTGTCGACGACGATGCCGCGGATGACGCCGGGGGCGCCGAGGCGGATCAGGGCGTAGTCGTGGTCCTCGGCGGTGGGCCAGGGCTGCTCGGCCGAGACGCCCCGGCGGCGGCGGGTCTCCCAGCCGTCCATGACCTTGCCCTTGTGCCCGAAGTGCTCGGGGTCGAAGTGCGCGGGCTCCTCGATGAGCAGGTTCTCGCGCTCGGCGAAGAACTCGTCGTTGGCGGCGATGACACCGGCGCCGAGCGCACGCGCCGCGAGGTTCGCGTACTGGGTGAACGGGAAGTCCGCGGTGCGGTAGTCCGCGTACGGGTCGCCGCCCCCGTACGGGTTCGCGTTGCCGGTGAAGGAGGGAATCGCCGTCACAGTCAGTTCTGCCTTTCGAGAAGTCGGCCCGTGGGCCCGGTCGGGGTCCCGTGGTCGGCGATCTGCGTGCCGCGCAGCCAGGTGGACTTCACGACGCCGTGCAGGGTCTTGCCCGCGTACGCCGTGACCTGGTTGCGGTGGTGCAGGTGGGCCGGGTCCACGGTGAAGGTCTCTTCGGGGGCCAGCACCGCGAAGTCGGCGTCGCGACCGGCCTCGATGGCGCCCTTGGCCGCCAGTCCGGCCAGGGCCGCCGGTGCGGTGGACATCCAGCGCGTGACCTCTTCGAGGTTGTGGCCGCGCTTCCTCGCCTCGGTCCAGATCGCGGGCAGGCCCAGCTGGAGGGAGGAGATGCCGCCCCACGCGGTGGCGAAGTCGCCGGTCTTGAGGTCCGCGGTGGAGGGGGAGTGGTCGGAGACGATGCAGTCGATGGTGCCGGCGGCGAGCGCGTCCCACAGGAGGTCCTGGTTGGCGGCCTCGCGGATGGGCGGGCAGCACTTGAACTCGCTGGCGCCGTCGGGCACTTCCTCGGCGGTGAGGGTGAGGTAGTGCGGGCAGGACTCGACGGTGATCCGGACGCCCTCGGCCTTGGCGGCGGCGATCAGCGGCAGCGCGTCGGAGGAGGACAGGTGCAGGACGTGGACGCGCGCGTTCAGCCGCTTGGCCTGGGCGATGAGGTTCTCGATCGCGGTGTTCTCGGCGTCGCGCGGCCGCGAGGCGAGGAAGTCCGCGTACTTGGGACCGTTCTTCTGCGGCGCCGACTCCAGGTGGTGCGGGTCCTCGGCGTGCACGATCATCAGCCCGCCGAACCCGGTGATCTCGGCGAGCGAGGTGGCCAGCTGCTCCTGGTCGAGCTCGGGGAACTCGTCCACGCCGGAGGGCGACAGGAAGCACTTGAAGCCGTAGACGCCGGCGTCGTGCAGGGGGCGCAGGTCCTTGACGTTGTCGGGCAGCGCACCGCCCCAGAAGCCGACGTCGACGTGCGCCTTGCCGCGCGCGACGTCCTGCTTGATCCGCAGGTGGTCGACGGTCGTGGTCGGCGGCAGGGAGTTCAGGGGCATGTCGAGGATCGTGGTGATGCCCCCGGCCGCGGCGGCGCGGGTGGCCGTCCAGAAGCCCTCCCACTCGGTGCGGCCCGGGTCGTTCACGTGGACGTGGGTGTCCACCAGACCGGGGAGCAGGACGTCGTCCCCGAAGTCCTCCAGCCGGGCCCCGGCCGGTACTTCGGCCTCGTGCGGCAGTACGGCGACGATCTTCCCGGCGGCGACGGCTACCGAAGCGGCGCGCGTCCCCCCGGGGGTGATGACGCGAGTCGAGCGCAGTACCAGTTCCACGTCGTCGGACACGCCGGAACCTCCCCATCTACTTCCACAGAGCGAAATTCAACGTTCTGTTGACGGAGTCTTCACCGCGATCCGAAGCCAGTCAAGAGTGTCCGGACGGACCGCCGACAGCCTCGGGAGCCAGTTGGACGTTTCCACAAGATGGAATTAAGATTTCACTATACAGAATGTAGCTATCACCATCCAGGGACGCCGGGTAACTTCAGGGCACCCTCCGTCTCCCGGACAAACCCCCTCTGACCGGCGGGGAAGGCATCGCCCGGCTCTAGGGCCGACGCCGACCGACCGGTAGGCTGCTTCCTTGCCTGCCAGCACCGAAAGGACCGCGCCCGTGCCGACGTCCAGCGCCAGCACCACCGACGCTTCCGCCAAGCGCACCGCCGGCGGCGGTGGCGTCCAGTCCCTGGAGCGCGCCTTCGACCTGCTCGAACGCATGGCCGACGCGGGGGGCGAAGTCGGCCTCAGTGAGCTCTCCGCCGCGAGCGGCCTGCCGCTGCCGACGATCCACCGTCTCATGCGCACCCTCGTGGCGTGCGGGTACGTCCGCCAGCAGCCCAACCGACGCTACTCCCTCGGTCCCCGGCTGATCCGCCTGGGCGAGTCGGCCGCCCGGCTGCTCGGCACCTGGGCCCGGCCCTACCTGGCCCGCCTCGTGGAGGAGACCGGGGAGACGGCGAACATGGCACTGCTCGACGGGGACGAGATCGTCTATGTCGCCCAGGTGCCCTCCAAGCACTCCATGCGCATGTTCACCGAGGTCGGCCGCAGGGTGCTGCCCCACTCCACCGGCGTGGGCAAGGCGCTGCTCGCTCACACCCCCGCCGAGGAGGTCCGCGCCCTGCTCGCGCGCACCGGCATGCCGGCCGCGACCGAGAAGACCATCACCACGCCCGAGGGCTTCCTGGACGCCCTGGAGCAGGTCCGCAAGGCCGGCTACGCGGTCGACGACAACGAGCAGGAGATAGGGGTCCGCTGCCTGGCGGTGTCGGTGCCGAACTCCCCGACCGCCGCGGCGATCTCCATCTCCGGCCCGGCGGGCCGGGTGACGGAGGCCGTGGCCGAGTCCTTCGTGCCGATCCTCCAGGGCGTCGCGGCCGAGCTGTCGGTGGCGCTGCAGAGCCAGAGCCCCGCGTAGTCCCCGCCGTACGCGAAGCCCCGGCACCGCCCGCGAGGGAGGGTGCCGGGGCTTCTCGTGTGGCCGCCGGGGCCCGCGCCGCTCAGGCCGTCGGGACCGACCGGGTGAGGCGACCGTCGGCCATCCGCGCCGTACCGTCCATCCGCTCCAGGTGGGCATGGTCGTGGGTGACCAGCACGGTGGCCGTGGAGCGCTCGCGGGTCAGGGTGACCAGGAGGTCGAGCACGGCCGCTCCGCGCTCGTGGTCCAGCGCGCTGGTGGGCTCGTCGACCAGCAGCACGGCGGGTTCGTTCATCAAGGCGCGGGCGATGTTGACGCGCTGGCGCTGGCCCCCGGACAGCTGGTGGGGACGCCTGTCGGCCTTGTCGGCCAGGCCCACGGCGTCCAGCAGCTCCAGCGCCCGGCCCCGGGCCGCCCGGGCGGGGCGGCCCGCGAGGTGGGCCATCACCTGGAGCTGCTCGGCGGCGGTCAGCGACGCGGGGAGATTGGGCTGCTGGAAGACGATCCCGATCTCCTCGCGGCGCAGCCTCGACTTCTCGGCCGGGCCGAGGTCGGCGGTGTCCCGGCCCGCGACGACCACCTGTCCCGAATCCGGGGTGACGAGCGTGGCGGCGACGGCGAGCAGGCTGGACTTCCCGGAACCGGAAGGCCCGACGACCGCGGTGAGGGTGCCGCCGGGCACCTCCAGGCAGACGCCGTCCAGCGCGGTGAGCCGGCCGTCGCCGTCGGGGTAGGTGAGGGTGACGTCGTGCAGGCTCAGGGTCATCGGGCGCTCCCCAGTGCGGTCAGCGGGTCGACGGCGGTGATCCGCCGGATGGACAGGGCCGCGCCCAGGGCGCCGAGCGCGATCATGACCGCGGCGGGGACGAGGACGGTGGCCGCGTCGAGTACGAAGGGCACCGCGCCGCCGCCGATCAGCGCGCCGAAGCCGGCCGCGAGCGCCGTGCCCAGCCCGGTGCCGAGACCGAGCATGACCACGGCCTGCCCGAGGGCGTCCCGGAGCAGGTAGCCGGTGGAGGCCCCCAGTGCCTTGAGGACCGCTATGTCACCGCTGCGCTGGATGGTCCACACCGTGAAGAAGGCCCCTGTGACCAGCGCCGAGATGGCGAAGAGGAAGCCGCGCATCAGTTGGAGGGAGCCGTTCTCGGAGGTGTAGGAGCCGATGGCGCCGAGGGCGTCGTCGAGCGTCTCGGTCCGGGTGCCGGCGGCCTTGTCGCCGGCCGCGAGGTCGACGCCGGGCGCGTCCAGGGCGACGACGGTGGCGACGGTGCCCCCGACCCCGCCCGGGTTCCCGACGCGTTGCCAGTCCCCCAGGTCCGCCCAGACGACGGGGGTGTGGCTGAACGCCGCGGCGCCGGCCACGGCGGCCACGGTCAGTTCGAGCGGGCCGACCCTCAGCCGGTCCCCGGGCCGGGCGCCGCCGAGTTCCTCGGCGGCCTTCCCGGTGAGCACCACCCGCCCCGGGGCGAGCCGGGAGCCGGGAGGAGCGAGCCGGCCGGCGGGGTCGACGCCGAAGAGGGAGACCGCGGCGGTGCGCTCGCCGCGGACGGCGTTGGCGGTGCGGATGCCGAGTGGTTGCGCCATCCGCACCCCCGGTCGCGTCCCCCAGGTCCGCCAGGCGCTCTCGGGCAGCTGCGAGTTGGTGAAGGACACCTTCTGGTCGCCCGGGGGCGCCGCGAAGGACAGGTGGGTGGCGGGCAGTGCGGTGACGGCCGAGATGTTCTCCCGGGCCAGTCCGGACGTGAGCCCGGACAACAGGCCGACCAACAGCGTGATCAGCAGGACGACCGCCCCCATGAGGGCGAAGCGGCCCTTGGCGAACCGTAGATCTCTCCATGCGACGAACATGGTCCCCACCCTGGTGTCGGCAGGGGGGCCGGGACATCGCGCGGCGGTTCGGTTACCGGTGTCGAAGGGCGGAGCCGGATATCGAACTTTCGGTTGACCGGGCGCCCGCCGGCCGCGCTTACGCTGGTCAGGCCATGCCCGTACGCCCCCGCTCCCCCGCCTCCCGTCCGCTGACGCCCGTGTCGCGCGTCCTGCGGCTGTGCCTGCACGCGCTGTTCTTCGGGCTCCTCGCCCTGGCCGCCGGTCGGGCCGTCACCGACTCCGCGCCGCGCGCCGGTTGGGTGGTGACCGCCTGCGCGGTGCTCGCCGCGCTCTACGCGGGCGGAGCGCTGACCCCCGCCGTGCACCGGTCGTCGCGGGCCGGGACGGTGTGGCTCGGGGCGCTGGGGTGCGTGTGGGCGGCGCTGCTCGTGGTCTCCCCGGACGGGCTTTGGATCGCCTTCCCGCTGTACTTCCTGGAACTGCACCTGCTGCGGCTGCGTTGGGGGATCGCGGCCGTCGCCATGACGGCCTGCGCGGCCATCGGCGGTTTCCTCGGGCACAGCGGCCCGGCGGACCGCGTCGTGGTGACACCGGGGGCGTTCCTGGGGCCGCTGCTGGGCGGCGCCGTGGCGGTGGCGACCGTACTGGGCTACCAGGCGCTGTACCGCGAGAGCGAGCGCCGGCGGCGGCTGATCGAGGAGCTGATGGCGACGCGGGCGGAACTGGCCGACGCCGAGCGGGGCGCGGGCGTCCTCGCCGAGCGGGAGCGGCTCGCGCGGGAGATCCACGACACCCTGGCGCAGGGGTTGTCCTCCATCCAGTTGCTGCTGCGGGCCGCCGAGCGCTCGCTCCCCGAGGACGCGGCGGCGCTGGAGCACATCGGTCGGGCGCGCGAGGCCGCCCAGGAGAACCTCGCCGAGGCCCGCCGGTTCGTACGCGCCCTGACCCCGCCCGATCTGGAGCACGGGTCGCTGCCGGCCGCGCTGGAGCGGCTGTGCTCGGCCGCGCCCGGGCCGCGGGTGCGGTTCTCGTTGAGCGGCTCGTCCCGGGCGCTGCCCACCCCGTACGAGGTGGCGCTGTTGCGGATCGCCCAGTCGGCGCTGGCCAATGTGGTGCGGCACGCGCGGGCCGGGCGCGCCGAGATCACCCTGACCTTCATGGACGCCTCGGTCACGCTGGACGTCGTCGACGACGGCCACGGCTTCGACGTCTCCTCGGCGCCCTCCGGGGACGGCGGGTTCGGCCTGCCCGCGATGCGCTCGCGCGCCGAGACATTGGGCGGGCTGTTCACCGTGGAGTCCGCCCCGGGCCAGGGCACCGCCGTGGCCGTGACCCTGCCGCTGCCCCTGGAGGCACCCTGATGACCATCCGACTGCTGCTGGCCGACGACCACCCGGTGGTACGGGCGGGGCTGCGGGCCGTGCTGGAGGCCGAGCCGGACTTCGCGGTGGCGGCGGAGGCGGCGACGGCGGAGCGGGCGGTGGAGCTCGCCGCCTCGGCGAAGGTCGACGTGGTGCTGATGGACCTCCAGTTCGGGTCCGGGATGCACGGTTCGGCGGCGACGGCCCTGATCACCGCGCTCCCGGCGGCCCCCAGGGTGCTGGTGCTGACCACCTACGACACGGACGCGGACATCCTGGCGGCGGTGGAGGCGGGCGCCTCCGGCTACCTGCTGAAGGACGCCCCGCCGGAGGAACTGGCGGCGGCGGTCCGCACGGCGGCGGCCGGCCAGTCGGCGCTGGCCCCCGCGGTGGCGCTGCGGCTGATGGACCGGATGCGGACGCCCGCGGAGGCGTTGACGAAGCGGGAGCTGGAGGTGCTCCAGCTGGTCGCGGACGGGTTGTCGAACCAGCAGATCTCCAAGCGGCTGTTCCTCAGTCAGGCCACGGTCAAGTCCCACCTGGTCCACGTGTACGCGAAGCTCGGCGTCGACTCCCGCACGGCGGCCGTGGCCGCGGCGGCCGGCCGCCGCCTGATCCGCACCCGCTAGGTGGTCCGCGCTACGCGACCCAGTGGGGGCGGCGGACCGCCGGGGTGAGCGGGACGCCCTCGTGGAACGCGGTCGCGAGGCGGCGCACGGCCTCGTCCAGGCGGTCGGCGGGAAGGGTGTACGGAATCCGCAGCCGGTGCTCGAAGGTGCCGGGGTCCACCCCGAAGCGAGCCCCGCGCCCGATGTGGACACCCGCGGCCGCGGCCCGTTCCGAGAGCGCGGAGCTGACCGGCTCGCCGAGGTCCACCCAGAGGGACAGCCCGCCCGGCGGCAGCCGCCACGACCACTCGGGGGTGTACCGCCGCAGCGCCCGCACCAGGGCCCCGCGCCGTACCCGCAGCTCGGCGAGCCGCTCCGGCAGCACCCGCTCCAGTCCTTCCAGCAGCGGCAGCGCGACCAACTGGTCCAGTACGGAACCGGTCATGTCGGCCGCGGCCCGGACCGAGGCCAGCTCGGTGATCACCTTGGCGGTGGCGCGGACCCAGCCGACCCGTAGTCCGCCCCAGTGCGTCTTGCTCAGCGAGCCCAAGGTCACCACGTGGTCGGCTCCCCCGGGCGGCGCAAGCGAGGCCAACGGGGCAGGTGCCGGTACGTCCAACGCGATGTCGGCGATGGTCTCGTCCACCACCAGCCAGGTGCCGGTCCGCCGGGTGGCGGAGAGCAGGCGCAGCCGCTGCTCCGGCGGCATCAGCGCGCCCGTGGGGTTGTGGAAGTCGGGGATCACGTAGGCCAGTCGTGGGACCGTCTGGCGCAGGGTGGATTCGGCGATCTCCATGTCCCAGCCCGTATCGGAGACCGCGATGGACCCGGTGCGCACCCGGGCGTGCCGCAGCGCGTCGAGCGCGTTGGCGTAGGTGGGGCTCTCGGTGACGATCCGGTCCCCGGCCCGGCACAGCAGGCTCACCGTCAGCGCGAACGCCTGCTGGGCTCCGGCCGTCACGAGGATCTGTTCCGGGCGGGTCGGCAGGCCGCGCCGGGTGAACCGGTCCGCCACGGCCGTGCGCAGGGCGGGCAGGCCGAAGGGGTGGTAGCCGGGGGTGCGGGCCGCCTCGGGGAGCCTGGCCGCGGCCCAGGCCAGGGCCTCGGTGAGGGCCCCGTCGGGGGCTCCCATGGCGGCTATGGCGAGGTCCGTGCCCGGGTCCTGGTCGGCGCTGTACCCGCCGGCGCCGAGGAGGGCGTGGGCGCCGACGGGGCGGTGCCCGTCGGGCAGGTCGGTCCAGGTGCCCGCGCCGCGCCGGCTGCGTGCGTAGCCGCTCTCGCGCAGCAGGTCGTAGGCGCCGGTGACGGTGGCCCGGCCGGCGCCGATCGCCTCGGCCAGTTCGCGTTCGGCGGGCAGCCGCACGTGCAGCGCGATCCGGCCGTCGAGGATCAGGGTCCGCACCGCGTCCGCGAGGGCCCGGTAGCCGGGCCGGGCCAGGAGCGCCGGCGGCAGGAGCGCCGCGAGCTGACGGCTGCCGATGGTCGTGTCCGCGGACTGGACGGTTCGCCCGTTCGCCATGCCAACCTCCCCCGATTGGCTCTGCCCGCCAGGCCAATCAAGGGACCACACTCCCCGTATTGGCCCCCGATTGGCAAGGAGACACCGATCATGTCGATGACCCGTGACGCCGCGACGCTGACCGACCGCGACGAACGCGCGCTGGTGGCCGCCGCCGAGCGGCGGATCTCCGAGCCCCTGCGATTCGGGGCCGCGGTGGACGCCCTGCGCGCGCTGGGCCGGTTCGCACGACGCGGGTTCACCGCGGGGCGCCCGCGAGGCCACGCGCAAGGGCGAGAATCGCTCTCATGGCAGACGAATCCCCTCACCCCGCCCGGTCCGGCGCCGACCGCCCGGTGATCGCCGGCCTGCTCCTCGCGGCGGGCGGCGGGCGCCGCCTGGGCGGGCGCCCCAAGGCGTTGCTGCCCTTCCGCGGCCGCCCGCTCGTCGAGAACGCGGTCCGGGTGCTGCGCGAGGCGGGCTGCGGCCCGGTGCACGTGGTGCTCGGCGCGTCGGCGGCGGAGGTCCGCGAGCGCGCCGACCTGCGGGACTGCGTCGTGGTGGACAATCCGGACTGGGAGCGGGGCATGGGGTCCTCGCTGCGGGTGGGACTGCGCTCGCTGGCCGGTACCGGGGCCGCCGCCGCCTTGGTCTCGCTCGTGGACCAGCCGGGGATCGGGGCGGCCGCGGTGGCCCGCGTCCTGGCGGCGTACCGGTCCCCCACCAGCCTGGCGGCGGCGGCCTACGACGGGGAGCGCGGCCACCCGGTGCTGTTCGGGTCCGCCCGCTGGGACGACATCGAGGAGACCGCGACCGGCGACCGGGGCGCGCGGGCGCACCTGACGGAGCACGCGCAGGAGCTGACGCTGGTGGAGTGCGCGGACATCGCCGACGCGTTCGACATCGACACCCCGCCCGACCTGGCGCGCCTGACGTGAGCCGGCTTGTGCGCGCGGTGACCGGTATGGCACTGAGGGCCACCGATCGGCGGAATATGTCGACCAGGAGAATCTCGACATCAACAAACCATTGAACTTCCACCATGAGGAAATTACTATCCACTGGTCAGAAGCGCCCTGAACCCACAGACGGCGCCCGCGACCGTATTCCGGAACTCTCCACACCCGACGACACTGCGTGCCGTCTCGCGCGAGCATTCCCCCGCGGCCGCCAGGCACCGCCGCTGAAGGAGTGACAGATATGTCCGCACCAGCGCCGTCCCCGCTGGCCATCGTCGATGCCGAGCCCCTGCCCCGGCAGGACGAGGTCCTCACCGAAACGGCCCTGGCCTTCGTGGCCGAGCTGCACCGGCGGTTCGCCCCCCGCCGCGCCGAGCTACTCGCCCGGCGCGGCGAACGGCGCTCCGAGATCGCCCGCACCTCCAGCCTCGACTTCCTCCCGGACACCGCACAGGTCCGCGAGGGCGACTGGAAGGTGGCACCCGCGCCGGCCGCGCTGAACGACCGCCGCGTGGAGATCACCGGTCCGACGGACCGCAAGATGACCATCAACGCCCTCAACTCGGGCGCCAAGGTCTGGCTCGCCGACTTCGAGGACGCCTCGGCTCCCACCTGGGAGAACGTCGTCCTCGGCCAGCTCAATCTGATCGACGCCTACGAGCGGCGCATCGACTTCACCGACCCCCGCACGGGCAAGTCGTACGCGCTGAAGCCCGCCGACCAGCTCGCCACCGTCGTGATGCGACCGCGCGGTTGGCACTTGGAGGAGCGTCACCTCACGATCGACGGCGCTCCGGCCTCCGGCTCGCTCGTGGACTTCGGCCTGTACTTCTTCCACAACGCGCAGCGCCTGATCGACCTCGGCAAGGGCCCGTACTTCTACCTGCCGAAGACGGAGTCGCACCTGGAGGCGCGCCTCTGGAACGACATCTTCGTCTTCGCCCAGGACTACGTCGGCATCCCGCAGGGCACCGTCCGCGCGACCGTCCTGATCGAGACCATCACCGCCGCGTACGAGATGGAGGAGATCCTCTACGAGTTGCGCGACCACGCCGCGGGCCTGAACGCCGGGCGCTGGGACTACCTCTTCTCGATCGTGAAGAACTTCCGTGACGGCGGCGAGAAGTTCGTCCTGCCGGACCGCAACGCGGTGACGATGACCGCCCCGTTCATGCGGGCGTACACCGAACTCCTCGTCCGCACCTGCCACAAGCGCGGCGCGCACGCCATCGGCGGCATGGCGGCCTTCATCCCTTCCCGCAAGGACGCGGAGGTCAACCGGGTCGCGTTCGAGAAGGTGCGGGCCGACAAGGACCGCGAGGCGGCCGACGGCTTCGACGGCTCCTGGGTCGCCCACCCCGACCTCGTGCCGATCGCGATGGCCTCCTTCGACGCGGTGCTCGGCGAGAAGCCGAACCAGAAGGACCGGCTGCGCGAGGACGTCTCGGTGGCCCCCGGCGACCTGATCGCGATCGACTCCCTGGACGCCAAGCCGACGTACGAGGGCCTGCGCAACGCGGTCCAGGTGGGCATCCGTTACATCGAGGCCTGGCTGCGGGGCCTCGGCGCGGTCGGCATCTTCGGCCTGATGGAGGACGCGGCCACCGCCGAGATCTCGCGCTCGCAGATCTGGCAGTGGATCAACGCGGGCGTGGTGTTCGAGCACGACGGCGCGCTGGTGCCGGCCACGGCCGAGCTGACCCGCGAGCTCGCCGCCGAGGAACTGACCGCGATCCGCGCCGAGGTGGGCGAGGAGGCCTTCGCGGCCGGCAAGTGGCAGCAGGCCCACGACCTCCTGCTCCAGGTCGCCCTCGACGCCGACTACGCGGACTTCCTCACCCTCCCCGCGTACGAACAGTTGATCGGCTGACCTGCCCGCACTTCGGCTGAATCGCACAGCAGCCGAACGCACCGACTCCGCCCCCGCCGCCGCAACGCGCCGGGGGCGGAGCCGTGTCCGACTCGCGGCGGACTCGACTCCCGACCGATTGGTCGGTCGTTACGTCATCGTAATCTGCCTGTACCTAGCGGTAACATCCGGGCGCGTGTCACCTTTCCGATGCCACCGGCGCCGGCGGTAACCC
>NZ_SSBJ01000057.1 GCF_004795055.1 Streptomyces sp. A1136
CTTCGAGGAGATCGTCGAGGCCCACCGGGTCATGGAGGCCGGGACCGCCCTCGGCAAGATGGTGGTGACCGTCGACTGACTGGGCGGTCCGGGCGGTCCGGGCGTACCGGCCCGGGGCACGGCGCCGCGCCCGACTCCGGTCGGGGAGTCGGGCGCGGCGCCGTATCGGCGGCCGGTCGGTGGGCCGTCGGACTACTCGACCGTCGTCCAGTCGAGGGTGCGTTCCACCGCCTTCTTCCAGCCCGCGTACCCTTCCTGGCGCTGATCCTCGGACCACTGGGGCTCCCAGCGCTTGGACTCCTGCCAGTGCGTGCGCAGTTCGTCGGTGTCACCCCAGAAGCCGGTGGCCAGGCCGGCCGCGTAGGCGGCGCCGAGGGCGGTCGTCTCGGCGACGACCGGGCGGCTGACGGGAACGCCCAGGACGTCGGCCTGGATCTGCATGCACAGGTCGTTGGCCGTGACGCCACCGTCGACCTTCAGCACGTCGAGGTGGACGCCGGAGTCCTGCTCCATGGCCTCGACCACGTCACGGCTCTGGTAGCAGATGGCTTCGAGGGTGGCCCGGGCCAAGTGGCCGCTGTCGTTGTACCGGGCCAGGCCGACGATCGCGCCGCGGGCGTCGGAGCGCCAGTACGGGGCGAACAGGCCCGAGAAGGCGGGTACGAAGTACATGCCGCCGTTGTCCTCGACGGTGCGGGCCAGCCGTTCGCTCTCGGCCGCGTCGGTGATGATCTTCATCTGGTCGCGCAGCCACTGTACGGCGGAGCCGGTGACGGCGATCGAGCCCTCCAGGGCGTAGATCGCGGGGCTGTCGCCGAACTGGTAGGCCACCGTGGTGAGCAGCCCGTGCTGCGAGCGGACGAGTTCGGTACCGGTGTTGAGCACCAGGAAGTTGCCGGTGCCGTAGGTGTTCTTGGCCTCGCCGGGCGCGTAGCAGACCTGCCCGACGGTCGCCGCCTGCTGGTCGCCGAGGACCCCGGTGATGGGGATCGCGGCCCGCAGGGGGCGGGAGGTGCGGGTCTCCCCGTAGGCCTCGCGGTGGGAGGAGGGGTTGATCTTGGGCAACATGGCGCGGGGGACGCCGAAGAAGCCGAGCAACTCCTCGTCCCAGTCCAGGGTTTCGAGGTTCATCAGCATCGTGCGGCTGGCGTTGGTGACGTCGGTCGCGTGGATTCCGCCGTCGGGTCCTCCGGTGAGGTTCCACAGGACCCAGCAGTCCGTGTTGCCGAAGAGGGCGTGGCCCTGCTCGGCCGCCTCGCGCACGCCGTCGACGTTCTCCAGGATCCACTGGATCTTGCCTCCGGAGAAGTACGTGGCCGGCGGCAGCCCCGCCTTGCGGCGGATGGTGTCGCCCTGACCCGAGCGGTCGAGGGCGGCGGCTATGGAGTCGGTGCGGGTGTCCTGCCAGACGATGGCGTTGTAGTACGGGCGGCCATTGCGGGGGTCCCACACCACGGTCGTCTCGCGCTGGTTGGTGATACCGATCGCCGCGAGGTCGGCCGGGGTGAGGTTGCCGTGCCGCAGGGCGTTCTGCATCACCGAGTTGGTGCGTTCCCAGATCTCGACGGGGTCGTGTTCGACCCACCCCGACCGCGGGAGGATCTGGGCGTGTTCCAGTTGGTGCTTCGCCACTTCGTTCCCGGCGTGGTCGAAGATCATGAAACGGGTGCTGGTGGTTCCCTGGTCCACCGCGCCGACGAAGTCCGCCATGGGGTGCCGCCTCTCCTGTGGGATGGCCTGCTCGCTGCCTCAGGCAGCCGTGGTCACGCCTCCGGTCCCTCCGGGGCCGGCACGCGTCCGGGAGGCTCCGGCTCGGCGGTCGGCAGGAACCGGCCGATGAAGAACTTGTACAGCGCCCCGCCGACCAGTCCGCCGATGAACGGACCGATGATCGGGACCCAGAAGTACAAGTTGCCGTACTGATCTCGCCATGCGTGGCTGTAGCCCGTGAAGAAGCTGGCCAGACGGGGCCCGAAGTCGCGGGCCGGGTTGATCGCGTAACCCGCGTCGGTGCCCCAAGCCATGCCGATCGCCACGACGACCAGGCCGATGATGAACGGGGCCAGGTTGGCACCTGGGGGCGTGCCCAGCAGGTCCGTGATGGCCAGGATCAGGAACAGCAGGATCGCCGTTCCGATGATCTGGTCCCGCAGCGCTCCCCATTCGGTCACCGGCAGATTGGGGTTGCCGTTGGCCGGGAGTGTGGAGAAGACGCCCTGGGTCTTCGTGTGCGTGGGGTCGATCGTCGACAGAGCCTCGCTGTAGTTCCAGCGCACCAGCAAGGCGGCCACGAAGGCGCCCGCCGTCTGCGCGAGCGCGTACGGCGCGACCTTGCTCCAAGGGAAGCCCTTGAACGCGGCGAGGGCCACCGTAACGGCGGGGTTGAGGTGCGCGCCGCTGAGCCGCGCCGCGACGTAGACACCGAGGGTGACGCCCAGACCCCACGCCCAGGCGATGCTGTCGTGGTTGCCGAGGCCGCCGGGGGGATCCGTGAGACCGCCGCCGGCCACCACCTGGGCCACCACGCCGACCCCGAAGAGGATCAGGATCATGGTGCCCGCGAATTCGGCCGAAAGCTCGCCGATCAAACCTGAATGCTTTAGCCGCTCAGCCATCGAAGCCCGCTTCCCGCCGGCCCAGGACCGGCCGTGGACTGCCCGGGTCCCTCCCGCTTCTCACGATAGGACGATCACCCGCGAACCGCACGGCGTCCCCGCGGGGGACGGGGGTGAGCCAGGGCCGGCCCGGTCGGGAGGGGGGCTTCGGCGGTCAGCCGACACCCCAGGACCAGGTGTGGTCGGCTCCGACCAGGCAGGCGAGGACCACGAGGTCGGCGACTCCGAGCGCGAATCCGAGGCGGGCGCGGCCGGGGCGGCTCGTACCCCGACGCAGGGCGAGTACGGCCAGGACCATCGAGGCCGGGCCGAGGAGGAGGTTCATGGCGAGGAGGCCGACCAGGCCCAACAGGAAGGAGGCGACGGCCATGCCGTCGGCGTCGCGGGTGCGGTCACGGACGGGCCGGGGGCGGCCGGCACCGGCGGCGCGGTCGGTGCGCTCGGTGTGGTGCGTGTGCTCGGCGCGGTCGGTGCGCTCCGTGTCGAGGATGCGGTCGACGGTACTTCGGACGCTCATGACGAACCTTCCTGTCGGTGGGCCCGGCGGTGGTGGCGGCCGGACCGTTCGCGGACCGCGAAGATCAACAGCCAGCAGGCGATCGCGGCCGTGACGGCGAGGGAGACGGGGGCCGAGACGTGGGCCACGGTCCCCAAGAGGACCCCCATCAGCATCAGGGCCGCTACGAGGAAGAGCATCGTGCTCCCTCCGGAAATAGGTGACAGTTGTTCACTGACTACCCAGTCTAATAGCTCCCATGCGGTCCTGTGTGGCGCGGGGGTTAACTTTCCGTCATGAGTCACACCGCCGGAGCCCGCCAACTCCAACGCCTCAAGACCCGCCGCGCCCTGCTCGACGCCGCTCTGACCCTTCTGGAGGAACAGAGCCTGGGCAGCCTCGGCCTGCGCGAGGTGACCCGCGCGGCGGGCGTGGCACCGACCGCCTTCTACCGGCACTTCCACGACATCGAGGACCTCGGCATCGCGCTGGTGGACGAGGCGCTGGAGAACCTGCACGCCACGGTCCGCTCGACGCTCGCCACCTCGGGCGACGCCGAGCAACGCATCGCCACGGCCGTGGAGTTGATGGCCGCCTTGGTACGCGCCTACCCCGCGCACGTCCGCTTCATCGTCCGGGAGCGGCACGGCGGCGTCCGCCGGGTCCGGGACGCGGTCTCCGGGCAGCTCGACGCGTTCGCGGGTGAAGTGGCCGAAAGCCTCGGGGCCGACCCGCTCGGCGCGGGCTGGAGCCGGGACGATCTGCTGATGCTGGCCCGGTTGTACGTCGACCACATGGTGATGACGGCCTCCGCGTTCCTCGCGGCGGCCATGGAGGACAGCGAATGGGACGCCGTCACCGGCACCGCCCTGCGCCAGTTGCGGCTCATCCACGCGGGAAGGGTGCACTGGGTCCCGGCGGGGGCCGGCGCGGCGAGTGAGGACGTACGGGGCCCCGGTCGCGCGGGCGCGGAGGGCCCCCGCCCGGACGGCGGGCAAGCCGGCGCGACCCGGTGAGGCGCCTCCGCCCGATCCGGGCGACGGAGCGACCCGGGAGGCGGCGCGATCCGGGCGGCGGCGCGCCGAGACCTGTCCGGCACCGGCACCGTTTGGCGGCCGGATCCGTTTGGCGGCCGGATCCGTTTGGCGGCGAGGACCGGGGTAGGGGCCGGGGGACCGCGGCCGCGCGAGCGCCACCTCGGTGCCGGGTCGCGGGAGAGGAGCCCGTCATGCGCAACCGACTGCTCATCGCGGCGGCCGCCACAGTGGTGACCGCCGGTGTGTGCGGGCCCGCGGCGTTCGCCGCCGGCCAGGGGGACACCCAGGACAACGTCTTCCTCACCTCCGTGCACCAAGGCAACCTCGCGGAGATGGCCGCGGGCCAGGACGCGCAGCAGAACGCCACCACCGACTGTGTGAAGACCGTCGCCGCCCGGCTCGTCTCCGACCACCAGAAGCTCGACCAGGACCTGAAGAACGTCGCGGCGCAACTGAAGACGACCCTGCCCACCGCGCCCACGGCCGATCAGCAGCAGAAGCTGAAGGACGTACAGGCCAAGGCCAAGACCTCCGCGTACGACTCCGCGTGGCTCGCCGGCCAGGACGCGGCGCACCAGTCGACGCTCGCGCTGATCCGGCTGGAGATCAGCAGCGGGCAGGACTCCGCGGCGGTCGCCGCCGCGCGGAAGGCCGAGCCGGTCGTGACCATGCACCTCGACATGGTCCGCGGCGGTACCTGCCACGCCATGTGACCCGGGCCCGATCAGCCGCCGACACGCCCCGCCCTGACACCCGAGCCCCGCTCCTCACTCCGCGGAGCGGGGCGCCGGCGGGGCGGCCACCTCGTGCGGCGGCGGACCCGGCTGCTCGGGTTGGGAGTGCGCGGAGGCGCCGAGCGGGCGGGCGCCGTGGCGTTCGGGCCGGTGCCCGGCGTGGCTGAGGATCTCCTCGCGGGGGGTGTCCGTCTCCCCCGGCGGTCGCGGGACGATCCGGCGGGCGAGGACCCGGCCCACCCACCGCCGACCGCAGCGTGGGCAGGGCACGGCGCCGCGCGGGGTGTAGGGCGAGGGCACCGGGACGCCGTCGCAGGAGAAGTACTCCCAGTGGCGGCCGTCGGCGTCGCGGTAGTGCTGCACGTCGTAGTCGGTGCTCCATTCGTTCCAGCACCCACCGCAGGCGAACGCCACGCGTTCCACGGCCAGTTCGGTGATCACCGTGGTCACCTCCTTACGACGCTCCGGCGGACGGACCGCTAACCGGGTCCGACCCGGTCCCGGCCCGGTTCAGCCCAGGGTCGCGATGTCGATGACGAAGCGGTAGCGGACGTCGGAGCCGAGGACCCGCTCGTACGCCTCGTTGATCTTCTCGGCGGGGATCGCTTCCACTTCCGCGCCGACGCCGTGCCCGGCACAGAAGTCGAGCATCTCCTGGGTCTCGGGAATGCCGCCGATCATCGAGCCGGCGAAGGAACGGCGCCGCGACAAGAGGGAGAAGGCGTTGAGGGCCAGCGGTTCCGGCGGGGCGCCGACGTTCACCATGGCGCCGTCCAGGGCGAGGAGCGAGAGGTAGGCGTCGATGTCGAGCTTGGCGCTCACCGTGTTCAGGATGAGGTCGAAGGTGCCGGCCAGACGCTCGAAGGTGCCGGGGTCGCCGGTGGCGTAGTAGTCCTGCGCGCCCAGGCGCAGCCCGTCGGCCTGCTTCTTGAGCGATTGGGACAGCACGGTGACGTCGGCGCCCATGGCGTGGGCCAGCTTGACTCCCATGTGGCCGAGGCCGCCCAGGCCGACGACGGCCACCTTCTTGCCGTGTCCGGCGCCCCAGCGCTTGAGCGGTGAGTAGGTCGTGATGCCGGCGCACAGGAGGGGGGCGGCCTCGTCGAGGGCGAGGCCTTCGGGGACGCGGACGACGAAGTCCTCGTTGACGACGATGTGGGTGGTGTAGCCGCCGTTGGTGTCGGTGCCGTCCCGGTCGACCGAGCCGTAGGTGAAGACGGTCCCGTTCAGGCAGTACTGCTCCTCCCCCGAGCGGCACGGTGGGCACTCCCGGCAGGAGTCGACCATGCAGCCGACGCCGACCCGGTCCCCGGCGGCGTGCCGGGTGACCTCCGGGCCTACCTCGGCCACGATCCCGGCGATCTCGTGACCGGGGGCGACGGGGTAGGTCACCGGGCCCCACTCGCCGCGTACGTGGTGGATGTCGGAGTGGCAGATGCCGCAGTACCTGATCTCGATCAGGACGTCGCGCGGGCCGACCTCGCGCCGTTCCACGGTGGCGGGGGCGAGCGGAGAGTCCGCGGAGGTGGCGGCGTAGGCGTTGACGGTCCTCATGTCGTGCCTCCATGGAATGGGGCGGCCTGACTCGGCAACGGGGGGCGGCCGGGGAACGCGGCCGAGGGGCGGCCGGCCGGAGCCGGTCGCCACGGGGGCCCTTCCGGGGCCGGGGCCCGGTTCTCACCGTATGTCCATGGTGCCGCGCACATCGGCCCGGCGGCGACCCCGCGGGTCGGGGCGCAAACCCCCGAGGGTCGGGGCGCGGATCGGGTGCGGATGTCGGCGACGACGGCGTCACCCGGCCGGGTGACCCCGTTGGCAGCCGGCCCGGGAGCCCGGCTTGCTGGACGGATGAGAGAGCGATCGCCGGGCGCGTCCCGGACACAGAACCTGGAGACCCCGCGGGCGGCGGGAATGGCGGGCATCGTCTTCGCGATCCTGCTGGCGGCGGCGATCGTGCTCGCCCGGCTCGGTCTGCCGGAAGGCGCCGGCGGCTCCACCGTGGAGCTCGACTCGGGTCAGCGGGCCTCGGTGAACACGGCCGTGGAACTGGTCCCCTTCGCCGGCATCGCCTTCCTCTGGTTCATGGGCGCCGTGCGCGCACACACCGGCGACGCCGAGGACCGGTTCGTGGCCACCGTCTTCCTGGGCAGCGGCCTGGTCTTCGTCGCCTGCCTCTTCGGCTCCGCCGCGGCCGCCGGGACCGTGCTCTCCGCCCACCAGCCCCAGGACTTCGGCCGGCTCTTCGCGTACGAACTGCTCACGACGTACGGCATGCGGATGGCCGCCGTGTTCGTCTTCGCGACGTCCACCATCGGGCGCAAGCTCGGCGCCTTCCCGCGCGCCCTGAGCCTGGCCGGGCTGGCAGCGGGCCTGATCCTCCTGGTGGTGGGATCGTCCGTGCCGTGGTCGGAGCTGGTGTTCCCCGCCTGGGCCCTGCTCGTCAGCGGGTACATCCTGCGGTCCGCCCGGCGCGCGCGGGACCGGCCCGCCCGCGCCACCCCGTGAGGGCCCCCGGGCCGTGCGGCCGTCACCCCGATGGTCCGCGTCGACGGGCCCGAGCCGTCCGCGCGCGGCAGGCTGGTCCGGGGAGTCCCGGGGGTCACCGAAAGGACCGCACGTTGCTGAGGCTTGTCGTCGATCTCAACCGGTGTCAGGGATACGCGCAGTGCGCCTTCCTCGCGCCCGACGTCTTCGCGATGCACGGGGACGAGGGGCTTCTCTACGATCCACAGGCCGAGGAGGCCCAGCGCGAACGGCTGGCGCAAGCGGCCGCCGCCTGCCCCGTACAGGCCATCCTGGTGGACGACCTGGACCGCGACCGTGACCTCACGGCCGCCGCGGAGGTCCGAGATGCATGAAGTGACCCTCGACCACCTCAAGCGCGAGGGCCGGATCGTCGTCGTCGGCGCCTCGCTCGCCGGCCTGCGCGCCGCCGAGACCATCCGCGACAAGGGCTTCACCGGCGCGCTGACCATGATCGGCGACGAACCGTACGAGCCCTACGACCGCCCGCCCCTCTCCAAGAGCGTCCTGCTCGGCAAGTCGACCGCCGAACGCACGGCGCTGCCCCGCCGCCGCGCCATCGACGCCGAGTGGCGGCTCGGCGTGCCGGCCGCGGGCCTGGACATGGCGGCCCGGCGGGTCAAGCTCGCGGACGGCGAGGAGGTGCCGTACGACCGGCTCCTGATCGCCACCGGTGTCCGGGCCCGGCCCTGGCCGAACGCCGACGAGGGCGAGCTCGACGGGGTCTTCGTACTGCGTACCCGTGACGACGGCGCGGCGCTGGCACGGCGACTGGACGCGGGGCCGCGGCGGGTCCTGGTGATCGGGGCCGGGTTCACCGGCTCGGAGATCGCCTCGGCCTGCCGGGAGCGCGGGCTGGAGGTCACCGTCGCCGAACGCGGCGACGCGCCACTCGTCGGTGCGCTGGGCGGCGTGATCGGGGCCGTGGCCGCCGAGCTCCAGCGGGAGAACGGCGTCGACCTGCGCACCGGCGTCATGGTGACCGGCCTGGAGGGCGACTCCAGCGGGCGGGTGCGGGCCGCGCACCTGTCCGACGGCACCACGCTGGAGTGTGACGTGGTGGTCGTCTCGCTGGGCGCCCAGCGCAACACCGAGTGGCTGGCCGGCTCGGGGCTCGGCGCGGGCCCGCGGGGCATCGCCTGCGACGCGGGCTGCCGGGCCTTCGACATCCGGGGCATCGTCACCGACGACATCTACGTGGCGGGTGACGTGGCCCGCTCCCCGCACCCCCTGTTCGGCTACCAGTTCCTGTCGTTGGAGCACTGGGGCAACGCCGTCTCCCAGGCGGAGACGGCGGCGCACAACATGCTCAGCGTGAGCACCGATCGGCGCCCGCACATCTGGGTGCCGGCCTTCTGGTCCTCGCAGTTCGGGGTCAACATCAAGTCCGTCGGCGTGCCGTCGATGGGCTCCGAGATCATGATCGCCCAGGGTTCGCTCGCGGAACGCCGTTTCACCGGTGTCTACGGGTACCAGGGGCGCGTCATCGGGGCCGTCACCTTCGACAACTCCCGGTGGCTGCAGTTCTACCAGCAGCAGATCGAGTCGACCGCGCCGTTCCCGGTGCCGTTCCCGACGGTCGACCGGCGCCCCGACGGCCACCGGCCCGTCCCGGCCGACTTCCCGGACCCGTCCGTGCCCACGCACGGACCGACCATCACCCTCAGCGGATATTCGCCGGCCGACCGGCGGATGACGTTCACCCCCGCCGGGCACTGACCCGCAGGCCCCGGAGGACCGCAAAATGACCCACGGCATCCTGAGCGAGATCCTGGACTACGCCAACCGCGCGAACCCGTACCCGCTGTACGAGGAACTGCGCAAGACTCCCGTCTTCCACGACGGGAGCGGGCCGTACGTCGTCAGCACCTACTACGAGATCCAGAGCCTCCTGCACGACCCGCGGCTCAGCTCCGACGCGCGCAACCTGGCCGCGACGGCCGGGGACCCGCTGGCCGGCGAGGGCGACGAGGAGGCCACGGCCCTGCCGCCCAGCTTCCTCAAGCTCGATCCGCCCGAACACGACCGGCTGCGCCGGATGACGAACCGCCCCTTCGGGCCGCCGCACTCCCCCCGCCGCGTCGACGGGATGCGCGACGACCTCCGCTCCATCGTCACCGGGCTGATCGACAACCTCGGCGACCCCGGACGGATCGACCTGGTCGACCAGTTCGCCTACCCGTTCCCCGTGACCATGATCTGCCGGCTGCTGGGCGTGCCGCGCGAGGACGAGCCCCGATTCCACGTCTGGGCGGACACCCTCGCCGCGAGCCTGGACCCCGATCCGGACGCCGACCCCGCCGAACGGCAGCGCAAGACCCACGACTCCCGGATGGAGCTGGGCATGTACCTGGCGGGCCTGATCGAGGAACGCCGCAAGCAGCCCGGCGAAGACATGCTGTCCCAACTGGCCGTCGGACACGGGCAGGACGAGTCCATGTCGACCATGGAGTTGCTCAGCACCGCCGCCCTGCTGCTGATCGCGGGCCACGAGACGACCGTCAACCTGATCACGAACGGGATGCTCACGCTGCTGCGCAACCCCGACGTGCTGGAACGGCTGCGCCGTGAGCCGGCGATCGCGCCGCCGCTGGTGGAGGAACTGCTGCGGTTCGAACCGCCGGTGCAACTGCTGCCGCAGCGCACCCCGCTGGTCGACATCGAGGTGGGCGGGGTCACGATCCCCAAGGGCTCCTCGATGTGGCTGATCCTCGCCTCCGGCAACCGGGACCCCCGGCGCTTCGAGAACCCGGACCGCTTCGACCCGGACCGCCCGGACATCCAACACCTGGGCCTGGGCAGCGGCATCCACAGCTGCTTCGGCGCCCCGTTGGCCCGTCTGGAGGCCCAGCTCGCCCTCACCGAGCTGGTGCGCCGCCTTCACAACCCCCGCCTCCTGGAGGACCCGCCGCCCTACCGCCAGAACGCCGTCCTGCGCGGCCCCCGCCACCTCCTCGTCGCCTGCGACGAGGTCCGCGCGTAGGCCGGGTCCGGGCGGTGTTCCCCCGGCCCCGGGCGGCACGGCCGCCCGGGGCCCTGCCGGTTCGGCGTGTCGGCGGCGGGTGGCCGGGGACGAGGGACGTTCAGCGCTTGCGCGCCACCGTGAGGCCGTCCGCGATGGGGAGCGTGACCGACTCCACCCGCTCGTCGGCCCGCACGTGTGCGTTGAACTCCCGGATGGCCAGGGCGTTGCCCGTGGCGTCGGGGTGGACCGCCTTGCCGCCGTACAGCACGTTGTCCGCGAGCAGCAGGCCGCCCGGGCGGACGCGGGGCACCAGTTCGTCCCAGTAGGCGCGGTAGCCGGTCTTGTCGGCGTCCAGGAACACCAGGTCGATGACCGGCTCGGGCGGAAGGTCGCGGAGGGTTTCCAGGGCGGGGGCGATCCTCAGTTCGATGCGGTCGGCGACCCCGGCCGCCTTCCAGGCCTCCTGGGCGATCCGCGTCCATTCCTCGGAGACGTCGCAGGTCAGGACCTTCCCGCCGGGCAGGAGCCCTTGGGCCAGGGCGAGCGTGGAGTAGCCGGTGAAGGTGCCGACCTCGACGATCCGCAGGGCGCCGCTGAGCTTCGCCAGCAGGGTGAGGAAGACGCTCTGCTCGTGCGGGACCTGCATTTCGGACGGCCCGCCGAGCGCGTGCGTGCGCTCGATCAGCTCCCGCTGGACGGGGGTGACGGGCTCGGCCTGGTCGACCAGGTAGGCGTACACCTCGGGGGTGAGGGGCACGGTCTTGACCTCACCGGGGGTTCGGGTCATGGAGTCGGGTGGTCCTTTCGAAGGGTTGCGCGATCGGGCGATCGACGCGGCGGCCATCCTGTCCGGTCGCACGCCGCCCGCGCATCCGGTTATTCCCGGCAGGGCAACGAGGGCCGGGCCCCTTCGGAAACGCGTCGTCCGCCATCTACCGATGCCCTGTCACATGTGAAATATTACCTGCGCTCCTCGTCAACTCCCTTGGAAGGACGCCCGCGTTGCGCAGACTAGCCGTGGCGGGAGCGGCGATATCGCTCGCCCTCCTCGCCGCCACCCCCGCACTCGCCGCCTCGCCCCCGCCGTCCCCGCCGTCCCCGCCGTCCATGGCCGCGGCGGCCGGTCCGCAGGCCCAACAGGCCCCCGCGCCACCCCCCGCACCGCTGGAACTCGAACGCCAGGCCCTGCGCCGCCAGGCCCTCGAAGGGGTCGCGGCCGGCGGGGCCGGCGGCCCCGGCGCCCTGCGCCCCGAGCCCGACCACACCCTGCCCCGCCAGGCCAAGGTCGGGGACCGGTACGTCGAACTCGCCCAGGAGCGCAAGGACAAGGTCTTCGTGATCCTCGCCGAGTTCGGCGACCAGGTGGACACGACGACGGAGTTCGAGGGCAAGCCGCGCTTCGGCGGCACGCCCGGGCCACGCCACAACGCCATCGGCAAGCCGGCGGCCGACGACAACCACACCCTGTGGCGCAGGGACTTCGAGCGCGCTTTCTACCAGCGGCAGTTCTTCTCCGCCGCGCCCGAGTCGGCGAGCATGCGCGCCTACTACCGCCTCCAGTCCTCGGGCCGCTACGACATGGACGGCACGGTCACCGACTGGGTCAAGCTCCCCTGGAACGAAGCCCGTTACGGGACGGACAACTGCTCCGAGCCCGGGCAGTGCCGCACCAACTGGGACCTGGTCCGCGACGCCACCACCGCCTGGTACGACTCCGAGCGTGCGAAGGGCCGTACGGCCGCCGACATCAAGGCGCAACTGGCCGAGTACGACCAGTGGGACCGCTACGACGCCGACCACGACGGGAACTTCAACGAGCCCGACGGCTACCTCGACCACCTCGTCGTGGTCCACGCGGGCAAGGACCAGACCTGGGGCGGCGGCGCCCAGGGCAAGGACGCCGTCTGGGCGCACCGCTGGTTCGCGTACTGGGACCAGGCCGGCAGCGCGGGTCCGACGGGGAACAAGGCGGGCGGCACCCCCGTCGGCGACACCGGCATCTGGGCCGGCGACTACCTCACCGGGGGCGAGAACAGCGGGGCCGGCCTCTTCTCGCACGAGTTCGGCCACGACCTCGGACTGCCGGACCTCTACAGCTCGGACGGGGACAACGGCGTCAACTTCTGGTCCCTGATGTCCTCCGCCTCCTACCTCGGCAAACGCCCGGGAACCACAGGGGAGTTCCCGGGGGACCTCGACCCCTGGAGCAAGCTCCAGCTGGGCTGGCTGGAGTACACGGAGGCCGACGCGGGCCGCCGGACCCGCGCGACCCTCGGGGTGTCCGGGTACAACACCGATGACCCACAAGCCCTGTTGGTGCACCTGCCGCCGTCGCGCACCACGACCGAGCTGACCGACCCGTACGAGGGCGCGAGCCAGTGGTGGAGCGGCACCGGCGACTTCATGGACAACACCCTGAGCCGGACCGTCGACCTCACCGCCGCGACCGGGCCCGCCCGCCTGGACGCCCGCGTCTGGTACGACATCGAGAAGGACTTCGACTTCCTGACGGTGGAGGCCTCCACGGACGGCGGCGCCTCCTGGTCCCCGCTCCCGGGCACCGTGGACGGGACCCCGATCCCGGCCAAGGGCGTCTCCGGCACCTCCGCCGGCTGGACGCGGCTGTCCGTCCCGCTCGACGCCTTCGCGGGCCGCGAGGTCCGGCTGCGGCTGCGGGTCACCTCCGACGGCAACACCCACGGTCGGGGCGTAACCTTCGACGACATCCGCATCACCGCGGACGGCGGCCGCGAGGTGCTGCGCGACGGGGCGGAACAGGGCGCGAACGGCTGGACGGCGCTCAAGTGGTCCCGTACGGAGGGCCGCAGCGGCACGGAGGAGCACCCGCGCGCCTACTTCGCGGAGAACCGGCGCTACACGGGATACGGCAGCCTGCTCAAGACGGGCCCGTACAACTTCGGATTCACCGGCGACCGGGTGGAGTTCTTCCCCTACCAGCAGGGTGTGCTCGTCTGGCTCTGGGACACCGCCTTCAGCGACAACACCACCAAGGCGCACCCGGGCGGCGGCCTGCTGCTGCCGGTGGACGCCCGGCCGGAGCCGCTCGCGTTCGCCGACGGCGCCCTCCTGAACGCCCGGGCGCAGACCTTCGACGCCCCCTTCTCGCTCCGTGCGAGCGAGCGGATCGTGCTGCACAAGGCGGGCACCCCGCTGGTGATCCCGGCGCGACCGGGCGTGGCGGTCTTCGACGACCGCCACGGGACCTACTGGAACGCGGCCCTGCCGCAGCTCGGGGTGAAGGTCCCCGACACCGGCACCCGGATCGCCGTGGTGAAGGAGGCCTCGGGCGGTGCGCTGACGACGGTCCAGGTGAGCCCTTCGCCGTGACTCAGGCCGCGCCGCCGCCCGCGAGTTCCGCGCCGCGTACTCCAGCGGCGCGGACGGGTCGATCGTGAGGGCGTACGGGGCCGGCTCCACGCCCGCCCGCACCAGCAGGTCCCCGACGGCGGCGATCACCGCGCCGTTGTCGGTGCACAGCGTCATCGCCGGGACCCGCAGGGAGATCCCGGCGGAGGCGCAGCGCCGCTCGGCGAGGGCGCGGACGCGGGAGTTGGCGGCCACCCCGCCGACCGGCACCAGCGTGGTGACCCCGTAGGCCGTGCAGGCCGCGACCGCCTTGCGGGTCAGGACGTCGGCCACCGCCTCCTGCAGCGAGGCGGCCCCGTCGGCGACGGGGGGCTCCTGCCCGCGCAGCCATTGGCCCTCGGCCCAGCGGGCGGCGGCCGTCTTGAGCCCCGAGGAGGAGAAGGAGTGGGCGTACGGGTCCCGCTCACGCGGCCCGCCGGTCAGCGGCCGGGGGAAGGCGACGGCGGTGGGGTCGCCGCCGCGGGCGGCCCGGTCGATGGCCGGGCCGCCCGGGTAGGGCAGGCCGAGCACCCGGGCGACCTTGTCGAAGCATTCGCCGGCGGCGTCGCCCAGGGTGTCTCCCAGGTGCAGGATCGGCTCGCGCACGAGGTCCCGTACCAGCAGCAGCGAGGTGTGCCCGCCGGAGACGACCAGCACCACGCAGAGGTCGGGAAGCGGCCCGTGCTCCAGCGTGTCGGCGGCGACGTGCCCGGCGAGGTGGTGGACGCCGTACAGCGGCAGCCCGAGCGCGTAGGCGAGCGTCTCGGCCCCGGCGAGTCCGACCTGGAGGGCGCCGGAGAGCCCGGGGCCGGTGGTGACGGCGACCGCGTCGAGCTGCGCGGGCCGCAGGCCGGCCTGGTCGAGGGCCCGGCGCACCACCGGGTTGAAGGCGTGCAGGTGGGCGCGGGCGGCGATCTCGGGGACGACGCCGCCGAAGCGGGCGTGCTCTCCCCCAGCTACCGCTGGGAGGTGCCCCCAATGCTCGACGCGACGACGTGCGCGAGGAGTTTCCCGTCGCGCACGATCCCCGCGCCCGTCTCGTCGCAGGACGACTCGATGCCCAGCACCACCGCGGAGCGCCCGGGTCCGGCCGGCCGCCGGGTACCCCGCCCCCCTGGCCGCGCTAGCCGCGCGGCACCACCGTGGCCAGCACCTTGGGCAGCGGGTACCAGTCCGCGGAGGCGATCGAGGCGTGGTGGCCGGCCATCAGCGCGAGACGGTCCAGCGCCTGGGTCTCGGTCGGATGGACACCGTCGATGGCCGGGGCCACGTTCTGGGCGTCGGTGGCGATCAGCAGGTAGTGGTTGCGGTCGTACCAACCGGTGTCGATCGAGCCTCCCGCGTACGCGCTCGCGTCCCCGTCGAAGACCACGAACCAGGGGCGCAGCGTGGCGTCGGCGTAACGGGCCCGCGGATCGCCCGCCTCGGCGCGGTGCACGGCGGGGAAGGCCGCCGCGCTGCCGAGCCTGCCCGAGGAGGCGAGGGAGCGCAGGTACGTGGCGTACTCCCGGTCGGTCCACAGGGTGTCCGCCGCGTTGCCCTCCTCCACCGTGCCGGGGATGAGCTCGACGAGGAACTTGCCGGCCATGGCGGCGCGACTCGGCCAGGCCCCGGCGCGGGCCGCGGTGTCCAGGTCGGGGTAGCCGGCGGCCAGCTGCCCGGGCCGGTAGACGGCGTCGCCGAGCTTGGAGGTGAGCAGGGCGTCGAGATCGGCGGGACCGCGCCCGAGGTTGGCTGCGAAGCCGTCCTTGAGCTCCAGCTTGAGCACGATCGGGCGGTGGCCGGGGTGCGCGTCGTGCCAGCTGCGGATGTCGGACAGGCACCCGGCGAGGTTCTGGTCGCGGGACTTGGTGCGCAGTTGGGCGGCGGTGGCGGCGTTCTCGCAGTTGCTGTTGTTGCCGAAGGGGTTGTCGTGCGAGACCCGCCAGGAACTGCCGAAGAAGTTCGTCCACACGTCGAGTTCGAGCATCGCGGCGCCGGAGTCCAGGGCGTCCGCGAAGTACGGGTACTTAGCCTTCTCGTAGGCGTTGTGGACGCCGACCCCGGTGGTTCCGGCGTAGGAGGGGCCGCCCTCGGCCCCGGCCGGGGCCGCCGCCCCCAGGGCGAGACCCAGTCCGAGCGCCGTCGCGACCAGACCGGCCAAGGCCCGGCCCCTCCACCTGTTGCGCAGTCTCATCTCTTCGGCTCCCCTCGGTCCACGGCCCTCAAGTCGCCTGGAGAGTAGGGGAGTTCGGTGACGTACGGAAGGACGCCGGATGTCGGGAGGGGGCGCGACCGTCCGATTGTGAGGACCGACACACCGGATGTCGGAACCTCTGCCGGCTCCCGACCGTCGGACGGGACGTCGGAGGATCGTCGGGGGCGGGGAGCGCCACATCGTGGGCAAGGTGAGGGACGGCGCGGTACGGGTCGGCGTGCTGCTCGGGATCTGCCTCGCCCTGGCCGCCGGCGGCGTCCTGGTGTGGGGGCAACTGCGCGCCGTCGCCTCCCACCGCGCGGACGGCGACCCCGCGCGGGGCAGCTACCTCCAAGACCCGGAACGCGCCGACCGCACCGCCGCCGACGTCCTCGACGGGATCGCGTCCGAGGCGGAGGACCCGCCGACCGACGCCGCGGCCTTCGCGCGGACGGAGTCCGGCTCCGACGCGTCCGGATCACCGGCCCCGGTGCGGTGGGCGGACGGCGGCTGGCGGCCCTCCTCGCCGCTGCGGGCCCGGACGACCGCCTCCGAGCCCGCTATCGGCGCCCTGTTCTCGCCCGGCAACGACTGGGACGCCGACCACCACTGCTCGGCGAGCGTGGTGCACTCGCCCGACGGCGACCTCATCGCCACCGCCGCGCACTGCGTGTACCAGGACGGCTTCCGCACCAACCTGGCCTTCGTCCCCGGCTACCGCGACGGCAAGGCGCCGTACGGCGTGTGGGTGCCCAGCCGCGTCGACGTGGACCCCCGCTGGACGCGGAGCGCGGACCCGGACCACGACGTCGCCTTCCTGCGGTTGCGCCGTCCCGGGCACCCGGGTGAGCGGCTGGAGGACGTCACCGGCGCGCTGACGATCCGCTTCCGCCCGCAACTTCCCCTGCCCGCCCGGCTGGTCGGCTACCCGAACGACACCGAGCAGCCGCTGGACTGCTACAACACCGCGCGCCCGGAAGGGCCCACGCAGCTACGGCTGGACTGCGCGGACGTACCCAACGGCACCAGCGGCGGCCCGGTGTTGACCGACGGCAGCACACTCATCGGGGTCATCGGCGGCCGTGACGGCGGCGGTGACGAGACGACCTCCTACAGCAGTTGGTTCGACGACTCCGTCCACGCCCTCTACACCCGGGCCACCGGCGGTCGCTGACCGCCGCGGTCGACGCGGCCCGCGGACCGGGGGGTCCGGTGGAGCGGCGGCAGGCGGCTGGGTGGTTGTCCGTAGCGTCGTCGTCCATGCCGCAGAGTCTGCGACGGGGTGCGGCGCCGGAGCAGGGCCCGTCCAGGGGCGCCCGGAGGCGCGTCGGGGGCGGACGGGTACACGTGAGGGCGCCCGTGCGGCCGGCCGCACGGGGTCGGACGCGGCCGCCCGGCGGGGAGCCGCACCGGAGCCCGCGACCTGACACCGTGGGTGGGCCCGGGAGCGCGGCGATCGGACACCGGTGGGCGGCCCGGGACGGCACCTGGTGCCACCCTGCCCCCGGGAGCGGGCACACCGACCAGTAGGCTGCGGGTCCACCCGCTTCCCCCCGTCCCCGAGGTTCCGCGCAGTGAGCTCCGCAGCACCCCCCGCACCCGTGACGGTCGTCGGCCTCGGCGCCGACGGCTGGGCCGGGCTCACCGCCGCCGCGCGCTCCGCGCTGGCCACCGCCGAGGTACTGATCGGCGGCCCCCGACAACTGGGCCTGCTGCCGGCCGGGGACTGCCCCGGCGAACGCGTCGCCTGGCCGAGCCCGCTGCGGCCGGCCGTCCCGAAGCTGATGGCCGAGCACGCCGGTCGCCGCATCGCCGTGCTGGCCAGCGGGGACCCCATGTTCTACGGCATCGGCCGCGCCCTCGCGGGGGAACTGGGCCCGCACGCCCTACGGGTCCACCCGCACCCCTCCTCCGTGTCGTACGCCTGCGCCCGCCTGGGCTGGCCGGTGGAGGACACCGAAGTGATCACCGTCGTCGGCCGCCCGGTGGCCCGGATCGCCGCCGCGCTCCACGAGGGGCGACGGGTGCTGGTGCTCAGCGCCGGAGCGGCGTCCCCGGGCGAGATCGCCGCCCTCCTGCGGGAACGGGGCTTCGGGCCCAGCCGGATGCGGGTGCTGGAACAGCTCGGCTCCGAGGACGAGAACGCGTACGAGGGTCGTGCCGACGGCTGGGACCACGCGCCCGGCGACCCCCTGAACGTGGTGGCCGTCGACTGCCGTCGCGACCCCCGGGCGGCCACGCCGCGGCTCGGCGCCACCCCCGGCCTGCCCGACGCCGCCTACGAACACGACGGCCAGCTCACCAAGCGCCACGTCCGTGCCGCCACCCTGTGCGCGCTCGCCCCGGCCCCCGGCGAACTGCTGTGGGACATCGGCGGCGGCTCGGGTTCGATCGGCATCGAGTGGATGCGCACGCACCCCTCCTGCCGCGCCGTGACCGTGGAACGGGTCCCGGAGCGGGCCGAGCGGATCGCCCGCAACGCGGCGGCGCTCGGCGTGCCCGGCCTGCGGGTGGTCACCGGCGCCGCCCCGGCGGCGCTGATCGGACTGCCCACGCCCGACGCGGTGTTCATCGGCGGCGGCCTGACCGCGCCCGGCCTGCTGGACGCGGCCTGGGCGGCGCTGGCGCCCGGCGGCCGGCTGGTGGTCAACACGGTCACCCTGGAGTCGGAAGCCGTACTGACCGAACGCTACCGTCGGCACGGCGGTGAACTGGTGAAGCTGGCCGTCGCGCACGCCGTGCCCGTCGGCGGCTTCACGGGCTGGCGGCAGGCGATGCCCGTCACCCAGTGGACCGTGATCAAGCCGTGGCCCGAGCCCGGATCACCGGAGCCGGCATCCCCCGCACCGGCGACAGAGACGAAGGACCAGACATGACCGTGTACTTCATCGGAGCCGGCCCCGGCGCCGCCGACCTGATCACCGTGCGCGGTGCCCGGACCCTCGCGGCCGCCCCCGTCTGCCTGTACGCGGGCAGCCTGGTCCCGCCGGAACTGCTGGCCGAATGCCCTCCGGGCGCCCGCCTGGTGGACACCTCACGGCTCAACCTCGACGAGATCACCGCCGAGTTCGTCCGCGCCCACGCGGCCGGTCAGGACGTGGCGCGGCTGCACTCCGGCGACCCCTCCGTCTTCTCCGCCGTCGCCGAGCAGATGCGACGCCTGGACGCCGCCGGCATCCCCTACGAGGTCGTGCCCGGCGTACCGGCCTTCGCGGCGGCCGCGGCCGCGCTCAAGCGGGAACTCACCGTCCCGACCGTCGGCCAGACCGTGATCCTGACCCGGATCGCCCAGCAGGCCACACCGATGCCGCCCGGCGAGGACCTGGCCACGCTCGGCCGCAGCGGCGCGCTCCTCGTCCTGCACCTGGCCACCCGCTACGCGGAGCGGGTCGTCGCCGAACTGCTGCCGCACTACGGGGCCGACTGCCCGGCGGCGGTGGTCGCGATGGCCAGCCGCCCCGACGAGTTGATCCTGCGCGGCACGCTGGCCGACATCGCGGACCAGGTGAAGGCGGCGGGCCTGGTGCGTACGGCGGTGATCCTGGTCGGCCGCACCCTGGGCGCCGAGCAGTTCCGCGACAGCCACCTGTACTCCGCCGAACGCGACCGGCATGCCTGCTGAGCCCTCCCCCGTACGGCACGTCCTGATCCTGGGCGGCACGACGGAGGCCCGCCGGCTCGCGGAAGCCCTGCAGCCGGCCCCCTACCGGGTGACGACCTCGCTGGCGGGCCGGGTCGGCGCGCCGGTGCTGCCGCCGGGCGAGACCCGGATCGGCGGCTTCGGCGGCGCCGCCGGGCTGGCCGACTGGATCACCGCGCAGGGCGTGACGCACCTGGTCGACGCCACCCACCCGTTCGCGGAGCGGATGAGCTTCAACGCCGCCGAGGCCGCGGCGCTGACGGGCGCCGCGCTGCTGGCACTGCGCCGGCCCGGCTGGACGGCGGCCCCCGGCGACGCCTGGACCTTCGCGGACTCCCTCCCCGAAGCCGCCGCGCTGCTGCCCGGGTCGGCCCGGCGGATCTTCCTGACGACCGGCCGGATGGGCCTGCGCCACTTCGCGCACCTCACCGAGCCCTGGTTCCTGGTGCGTTCGGTGGACGCCCCGGCGGCGCCGGCTCCCCCGCGCCTGGAAGTGCTCCTGGACCGGGGCCCGTTCCGCCTCGACGGGGAACGCGAACTGCTGGCCCGGCACCGGATCGACGTACTGGTGACCAAGGACAGCGGCGGCGACGCCACGGCGCCCAAGCTGACCGCCGCCCGCGAGGCGGGCATCCCGGTGCTCGTCGTACGCCGACCGCCGGTGCCGACGGGCGTGCCCGAGGCCGCGTCGGTGGAGGCGACCCGGCGGTGGCTGTCGTCCCACCCGGCCTGATCCTCGCCTGCGGCAGGGGTCCCGATACGGCATCCGCATACGCTTCCCGGACACTGTCGGCCGTGCGCGGCAAGGCCGTCGGGCGGCTCGACGGCCCTGATCGTCGCGGGTAGGGCGCGGGCTTTCGGCCTGTCGGCCCTCGTCGCGGGCGGGTACCTCGGTGTCGCGGCGGGGTGTCCCGGCGCCGGGCGGCGGCGCGGGCGCGGCGGGTGGGCGCCCCGGCCGGCTCCCGGAGCGTGAAGGCCCCGGGCGCGGCGACTCGCGGTCGACGCGCCCGGGGCCCGACGGTCTCAGTGCCGGCCGGTCACGGGTAGCGGCGCGGGGTCCAGGTCACGCGGCTGCCGTCGGCCCGCTCCGTGACCTGGGTCTGCGAGGAGCCGATCAGCAGGATCGTCCGCATGTCCACTTCCTCCGGCGCCAGTTCGCCCAGGGTGACGATCCGGACGGACTGCTCCGGGCCGCCCACGTCCCGCGCGACGACCACCGGGGTCCCCGGTGCGCGCAGTTCGAGCAGCAGCTCGCGGGCCTGCGCCACCTGCCAGGTCCGGCTGCGCGAGCCCGGGTTGTACAGGGCGAGCACGAGATCGGCCTGCGCGGCGGACCGCAGCCGCTCCGCGATGACCTCCCACGGCTTGAGCCGGTCGGAGAGGGAGATCGTGGCGTAGTCGTGGCCCAGCGGGGCCCCCGCCGCCGCGGCGGCCGCGTTGGCCGCGGTCACCCCCGGCAGGACCCGTACGGGCACGTCCTTGTACTGCGCCTGACCCGCGACCTCCAGGACGGCGGTGGCCATGGCGAAGACCCCGGGGTCGCCGCCGGAGACCACGACCACCCGCTTGCCGCGCCGGGCGAGGTCGAGGGCGAACTCGGCGCGCTCGGACTCCACCTTGTTGTCGGAGCCGTGCCGGACCTGGCCCGGCTTCACCGGCACCCGGTCCAGGTACGTCGTGTACCCGACGAGCACCTCGGCGTCCGCGAGCGCCCGCCGCGTCTCGGGGGTCAGCCAGAGCGGCCCGGCGGGCCCGGTGCCGACGACCACGACCTCGCCCGGCCCCGACGGCACGCTGCCCGGGTTGCCGACGCGGCTGGGCACGACGGCGACGGCGAAGTACGGGACGCTGTCCGGGTCGGTGTCGGCGAGGACACCGGTCCGCTCCCCCGCCATGGTGGCGCGCTCGACGTAACGCGCCTCGGCGAGCCTGCCGCTGCTCTCCATGGCCCGCCGCACGGCGGGGAAGGTGCGGCCGAGCTTCATCACGACCGCCGAGTCGGTTGCGGCGAGCCTGGCCGTCAACTCCTCCTCGGGCAGGGTGCCGGGCAGGATGGTGAGTACCTCCTCGCCCTCCACCAGCGGGGTGCCCAGGCGCGCGGCGGCGGCGCTCACCGACGTCACCCCGGGGATCACCTCGGCCTCGTAGCGGTCGGCGAGCCGCTTGTGCATGTGCATGTAGGAGCCGTAGAAGAGCGGGTCCCCCTCCGCGAGGACGGCGACCGTCCTGCCGGCGTCGAGGTGCGCGGCGAGGCGGGCCGCGGAGGCCTCGTAGAACTCCTCCATGGCGCCCTGGTAGCCGCCGGGGTGGTCGGTGGTCTCGGTGGTGACCGGGTAGACCAGCGGTTCCTCGACGTGGTCGGCGCGCAGGTGCTTCGCGGCGATCGAGCGGGCGATGGAACGGCCGTGGCGCGCGGAGTGGTACGCGACGACATCGGCCTGCGCGATCACCTCGACCGCGCGCAGGGTCATCAGGGACGGGTCGCCGGGCCCGAGCCCCACCCCGTAGAGCCGGCCCTTGGCGGTGGTGGCGTCGGTCGCCTCGGTGGTGCTCATTCTTCCTCGCTCGCGATCGCGTTGACGGCGGCGGCGGCGATGGCGCTGCCACCGCGCCGGCCGCGCACGATCAGGTGGTCCAGCCCGGAGGGGTGTGCGGCCAGCGCGTCCTTGGACTCGGCGGCGCCGATGAAGCCCACCGGTACGCCGATCACGGCGGCGGGGCGCGGCGCGCCCTCCTCGATCATCTCCAGCAGCCGGAACAGCGCGGTCGGCGCGTTGCCGACGGCGATCACCGAGCCCTCCAACAGTCCCCGGTCGCGCCAGACTTCCAGTGCGGCGGCGCTGCGGGTGGTGCCCATCTTCGCGGCGAGCGCCGGGACGGCCGGGTCGGAGAGGGTGCAGACGACCTCGTTGCCGGCGGGCAGCCGCTTGCGGGTGACCCCGCTCGCCACCATCTGTACGTCACACAGGATCGGGGCGCCGGCGTTCAGGGCCGCCCGGGCCCGCAGCACGACGTCGGGCGTGTAGCCCAGGTCCTGGGGCAGGTCGGTCATCCCGCAGGCGTGGATCATGCGCACCGCGACCTGGGCGACCGAGGCGGGCAGCCCGGAGAGGTCCGCCTCGGCGCGGATCGTGGCAAAGGACTGGCGGTAGATGGCCGCGCCGTCCTTCTCGTACTCGAACACTGTGTACTCGCTCATTTCTTCGCTGCGTCGTGGGAGGTGGTGCGGCGTGCGTCCCTGAGGGCCGCGGCAAGGTCGGAGGGGTGTACGCCCTGGTGCGGGGCGCGGCCGGGGGCGCGGAGGTCGTACCCGTCGGGCGTCGCGAGCACGTCCACCCAGGCGGTGCCGCGCGGGTGCCCGCAGCGTCGTTCGCATCCCGACCAGTGAACGGGCAGCGGCCCCGGCGCCCGCGCGGTGACCTCCCGCGCGTCGGCGCGCACGTCGCGGTGCGAGCGGGCGCATCCCGGTTGCCCCGTACAGGCGGTGACGGACCGTCGGGGGTCGGCGGGGGCGGTGACCAGTCCGGCGTCGGCGAGGGCGGCGAGGGCGTCCCCCGCGGCGGGGGCGGTCAGTCCGGGGACGACGATCCCGCGCCAGGGCGTCAGGCGCAACCGCCCCGTGAGGCCGGCCAGGAGGTTCCACTGGGCGGTGGTGAGGCGGCCCAATGGCGCGAGCACGCAGAGCGCGACGCTCTGCCCGGGCCCTTCGACCAGGCCGGGTTCCGGCGCGGGGCCGGGGGGCGTGTCGGCCGAGGACGCGTCGGCGGCGGGGGAGATCGAGGTCCCGGGGATCGCGGTCGCGGGGATCGAGGCGTCGGTCAGCCGGTCCGCCAACTCGCTCACATCGAGGGCGTGTTCGGGGGGCAGTTCGGCAACCCGCCAGGACCGCGTACCGGCTTCCCGCGCGGCGTCGAGGAAGTACCGGGCGGCGACGAGGGCGGCCCGGGGCGCGTCGGCGGCGGCCAGGAGCAGACCGCCCCGGGCCCCGGCCGTCGTCAGCAGCGCGTGCTCCGGGCCCCGTGCGAGCAGGGTCACGTCCGCGTCGAGGCGACTCACGTCACAGCGCCCGTCGTCGAGGGCGAACAGGAACCGCCCGGACAGGGCGGCCGCCTCCTCGCTCGCGCAGAGCAGCCGGTCGAGTTCGGTGACCCAGGGCGCCACGTCGGGCAGCCCGCCCCGGTCGAGGCCGGTCAGCGGGGAGGCGACGACGTTGCGTACCCGCTCGTGGGAGGGGGCGGGCAGGAGCCCCGCGTCGGCCAGGACGCGGGCCAGTTCGCCACCGCAGGCCTCCCCGAGCCCGCGCAACTGGGCGTTGCCCCGCGAGGTGAGGTCGATGTGGCCGTCGCCGAGCCGGTCCGCCGCGTCGGCGAGCATCCGTGCCGCGTGCGCCCCGAGCATCCCGCCGGGTATCCGCACCCGGGCGAGGTAGCCGTCGTCCGCCCGGTGCAACCGCAGTGCGCCCGGGCAGGCGTCACCTCGGTCCCGTATGACGGGTTCGTCCCGCGATGCGGCGGAAGGGGGCTGGGGCATGGCCGCGAGCATACCCACGATTCTGCGCCCGCCCGCTGTGTCGATCACCACCACTACCGGCCACATCCGGCCCGGCCACCCCCGCCCTCACCCACCGGCCCCACCACCCGATCCGGCCCGGCCGCACGATCCGCCCCGCCGACGTGCGAGGCGCGGGGGCCCGGCGGCGGATGCCCCGCAACGCCCCGCACCCACCCGCCGCGAATACCCCGGCACCCACCCCCGCCCCCGGCCACCTAAGATGACCACCGGCGGGCCACACGGCCCGTCATCGCCGAGGACGGCGACATGGGAGGAAGCCCGGTGCGATTCCGGCGCGGTCCCGCCACTGTGAACCCCGCGGAGCGATCGGCCGGGTGAGTCAGGAACTCCCGCTGTCCTCACTGCCCGGGGCGCGGAAACCCCGAGGAAGGCCTGCCGCCGCATGATCCTGTTGCTGTCGACGTCCGACACCGATCTGCTCAGCGCCCGCGCCGCCGCGGACGGCCCCGTGCCGTACCGGTTCGCGAACCCCTCCCGCCTTCCCCTGGACGATCTGCCCGCCCTCCTCGACGGGGTCGATCTGGTCGTCGTACGCCTCCTCGGCGGTCTGCGCGCCTGGCAGGACGGCCTCGACCTCCTCCTGGCCCCCGACCAGCACCGCCCGGTCGTGGTGCTGACCGGCGAACAGGCCCCCGACGCCCAGCTGATGGAGGCCTCGACCGTCCCCATCGGCATCGCCGCCGAAGCGCACGGCTACCTCGCCCACGGCGGCCCCGCCAACCTGGACCAGCTGGCCCGCTTCCTCTCCGACACCGTGCTGCTGACCGGCCACGGTTTCGAACCCCCGGCCGCCGCACCCACCTGGGGCCCGCTGGAACGCACCCCGGCCCGTACCACCGGTCCCCGGATCGCCGTGCTGTACTACCGCGCGCACCAGATGAGCGGCAACACCGCTTTCGTGCACGCCCTGTGCGAGGCCATCGAGGCCCAGGGCGCTCAGGCGGCGCCGCTGTACGTGTCCTCCCTGCGCACGCCGGAGCCGGAGCTGCTCTGCGAGCTGGAGTCGGCGGACGCCATCGTCACCACCGTCCTCGCGGCCGGCGGCACCAAGCCCGCGACCGCCTCGGCGGGCGGCGACGACGAGTCCTGGGACGCCGGCGCGCTGGCGGCGCTCGGCGTGCCGATCCTCCAGGCCCTGTGCCTGACCGGCTCCCGCAGCGCGTGGGAGGAGAATGACGAGGGCCTGTCCCCGCTGGACGCCGCCACCCAGGTCGCCGTCCCGGAGTTCGACGGCCGCCTGATCACGGTCCCGTTCTCCTTCAAGGAACTCGACGAGGACGGCCTGCCCGCCTACGTCGCCGACCCCGAGCGGGCCGCCCGCGTCGCCGGCATCGCCGTGCGCCACGCCCGGCTGCGCCACATCGAACGCCGCGACAAGAAGATCGCGCTGGTGCTCTCCGCGTACCCGACCAAGCACTCCCGCATCGGCAACGCGGTCGGCCTGGACACCCCGGCCAGCGCCGTGGAGCTGCTGCGCACCCTCGTCGCCGGCGGCTACGACTTCGGTCCCGCCGACGAGATCCCGGGCCTGGTCTCGGGCGACGGCGACGAGTTGATCCGCGCCCTGATCGAGGCCGGCGGCCACGACCAGGACTGGCTCACCGAGGAGCAGCTGGCCCGCAACCCCGTCCGCATCGCCGCCGCCGACTACAAGCGCTGGTTCGCCGAACTCCCGGCCGAGCTGCGCGAAAGCGTCGAGGAGCACTGGGGCGAGGCGCCCGGCAACATGTTCGTGGACCGCTCCGCGAACCCGGAGGGCGACATCGTCCTCGCGGCGCTGCGCCGCGGGAACCTCCTGATCCTCATCCAGCCGCCGCGCGGCTTCGGCGAGAACCCGATCGCGATCTACCACGACCCGGACCTGCCGCCGTCGCACCACTACCTGGCCGCGTACCGCTGGATCCAGGCGCGCGCGGAGGACGGCGGGTTCGGCGCGGACGCGATGATCCACCTGGGCAAGCACGGCAACCTGGAGTGGCTGCCCGGCAAGAACGCCGGCCTCTCCGCCTCCTGCGCCCCGGACGCCGCCCTGGGCGACCTCCCCCTGATCTACCCCTTCCTCGTCAACGACCCGGGCGAGGGCACGCAGGCCAAGCGCCGCGTGCACGCCACGCTGGTCGACCACCTGGTGCCGCCGATGGCGCGCGCGGAGTCGTACGGCGACATCGCCCGCCTCGAACAGCACTTGGACGAGTACGCGCAGATCAGTGCCATGGACCCGGCGAAGCTGCCCGCCATCCGCGCGCAGATCTGGACGCTGATCCAGGCGGCGAGGCTCGACCACGACCTGGGTCTCGAAGAGCGCCCGGACGACGACGGCTTCGACGACTTCCTCCTGCACGTCGACGGCTGGCTGTGCGAGGTCAAGGACGCCCAGATCCGCGACGGCCTCCACGTCCTGGGCGGCGCCCCGACCGGTGAGGCCCGCGTCAACCTGGTCCTGGCGATCCTGCGCGCCCGCCAGATCTGGGGCGGTACGACGGCCCTGCCGGGCTTGCGCGAGGCGCTCGGCCTGGACGAGTCCGCGGCGACCCGCACCTCGGCGGACGCGGTGGAGGAGACGGCCCGCGCCCTGGTGCAGGCGATGGAGGACGCGAACTGGGACCCCTCGGCAGTGGCTTCGGTCGCCTCCGAGCACCCGGCGTCCGTGGCGGACGTGCTGTCCTTCGCGGCCCGTGAGGTCGTCCCCCGCCTGGCCGGCACGACGGACGAGATCGCCCACGTCGTGGCCGCCCTCGACGGCCGCTTCATCCCGGCGGGCCCCTCCGGCTCCCCGCTCCGCGGCCTGGTCAACGTCCTTCCCACCGGCCGCAACTTCTACTCCGTGGACCCGAAGGCGGTACCCTCCCGCCTCGCGTGGGAGACCGGCCAGGCCCTGGCCGACTCGCTCCTGACCCGCTACCGCACGGACAACGGCGAGTGGCCCGCCTCCGTGGGCCTGTCCCTGTGGGGTACGAGCGCGATGCGCACCTCGGGCGACGACGTGGCGGAGGCCCTCGCGCTGCTGGGCATCCGCCCGGTCTGGGACGAGGCGTCCCGCCGTGTCACGGGCATCGAACCGATCCCGCTCGCCGAACTGGGCCGTCCCCGCATCGACGTCACCCTGCGCATCTCGGGCTTCTTCCGCGACGCGTTCCCGCACGTGATCGGCCTGCTGGACGACGCGGTACGGCTGGCGGCGAGCCTGGACGAACCGGCCGACCAGAACCACATCCGGGCCCACGCCCAGGCCGACCTCGCCGTCCACGGCGACGAACGCAAGGCCACCACCCGTATCTTCGGCTCGCGCCCGGGCACCTACGGCGCCGGCATCCTCCAGCTGATCGACTCCCGCGACTGGCGCACCGACGCCGACCTCGCGGAGGTCTACACGGTCTGGGGCGGCTACGCGTACGGCCGCGGCCTGGAGGGCCGCCCGGCCCGCACCGAGATGGAGACGGCCTACAAGCGGATCACCGTCGCCGCGAAGAACACCGACACCCGCGAGCACGACATCGCGGACTCCGACGACTACTTCCAGTACCACGGCGGCATGGTCGCAACGGTCCGCGCCCTGCGCGGCACGGCCCCCGAGGCGTACATCGGCGACTCCACCCGCCCGGAAACGGTCAAGACCCGCACCCTGGTCGAAGAGACCTCGCGCGTCTTCCGCGCCCGCGTCGTGAACCCCAAGTGGATCGAGGCGATGCGCCGCCACGGCTACAAGGGCGCCTTCGAACTGGCGGCCACGGTGGACTACCTCTTCGGCTACGACGCCACCACCGGCGTGATCGCCGACTGGATGTACGACAAGCTCACGGAAACCTACGTCCTGGACCCGGAGAACCGCGCCTTCCTCGAACAGGCCAACCCCTGGGCCCTTCACGGCATCGCGGAACGCCTGCTGGAGGCCGAATCCCGCGGCATGTGGGAAAAGCCGGACCCCCGGATCCTCGAATCCCTCCGCCAGGTCTACCTGGACACTGAAGGCAACCTGGAATCCGAGTCCGAATAACCGCACCGCCCAAGGCCGTCTCCCCCGACCCGGGGAGGCGGCCTTCGGCGCGCCCGGGGTGCCCCCATCGCACGTGCGGCTCCCGCGCGCCGGGGAACGGCGACTTCGTCACCTGATGCGGTGAACTGCCCCTTGGGGCGACGCGGGGCTGGGTAGGGCAGTGCTGATCTCGTGCGGGGAGCCGGTCACACGGGTCCCCCCGCCATCGGACGAAAGGCCCTACCCGCCGTGACACAGCCGTTTCGACTGCCGGATTTCTACGTGCCCTATCCGGCGCGACTGAACCCGCACCTGGAGTCCGCGAGAGCCCACACCAAGCGGTGGGCCCGCGACTTCGGGATGCTGGAGGGGTCCGGCGTCTGGGAGGAGAAGGACCTCGACTCGCACGACTACGCGCTCCTGTGCTCCTACACCCACCCGGACTGCGACAGCGACGCGTTGAGTCTGGTCACCGACTGGTACGTGTGGGTCTTCTTCTTCGACGACCACTTCCTGGAGCTGTACAAGCGCTCGCAGGACCGGGCGGGTGCCAAGGCGTACCTCGACGGTCTGGCCGCCTTCATGCCCATGGACCTGGCCGACGGGTTCCCCGAGCCGTCGAACCCGGTCGAGGCGGGGCTGCGGGACCTGTGGCTGCGCACCGTGCCCGCGATGTCGATGGACTGGCGGGAACGATTCTCCGAGTCGACGAAGAATCTCCTCGACGAGTCGATGTGGGAACTGGCCAACATCGACATCGGCCGTGTGGCGAACCCGCTCGAATACATCGAGATGCGCCGCAAGGTGGGCGGCGCCCCCTGGTCGGCCGGTCTGGTCGAGTACGTGTCCGCGGAGGTTCCCGCCCGGGTCGCGCGCTCGCGGGCGCTCGGCGTCCTGCGGGACGCCTTCTCCGACGCCGTGCACATCAGGAACGACATCTTCTCCTACGAGCGCGAGGTCGGTGACGAGGGGGAACTGTCCAACGCCATCCTCGTGTTGGAGACCTTCCTCGGTTGCGGCACGCAGGAGGCCGCCGAATCCGCCAACGACCTCCTCACCTCCCGTCTCCAGCAGTTCGAGCAGACGGCGCTCGGTGAACTCCCCCAACTCTTCGCCGACCACGCCCTGGACCCCGCCGAGATCGCGGCCGTGCTCGCCTACACCAAGGGCCTCCAGGACTGGCAGTCCGGCGGTCACGAGTGGCACATGGTCTCCGGCCGCTACATGAACAAGGAGGCCCGGGCCACCGCGCCGGTCACCCTGCCGTTCCTGCCCAGCGGCCTCGGCGCCACCGCCCTCGACGTGCGCTCGATCCTGGAACCCCGGGCGATGGAGCTGCGCCGGCGCAGCTTCACCCACGTCCCGTTCGAACCCACCGGCCCCTCCGTCATCCCCGACATCCACATGCCGCACCGGCTCGGCCTCAGCCCCCACCTCGCGTACGCCCGGGAGGAGTCCGTGGCCTGGGCGCGGCGCACGGGCCTGCTGGACCCCCAGCCCGGCGACCCGGGATCGGCCATCTGGACCGAGGAGAAGCTGCGCGGCTACGACTTCGCCCTCTGCTCGGCCGGCATCGACCCCGACGCGACGCCCGAATCGCTGGCGCTGAACGCCTCGTGGCTGACCTGGGGCACCTACGCCGACGACTACTACCCGCTGGTGTTCGCACAGGGCAAGAACCTCGCCGCCGCCAAGGCCACCACCGCCCGCCTCGTCTCCATGCTCCCGGTCGACCACGCCGGGCAGCCCGAGCCGGTCACCGCCATGGAGCGCGGCCTGGCCGACCTGTGGGTGCGAACCAGCGCCGGCATGTCCCCCGGGCAGCGCACCGAGTTCCGCGCCACCGTCGTGGAAATGCTGGAGAGCTGGCTGTGGGAGGTGGACAACCAGATCCAAAACCGCATCCCGGACCCGGTGGACTACGCCGAGATGCGTCGCCTCACCTTCGGCTCGCGCCTCACCATGTACCTGTGCCGCCTCGGGCACCAGGGCCGGGGCATCCCCGGCGAGATCTACTCCTCGGGCACCATCCGGTCGTTGGAGAACGCCGTCGCCGACGCCGCGTGCCTGATCAACGACATCTTCTCGTACCAGAAGGAAGTGGAGTTCGAGGGCGAGATCCACAACTATATTCTGGTCACCAGGAACTTCTTCGACATCGGTTATCCGGAGGCGCTGCACATCTGCCACGGCCTGATGACCCGGCGCACGGAGGAGTTCGAGCACATCGTCGCCCACCAACTGCCGCTGCTCTACGACGACTGGAAGCTGAGCCGGGAGGCCCGGGCCGCCCTGGACGGCTATGTCGACGAACTCAAGGACTGGCACGCGGGCATCTTGAACTGGCACCGGAAGGTCCGTCGTTATCGGCCGGAGGACCTGCGGCGACTGCCGGACGGACTGTCCACCAGGGTGTGGGACTCCGCCTTCGGCATGTCCGCGGCACGGATCTCCCTGCCCGCCTGACCCCCGCGGCGCGGGGGCGGTCCGCTCGCCCGCCCCCGCCCCGGGCCCTCAGAACTCGTCGGCCGTGTGCGGCAGCAGCGGTGTGCGCAGCGCCGCGTCGAGGGCCGCCGCGGCGCCCGCGGTGTGTTCCCGTACCAGCCCGGCGGCGACCAGCTCGGTGAGCCGGGTGCCGCCCAAGTAGGCCGCGGCCAGTTCCCGGACGTCCAGGGTCAGATCGGGGTCGGCCCGGGCCCGTTCGTACGTGGCCCCTTGCGGGGCCGCCTTGAGCCGGAACCGTCCGGCGTTCGACGGCAGGAGCATGTCGGCGACCTCCAGCACCACTTCCACCGGCGCCTCCCACGCCCGGGCGGTCAGCGCGGCCCGTACGTCGACCAGGCGCAGCCACAGAGCGGGGAACAGCGCGGTCACCCGTACCTGGTCCCGGTCGGCGGCGAAGGACAGCAGCGGGTCGTCCGGCGGGCGGCCCCAGGCCCGCACCGTGCCGGTCAGGTCGAGGGAGGCGACGCACTGCCAGAGGGCGGCGGCGACCTGCGGGGTGTCGGCCTCCAGTTCGTCCACGCGCACCACGCCCGGGGTGCGGAGCGGGCCGGCGGCCCCTTCCGGCTTCGTGCGGTAGAGGACGTACCCGGCGACCGGTCGGCCGGGGGCGCCCGAGGCGATGATCCTCGGCGGGCTGAACTCCTCGTCCACCTCGTCCTCCTCGCAGAGCCGGCCGTCCATCCAGCGCTCCGGGTCGCGGCTGGGGCGGCCGGCCCGGGTCCCGCGCGCGGCCTCGTGGTACGGCCCGATCACCGCGGGCGCCTGCGCCGGGTCGATCAGCCGCAGCGGGCGCCGGTCCGGTTCGACGCGCAGGGCGAGCGGGCGCGTCGAGTCGATCTCGACGGTGACGCCCTGCGTGGCGCTGCCGAAGCCGAACCGGCCGTAAATGGCGGCTTCCGAGGCCCAGAGCGCCGCGATCGGGGCGCCTTCGGCGGCGGTCCGGGACAGTTGCTCGCGCATGAGCGCGCTGAGCACGCCCCGGCGGCGGTGGGTGGGGGCGACGGCGACGAAGGTGAGGCCGGGGCAGGGCAGGTCCGCCCCGGGCACCGAGAGCCGGAAGTCGTGCGCGGCCATGAAGCCGACGAGCGCGTCGCCGTCGTAGGCGCCGATGCGGCCGCACCGGGTCAGCAGCGTGTGGTGGCGCTCGCGCACCTCCTTTCCCGGACGGTCGTGGAAGGCGAGATACGCGAGCTCCAGCGCGCGGTCGATGTCGGCCTCGGGTACCGCGTGGATGTCCACCATGATCCGGAGACTATTCGGTCATCGGGGACCGCTCACCCCATAAGGGCCGGATTCGCCAACCTGGCCAGTTCCAGTGCCTGCTCGGGGAACCAGACGCCGGCCGGCGGGTCCTGGACGCCGCGCTCGGGGTCGCGCGGCCCCGCCGTACCGCGCAGACAGGCGCCGTCGGACTCCCCCGGGATCTTGATCCACAGCTTGGCGTCGTGCAGCCGGTCGCCGGTGACGGTCGTGGGGCGGGCCCCCAGGCCCCGGCCGGGCGGGTTGCACCAGTCCTGCGGGTCCCGGTACTTCCCGGCGGGCGGGCTCCACACGCCGCGGCCGTTGCGGCTGCTGTCGGTGACGTAGTGCTTCATCCGGGCGCGGTCGGCGTCGGTCAGCCGGGTGGCGAGCCACTGTTCGGCCTCGCGGCGCGGGCGCCGCTGGTCGGGGCAGTCGGCGGTGTTCCCGCCCTTGTCGGCGTAGGCGAGGCAGGCGGAGACGAGGGTGGCGAACCAGGAGTTCGCCGCGTCGGGGTGGTAGTTGGAGACGTTGACGGCGAAACCGGTGGCGCGGTCGATCCCGGCGTCGCGCAGCCGGGGCACGATGCTGTCGACGGTGTGCCAGCCGGCGTGTCCGGTGTCCAGGTAGACGTCTGCCCCGGGCCGCGCCTCCAAGGTGGCCACGGCGTACCGGATCTCGGCGTAGCGGGCGTCGGTGCGTGCCCGGGCGAGGTCGCCGCCGAACTCCCCGGGACTGCCCGCGGCGGCTCCCGCCGCCGCGCACTCGTGGGGCAGCAGCGCGAGCGAGTCGGGTTCCAGGACGATCACGGCGCGGTGGTCGCCGATGCCGCGGGCGACGGCGTCGATCCAGGCGCGGTAGGCGGCGCTGCCGTCCGCCCCGCCGGCGGAGTACTGGGAGCAGTCGCGGCCCGGCACGTTGTACAGCGCGAAGACGGGCAGCGTGCCCCGTCGGGCGGCGGTGCGCGCGGTCTCCCGCGCCTCGGCCTCGGCCCGCGCCGGGGCCTGGTCCCCGAGCCAGACGGCGTGCGGGGTGGTGGCCATCGCGGTGAGGGCCTCGGCCTCCGCCCTGCGCCCGGCGGCGGCCAGCTCACGGGCCTGCGCGGCGGCGGCCGGGTTGGCCGCGGGCACGAACAGCGCCCGCTCGGCGGCGGGTGCCCCGGCCGCCGGCG
>NZ_SSBJ01000058.1 GCF_004795055.1 Streptomyces sp. A1136
CGATCTCGGAGCGGCGGCCGGGGCCGGGGCAGCGGCCGGGGCCGGGGCCGGGGCGGCGGCGGGGGCGGCACCCGCGACGCCGATGACGGCCAGACGCGCGCCGACCTCGGCGGTCTCGTCCTCGCCGACCAGGATCTCCAGCAGGGTGCCGGCGACCGGCGCGGGGATCTCGGTGTCGACCTTGTCGGTGGAGACCTCCAGCAGCGGCTCGTCGGCCTCGACGGACTCGCCGACCTGCTTGAGCCAGCGGGTGACGGTGCCCTCGGTGACGGACTCGCCCAGCGCGGGGAGCACGACATCGGTGCCCTCGGCGGAACCGCCACCGGTGGCCGCCTCGGCCGTCGGAGCGGGAGCCGGGGTCTCGACCTCGGTCGACGGGACGGCCTGCGGGGCCTCCGGCGCGGGGGCGGCGGCGGTCTCGGCGGCCGGAGCGGCGGCCTCGGCCGGCGCGCCCGAGCCGTCGTCGATGACGGCCAGCTCGGCGCCGACCTCGACGGTCTCGTCCTCGGCGACCTTGATGGAGGCCAGGATGCCGGCGACGGGCGACGGGATCTCGGTGTCGACCTTGTCGGTCGAGACCTCGAGCAGCGGCTCGTCGGCCTCGACGCGCTCGCCCTCGGCCTTGAGCCAGCGGGTGACAGTGCCCTCAGTGACGCTCTCGCCGAGCGCCGGAAGGGTTACGGAAACCGACATGGTTTCTGTTGCTCCTTACGAAAGTGCGGAAGTGGTCGTCGCGCCCGGTGACGATTAGTCGTGGGAGTGCAGCGGCTTGCCGGCCAGGGCCAGGTGGGCCTCGCCGAGCGCCTCGTTCTGGGTCGGGTGCGCGTGGATGAGCTGCGCGACCTCGGCAGGCAGGGCCTCCCAGTTGTAGATCAGCTGGGCTTCGCCGACCTGCTCGCCCATGCGGTCACCGACCATGTGGACGCCGACCACGGCACCGTCCTTGACCTGGACGAGCTTGATCTCGCCCGCGGTCTTCAGGATCTTGCTCTTGCCGTTGCCCGCCAGGTTGTACTTGAGGGCGACGACCTTGTCCGCACCGTAGATCTCCTTGGCCTTGGCCTCGGTGATGCCGACGGAGGCGACCTCGGGGTGGCAGTACGTGACGCGCGGAACGCCGTCGTAGTCGATCGGGACGGTCTTGAGACCGGCCAGACGCTCCGCCACCAGGATGCCCTCGGCGAAGCCCACGTGCGCGAGCTGGAGGGTCGGGACGAGGTCACCGACGGCGGAGATGGTCGGCACGTTGGTCTGCATGTACTCGTCGACCAGGACGTAGCCGCGGTCCATCGCGACGCCCTGCTCCTCGTAGCCCAGGCCCTGCGAGACCGGGCCGCGGCCGATGGCGACCAGCAGCACCTCGGCCTCGAAGGTCTTGCCGTCGGCCAGGGTGACGCGCACGCCGTTCTCGGTGTACTCGGCCTTGTCGAAGAAGGTGCCCAGGTTGAACTTGATGCCGCGCTTGCGGAAGGCGCGCTCCAGGAGCTTGGAGCTGTTCTCGTCCTCGACCGGGACCAGGTGCTTGAGGCCCTCGATGACGGTGACGTCGGTCCCGAAGGACTTCCACGCCGAGGCGAACTCGACGCCGATCACGCCGCCGCCCAGGATGATCGCGGACTCGGGCACGCGGTCCAGGACCAGCGCGTGGTCCGAGGAGATGATGCGGTTGCCGTCGATGTTCAGGCCCGGGAGCGACTTCGGCACGGAGCCGGTCGCCAGCAGGACGTGGCGGCCCTGGACGCGCTGCCCGTTCACGTCGACGGACGTCGGGGAGGAAAGCCGACCCTCACCCTCGATGTACGTCACCTTACGGGAGGCGACCAGGCCCTGCAGGCCCTTGTACAGGCCCGAGATGACGTCGTCCTTGTACTTGTGCACACCCGCGATGTCGATGCCCTCGAAAGAGGCCTTGACACCGAACTGAGCGGCTTCGCGCGCCTGGTCCGCGATCTCACCGGCGTGCAGCAGAGCCTTCGTGGGGATGCAGCCGTTGTGCAGGCAGGTGCCACCGAGCTTGTTCTTCTCGATCAGCGCAACGTCGAGACCCAGCTGGGAGGCGCGCAGCGCCGCGGCGTAACCGCCACTGCCACCGCCGAGGATCACTAGGTCGAAAACGGTGCTGGCGTCGTTCGCCACGTCACGTCCTCCATGCATGTGCGCCGGGCACCGGTCCTCTGTGACCGGGCGGCGGCTGGTATTCGGCCGCTTGTTTCTTCGGCCCTGTGGTGGGGGCCCTGTCCTGCCGAGAACCCATCTTCGCATTTGTCGGGGGAACACGGGACGCCGGGCCCCGCCCGGCGACGGCCGTTCTGCCGGAATGCGGGTTACCGGTGCGTAGAAAACTACTGATCGTCGAGATTTCGTCCAGAGCGAACGCGCCCCGGGACCCCTTCCGGGTCCCGGGGCGCGTGATCACGTGGGGCCGCGGCGTCAGCCGAGGTCGCCGGTCGCGGTCCGCTCGGCCAGCCGCACGAGGGTGCGCACGGCGGAGCCGGTGCCGCCCTTGGGGGTGTAGCCGTACGGGGCGCCCTCGTGGAAGGCCGGGCCCGCGATGTCGAGGTGGGCCCAGGCGATGCCCTCGCCGACGAACTCCCGGAGGAAGAGGCCGGCCACCAGGCCGCCGCCCATCCGGACACCCATGTTGGCGATGTCGGCGGTGGGGGAGTCCATGGTCTTGCGCAGCTCCTCGGGCAGCGGCATCGGCCAGGAGGACTCGCCGACCTCCTCCGCGATCTCGTGGATCGAGGTGCGGAAGGCGTCGTCGTTGGCCATGATGCCGAAAGTCCGGTCGCCCAGGGCCAGCACCATGGCGCCGGTCAGGGTGGCGACGTCGACGATCGCGTCCGGGTTCTCCTCGGAGGCGCGGGTCAGCGCGTCGCCCAGGACCAGCCGGCCCTCGGCGTCGGTGTTGAGGACCTCGACGGTCTTGCCGCTGTACATGCGCAGGACGTCGCCGGGCTTGGTCGCGGTGCCGGAGGGCATGTTCTCGGCGAGCGCGAGCCAGCCGGTGACGTTGACCCGGAGGCCCAGCTTGGCGGCGGCGATGACGGCGGCGAACACGGCGGCGGCGCCGGCCATGTCGCACTTCATCGTCTCGTTGTGACCGGCCGGCTTGAGGGAGATGCCGCCCGAGTCGTAGGTGATGCCCTTGCCGACGAAGGCGAGGGTCTTCTCCGCCTTGGCGTGGGTGTAGGAGAGCTTCACCAGGCGCGGCGGGTTCTCGGAGCCCTTGCCGACGCCCATGATGCCGCCGAAGCCGCCCTTGACCAGCGCCTTCTCGTCCAGCACCTGGACCTTGACGCCGTTCTCCTTCGCGGTCGCGGTGGCGACCGCGGCGAAGGCCTCGGGGGTCAGGTCGTTCGGCGGGGTGTTGACCAGGTCGCGAGCGACGTTGACCTCGGTCGCGAGGACGGTGGCGCGCTCGGCGGCGGCCTTGTGCTCCTTGTCGCGCGGCTTGGCGCCGAGCAGGGCGATCTCGGCGAGCGGCTGCTTGGGGCCGCCGTTCTTGTCGCCGGCGCGGGCGACCTTGTTCTCGCCGCCCTGGTAGGCGGTGAAGGCGTACGCGCCGAGCAGCGCGCCCTCGGCGACGGCAGTGACGGCGGAGGCGTCGTCCAGGGGGAGGGCGAACGCGGCCTTCTTCGAGCCGTGCAGGGCGCGGGCGGCGGCGCCGGCGGCGCGGCGCAGGGCCTCCTCGTCGTACGACTCGTCCTGCTCCGGTACGGAGCCGAGCCCGACGGCCAGCACGACCGGGACCTTCAGACCGGCGGGTGCGGGCAGCTTGGTGACCTCGCCTTCGGCGCCCGAGGCGCCCATGGCGTCGAGCACGGCGGCCAGCTTTCCGTCGAACGCCTTGTCCACGGCCTCGGCGCCCGCGGCGACGACAGGCCCCTTCGGGCCCTTCGCCACGCCGACCACGAGGGCGTCGGCGCGGAGCGTCGCCGCGCCGGCAGTGCTGAGAGTCAGAGCAGTCACGGTGGTGAAGTCTCGCTTCCGTTTGTGTATGGGTGCGCTGCGGTCGCGTCAGGGTCGCCGGCCGCTCCGCAGCGATCGTATTCGGGCGCGGCGGCACCCGGAAACGAGCGTACGCGCACGCGGTCGTCCGTACGTCACTCGAAGGTTTGACAAGTTGTTCGACGGGACCACTGACAGGTTCACCCATCTGTGGTCTGTGTTCCAGGTTTGCCCTTTAGACCTGACGAGGTCCCTGGAGACTCGAGCCACTCTCGCAAGGGGGCGTGGGGTCCCTTTGCATGATTTCCACAGAGCCTCTCCGGTCGGCCGTCCGCCATGGCCGGCGCAGAGAGAGCCTGCGGGGGGAAGGCCGAAATGGTCAACAAGGCCGAAATGGTCAGTAAGAACAGGAATCGGATGAACAGGGTCGCCGCGGCCGTGGCCGCGACCGCCCTGATGTCCGTGGCGGTGCCCGCGGCGAGCGCCCAGGCGGCCACCGTCGTACCGCGCGTCGACCTGAGGGTTCTGGTCGTCGACGACGGCGGCAGCTCGGTCGCGGCGATCACCGCCGAACTCCGGGACACCGGAGTGCCGTACACCCGCGTCGACCTGGGCAGCGGCAGCCGCCCGGTCATCGACGCGGCCTTCCTGAGCGACACCGTCGACGGGCGCCCGCGCGCCAAGTTCCAGGGTGTCGTCCTGCCCAACGAGAACCCCTTCGGCGCGGGCTCTGCGGAGTCGGCCGCCCTCAGCGCCTACGAGACGACGTACGGAATCCGCCAGGTCGACGCCTACACCTGGGCGCACCCCGAAGTCGGCCTGGAATACACCGACAACGGCGGCTACAGCGGCACACTCGACGGCACCCAGGCGGCCGTCACCGCCGCCGGCAAGGCGGGCCCCTTCGGCTACCTGGGGGGTCAGGTCGCCTTCGAGGACAACTCGCCGCTGATCCCCGAGAGCTACGGGTTCATCGCCAAGCCCCGCGCCGGCTACACCAGCTACCTCGACGCCCCCGTCGGCTCCGGACGGGCCTCGCTGGTCGGCGAGTACGCCCACGACGGGCGCAGCGAACTGGTCGTCACCTTCGGCTACAACGAGTACCAGCAGCAGTTCCGGCTGCTCGCCCGCGGCATCGTCGACTGGCTGACCCAGGGCGTCCACCTCGGTCAGGAACGGAACTACTTCGCGGTCCACGTCGACGACGTCTTCGCCCCGGACGCCCGCTGGAGCAAGGACCTCAACTGCACGCCCGGCGACTACGCCTGCGCCGGCGGCGAGGGCAAGGAGAGCACCATCCGGATGACCGCCGCCGACGCCCAGTACGCGGCGCAGTGGCAGAAGTCCAAGGGCTTCAAGCTGGACCTGCTCTTCAACGCGGGCGCCGGCGAGGAATGGAAGACGGAGAACGGCGGCACCGACGCCCTGACCACCCAACTGATCGCGGACCGGGCCCAGTACCGGTGGCTGAACCACACCTACACGCACGCCTTCCTCGGCTGTGTCCAGGACGTCACCACCGTCCCCTGGACCTGCACGAAGAACGCCCAGGGCGCCATCAACTGGATGAGCCGCGCCGACATCTCCGCCCAGATCCGCGACAACAACAACTGGGCCGCCTCCAAGGGCATCACCACCGACCGCTCCGAGCTGGTCACGGGTGAGCACTCCGGCCTCAAGACGCTGCCGCAGCAGCCCACCGACAACCCGAACCTGGCGGGCGCCCTCGCCGACAACGGGGTCAAGTGGGCCGGCAGCGACAACTCACGCGAGTCCGCGCAGCGCGCGGTCGGCGCCGCCCTGACCGTCCCCCGCTACCCGATGAACGTGTACTACAACACGGGCACCAACGCGGAGATGGCCGACGAGTACAACTGGATCTACACCAGCCGCGCCCAGGGCGGCAGCGGCGCCTGCGAGGACAACCCGGCGACCTCCACCTGCCTGCCGGCCCCCCTCGACGCCACCACCGGCTACCTCGACTACGTCGTGCCCACCGAGGCGCGCACCGCGCTGCGGCACGTCTTGGCGAACGACCCGCGGCCGCACTACGTCCACCAGTCCAACCTCGCCGAGGACCGCACCCTCTACCCGGTGCTCAACCAGGTCCTCGACACCTACCGCACGCTCTACGCCCCCAACGCCCCCATCGTCAACCAGAGCATGAAGGACACCGGCGTCGAACTCGGCCGCCGCGCCGCCTGGGACGCCGCGCTCGCCGCCAACAAGGTCACCGCCTACCGCATCGGCAAGGACGTCACCGTCAAGGCGCCCTCGGGCGTGGTCGCCCCCGTCACGGCGCCCGTCGGAACCAAGAAGCAGCTCCTGCTCGGCACCGCGGACTTCGGCACCGCGTACGCGGGCTCCCGCTCCGCGTGGACGGCTCCGGAACCGCTGCAGTCGGCCGTCACGCTCAAGCTGGCCTGACGGCCCTCCGGCCGTCCGCCCGGCCGGAACCGATCCAACCGCACGCGTACGCAGCATCACCTTGCGCCGGCGCTCCGCGAACCACGGGCGCCGGCCCCTTTTCCGTCCTGGGGGGACACACCGCATGAGCCATGGGCGTCATGTCACCATGCTCACCGAAGGCACCTACCCGCACGTACACGGGGGCGTCAGCACCTGGTGCGACCAACTCGTCCGGGGAATGCCGGAAGTCGACTTCAACGTCATAGCCCTGACCGGCTCCGGACGCGAGCCGGTCACCTGGCGACTGCCGCGCAACGTCTACCGGCACACCGCCGTCCCGCTCTGGGGGCCGCCGCCCCCGCGCACGCTCCGTTCGGCCCTGCGCGGCAAGGCCCGGCGCCGCTTCACCGACACCTACGAGACGTTCCTGCTGTCGATGCTCGACCCCGCGCACGGCGGATTCTCCCGAGCCCTGCGCGAACTGGCCCTGCTGGCCCGCTCCGGCCGCCTCGCCCCCGCCCTGCGCTCCGAGTCCGTCCTGCGACTGCTGATGGACATCTGGACCCGCCCGGGCATGCCCACCGCCGAGGCCGCGCCCACCATCCACGACGCCCTCACCGCGACCGACCTGCTGGAACACGCCCTGCGCCCGCTCGGCGTGCGCATCCCGCGCGACAGCGTCTCCCACGCCGTCAGCAGCGGCCTCGCCACCCTGCCGGCCCTCGCGGCGAAACACCTCGACGGGGTGCCCTTCCTGCTCACGGAGCACGGCATCTACCTGCGCGAGCGCTACCTGGGCTACCGCACCGCCGAACAGCGCTGGCCCGTCAAGGCCCTCATGCTCGGCTTCTACCGCGAGCTGAACACCGAGGGCTACCGGCAGGCCGACCTGATCACCCCCTGCAACCAGTACAACCGCCGCTGGGAAGAGCGCGGAGGCGCCGCCTCCGACCGCATCCGTACCGTCTACAACGGCGTCGATCCGCACGCCTTCCCCGAGGCCGGCCCCGAACCCGAGGTGCCCACCCTCAGCTGGTGCGGTCGCGTCGACCCCATCAAGGACCTCGAAACGCTCATCCGCGCCTACGCCTTCATGCGCGAGGAGATCCCCGCCTTGCGGCTGAGGCTCTTCGGTCCGGTCCCCGCCGGGTGCGAGGACTACAAACTGCGCCTGGAGAAGCTCGCAGCCGAGATCGGGGTGGCCGACGGCATCACCTTCGAGGGTCGTATCGCGGAGGTCGCCCGCGCCTACGCGGCCGGTTCGATCGTCATGCTCTCCTCCATCAGCGAGGGCTTCCCCTTCAGCATCATCGAGGCCATGTCCTGCGGCCGCACCACCGTCTCCACCGATGTGGGGGGAGTGCGCGAGGCCGTCGGCGACACCGGGCTCGTCGTCCCGCCCCGCGAGCCCGAGACCATGGCCCGCGCCACCCTGGCCCTGCTCCGCGACGACGAACGCCGGGCCGAACTCGGTCGGCTGTCCCGCGAGCGGGTCGTCGAGAAGTTCACCCTCCACCAGTCGGTGGACGGGTTCCGCCACATCTACCGGGAACTCGCCGGCCAGCCCGTCCTGCCGGTCCACCCGGGCGACGACTGGACCCAGCGGCTCGCCGACCCCTGGTACCGGGAACTCGCGGCGTGGGGGTCCCCCGGGGTGGGGGTCCCCCCGGCGGTAGCCGGGGGAGAGTCCGGGGGAGTGAGCAGGTGAGCGGCTCCCTGTGGCTCAAGGTGCCGGGCGGCAACACCCTGCCCGCCATCCCCCGTCCCCGACGGACGGCCCGACCGGCCGCCGACCCGATGGACGAACTCGTCGAACGCTTCGAGGGGTTCGCCGCCGCCGCCGTCCATCCCGACGAGATCGCCGCCATCCTCGAATCCGACGGGATGAACGACGAGCACATCCGCCTCACCTACGGCCGCCACGACTCCTTCGCGCTCGCGGAGGAGCTCTACGCCAAGGTGCCGCGCTCCTTCCCGGAGCCGCAGAGCATCCCCGACCCCTGGAAGGTGTCCCTCACCGCCTGCCTGTTGCGCGGGGTGATCTTCGCCCTGCCCGGCCTGGCCTACCTGCTGGGCGCCCCCCTGCTGGAAGGGCCGCCCGACCGGCTCGGGCTGCCCGCCGGGACGCTCACCCTGCTCGCCGGCGCCCTGATCGGCTGGGTGTGGGACCAGACGCTGTCCCACCGGGCCTATTCCTGGCTCGGCCTCGGGGACCGGGCCGCCGCCGGACGGACCCTGCTCGCCGGGGCACCCGCCGGGGCGCTGCTGGGTACCGCCGCCGCACTGGCGGTGCCCGGCGGGCCGCCGTTCTCCTACGTGTTCGCCGCCGGGCAGGCACTGTACGTCGGCGCCGCCACCGTGCTGCTGGTCCTCGGGCGGGAGCGGGTGCTGCTCGCCGCGCTCGGCCCGATGGCCGCGGGGGCGCTGCTCACGCTCGCCGTCGACCTGCCCGTGCCGGTACGGGTGACCCTGCTGGTGGTGTCCCTGCTGGCCGCCTGCGCCCTGGCCGTCCGGGAACTGCCGGTGATCGAGGGGGTCCAGGCCCTCGTACGCCGGGTCCGGGACCGGACACGGGCCCGCCCCGGCGGGGGTCCCGTCCGGTGGCGGACGCTGCGCCGCGCCGAGGAGGAGTACGCGCCGCGCGGACCCCGGCTCGCGGACTCCGTTCCGTACGGCGTCTTCGGTCTGGGCACCGGGCTGCTCGTGTTGTACGCCGCCCTGGGGGAGGTGCTCGCCGGTGGCCCCGCCGAGGCGGTCGCCGCGCCCTCGGCGGTGGCGCTCACCCTCAGCATGGGGCCGGCCGAATGGCTGCTGCACCGCTTCCGCAGCGGCAGCCTCGCCGGTCTGCGGGCGGCCCGCTCCCCCCGGGCGTTCCGACGCCGGATGCTGGTCACCCTGGCCGGCTGCCTCGCCCGCTACCTGGTGGTGCTGCTGGCGCTGGGGGTGGCCGGGACCCTGCTGTGGCCCGGGGCGCCGGGCCTGACCGGGGCCCGCGTGGCGGCGTTGCCGCTCCTCGGCGCCGTCATGTGGACGGGGCTGCTGCTCCAGTCCTTCGGGGCGGTCCGGCCCGCCGCGATCGTCTGCGCCTGCGCGGCGTTCGCCCAGAGCCTGGCCGTACTGACCAGGCTCGGCCAGCCGCGACTGGTCCAACTGCTGGTGGCGGGGGCGGCCGCGGCCGTCCTGGCGACCCTGGTGTGCCTGCTGTTGGGCCGCGCCACGGCCCACCGCTGAGCGCGCGGACCCGTAGGGCGCCGCGCAGGTGACACCGTACGAGACGACGCACGAGAAGAAGGACGTCATGCTGCTGGTGCCCCTCTACGAGCACCCCGCCGACCGGCCCGAGGCGTGGGAGTCGCTGATCGCCTCGGCCGGCCGGCTGCACTCGGTGGTGCTCAACCCCGACAGCGGGCCGGGCGAGGCCCCCGACGGACGGTTCGCCGCCGTCGCCGGGCGGCTGCGGGCCGCCGGGGTGCCCGTGCTGGGGTACGTCGACACCGACTACGGACGGCGCCCGCACGCGGACGTGGTCCGGGACCTGTTGCGCCACCGCGACTGGTACGCCACCGACGGCGCCTTCCTCGACCAGGCGTCCGCCGACCCGGAACTGCTGCCGCACTACCGGCGGCTCGCCGTGGCCGCTCGGGCCGCGGGAGCCCACACCCTCGTCCTCAACCACGGCGTCCACCCGCACCCGGGGTACGCGGCGCTCGCCGACCTGCTCGTCACCTTCGAGGGCCCCTGGGACGCCTACCGCGACGCGGGCGCCGCCCCGGGGTGGACCGCCGACCACCCCGCCCAGAGGTTCTGCCACCTCGTGTACGCGGTCCCGCCGGGCGCACCGGCCGCCGAACTGGCCCTGGAGCGGGGGGCCGCCGTGCACTGCGCGGTCCCCGGCTCCGGCGCGCACCCGTGGGGGACCCTCCCGTACGAGCTGGAGGCCGGAGCATGAGGCGCCGGGCACTGGCCTGGCTGCTCGTCGGCCCGCTCCTGTTCCTCGCCTCCTGTACCTCGGCGCCCGAGCTGCCCGAACCCGACGACCTGTCACCCGACCCGGCGCCGGGTCAGCGCTGGCAGCCCGCGCCGCGGGTGAGCTGGCAGTGGCAGCTGACCGGCACGCTGGACACCTCCGTGAAGGCGGCGGTGTACGACGTCGACGGCTTCAACACCACCAAGGAACAGGTGGCCGCCTTGAAGAAGACGGGCCGCAAGACCATCTGCTACCTCTCCACGGGCGCCTGGGAGGACTTCCGCCCCGACGCCGCGGCCTTCCCCAAGGAACTGCTGGGCGAGGGCAACGGCTGGGAGGGGGAGCGCTGGTTGGACATCCGGCGCTCGGCCGAACTGGAACCGCTGATGGCCAAGCGGTTCGACATGTGCAAGGCCAAGGGCTTCGACGCGATCGAGCCCGACAACATGGACGGGTACGCCAACTCCTCCGGCTTCCCGCTCACCGCCGCCGACCAGCTGGCCTACAACCGGCTGATCGCGAGGCTCGCCCACGACCGGGGACTGTCGGTCGGGCTCAAGAACGACCTCGACCAGATCCCCGAACTGGTGCGGGACTTCGAGTTCGCGGTCAACGAGCAGTGCGCGCAATACGACGAGTGCGAGCGGTACCGGCCGTTCGTCGCGGCGGGCAAGGCCGTGTTCCACGTCGAGTACGAGGGCTCGCTGCGCGAGTGGTGCCCCGTCTCGCAGCGGGAGGGGCTCAGCTCGCTCCAGAAGAAGACCGACCTGGGTTCGTGGCGCCGCTGGTGCCCGCCCCGGGGCGAGCCGTAGCCGGGGCGCCGACCGAGGTAGCGTACGCGGCGACGCCCTCTCCGGTGTCACCCGCCCAGCCCACGTAGCCGTCGGGCCGGACGAGGAACACCCCGTCGCCGTAGGGCGCGTAGGACGGGACGCGCACGGTGTGGACGCCGGGCAGGTCCGGAAGGTCCGCCCGCGCCGGCGTGCCGACGGCCAGCAGCGTCCAGTGCGGGCCGCGGAACGCGTCGAAGAGGCGCACGCCGCCGCGCACCCTGTCCGGCGCCCGGTCGCCCGCGTGCAGTGCGGCCTCGGGCAGGCCGGTGCGGGTGTCCACGGAGAGGGAGGAGCCCCGGTAGCCCAGGCCCAGCATCCGGGTGGCCGCCCCGCGCCGGGTCTCGCCCCGGTGGACCCGGGTGGACAGGCCGAGCATGTCGGCGGCCACCGGCAGCCGTTCCTCCTCGTAGGTGTCGAGCAGGGACTCGGGGGCCCGCCCGGTGAGCACCGCCGCCAGCTTCCACCCGAGGTTGTACGCGTCCTGGACGCTGGTGTTCAGTCCCTGGCCGCCCGCGGGGGAGTGGACGTGTGCGGCGTCCCCGGCGAGGAAGACGCGACCTTCGCGGAACCGGTCGGCGAGCGCCGCCCGGGGCCGGAAGTCGGAGGCCCAGCGGACTTCCGTCACGTCCTCGGGGGCCAGGTGGGAGCGGGCGGCCACCACCGCGCGGACGCCGTCGAGGGAGAGGTCGATGTCCGTGCCCTCCGGGAACTGGGCGGTGAGCTGGAAGTCCTCCGTGCCGGCGAGGGGGCAGAGCGCGAGGACCCCGGTGTCGTCGGCGGCCGGGAAGACGTGCCAGTTGTCGCGGTCGAGTCCCGTGACGCGGACGTCGGCCACCAGGACCGGGTTCGGGTCGACGCTCTCGCCGGTCATCGCGATGCCGAGCGCGCGCCGCACGGTGGACCGGCCGCCGTCGGCGGCCACGACGTAGCGGGCGCGGACGGGTTCCCCGGAGGCGAAGACGGCGTCCACTCCCTCGGGGTCCTGGCGGAGACCGGCCAGTTCCCGGCCGAAGGCGACCGCGCCGCGGAGTTCCGTGAGCCTGGTGGAGAGGATCTCCTGGGTGCGCCACTGCGGCACCATCCAGGGCTCGTGGTAGGGCGAGTCCTCGCCGGGGGCGCCCGCGTCGAACATCGGCTGGTCGCCCTGGCGCCGGCCGTCCCGCCAGATCATCGCGAGCGGGTAGGGGCCGCCGGCCGCGTCGATGGCGTCGCCCACGCCGAGGTCGTCGAACACCTCACGGGTGCGGGGCTGGATGCCCTTGCCGCGGGAGCCGGGGAAGAGCCCGCCGGCCCGCTCCACGACGAGTGCGTCGATCCCGCGCCGTGTCAGGTCGACGGCGAGCGCGAGGCCGGTGGGGCCCGCGCCGACGATCAGGACGTCCGTGTGCGTGCCCGTGCCGCCGGCCGTGCCGCCGCCCGCGCCGCTGTCCGTGTCGCTCATGCCGTTCGTGCTGTCCATGTCACGTCTCCTTAACGTCGTTAAGTTGCTTCCCAAGCATTGCCTTAACGGTGTTAAGCTGTCAAGCGTGACGACCCGGAGACCACCGAAACTGGACAAGAAGCAGGTCGTGGAGACGGCGCTGCGCCTGCTGAACGAGGCGGGCCTGGACGGACTGACCCTGCGGGCCATCGCGAAGGAGCTGAACGTCCAGGCGCCCGCCCTCTACTGGCACTTCAAGGGCAAGCAGGAACTGCTGGACGAGATGGCCACCGAGATGTACCGCCGGATGGTCGCGGGGGTGCGGCTCGCCCCGGAGGCCACCTGGCAGGAGCGGCTCCTGGCCGTCAACCGCGCGCTGCGCGCGGCGTTGCTCGGCTACCGCGACGGCGCCAAGGTCTTCAGCGGTTCGCGCTTCACCGGCACCGAACACGCCCTCGGGCTGGAGACGAACCTGCGCGCGCTGGTGGAGGCCGGCTTCACGCCGGCCCAGGCGGTCCGGGCCCTCTCGACCGCCTCCTGCTTCACCCTCGGCTTCGTCACCGAGGAACAGGGCGTCGAGCCCGTCCAGGGTGAACGCAGGGAGGGCTACGACATCACCGAACGCGCGGCCCGGATGTCGGCGTTCCCCCTCGCCGCGGCGGCGGGCGCCGAACTCTTCCAGGGCTACGACGAGGGCTTCGAAGAGGGCCTGTCACTCGTCATCGCCGGCATCGGGGCCCGCTACCGCACGCCCTGACGGGCCGTACGCGCCCGCGGGCGTCCGGGGCCGCGGCGAGCGGCGCCAACCCGGTCGGCGGCGGGCCGTACGCGCGCGGGCGCCCGGGACTACGCCGGCAGGACGGCGTGCACGCGGAAACCGCCGCCGTAGCGGGGCCCGGCGAAGCACGAGCCGCCCAGGGCCCCGGCCCGCTCCCGCATTCCCAGCAGTCCGTGGCCGCCGCCCGGGTCCGCCGGGCGGGGCGCCGAGTCGGCCGAGGTGCCCCCGTCGTCCAGCACGGTCACCTCCACCGACGCCCCCACCCGCACCACGCTGACCTCGGCCGTCGCGCCCGGCCCCGCGTGCTTGCGCACGTTGGTCAGCGCCTCCTGGATCACCCGGTACGCGGCCAGGTCCACGGCCGCCGGAAGGCCGTCGCCCGCCCGCCCCAGCTCGACCATCACCTTCACCGGCAGTCCGGCGTTGCGGAAGGTGTCCGTCAGCTCCTCCAGCACCGCCAGCCCCGGCGCCGGCTCCGTCGGCGCCTCCGGATCACCGGACTGGCGCAGCAGCCCCACCGTGGCGCGCAGTTCGTTCAGCGCGGAGCGGCTGGCGTCGCGTACGTGGGCCAGCGCCTCCTTGGCCTGGTCGGGACGCTTGTCCATCACGTGCGCGGCCACCCCGGCCTGCACGTTCACCAGGGCGATGTGGTGGGCCACCACGTCGTGCAGGTCCCGCGCGATCCGCAGCCGCTCCTCGGCGACCCGGCGCCGGGCCTCTTCCTCCCGGGTGCGTTCGGCGCGCTCGGCCCGCTCCCGGATGGCGTCGATGAAGGCGCGACGGCTGCGCACCGCGTCCCCGGCGGCGGCGGCCATGCCGGTCCAGGCGAAGACGCCGATGTTCTCCTGCGAGTACCAGGGCAGTGGTCCGGCCAGCATGGCGACGCCCGTCAGCCCCGCCATGGTGAGCAGACCGACCTTCCAGGTGGTGGGCCGGTCGGTGCGGGCGGCCAGCGTGTACAGCGCGATCACCGTGCACATCGCGACGGGCGCCCGGGGCTCGCCCGTGGACAACTCCGACAGGGACAAGGCGATGGTCACCGCGAGCACGGCGCGCGGCCGGCGGCGTCGGAAGACGAGGGCCACCGAGCCCAGCACGATCAGCACGAACGAGAACGGCTCGGGGGCGCGGGTGCCGAAGGTCGGCCCGTGCGGCCCGTGCGGGTCGGCGAAGGAGCCGACCACCATGCAGACGAGCGCACCGAGCGCGAGGACGCTGTCGGTGGCCGGCGGATGGAGCCGCAGCCACCGCCGGAGCGCACAGAAGCGTCCCTGGTGGATGGGGTCTGTCGTCACGGGAAGCTACGGTACGGCCTCCTCCTGCGGCCCGGGTCGGTCCCGGTGCACGGGGGTCGGTCCCCGTCCTACCCGGTGTCAGTCCCGGCGTACGCGGGGCGACGGCTCGGGCGGGGGCCTGCGGCCCAGCGGCGTCCGGGAACGCTCCGGGCCCCACTTCGCGCGGGCCGCGCACACCGCCATGACGGCGGCGATGGCCGCGAGGTGCTCCTTGCCCGCCAGGTTGTCCTTGATCAGCACCTCGCCGATCATGACGGCGATCACGATGCCGCCGGTCAGATACGCGCGGTAGCGCCAGCAGACGAAGATGGCGAGCCCCACGACCGCCGCCGAGGGCCCGGTGTCGTTCACGACGCGGTCGGACACCGGCAGGCCGAAGGGGTGTCCGGGGCCCAGCGAGAGCCCGATCCGGGCGTACGTGGTCCCGGCGAGGGTGGCGACGTAGCCGATCACCAGGGTGCGCCACCAGCCGATGCAGATCTCGGAGATGCCGAAGACCAGCAGGATCTGCGCGAGCGCCCCCCACACCGGCAGGTCGAGTGCCGGCACGAACAGGGAGAGCGGGGTCCGCAGGAGCGCCAGCCAGAGCGGGTCGGCGGCCTTGACCGAGCCGAGGTCCTGCACGGGCTGGAAACCCCAAGGGGTGTTCTGGACGATCTGGAACAACGAGGTCAGGGCGACCGCGCCGATGGTCATCGGGATCGCCCGCCACTTCTCGTGGACGAGCGCGTCCCGGATCGTCCGGAACATTGGCCCCCACTCGCGGCGGGCGAACCGCCGCGGTGAGGGTTTCGACCACGCTGTCAACGACGCGTCTCCAGATGTCTGCGGTGCAGCCACTTCGGCAGGCCGGGTGCCTCCAGGAAGCCCTCGGCCCGGCCCGCCGCGATACCGATCCGCAGCAGGTCGGAACTCTTCTCGAAGAGCATGAACCGCGGTTCCCAGATCGGCCGGTATTTGGCGTTGGCCCGGTAGAGGGACTCGATCTGCCACCAACGGGAGAAGAAGCTCAGCAGCGAGCGCCACATGCGCAGCACCGGACCCGCGCCGAGCTTGGACCCCCGTTCGAAGACGGAACGGAACATCGCGAAGTTCAGTGAGACCTGTGTGACGCCGATCTCCTTCGAGCGCTCCAGCAGTTCGATGACCATGAATTCCATGAGGCCGTTCTCGGAGTCCCGGTCACGGCGCATCAGGTCGAGCGACAGGCCCTTGGGGCCCCACGGCACGAAGGAGAGCAGGGCACGCAGCTCGCCCTGCCCGTCGAAGCACTCCAACATCACGCACTGGCCGTCGTCCGGATCGCCCAGCCGGCCCAGCGCCATGGAGAAACCGCGCTCGGTCGCGCCGTCGCGCCAGTCGTCCGCCCGCTTGAGGAGGTTGTCCATCTCGTCGGTCGGGACATCGGCGTGGCGGCGGATGCGAACGGTGTACCCGGCCCGCTTGACACGGTTGTAGGCCTGCCGGACGGTCCGCATGGCGCGGCCCTCCAGGGTGAACTCGTCGGTCTCGACGATCGCCTCGTCACCCAGCTCCAGCGCGTCCAGTCCGTGTCGCGCGTAGATCTGCCCGGCCTCCTCGCCGGCGCCCATCACGGCCGGGATCCAGCCGTGCTCGCGGGCCTCGGCCAGCCAGGGCTCGATGGCACCCGGCCAGGCCTCGGGGTCGCCGATCGGGTCGCCGGAGGCCAGCGAGACACCGCCGACGACGCGGTAGGTGACGGCGGCCTTGCCGGTGGGGGACCAGATGACGGACTTCTCCCGGCGCAGCGCGAAGTAGCCGAGGGAGTCGCGGTCGCCCTGCTTGGCGAGCAGCGCCCGCAGCCGCTCCTCGTCCTCGGGGGTCAGCGGGTCGACGGCGCGGCGCGCGCGGAACGCCGCGAACAGCACGGCGAGCAGCAGCATCATCGACATGACGTTGATCGAGACGTCCACCCAGCCGGGCGTGGCGATCCCGTCGTAGGCCCGGTCGTTCGGCTCCAGGGTGACCAGTCGCATCACGCCGTACCGCCACCGGGCCAGGAACGTCGCCTGGGCCCGGTCCGGGTCGGTGTTGGTGGCGCCGACCAGCAGGGCGGCGACGAGCGAGGTCACCAGCAGGCCGACGGCGCCGACGGCGGTGGCCAGCTTGGGGTTGGACCGGTCGCCCTTGGCGTAGAACTCGTGGCGGCCCACCACCAGGGCGCCGACGAAGGCGGCCGTCAGGATCAACGACACCCAGTTCTGGGCGTGATCGCGGAACTCGGGGTAGCAGAAGTTGAACTCCCCGCCCGTGCACGGGGCGAAGGCCGCGGTGGCGAAGGCGAACAGCAGCATCCCGCTGATCACCAGGTTGAGGATCCAGGCGGCCCGCTTGCGGCGGCCCATGGTGACCGCGAGGATCAGCGAGAACAGCCCGGACGCGAATCCGGCCGTGAGCAGGTACGGGGTGTAGAAGTCGGCGGTGTTGTGTCGGCGCAGGTCCTGCCCGAGCGAAAGCCACACCGCGCTGAGGAAGTTCACGAAGGTGACGGCTCTCAGGTACCAGACCGCGAACGCGGCCCCGCGCCGCGAGGGTGCGGTCCCCCTGCGGTTCGCCGCCTTGGCGGCGGCATCACCGCCGGGTTCTTTCCTGCCGTTGGCAACCGTCGTTGTTTCTACGCTGGTCAAGCGGACCTCTCCCATGGAATGCGATGGTATGGGGCGTCACCGTCCACGGGCGGTTCGAGCACCCCGGACTGCTCAGGCCCGTGGCGCCCGTCGATTCAGTCCTTCTGTTCCCGCGCCGCCCGCTCGGGCAGGTCCGCCGCGAGTGCGGCGGCCGCCTGGACGAGTGGGAGGGCCAGCAACGCCCCGGTTCCCTCACCCACTGTGACGCCGTGGTCGAGCACGGGGTTGAGCGCCATCCGGTCCAGGGCTTTGGCCTGGCCCGGCTCCCCGCTCGCCTGGCCGGCGAGCCACCAGTCCGGTGCGCGGAACGCGGCCCGCTGGGCCACCAGACCGCAGGCCGCCGACACGACGCCGTCGAGGATGACCGGCGTACGGCGCACCGCGCACTGGAGCAGGAACCCGGTGATGGCGGCGACGTCCGCGCCGCCGACCGCGGCCAGCAGGGCCACCTGGTCGCCTAGGACCGGGCGGGCCCGGCGCAACGCGTCGCGGATCGCCGCGCACTTGCGCATCCACGTCAGGTCGTCGACGGGAACCCCGCCGCGGCCGGTGACGACCGAGGCGTCCGTGCCGCACAGGGCCGCGATCAGGGTCGCGGCCACCGTGGTGCCGCCCACGCTGAGGTCGCCGAGCACGACGAGGTCGGTCCCCGCGTCGGCCTCCTCGTCGGCGACGCGCATCCCGAGCCGGAGCGCGGCCTCGGCCTCCTCGGGCGTCAGCGCGTCCTCCACGTCGATGCGACCGCTGCCGCGCCGGACCCGGTGACGGGTGACGTCCGCCGGGAGCGACCCGGGGTCGCAGTCGAGGCCCGCGTCGACGACGCGGATCGTGGCGCCGAACCGGCCGGCCAGGACGGCGACCGGGTTCGTCCCCTCCAGTACCGCGCGCACCAACTCGTGGGCGGAGCCGGCGGGCCTGGCGCAGACCCCCGCGGCGGCGATCCCGTGGTCGGCGGCGAACAGCACGACGCGCGGCCGCTCGATCGCCCGGACCGGTACCCGGCCCTGGGCGGCGGCCAGCCACTCGCCGAGCTCGTCGAGCCGACCCAGCGCGCCGGGCGGCACGGCCAGCCGTTCGCGGCGGTCCTCGGCATCACGACGGACGCCCCCGTCGGGGCGTTCGATCAGATCGGAGAACTCGTCGAGGTTCAGCGTGGTCATCTGCCAGAGCGTACAGGCGGTGAGGCCTTCCCCAAGCCCCCCGATCCGGCCTCCGTGTCACGCCGCGCCGGGCTCCCGCCGGGGGATCGGCGGCCGCCGTGCCACGGTCAGGGCTTCAACACCGACGCCTGGCCCGCCACGACCAGCAGCACGTGCTCGCACTCGGCCGCCACCGCGTTGTTCAGCCGGCCCAGCTCGTCGCGGAAGCGCCGCCCGGAGGCCGTCGCCGGGACCACGCCCGCACCCACCTCGTTGCTGACGAACACCACCGGTCGACGCGTCGCCCGCACGGCGTCCACCAGCGCGCCGGTCCGCTTGCGCAGCTCGGTCAGACCGCCCGCCGCCCACACCGAGTCGTCCCAGGCCCCCGCCCGGTCCATCGCGTCCGTCAGCCACAGCGCCAGGCAGTCCACCAGCAGCGGCGGCCCCGCCCCGTCCCCCAGCAGCGGCACCAGCTCACACGTCTCCACCGTCCGCCAGCTCGCCGGACGCCGTTCCCGGTGCAGGCCCACGCGCTGCGCCCACTCCGCGTCCCCGTCCCGGGAACCGCCGGTGGCGACGTAGACCACGTCCGGGAACGACGCCAGCCGCCGCTCGGCCTCGAACGACTTCCCCGACCGGGCACCGCCCAGCACCAGCGTCCGGCGCGGCACCTCCGGGAGCGCCCGGTACTCGCCCGTCACCACCGTGGTGCCGTCCGGCACCGCCCGCGCGCCGAAGGCCGCGCACCGGCGCTCCAGCTCCCGGCCGGGCGGGGTGTCGTGGTCGAGGTGCACGGCGATCACGTCGGTGGCCGGGCCGACCGCCCCGTTCGCCCTCAGCCTCGCCAACGCCTCCGGGCGGCCCGTCACGTCCGCGAGGACCACGTCGTAGGGGAGCTGCCCGCTCGCGGCGGCGCCCAGGCCGGCCGGGGCGCCGCCCGGGGGCAGGTAGAGCAGCCGGCCGCCGTCCGGGCCGACGACCTCGTACCCGGTGCCCGGCGCGTCCATCGGCACGGCCCGCACCCGGTGCCCGCTGATCACGGCCAGCTCCCGGCCGTCCGGGACCCGACCTGCGGCGGGCAGACCGGGCGGCAGTTCGACCGCCGGACCGTCGTGCGGATGGGTGAGCAGGACCTGCCGTACGCCCGACAGCGAATGTCCCGCGCGGGCGCCGGCCAGGACCGCCCCCGGGGTCAGGTCCAGCAGCAGCGCGCCGTCCACGAGGACGGCGGTCGCGGCGCGGGCCGCCGGGCCGACGGCCAGGGCGCAGCCGGCGCAGGGACAGCCGGGGCGGGGCAGTCCTTCGGGTGTTCCGGTACCGAGGAGAGTGAGTTCCACGCAATGATCCTCCCGCGTCGTCGGGACTGCTGCGCGCCCGGCTACTCTGCGGGCAGACTCAAGGCGGAGTACGCGCGCGAGCGACAGACGAGCGGCGGACGAGCAACGGAGGCGGACATGGCGTGGACGTGGCGGTTCGAGGCGGCCGACGGCGGCGAGACCAACCCGTCGGTGGAGCCTGAGGAGTTCACCACGCAGGGGGACGCGGAGTCCTGGATCGGTGAGTACTGGAAGGAACTGCTGGAGGGCGGGGTCGAACGGGTCAAGCTGTCCGACGACGGCGGCGCCGAGCTGTACACGATGAGCCTGCGCGAGGCGCTGGACGCGTGAGCGCCTGATCGCGCGGGGCGACGGCGGTGTGCCGGGCCGGTCCCGCACACCGCCCTCGGACGAAGACCCCGTACCGCGGCCGCGGTGCGTCGGGTCGGACGGCGTCGGCCCCGCGTCGGCCCCGTACCGCGGCCCGGGTGCGCCGGGCGGGCACGGGGCGGGTCGGGTGCGTCAGCCCCGTACGCCGCACAGGTGCAGCAGCGCCGCCACCCCGCGGTAGGGGTCGGTCCGTCCGGCGCGGTCCTCGGCGGCCAGCAGCCGCTCCAGTTCCGCCTCCCGCGGCAGGCTCTCGCCGGCCTCGGTGCCGTCGGTGAAGACGCGGACCCCGTACCAGGCCTGGAGCGGGGCGCCGATCCCGGACAGGGTCGCGGTCAGATCGGCCAACCGGTCCGCCCGTACCTCCAGACCGAGCCGGTTGGTGTAGTCGACGGTGTCGAAGGCGGCCAGAGCGGCGTTCCAGTCCCCCTCCAGCCCCGGTCGCATCGCCAGGGCGTCGCCGTTGCGCACGAGCAGGGACAGCAAGCCGCCCGGCGCCAGCATGCGGGCCAACCCGGCGAGCATCGCGTCCGCCTCGGGCACGTACATCAGGACGCCGTGGCACAGCACCACGTCGAAGCCGCCTGGTCCGAAATGGGCTCCCGTCTCGCGGCCGTCGCCCTCCAGCAGCCGGACCCGCTCCTGGATGCCGGCGGGCTCGGCGGCCAGCGCGGCGTGCGCAACCGCGAGCATGTCGGGGTCCTGCTCCAGGCCGGTGACCATGTGGCCGGCGCGGGCCAGGCGCAGCGCCTGGGTGCCCTGGCCCATGCCGACGTCGAGCACGCGCAGCCGCTGCCCGACGGGGAAGCGGTGCACGATCTGCTCGTCGACCTGTCGGCCCACGAGTTCCTGGCGCACCGCGTTGCGCAGTCCGCCCAGTCCCTCCAGCCACAGCCGGGCGCCCCCGGCGAATCCCTGGTTCCCCTCCCCGGACGCCCCGGAGCGGGGCGTCGTTCGGCTCAGGGTCGTTCCCCGCGCTTGACCTGCGGCTTCGGGAGGCGCAGGCGGCGCATCTGGAGGGTGCGCATCAGGCCGTAGGCGACGGCGCCGCGCTTCGGTTCGTCCGGGAAGCGCGCGTTGACGGCCTTGCGCAGACGGATGAACAGGCCGACGGAGTCCAGGAGGATCAGGACGATCACGCCGAGCCACAGCAGCAGCGCGATGTTCTGGATCGAGGGGATCCGGACCATGCTCAGCACCAGGATGATCACCGCGAGCGGCAGGAACATCTCGGCGACCGAGTAGCGGGAGTCCACGTAGTCGCGGACGAACTTGCGCACCGGGCCCTTGTCGCGGGCGGGCAGGTAGCGCTGGTCGCCGTTGGCGAGCGCCTCGCGCTGCTTGGCCAGCTCTACGCGGCGATTCTCACGGGCACGCTTGGCATCCTCCTTGCGGTTGCCGGTCGAGGCCACCACTGCCTTGCGCTGCGACTGGGCCACAGCACGCTTCGGCGTCGGGCGGCCCTTCGGGGCCTGGGGGTGACGGGGCTGCGAAAGGCCGGCGCCCACCTTCTCGGTGGCGGCGTCCTTGTCTTCCTTGGAGGAACGGCTACCAAACACAAAACCCAAGCGTACGTGCTCGTGAGCGCCCGCCCCACCTCGGCGGGGAACGATCCGGCAACGGCGGGCGTCTTCCCTGTGCACGGTTCTTACGGCGGGCGCACCTCCCGCGCGGACGTCCCGGGGGCGCACGGGAGCCACCCGTGTCCCGGTCGTCTCCTGGGATCACCTACTCCTCACGCCTGACGCGGCGCGGGGGGCAGTCGTCCTGGAGGAGGAGCGCATCCGCACCGGAACAGTGCGGTAATAGAGACAGGGCCCGTACTGTGGGTCCTGCCGGCGGCCGTCCCGGGAGACCGGGCACCGCCATGGCTGTGACCTGGAGCGAAGTCCGTCTAGAAGGGGGCGCGCGAAGCCCATGAGCGGTGTCATGAAGCGTATGGGGATGATCTTCCGCGCGAAGGCGAACAAGGCCCTTGACCGGGCCGAGGACCCGCGCGAAACCCTCGACTACTCCTACCAGAAGCAGCTGGAACTGCTGCAGAAGGTGCGCCGGGGCGTCGCAGACGTGGCGACCTCCCGCAAGCGCCTGGAGCTGCAGCTGAACCAGCTCCAGGGCCAGTCCGCCAAGCTGGAGGACCAGGGCCGCAAGGCGCTCGCCCTCGGCCGCGAGGACTTGGCGCGCGAGGCGCTCGCCCGCCGCGCCTCCCTCCAGCAGCAGGTCAGTGACCTGGAGGTGCAGCACCAGACCCTCCAGGGCGAGGAGGAGAAGCTGACGCTCGCCTCCCAGCGCCTCCAGGCCAAGGTGGACGCCTTCCGGACGAAGAAGGAGACCATCAAGGCCACCTACACCGCCGCGCAGGCGCAGACCCGGATCGCCGAGTCCTTCTCCGGCATCTCGGAGGAGATGAGCGACGTCGGCCTCGCCATCCAGCGCGCCGAGGACAAGACCGCCCAGCTCCAGGCCAGGGCCGGCGCGATCGACGAGCTGCTCGCCTCCGGCGCCCTCGACGACCAGAGTGGCCTCGGCTCCAAGGACGACATCCAGGCCGAGCTGGACCGCCTCTCCGGCGGCACCGACGTGGAACTGGAACTCCAGCGGATGAAGGCCGAGCTGGCGGGCGGCCCGTCCGACCAGCAGCAGGCCATCGAGGGCGGCGCCCCGGGCACCGGCCGGCCGTCGCAGACCCAGCACCGGTTCGACAAGCAGTAGGACGGGGCCCGTCATGATTGTCCGCATCATGGGGGAAGGCCAGGTGAAGCTGGCCGACGGTCACTTCGCCGAGCTCAACAAGTTGGACGACGACCTCCTCGCGGAGATGGAGTCCGGAGACGAGCAGGGCTTCCGCGCCACGCTCGGCGCCCTGCTCGAAGCGGTCCGGCGGCTCGGCGAGCCGCTGCCGGACGACGCGCTGGAGCCGTCGGAACTCATCCTGCCCGCCCCGGACGCGACGCTGGACGAGGTCCGGGAGATGCTCAGCGACAACGGTCTGATCCCGGGCTGAGGCCCCCGGCCGCACGCGAGGAGGGCTCGCCGCTCAACGCGGCGGGCCCTTCCGCATGGAGATCCGCTCCGGGTCCGGGGTGCCGCCGATGAAGTTCTCGAACTTGCGGCGCGGCGCGGCCCAGCGCCGGTCGTGGTGGAAGGCGCGCAGCCCGGCCCGGGCGCGGGCCCGCGGGCGCCGGGCGTAGAACCGCTTCGCGTACGGCGAACCGGGCCGGGCCAGCCGGATCGCGCCGATCAGGGCCACGAAGGGCACGACGATCCCGAACAGCGCGGTGCGCGGCTTGCCCTTCCACAGCGCGACCAGCGCCAGGACGAAGTTCCCGGCCATGTTCAGGACGACCAGGCCGCGGCTCTGCCGCTCCCCGGCGCTGAGGTCGTTGACCCCGAAGGGCAGGAACCCGCCCAGTACCAGCGCCACCAGGGCGGCGGTCAGGACCACGATCTCGACGCTCTTGCGGCCCTGTTCGCTCCAGTAGACGTCGTCGAGGTGCAGGATCAGCGCGAACTCGTCCAGCACCAGACCGGCGCCCAGCCCGAAGAGCACGGCCGAGACCAGCGCGCCGAAGCCGCCCTGGCCGCTGGCGATCGCCCCGAACCCGCCGATGATCACGAGGACCACCCCGGGCACCACGTGGTGGATGTGCAGGCCGCCCGGTGAGACGTTGCGAAACGGCCCCTTGCCCGCCCGGATCAGCCGGGTGATCACCCGGGTGACCAGGAACGACAGTACGAAGGACAGCAGGGCGAGCAGCAGCGGCAGCTTCCCCGGTTCGACGATGTTCCGATACCACCAGTGACCCATGCCGCCGACCCCTTTCTCCCGCCCGTTCGCGACCGAGCAGGTGCTCCCGATCCGACAGGTGCTCCCGGTTTAGCAGGTATGCGGCAATTTACCGGTCGCCGTGAGCGGGTAGCGTTCGCGCCGATGACAGATTCGTACGAAGATCCTTCGACCGCCCCGCCCGGGGAGCGCGCCCGGCTGGGCGACGGCATCCGTTTCGCGTTCGGCACGCTCACCGTGCTGCCCGCCCGGGTCACCCGCTGGGACCGGCCGGCCGCCCGGACCGGGATGCTGTGCGCCCCGCTCGCGGGCCTCGCCGTAGGGGCGTTCGCGGCGACGGCCGGGGCGCTGCTGCTGTTCCTCGGGGGCGGCCCGCTGTTGGCGGCGGTCGTCACCGTCGCCGTCCCGGCCGCGTTGACCCGGGGACTGCACCTGGACGGGCTGGCCGACACCGCCGACGGGCTGGGCAGCGCCAAGCCGGCCGAGGAGGCGCTGCGGATCATGAAGCAGTCCGACATCGGCCCCTTCGGCGTGATCACCCTGCTCCTCGTGCTGCTCGGGCAGGTGGCCGCCCTGGCCGACGCGTACGCGGACGGCCCGGTCCGGGGCGCCCTCGCCGCCCTGACCGCCGCCGTCACCGCGCGGCTCGCCATGACCCTCGCCTCCCGCGAGGGCGTCCCGGCGGCGCGTCCCGGGGGCCTGGGCGCGGCCGTCGCGGGCGTGGTGCCGCGCCGCTCGGCCGCGGCCGTCGCCGCCCTCGTCGTGCCGGCGGTCGCCGTCGCGGCCCTCCCGCTGGGCCTGCCCGCCGCCGCGCAGCACGCCGCGGCGGTGCTCCTCGCCCTGGGCGCCGCCGAACTCCTGCTGCGCCGCTGCGTGCACCGCTTCGACGGGATCACGGGGGACGTCTTCGGAGCCCTGTCCGAGGCCGCGGCCACCGTGGCGCTGCTGACCCTCGCCCTCGGCTGAGGGGAGGGCCCCGTACGCTCGGGGCGTGGAAGAGACGCCGACGCCCATCAGGGTGCTGCTCGCCGACGACCAGGCGCTGCTGCGCAGCGCGTTCAGGGTGCTCGTCGACTCCGAGCCCGACATGCACGTCGTGGGCGAGGCCTCGGACGGCGCCCAGGCCTACGCCCTGGCCCGCGACCACCGGGCGGACGTCGTCCTCATGGACATCCGCATGCCGGGCACCGACGGCCTCGCCGGCACCCGCATGATCACCGCGGACCCGGCGCTCGCCGCCGTCCGCGTCGTCATGCTGACCACTTTCGAGGTCGACGAGTACGTGGTGCAGGCGCTGCGCGCCGGTGCCTCCGGCTTCCTCGGCAAGGGCGCCGAGCCCGAGGAACTGCTCAACGCCATCCGTGTCGCCGCCGCCGGCGAGGCGCTGCTCTCCCCGGCCGCCACCAAGGGGCTGATCGCCACCTTCCTGGCCCAGGGCGCCCACACCGACGCCCCCGCCCCCGGCTCCGCGCACGCCGAACGGCTCGCCGCCCTGACCGGTCGCGAGCGCGAGGTCCTCGTACTCGTCGCGGCGGGCCTCCCCAACGACGGCATCGCCGCCCGCCTGGAGGTCAGCCCGCTCACGGTCAAGACCCACGTCAACCGGGCCATGGCCAAGCTAGGCGCCCGCGACCGGGCCCAACTGGTCGTCATCGCCTACGAATCGGGCCTGGTCCGGCCCCGCGCGGACTGAGCGGGCGGACCGGCCGCGCGGTAGGGCGGCGTACTGCGGGCGCGGTATGCGGGGTGTGAGGACGGCACCTGGGAGCGACGCGGCGCCACCGGGACGCGGGCGAAGCTGAGGGGCTCGCGTCGGAACCTGCAGAGAGATCCCCAACCATGTCGTGGCTGTCCCGCTTCAGCCTGGCCCAAAGAGCACTGATCGGCCTCGTGTCGATCGTCGCGCTCTTCTTCGGCGCCATTGCCATCCCGCAGCTCAAGCAGCAACTGCTGCCCTCCATCGAACTTCCGATGGTGTCCGTGCTCGCACCGTACGAGGGTGCCTCGCCCGACGTGGTGGAGAAGCAGGTCATCGAGGCGATCGAGGCCACCCTCAAGGGTGTCGACGGCATCACCGGCGTCACCTCGACCGCCAGTGAGGGCAACGCCCTGATCATGGCGCGGTTCGACTACGGCGACAGCGGCACCAAGCAGCTCGTCGCCGACGTCCAGCAGGCCGTAAACCGGGCCCGCGTCCGGATGCCCGCCGGCGTCGACCCGCAGGTGGTGGCGGGCTCCACCGACGACATGCCCACCGTGGTCCTCGCCGCCACCTCCGGCAAGGACCAGCAGGCCCTCGCCGACCAGTTGGACGGCTCCGTCGTCCCCGTCCTCTCCGACATCCCCGGCGTCGGCCGGGTCACCGTCGACGGCGTCCAGAAGCTCCAGGTCAGTGTCACCCCGGACCCCGCGAGGCTGGCGGCCGCCGGTCTCGACGGCGGCGCCGTCGCCAAGGGCCTCCAGGCGGGCGGCGCGACCGTCCCCGCCGGTTCCTTCGACGAGGAGGGCAAGAACCGCACCGTCCGGGTCGGCGCCGGCTACACCTCCCTCGCCCAACTGGAGGACCTGCGGCTGAGCGCCGGGCCCGGCAAGCCGGCCGTGCGCCTCGCGGACGTGGCCTCGGTCAGGCAGGAGCCCGCCAAGGCCGTCTCGCTGACCCGCACCAACGGCAAGCCCAGCCTCTCCGTCACCTTGACCATGGACAAGGACGGCAGCGCCGTCGCGATCTCCGACGCGGTCAAGGAGAAGCTGCCCGGGCTGCGTTCCACCCTCGGCTCCGGCGCCGACCTGACCGTGATCATGGACCAGGGTCCGGCCGTCGCCAAGTCCGTCTCGGGCCTGACCACCGAGGGCGCGCTCGGCCTGGTCTTCGCGGTGCTCGTGATCCTGGTCTTCCTCGCCTCGCTGCGCTCGACGCTGGTCACCGCGGTCTCCATCCCGCTGTCCGTCGTCCTCGCGCTGATCGTCCTGTGGACCCGGGACCTGTCGCTGAACATGCTGACGCTCGGCGCGCTCACCATCGCCATCGGCCGGGTCGTCGACGACTCGATCGTGGTCCTGGAGAACATCAAGCGCCACCTCGGCTACGGCGAGGAGCGCGAGGCCGCCATCATCACCGCGGTCAAGGAAGTGGCCGGGGCGGTCACCTCCTCCACCCTCACCACCGTCGCCGTCTTCCTGCCGATCGGTCTCGTCGGCGGCATGATCGGGCAGCTGTTCAGTTCCTTCTCGCTGACGGTCACCGCCGCCCTGCTGGCGTCGCTGATCGTCTCCCTGACCGTCGTGCCCGTCCTGTCGTACTGGTTCCTGCGCGCCCCCAAGGGCGTGGCGGAGGAGGCCGCGAAGGACGCGGCCAAGGCGCGGCGCGACGCGGAGGAGAAGGAGGCGCGCGGCCGGCTCCAGCGCTTCTACGTCCGCGTCCTGGGCTTCGCCACCCGCCGCAGGCTGACCAGCGTCGCCCTCGCGGCGGTGGTCCTCGTCGCCACCTTCGCCATGACCCCGCTGCTGAAGACGAACTTCTTCGACCAGGGCGAGCAGGACACGCTGACGGTCAAGCAGTCGCTGGCCCCGGGTACCTCCCTGGCCGCCGCAGACGAGGCGAGCCACAAGGTCGAGCGGGTCCTCGCCTCGGTCGACGGGGTCAAGGACTACCAGGTCACCGTGGGCTCCTCCGGCTTCATGGCGGCGTTCGGCGGCGGCACCGGCACCAACCAGGCTTCTTACCAGGTCACCTTGGAGAACTCCGGTGACGCCGGCTCCGTCAAGGGGCGCATCGAGAGCGAGCTGGGCAAGCTCGACGGCGTCGGCGAAACCCGCATCGTGGCGGGCGGCGGCTTCGGCAGTTCCAACCTGAGCGTGGTCGTCAAGGCCGGTGACGCCGGCGTGCTCGCCAAGGCCGCGGGTCAGGTCCAGGCCGAGGTGGCCAAGCTGAAGGACGTCACCGACGTCCAGAGCGACCTCTCCCAGTCCGTGCCCCGCATCTCGGTCACCGCCACCCCGAAGACCGCCGAGGCGGGCCTGGACCAGGCCGCCCTCGGCGCGCTCGTCGCCCAGGCCGTACGCGGCACCCCGGCCGGCAAGGCCGTACTGGACGACACCGAGCGGGACATCGTCGTCACGTCCGCCAAGCCCGCCACCACCCTGGCCGAGCTGCAGGCGCTCCCGGTCGGGCCGACGGCCAGGCTCGGCGACATCGCCGACGTGAAGACGGTCCCCGGCCCCGTCGCGATGACCCGGATCGACGGCGCCCGCGCCGCCACCATCACCGCCCGGCCGATCGGCGACAACACCGGCGCCGTCAGCAGCGCCCTCCAGAGCAGGATCAAGGCGCTGGACCTGCCCGCCGGCGCCACCGCCTCCATCGGAGGTGTCTCCCAGGACCAGAGCGACGCCTTCGGCTCCCTGGGCCTGGCGATGCTCGCGGCCGTCGCGATCGTCTTCATGCTGCTGGTCGCGACCTTCCGCTCGCTGGTCCAGCCGCTGATCCTGCTGGTCTCCGTGCCCTTCGCGGCGACCGGCGCCCTCGGCCTGTTGATCGTCACCGGCACCCCCATGGGCGTCCCGGCGATGATCGGCATGCTGATGCTCATCGGCATCGTGGTCACCAACGCGATCGTCCTGATCGACCTGGTCAACCAGTACCGCCGCCAGGGCCTGGGCGTCGTGGAGGCCGTCATCGAGGGCGGCCGGCACCGCCTGCGGCCCATCCTGATGACCGCGCTCGCGACGATCTTCGCGCTGCTCCCGATGGCGCTCGGCGTCACCGGCGAGGGCGGTTTCATCTCGCAGCCGCTCGCGGTGGTGGTGATCGGCGGCCTGATCAGCTCGACGCTGCTGACCCTGCTGCTGGTGCCGACCCTCTACACGATGGTCGAGCTGTTCAAGGAACGGCGCCGCGCCAAGAAGCGGGCGCGTCTGACGGTGGTCCCGGCCCCGAGCCGGGGGGAGACCCCGGCGCGGGTGTGAGCGGAGTACCGCCTACACGCCGAAGGGGCGCCTCCCGGGCCGGGAGGCGCCCCTTCGGGCATGCGGGGGCCGGGTGGCGCGGCTACGGCAGCGCCAGCATCCGCTCCAGGGCGAGCTTCGCGAAGCTCTCCGTCTCCTTGTCGACCTGGATCCGGTTGACGAGGTTGCCCTCGGCCAGGGACTCCAGGGCCCACACCAGGTGGGGGAGGTCGATGCGGTTCATGGTCGAGCAGAAGCAGACCGTCTTGTCGAGGAAGACGACTTCCTTGTCCTCGGCGGCGAATCGATTCGCCAGGCGCTGGACCAGGTTCAGCTCGGTGCCGATGGCCCACTTGGAGCCGGCCGGGGCCGCCTCCAGCGTCTTGATGATGTACTCCGTCGAGCCCACGTAGTCGGCGGCCGCCACGACCTCGTGCTTGCACTCGGGGTGCACGAGCACGTTCACGCCGGGAATGCGGGCGCGGACGTCGTTGACGGAGTCGACCGAGAAGCGGCCGTGCACCGAGCAGTGCCCGCGCCACAGGATCATCTTGGCGTTCCGCAGCTGCTCGACGGTCAGGCCGCCGTTCGGCTTGTGCGGGTTGTAGAGCACGCAGTCGTCCAGGGACATGCCCATGTCGCGCACGGCCGTGTTGCGGCCCAGGTGCTGGTCCGGCAGGAACAGCACCTTGGTTTCCCCGGGCCCCCCCTGCTCGAAGGCCCACTCCAGGGCCTTCTTGGCGTTGGACGAGGTGCAGATGGTGCCGCCGTGCTTGCCGGTGAAGGCCTTGATGTCGGCGGAGGAGTTCATGTAGGAGACGGGCACCGTGTTGCCGGCGATCCCGGCCTCGGTCAGCACGTCCCAGCACTCCGCGACCTGCTCGGCGGTGGCCATGTCGGCCATCGAGCAGCCCGCCGCGAGGTCGGGCAGGACGACCTTCTGGTCGTCCGTCGTGAGGATGTCGGCGGACTCGGCCATGAAGTGCACGCCGCAGAAGACGATGTACTCGGCCTCCGGCTTGGCGGCCGCGTCGCGGGCCAGCTTGAACGAGTCACCGGTCACGTCCGCGAACTCGATGACCTCGTCGCGCTGGTAGTGGTGGCCGAGGATGAAGACCTTGTCCCCGAGCTTCTCCTTGGCCGCGCGGGCGCGCGCCACCAGGTCCGGGTCCGACGGCGAGGGCAGGTCGCCGGGGCACTCGACCCCGCGCTCGCTCTTGGGGTCGGCTTCGCGGCCGAGCAACAGCAGGGCGAGCGGCGTCGGCTGGACGTCCAGGGGCTGGGTGTCCATAGGCTGGGCGGTGGTCACGACACGCACCCTTTCTGTTCTGCGACAAGGGACTTCTGAAGACGTTCGGAGCGACTTCTCGTCTATTTGACGCTATCTATCATAGCCGCTTCACGTCAGTTTGACGATGCCGATAGTGTCGATGTGACGAATTCGCCCGTTCCGCACGTTCCACGTCCGTCATGTCCGCGCGCCGGCCCCGGTGTGCGAGCATGAATATCTGGAACAAGGTGCGGGACCCCGGAATGAATCCGCGGTCGCGCTGGTTGCCACCGACGGCAAGAGTCCGACGTATCCCCAGCCTCCGGCGGGGAGCCGCCCACTTCGGGAGTGAATGCAGATGTCCGTACAGGACGAAAAGACCACTGTGAGCGACGGCATCCTCCTGTCCGACGCCGCCGCCGAGAAGGTCAGGACCCTGCTGGAGCAGGAAGGCCGCGATGACCTGGCGCTGCGCGTCGCCGTCCAGCCCGGCGGCTGCTCCGGCCTGCGCTACCAGCTCTTCTTCGACGAGCGCTCCCTCGACGGCGACGTCGTCAAGGACTTCGACGGGGTCAAGGTCGTCACCGACCGCATGAGCTCCCCGTACCTGCACGGTGCCTCCATCGACTTCGTCGACACCATCGAGAAGCAGGGCTTCACGATCGACAACCCGAACGCCACCGGCTCCTGCGCCTGCGGCGACTCGTTCAGCTAGGCCCGCGGCCTCCACGAGGCCCACGACGCCTGTGACGAGGGCCCGGACGGCGAATGCCGTCCGGGCCCTCGTCGTACTCCGGGCAAGGTCCACCGGAGGTCCACCGGATCTCTACTGGCGGGGGAGCGGCTTGCCCGACGTCGCGTCGACCACCTTGCGGTCGCCCAGCGGCTTCTGCAGCGTCACCGTG
>NZ_SSBJ01000059.1 GCF_004795055.1 Streptomyces sp. A1136
CCCACGACGCGTTTGAAGTGTCGGGTGAGGTGTGACTGGTCGTAGAACCCGGCGGCGGTCGCCGGTCGGGCCCCCGGCGGTGCCCGACGCCGGGCGACCGCCGCCGGGGCGACCGGTTTCCCGCCGCTGAGCTGCACGGACCCCGCGCGCCGAGTCACCCCCCGCCCGTACGCGGTCACCGGACCCACCGCCCCGGGGGCGGGCGTCACCGCATGCGGGTGATCTTGCGGGGATACGCCAGGAATGCCGGGCGCCCCACGGGGTAGTGCTGCGGTGTTCGCCGGGCGTGTTACATCGGTCCCACGAACCCGCGCGAAGGAGTGCTTCCATGAAAGCCCGACCCGTCGGCACCCCCACCGTCCACGCCTCGACGTCCCGCGCGCCCCTCCGCCACCTCGGTGCCCAGAGCGGCCCGGCGGACGTGCCGGGCACCCCACTCACCTGCGAACCCCCGCTCGCCTGCGCCGCGTACGCACCACTGACCAGCGAACCGCCGCTCACCCACGAGACGGCGCTGACGAGCGAGCCCACCGTGCCCACCCGCGCGGGCGACTGACCCCGACCCAGCGATCAGACAGGGACTCACATGGACGACCTCGACCGGCTCGCGGCCCTGCACGGCGTCGCCACCTCCTACCAGCCCGCCGAGGACGTCGACCTGCGGGTCCCGCAGGCCACCGTCGTCGCCGTGCTCGACCGGTTGGGGGTGTCCGCCGGGGACCCGGAGGCCGTGCGGGGCGCGCTGGCGGAGGCGGAGCGGGCCTCGGCGGACCGGCTGCTGCCGCCCGTCCTCGTCAGTTGGGCGGGCGCGGCCCCGGAAGCGCTGGACGGCCTGCCGCCCGGCACCGGTCTGCGCGTCGCCCTGGAAGAGGGCGGGGAGCTGCCCTGGGGGCCCGGACTGCCGCCGGGCGTACACCGCCTGACGGCCCGGACCGCCGACGGCCGCACCGCCACCGCGACCCTGATCCTGGCCCCCGACCGGGCCCCCGCCGCGCCCGAGCGCACCCACGGCCTGCTCGTCCAGCTGTACTCCCTGCTCTCCGAACGCTCTTGGGGCATGGGCGACCTCCGGGACCTGGCGGACCTCGCCGACTGGGCGGGCCGCACGCACGGCGCCGGGTTCCTCCAGGTCAACCCGCTGCACGCGGCCGTCCCCGGCAACCCGACCGACCCCTCCCCCTACCGGCCGTCCTCCCGCCGCTTCCCCGACCCGGTCTACCTGCGCGTCGAGGACGTCCCCGAGTACGCCCTCTGCCCCGACCGGGAGGCGTTGGCGGACCTGGCCGCCCGGGCCGGCGAGCTGCGCCGCGCGGTCCTGGAGAAGGGCGCCCTCATCGACCGGGACGCGGTGTGGGCGCTCAAGCGCGCCGCCCTGGAACTGCTGTACGCGGTGGCGCGCGAACCCGCCCGCGACGCGTCGTTCCGCGCGTTCCGGGAGGCGTGCGGCGCCGAGCTGGAGCGGCACGCCACCTGGTTCGCGCTGACCGAGCGGTACGGGACGGAGCCCGCGACCTGGCCGCGGGGCGCCGCCGACGCGCCGGAGACGGCCCGGGCCGCCGAGTTCCACTGCTGGCTGGTCTGGCTGACCGACGCTCAGCTGACCGCCGCCCAGCGCGCGGCCAAGGACGCCGGCATGACGGTCGGCCTGGTGCACGACCTGGCCGTCGGCGTGCACCCGCAGGGCGCGGACGTCTGGGCCGCGCCGGACACGCACGCCGCGGCGGCCACGGTGGGCGCCCCGCCGGACGCCTTCAACGCGCGCGGCCAGGACTGGGGTCTGCCCCCCTGGCGCCCGGACGTGCTCGCCGCCCGTGGCTACGCCCCCTTCCGGGCCCTGCTGCGCGGGGTGTTCCGGTACGCGGGCGCGCTGCGCATCGACCACGTGATGGGCCTGTTCCGGCTCTGGTGGATCCCGCGGGACACCCCGCCCGCCGAGGGGACGTACGTCTCCTACGACGGGGAGGCGATGCTGGCCGTGCTGGTGCTGGAGGCCCACCGGGCCGGGGCCCTGGTCATCGGCGAGGACCTCGGCACGGTCGAGCACGGCGTGCGCCGGGCGCTCGCCCGGCGCGGGGTGCTCGGTACGTCCGTGCTGTGGTTCGAGCGCGACTGGCAGGGTGGGGGACAACCGCTGGAACCGGCGCAGTGGAGGGCGGACTGCCTGGCCACGGTCACCACCCACGACCTGCCGCCCACCGCCGCCAAGCTGGCCGGCAGCCACGTCGAACTGCGGGACCGGCTGGGGCTGCTGACCCGGCCGGTGGACACGGAGCGGGACGAGGACGCCGCCGACACCGCGGAGTGGCTGGCCGTGCTCGACCGGCTGGGTCTGGAGGCGAAGGGCGAGGAGGCCGCCGTACGGGGCCTGTACGCCTTCCTGCTGCGCACGCCCGCCCGGCTGGTGGGCGTGTGGCTGCCCGACGCGGTGGGGGACCGCAGGCCGCAGAACCTGCCGGGCACCTGGGACCAGTACCCCAACTGGCGGCTTCCCGTCGCGGACGCGGCGGGCCGGCCGGTGACCCTGGAGGCGTTGATGGCCTCACCCCGCGCGAACGCCCTGCTGAGCGCCGTGCGGGAGGGCGCGCGCACCCGTACGGCACCCCCGGGCGCGCGCCCCCTTTAGGTGTTCGCTACGTTTGCACCGTGGACAAGAAGAACGCTCTGCGCGCCGGCGCCGTCACGGCCGGAACGACGCTGATGATGCTGCTGATGACGTCTCCCGCCCTCGCGGCGATCCGCGACGACGGCGACGACCCGGGCCCGGGCCTGAGCATCGGCGAGACCATCGGGCTGTACGTGGCCCTGCCGATCGCCCTGTTCCTGATCATCGCCGGCCTGGTGATCGTCACCGACAAGTCGCGCAAGCAGCGTCCGACCGTCTGATCGGGCCGCTTGAGGTCGACTGATCCGACCGCCCCCGCGGGGGCGGTCCCATAGAACTCCCGGGGCGCCGGGGGTCCGTACACCGACACGAGTCGGTGCGCACAGGACCCCCGGCGCCCCGTCGTGCCCGGCGCCGGCGGCGGACTCAGGGGGCGCCGGCCATGAGCTTGCGCAGCAGCCCGCTGAGCGCCGCCACTTCCTCGCCGTCCAGCCCCGCGAGCGCGGCGCGCTGTACCTCCAGGCCCGCGGCGACTGCCTCGTCGATGAGCTTGAGACCGCGCTCGGTGATCGTCACCTGGAGCCCGCGCCGGTCGTTCGGGTCGGGGTTGCGGCAGAGCAGCCCGGCCTTCTCCAGCTTGTCCAGCCGTCCCGTCATGCCGCCGCTGGTGAGCATCAGCGTGGCCGAGAGTTGGCGCGGCGAAAGGGTGTAGGGGGCTCCGGAGCGGCGGAGCGTGGCCACCACGTCGAACTCGCCGAGGGAGACCCCGTAGCGGTTGTAGGTCCGTTCCATCTCTTCGCTGACGGCCCGGGCGATGCGGTTGATACGGCCGAAGACGGCCATCGGGACGGTGTCCAGGTCGGGTCGCACCGCGTACCACTGGTCGGTGATCGCGTCGACGGCGTCCTTGTTGGCCTCGGTCATGAGCACAGTATCCGGCCTCCACTTGTTGGATCACCAAAAGTCGCTTGACGAGAAGTAGCTTAGCGGTAAGCTACTTACAAGCAACCTAGATGAGGTTGCGGGGCCGCCACCCCTCATCACCGACCGTCCCGAGGAGTCGCCGTGAACCGCCTCACCACCGTCGCCCTGACCGCCCTGGCCCCCGTCTCCTGGGGGTCCACCTACGCCGTCGCCACCGAACTGCTGCCACCCGACCGGCCGTTGTTCACCGGCGTCATGCGGGCGTTGCCGGCCGGGCTGCTGCTCACCGCCCTGTCCCGCCGGCTGCCCAAGGGCGAGTGGTGGTGGAAGTCCGCCGTCCTGGGGGCCCTCAACATCGGAGCCTTCTTCCCGCTCCTCTTCCTCGCCGCCTACCGGCTGCCCGGCGGGGTCGCCGCCGTCCTCGGCAGCGCCGGCCCCCTGTTCGTGGTCGGGCTCGCCGCCCTGGTCCTGGGCGAGCGGGCGAGCCTGCGCACCGTACTGGCCGCGGTCGCCGGCGCGTTGGGCGTCAGCATGGTGGTCCTCACGGCCGCCGCCCGGCTCGACCTCGTCGGCATCATCGCCGGTGTGGTCTCCTCCGCCTCCATGGGCGCGGGCACCGTGATGACCAAGCGGTGGGGCCGCCCGGACGGCGTGGGGCCGCTGGCCATGACCGGATGGCAGCTCACCGCCGGCGGACTGATCATCATCCCGATCGCCGCCCTCGTCGAAGGCGCCCCGCCCGCGCTCGACGGCAAGGCCTTCCTCGGCTACGGCTACATGATGCTCATCAACACCGGCACCGCCTACTGGCTCTGGTTCCGCGGCATCGGCAAGCTCTCCGCCACCTCCGTCACCCTGCTCGGCCCGCTCTCCCCGCTCACCGCGGCCGTCATCGGCTGGTCCGTCCTCGGGCAGGCGCTCTCCCCGGTCCAGCTCGTCGGCATGGCGATCGCGTTCGGGGCCACCGTGGCTGGCCAGCTGTTCGCCGCCCGAGCCGCCACCCGCACGGCCGGCGCTCCCGAACCGTTCACTTCTGCTGAAAAGACCGATCGAAACATTTCGATGGACCTGACGGCTGGGCCGGTGCGACCGTAGCCTCACGAACCGTCCACCGAATCCCGAGGGAGAGACGCCCCGTGGCCGTCCTGGACCGCACACCGACCGCTTCGCACCCCGAGCAGCCCGCCGGCGCCCGGCGGCCCACCGGGCCGGGGAAGAAGGGCGCCGCCGGACTCGGTGTCCTCCTGGCCCTGGTCGCGACGGTCGTCTGGTCCGGCAGCTTCGTCGCCACCCGGGGAATGGCCGAGACCGTGCCGCCCGTCCAAGCCGTCTTCTGGCGCTGGGTCATCGCGTCCGTCGCCGTCGCCCCCCTCGCCGCCCGCCAGGCGTGGCGGCAGCGGGCCCTGATCCGGCGCCACCTGCGCTACATCGCCCTCGCCACCCTCTTCGGCGTCACCCTCTACAACACCCTCGTGCACCAGGCCGGCCTGACCACATCGGCCTCCAACATGGGCATGATCATGGCGGCCTCGCCGGTCGTCATGGCCCTCTACGCCCGCCTCGGCGGCGAACGGCTCGGCGTCCGCCGCGTCCTCGGGATGCTGCTCGCCGCCTTCGGGGTACTGCTCCTGGTCGGGGACGGCTCGCTCGGCTTCGACTTCACCGCCGGCGACCTGTGGATGTTCGCCGCCGCCCTCTCCTTCGCCAGCTACAGCGCACTGCTCAAGCGCAAGCCCGCCGAGCTGGGCGGCCTGGCCTTCCTACTCACCACCTTCGTGCTCGGCGCCCTGATGCTGGCGCCCGCCTACGCCGTCTCCGTCACCGTCCAGGGCGGCTTCCGGCTCACCCCCGGCACCGGCGGCATGCTGCTCTACGTCGGCGTGATGTCCTCCGCCGTCGCCTTCTTCGCCTGGAACAAGGCCATCTCCCTCATCGGCGCCGCCCGCGCCGGCATCGTCTACTACCTCCAGCCGGTCTGCGTCGCCGGCCTCGGCCTGCTGCTGCTGGGCGAGCGGACCGGCCCGGCGCAGCTGTTGTGCATGGCGCTGATCCTCCTGGGCGTGGGGCTGGGGAGTGCCCGCCGGTAGGTTCGGGCCCATGACCGAGTGGGACATCAAGAAGCTGCGCATCCTGCGGACCCTGGCCGACCGGGGAACCGTGACCGCGACGGCCGGGGCCCTGCACATGACGCCCTCGGCCGTCTCGCAGCAGCTGACCAACCTGGGCCGGCAACTGGGGGTGCCGCTGCTGGAGGCCCAGGGCCGGCGGGTACGGCTCACGGACGCCGCCCACCTGGTCCTGCGGCATGCCGAGGCCGTCTTCGCCCAACTGGAACGGGCCGACGCCGAACTGGCCGGGTACCTGTCCGGGGAGGTCGGCGAGGTGCGGATCGGCGCCTTCTCCACCGCCGTGCCCGCCCTGGTGGTACCCGCCGTCGCCGCCCTGCGACGGACGCGGCCGGGGGTGGAGGTACGGGTGCGGGAGACCGAGGCCGCCGAGTCCTACGAGCTGCTCTCCGCCGGGGCCGTCGACCTCGCCCTCTCCCTCGCGGCCCACGCCCCGACCGCCCGCGACCCCCGCTTCACCCGGGTCACGCTGCTGGAGGACCCGCTGGACGTGGCGCTCCCGCCCGACCATCCCCTCGCCGCCGCCCCGGACTTGCGGCTGGCCGACCTGTCGGGGGACCGGTGGATCTACGGCGGCAGCGGCCCCTGGTCGGAGATCACCCGCTCCGCGTGCGAGGCCGCCGGGTTCGTGCCGGAGCAGGCGCACTCGGCGTCCGGCTGGAGCGCGATCCTGGCCATGGTCGGGGCGGGCATGGGGGTGGCCCTCGTACCGCGCATGGTGACGGAACGGGCCTCCGGCATCGCCGTCCGCGTCCTGGCCGACGACCGGCCGGCCCGGCACGTCATCGCCGCCACCCGCAGCGGCGCCGAGTCGGCCCCGGCGCTGGCCCCCGTCCTGGCGGCCCTCCGGGACGCGGCGAACCAGCGCACCGCCGCCCCCTCCGCGAAGGCACCGTGACGGCCGGGCGCCGGGTCCGTCGCCCGGGCACCGGGACGCCGGGCGCCGTGTCGTCCGGGGCGGGCCGTGCCCGGACAGGGGTGTGCCCCGGCCGCCGGGGGCGGGCCGGGGCACACGGGCTCAGGACGCGGCCGACGCGTCCGCGGCCTGGGCCTTGAGCGCACGCTCGACACCCGAGCGCGCCTCGGAGACCAGCCGGCGCAGAGCCGCGTTCGGCTCGGCCGAGGCCAGCCAGGCGTCCGTCGCGTCCAGCGTCTCGCGCGAGACCTGGAGGGACGGGTACAGCCCCACGGCGATCTGCTGCGCGATCTCGTGGCTCCGGGTGTCCCAGACCTCCTTGACCACGGCGAAGTACTTCTCGGTGTACGGGGCCAGCAGCTCGCGCTGGTCCATCTGGACGAAGCCGCCGATCACCGCCTCCTGCACCGCGTTCGGCAGGTCCCCGGAGGCCACGACCGAGGCCCATGCCTCGGCCTTGGCCTCCGCCGTCGGGCGCGCCGCCCGGGCGGTGGCCGCGTGCCGCTCGCCCGCCGCCGTGGCGTCCCGCTCCAGCTCGGCCGCGATGGCGTCCTCGCCGGCCACGCCCGTCGCCACCAGGCGCTCCAGGAACGCCCACCGCAGCTCGGTGTCCACGACCAGGCCCTCGACCCGCTCCGAGCCGTCGAGCAGCGCCGACAGGTACGCCAGCTGCTCCTCGGTCCGGGCCGTCGCCGCGAAGGCCCGCGCCCACGCGAGCTGGTGGTCGCTGCCCGGCGTCGCCGCCCGCAGGTGCTCCAGCGTCGCCTCGGTCCAGGTGGCCAGGCCCTGCTCGCGCCACGCCGGGTCGGCGTACAGGTCGACGGCGAGCTTCACCTGGCGGTGCAGCGACTGCACGACGCCGATGTCCGACTCCTTGCCGATGCCCGACAGGACGAGGGCGAGGTAGTCGCGGGTCGCCAGCTCGCCGTCGCGGGTCATGTCCCACGCCGACGCCCAGCACAGCGCGCGCGGCAGCGACTCGGTGAAGTCGCCCAGGTGGGCGGTGACGTTCGCCAACGAGATGTCGTCCAGGCGGACCTTGGCGTACGACAGGTCGTCGTCGTTCAGCAGCACCACGGTCGGACGGGAGCGGCCGGTCAGCTCGGGCACGGCGGTCAGGTCGCCGTCGATGTCCAGCTCGATCCGGTCGGTGCGCACCAGCTTGCCGTCGACCAGGTCGTACAGGCCGACCGCGATGCGGTGCGGACGCAGGACGGGCTCGCCCTTGGCGCCCGCCGGCAGCGCCGGGGCCTCCTGGCGGACGGCGAAGGCGGTGATCACGCCCTGGGCGTCCGTCTCGATCTCGGGACGCAGGACGTTGATGCCGGCCGTCTCCAGCCACGCCTTCGACCAGGCGGTCAGGTCGCGGCCCGAGGTCTCCTCCAGGGCGCCCAGCAGGTCGGACAGGCGCGTGTTCCCGAAGGCGTGCGCCTTGAAGTACGCCTGCACGCCCTTGAAGAAGGCGTCCATGCCGACGTAGGCGACGAGCTGCTTGAGCACCGAGGCGCCCTTGGCGTACGTGATCCCGTCGAAGTTGACCAGGACGTCGTCCAGGTCACGGATGTCGGCCATGATCGGGTGCGTGGAGGGCAGCTGGTCCTGCCGGTACGCCCAGGTCTTCATCGAGTTGGCGAAGGTGGTCCAGGCGTGCGGCCACTTCGAGCCCTCGGCGTAGGCCTGGCAGGCGATCGAGGTGTAGGTGGCGAACGACTCGTTCAGCCACAGGTCGTTCCACCACTCCATGGTGACCAGGTCGCCGAACCACATGTGCGCCAGTTCGTGCAGGATCGTCTCCGCGCGCACCTCGTACGCCGCGTCCGTCACCTTGGAGCGGAAGACGTACTGGTCGCGGATGGTGACCGCGCCCGCGTTCTCCATCGCGCCCGCGTTGAACTCCGGGACGAAGAGCTGGTCGTACTTGGCGAAGGGGTAGTCGTACGCGAACTTCTCCTGGAACCAGTCGAAGCCCTGCCGCGTCACCTCGAAGATCGCGTCCGCGTCGAGGAACTCGGCGAGCGACGGCCGGCAGTAGACGCCGAGCGGGACGGACTGGCCGTCCTTGCCCTCGTAGGAGCTGTGCACCGAGTGGTACGGACCGGCGATCAGCGCCGTGATGTACGTCGAGATCCGCGGGGTCGGCTCGAAGCGCCAGACGTTGTCCTCGACGTCCTCGGGCCGCGCCCCTTCCGACATGTGCCGTGGGGAGTTCGAGATGACCGTCCAGCCCTCGGGGGCCGTCACGGTGAACCGGAAGGTGGCCTTCAGGTCGGGCTGCTCGAAGCTGGCGAAGACCCGCCGCGCGTCCGGCACCTCGAACTGGGTGTACAGGTACGCCTGCTGGTCCACGGGGTCGACGAACCGGTGCAGACCCTCGCCGGTGTTGGTGTACGCGCAGTCCGCGACGACGCGGAGCTCGTTGTCGCCCGCCGCCAGCCGCTCCAGCGCGATCCGGGAATCGCGGAAGACCGTGGCCACGTCGAGGGCCTTGCCGTTCAGGACGACCTCGTGCACGGACGGCGCGACGAGGTCGATGAAGGTGCCGGCGCCCTCCTCGGCCGACTCGAAGCGCACGGTGGTCACGGACCTGTAGGTGCCGCCCTCCTGCGCACCGCTGAGATCGAGTTCGATCTCGTACGAGTCGACGGTGAGCAGCTTCGCCCGCTGCTGAGCCTCTTCACGGGTGAGATTCGTGCCTGGCACGCGGTCATCTCCTTTGATGGTGACGTTGCCGCCCCATCCTTCCACGCGGCCCGCCCCACCGCGCCGCAGGAAGGCACGGGCGAACAGGCGCGGGCCGGGGCCGCGCTCCCCGCGCGCCGAAGGGGCGGCACCGCGTCGGTGCCGCCCCTTCGCCGCGTGGGGGCCGGGTCGGATCACCCCTGCCGCAGCTCCTCGGCGACGAGCTCCGCGATCTGGACCGCGTTCAGCGCGGCGCCCTTGCGCAGGTTGTCGTTCGAGAGGAACAGCGCCAGGCCGTTGTCGACCGTCTCGTCCACGCGGATGCGACCGACGTACGAGGCGTCCTTGCCGGCGGCCTGGAGCGGGGTCGGGATCTCGGAGAGCTCGACGCCCGGGGCGTCCCCCAGCAGCTCGTAGGCGCGCTCCACGCTCAGCGGACGCTCGAAGCGGACGTTGACCTGGAGCGAGTGGCCGGAGTAGACCGGCACGCGCACGCAGGTGCCGGAGACCTTCAGCTCGGGGATCTCCAGGATCTTGCGGGACTCGTTGCGGAGCTTCTGCTCCTCGTCGGTCTCGAAGGAGCCGTCGTCCACGATCGATCCGGCGAGCGGGACCACGTTGTAGGCGATGGGGCGCTTGTAGACGGCCGGCTCGGGGAAGTCCACGGCGCCGCCGTCGAAGGTCAGCTGGTCGGCGGCCTCGGAGACCGCGCAGGCCTGGCCCTTGAGCTCGGCGACGCCGGCCAGACCGGAGCCGGACACGGCCTGGTAGGTGGTGGCGATCAGCGCGGTCAGGCCGGCCTCGTCGTGCAGCGGGCGCAGGACGGGCATCGCGGCCATGGTGGTGCAGTTCGGGTTGGCGATGATGCCCTTGGGGCGGTTCTTGATCGCGTGCGGGTTCACCTCGGAGACGACCAGCGGGACCTCCGGGTCACGACGCCAGGCCGAGGAGTTGTCGATCACGACGGCGCCCTGGGAGGCGACCTTCTCCGCGAGGGCCTTGGACGTGGCGCCACCGGCGGAGAAGAGCACGATGTCCAGGCCGGAGTAGTCGGCTGTGGAGGCGTCCTCGATGGTGATCTCGCGGCCCTCCCACTCCAGGGTCGAACCGGCCGAACGGGCCGAGGCGAACAGCCGCAGCTCGTCCACCGGGAACTTCCGCTCGGCCAGGATGCCGCGCATGACTCCGCCGACCTGTCCGGTGGCTCCGACGATTCCGACCCTCACGGTGACTCCCTCATGTGTGCTTCGACGCGGGCGCGCGTAAGGCCATCATGCGTTCGACCCCACGAGCCTTGTCCAATCCATTGTCCGAGGACCGGACTGTGTCCCGGGCGCGCACCCGCGAGGTGCGTCCCCAATGGGCGTGCCGGAGCCGGCGGGCACCGACGTTTTGCCTGCTCAGAGGCGGTGGGGAGGCCGCTCGGGGAGAATGCCCGGAGGGGCGGCGCTCGACCGAGCGCCGCCCCTCCGGTTTCGTGCGTACTGCGACAGGACCACGGGACCGCGGACTACCGCACTACGGCAGGACCTTCTCGATCTGCACGCTGCCGGTGCCCGCGGCGGTGCCGCGGCCGTTCAGCAGCTGGACCTGGCCGAAGAACTGCCGGCCCTCGGGGGCCGCGCTGTTGACCAGGACGTTCGCCGAGACCTGCGCGCTCGCGCCGGTGGTCAGGTTCACCGCGGCGGCCTCGTCGACCTGGACGGAGCCCAGGGCGGCCGAGAAGTACACGTCGCGGTAGTCGTAGGTGGTGCTGCCGGACGGCACGGCGTAGCCGATCACCTTGATGCTGTACGTGCCGGCGGCCGGGTTGAGCAGGCTCACGGCCTCCTCGGAGTCGCCGTCGGCGGAGGAGCCGACCTTGACGCCGTCCTTGTAGACCTCCAGGTCGAGGTCGGCGGCCGCGTCGGAGACCTTGCCGATCGCGACGTCGAGGCGCGAGACGCCCTCGCCGAGCGTGACCTCGGTGGTCTGGGTCTCACCGGCGGCGATGGTCGGCTTGGCGACCTTCGCGGAGCCGAGCGGGCCGCCCTTGAGCTTGCCGCCGCTGATGGCCGCGGCGTCGTTCTTGATGTTCCACTGGACGGGCGCCGGGGTGCCCTGCTTGACCTCGGGGAGCACCTTGACCGCAGGGTCGAAGGAGGCGCCGAGGACCGAGACGTCCAGCTTGTACGGGTTGTCGAGCAGCGGCGACGTACGGCGCGACTCGACCTCGATCTCCCAGACGCCCGGGGTCGGGTCGGCGTAGGAGCGCAGGTCGGGGCGGCAGGCGTTCGCCGGGTTGTCGTAGTTCGGGTAGCACATGGTGGTGGCGCTGTCCTCGACGCCCACACCGTAGGGGTGGATCGAGATGAAGCGCGTCTGGCTGCCCGCCGCGAGACCGCCGAGGGCGACCTCAAGGGTCTTCGCTCCCTGCGGGACGGTCACGAAGTACGACTTGGTGCTGTTGCGCTGCACCGAGGAGGTCTGCGACAGCGCGAACGAGGGGCTGCTCAGCGGGGTCGACGCGACGACCGTGGCGAGGATCTGCTTGTCGATCCCCTCGGTGGTCTCGTCGTCCAGCTGCAGGATGCCGCTGTGCACGCCGGCCGACTTGACGTTGGCCTCGACCTTGATGGTGACGGGCTTGTTCAGCGGCAGGGTGACGTAGTCGTAGCCGCCGACCACCTTGAAGGTGCCGTCGTTGTTGCGCCAGGTCAGGTTGTGGCGGGTGCCGTACTTGACGCCGGTGGTGCGGGTGACGACGACGTCGTACACCTTCTTCTGGCCGACCTTGAGACCGCCCTCGCGGTCGTAGAGGCCGGTGCCGAAGCCCGGGGTCTTGAGGAACTGGTCGATCGCGGTGTCGACCGGGGCCTTGACGGTGAACTCGTTCGCCTTGGCGCCGCGCTGGAGGGACTCCCACGCGTCGGGGACGTTGATCAGACCCGCGCCCTGGGCGTGCGCCGGCACGTCGGCGATCTTCTTCGCGGTGCTGGTGAGCGCCACGCGCAGGCTCGCCGGGGTCACGGCGACGTGCTGCTGCTTGGCCGCCGAGAGGAGCAGGGCGCTCGCGCCCGTCGCCTGCGGCGAGGACATCGAGGTGCCCTGCAGCATGGAGTAGCCGGCCGGCAGGCTGTAGCCGGCCTCCTTCACCGGGGAACCGGGCAGCCAGGTCTGCGTGGTGTTGATGGCCGCGCCGGGGGCGGTGATGGTGGGCGTGAACCCGCCGTCCTCACGCGGACCGCGCGAGGAGAAGGGGAACATGTCGTACTTCTTGGTGACGCCGGAGCCGTAGTTGGCGGCCCAGGTCTCCTTGGAGACCGCCGCGCCCACGGAGATGACCTTGTCCGCGAGGCCGGGGTCGCCGATGGTGTTGAGGCCGGGGCCCTCGTTGCCGGCCGAGATGACCAACTGGACGCCGTAGGTGTCGATCAGGTTCTTGTAGAGCTCGGCGCGCGCGTTGTTGCCGTCGTTCAGCGCCGGCAGACCGCCGATGGACATGTTCACGATGTCCACGCCGCGGTTGGCGACCAGGTCGATCATGCCCTCGGTCAGGGCGACGTTGGTGCAGCCGCCGGACCAGGAGCAGGCGCGAGAGGAGACGATCTTGGCGCCGGGCGCCTCGCCGTTCATCTTGCCGCCGAAGAGGCTGTTGGCGGCGGTGATGCCCGCGACGTGCGTGCCGTGCTCGGACTCGATGATGCCGATGTTGACGAAGTCGGCCTTCTTGCCGACCCAGTCACCACCCAGCGGGTCCATCGGGACGTCCTTGCGGATCTGGATCACGAACGGGACGCGCTCGACGACGTCGGTCGCCGGGTTGTCCGTGCCGAAGTACCCGATCTGGTAGCCGTCCTTGTACGGCTTCATCGGCTCGTTGTTCGTGAAGTCGCCGTCCTGGTCGGTGTCGACGCGGACGGTCCCGGCGACCGGGTCGTAGAGCATGCCGAACTTGTCGGTCGTGTCCCCGTCGCGGTTGACGTCGCCCTTCTCGTCACCGGTCGCGGTGATCGACTCGCTGAAGCGGCTGAACTGGTACGAGCCCTCGGGGGCCTTCCAGCTCTGACCGCCGGCGGTGAAGGTGGTGCCGGAGACCGGGGTGATCTGGGGACGCCAGGTAGCGTCGTTGTCCGTGATCGGGTCGGTCGCGGTGACCCAGTCGACGATCTTGCGCTCGCCGGTGGTGGTCTTCTGGAGCGCCGGGTGACCGAGGTCGACGCCGGAGTCCAGGATGCCGATGGTCACGCCGCGGCCGTCGGCCTGCGGGTTCTTGGCGACGAAGTCCACCGCGCCCGTCTCGAAGGACGGGTTGTACGGGTTCTTGGCGGGGGTGTCCTTGCCGGGGCCGGGGTAGGTCTCGGCCGCGGTCTTCCGGCTCGCGCCGGCGTCCTTGCCCGAGTCCGGCCTCGGGTCCGACAGCTGGATCTCGTGCTTGAGGTCCATGGCGTGGACCGAGGAGAGCTTGCCGGCTTCCTTCAGCGCGGCCTCGGCCTTGCCGGTGGGGATCGTGGCGCGCACGTAGCCGAGCTTGTCGTTCGTCTGGCCCACCGAAGCGCCCTGGACGGCGCCCAGCTGGTCGGCGACCTGCTTGGTCTGACCGGGCGCGGTGGCCACCATGACGGTGACGGTCGCGTCACCCTTGGCCTTGGCGTCCCGGAGCAGCTCCGCGTCGGACGAACCGAGCTTCTGGTCCGCGGACTTGACCGCCGTCGGGGCGCCGGGGTCAGTGGCTCCCGTCGCGGCGAAGACGGGCATCGCCCCGGACGCGCAGAGCGCGGCCACCAGGCCTGCGGCCGCCGCGACGCGGGCGACGCGTCTGGAGGCCGGTATTGCCCCGGTTATGGAGCTGGGGGATTCGAGGGTCATCAGCATCCCTGGCTAAGTGAAAGATACGGTCCGGATTTCGGTGCCGGATGACCGGTCAGCCTTGCGCAACCGACCACTGTTTGGGGAGACATGTCATTGACCGAGACCTGACATGGCGGACACCCGCCAGGGTGGAGTGTCCGCCATCGGGAACATGTCGGGGCAAGCCGGGGCGAGTTGTGCCGGTCAGGTAGTGGATTTATCGACTTACAGGCCGTGTGGCAGGGAAGTGTCGGGGTCTGTTCTCACCCGAGGTGTGACAAATTTCGACCGTTCAGCGCTCGCGCGTGCGCGCGTAGTGGCGCGAGGCCTTGGCGCGGTTGCCGCAGACGGCCATCGAGCACCAGCGCCGGGTGCCGTTGCGCGAGGTGTCGTGGAAATGCAGCACGCACGTCTCCGAGGCGCACTTGCGGATCCGGTCCGGCGCGGACCTCAGCAGGCCCAGGTAGTCGCGGGCCGCCATCCACGCCGGCCCCCAGGCCGGGTCGTCGAACTCGGCCCGCTCGCCCGGGCCTTCGGCGGTGAGCGTGGCCCGGATGCGGCCGTGCTCCAGTACGGCGTCGATCAGTTCGCGGGCGTCGGCGTCGGTCGGGTCCGAGACGGCGCGGGCCAGCGCCTCGCGGGCGGTCAGCAGGTGGACCAGGGTCGACTTGTCGGCGCGGAAGCGGGCGGCCAGGCCCGTGCTCTGGAGCCAGAGGCCCAGCCCTTCGAGCCGGCTCAGCCCGAAGGCCCCGGCGAAGAGGTCGGCGGGCTCGCCCTGCGGCATCCAGCGCGTGTTCACCAGGTCGAGGGCGAGTGGCTCCCCGGTGAGCGGACGGGGGTCCGTCGTCGGTACTGCCGTCATGTCCACCTCCTCGCGCCGCTAACCCCTCAAGGGTACGTGACCGGTTGACGCCCCGTCCTGTAACCTCTAATCTCGATTTAGGAGGTTAGATCCGAACGTCGGACATCCTCGGGGAAGGGAACCCTCATGACCACCACCGCCGCCCTCCGCACCGGACACGTGGGCCTCAACGTCACCGACCTGGAGCGCTCGCTCGCCTTCTACCGCGACGCCCTGGGCTTCGGCCTGCTCGGCGAGGGCAAGGAGGACGGGCGCCGCTTCGCCTTCCTGGGCCGGGACGGGGAGCTCGTCCTCACCCTCTGGCAGCAGGCGGACGACCCGTACGCCCCGCGGGCGGCCGGACTGCACCACCTCGCCTTCTCCGCCGGAGCGATCGAGGAGGTGCGGGCGTACGAGGAGCGGCTGCGCGGTCTGGGCGTCGACTTCGCCTACGAGGGCGTCGTCGCCCACCGCGAGGGCGCGGCCTCGGGCGGCATCTTCTTCCACGACCCGGACGGCACCCGCCTGGAGATCTCCGTACCGACCGGCGTCGAGGGTGCTCCCGCACCCGTCGAATTCGCTCCCACCTGCGGTTTCTTCTAGAGAACGGGGAAGTGAGGGCCGTCATGGACCGGTATCACCAGGGCTCCCTGGCCATCCAGGAGCGGGTCGGTGTCCGTGAGCTCGCCGAGCACGTCGGCCGCTCCATCGGACCCGGCATCCGGGACGTGGCGGCCGCCTTCCTCGCCCTCCAGCCCCACCTCGTCGTCGGCGCCGCCGACGGCGCGGGGCGGCTGTGGGCCTCGCTGCTCACCGGCCCGCCGGGCTTCGTCCGCGCCACCGGGCCGGACCGGATCGCGGTCCGCGGGGGCCTGCCGGACGGGGACCCGCTCACCGGGGCGCTGGCCGCCGCCGGCACCCGGGTCGGCACCATCGCCCTCGACCCGCGCACCCGGCGCCGGATGCGGCTCAACGGCACCGTCGCCGTGACGCCCGGCGGCTTCGCGGTGGCGGCGCAGGAGGTCTTCTCCAACTGCCCGAAGTACCTGCAGAAGCGGCAGCCGCTGGAGCTGGTGGCCGAGGGTCCCGCAACCGTGCGGCGCTCCGCGTCGCTCACCCCGGACCAGGAGCGGGCCGTGCGCGGCGCCGACACCTTCTTCATCGCCACCACGGCGGAGGCGGGCGGGGCCGACGCGAGCCACCGGGGCGGGATGCCGGGCTTCGTGGAGGTGCTCTCGCCCACCGAACTGCGCTGGCCGGACTATCCGGGCAACGCGATGTTCCTGACCCTGGGCAACCTCGCGCTCGACGAGCGGGCCGGACTTCTCTTCCCCGACTGGGAGGGCGGCGGGCTGCTCCAGCTGAGCGGGCGGGCCCGGACCGAGTTCGGTGCCGACGGGGGCCGCGGGGTCCGGTTCCGGGTGGAGGCGGTGGTGCAGAGCCTGCATCCGGGGCGGCTGCGCTGGAGCGCCCCGGAGTACTCCCCGGCGAACCCGGGCCTCCCGGGCGCCCCTCACCTGGGCAGGACCACCAGGTAGGCGGCGGGCTCCCGGTCGACCGACGCCGTCAGCGCGGTCCGGACGACCGCGGCCTGCTGCTCGGGCCAGTCGCGGAGCTTGCGCGGGGTGATGTGGATGACGGTCACCCCGAGCCGCTCCAGCGCGTCCCGCTTGCGGACGGTCTCCGACCACTGCTCGTCCTCGCCTTGGCGGGGCGCCCGGGTGTCGATCTCGACGGCCACCGCTTGCTCGGGCCAGAACGCGTCCACCCCGCCGAGGTGGGGGCCGCCCGGCAGGCGCAAGTCCACGTTCCAGACCGGCTCGGGCAGCTCGTAGCCCCGTACGAGCTGGTACAGCCGGTCCTCGGCGATGGCCCGCCCCTCGGCGAGCAGGGACTCGACGGCGTCGACCACGTGTGGCCGGTTCAACAGCCGGGCCACAGTCAACTCCCGTACCAGGGCAGCCGGTTCGCAGTGTCCGGCGCGCACGGCCTCGCTCAGGACGCGACGTACGGTGCCGGCGTCGGAGAGCCGGCCCACGGCGTCGGCGACGGCGCGGGCCACGGGGGCGACGGGCAGGCCGGTCACCTCCGTCGGTCGGGGCGGGGTGTGCGTACGGATGATCCGGACGCCCCCGGTCGACCGAAGCCGGCGGGTGTTGGCGACGAGTACGTCGATGTCCGGGAGCGCCGTGAGCGCGGGGACCGCGCCGAACCGGTACAGCGCGAGGGCGGCGAGCCCGGTGATCATGGCCTCGTCGCCGGCGCGGCGCCCGGCGTACAGCAGGGCGGCGTGCAGCCGCTCCTCGCTGGTCGCGGGGCCGGCGTGGAGCAGGAACACCCCGGGCAGGATCTGCTGCCAGGGCCGGCCCGCGGCGTCGGAGGCGCTGACGCCGTGCTCGCGGAGCTGGGCGAGGGTCAGCACGCGAGGGCGGCTGCCGGTGAGGTGGGTGAGGGGGAGGGGCGCGTTGTGGTTCATGTCGCCGAGATTCCCGCACGGCGGGGGCCCGCTAACCCTTGTTACATTCCCGTCGACAAATCGGGACAAGACCGCACTAAAGTACGGCCGTTCGAAGACCGATACCGCCGTTCGCCTCCCGCCCGGACCACAAGCCCGGGCGGGAGGCGGACGAGGCGCTATCCGGCGCTGTGGCCGGCGGTGGCACCCGCGTCACAGGCCTGCGCGCGCAACGCGCGGGCCAGGTCGTCGCGGGACTCGATCACCAGCCGCCGGAGCGCCGGCGCGGCCGACTCGTGCGCGGCCAGCCACGCGTCCGTGGCGTCCAACGTGGCCCGCGAGTCCTGGAGGGCCGGGTAGAGGCCCTTCACCACGTCCATCCCGATCTGGATCGACCGCTGCGCCCACACCCGCTCGATCGCCTCGAAGTACCGCTCGGTGTAAGGCGTCAGAAGGGCCCGCTGCGAAGGCTGCTGCATTCCCGCGATCGTGGCTTCGACCAGCGCGTTCGACAGCGCGTCCGACTCCACCACCGCCGCCCACGCCTGGTCCTTCACCGCCGCCGACGGCCGGGCCGCCAGGCACCGCACGTGGTGGCGGCGGCCCGACGCCGTGTCGTCACGCGCCAGTTCCGCGGCCAGGGCGCCCTCGTCCACCGCCCCGTGCGCGGCCAACGGCAGCAGGAAGTCCCAGCGCAGCTCCTGGTCGACCTCCAGCCCGTCGATGTGCGCCGAACCGTCGAGCAACCCCAGCAGCAGCTGGAAATCACCCTCCGTCGTGGCGCCCGCCGCGAAGAACCGGGCCCAGATCAGCTGGTGCTCGGACGCGGGCTCCGAGAACCGCAGTTCTTGGAGCGCGACCGCCGACAGCACCCGGCCGCCCTGCTCGCGCCACTCGGGCGCCGCGTAGTGGGTGACGGCCGTCAGGGCCTGGGCGTGCAACATCTGGAGCACGCCGAGGTCGCTCTCCCGGCCGGAGTGGGCCAGGACCAGGGAGACGAAGTCGCGGGCCGGCATCAGGGCGTCGCGGGTCAGGTTCCACAGCGCCGACCAGCACAGCGCCCGGGCCAGGGGGTCGCGTACGTCGCCCAGGTGGGTGCGCAGCGTCGCCAGTGAGCCCTCGTCGAAGCGGATCTTGCAGTAGGTGAGGTCGTCGTCGTTGACCAGGATCAGGTCGGGCCGCTCCTGCCCGGTCAGATCCGCCACCGTCGTGCGCTCCCCGGCGACGTCCGCCTCGGTCCGCGCGTACCGTACGAGAGCGCCGTCCTCCAGCCGGTACAGGCCCACCGCCACCCGGTGCGGGCGCGGCGTGTCGCCCTCCTGCAGCACCGCGAGCCCGGCGATCCGGCCGTCCGCGCCGTAGGTCACCTCTGGAGTCAGCGCGTTCACCCCGGCCGTCTGGAGCCAGGCCCGCGACCACGCGGCCATGTCCCGGCCCGAGACCTCACCGAGCGCCGACAGCAGGTCGTCCAGGGTGGTGTTCCCGTACGCGTGGGCCTTGAAGTAGCGCCGTGCGCCCTCCAGGAACGCCTCCCGGCCGACGTACGCCACGAGCTGCTTGAGCACGGCGGCGCCCTTGGCGTAGGTGATGCCGTCGAAGTTCAGCTTCGCGGCCTCCAGGTCACGGATGTCGGCCGTGATCGGGTGCGTCGAGGGCAGTTGGTCGGCCCGGTAGGCCCACGCCTTGCGGTTGTTGGCGAAGGTCACCCACGCCTGGTCGAACCGGGTCGCCTCGACCAGTGCGAACGAGCCCATGAAGTCGGCGAAGGACTCCTTGAGCCACAGGTCGTCCCACCACTTCATGGTGACCAGGTCGCCGAACCACATGTGCGCCATCTCGTGCAGGATGACGTTCGCGCGCCGCTCGTAGGAGGCCCGGGTGACCTTCCCGCGGAAGATGTACTCCTCCCGGAACGTCACCATCCCCGGGTTCTCCATCGCGCCCAGGTTGTACTCCGGTACGAAGGCCTGGTCGTACTTGCCGAACGGGTACGGGTAGTCGAACAGCTCGTGGAAGAGGTCGAAGCCCTGCTTCGTGACGAGGAAGACGTCGTCCGCGTCGAAGTGCTTCGCCAGGCCCTTGCGGCACATCGCGCCGAGCGGGATCGTCAGGTCCCCGCGCGTGTAGGTGTCCGTGACGTAGTGGTACGGGCCGGCCACCACACAGGTGATGTACGTCGAGATCGGGGCGGTCTCGGCGAAGCGCCGGGTCTGCCCCTCCCGGGACTCCTCCGCCCCGTTGCTCCACACCTGCCAGCCCTCGGGCGCGGTCACCTCGAAGCGGTAGGGCGCCTTCAGGTCCGGCTGCTCGAAGTTCGCGTACACCCGCCGGGCGTCGGCCGGCTCGTACTGGGTGTAGAGGTAGACCTCGCCGTCCTCCGGGTCCACGAAGCGGTGCATGCCCTCGCCGGTGCGGCTGTAGGCGCAGTTCGCGTCGACCACCAGGACGTTCTCGCCGGCCAGGCCCTCCAGGGCGATCCGCGAGCCGTCGAAGACGGCGTCAGGGTCCAGCGCCCGCCCGTTCAGGGTGATCGCGTTGACGGAGGGGGCGATCAGGTCGGCGAACGTCGCGGCGGCGGGATTCGCGGCCCGGAAGCGGATCGTCGTAACCGAGCGGAAGGTCCGCGGGCCCGCGGCCGGTTCGGCCTCGTCCACCGCCGACCTCAGGTCGAGGGACACCTCGTACCCGTCGACGGACAGCAGCTCGGCCCGTTCGCGGGCCTCGTCACGGGACAGATTCTCTCCGGGCACCTGCACTCCTTCGTGCGTGATCGCGGTCTTGCGTCGAATCCTCGCACGGGGGGAATGGGAGCGGCCCGGAGCTGGTTGGCCAGGGGGCAAGGTGACCGGATGCGGGTGCACGATTTGAGGAGAGACATGGCCGACACGCAGGTGAGCGGGAAGACCCCGGTCGATTTCTGGTTCGACCCGATCTGCCCCTGGGCGTGGATGACCTCGCGGTGGATGCTCGAAGTCGAGAAGGTGCGCGACGTCGAGGTGCGCTGGCACGTCATGAGCCTTGCCGTCCTCAACGAGAACAAGCTGGAAGACCTGCCCGAGCACTACCGCGAGATCCTCGGCCCCAAGGGCTGGGCGCCGGTGCGCGTGGTGACGGCCGCCCAGCAGAAGCACGGTGACGAGGTCACCGGCAAGCTCTACACGGCCCTGGGCACGCGTATCCACAACGAGGGCAAGGGCGCCACCCGCGAGGTCATCGCGGAGGCGCTGGCCGAGGTCGGCCTGCCGGCCGAGCTGCTCGCACACGCCGACTCCGACGAGTACGACGAGGTGCTCCGCGCCTCGCACGACAACGGCATCGAGCGCGTCGGCCAGGAGGTCGGCACCCCGGTGATATCCGTACCCGGCGCCGACGGCGACGAGGTGGCGTTCTTCGGTCCGGTCGTCACGCCGACCCCGCGCGGCGAGGCCGCCGCCCGACTGTGGGACGGCACGCTGCTCGTCGCGTCCACCCCGGGCTTCTACGAGATCAAGCGCACCCGCACCCGGGGCCCCGTTTTCGAGTAGTCCCACCGGGCGTCGTGGGACCCGGGTACACGAGACCCCCGTGAGTCAGGTCCTCACGGGGGTCTCGCGCTGTACACGCCCGCCGGCGAAGGTTGAGAAGACGATCACGAGGCGGACGGGCCGGTGGCGCCGATCAGCCCTTGACGGGGATCAGCAGCGGGGTGTTGGCCTTGGCGTCGGCGTAGCGCCCGGCCACGTCCTGCCAGTTGACGACCTTCCACATGGCCTCGATGAAGTCGACCTTCTGGTTCTTGTACTGCAGGTAGAAGGCGTGCTCCCAGGCGTCGAAGACGAGGACCGGCACCGAGGCCTGGCCGACGTTGCCCTGGTGGTCGTAGACCTGCTCGACGATCAGGCGCCCGCTGATCGGCTCGTACGCGAGGACGCCCCAGCCGGAGCCCTGGGTGGCCGACGCGGCGAAGGTCAGCTGCTTCTTGAACGCGCCGAAGGAACCGAAGGATTCGGTGATCGCGTCGGCCAGGTCGCCCAGACCGTCGGCGGCGGTGGGCTCGCCGCCGCCCTCGCCGGTCTTCGGGCTGGCCATGTTGTGCCAGTAGATGCTGTGCAGGATGTGGCCGGAGAGGTGGAACGCGAGGTTCTTCTCCAGCCCGTTCAGCGCGCCCCAGTTCTCCTTGGCGCGGGCCTCCTCCAGCTGTTCCAGCGTGGTGTTGGCGCCGGCGACGTAGGCCGCGTGGTGCTTGTCGTGGTGCAGCTCGATGATCTGCGGGTTGATCACCGGCTCCAGTGCCGCGTAGTCGTACGGAAGCTCAGGAAGCGTGTAGATGGCCATGCGTGTGTCCGGTCCCCTCGGCGTGCCAACTGCTTATTGCAAGCAATGCGCAACTGCACGCTAACAGTATCTAGGTCGAAGCACACGCAAGGGGTGCCCGTCTTGCCCCGGGCACGCGAAAGGCGCGCCCCGTGCAGTCGCACGGGACGCGCCTGGAAACGACGGGGACGGCTCAGGCCCGGCGGGCCCGCAGCTCCCGTACGCCCGCGATCACCAGCACCACCGCGGCGGCCCCGGAGGACCACAGCAGCTGCGGCCGCGCCGAATCGTCGAACAACATCAGCACCAGCACGGCCCCCATGCCCAGCAGCGCCACCCAGGTCAGGTACGGGAAGCACCACATCGGCAGCGTCAGCCGCTCCGGCATCTCCCGCTCGATCCGCCGGCGCAACCGCAACTGCGAGACCGCGATCAGCGCCCACACGAACAGCAGCACCGCGCCGACCGCGTTGAGCATGTAGAGGAACACCGTGTCCGGCCACAGCAGGTTCAGCACCACCGACACGAACCCGAAGGCCACCGAGGCGAACACCGCGCGGCGCGGCACCCCGCCCCCGGACACCTTCAGCAGCCCCTTGGGCGCGTCACCCCGCTCGGCCAGCGAGAAGACCATGCGGGAGGACCCGTAGAGGTTGGCGTTCAGCGCGGACAGCAGGGCCACGAACACCACGATCTGCATGATCTGACCGGCCGACGGGATGCCGATGGAGTCGAGGACGGCCACGTACGGGCTCTGCCCCGACTCCAGCGAGTCCCACGGCAGCAGGGTCACGATCACCAGCATCGAGCCGACGTAGAAGAAGAGGATGCGCCACACCGCGCTGCGCACCGCGCGGGCGACCGAGCGGGCCGGGTCGTCGGACTCGGCGGCGGCGATGGTGACGACCTCCAGGCCGCCGAAGGCGAAGACGACCGCGAGCATGCCGGCGACCACGCCGTCGAACCCCTTGGGGAAGAACCCGCCGTGCCCGCTGAGGTTCCGCACGCCCGCCGGGTCGGTGTCGGGGAGCAGGCCGAAGATCGCCAGCGTGGCCAGGACCAGGAACAGCACGATGGCGCCGACCTTGAGGGCCGCGAACCAGAACTCGAACTCGCCGAAGTTCTTCACCGCGGTCAGGTTGGTGACGGTGAAGACCACCATGAAGACCAGCACCCAGACCCACTGGTCGACCGACGGCACCCAGCCGTTGGCGATCTTCGCGGCGCCGGTCGCCTCCACCGCCAGCACCACGACGAGCAGGAACCAGTACAACCATCCCGCCGAGAAGCCGGCCCACCGCCCCAGCGCCTTCTCCGCGTAGACGGAGAACGAGCCGGACGCGGGCATCGCGGCCGACATCTCGCCGAGCATCCGCATCACCAGCATCGCGAGGACACCCGCGAGCAGGTACGAGCAGATGATCGCCGGTCCGGCGATGGAGATGCCGGCGCCGGAGCCGACGAAGAGCCCGGCGCCGATCACTCCGCCGAGGCCCAGCATGGTCAGGTGGCGCTGCTTGAGACTGTGGCTCAGGGGTTCGGGGGGAAGCCCGTCCGCGGGGGCGGGCTTGTCGGTCAGGCGGTCGCGCATGAGGGTGGGCTCGTACTCTCGTTCGGCCTGGCGGCGATGGGGGGTCGCGCAGATTGGAGGGACCCTACAGTCTCGCCGGAGGGTGTCCGTCCACGCAAAACGGACGTGAAGTCTCTAGTGGGTCGTGACGGGGATCACTGCAACTCGGGCATGGAAGAGGGTCTTTGTGTACTCCCCACCAAACCGCGCAGTATGGCTTGTCTCAGGCGGCGGTGGGGCGGCGACCGGCCCCGGACTAACGTCGATGATCGTCCCGTCATCCGTTCATCCCCCCGCGGAGTCCCCTGATGAGCACTGCTTCCGTCTCCTCCCGACCCGGCGCCGTCCTCGCCGACCTGCTGCCCGCGAGCCGCGTCCGTGATGTCGCGCTCGTCGTCGGCGGAGCCGCGCTCATGGGCGTGGCCGCCCAGATCGCGGTCAAGGTGCCGGGCCTGATCGTGCCGATCACCGGCCAGACCTTCGCCGCCCTGCTGATCGGCGCCGCGCTCGGCCCCGCCCGCTCCTTCCTCTCCATGACGCTGTACACGCTCGTCGGCATGGCCGGGGTGCCGTGGTTCGCCCACGGCGCCTCGGGCGCGGGCGGCGCCACCTTCGGCTACGTGCTCGGCATGCTGCTCGCCTCCACCGTCGTCGGCGCCCTCGCGAGGCGCGGCGTCGACCGCTCCGTCCCGCGCACGGCGGCCACGATGGTGCTCGGCTCGGCCCTCGTCTACGCGGTGGGCGTCCCGTACCTGGCCCTCGCCACCGGGATGTCCTTCGGCGCCGCGGTAGCGGGCGGCATGACCCCGTTCCTGATCGGCGACGCCGTCAAGGCGGCTCTGGCGATGGGCCTGCTGCCGACCACGTGGAAGCTCCTCGACCGCGGCTGAGCACGTCGCGCGCGGACGCGTACACGCAACGCGCGCGAAGGCGCGTGCGCAACAGCCCCGGACCACGAGCGGTGGTCCGGGGCTGTTCCATGGGAAGTGCTCCCGGGACTACGCGACCGCGGCGGCCTTGCGGCGGCGCCAGTCGCGGACCCCGCCGATCACCAGGACGACCGCCGCGACCAGCAGCGACAGCGTCACGGTCTCGCGGTTGTCCTTGTCGTAGACCATGTAGGCCAGCACGAAGGCGATCATCCCGGCGGTGATCCAGGTCAGACCCGGGAACAGCCACATCTTGACGGTCAGCTTCTCCGGCGCCTCCCGCTCCAGGATCCGGCGCATCCGCAGCTGGGTCAGGCAGATGACCAGCCACACGAAGAGCGCGATCGCGCCCGAGGAGTTCAGCAGGAAGTCGAAGACCGTGTCCGGGAAGGCGTAGTTGAAGTACACGGCGAGGAAGCCGAAGACCACGGACCCCAGGATGGCGGCGGTCGGCACGCCGTTCTTGCTCACCTTGGCGAACGCCTTCGGGGCGTCACCGCGCTCGCCCAGCGAGAACGCCATGCGCGAAGCGGTGTACAGGCCCGAGTTCAGGCAGGACAGCACGGCCGTCAGGACGATCACGTTCATGATCTGACCGGCGTGCGCGATGCCGATCGAGTCGAGGGCGGCGACGTACGAGCCCTTCTCGACGATCGACTTGTCGTTCCACGGCAGCAGGGTCAGCACGATGAAGATCGAGCCGAGGTAGAAGACGCCGATGCGCCAGATCACCGAGTTGGTGGCCTTGGTGACCGCGCGGCGCGGGTCCTCGGACTCGCCGGCGGCCAGGGTGACGATCTCACTGCCCATGAACGAGAAGACGACCATCAGCACACCGGTGAGGATCGAGCCCCAGCCGTTGGGCATGAACCCGCCGGCGTCCGTGAGGTGGGCGAAGCCCGCGCCCGGGTTGTCCGAGCCCGGCAGCACGCCGAACACGGCGAGCATGCCGACTATCACGAAGGCGCCGATGGCGACGACCTTGATGCCCGCGAACCAGAACTCGAACTCGCCGTAGGAGGCGACCGAGCCGAGGTTGGTGACGGTCAGGACCGCCATCACGATCAGGGCCCAGCCCCACTGCGGGACGGCCGGGATCCAGCCTTCCAGGATCTTCGCGCCGGCGGTGGCCTCCACGGCCAGCACGACGACCCAGAAGAACCAGTACAGCCAGCCGATGGAGAAACCGGCCCAGCGGCCGAGCGCGCGGTCGGCGTACGCGGAGAAGGAGCCCGAGTTCGGGCTCGCGGCGGCCATCTCGCCGAGCATGCGCATCACGAAGACGACCATCGCGCCGACGAGTGCGTACGACACGAGGATGGCGGGACCGGTCTTGGCGATGCCGCCGCCGGAGCCGACGAAGAGTCCTGCGCCGATGACACCGCCGATGGCGATCATGGACAGGTGGCGGTTCTTGAGACCGGCCTTCAGACCATCGGAGGGCTTGGCGTCGCCGGGGGTGCCGGAGGGGTCGCCTGCCTTCTGAAGGGTCGTCGTGGAGCTCATGGACGATTCCTTAGGTTCTCGGGTTGCGAGTCCCGGCATTGAAACCTGAGATGAACGCCAGACGGAAGACCTCGTTCCGGAAGGTTGCCCGGGGCTAAAGTCCCGGGACCTTCGCCCCACCCCGTCCCGTCTGGGTTGTTGGGGATAATTTGAGCTTGCCGAGTGACTCATGCCACACTCCGCCCGGCACCCTCCGGCAGGACTCCGGGGCAGCCGTGCCACACTCGACCCCATGCGCGTGTACCTCGGATCTGACCATGCCGGCTTTGAGCTGAAGAACCACCTCGTGGACTGGCTCAAGAACAACGGCCACGAGCCCGTCGACTGCGGGCCCCACATCTACGACGCCGTCGACGACTACCCGCCGTTCTGCCTGCGCGCCGCGGAGAAGACCGCCGCGGACCCGGACGGCCTCGGCATCGTGATCGGTGGTTCCGGCAACGGCGAGCAGATCGCGGCGAACAAGGTCAAGGGCGTGCGCGCCATCCTGGCCTGGAGCGTCGAGACCGCGAAGCTCGGCCGTGAGCACAACAACGCCAACGTGATCTCCGTCGGCGGCCGCATGCACACGCAGGACGAGGCCGTCGGCTTCATCGAGGCCTTCCTGGCGACCCCGTACTCCGGCGAGGAGCGCCACACCCGCCGCATCGACATGCTCACCGCCTACGAGACCACCGGCGAGCTGCCCCCGATCCCGGCCCACCACCCCCAGGGCTGATCCGCCCGCTCGGCCGGGCCGTGCCGCCGGACACCGGCGGCACGGCCCGCTGCGTTCCCGTCCGTCTCCGCCCGTGTCCGCCGTTTCCCGCCCGTCGCCGTGAGGAGCCCCGCCGTGCCCGAGGGGCATACGATCCACCGCCTCGCCCAGGACCACACCGAGCGTTTCGCCGGGCGTCCGGTCCGGGTGAGCAGCCCGCAGGGCCGGTTCGCCGAGAGCGCCGCCCTGCTCGACGGACGCACCCTGGAGAGCGCCGAGGCCCACGGCAAGCACCTCTTCCTGGAGCTGGGCGACGCCTGGGTCCACATCCACCTCGGCCTCTTCGGCAAGCTCGGCTTCGGCCCCGCCCCCGCGTCGCCCGCCACGGACACCGTCCGGCTGCGCCTGGTGAACCCGGACCACTGGGCAGACCTGCGCGGACCGACCGCCTGCGCCCTGCTGGGCGACGGAGAGAAGAAGGCGATACACGAGCGCCTCGGCCCCGACCCGCTGCGCCCGGACGACGACCCCGACCGGGCGTGGAAGCGGATCTCCCGCTCCCGTACGACCGTCGCCGCGCTGCTCATGGACCAGAAGGTGGTCGCGGGCGTCGGCAACGTCTACCGCGCCGAGGTGCTCTTCCGGCATGGCATCGACCCGTACCGGGCGGGCAAGGACCTGACGCGGGCCGAGTGGGACGCGATCTGGGCCGATCTGGTGGTGCTCATGCGCGAGGGCGTACGCAACAACCGGATCGACACCGTCCGCGACGAGCACCTCCCGGAGGCCATGGGCCGCCCGCCCAGGGTCGACGACCACGGCGGCGAGGTGTACGTCTACCGGAGGGCGAACATGCCCTGCCACATCTGCGGGGGCGAGATCCGCACCGCCGGTCTCGCCGCCCGCAACCTCTTCTGGTGCCCCGGCTGCCAGAGCCGCTAGCGGTGCCGCTCGCCTAGAACCCGTGGGGGAGCCAGGGGGCCACGTCGCCCGCGAAGGCGCGCGAGGCACGGGTCAGGGCGCCCGGGCGCAGCTCGCGGACGCGTCCGGCGCCGGCCAGCGCGGTCAGCGTGATGCCGCCCAGGTACGCCGAGCCCAGGTCCCGTACCGACAGCTCCAGGTCCACCGGGTCCGCGCTGCGCACGCAGGACGCAGTCCCGTCCGGCCCGACGCGCAGCCGCCACCGGCCCTCGTTCCACGGGCAGAACGCGTCCTCGACCTCCAGGACCACGTCCAGCGGCGCCCCGTACCGCCGCGCCTCCAGCGCCGGCCCCAGGTCCACGAGCCGCAGGTACAGCGCGTCGCGCGGGTTCGGCCGGGTCCGCCGTACGTCGGTCACCAGGTGCAGCACCGGATCGTCCGCGGGGCGCCGGGCGGCCCGCACGCTCCAGGTCAGGTCGATCTCGCACAGGTAGCGCCACAGCGCCGCGTACGCCGCCGGCTCCAGCGCGTCGAGATCCGCCACCTCCACCGTCCCGGCCGAGCCGGTGGGCTCCCAGTCCGCCTTCACCCGGTAGCGGGCGTACCCGACCACCTGGCCGTCAGGCCCCTCGGCGACCACGCACTTGAGCGGCGAGGCGCCCGCGCGCAGCGATTCCGGGTCGAGCAGCGCCTGCCGCTCCCAGCCCGGCTGCCGCGCCGGCATCCCCGGCCGCCGCGCCACCAGCGCCGCGTAGACCCGCTCACAGTCGGCCAGGGCCTTGTCCGGGTCCACCAGGCGGAGCCGGACGCCGTCCGTCCCCGGCGGCACGCCGAGTCGTACGCGAGTGGTGTCGATCTCCAGGGCCAGCGCGTAGGTGGCGGTGCCGTAGCCGAACCGCCCGTAGATCTCCGGCTCCGAGGCCGTCAGCACGGCGAGCGGTTCACCACCCGCCCGGATGTCGTCCAATTGGCGGCGCATCAGCGACGTGAGCACTCCGCGCCGGCGGTGGGTCGGCGCGACGCCCACCATCGTGACCCCCGCGGCGGGCACCAGGAGCCCGCCCGGCACGGACAACCGGAAGCTGAACGCGCCCGCCGAACCCACGCAGTCCTCGCCGTCCCACACGCCCAGCGAGCGTTCCAACTCCGTGAGGGACTTGTAGAGTTCACGCTCCTCAGGGGATTCGGGCACACCGCCGAACGCCAGTTCAAGGTGGTCGTACCAGACATCCCACTCATCAGCCTGCAATACCCGCGTCTCAAGAGCCATATGGGCATCCTTACCAGGGCATTCCCATCCAGTCGAGGAGATTTCGACCTCCGGCGGCCCTCAGGTCCGGGGGTACCCCTGCGCGCGCACAGCCAGGATGGATAGGGTCCCGAAGCAATGGCCGGAGCACGTGTGGAGACGCTCATGGCCCGGACGCGCATGCTGTCGCACCGGGCTCGCACCGGCCTGCGCAAATCCGCGGTCGACTACTTCCGCGGCGACGCCTCCGACTGGCTCGCCTTCGGTGGTCTGCTCCTCACCGTGCCCGCGATCGCCTTCGGCACACTGATGATGCCCGTCTGGTTCTCGCCGTCGGCGCTCGTCCTGCCGATCGTGGCGGGCGGACTGCTGCTGCGGCCCGCCAGCCTGCTCGCCCTGTACGCCGCCTCCGCCGTCGCCCTGATCGTGGAGGCCCTCGTCCTCGGCCCGTACACGGAAGGACCCGCCCGGGTCACGCCCGGCACGGTGCTGGTGGTCGCGGCCTGCGGGTTCTTCGGGCTGGTCATCGCCCAGTTCCGCAGCCGGGTCGGCGTCCCGTGGCGGCGCGGCGGCACCATGCTCTTCGACCTGCGTGAACGCATCCGGGTGCAGAGCAAGCTGCCGGCCCTGCCCACCGGGTGGCACCGTGAGATGGCCCTGCGGCCGGCCGGGGGCCAGTCCTTCTCCGGGGACTTCGTCGTCGCCGCGCGCACCAACGGCGGGCGCACCCTGGAGATCGTGCTGACCGACGTCTCCGGCAAGGGCATGGAGGCGGGCTCGCGCGCCCTGCTGCTCTCCGGCGCCTTCGGGGGCCTGCTCGGCGCGCTGCCCCCGCACGGGTTCCTGCCGGCCGCCAACGGCTACCTGCTCCGCCAGGACTGGGAGGAGGGCTTCGCCACCTCCATCCACCTCGTCCTGGACCTGGAGACCGGTGACTACGAACTGCTCTCCGCGGGCCACCTCCCCGCCCTGCAGCTCTCGGCGGGCACCGGACGCTGGCGGGAGGTCTCCGGCGAGGGACCGCTGCTCGGCGTCTACGACGGCGTCGACTTCACCCCGGCCCGCGGGAACCTGCGCCGCGGGGACGTCCTGATGCTCTTCACGGACGGCCTGGTCGAGACCGCGGACCGCGACATCAGCGAGGGCATCGACCGCCTGACGGGCGAAGCGGACCGCTACGTCGCCGCCGGCTGGGACGGCGCCGCCTGGCACCTCATCGAGAAGGTCGCCAAGGACGTCAACGACGACCGCGCCCTCCTCCTCATCCGCCGCTCGTCCTGACCCTCGCCCCTTCCGTCACACCCCGGACCCGCGGCGTCCGGGGCGTTCGGGGCGTGCCTTCCAGATCCAGCCTCGCCGGCGTTTGAGGCGCTGGGTTAGGGGCGGAGCCCCAAGGAGCCCGGGGCGCAGCCCGGGCCCGCCCGCCGCAGCCCGGGCCCGCCCGCCGCAGCCCGGGCCCGCCCCCGCCGGGATCGGCCCGCC
>NZ_SSBJ01000005.1 GCF_004795055.1 Streptomyces sp. A1136
CGGGCGCCTGCACGGCCACCCCGGCCTGTACGTGATCGACGGAGCGCTGATCCCCGGCAACACCAGCGTCAATCCGTTCGTCACGATCACGGCGCTCGCCGAACGGAACATCGAGCAGATCATCGCCACCGACCTGTAGCGCCCCGTGGCGCGTTGCGGCGGCTCCCCGCGGGGCACCGCAGCGGCGCGCGGGGCCCGGAACCGGGGCCGGCCGGACTCCGCCCGTGCGGCGCGGGCCCGGCCGGGCCCGCGCCGCGTCAACTCCCCGGCAGCACGCAGACGCTGTCGAGACCCAGCACATGGTTGAGCCGCCCGAAAGCGAGCCAGGAGCCGATGCTCATGCTCAGCTCCACGATCTCCACCTGGCTGTAGTGCGCCGTCATCCGCTCCCAGAACTCCTCGTCGAGACCGTGGTGGTCCAGCGCGTAGCGCTCCGCGTACTCGGCGGCCAGGCGGGTGCGGTCGTCGAAGGCCGGTGTGGTGCGCCACTCGGTGACGGCGTCGGCGAACTCCTCCTCGACCTTCTCGCCGTCCCGGTCGGTCCGCCAGTCGAGACAGAAGACGCACCCGTTGATCTGCGCGATCCGCAGTCGGGCCGCCTCGAACTCGCGCAGGCCCAGGGTGGTGTGGGCGTAGACCGACAGGGAGAAGTTGGCCGCGGCCGTCCCGATGCCGGGGACCAGGTCGCCCCAGACGTATTCGATGGGGTGCTGACCTTCCGGAACGTCGATCCTCATGGCTGCTTCCTTCCGAGTTTGCCGACTGCGGGCCGCAGCGGGACGTCGAGCGCGTCATAGATTCCGGGAGGGGCGTCCACGAGCCAGTCGATCGCCCCCACCAGCCGGCCGACGGCGGTGGCGTTACCGCCGGCGGAACGGTTCTCCCCTTCGTCGGTGGCCTCGATCGTCACCTCGATGCGCGGGCGGCCTTCGATGATCACCCGGTGGGCGCCCGCCCCGTCGGGCGGCTGGGGCCAGTCGGGGGCGCAGGAGGGGTGGATGCGGGTGACGTGCTCGATGACGATGCGCGCCTCGCCTTCGACTATGCCCTGCACCTCGAACCGGATCGCGCCCTGGGTGCCGGCCTCGAAGGCGCCCATCGTGCGGGTGGTCACCGTCGCGTCGAGCGCGCGTCGGGCGGACGTCTCGCGGATCTCGTCGAGTTCGACGCCGAGGGCACGGGCCATCATCCGTATCTGGCCGCCCCACACCATGGTCGGGACGGTCGGCATGAGCATCATCGGTTCGAAGTCCATGGGTTGGCCCATGCCGACCAGGTGGCGGACGGAGTCGGGCTGGTCGTAAGTGGAGTAGTCGAAGATCTCCTGGCAGCGGATCACGTCCACGGTGCTGCCGAGTCCGCTGATCAGCAGCGGCAGGACGTCGTTGCCCCAGCCGGGGTCGACGCCGGAGGCGAACAGCGAGCCCCCGCCCGCCGCGACGGCGGCGAGCACCGGATCACGGAACTCGGGCGGTGCGCTTCGGTGGTCGTAGAGGGGGTACAGGGCGGGGCTGACGACGACGGCGCCGGCCGTGATGGCCCGCGTGATGTCGGCGAGGGCGTCGTCGGGGCGGGTGTCCCCGGAGGCCGCGTACACGACGGCGGCCGGCCGGGTGGCGAGCACCGCTTCGCTGTCGTCGCTCGCCGCGACACCCAGTGGGCGCCCCATGCCGGCGAGTTCACCCGCGTCGCGGCCGGCCTTGGCCGGGTTGTGGACGATGACTGCCGTCAGTTCGAGCTCCGGGTGCGCGTCGACGGCGCGGATCGCCGCGCGGCCGACGTTGCCGGTGCCCCAGACCACCGTGGGAATCATGCGCGGAGGGTAGCGAGGGGCCGCGAAGGTGCCCAGTGCCGTGAAAGAGGTTTTTCAACCCGGCCCCGACCGGCCCGCTCCGAGCCCCGCCGAGTCCGCCCCACGGCCCGGTCAGAGTCCCGCCAGGGCCGCCGTCTCGGCGAACGACGGGACGCGGCCCGTACCGCCGCGGCCGGACACGGAGAGGGAGGCGGCGGCCGCGCCGTACGCCACCGCGCGGGCGAGCGGGTCGCCCAGGGCGAGCCGGGCGGTGGTCGTGCCGGTGAAGCAGTCGCCGGCGCCCGTCGCGTCGACCGGATCGGGGTTGACGGGAACCGGGTGACCGGTGGCGCGCCTCCCGTCGTGCAGCCACAGTCGCCCGGCGCCCGCGGTCACGGCGACGGCGCGGGCCCCGAGTGCGCGGTAGCGATCGGCCGCGAGCCGGGGGTCATCGGTGTCGACCAGGGCCAAGGCGTCGGCGGGGCAGGAGGTCTTGATCAATCCCGTCAGCGGGGCGACGCGCGCCAGCAGTGCCCTGGCCGCTGCCCGCCCGGTGAGCCGGGGGCGGAAGTTGGGGTCGTACGACAGGTGCCCGCCCGCTTCGTGCACGATTTCGGCGGCGGCCAGTACGGCGGCGCGGGCGCCGGGTGCGAGGGCGCCGGTGATGCCGCTGGTGACGAGGGCCGTGGAGGTGGTGAGCAGCTCCCGCCAGGAGTCGATGTGGCGCGGGGAGAGGGTGGAGCCCGCGCTGCCGGTGCGCCAGTAGACGAACCCGCGATCGCCGTCGGTGTCGGAGCACAGCAGGTAGGCGCCGTTGGGCCGCGGGGAGCGGCGCACGTGGGACACGTCGACGCCGAGTCGGGTGGCCCGGTCCAGCAGGGGCACGCTCAGTTCGTCGTCACCGACGACGGCGAGGAGGGCGGTACGGGCCCCGGCGGCGGCCGCGGCCGCCGCCGCGTTCAGGGCGTCGCCGGAGTAGGAGATACGGGCGGCGGCGTCGGCGGCCGCGTGCAGCGGGCCGGCGACGTGGATCTCGACCAGGACTTCGCCGAGGACGAGGACGTCGTAGGCGACGCCGCTGCGGCCTCGCGGGGCGGGCGCCGCCGCCATGTCAGCGTTCCCGCCCCGGCTGGTCGCAGCAGCACGGCCCGGCCAGGTCGGCGAAGACGGCCGCCAGTTCGCCCGCGTCGGCGGGCAGGCCGGCGCCGATTCCGACGGCGGTCGCCCCGGCGGCGAGCCAGTCCCGGGCCCGCGCCGGATGGATGCCCCCGGTCGGGACGATGAGGGCCTCGGGGAGCACGGCCTTGAGGGAGCGGATGAAGGCCGGCCCGCCGACGTGGGCCGGGAAGACCTTCGCGGCGCCTCCGTACCGTACGGCGGAGGCGACCTCGCCGGGGGTGAAGGCGCCCTCGATGAACACCGCCCCGCGCTCGGCGGCGACGGCCCGTACCTCGGGGGCCGGGTACGGGGAGACCAGGAAGCGGGCGCCGGCGGCGAGGGCCCGCTCGGCCAGCGCGGCGGTCGTGACGGTACCGACGCCGATCAGGGCGGGTCTGCCGAGGACGTCGGCGAGCGGGACGGTACGGGCGACGGCGGTGGACCAGTCGGGAGTCGTGGTGGTGAGTTCCACGGCCCGGCAGCCGGCGGCCAGGAGGGCGGCGGTCCTGCGGACCGACCGCGCGGCGTCGGTGTCCCGCAGGACCGGCAGCAGGCGTTGGGCGGCCAGTACCGCATAGGGATGACAGGACAAGGGACCCCCACCCGTTGCGCGTACCGCAACTCGTCCTACGGCCAAGGGATTTCAGTGGTCCAGACCATAGCGTCACGGGGCGGCCCGCTGTCAACGGGGCGGGTCCGACGACCGTTCCCCGCCCGTCGCGGCGTCCCCCGGAAGACGGCCCGGGGTCGCGTCCGGTCCGACTTCCGGATAAGAGTTACCGGATAAGTGTTATCCGGGCCCCTCTCGACGGTCTCCGAGTTATTGGGCATCATCGACCGCCGGCACGGACAGGGAAACTTCACATGAGTACACAGCACACGGCAGCTCTGGTGGCAGCGGCCCGCGCGGGCGATCCCCGGGCGCAGGACGAGCTTGTCGGCGCCTGTCTCCCGCTCGTCTACAACATCGTCGGGCGGGCCCTGAACGGGTCCTGCGACGTGGACGACGTGGTACAGGACACCATGCTGCGGACGCTCGACGGGTTGTCCGGTCTGCGCGCGGACGAGAGCTTCCGGTCCTGGCTGGTGGCGATCACCATGAACCGGATACGGGCGCACTGGCAGGACCGCAGCACCGGGCCGACCGGTCTGGAGGCGGCCGAGGACGTGGCCGACCCGGGCGCCGACTTCGCGGACCTGACGGTCGCCCGGCTCCAACTGGCCGGCCAACGTCGCGAGACCGCCCGCGCCACGCGGTGGCTGGAGCCGGACGACCGGGCGTTGCTGTCGCTGTGGTGGCTGGAGTGCGCGGGGGAGCTGACGCGGGCCGAGGTGGCGACGGCCCTGGAACTCTCGCCGCAGCACACGGCGGTCCGGGTGCAGCGCATGAAGGCCCAGTTGGAAGCGGCGCGGGTGGTGGAGCGCGCGCTGGAGGCGCAGCCGCCGTGCGAGGCGCTGCGGGCGATGACCGGGACCTGGGACGGACGGCCCTCGGCGCTCTGGCGCAAGCGAATAGCGCGGCACGCCCGTGAGTGCGTGCGGTGTTCCGGGCTGTGGAACGGGCTGGTGCCGGCCGAGGGGCTGCTGGCCGGGCTGGCGCTGGTGCCGGTCGGGGCGGCGCTGCTGGCGGGCGTACGGTCGGCCGTCGCGGGCGCCGGCCTCGCCCCGGCGGCCGCGGCCTACGCGGTCCCGGGCGCTGCGGCGGGCCCCGACAGCGGTGCCGGCGCCGGCAGCGAGGCGGCGTTCTCGGACGCCGCGACCCAGCTCACGCCCGTGGCGGCGAACCCCGGCCGGGCGGCCCGCCGCAGGTCGGGCGACTCGGGGGGCAAGGGGGACGGCGGCTTTGCCGGCACCGACCCGGCCGCCGGCCGCGGGGCGCAGCGCAGACGGCGCCGGCACCGCCGCCGGGTCATCGCCTGCGCGGCGATCGCCGCCTGCGTCGCGGGCGGTGGGCTCGCCTATCTGGGCACCCTCCCGGGCTCGGGTTCCGAGGTGGCGGCCGACGCGGCGCCGGCGTCCCCGCCGGCCGCCCTGTCCGCCACCGGGGAGGGGGCGACGTCCCCCTCGACCACCGGCGCCTCCCCCTCGGGTTCCCCGTCCGCGTCGGCCTCGCCCTCGGTGTCCGCGTCCCCCTCCCCGTCGACGGGTTCGAGCCCCGCCGCGGCGCCGTCGCGGACCAAGAGCGACCCGCCCGCGCCGCGTACGGCGGCCCCGGCGCCGGCGCCCGCCGCGCCGAGCGGGACCGCCGCCCAGGTGATCGCACTGGTGAACAAGGAACGGGCGGCGGCCGGGTGCGGCCCGCTCAAGGAAGACCCGCAACTGCGCAACGCCGCCCAGGGGCACTCGGACGACATGGCACGACGGGACTACTTCGAGCACACCGACCCCGACGGCGGTGACCCGGGCACGCGGACCACCGCCGCCGGGTACCGCTGGTCGACCTACGGGGAGAACATCGCGAAGGGCCAGCAGACGCCGGAGTCGGTCATGAACTCGTGGATGAACAGCCCCGGTCACCGCGCGAACATCCTCAACTGCTCCTTCAAGGACATCGGCGTGGGCGTCCACCAGGGCCCCGGCGGCCCGTGGTGGACGCAGAATTTCGGCGCCCGCATGTGACGCCGGAGCCCCCGCCGGCGATCACGGCCGCCCGCCTCCACCCGCCGACCCGGAATGCGGGCAAGATGGGAGCCTGAGCAGCGGATCGGCGGCGGGGCGGCGGGCAGGGTGAGGCACGTGACACAGAGGGAACTGCGCCCGCACCAGCGCGAGGCCGTGGACGCGGTGGTGCGCGCCCTGGAGTTGCCCGCGACCGGACGGGTGCCCGAACGGGGCCTGCGCACCCAGGTGATCATGGCCACCGGTTCGGGCAAGTCCCTGGTCGGTGTCCGCTCCGCCGAGGAACTGCGGGCCGCCCGGGTCCTCGTGCTGGTCCCGTCGCTCGACCTGCTCGCGCAGACCACGGCGGCCTGGCGCGAGGGCGGTCGCGGCGGGCGGGCGCTGGCCGTGTGCTCGCTGCGGTCCGAGGACGCGGGGGTGCCCACCACCACCGACCCGGGCGAGCTGGCGCGTCGGGGCGCCGCGCCGGGGCGGCGGCTGACGGTGTTCGCCACGTACGCGTCACTGGGGCTGGGCACCATCGAGAACGCGCACCGGGCCGGGCTGCCCGGCTGGGACCTGATCGTGGTCGACGAGGCGCACCGCACGTCGGGACGGATCGGCAAGCCGTGGGCGGTGGTGCACGACAACGCCCGGATCCCGTCCGTGCGGCGGCTGTACATGACGGCCACGCCCCGGGTGTGGCGGGACGGAGAACCGTCCGGGGAGCCGCTGCCCGAAGGAGATCGGTCCCGGGAAGGCACGGGCGGCCCGGTCGACCGGGGTCGTGGGGAGCTCGTCGCCTCGATGGAGGACGACCCGGACGGCCCGTTCGGGTCCCGCTGTCACACCCTCTCGCTGTCCGAGGCCATCGACCGGGGCATCTGCGCTCCGTACCGGGTGGTGTGCGTCGACGTGTCGGACCCGGCGTTCCGGTCGGCCGTCCTGCTCGGTCCCGAGGGGCGTTCGGACGCGGTGCGCGGCGCCCGGCTCGCGGCGCTCCAGGCGGCGCTGGTGAAGGCGGCCGCGGACCAGGGCTTCCGCCGGACGCTGGTCTTCCACCACCTGACCAAGGAGGCGGAGGCCTTCGCGGCCGGACTCCCGGCGGTCGCCTCGCGGCTGCGGCAGGCGAGCCGTACCCGGTCGCCGGGGTATCCGCGTGAGGTCTGGGCGGACTGGCTGTGCGGGCAGCATCCCGCACCGCACCGGCGGCGGGTCCTGGAGGCGTTCGCCGACGACCGGGTCGCGGACAAGGCGTTCCTCGGCAGTGTCCGGGTGCTCGGCGAGGGCGTCGACACCAAGGAGTGCGATTCCGTCTTCTGGGCCGACCTTCGGGGGTCCATGCCGGACCTGGTCCAGGCGGTGGGTCGGGCGCTGCGCATCCGGCCGGGCGAGGGGAAGGTGGCCTCACTGGTGGTCCCGGTACTGCTCGGACCGGGCGAGACACCGGATTCGATGCTGACGTCCCGGGCCTACGGGGACCTCGCGCGGCTCCTGGAGGCGCTGCGGGCGCACGACAGCCGGCTCGTGGAGGACCTGGCCCAGCCGCAGGCGCCGGGCGGCAGGACCGGCTCGCAGGCACACCGGCCGGGCGCCGAGGCGCTGCTGAGCTTCTCCACCCCCCGGGACCCGGCGCTGCTGGCGGCGTTCATCCGTCTGCGGGTGTTGAATCCGGAGCACGAGCGGTGGCGGCGCGGGATGGAGGCCGCGCGGACGTACGCCGCGGTGTACGGGGACCTGAAGGTGCCGTTCGCGTTCAGGGTTCCGGTGGGTGACGCGCGGTGGCCCGCCGGGACGGCCCGGTTCCCGCTGGGGCAGTGGATCGCGGACGTGCGGCGTGGTTGCCGGCGCGGCGCACTGGGCCGGGAACGGATCGGGCCACTGGACGCGATCGGCATGGTGTGGAGCCATTTCGACGTGGCCTTCGAGGAGGGCCTGTCCGCGGCCCGGGGCTGGGCGGCGGAGCACGGGCACCTGCTGCCGCCCGTGGACGCGACCTGGCGCGGGGTGCCGGTCGGGGTGTGGGTCAAGAACAACCGGGCGGCGGCCCGCCGGGAGGGGCCGGGGGCGTTGTCCTGGGAGCGGCGGGAGGCACTGGAGGAGATCGACGCGTCCTGGTGCCCGGCGTGGGACATCTCCTGGCAGCGGGCCTTCCACCTGACGCGCGTCCACCTGGACGCGGGCGGCCGGCTGCCGCTCGGCCCGGGAGAGGTGCGGGCGCAGGGCGAGGACCTGGGACGGTGGGTGCGTGCCCAGCGGTTGTCCTGGGACCGCCTGTCCTGGGCGCAGCGCTGGCTGCTGGAGCACACCCTCGGGGTGACGCCGGCCGGCGAGGCGGAGCGTCCCCGGCCGCGGTTGAGCCATGCCGCCGCGTGGGCGGCGCACCTGGAGGCGGCCCGGCAGTTCCACAGTCGGGAGCGGCACTTGCGGGTGCCGCGCGCGCACGTGGAGCGGGTGGGCGGCCGGGCGGTCCGGTTGGGGTCCTGGATCGCCAACCAGCGGGCGCGCGCCGCCTCCCTCGGCGCGGAGCGCGTGGCGGCCCTCACGGCCCTGGACATGGTGTGGTCGTCGCCGTCCTCGTGAAGGCGCGGGGCGTGGGGCGGCCCGGTCGGCGGTGCCCCGTCAGTGGTGGAAGCCGGAGCGGGCCTCCCCGGCGGGGACGGGCCGCGGGGCGGCCTTCAGCACTTCCACGGACCGTTCGAGGTCCGCGACGAGCATGGCGATCTGATCGCGGGTCACCCCGTGGCGGATCAGGACGCGCTGGATGACGGTGTCGCCCCGGTCGGCCGGGAGCGGGTACGAGGGCACCTGCCAGCCGCGGGCCCGGAGCCGGTCGGAGAGGTCGTAGAGGGTGAAACCGGCGCCCTCGGGGTCGCTGAGGGTGTAGGAGACGGCGGGCAGCGCGCCCTGACCGTCGTAGAGCAGGGTGAAGGGACCGAGTGCCTCGATCTCCCGGGCCAGGTAGCGGGCGGTGTCGGCGCAGGCCTGGTGGACACGACGGTATCCGCCCCGGCCCAGGCGCAGGAAGAGGTAGTACTGGGCGATGACCTCCCCGCCGGGGCGCGAGAAGTTGAGGGCGAAGGTCGGCATGTCGCCGCCCAGGTAGTCGACGTCGAAGACGAGTTCGTCGGGGAGCAGGTCCGCGGTGCGCCACACGATCCAGCCGACGCCGAGGGGCGCCAGCCCGTACTTGTGTCCGGAGGCGTTGACGGAGGCCACCCGCGGCAGGGTGAAGTCCCACACGACCTCGGGGTGGAGGAACGGCGCGACGAAGCCGCCGCTGGCGCCGTCCACGTGGATCGGCACGTCCCAGCCCCGCTCGGCCTGGATGCGGTCGAGTTCGGCGGCGATCTCGGCGACGGGTTCGTAGACGCAGGTGTAGGTGACTCCGAGGATGGCGACGACGCCGATCGTGTTCTCGTCGACGTAGGCGGCGAGCTGGTGGGGGCGCAGGCCGGTCGCGCCGGGTTCCAAGGGGATCTGGCGCAGTTCCACGTCGAAGTAGCGGGCGAACTTCTCCCAGCAGACCTGGACCGGCCCGCACACGAGGTTGGGCCGGTCGACGGGGAGGCCCACGGCCTGCCGCCGGGTGCGCCAGCGCCATTTGAGGGCGAGGCCGCCGAGCATGGCGGCCTCGCTGGAGCCGGTGGTGGAGCAGCCGGTGGCGGCGCCCCCGGCGGGGGCGTTCCACAGGTCGGCCAGGATGCTGACGCAGCGGGCCTCGATCTCGGCGGTCTGGGGGTACTCGTCCTTGTCGATCATGTTCTTGTCGAGGCACTGGTTCATCAGGCGGTGCACGCCGTCGTCGGACCAGGTGGTGCAGAACGTCGCCAGGTTCTGGGCGGCGTTGCCGTCGAGGAGGAGTTCGTTGCGCAGCAGTTCGTAGACCACCTCGGTGGGCGAGTGGTCATCGGGCATCCGGCGCTTGGGCAGGACCTGGCCGCTGAGGGCGGACGCGAACACGTCCGTTTCGGCGTCGGCGGCGTGCGCGTCCTTCATCTCATGCAGAGGCATATCGGGACTATAGAGGACACGATCGGGCAATCCGGGCTGAGTGGAGGTCGCATCTTCAGGACGAGTCGCCGATGTGACCCCGTTCATGCCGGTGTCACACGACCGCAATAATTACTGGCGAGTAGCCTTTTCGGAGCAGATCTTCCCGCGAGGGCCCCGCCCTTCCGGCGGGACGAGAAGATCGCCCAATTCGTTCTATGCGCAACTTGTCAGCCGATGTCCGGATAGCGGTCAACCGGCCCCGACCCGCTGGTAGTTCTTCGACCATGAACCAGATCACCCGCCGGCAGGCCCTGGGCACCACCGCCGGCGCTCTCAGCGTCCTCGGCCTCGCGGGCGCCACCGCCTACGCCGCCGGCACCGACTCCCGCGCCGCTACATCCGCCGGCGCCGACTCCCGCGCCGCGATATCCGCCGGCGCCGTCGACGAGGTCTACCAGGGCCGTCGTATCGAGATAACCCCGGCGACGCCGGGCACCCATCACGGCGGCCACCACTCCGCCGCCCTGCCCGGCGTCCGGATAGACGGCCGCGAACTGCACGTGATGCAGAACGCCGACGGCACCTGGATCAGCGTCGTCAACCACTACGAGACCTACTCCGACCCGCTCGCGCTCGCCCGCGCCGCCGTACGCGAACTCCAGGGCGCCGCCCTCGTCCCGATGGGTGGCATGTGATGACCGTCCGCAAGAACCAGGCCGAACTCACCACCGAGGAGAAGCGCGCCTTCACCAACGCGCTGCTCGAACTCAAGCGCACCGGCCGCTACGACCGCTTCGTCACCACCCACAACGGCTTCATCATGGGGGACACCGACACGGGCGACCGCGTCGGCCACCGCTCCCCCTCCTTCCTCCCCTGGCACCGCCGGTTCCTGCTCGAATTCGAGGCGGCGCTGCAAGCGGTGGACAAAAGCGTTTCGCTCCCTTACTGGGACTGGACCACGGACCGCACGCCCCGCGCCTCCCTCTGGGCCGCCGACTTCCTCGGCGGCACCGGCCGGGCCCGGGACGGACAGGTCCTGGACGGACCGTTCGCCCACGCGGCGGGCAAGTGGGAGGTGAACGTGCGGGTGGACGCGCGCGCCTACCTGCGGCGGGCGCTCGGTGAGGGCGTCGCCCAGCTGCCGACCAAGGCCGAGGTCGAGGCCGTCCTCGCCATGCCGGTCTACGACGCGGCCCCGTGGAACAGCTCCTCGACCGGATTCCGCAACAACCTGGAGGGCTGGCGGGGCGCCAACCTGCACAACCGGGTGCACGTGTGGGTCGGCGGCCAGATGGCCACCGGGGTCTCACCCAACGACCCCGTGTTCTGGCTGCACCACGCCTTCATCGACAAGCTGTGGGCCGAGTGGCAGGCCCGCCACCCCCGGTCCCCGTACCTGCCGGCGGCCGGTACGCCGAACGTGGTCGACCTGAACGACACCATGAGGCCCTGGAACGACGTGACCCCGGCCGACATGCTCGACCACCGCAAGTTCTACACCTTCGACGTCGAACCGGCCGCCGTCAGCCAGCGGTAGTGCAGTTCGGGCCGGCCGACCTGACCGTACCGCGGGGCGCGGTCCGCTCGGCCGGTGTCCACGAGGTGTTCGAGGTAGCGGCGGGCGGTGATCCGCGAGATCCCGGCCGCCTCGGCGGCCCCGGTCGCGGTCAACCCGTCCGGGGCCGCCCGCAGCAGCGCCGCGACCCGGTCCAGGGTCGGGGCGCTCAGGCCCTTGGGGAGTTCGGCGGGGCCCGGGGCGCGCAGCGCGGCGAGCGCCCGGTCCACGTCGCCCTGGCCGGCCGCCTCCCCCGCCGTCGCGCGGAACGCGGCGTAGCGCAGCAACCGCTCGCGCAGGGTGGGGAAGGCGAAGGGCTTCAGGACGTACTGGACCACGCCGAGCGAGACGCTCTCGCGGACGACCGCCAGATCCCGCGCGGAGGTCACCACGATCACGTCGACGGGGTGCCCGGCGGCCCGCAGTCCGCGCGCGAAGCGCAGACCGTTTCCGTCGGGCAGGGTGAGGTCGAGCAGCAGCAGGTCGACGGGGGTCCGCTCCAGGACGCGAGTGGCCTCGGCCAGCGAGTGGGCCACGCCGACGGCGGTGAAGCCGGGCACCCGCCCGACGTACAGCGCGTGCGCGTCGGCCACGACGGGGTCGTCCTCGACGACGAGCACCCGCACGTCCTCGGCGGCGCTCACGATCGCTCCGCCGCGACGCCCAGAGGCAGCGTCACCGTGAAGACCGCCCCGCCCTCCGGCCCCCGCGCGGCCTCGGCCGTCCCGCCGTGCCGGTGCGCGACCTGACGGACCAGCGCCAGGCCGAGCCCCCGCCCCTCGCCCTTGTCGGACCAGCCGCGCCGGAACACGTCCGCCCCCGACTCCCGCGGCAGTCCGGGCCCGTTGTCGGCGACGCGGATCAGCAGCGTCCGGCCGTCGCGGCGGACCGTGACCGCGACGCGCCCGCCCGGGACCCCCGTGAGGGCGTCCACGGCGTTGTCGAGGAGGTTTCCGAGCACCGTCACGAGGTCCCGGGCGGGCGGGTTCCCCGCGCCGCCGTCGACGCCACTGCTGTCGGGGGTGACGACCAGTTCCACGCCGCGCTCATGCGCCTGCGCGGCCTTGCCGAGCAGCAGCGCCACCAGCACCGGCTCGCCGACCGCGGTGACCACCTCGTCGGTGAGCGCCTGGGCCAGTTCCAGTTCGGCCGTGGCGAACTCCACCGCCTCGTCGACCCGGCCGAGGCCGATCAGGGAGACCACCGTGTGCAGGCGGTTGGCCGCCTCGTGGGCCTGGGAGCGCAGCGCCTGGGTGAAACCCCGCTCGTGGTCCAACTCCCCTGTCAGAGCCTGGAGTTCCGTGTGATCGCGCAAGGTGACCACGGTGCCGCGACGGCCGCCGCCCGCGACGGGGGAACTGTTGACCACGAGCAGCCGGTCGGCGGTCAGGTGGACCTCGTCGACCCGGGGCCGGTCGGCGAGCAGGGCGCCGGTGAGCGGCGCGGGCAGCCCCAGGTCGGCGGCGCCGGTGCCGCGCACCTCCCCCGACAGGCCCAGCAGCTCGCGCCCGGCGTCGTTGATCAAGGTGATCCGACGCCGGCCGTCCAACATCAACAGCCCCTCGCGGACGCCGTGGAGGGCCGCCTGGTGGTAGTCGTACATCCCGCTGAGCTCGGCGGCGTTCATGCCGTGGGTGTGGCGGCGCAGCCGGGCGTTGACGACGTACGTACCGGCGCCGCCGAGGGCGAGGGCCCCGGCCGCGACCCAGGCGAGCGCCGTGAGCTGCCGGGCGAGACGGGCGCTTATCGCCCGGATGGTGATGCCCGCGCTGACCATGCCGACGACCCGACCGTCGTCGAGCAGCGGGGTGACCACCCGGATGGACGGGCCGAGGGTGCCGGTGTAGGTCTCGCTGAAGGTCTCCCCGCGCAGCGCGGGAGCGGTGTTGCCCAGGAAGGGTTCACCGATGCGCCTCGGGTCGGGGTGGGTCCAGCGCCGTCCGTCCGGTGCCATGATCGTCACGAAGTCCACGCCCGAGTCGGCCCGGACCCGCTGCGCGTAGGGCTGGAGGGCCGCCGAGGGGTCGCTCCCGCGCCCCGCACCCCGTACGGCCTCCCGGACGGAGGGTGAGTCGGCGACGGCCCTGGCCACGGCCCCCGCCTGACGCCGGGCGGCGTCCTCGGCCTGCCCTCGGGCGCTCGCGTAGGCGAAGACGGCGCAGCCCGCGACGACGACGGCGACCAGCAGCACCTGCATGGCGAAGAGCTGCCCGGCGAGGCTGCGGGGTGGTCGGGGGAGGCGGAACATGCCGTTCAGTGTGCACCGCGCCGTGAACTCAATGAACGCAACGGTGACCGGGGTCACAGGGTGGGCGATGGTCTCCCGGAACGCATTCACCACCAGGAGGCATCGTGGCCGCCAGGCGCGACAAGACCCACTATCTCTACATCGCGGTGATCGCCGCGGTGCTGCTCGGCATCGCCGTCGGCTTCGCCGCTCCCGGCGTGGCCGTCGAACTGAAGCCGCTGGGCACCGGCTTCGTGAACCTCATCAAGATGATGATCTCGCCCGTGATCTTCTGCACGATCGTGCTGGGCATCGGCTCGGTGCGCAAGGCCGCGAAGGTGGGCGCGGTCGGTGGTCTGGCCCTCGGCTACTTCATGGTGATGTCCACGGTGGCCCTGGCCATCGGACTGCTGGTCGGCAACCTGCTGGAGCCGGGCAGCGGTCTGCACCTGACCGAGGCGGCACGGCACGCCGGTGAGGCGCAGGCCAAGGCGGGCGGGGCGCAGAGCACTCCCGAGTTCCTGCTGGGGATCATCCCGACGACGCTGGTCTCCGCCTTCACCGGGGGCCAGGTGCTGCAGACCCTGCTGGTGGCGCTGCTCTGCGGGTTCGCGCTCCAGGCGATGGGTACGGCGGGCGAACCGCTGCTGCGGGGGATCGGGCACGTGCAGAAGCTGGTCTTCCGCGTACTCGCGATGATCATGTGGGCGGCGCCGGTGGGTGCCTTCGGCGCCATCGCCGCGGTGGTCGGGGCGACGGGCGTCGACGCGCTGAAGTCGCTGGCCGTCATCATGATCGGCTTCTACGTCACCTGCCTGCTGTTCGTGTTCGTGGTGCTCGGGACGCTGCTGCGGCTGTGCACGGGCATCAGCGTCTTCGCCCTGCTGCGCTACCTGGGCCGGGAGTTCCTGCTGATCCTGTCCACGTCCTCGTCGGAGTCCGCGTTGCCGCGACTGATCGCGAAGATGGAGCACGTCGGCGTCTCCCGTCCGGTGGTCGGCATCACCGTGCCGACGGGTTACTCCTTCAACCTGGACGGGACGGCCATCTACCTGACGATGTCCTCCCTCTACGTCGCCGAGGCGATGGACAAACCCCTCGCGCTGGGCGAGCAGATCTCGCTGCTGCTGTTCATGATCGTGGCCTCGAAGGGCGCCGCCGGTGTGACCGGCGCCGGGCTCGCCACCCTGGCCGGAGGCCTCCAGTCCCACCGGCCGGAACTGGTCGACGGAGTGGGCCTGATCGTGGGCATCGACCGCTTCATGAGCGAGGCGCGGGCGATGACGAACTTCGCCGGCAACGCGATCGCTACGGTGCTCATCGGGACGTGGACCAAGGAGTTCGACCGCGCCCGCGCCGCCGAAGTCCTCTCCGGACGGCTCCCGTTCGACGAGAACGCGCCGACCGAGGACGGGCACGCGCCGCTGCCGGGGGAACCGCCCGCGCCCGTCCCCGTCCGGAGCGGAGCCGAGAAGGACGGCGTTCCGGCCTGAGACCGGGACCGGCCGGGCGGGGTTCGCCCCCACGGTGCCCGGCCCGGCCGGCTCCCCTCGCCTCCCGGACCACTGCGCAGGAGCGCCCCGCCACGTCCCGAATCGGCGATTTTCAGCCACTTCCCTCGGAACGTCTCGGCGCCGAAAGGTACTTCCGCACAGGGGCACGCGTCTGACATCTTGCGTCCACCACTCGTTTCGTACGGCCCGGCCGGTGCCATCAGCACCGGCCGGGCCGTCTTCGGAGGACGCATTGATACCCCACATATCCAGCCGCCCCCGACGCACGCTGGTGCTGGCGGCCGCCCTCGGCGCCGCCCTCGCGTTCGGCGCCCCCGGCGCCCTCGCGGGCACCCTCCCCGTCGCCCCGTCCGGCGCACCGGCCGCCAAGGCCCACGCCCCGGCCGCCGCCCCGACTTCCCAGAGTGCGACCTGGGTTGCCGGCACGCGCGCCTACCTGGTCATCACCGCCCCCGGTGACAGCTCGGCGGTCCGTTCGGCCGTCACGGCCAACGGCGGAACGGTCTTCTCCGCCTTCGACGCCATCGGCGTGATCGTCGCCCATTCGGCGTCCGGCGGGTTCGCCGCCGCGATGCGCGGTGTCGCCGGCGTCCAGCAGGTCGGTGCCACCCGTACCTCCGACGTCCCGGCCGACGCCTACAACCCGGCGCTGCCCGCCAACCCCGCCCAGGCGTCGACCCCCGCCGGCGAACCGGTCCGGGCCGACATGAGCCAGATCAAGGCGGACCAGGCCTGGGCCGTCAACCCCGGCTCCCCGTCCGTCAAGGTCGGCATCCTGGACACGGGCGTGGACGACCAGCACCAGGACCTCGCGCCCAACTTCGACGCGGCCGACTCGGTCTCCTGCGCCTACGGCAAGCCCGACACCCGCACGGGTGCCTGGCGGGACGTGGACACCCACGGCACCCACGTGGCGGGCACCATCGCCGCGGCCAAGAACGGCAAGGGCGTCGTCGGCGTGGCCCCCGGCGTGAAGATCTCCGCGGTCCGGGTCGCCGAGCCCGGCAACTCCTTCTTCTTCGCCGAGAACACCATCTGCGGCTTCGTCTGGGCCGGCGACCACGGATTCAAGGTCACCAACAACAGCTACTACACGGACCCGTGGCAGTTCAACTGCCCCGACAACATCGACCAGGCCGCCATCATCGAGGGCGTCAAGCGCGCCCAGGAGTACGCCGAGGGCAAGGGCTCGCTCCAGGTCGCCGCGGCGGGCAACGAGGACTACGACCTCGCCCACAAGACGACCGACTCCGCGAGCCCGAACGACTCGACGCCGGTCACGCGCACCATCACCAACGCCTGCCTGGACATCCCGACCGAACTGCCGGGCGTGGTCACGGTCGCCGCCAACGGAACGGGCGTCACCAAGGCCTCGTTCTCCAACTACGGTCAGGGCGTCATCGACGTCGCGGCCCCCGGCAGCAACGTGTACTCCACGCTCCCGGGCGGCGGCTACGGCACCAAGAGCGGCACCTCGATGGCCACCCCGCACGTGGTCGGCGTGGCGGCGCTCATCGCCGGCGCCAACCCGGGCATCACCCCGGCGCAGATCCGCGCCAAGCTGGCGGCCCAGGCCAACGACACCGCCTGCCCGTCGGACAACCGCTGCACGGGCACCACGGCCTACAACTCGTTCTTCGGCGAGGGACAGGTCGACGCCCTCAAGGCGGTCGGGACGACCCCGCCCCCCGGCAAGTACTTCGAGAACCTGTCGGACTTCGCCATCAACGACAACGCGACCGTGGAGAGCCCGATCACCGTCTCGGGCGTGACCGGCAACGCCCCGGCCACCCTCAAGGTGGGCGTGGACATCAAGCACACCTACGTCGGTGACCTGAAGGTCGACCTGGTGGCACCCGACGGCACGGTCTACACCCTGCACAACCACGCCGGCGGCAGCGCCGACAACATCGCCCAGACGTACACCGTGAACGCCTCCTCCGAGATCGCGAACGGCACCTGGAAGCTGCGGGTCAACGACAACGCCGCCTCCGACACGGGCAAGATCGACGCCTGGAACCTGACCTTCTAGGTCCTCCCGGCCCCGCGGGCTCCGGAGTGCGGCCCCACCGCACCCCGGAGCCCGCCGCCGTGGTGGCCCACCACGCTTGCGACTCGGCCGTCACCGGGACGGTCCACCTGGTTTCCGTCGCCTCTCTTCCTCCGCTGCGGCCTCTTGCAGCGCCGCCAGGACCTCCGGTCCCACCACCGCCCTGGCCACGTCGTCGTGGTGTGCACGGGCCGCCAGGGAGTCCGTGGTGACCAGGGACATGTCCGCCTGGTCGCGCCGGGCCGCCCCGGGGCTCAACGCCTCTGTCAGGAAGGCGAACACGCCGGCGTCGCACCACTGGGCGAACCGGTCGTAAACCGTCTGCCAATTGCCGAACTCCTCCGGCAGTTCCCGCCACGTGCTTCCACTGCGGAACCGCCAGACGACGCCCTCGAACTGATCGCGCAGACGCTGCGGGTAGGGGCCGTACCGGCCGATCGGCAGAAACGGCTCGACCAATGCCCATTCCTCATCGTCCAGTTCACGTTGCGTCACATGAACTTTTTACCAGTCGCGGGCGGTGCCGGGCCGAATCCCCGCAGTGATCACAACTCCCAACACTGCCTTAACATGAGTCAACAGCGCCGGAGTTACCGGCGTCAGGAAAGAAGACGACGATGCGCATACGTAAGTTTCTCGCCGCCGCCGCCATGGCCGGCACCGTTCTGACCGCAGGCGTGGCCACCACTGGCACTGCCTCGGCCTCCAGCTTGGCCGACTGCAGTGGCCACAGCGAGACCGTCTGCCTGTACTACAACTCCAGCAGCAGCGGCCACGGGGCCGTGTTCTTCCAGACCTCGAACATCTCGAACTACTCGGGCTACTACTTCAGCGGGGGCGCCTACGGCTCCAGTGGCGCCGGCGTCTCGGTCAAGAACCACGCCGCCGCGGTCGACAGCTACTACGCCGGCTCCTTCACCGTCTACTACGGCAGCGGCGACCGCAACTGCAGCTACGCCTGCCAGACCGTCCCGGACTACTCGTACAGGGACCTCAACGCGCAGATGAAGAACAACAACGCGGCCGGATTCTTCGGCTGAGCCGGAGCTGACCACGTCTGAGAAGTGACAGCCGCGACAGCGGTCTCCGTCCATTCGCACCGGCCGGAGACCGCTGCGGCACCACCTGCGTCAGCCGTCGACGCCCGCCCGCCTCGCCGAACCGAGAGAAATCACGCCTGTGTTCAGCCGCCCGCCTCGCTCCATCGTCCTCTTGGTCGCCCTGCCGCTGCTGCTGGCCGGCTGTACGAGCGCCGACCCGGACGCGAAGCGCGGCACCGGCACACCGACCCGCGTGGTGGTTCCGCCCCCGGTGTCCGCCACACCCGTGCTCGACTCGGCGAACGACCGCCCCTTGCCCCTGGACGCCTATCTGTTCGATCCGGAGCAGATGTTCACGGTCGAGAGGGCCCAGGCGCGGCTCGGCACGAGCTGCATGGCACGCTTCGGCTTCGACTACGTGCCCCAGGTACCGCCCCGGCCGACGCGCGGCAGCGATGCCCCCACCACCCGCAGGGACGGCCGTTACGGGCCGCAGAACGCCGCCGTGATGGCGAAGTGGGGCTATCACTCGGAGGGCGGTGACGTCGGCGCCGAATCGATGCCCCCCAGGCCGCAACCGAGCCAGGAGATGACGGTCGCCCTACGGGGGTCGTCCGACATCAAGCAGAAGTTCGGTCCCGGCGGGCAGGTCATCAGCGGCCAGACGGTACCGGACCACGGCTGCGTCGGGGAGGCCGTCAAAGCGCTGACCGGCGCCGTGGACGGCAGAGTGGGCGACGCGCAGCTCGCAGAGGACCTCAAGTTCCGTACGTTGCTGGACTCCCAGAAGGACGCCCGGACCCAGGCGGTGTTCGGGCAGTGGTCGCAGTGCATGAAGGAGGGCGGCTTCAGCTACCCGGATCCGGTGGCCGCACTGGGCGACAAGACGTGGTGGGACAGCCCCGGGCCCACGCCGCACGAGATCCAGGTGGCGACGGCCGACGCGGCCTGCCGGCACAGGACGAACCTGGTCGGCGTCTGGTATTCCGTCGACTTCGCCTACCAGCAGCAGGCAATCGCCGAGAACGCCGCCGCCATGGCGCAGATCAAGACCGACCTACAGGCCCAGGTGAAGGCCGCCACCGCAGCGCTGAACGGCTGATCCCCCAGCGGCGGCCCGTCATCCGAGTCGATGCCGCCCACTGCGGCGGTCAGCCGGGCGATCGCCACCGCGTCAGTGGACCGGTGCGCCCGCCGCGTCATCTCGTCCGCAGGACGCAGTCCCCGCAGAGGCCCCCGCCGGGCACCCGGTAGTAGAGGCAGCAGCTTCGGCGGACGAAGGCCACACCGAGGCCCTCCTCGTGGAGGAAGGTCCCCGTCCCGCCGAGCGGCCCGCCGTCGCCGAGCAGGGCCTCGGCCCACCGCACCGCCGTCTCTCCCGGCACCCGGTCCATCAGCACGCGCAGCGCGCCGACCAGCGCGGACGCCGAGTTCCCGCGCAGCACACGGGGCGATACCCCGAACCCCTCGCGCAGCCGCGCGTCCAAGACGCCGAGATGGCCGGGCACGCCCTCCCCGAGTGCCTCGGCGGCCGGCGCGCCGGGACCGGGGCGCGGCAGCCACAGCTCCAGGGAGCCCGCCTCGGGCAACCTCCACCACACGCTGTCCGGTCCCAGGTCCGGCACGCGCCCCGAGAGCGCCGCGCACCCCAGCCCGAGCGACCAAAGCCGCGAGGCGAGGGCGAACTGCGCGGTCGAGGCGGCCACCCGGCCGGGCCCGCAGCCGACGCGCCGCCCGATCTCGGCGACGTAGGGCCCGAGCGGCTCCCCGTACAGCTCGCGCAGCGGACGGAAGCCCGGTCCGGGCGGCCGGCCGCCGTACGGCACGCTGAAGAACGGCCCGACGGCCGCCAACCGCCCCAGCACGTCCCCCATACCGGTCCTCTCCATCCGGCGATGATCTCAGGCGGCCTCCTGCCGCCGGACCTCACCCCGTCACGACGGCTTCCCGGGGCTCGCCGCCCCTCTGGACCGTCTCGGCCCGGCGCACCGCCGGGCCCATGGCGTAGGACGCGGCCAGCAGCACGGCTCCCAGCAGCAGCCAGCCCGGTATCCCCCACAGCAGGAGCAGCGAGGTCAGCAGCAGCGGTCCCAGCGTGCGGGCGACGGGCACGCCCGTCCCGAAGAAGCCCTGGTACTGGCCGACGCGCCCGTCGGGGGCCAGCGAGAAGCCGATCTGCCAGGACCCGGCGGACTGGCGCATCTCGGCGTCGACCTGGAGCACGGCGCCCGCGACGAGCAGCAGGGCCGCGGCCCAGCCCGCGCCCGGCAGCGCGGAGAGGGCGAACACCGCGCACGAGGCGGCCATCACCAGTCCGGACCGGCGTACGGCCCGGCCCGCGCCGCCCAGGTCGGTGACCGGGCGGGCCACCCGCACCTGGAACAGCATCACCGCCACGGTGTTGAGCACGAACAGCGCCGACACCAACCAGCCGGGGGCACTGGTGCGCTCCACGATCCACAGCGGGATCGCGAGGCTCAACAGCGGCATCCGCAGCAGCAGCACCGCGTTCAGCAGGGTCACCAGGGCGTACGGCCGGTCGCGGAGCACCGCCAGCCGGGGTTCGCCCGCCTCCCGACCCGGTACGGGGGCCACCGCGGGCAGCCGGAGCAGGAAGGCCGCGCACACCAGGAAACTCGTCGCGTCCAGCGCGAACACCCCGAGGTAGGCCCGCTCGGTGCCGGCGCCCAGCGCGAGCCCGCCCAAGGCGGCGCCGACCGCGAGTCCGGCGTTGAGGACGGCCTGGAGGTGGGCCAGGACGCCGGTCCGCTCCCCCGGCGGAACCACTCCGGCGAGCAGCGCCTGACGGGCGGCCGCGAGCCCGCACTGGGCGGTGGCGTAGCAGACCACGGCGAGCAGGAACGCCCAGAAGGACCGGATGACGAGGAAGGACGCGACCGAGCCGGCGGTGGCCAGGGCGAGCAGCACCGAGGTGCCGCGCGGACCCCGCCGGTCGGCGAAGGACCCGAGCGGCACCCCGGCGACGGAACCGACGGCCCAGGCCACGGTGAGACCGAGGCCGATCTGCGCGGGCGAGAGGCCCACCACCCGGGTGAAGTAGAGCGCCGAACACACGTAGTAGGCGCCGTCTCCGACGGAGTTGCACAACTGCGCGGCGGCCAGTCGGCGCGGCGCTCCGGGCGGGGGCAGGAAGCGTAGGAGCGGGAAGCGTAGGGTCACCGGATCATTTGACCAGCACACTGGCCCGTCCCGGTGGGCCAGTGGGGTACCGATTCACTGGGCCACTCGGCCCCCGGCCGGATGGTCCGCGAGGGACGCGAGGGACGCGAGCAACGCCCGGTCGAAGGCCTCCGGGCGCTCCACACCCCGGCAGGTGTCCGGCACGGTCGATCACGATGGGCCGGGAGTGCGGAACCAGGGCGTGCAGGGCCTCGGCCTCCGCGACGGGGGTGTGGACGTCGTCCGCGCCGACCAGCACCAGGCACGGCACGGAGGAGGACAGTGGGGCCGGCGCGGGCCGGTAGTCGGGCCGCTCGGCCCGACCGCGCAGGGCGGCGGCCGCGCCCTCGGGGTCGGTGGCGCGCATCATCGCCATGACGGAGGCCGCCGCCTCGGGCATCCCGGTGACGTTGTAGGGCGCCGGCATCTTGTCGATGACCTATTCGGCGTACGGTTCCATGCCCTCGTCGAGGAGCCGTTCGGCGAGCCCGCGACGGAACGCCTTGCCCTCCTCGGTCTCCGGCACGGGGGAAGTGTCGGAGAGGACGAGAGCCCGCACCCGACCCGGGTGGCGCAACCGGAATTCCATCGCTATCCGACCGCCCATGCTCACCCCGCCCACGACCGCCTGTTCGATGTCCAGGTGGTCGAGGAGCGCGACGAGGTCATCGGCGAACGCGGCGAACGGCGTGACGCCCGGCCGCGCCGGATTCTCCCCGTATCCCCGCAGGTCAGGAGTGATTGCGCGGTAACCGGCGGTGGCGAGTGCGGTCGCCCGGGGAGCCACATCGTGCGATTGAACGGGTGCCCGTGGAGAAGGATCACGGGCTCCGCACCCCGGGGACCCAAGTCGTCGAAAAACATGGTCGCGGCGTTGCCATTTTGGGGGTTCATGAGAGCACATTAAGGAGCTACATTGAGCCACTCGCGTTCACCTGACAGCCCGTTGCCTTTCACCCGCGTTTTGCGCGGGGGGTGACGTCAGGAGCGCAGACTGTGCAACCACCCCACCGCCCAGAAGGACCGAAGGCTCCGTGCCCGTACCCGTACTCCTCGCCGGCCGCTCCGTGCGGCTGGAGCCCCTCGCCCCCCACCACACCGAGGCCCTGGCCGTGGCCGGTGCCGAGGATCGTACGACTTACGCCTTCACTCCCGTGCCGCACGGGTTGCAGGCGTCCCACGAGTACATCGACCGCGCGCTTTCCGATCAGGCGGCCGGTCGATCCCTCCCGTTCGCGGTGGTCAGAGCCACCGATGGGCGGGTCGTCGGTTCGACCCGGTTCCTGGAACTCGACTACTGGCAGGGGCCGCTCGTGTGGCCGGCCGTCCCGGGGGTCCCGTTCGGCGATCCGGCGACGGCGGTCCCCGACGCCGCCGAGATCGGCAATACCTGGCTGTCCCCGCAGGCCCAGGGCACCGGGATCAACACCGAGGCGAAGCTGCTCATGCTCCGCCACGCCTTCGAGACCTGGGGCGTACGTCGTGTCTCGTTGCGCGCGGACGCCCGCAACGGACGCTCACGGGCCGCGATGGAACGTCTCGGCTTCACCTGTGAAGGGGTACGCCGGGCTCATTCCAGGGGGCTGGACGGCGCGGTGCGCAGCACGGCCTTCTACTCGGTCCTCGACGAGGAGTGGCCGACGGTCCGCTCGATCATCGAGCTCCGGTTGGCGCCCGCCGCGCCGCGCAGGCGGCGGCGCAAAACACTGGTCCCGGCGTAACGGTCCTGCGTTCGGCGGGGCGGTCCCGCCCCTTCGGCCCTCGCCCCGGCCCTTCCCCTAGCTCCCGAGGAAGGCCGGGGCGAGGGCCGACGTCGTCAGGGGGGCCGGGGCGCCCGTGCCGTCGGCGGGCAGGGCGTACAGGTCGGCGCCGAAGTCGCCGGGCAGTGAGTAGACGACGGTCCGGTCGTCCTTCCACACCACCTGGTCGTCCACGCTGCGCTGCTCGGCGAGCGGGGTCTCCTTCATCGAGGCCAGGTCCAGGGCGTAGAGCCGCCACGGCGCGTCGGCGGACAGGCCCGGCACCCGCTTCTTGAAGACCAGCCTCGTCCCGTCGGGCGACAGGGAGGGGCATTCGAGGTTCTCCCGGAGCGTGGTGACCGTGCGCGCCGTGAGGTCCCCGCGGATCAGATAGGTGCTGCCGCCGGTGGCGAGCGTCGCGTAGAAGGTCCGTTCGTCGGCGGCGAAGGTGACCCCCCAGAAGTTGACGTCGGCGTTCCGGTACGTCGCGCCGTCCTTGACGACGGTGAAGTCCTCCAGCGAGGCGTCGTACCGGCCGGTTCGCAGGTCGAGCAGGGAGGTGCGGGTGGAGAAGTTCGTACCGGCGTAGGAGTCCCCGCCGACGAACACGGTCCACGCGACGAGGTGCCCGCCGGGCGAGACCCGGGCCCGGGTGGGTATCCCGGCGAGCGGGCGCGCCGTGACCTCCTTCAGGTGGGCGTCCAGGACGACGGCCCGGTACTGCTCCTGGACCCCGCCCTTCTCCGCCCGCAGGCAGATCCCGGTGCCCGCCGCCGAATGGAAGCGCAGGCAGCTCACGCCGGAGGCGGTACGGGGTCCACCGGGCGCGCCGGCCGGGACCGTGACGAGCTCGTCACGGTGGGGGCCCCACGCCATGTTCCGGAACACGATCCGCGGTCCCCCCTCCGCCGGGGTCAAGGACACCGCGCCCCGGGTGACTTCGGGGCCCCCCGCCCGGGTCTGGTTCTTCTCGTCCGCCCGCGAGGAGGCCCGGACGAAGGCGAGCACCCCCACGGCGGTGAGCACCACGACGGCGGTGACGAGGATCAGGATCCGGCGTTGGAGGGTCATGGGGGCCTTTCGGACACGCGGGGGATTCGGCGCGGCGGGGATGCGGGGATGCGGGGCGGCGGGATGCGGGGCGGCGGTTCAGCCGGTGGGGGCCCGGGCGGCGCCGACGTCCGTTTCGGCGGGGTAGAGCCGTGCACAACCGGCGAGGGCGACGGCCAGCAGGACCGCCGCCACGACCAGCGCGGGACGGGCGCCCCAGACGGTCCAGGCGGCGCCGAAGCCGAGGGAGGCGACGAACCGGGCGAGGGCCTGTCCGGTCTGGACGAGGGCGAGGCCGCCCCCGCGGTGTTCCTCGGGCACGACGGCGGCCGCGGCGGCCATGAGCACCCCGTCGGTGGCCGCGTAGAAGGCGCCGTGCAGCAGCAGCACCGCGTACGGCAGCGCGGGGTGCGAGCCGCCGGTCAGCAGCAGCCCGTAGGCGGCGAGCAGCGCGAGGTGACCGCAGAGGAAGACGCGGCGGCGCCCGACGCGGTCGGCGAGCCTGCCCAGCGGCAGCGCGAGGAGGAGGAACGCGGCGGCGGTGCCCAGTGGCAGCAGCGCGAACCAGCGGTCGGGGATCTGCCCGGCCCGCTGGAGCAACAGGAACACGAAGGCGTCGCTGACGGTGCACAGGCCGAGGAACAGGGCGGCGAGGGTGATGCGACGCAGGCCCGGGCCGCGCAACAACCCGACGGAGGCCTTCAGCGAGACGGGGGCCGCGTCGGCCGCCGGCGGGGTCCTGCGGCCGGGCACGAAGAGCACCAGGACCAGCACACCGAGGGCGGCCACGCAGGCGCTGACGGTGAAGACGGCGTCGTAGCCGTCGGCGGCCCCGCGCAGGATCAGGAAGGCCAGCAGGGGCCCGACGAGGGCGCCCGCCGTGTCCATGGCCCGGTGCACGCCGAAGGCGCGCCCGCGTTCGGCGGGTGCGGCGGCCAGCGAGATGAGGGCGTCGCGGGGCGCGGTGCGCAGGCCCTTGCCGGTGCGGTCGAGGGCGAGCACCGCCCCGATGGCGGGCAGGGTGTGCGCGAGCAGCAGCAGCGGCTTGCACAGGGCGGAGAGCCCGTATCCGATGCCCGCGAGGGCCTTGTGCCGGCCGAGGCGGTCGCCGAGGTGGCCTCCGGTGAGCCGGACCAGGGCGCTCACGCCGTTGTAGAGACCGTCGAGGAGTCCGAAGCCGAGCGGGGTGAGGCCCAGTCCGGCGACGAGGTAGAGCGGCAGCACGGCCGTGACCATCTCGGAGGAGACGTCGGTGATCAGGCTGACCGTGCCGAGGGCGAGGACCGTGGGCCCGAGCGCGGCGCGCCGCCCCGGGCTGGTGCCCGGGGCGACGGCCTGCGGCTCGCGGGTCACGGTGGGTGCGGGGGTTCCGCGACTGTCCGCGACGTACATGGTCAGGAGGTCCAGATGCCCGTGATGTCCTTGGCGGTGGCTGCGTTCCCGGCGTGGGAGGTCAGCCCGGCCAGGCCCTCCAGGGTCCGCAGCATGTCGTAGTGGTTGTAGGTGGTGGCCGAGGTGCTGCCCGGGGTGACGGGCTGGCCGTAGAGCACGGTCGGGATCTTGTTGCCGGCGAGCCGGTTGTCCTCGTCGAAGGTGACGACGAGCAGGCTGTTGTGGGTCTTGGCCCAGTCCGCGTAGGCCTTGAGGTTGTTCTTGAGCCAGGTGTCGCCGGTGCCGACGGAGCAGTCGTGCATGTCGTTGCAGAGGTTCGGGACGACGAAGGACACCTTGGGCAGGGTGGTGAAGTCCGTCGGGAACTGCGTCATGGTCTTGGCCGTGCCGGTGGGCACGTTGGAGAAGGCGAACCAGGGGTTGTGCTTGCGTGCGTAGTTGCCGCTGTTGCACGTGGTGGAGCCCTGGCTGGGGAGGGTCTCGTTGAAGCTGGTCCAGCTCTTGCCGGCGGCGATCAGCTCGGAGGCCAGGTTCGGCGCGGAGCTGAAGGCGGGGGTGTAACAGCTGTCGTCCGTGACTCCCTGGTTGGAGCCGGAGAAGAGCTGGAGGTAGTTGGGCTGGCTGGGGTGGGTGACGCCGAACGAGTTGGTGAGGTTGGCGCCGCCCGTCTTCAGGGAGTTGATGTACGGGGCGCTGGAGCTGCCGATGACCTGGTTGTAGGCGTGGTTCTCGAAGACGGCGACGACGATGTGGTCGGGGGCCGGGAGGCCCGCCGCGTGGGCGGGCTGGGCGGCGGCTCCGATCCCGGCCCACAGGGCGGCGCCCGCGGCGGTGACGCCGAAGGCGGTGGCGAGGGCGGTCTTGCGACGGCGACGTGAAAGGGGCATGCCAAACACGGTTTCTACCTCCGGGCGCGGGGGGACTTGGGGCGGCGCGGAGGCAACATACCCAGGGGCATGTGCATGGGCCAGGGATACTTGGCGAACAGAACGGGAACTCCGCCCTCCTTCTTGACCACGGGCAATGCCATAGCCCCGGGACGGTCAAGAGAAGGCAAAGTCAGGAACCAACAGGTAGTTTCGTTCATCATTCGAACGGAAGCAGTCCCACCCCGCCCCGACGGGGCAGTACCAGCCGGAGAAGCCACCGCACATGTCGTACTCACCCGACGGGCAGCAGTACCAGCCGCCGTACCGGCCGGAAGGACAGCAACCGCAGCCACCACAGCCGCCCTACGGGCAGCAGCAGCAGGGCCGGCCGTACGGTGGTAGCCCCACCGGGCAGCAGGGCCAGGGCGGTGGTCAGCGGCCGCCGCAGCAGTACGGCAACCAGCAGGGGTACGGCCGGCCGGGCCCGCAGGGCTACGACCAGCAGACCCCACAGGGCTACGACCAGCGCGGGTACGGCCAGCAGCCGCCCCCGCAGCGCGGGCCGTCCCCGTACGAGCAGCAGCCCCAGTACCACCGGCCCGACCGGCAGGGGCAGCAGTACGACGATCAGTACGACCAGACCCGGGCGTACGAGACGTACGGCGAGCCTCCGTACGAGGAGGAGCCCCCGCGCCGCAAGTCCAAGGTCAAGCGCTGGCTGATCGCGGGCACCACCGTCCTCGCCCTCGCGGGTGTCGCGGCCCTGGTGATGAGCCACTTCGACATACCTCCCTTCAGCGACAAGGGGCAGGCCGTCAGCTTCGGCGGGGCCAAGCCCGGCGCCGCCGGCGAAGCCCCCAAGCCGGCGGCGAACTCGAAGATGTCGATGCCGACGAACCCGACGGCCGTCTTCAAGAACGAGTCGACCCTCTCCGACGGCACCCACGTGGCCGTCACCACGCTCGACGGCAAGAAGTCGGGCTTCAAGGGGAAGGTCTGGGTCTGGGCTCCGAAGGAGTACAACGACCCCAAGTTCGCCAAGAGCGGCTTCCCGGTCATGATCGCGCTGCCCGGCGGCTCCGGTTTCCCGGTGAACTACTGGATGGGCGCCGACCTCAAGCTCCAGGCCAGCATCAGCAAGTGGTACAGCGAGGGCAAGAGCAAGCCCTTCATCCTGGCCATGCCGGTGCTCAACCCTGAGGGCGAGCAGTCGAACAAGTACTGGGACGCCTCGGACATCCCCGGTCAGCCCAAGATGGGCACCTGGCTGACCGACGACGTCCCGGACCTGATGCGGGAGAACTTCCGCACGATCAAGTCCCGCGACGGCTGGGCCTTCATGGGCTCCTCCACGGGCGGCTTCGCGAGCCTCAAGGCCGTGCTCAAGTACCCGGAGAAGTTCAAGGCCGCCATCTGCTCGGGACCGGACATCGTGCCCGACTCCTTGATGTGGAAGGGCCACGAGAAGGAGAAGGCGGAGAACAACCCGGAGCTGCTGGCGAAACAGCTCATCGACAAGAAGGGCAGCCCGGACGTCTACCTCGCCTTCCAGGTCGGCGACAACGAGAACAACAAGAGGACCCTCCCCGACGTGCAGAAGTTCATCGCCACCTACGGCAAGGGACCGATCCACACCAGCCTGAGGGTCATCCCGGGCGGCGAGCACAACGCCAAGACCTACGTGCCGAACATGGGCGAAGGACCGATCCAGTTCATCAGCAAGGTGCTGGAGGGGCCCGTCGAATGACGGACCCCGCGGCCTACGGGGTGACCCCGACGGCCCGCTGAGCGTCACGCTCCTCCAGCGACGGCCCGCCGAACACCTTCGGCGGGCCGTCGCCGTCCCACGGCGCCCATCCCGGGTCCCCCTCCACGGCGAAGCGGACCCAGGCCGCGTGCATCTCGTCGGCGAGGGCCTGCGGCGCGTCCGGCCCCGCGAGCCACGCCGACTCCGGCTTGTGGAGGGTGTCGAAGACGAAGCCCAGCTCCAGCGCGTGACAGGCGCCCAGGCCGGGCACCCCGCTGGGCCAGCGGAACTCGTAGACGTGGCTCGGCGCGGCCCTGCGGGCTCCGGCGAGCCGGCGCAGCGGATCACGCAGCAGCCGGTCCGTGAGCAGGTGCCCGGCGAGGTCCGCCGGTCCGGCCCCGGGCAGGGCGGCGCGCAGCGCCCGTACGGCGGCGCGGTCCTTGCCGCCGCGGACCCGGGCCAGTTCCACCGCGAGCGGGCCCATCCGGTCGAGCAGCCGCATCGCCCCGGTCGGTGCGAGCCAGAGCCGGTACTCCTCGGCCGTCCAGCCTAGGAGCAGTGGTACGGCGGAGGCGGCCGCGGCGGTCATCGGGTCTTCCGGCAGCGAGTCCGGGTCGGTGACCAGGCCGAAGGCGGGACCGCCGGTGACGGGTCCGGACCGGCGCAGCACGGCCCCCTGGGCGGCGAGCAGGTCCGGCAGGGCGACGGCGCCGAAGGCCTTCGCGGTGGCGGGCACCTTGAGCAGGGAGGCCATCTTGCGGACCATCGGGCGGGTCCGCTCCCGGGGCAGCACCTCGGGTGGCCCGCTCTGCATCACGGCCCGGGCGAACAGTCCGGCGGCGCGGGGCGCGGCGAGCAGGGCGCCGACGCTGATGGCGCCGGCGGACTCCCCGAAGACGGTGACCCGGTCGGGGTCGCCGCCGAACGCCCCGATGTTGTCGCGGACCCAGGTGAGGGCGGCGATCTGGTCCAGCAGGCCGCGGTTGGCGGGGGCGTCGGGGAAGACGCCGTAGCCGAGTACGCCGAGCCGGTAGTTCAGCGAGACCAGGAGGACCCCGTCCCGGGCGAAGGCCGCCCCGTCGTACACGGGCACGGCGGAGGACCCCCGGGTGAGCGCGCCCCCGTGGATCCACACCATGACCGGCAGCCGGGCCCCCGGGGAGGGGTCCGGGGTCCACACGTTGAGGTTCAGGCAGTCGTCGCCCGGAATCCGCGGGTCCGCGAGCAGCGCCGCGTAACGGTCGGGGTAGGGCACCTTGGGAGCGGTGGGCCCGAAGGCGCCCGCGTCGCGTACGCCGTCCCAGGCGGCCGGCGGCCGGGGCGCGGCGAACCGGAGGGCTCCCACGGGCGGGGCGGCGTAGGGGATGCCGCGGAAGGCGTGGATGCCGCCCGCTTCCCGTCGTCCCTCGACCACGCCGTACCGGGTGCGGACCCGGGGCCGGGCGTCGCCCGCTGAACTCATGGTGTCCTCCTGGGGGCGTCTCCCCCGTTCCGGGGCGCCGAATCCGGTGTTCCGGGCACGGTCGCACACCTGCCCGAAGAGTGACAAGGCGTGACCCGGCGCGGTGCGGACCGGGTTGGTCCGGTCATGCGAGCCATGAGGATCGACCGCACCCTGCGTCGCGTCGTGCGGACCGGCGTGGTGCCCGTCCTACTGGTGGCGTGCGCCGCCACCGCCGGGGGCACGGCGGCGGCCACCGGCCCCGACTTCCAGTACCTGGGCCAGGACGACAAGGTCCACGGCCTGAGCGCGCCGCGGGGCTGTGTGGCGGCGGAGGGCGGCGGGGGCCGGGCCGTCACCAACCACGGCCGGACCACCGCGACCCTGTACCGGGAGCCGCACTGCGCCGGCGCCCCGGTGGCGGTGCTGCGGCCCGGGACGGTCACCCCGGTCCGGCCGTATTTCGCGTCCGTGCGCTTTTCCGTCACCGGGTAAGAGCAACGGCCGTGACCCCTGGGCAGCCACGGCGTTGTACGCCATGTCAAATGCCGCAGCCCTGCGGCGATCCAATGTCACGAGGAGATCTTGATGTCGCGTATCGCGAAGGCATTCGCCATCACCGCTGTCGCCGGTACCGCCGTGGCGGCCGGTGCGGGTCTGGCCGTCGCCGATGCCGGAGCGCACGGTGCGGCGATCGGTTCCCCCGGTGTCCTGTCGGGCAACCTGGTCCAGGTCCCCGTGCACGTCCCGGTCAACGTCTGCGGCAACACCGTGAACGTGATCGCCCTGCTCAACCCGGCCTTCGGCAACACCTGCGTCAACGCGTCGGGTGGCGACGAGCACCACACCGAGGGCTACGGCGAGTGATCATCCGCCGCCGGACCGTGTGACCGAAGCACCGAGGGCCCCCGCCGGACGGCGGGGGCCCTTTTCGCGCGGTGGGGTCACTCGTAGCGGTACTGGCCCTGGTGGCGGAGCATCTCGCGCGGGGTGACGTTCCACGGGGGCATCGGCTCGTCGAGGGCGATCACCCTGCCGTGCTGGAGGTCACCCACCGGCGGGGGCTCGGCGGGCAGGTAGCCGGACTCCGGGTGCTTCTGCTGCCAGCGGTCCCAGACGAGGTCCACGAAGGCGTGGTGCAGCCAGAACACCGGATCGTTGGGAGCCGTGCCGCCCGTCATGTGGCCGCCGATCCACTGGTGGACCTTGTTGTGGTTGCGCCAGCGCTCGCTCTTGGGCGCGGCCCAGCCCTCCAGCTTGTTGCGGAAGCCGCCGTCGCGCGCCGTGGAGTCCCACGGGGCGGTGTCGTAGGTGGGGTCGTCGATCGCCCACTGGAGTTCGGCCCTGGTGGGAAGCTTGATCGGGTTCTGCGGGCGGCCCAGGTTGCGGGTGAGGTAGGCGGCCTCCGACACGCCGACGGTCACGGTCCAGTTGCCCGTCGCGTAGGCGAAGGGGCCGGTCGTCACCTGGTGGTCGCCCTCGCGGCCGGTGCCCCCCAGGAAGTCCTCGGCCCACAGGGACGAGGCCGGGCTGTTGTCCGTGGTCCAGTCCCAGTAGGGGATGGAGACGCCGGCGTCGACGGAGCGGAGTTGCCCCTCGAATTCCAACAGGAAGCGCCGGTGCCAGGGGAAGAAGGACGGGGACATGTGCCCGACACGCAGCTTGCGGTCGCGGTCCGGCACGAAGTACTTGCCGTGGGTGCGGACGAACTGGTCGTAGGTGCCGTTGCGCTTGAGTTCGAGCACGGCTGCCGTGAACCGCTGCTTCTGGGCGCGGGTCAGGTCCTTCTGGTTCTGCCGGGTGTACAAGGCGGGGCTCCTGCCGTCAGCCGTGGTGGGGGGCGGCGATCGCCAGGTTCGTCGTGCCGAGTTCGTCCACGGCCGCGCGGGCCAGCTCCATCGGGGTCGCGAAGGACTCGAAGTGGTTGACGCCGCTCAGGTAACTGCCGTCGGCCCGGCGCATCACGTGCAGGGGCCGCCCGTCGATGCGGACGGCGGCCGCGGCGAGGTCGACGCTGATGTGGCGGCCCCGGTACGACTCCTCCACCAGCGGGGCCGGGGTGAGCGTCTGGCGGGGGCGCCGGGCGCGGAGTACGGGTCCCAGGGCCGCCGCCGTTCCGGCGAGCACCGCCGCGGTGAAGGCCGTACGGAGGACCGTGCGACGGGTGAGTGGTGCGGCGGATGCTGCGTACATGCGTTCTCCTCGCTCGATGGCCCGTGCTACGCGGTCTAACGCGGCCCGGCGGGCGAGGTCACCCCCGGGGCACGAGTACCCCGGGGGTGGGAGGACGGCCTACGGGGCCGGGAGTTCGGCAAAGTCTGCCACGAGGCCGCGGTGGTGGCCCGCCGTGCCCAGCGCCGGCGAGTCGGCCTTGGCCCGCTTGAGGTACAGGTGCGCCGGGTGCTCCCAGGTCATCCCGATGCCGCCGTGGAGTTGGACGCACTCCTCCGCGGCCCGCACCGCGACCCCCGAGCAGTAGGCCTGGGCGACGGCGATCGTCAACGGTGCGTCGGCGGTGCCCGTCGCGAGGGCATCGGCGGCCGCGCGGGCGGCGGCCCTGGCGGAGGCGACGTCGAGCCAGAGCCGGGCCAGGCGGTGCTTGAGCGCCTGGAACGACCCGATGGGACGGTTGAACTGGTGGCGGGTCCGGACGTGGGCCACCGTCTCGGTCAGGCACCACTCCGCGACGCCGACCTGCTCGGAGGCGAGCAGCCCGGCCCCCGCGAGCAGCGCGCCGGCGACGGCGGCGCGCGCGGTGGCGGGGTCGGCCAGCCGGGTTCCGGCGGCTCCGTCGAGGCGGACGGCGGCGAGCGGGCGCGTCAGGTCCAGCGGGATCAGCGGCGTGAGCGAGACCTCCGCCGCCGGCACGGCGTACAGCCCGGTGTCGGCCGGGACGAGCAGCACGTCGGCGGCGACGGCGTCGGCGACGAAGCCGACGGAACCGCTCAGCGACCCGCCTCCCGCGTCCCGTACCGGCGCGGGCAGCGGTGCGCCGGGGGCCAGGGTCAGCGGCACGGCCGGTACGCACACCTGCCGGCCGCCGGCCACCTCGCGCAGCAGCGTGCTCACCTCGGTCGAGGACGGGTCGCAGCCGAGGAGGATCTCCGTCGCCAGGACCCCGCTCGTGAGGTACGGGACGGGCGCCACGGCCCGGCCCAGCTCCTCCAGCACCACCGCGGCCTCGCGGTGACTCGCCCCCTGTCCGCCGAGCTTCTCCGGGACGAGCAGCCCGGCGGCGCCGATCCCGGTGGCGAGGGTGTGCCACAGCTCCGGGTCGTGGGGCCGGCCGCTCTCGATCCGGGCGAGGACCGCCGCGGGCGGGCAGCGGTCGGTGAGCAGGGCCCGTACGGCCGAGCGCAGTTCCTCCTCGGTCTCGGAGTAGAGCAGGTCGAAGGGTGCGCTCATCGGGCCAGGTCCTTCCAGGCGAGGTCCTTGTCGTCGCGCGGCTCGGGCGGCAGGCCCAGGACGCGTTCGGCGACGATGTTGAGGAGGATTTCGCTGGTGCCGCCCTCGATGCTGTTGCCCTTGGCGCGCAGGTAGCGGTATCCGGCGTCCCTGCCGGTGAAGTCGACGATCTCGGGACGGCGCATGGTCCAGTCCTCGTAGAGGAGCCCCTCTTCCGCGAGGAGTTCCACCTCCAGGCCGCTGATCTCCTGGTTGAGGCGGGCGAAGGTGAGTTTCATGCCGCTGCCCTCGGGGCCGGGTTGTCCCGCGGCGAGCTGCTGGCGCAGCCGTTCACCGGTGAGACGGGCCACTTCCGCCTCGACCCACAGTTCCAGGAGCCGCTGGTGCAGGGCGTGGGTGCGCAGTTCGGGGCGCTCGCGCCAAGTGGCGGCGACTGGGGCGATCATGCCGCCTTCGCGGGGGATGCGCATGCCGCCGATGGAGACGCGTTCGTTCATGAGGGTGGTGCGGGCGACCGCCCAGCCCTGGCCGACGGCGCCGAGCCGGTGGTCGTCGGGGATGCGGACGCCGGTGAGGAACACCTCGTTGAACTCGGCCTCGCCGGTGATCTGGCGCAGGGGGCGGACCTCCACCCCCGGCGCGTGCATGTCGCAGAGGAAGTAGGTGATGCCCTGGTGTTTGGGCAGGGCGGGGTCGGTGCGGGCGATGAGGATCGCCCAACGGGCGGTGTGGGCGCTGGAGGTCCACACCTTCTGACCGTCGACGATCCACTCGTCGCTCGCCGCGTCGTGGACGGCGCGGGTGCCGAGCGCGGCGAGGTCGGAGCCCGCGCCGGGTTCGCTGAACAGCTGGCACCAGACTTCCTCGCCGAGCCACAAGGGGCGCAAGAAGCGGTGTTTTTGCTCCTCGGTGCCGTAGGCGAGGATCGTGGGCGCGGCCATGCCGAGGCCGATGCCGATCCGCCGGGGGTCGTTGTCGGGGGCTCCGGCGGCCTCCAGTTCGGCGTCCACCACGGCTTGCAGGGAGCGGGGTGCGCCGAGTCCGCCGAGGCCCTCGGGGTAGTGCACCCAGGCGAGTCCGGCGTCGAAGCGGGCGCGCAGGAAGGCGTCCCGGTCGGTGGTGGCGGGCGGGTGGTCGGCCAGCAGGGCGCGGACGCGGGCCGGCAGGTCCTCCGCTGTGGTCACCGGGCACCTCCGTCGAGGGAGGGCACGACGACCAGCCGACCGGTGGTCGTGCCGTCGGCCACGCGCTGTACGGCGTCGGCGGCCGCGTCGAGCGGGACGCGTTCGCTGACGAGCGGCCTGACGGCCCCTTCGGCGGCGAGGCGGACGAGTTCCCCGTGGCAGGCGAGGATCGCGGCGGGGTCCTTGGTCGCGTACAGGCCCCAGTGCAAGCCGAGGATGGCGTAGTTCTTGACGAGGGCGTGGTTGAGGGCGGGCGCCGGAACGGTGCCGCCGGCGAAGCCGACGACCACGATCCGGCCTTCGAAGGCCACGCACTTGGCGGAGGCGGTGTAGGCGTCGCCCCCGACCGGGTCGTAGACCACGTCGACCCCGCGTCCGCCGGTGAATTCCTTGACGCGGGCGACGATGTCCTCGGCGGTACGGTCGATGACGAGGTCGCAGCCCAACTCCTCGGCGGTGCGGGCCTTCGCCTTGCCCCCGACGACGCCGATGACGGTGGCGCCGGCGGCCTTGCCGAGCTGCACGGCGGCGCTGCCGACCCCGCCCGCCGCGGCGTGGACGAGCAGCGTCTCGCCGGACCGCAGGCGGGCCCGGCGGTGGAGGCCGAACCATCCCGTCTGGTAGCCGATGTGCAGGGCCGCCGCCTCGGCGTCGTCGAGGGTGTCGGGGGCCGGCAACAGGGCGCGCGCGGGCGCGGTGACGTACTCGGCGAAGCCGCCGTACGGCAGGCTCGGGTTGGCGATGACGCGGCGGCCGTCCTCGGTCTCGCCGCAGATCTCCACCCCGGGGGTGAACGGCAGCGGCGGACGGATCTGGTACTGGCCGCGCGCGAGCAGCGCGTCGGGGAAGTTGACGTTCGCCGCGAGTACCTTGAGCCGTACCTCGCCCTCGCCCGGTACCGGTTGGGGAACCTCCTCCAGGCGCATGGCCTCTCGGGGCTCGCCGGGGGTATGTACGCGCCATGCCTGCATCCGGGGCCTCCAGCCGCCGTCGAGGAACCACACTCCGAGCGCATACTAAGCGGTCGCTTGCCCGTATGGGAACGGCTGGGCCCACCGCGTCCGCGCGGCCCGCACCCCGACGACCCCCGTCCGACCGTTCACCGGCGCACAACCGTTCGATCCGGATAGCATCGACGGACCGGTGTCACAGGGGAGACGACCCGGGAAACGACACATCTCGGGGGGCTTCACCGATGGACCACGTACGCGTCACACGCACCGCCGGCGCCCTCGTCCTGGCGGGACTGATCACCGTGGCCGGACCGGCAGGGCCGGCCACGGCGGCCGGCGCGGCCGGTCCGTGCACGCCGAAGATCCTCGTGCTCGGCGCGCTGGGGGACGACACCTACGCGCGCGACGTCCCGCCCGGCCAGGGCGTCATGGACCTCGGTGCAGGCGACCTCGCCGTCGGGGTCTCCGACCACAAGCCGGTCTACTGGACCGGCACCACGCCCCACCGCGTCCCGCTGCGCGACCCGGACGAGACCGGCAAGGTACTCGCCGTCAACGCGCACGGCCTGATGGTGGGGGTCCTCCACGGCTCCGAGGGCACCACCCTGTTCACGTACCGGCAGGGCGCGGCGGCCGTCACCCCACTGCCGGACAGTGACGGGTCCGACGGGGAGGCCGACGTCAACGACGCCGGGTACGTCGTCTCCCGCTCCAAGAGCTGGATCGGCACCGTCTGGAAGGACGGGCGGAAGGTGCGGGAGCTGCCCGTCCCCGCGGACGCCGGGCCCGGCACCCGGATCAAAATGGTCACGGGCATCAACCGCGCGGGCGACATCCTCGGCCAGGCCGAACAGGACTACGAGGTGCCCGAGACCGGTGAGCACATGCAGGGGACCTACCCGGTGCTGTGGCCGGCGGACGGGACGGCGTCCCGGCTGCCGGCCCCCACCGGCACCGGCACGATGGAGGAGAGCTACGTCCAGGACCTGGACGACAGCACCCGGATCGTCGGCTACGACTGGTCCGGGCCGTGGCACGAGTACACGCCGTGGGTCTGGACTCCCCCGCACACCGGCCCCGGCACCTCCCCCGGCACCTTGAGCACGCACCCGTACGGGACGTTCGAGGCGATCAGCCCGACGACCGGCCTGAGCGTCGGCACGGCCAAGTTCCACCCCGAGGAGATGACCTTGCCCGACCAGGCGCAGGTGTGGCCGGGCTCGGGCCCGGTCATGGCGCTGCCTCGGCTCGCGCCGGGGAAGGCGAGCATGGCCGACGCCGTCTCGGACGACGGCCGGGTCGGCTGGGCGGCCGTGAACGGGGCCGGCAAGCTCAGGCCGGTCGTCTGGACCTGCGCGATCAAGCAGGCCTACCACCCGGGAAGTTAGCCGCGGCCCGCGCATGGCGATCTGCGCGCCCGCACTGTATCGATGGGCCCATGGACTCCCCCACACCCCCCTCGGGCCCGCGCGGGCTGCCCGCGCCGCCGCCGTACGGCGCGGCCGCCCTGCCCGCCGGTACGTACGCCGGGCAGACGGTCCTGGTGACCGGCGGCGGGACCGGACTGGGAAAGGCCATCGCCCTGGAGTTCGCGCGGCTCGGGGCGGACGTGGTGATCGCCGGGCGACGCCCGGCGCCGCTGGCGGCGGCGTGTGCGGAGTTGGACGCGGTGCCCGGGGTGGGCCGGGTGACGAGCGCCGTCTGCGACATCCGGGACCCGCGACGGGTCGCGGACGCCTTCGACGCGGCCGCCGCGGCGTCCGGGCGGACACCGGACGTCCTGGTCAACAACGCCGCCGCCAACTTTCCTTGCCCGGCGGAGGACTTGTCGCCCAACGCCTGGCGGGCGGTGGTGGACACCACGCTGACCGGCACCTGGTTCACGACCCGCGAGTTCGGCCGTCGACACCTCGCGGCGGGTACTCCCGGGGCGATGGTCAGCATCGGGGCCTCCTACGCGTGGACCGGCGGCCCCGGCTTCGCACACAGCGCCGCCGCGAAGGCCGGCGTGAAGAACCTGGTGGAGACGCTCGCGGTCGAGTGGGGCCCGTACGGCATCCGGATCAACGGTCTGGTGCCCGGGCTGTTCCCGCACGAGGACATGAGCGCCGACATCCGCGAGGGCCTGGACCGGGCCGGGGCGCGGGGGGCCGGGTCGAGGCCGTACGAGCCTCCTACGGACGGGCAGGGCGGCGGGAACGACGCCCGGCAGCCCGCCCTGCGGGTCGGGGAGCCGCGCGAACTGGGCTGGGCGGCAACCTTCCTGGCCTCGCCCTACGCCCGCTTCATCACCGGGCACACCCTGGTGGTCGACGGCGCGAACTGGCAACGCCGGTTCCTGGTCAACCCGGACGTCGTCACCGTGCGGGAGCAGTTGGGGCGCGGCCCGTTCACCGCGTGAGCACGAGGCCGTGCCGGGTGGCGTTGTCAGTGGTGTGCGGCAGCATCGGACGCATGAGGATCTACGACTGGGAACCCTTCCTGCGGACCTGGAGCGCCGAGCGGTACGCCGTCGTGGGCGCCGATCGACCGGCGGAGCCCGCGGGGCGGACGGCCGAGTGGCTGGGCTTCGCGCCGGCGACCGAGGAGCGGCTGACGGCGCTGGAGTCGAGGCTGGGAAGACCGTTGCCGCCGTCGTACCGGCAGTTCCTGGCGGTCACGGACGGTTGGCGGATGGCGGGTGAGTTCGTCACTCTGCTCGGATCGACGGAACAGGTCGGTCCGCTGCCCGAGCTGGGCCCCGGCGTGCGAGCCTGTCTGGACGAGTGGGACGCCGAGGACGCCGACGACCGGTCCGGGGAGCCGGTCGGCGACGCCGACGTCGACCCTGCCGACGAGGAGGTCGCGCACTCCGAGCGGTGGGCGCGGGCGATACTGATATCCGCGGAGGGGGACCAGACCTGGCTGCTGCTCGACCCCGGGGACAGCGACGCCCACGGGGAGTGGGCGGCCTACAGCTGGTCGAGCTGGAGTGGTCGAGGACCCGTACGCCACGACTCGTTCGCCGAGCTGATGGACCGGCTCTACGCCCAGTTCCGCGCCCTGCGGTGCACTCCCGCCGCCACCGCCGGCGCTCCCGGGGGTGTACCCGCCGCCGCGGACCGCTGACGCGCTCCCGCGGGCCGTGGGGGTTGCCGGGGGGCTCAGCCTCCGGTGAACCTCGGGGGCCGGCGGGCCGCCTTCGCGCCGTACCCCTCGGCCGCGTCGCGGGAGGTGAGGGTGAGGGCCGCCGTCATCGCCACCCGGTCGAGGGCTGCCGGGAGGGCGGCGTCCGCGTAGGCGTCGACGGCCCGCTTGATGCCCTGTACGGCCAGGGGCGCGTTGGCGGCGATCTCCCCGGCCACCGCGCGGGCGGTGGCGTCGAGTTCCGTCCCCGGTACGACGAGCTGGACCAGACCGAGGCGTTCGGCGGTGGCGGCGTCGATGCGGCGGCCCGTCAGGGCGAGGTACTTCGCCCAGCCCGCACCCGCGTCGCGGGCGATGCGCAGGTCTCCCCCGGCGTCCACGGCCACGCCGAGGCCGGCCTCCGGCAGCGCGAAGACGGCGTCCTCGGCGGCCACCCGGATGTCGGCCATCAGCGCCAGCTCGAAGCCGAAGCCCAGGCAGTAGCCCTGCACCGCGGCGACCACCGGCTGAGGGAGCCCGGCCAGGACCGCGAAGCGCTCGTGGGCCCAGCGGACGCCCTCGTAGTAGTTGCGGGTCCGTTCGGCGGCGGTCTTCCCCGTGATGGCGCCGCCCGGGGCCTTGACGTCGATCCCGGCGCAGAACGCCCGGCCCTCGGCCCGCAGGAGGACCACCCGCACGCCCGGGTCGAAGCGGATGCGGTCGGCCATCAGCCCCAGTTGGCGGGTGGACTCCCAGCTCCAGCCGTTGAGCCGGTCGGGGCGGCAGAGCGTGAGGACGGCGATCTCGTCCGCCACCTCCAGGCGGATCCGCTCCTCGCCCTCCGCGACGCCCGTGCCGGTGGTGTCGATCACGGGACCCCCACTCGGCTGACGGATCGTCAGTTTAGCGGCGGGTCGGTCAGCGGGGGAAGAGCTCGAACGCTACCGCCGGGCGTCCGCCGAACCGGTCGGCCACCTGCCGGGCGTTGCCCGTGAGGAAGGAGCGGACGTACTCCTCGGGGTCCTGGTCGGTCAGCACCTCGATGTACGCCTTGTGTCGCAGCAGCGACTCGACGGAGCGTTCGAGGCCGGGACCCGCGTCGGCCGCGTGCGTCGGCGTGGTGGTGCCCGACACCGCGACCCAGCGCACCCCGTCCCAGGGTTCCAGACCCTGCTCGGTGATGAGTTCGGGGAAGATCCAGCGGTTGCCCGCGTCACCCGCCGCGTCCAGCGTGGCCCGGCCGACGGCCTTGTGGTCGGGGCTGTTCCAGACGCCGCCGCCGTCCGCGCCGCCCCAGGTGTCCCGGTGGTTGAGGGTGATCACGAGCTCGGGACGGTGGCGGCGAATGGCCGCGGCGATATCCCGGCGCAGGTCCGGTCCGTACTCGATGACGCCGTCCCGGTAGTCGAGGAACTCAACGGTCGAGACACCGACCACCGCCGCGCTCGCCCGCTGTTCCGCCTCGCGCACGGGGGCGCACTCGGCGGGTGCGATGGTGTCGATGCCGGCTTCGCCACGCGTGGCGAGCAGGTAGACGACCTCCCGTCCGCCGTCCGTCCAGTCGGCGATGGCGGCGGAGCAGCCGTACTCCAGGTCGTCGGGGTGGGCGACGACCGCCAGGGCGCGCTGCCAATCGGTGGGCATGGGCTGCAAGGGGGCCTGCCGCGGGGCCTGTTGTTCGGTCATGTCCCGCACCCTAGGCGAAGGTACGGACCCGACGCGGCACCCCCGGACCGTACGGCCCGGCGGTCACCGGGTGGCCGGCCGGTCGCCCGGCGGGCGGCCGGCTTGGGCGGCGTCGTCGAGCCCGCCCCGCGTCGGCGCGATCGTGGGCACCGCCCACCCGACCCGTGCTCCCGAGATCAGAAAACGACCACCGAGCGGAGCACCTCGCCCCGGTGCATCCGCGTGAAGGCCGCTTCCACCCCATCCAGCGGGATCGTCTCGGAGACGAAGGCGTCCAGGTCGAGCCGGCCCTGGAGATAGAGGTCGATGAGCACCGGGAAGTCGCGCTCGGGCAGGCAGTCCCCGTACCAGGAGGACTTGAGGCTTCCGCCGCGCCCGAAGACGTCGAGGAGGGGAAGTTCGAGACGCATCTCCGGCGTCGGGACGCCGACGAGCACCACGGTTCCGGCGAGGTCCCGGGCGTAGAAGGCCTGCCGGTAGGTCTCGGGCCGACCCACGGCCTCGATGACCACGTCCGCGCCGTTGCCGCCGGTCAGTTCCCGGACCGCCTCGACCACGTCCTCGGTGCGGCCGTTGACGGTGTGGGTGGCGCCCAGGCCCCGCGCCCACTCCAGCTTCCGCTCGTCGAGGTCGACTGCGATGACACGGGAGGCGCCGGCCAGCCGGGCGCCCGCCACCGCCGCGCTGCCCACTCCCCCGCAGCCGATGACGGCGACGGAGTCCCCCCGGCCGACGTTGCCGGTGTTCAGGGCGGCGCCCAGACCGGCCATCACCCCGCACCCGAGCAGCCCAGCGGCGGCGGGCGAGGCGGCCGGGTCGACCTTGGTGCACTGTCCGGCCGCCACCAGGGTCTTCTCGGCGAAGGCGCCGATGCCGAGGGCCGGGGAGAGGGGCGTGCCGTCCTCCAGGGTCATGGGCTGCGTCGCGTTGTGCGTGGCGAAGCAGTACCACGGGCGACCGCGCCGGCAGGCGCGGCAGTCGCCGCACACGGCACGCCAGTTGAGGATGACGAAGTCACCGGGCGCCACCGAGGTCACGTCCGGGCCGACCGCCTCCACGACCCCGGCCGCTTCGTGGCCGAGGAGGAACGGGAACTCGTCGTTGATGCCGCCCTCGCGGTAGTGCAGGTCGGTGTGGCAGACCCCGCAGGCCCGCACGGTGACCAGCGCCTCGCCGGGACCCGGGTCCGGCACGAGGATCGTGGTCGTCTCCACCGGCGCGCCCTTGCTCCGCGCGATGACCCCTCGTACGCGATGCGTCACTTCGTACCCCGCTCCTGTCGGCTCTGTCCGGATCACCGAACGTACACGGACGGCGTCCGGTGCGGGAGTTGTGTCACCCGGCGGCGCGGGATTCGGCCGGTTCGGTCGGTACGACCTCCAGCAACGCCACCGTCAGCGCCGCGACGGCGGGATGGCGGGCCGCCCCGCCGCGCAAGGCGAGCATGGTCCGGCGTTCCATGAGCAGCCGGGACAGGACGACGCCCTCGTGGCCGGAGCCGGGGATACCGAGCTGCGGGACCACGGCCACCCCGTGCCCGGCCGCGACGAAGGCGAGGACGGTCGCGAACTCCGCGACCTGGTGACGGATCGCGGGTTCGAAGCCCGCGGCCCGGCAGGCCCGTACGGTCATGGCGTGACAGAGGTTCCCGGCGACGGCGGTGATCCGGGGTGCCTCGGCGTGGCGTCGCAGGGACTCCTCCTGGCCGGCCCGGGTGTCCGACCCGGTGCGGTCGCGCCCGGCGGAATCGGTCGCGGGGACCCCGGGGACCGGTGTCCCACAGGCCCGGGGCCGCCAGCTACACGGCCTCCCCGAACAGCGGCTGCGTCTCCAGGCCCGGCTCCCGGGTTGCCGGGACGAAGTCGTGCTCGTGGACCAGGGCCGCGTCGAGGTCACCGGCGCGCAGCGCGTGTGCGACCGCCGCCGGGTCGGTTTCGCGGACCCTCGGCTCCAGCCCCGGGTGTCGCCGGGAGAGCACGGTGAGGGCCGCCGGGACGATGGCCCGCTTGGCGGTGGGGAAGGACCCGATGTGCAGGACTCCGGTCAGGCCCCGGCGCGCCTCCGCGAGTTCGGCGTCGGCCTGCTCCAGTCGCTCCAGGACGGCTTCCGCGTGCCGGACGAGGTTCTGGCCGGCCGGCGTCAGCCGGACCCGGCGGCCGGTACGCGCCAGCAGGGGCAGACCGGCCTCGTGTTCCAGGACGGCGAGTTGCTGGGACACGGCCGAAGGGCTGAAAGCGAGGGCCTCGGCCACGGCGGCGATGGTGCCCTGGCGGGCGAGTTCGCGCAGCAGGCGCAGGCGGCGCGGCGCCGGACGTACGGGATCTTTCGCCCCACGGGATTCACGTCCCGCTGGTCACCCCCTTCGATTCGGGCGGGGAGGTCGCCGTCGAGGCGCTGGAGGCCCTCGCGCACGAGGTACTCCACGCGGGCGCCGCCGGGATCGTGGCCCTCGGCACCTCCGCGGAGGTCGCCGCGCTCGACGAGGCGGAGCGGGATGTCGTCACCACCGTCTGCGCGCGGGTCTGTGGCGAGCGGGGCGCGCCGCTGACCGTGGGCGCCGGGGCGAGCGGGACCCGGGCGGCGGGAGCCGCCGTCGCCCCGCCGGCGAGGTGGCCGCAGGTGCGGGCGGCGCTGGTGACGGTGCCGCCGTTCGTGCGGCCCTCGGCGGCGGGGATGGCGGCGCACTTCGCGAGGGTGGCCGAGGCGAGTGCGGTGCCGTTGGTCGTCTACCACGTCCCGTACCGGACGGGGCGGCCGCTGGACGCCTCCGCGCTGCGGGCGCTCGGGGAGCTGCCCGGGGTCGCCGGGGTGAAGTACGCCACCGGCGGGATCGACCAGGACGCGGTGGCGCTCCTCGGGGAGCCCAGCGCCGATTTCGCTTTCCTGGCGGGTGACGACGTGTACCTCTCGCCACTGCTCGTGCTCGGCGCGGCGGGTGGGGTGCTCGCCTCGGCGTAGGTGGCGACGGACCGGTACGCCGAGCTCGCCGCGGCCCGGCGGTCGGGGGACGTCCCGCGGGCCCGATCCCTCGGCCACGACCTGGCGAGGCTCTCGACGGCGTTGTCCGCCGAGCCCAACCCGGCTGTGGTCAAGGGGGTGTTGCACGCACAGGGCCGACGTGCGCCTCCCGCCGCTCCCGGCTTCGAAGCCCGCGGTGGCGGGCGCCCTCGCGGCGCTCGCGGCAGTCGTCTGACCCCGGACGGCCCCGACGCGCGGCCGGGCCCTCGCCGGATCCGCCGCGCGGCGCCGTCGAGAGGCCGGGCGGGGCGACGGAGTGCCGGAAAGAGTCCGCGGTGGGCGATTCGCGCATAACGGCCGGGTCGCCCGAATCTGCTCCCGCGAGGGGCGAGTTGTCCGGTTTGGGACATCGGCCGTCGACCCGTGATGTGAGTCACGCGGGGCGCATCAACATCAATTCCGACAAAGGCCCGATTCCCTTTCCCCCGAAAGAAAGTTGGCATTCGGGAGAAGGCATTCCCAAGGTCATTTACCGGGCACCCTGCGGGAAGTCGATCACAGGGCGGAATTCACGCCTTGTTCAAGCCGCTCGGATTCGCCTACGGTCACCTCGTTCCCAGTGGCCGCCCCTCGAAACCGGTCGCCGCCAGGACTCTCCCGTACCCCCACGTGAGGAATAGCGCCATGCCCCCAAAGGGTAAGCACCGTCGGCCGAAGCAGCACCCGATCGCCCGCAAGCTGGCCATGGCCGGCACGGGCGGAGCGGCACTCGCCCTCCCGCTGGTCAGCGCGACCACGGCCGGTGCGGCCGAGACGACCGTCGCTCCCACCACGTACTCCGTGGTCGCCGGTGACACCCTTTCGCAGATCGCCGCCGAGCACTCGGTGGCAGGCGGCTGGCAGCAGCTGTACCAGGCGAACAAGACCGTCGTCGGCGCCAATCCCTCGATCATCCGGCCGGGCATCAAGCTGACCCTCGCAGCGGCGCCGAAGACGGCGAAGACCACGGCGACGGCGGTACAGGCCGTGGCGCGGCCCGCCACCTCCTACGCCAACAATCTCGACGGCTGGATCCGCCAGTCGCTGGACATCATGGCCCAGCACGGCATTCCCGGCAGCTACAACGGAATTCTGCGCAATGTGATGCGCGAGTCCTCGGGTAATCCCATGGCGATCAACAACTGGGACTCCAACGCCGCGGCGGGTATCCCTTCCAAGGGGCTGCTCCAGGTCATCGACCCGACCTTCCGCGCCTATCACGTGCCCGGAACTCCGCTGAACTCCTACGACCCGGTCGCCAACATCACCGCCGCCTGCAATTACGCGGCCGCCCGTTACGGCTCGATCGACAACGTCAACGGCCCGTACTAAAGAGGCCCTTCACCGCCCGGATACCCGATGTACGGGTATCCGGGCGGTTTCGCGTCAGCAGCGGCGGCGGTCCTGGGTGAGGACGCCCTGCGCGGTGGCGACCGTACGGTCGTAGCAGCCGGCCGCCGACCCGGACAGTCGGTATCGCACGGTCGTGGTGCCCACGGCGTGCCGCTGCTCGCGCGGCACGCCGGCCGTGTAACTCGCGTCCCCCGCGTACGTGTTCTCCAGACGCGACCAGCCCACCTGTCGGCCGCCGCGCAGGGTCGCGGTGTCGGCCCGGTCGCCCAGGGAGAGGACGGTGCGCAGGCGGTCTCCCGTGCCGACGGTGGTCCGGCCGTCCATCGTGTACGTGCGGCGCGTGGTGGTGACGGTCGCGTCGTGGGACACGGTCTCCTCGTCGGTCCACTGCGCGGTGAGCGCGTCGAGGTTCTCGCCCTCGGTCCAGCGGTGGACGTCGGTGGTGCGCACGGTCCGGGTGACCGTGGTCGGGACGCGGCCGTGGGAGGTGTCGAGGTGTCCGGCGACGGTCAGGGTGTGGCCTCCCTCGGTGTCCAGGCGGTGCTCGCCGCCGGGGGTACCGGGCGTCCACTGGACGGAGTTGGCCGGATCGCCCTCCTCGTGCCGGGTGAGGGCGCCGGTCACCACCTCACGACCCCGGTCCTGCCACAGCAGCAGGTTCGCCGCGGTGCTCCAACCGCCCTGCCCGGTCGGGACGCCGGCCACGGACACCGCGATCCGGTGCGGGCGGCCGTCGTTGAGGAGCGCCGCGTACGGCGTGAGGTCGTAGCGCAGGGGTTGGACGTCGAAGGCGCGCGGGGCGGGGGTGACGTACCAGAGGAACGGGTTGGACCAGCCGCCGGTCCAGACGTTGGGAAACGGCGCGGCCAGTCCGGCGAGCCGGCCGTCGACCAGCACGCGGACCTCGCGGTAGGGGCCGTCCGTCGCCTTGCAGGAGTACGGGGCGGCGTCCGGCGTGGTCAGGTACCAGAACTCCTCGCAGCCGCCGCCCGAACCGGTGGCGTACACCTCGGCGAGGAGCCGTTCGGTGTTGCGCGGGGTGGTCACCGAGGGGGTGTCGAGCGGAAGGACTCGGTCGGGGGTCTCGGCGGGCCGGGTGCGGCCTTCGGCGGCGTAGAAGGTCAGGGTGACCTTGACGTCGATGACGCCGGTGTAGGTGTCGTCGACGACGTTGCCGATCAGCATCTCCACGGGTTGGGGGCGGCTGAGGATGTCCCGGTAGGGGGTGACGTCCTTCTCGACGGACCAGGTGATGCCCTCGGGTGAGGGTTCGGGGGTCGAGGTGCGCAGGATCTCGACTCCGCCGAGGGTGAGGTTGCCGAGGCGGTCGTACTGGCGGCCCTTGACCTCTCCGTCGAGCCGGAGCACCACCTTCGCCCAGCCGTCGTGGCCGCAGCCGGTGGGGGGCGTGTAGCTGCCCTGGTACGGGGTGAAGTCACGGAACCGGGCCTCGGCCAGGGTCACTTGGCAGGACCGGGTCGCGGGCCGGGACACGGGCGGGGCGGCGGTGAGCGGGTCGTGCCAGTCGGTGCCGAACTCGGTCGGCGGGTCTCCCCCCGGCCGGGCCCCGCCGAGGGTGGCCGCGCCAGTGGCGGGGGCGGCCGTGGTGCCGGCGGTGGCCGTGGCGGACGCGCCGGCGGGTCCCGCGGCGGCCAAGGTGCCCGCGGCGAGCGCCAGCGCGCCGAGCACGCCCATGATCCTGTGTCGTCTCATGGCCCCGCAGTGAAACCCGATCGACCCCGGGGGCACCAGGGCGTGCCGCGCGGCACTGGCCGGATATCACCCCCGGCCGGCCCCGGGTGGCTCAGGCGGCGGGCGAGCCGGCCGGGAGGACCGCCACCCCGTCGTCGTCGGCGTAGACGGTGTCCCCGGCGCGGAAGGTGACCTCGCCGAAGGTGACGGGCTCGTCGACCACGCCCGCGCCCGTCTTGCCGCTCTTGCGCGGGATCGTGCCCAGCGCCTTGATGCCCAGGTCCAAGCCGCCGAGCGCGACGCTGTCGCGGACCGAGCCGTTGATGATCAGTCCGGCCCAACCGTTGCGCAGCGCCGCACCGGCGATGAGGTCGCCGACGAGCGCCGTCCGCGGGGAACCGCCCCCGTCGACCACCAACACGGCGCCCTCGCCCGGCGTGTTGACGAGCTCCCGCAACAGGGCGTTGTCCTCGTGGCAGGAGAGGGTGCGCACGGGTCCGGCGAACACCGCGCGGCCACCGATCCGGCGCAGCGGCGTCATGCAGAGGGCCAGGGCCTCTCCGTACCGGTCGTACAGGTCGGCGGTGGGTATCGGCTGGACGGTCATCTCGCTCCGGCTCCTCGCTGCTCTGCGTCGGGGCTGCTGCCCGACGGGCGGTCGCGGGTCAGCCTATGGGCCGGCCGGCGGCGCGGTCAGCGGCGGGAGTTGCCGAACAGGAGGCGGTAGCCGATCAGCAGGACGAGCGAGCCGGCGATCGCGGAGCCCCAGGTGGCGGCGTCGAAGAACTGGTTCTGGATGGGGCGGTCGAGGAACCTCGCCGAGAGCCACCCGCCGATGAAGGCCCCCGCGATGCCGATGAGGGTGGTTCCGATGAGTCCGCCCGGGTCCCGGCCGGGCAGCAGCAGTTTGGCTATGCCTCCGGCCAGCAGCCCCAGGATGATCCAACCGATGACGCCCATGCCCGCTCACTCCGCTTCGTTCGTTCGCCTACTCGGGGAAGAGGACGTCGGGCGGGCGGGATCGGTTCTCCGGCGGGCCGGCGAACGTGGCGGGGGCGGTGCGGACGGTGCGGCGGGTCAGACCGCCACCCGGCCCGCCGGGGTGACCGCCGGCGCGGAAACCTGCTCGGCCACCACCACCCGCCCCGCCGGCGCGGAAACCTGCTCGGCCACCCGGTCGCCGGGGCTTGTCCTGGTCAGCAGGAGCACCCCGCGGGCCGCGGCGAGGGCGCCCGCGCCGGCCAGCAGGACGCCGACGGCGCCGCCTTGGAGCCGCTCCCCCAACAGGACCATGCCGATGATGGCGGCGGCGAGCGGATTGGAGAGGTTGACCACCGCGAGCGGGGCGCCCAGGCCACCCCGATAGGCCCGCTGCGACAGGAGCATGCCGCCGACGGCGAAGACCACGACGAGCAACGCCACGGTGACCACCCGCGGGCTCAGCAGGGCCCCTCCCCTGCCTCCCGCCACCGCCACGGTCTGGGTCAGCGCGGACGCGGCGGCGGAGGCCAGCCCCGACGCCGTGGCGTGCCGCAGCCCGGAGCGGACGTCGCCCCGCGTCAGCAGGGTGATCACTACGGCGGTGGCGCCCGAGACGGCGAGGGCCTCGGCCAGGGTCAGGGTGTCCTCGGGGGCGGGCCCGGACGCGGGCAGCAGCAGCAGGCCGAGCCCGGCGACGGTGGCCAGGGTGCCCCGCCACTCGGTGGCCGCGACCCGGCGTCCCGCGCCGCGCGCCCCGAGCGGGACGGCCGCCACCAGGGTGAGGGCGCCCAGGGGCTGGACCAGGGTGAGCGGCCCGTACCGCAGGGCGGCCGCGTGCAGCAGCGCCGCGGTGGCGTTCAGCCCGGCCGACCACCACCAGGCACCGTTGCCGAGCAGCGCGGCGGCGCTGCGGGCGACGGCGCGGCGGGCGAGGCGTTCCTGGGCGACGGCCGCCGCCGCGTAGGCCACGGCGGAGGCCAGGCAGAGAGCGACCGCGAGGGCGGTGGCGTTCATCGCCCGCTCCCCGCGCCCGCGCCGACGGGCTCACTGGGGCGCGGCCCCGGCAGGACCGCGCCGTCGGGTGGCGCGGCGGGGGACCCGCCCACCGGTACCCCGGCGTCGGGGGAAGCGGCGTCCGGGGAAGCGGGCCCCGGAGGGGCGACCTCGGCCGACCCGGACCCGGCGGGCGCGGTGGCGGCGGGCGCGACGACCCGGGAGACGCCGGCGACCCGGGGCCCGCCCGCGACGGGGCGCGGGACGAGCAGCAGCGCGGCCCCGAGCAGCACGGCGGCCACGATCGCGTCGAGCCAGTAGTGGTTGGCCGTGCCGACCACCACGAGCAGCGTCACCAGCGGGTGCGCCGACCACAGGTACCGCCACCGGGTCCGGGTGGCCGCGATCATGCCCAGGGCCAGCATCAGCGCCCACCCGAAGTGCAGCGAGGGCATCGCGGCGAACTGGTTGGCGAGGGTGTCGGTGGCGGGCGCGGCCCGGTAGACGGTGGGCCCGTAGACCTGGCCGGTGTCCACCAGTCCGGCCGCGTCGAGCATCCGCGGCGGTGCCAGGGGGAACGCGAGGTGGAGGGCGAGCGCGGCGCCGGTGAGGACCGCCAGCACGCGGCGGGTCCACAGGTAGTGGGCGGGGCGGCGGACGTACAGCCAGATCAGGAAGAGGGCGGTCGCGGGGAAGTGCACGGCGGCGTAGTAGCCGTTCGCCGTCTGTATGAGGGCGTCGCCGTGCAACAGCAGCCGCTGTATCGCGCCCTCGCCGGGCAGGTGCAGCGCGCGTTCGGCGTCCCAGATCCGCGCGGCGTTGCGGAAGGCCTCGTCGGTGCGGCCGGTCGAGAGCATCCGGCCCGCCTTGTAGACGGTGAAGAGTCCCGCGACGAGCAGCAACTCGCGCAGGAGCCGGCGCCGCTCCCGCCCGCGTCCGGGTGGGTCGGTGGGGGGCTCCGCGGGGGTGGTTCGGGTGGTCATCCCACGGTCTCGCTTCCTCTTCTCGGCGGGCGGCCGGCCGGGACTCGCCCGGAGGTCGCCACGCATCGACACGCCAGTGTATCGATACAAGAGCGTATCGATACGCAGGTGTACCGATACGCTCGCGTAGTCGTACACTCGACATCCGGACCACGCCGCCGAGGAGGGCCGCACCCATGACGCAGACAGCGCCGGCCTCAGCGCGCCGCTCCAAGATCAGCCCGGAGCGGGTGCAGGAGTTCTACGACGCCGTCCTGGACCAGTTGCGCGAGAACGGCTACGAGGCCCTGACCATGGAGGGCATCGCGGCCCGCGCCTGCTGCGGCAAGTCCACGCTCTACCGGCAGTGGAAGACCAAGCCCCGGCTGGTGGCCGCCGCCCTCCGGGCGAACCGGCAGGGCACCCTGGCCGCCGTGGACACCGGCACCCTCGCCGGTGACCTGCGCGAGGCGGCCCGGATCGCGGCGGGGACCTCCGGCCGCGACACCCGGCTGAGCCAGGCCCTCGGGCACGCGGTGCTCGACGACGAGGAGCTCCAGGCGGCGCTGCGCGAGGCGCTCGTCGAGCCCGAGCTGGCCGCGTTCGACGCGATGGTGGCGCGGGCGGTGGCGCGCGGCGAGATCGCCGCGGACCACACGGCGGTGGAGTTCCTGCCCGCGCAGCTGATGGGCGTCATGCGGATCAGGCCGGTGCTGGAGGGCCGGTACGCCGACGCCGACTACCTGGTGCGCTTCGTGGACGCGGCCCTGCTGCCCGCGCTCGGCATCTCCCCGGACGCCACCCCTTAGACCGGCGGGCCCCCGTCCCCGATGACCGGACGGAGGCCTGCCCGCGCTGCCTCGTGGGGACGGCGGCAGCGCGCCACCCGGACCGGGCGGCGGTCACTCGCACGACGAGTGGCCGCCGCCCGATCTGAGCGGAGCGGCGCCCGCCTCAGGGCCGGGGCGCCGCCATCAGCCGGGTGTACTGCTCGGGATCGGCGTCGAAGCCGCGCGGCCGGGCGTCCAGGGACCAGCCGCCCGAGGCGTCCCGGAGGAATTCGGCGACCGTGGCGGCACTGAACCGTCCGACCTCGTCGAGGTCGGACACGGCCAGGTCGGTGTAGCCCTCGCGGATGCGCACCCCCTTCCCGGCCACCGCGGCGAAGGTCTTGGTACGGGCACCCTCGGGTCCGGGGTCCTGGATCACCACGCCCACGACCACCCGGCCCAGCTCGGGAGCCAACCGGTTCAGTTCGAGGGTCATCACCTCGTCGAAGCCGAGTCCCTGCCCCGTCTCGCTGTCCCGGTCCAGGGTGATCGTGCCGTCGGGGGCGCGGCTGCCGAAGTGCACGAGGTAGACGGGGTCCCCGTACAAGGCCGCCGCGCCGTACACGGCGGCGAGGATGTCCAGGTCGTGCGCCGGCGTCCCCGCCGGGCTTGGGTCCCAGCGCAGGGCCACCTCGACCTTGGCCAGGCTCTTGCGTACTCCGCTCACCGAACTCCCCCTCCGCTCACCGGATATGGCCCGACCATGCTGTCATGTGCCGGTGATCACGGCGGCGGAAACGTACGTTACCCGCCGAAGGGGCGCGAACTCCCCGTCGCCGCGACCATGAGGCATTTGGGACGAGCCGTCCGAATCGCTCGGTTATCCACCTGAATGCCCATTCACCCTTGCGTGCGCCGACCTTGACGGACCGCAGGATCTGCGGCCGAGCCGGATCGTTATCCTCAAATTTCCCTCAGATCTAGTGACGCTGCACCCGTCACCTTCCTAGCTTCCTCATACACGTGCCCCTGCGGACCGTGTGGTTCCGCATGTGCCCGGCACTGCGTACCGACCCCGTACTCCGTGTCGCACCCCGGCACCCCGTACGTCCCCCGCTCCCCGCGTGATCCGCGGACCCCAGGAAAGAGTGCAGCATGAAGGTTCCCAAGGCCGGTGCGGTCGCCGCAGTGATCGCCCTCGCCGCGACCGCCTCGGGGTGTGCGGGGGACGGCCCCAAGGAGCCGCTCTCGATCGGCATCAAGTTCGACCAGCCCGGTGTCGGGATGCGCGAGGACGACGGCACCTTCACCGGGTTCGACGTCGACGTGGCCACGTACGTCGCGAAGGAACTCGGCTACAAGCCGAACGAGATCGAGTTCAAGCAGGTCTACAGCTCCGACCGGGAGCTGCTGCTCCAGTACAACGAGGTCAAGTTCGTGGTCGCCAGCTACTCGATCAGCGACAAGCGCAAGGAGAAGGTCGACTTCGCCGGCCCCTACTTCGTCGCCCACCAGGACCTGCTCGTACGGTCCGACGACACGACGATCACCAAGGCCGAGGACCTCAACACCAAGAGGCTGTGCGCGGTGACCGGCTCGACCTCCGCCGACAACGTGCGCAAGACCCTGGCCCCCAAGGCGAGCATCCTGGAGCTCGGAAGCTACTCGGACTGCGTCGTCGCCCTCCAGGACAACCAGGCCGACGCCATGACGACCGACAACTCCATCCTGGCCGGGTACGCGGCCAAGAAGGGCAACGAGGGCAAGTTCAAGCTGCTCGGACTGAACCTGAGCAACGAGAACTACGGCATCGGCATCAAGAAGGGCGACACCGCCCTCCAGCGCAAGATCAACACCGCGCTGTCGAAGATGGTCGCCGACGGTTCCTGGAACGCGGCGGTCAAGAAGAACTTCGGTCCTGCCAATTACAAGTACGAGCCGGCGCCGCAGGTGACCTCGGGCAACTGACACCGTCCGGCTCCCGGCGCCCCGCGACCCGTCACCGACCGGGGCCGGGAGCCGGGAGCCGGGGGCCGGTGGTCGTGCTCCCTCCCGACACATGGTCTTCATCTGTTGGATACATGACAATGTGAGCCTCGCTCTGCCACCTGACACCCCGCCAACTGCACCGGCGGGGACGGTGCGTGTGGAGAGGTACCCCCACGTCATGAGATTCTCCCGCCTCACCCCCTGGGCGGCCGGCGTCGCGGCCGCCGCCCTGGCCCTCATACCGGCCACCGCCTCGGCCGGACAGCAGCGGACGGCGGCGGCTCCCCACGCCGTCACGTCCGCCACCGCGGACTACTACGCCGCGGCCCAGGGCAAGACCGGCGCGGCGCTCAAGAGCGCGCTCCACGGGATCATCAAGAACCAGTCCACGGTCACCTACGACGGCGTCTGGAACGCCCTGAAGGTCACCGACCAGGACCCGGCCAACCCGAACAACGTCATCCTGGTCTACTCGGGCCGCTCCCAGGCCAAGAACACCAACGGCGGCGACCCGAACGACTGGAACCGCGAGCACGTCTGGGCCAAGAGCCACGGCGACTTCGGAACGGCCACCGGACCCGGTACCGACCTGCACCACCTGCGGCCCGAGGACGTCACCGTCAACAGCGTCCGGGGCAACAAGGACTTCGACATGGGCGGCAGCCCCGTCGCCGAGGCCCCCGGCAGCTACACCGACTCCGACTCCTTCGAGCCGCGCGACGCGGTCAAGGGCGACGTGGCACGGATGCTGCTCTACATGGCCGTGCGCTACGACGGCGGGGACGGTTTCCCCGACCTCGAACCGAACGACAAGGTCAACAACGGCACGGCGCCCGCCATGGGCCGGATCAGCGTGCTCAAGCAGTGGAACCAGATGGACCCGCCGGACGCCTTCGAACAGCGTCGCAACCAGGTCATCTTCGACACGTACCAGCACAACCGGAACCCCTTCATCGACCACCCGGAGTGGGTCAACTCCATCTGGTGACCGACGACGCCAACCACGACGCCCTCCGCGGGATTGGCGCGCGCCAGGCCGGGTATTCGCAGGTCAGAGGCTGCGATCCGCGCCCGACGGCGGCAGCCCGCGGAGGTACGTCGTGATGGACGGAGCCGGACTCTCCGACCGCGAGAGGCGAGCCCTCTCGGCGATCGAGTCGCACTTGAAGGGTGACCGTTCCCTGGACCGCCGGCTGCGTTCGGCGCACCACCGGAACCACGCCGTGGCGGCCTGGCTGCTCGGGGCACTGACGGTGGCGCTGCTGATCGCCGCCTCGGTGACGGTGTCGCAACCGCTGATCTGGGCATTCGCCGCCGCCTGGATCGTGACGGTGTTCACGGCCCTGCCGCTGCTCGGCCGGCGGATCAGGCGGCGCTGGCAGCAACGCGACCGTACGGTCCGGCGCGAAGCCCCGTGAATCCGGGCCCGTCGGGGCCCGGACAGGGGCCTGCCTGCCCGACAGGGTTCAGGAGAGCCTGCCCGCGAGGGTTTGGAAGGCGGGCCAGGTGAGCCGCGGGGTCCTGGGGTCCCAGACCTTCTGTGCGAGGGCGGCCAGCGGCAGCCGTATCCCGTCGGCCACCTGCGCCTGCGTCTGGGCGCCGGACAGGTCGCACCAGACGGCTAGCCGGGCGCCCAGGACCTGCGCCCCGTACCCCGCGGGCACCGCCGTGGTGCCGCGCAGGACCAGCGGGGTCCACTGTTCGTAGATGCGGCGGCCGGTCGGGTACGTGAACTGGTTCGGCTCGCCGAGCACGTAGTACAGGTACTCGTCGTTGAGGTTGACCACCTTCCGGCCGGCCCGCAGGTAGTCCAGCGGCGGGCGGGCGCCGATCTCCCTCCCCGTCCAGTACTCGACCTGGAGGTCGGGGGCGGCGGCGACCACTCCCCCGGCGAAGATTCCGTCGTTCCACGCCTTGAGCGCCTTGCCCGAGGGACGCACGACCGCGGCCCGGTCGTTCAGCCAGCCCGTCGCCAGGTCCTGTACGCGGGCCGTCGGGCCGTACCGCTGCCGCGCGGCGCGGGCGAGCTGCGGGAAGGACGCCTGCGGGTCGCGGACGACGAGCGCCTGGTACTCGTCGGCGCCCAGGTGCCAGGCCCCGCCGGGGAACAGCGGCAGGTACTCGCGCAGCAGTTCGTCCACCAGCTTCGCCGACGCCGGGTTCGATATGTCGACGGCGCCCTTGACCGCCCGGCCCTGTGCGTCGCGCAGTTGGAGCGACGGGTGCGCGCGCAGCACCGCCCCGAGGTGGCCGGGCGAGTCGATCTCCGGGACCACGGTGATGTGCAGACGGCCGGCGAGCGCCGTGATGCGGCGGACGTCGGCCTTGGTCAGGTGGGGGGTGGAGACGATCTCGGGGTGGGTGTCGGACTCGATCCGGAAGGCCTGGTCGTCCGAGAAGTGCAGACCGAGCTGGTTCAGCTTGAGGTCGCCCATCTCGCGGAGCCTGGCCTCGATCCAGTCGGGGGTGAAGTTCTTGCGGGCGATGTCGAGGTTGAGGCCGCGCTGGGGCCGGTCGGGGGCGTCGCGGACGATCCCCTCGGGGGCTGAACCGGCCGACCGTATCTCCTGCTTGAGGGTGCGGGTTCCGTAGAACACGCCCGCCTCGTCGTGACCGCTGATCCTGACCCGGCCGTCTCGGACGGTGAGGGTGTACGACTCCGGCTTCCCGGACGGGGCCGCGTCCAGGGCGAGTTGTACGTCGCCGGGGCCCGGGTCGGGGGCCTCCGCGAAGCCCAGGCCGAGTTCACCGGCGATCAGCCGGGCCTCGTCGGTCAGCGTCGCGCGGTCCGCGGGCGCGATGATCACGCGCGCGCCGGAGGCGGGCTTCCAGCCGGGGCCGCGCGCCGGGACGTGGTCCCGTACGGCGGGAATGGTGCGCGGGGTCGTGGAGAGCGGGTACGAGGGCGCGGGCGGCGACGGGACGGGCGTCGCCGTGGCCGCCCCCGCGGTGGTGGCGGCGGACGGGGAGGCGGCGCGGGCCTCGCCCCTCCCGCCGCCCGTGCATCCGGGAACGGCGAGGGTGACCAGCGCGGCGACCGTTGCCGTCGCGATGGCGTTGACCCTCCTGCGCTGCCTGGTCTCTCGCATCATGCACCGTTTCCCCGTACCAACGTGGCACGGGGATCGGTGGGACGCGACCGGGACCGGGGGCTCAGGCCGCCGCGGCGAAGCCGGCGGCCGAGAGTGCGGCGGCGGCGAACTCGTGGTCCTGGGCGGGGGCGCCGCCGCCGACGCCGATGGCCCCCACGAGGCGGCCGGCGCGGTGCACGGGCCATCCGCCGGCGATGAAGAGCAGCGGCCGGTCCAGGGCGGTGGGCAGGGTGTGGAAGGGGCCGCCGGGCAGGACGGCGTCCGCGAGGTCGGCCGTCGGCGCGTTCAGCTGGAGGGCGGTGAACGCCTTGCGGGTGCTGGTCTCGCCGGAGATGAGGACGGCCCGGTCGTCGCGACGGAAGGCGAGGAGGTGACCACCCGCGTCGAGGACGGTGACGCTGACCGCCGTCCCGGCGGCTTCGGCTGCCGCGCGGGCGGCGTCGAGGAGGGCTTCGGCGTCCTCGGTGGTCAAGGGGGCGACGGCGGTGGCGGTGGCGGACACGGGGCCTCCTGGGGTGGATCGGGTGGGTGCGGTGCGGTTTCGGTCGGTTCGTGCGTGGCCGGGGCGGGTCCGATCCGGTTCAGTGGTGTGCGGGGACCGCCCGGTCGTGCGGGGCGGCGCCGGCGACGACGCGGCTCGCGGCGGCGCGCCGGCCCGTACGCCGTTCCAGGGCGCCCGAGACGAGGGCGAGGACGAGCGCGGAGGCGGCCAGCGCGGCTCCGACCCAGTTCGGGGCGGTCAGGCCGAGTCCGGCGGCGATGACCAGGCCGCCGAGCCAGGCGGCGAGGGCGTTGCCCAGGTTGAAGGCGCCGATGTTGACGGCGGAGGCGAGGGTGGGGGCGCCGGCCGCCTGGTCGAGGACCCGCTTCTGGAGCGGCGGTACGGTAGCGAAGCCGAGGGCGCCGATGAGGACGATGGTGACGGCGGCGCCGACCTCGCTGTGCGCGGTGAGCGTGAACGCCGCCAGGACGAGGGACAGGGCGCCCAGCGACACGTACAGCATCGGCATCAGGGCGCGGTCGGCGAACCGGCCTCCGATGAGGTTGCCGGCCACCATGCCCAGTCCGAAGAGGACCAGCAGCCAGGTGACGGAGGTGTCGGCGAAGCCGGCGACGTCGGTCATCATCGGGGTGATGTAGGTGACGGCGGCGAAGACCCCGCCGAAACCGAGGACGGTCATCGCCATGGCGAGCAGCACCTGCGCGTTGCGGAACGCGGCGAGTTCGTGACGGATGCGGACGCCCTCGGGCCGCGGCAGTTCGGGGACGAGCTTGGCGATCCCGAGCAGACCGAGCACGCCGAGCGCGGCCACGATCAGGAAGGTGACGCGCCAGCCGAGCCGCTGGCCGACGAGTGTCCCGAGAGGGACGCCCACCACGTTGGCCACGGTCAGACCGGTGAACATCATGGCGATGGCGCCGGCCTTCTTCTGCGGGGCGACGAGTCCGGCCGCGACGACCGAGCCGATGCCGAAGAAGGCTCCGTGCGCGAGGGAGGCGACGACGCGACCGGCGAGCATGACGCCGAAGGCGGGAGCGAGCGCCGAGAGCACGTTGCCCGCGATGAACAGGCCCATCAGCAGCATCAGCATCCGCTTGCGCGGGACGCGGGTGCCCAGGACGGTCATGAGGGGGGCGCCGAGGACGACCCCGAGGGCATAGCCGGTGACCAGGAACCCGGCGGTCGGGATGGTGACGCCGTATTCGGCGGCTACCTCGGGGAGCAGGCCCATGATCACGAATTCGGTGGTGCCGATCCCGAAGGCCCCGATGGCGAGGGCGAGGAGTGCGAGAGGCATGAGGGGTTGTGCCTTCCGGGGAGGGGTGGTGCGGTCGGCGGCGCCTTGCCGCTGGGGGCCGAATGGATTGCCGGCGCCGCTTACATGCGTCCACATTAATTGCAGACGCCGGATATTTGCAAACGCGGGCTATTGCGTCCGTCGCCTATCCTGGTGGGACAACCTCAATGACGCACCGGAGGAGAGGCCCATGACGGCCACCGACAGCGCCCTCACCGCCCTGGCCCAGGGATGGTGCGCCCTCTCCCTTTTGCACGGGCGGATCGAGGCTCACATCGAACGCTCGCTCCAGAGCGCCCACGGGCTGAGCGTGCGGGAGTACTCACTGCTGGACGTGCTCAGCCGCCAGCACAGCGGCCCTGGCGGGCACCTGCGGATGCACCAGGTGGCGGACTCGGTGGTGCTCAGCCAGAGCGCGACGACCCGCCTGGTCAGCAGGTTGGAGGATCGCGGGCTGCTGAGCCGCTACCTGTGCGACACCGACCGGCGGGGCATCTACACCGACGTCAGCGAGGCGGGCCTGGCCCTGCTCGCCGAGGCCCGTCCGACGAACGACGCCGCCCTGCGCGAGGCGCTGGACGCGGCGGCGGAGGTTCCCGAGCTCGCCCCGCTGGTGGCGGCCGTGGAGAACACCCGCACGGCCGCCGTCGGCTGAACCGGCGCTACGGCTTCCCGGCGCCGGCGGTCGAGGGTTGCCCGCCGCCTGCCGTCGCAGAGGGCTTCCCGACACCGGTCGGGGGCGTCGAGGCCGATGCCGGGGCGCTGGGCATCGACCGCGACGGCGACGCCGAAGGAGAGCCACTGCCGGTCGTGGTGGCCGTGGGCGTCGGCGCCGGGGGTGCCGTACCCCCGGTCGGCAGCCCCGACGAGGGGGGCGTCGGAACGGGCGACGGCGCCGCGTCGCGCTCGGGCGAGGGCGACTGCGCGCTCGGCGTCGGCGACGGGATCCGGGCGGGCGCCGCGGGCGGCACCGGCCGGACCGGCCGCTGTTCGGGAGCCGACGCGAGGTACCCGGCCAGCGCCGCCGCGGCCCCGGCCAGCCCGGCGGCCGACCACGTCACCCGCCGCAGCCACACGGCCGCCGGCGGTCGACGCTTCGACGCCCCCGGCGGCTCGGCGGGCCGCAGGTCGCGGACGGTGATCGTGTCCGCCCGTGCGCCCAGGGCCTGACGCAGCCGGTGTTCGACCGGGCGTCGGCCGTCGTGCGTCATATCCGTCCCTCCAGAATCCGTTCCAGCGCGTCCAGCGCACGGCTCGCGTTCGACTTGACCGCGCCCCTGCTGATCCCGAGGGTCTCGGCTATCTCCGCCTCGCTGAGCTCCGCCCAGTACCGCAACACCAGCACCTGCCGGCGGCGCGGCGTCAGCCGGCCCAGCGCGGCCAGCACCTCCCGATGCGCCTCGTCGAGTACGACCGACGCCTCGGCCGACGGTACGTCGGCCGTCACGGGCGGAATCCAGGCGCGCGCCGTCCGCCTGCGGCGCAACACGGAGCGCGAGGTGTTCACGACGGCGGTGCGCAGGTAGCCCAGGGCGTTGTCCACGCCCCCGAGCTGCTCCCCGTGGCGTCGGTAGAGGGCGGTGAAGGCGTCCTGGACCACGTCCTCCGCGGTCGCCAGGTCGTCCACGAGCAGCACCGCCAGCCGGACCATGCCCAGCCGGTGCGCGTGGTACAGGTCGGTGAGGGTGGGCGCCGGCGACGGGCCGGCGGACCCCTGGCGTTCCCAGGGGTGCGAGGACGGGTGGGCGGAGGTGGCCGGCGCGCTGACGTCGCGGCGGACCAGGAACGACCACAAGCCCCTTCGCGTCCGGCCGAAGCTGGACGCGAAGGGGCTCCCCGTCGGGGCGAGTGCGAACACGTGCGTCCTCAGTTGCCGGCGCGGCGCCGCACCGTGTACAGGGCTCCGGCGCCGACCGCTATGAGCCCGGCGGCCCCGGCTCCCAGGGCCATGGTGGTCGAGGAGGAGCCGGTGTGCGCCAGCTCGGAGCCGGCGGGCGCCGCGGACTGCTGGGCGGACGGCACGGCGCTCGGGTTCCCGCTGCCCGGGGCGACCGTCGGGGTGGCGGCGCCCCCGGACGCGCTCGGGGCCGGGCTGGGCGTGGCGCCGGCCGGCGACGTGGGCGACGCGCTGGGCTTGCCGCCGGCCGGCGACGTCGGGGACGCGCTGGGTCCGCTGACCGCCGGGGCGGTCGAGGTGGCGGGGGCGGGGGTGCCGCTCGCGACGACCGTCGGGGCGGCGGACGGCGTCGTCCGGGCGAAGGCCGGGCCGCCGAGTGCGACGGCCACCCCGGCGGCGGCAGCGGTGACCAGCGCTGCCCGGCCGGCGGACAGGGTGGCGCGCTTCAGGTTCATCACGGTTGGTCTCCACGGTGGTGCGGTCGGGACGAGGGCGCGGAAGTACGCCCTACAACCCGCACGACGCGCGAGTGCCCACGAGGTTGCCGCCGTCCCCGAAGAATTTCTCGCCCGGCCGGCAGGGGGATGCGACGGGCCACTTCGAGGCTGAGGTTGCCGTAGCCGGTGAAGGGTAGCGGCCCCGCGCCACGTCCAGGGCCCGGTTGCGCGGCCCGCCCGCCCCGCCGGAGTCCGCCTGGCGCAGTACCCGCATCCACGGGTGCCGGGCGGCGTAGCGGTCGGGTCCGGCGCCGCCGCCGTCCGTCGATCCGTCGTCGACCGCGATGACCTCCGCCCGCTCCGCGCCCGGCGTCTGCCCCACGATCGATTCGAGGCACTCGCCCAGGTAGCTCATCGCGTTGTGGACGGCGATGATCACGGATGTGTCGGGGGCCGACGTGCGGTGCATGCGATGAGCATAGGGTTCGCCTCCCGACCCCCCGTGCCGGGGTCACGCGGCTCGGGCGACGGCCCCGTGGGGAACGCCCTCGGCGTCGGCTACGGACCCGAGGTGCGGGAGCCGGGGGCGGACCCGCCGGCCGCCCTCAGCGCGGCGACCGCGGGGACGGGGTCGTCTGCGTAGAAGCGGAAGGCGCGGGCCTCGTCCTGCTTGCCGAGGACGCGTACGTACCGCACCGGCTCGGTGAGCTCGACGGTGACGGTCGTCAGTCCGGCCACGGCCACGTCGGCCACGCCGCTCGCGTCCACAACTGCCGGCTTGCCCTGCGGGAATCCCAGGCGCGGACGAACGGAGGCCATGCGCCCGGCCGGGATGCGGATGTCCAGCAGGGCGCCGTAGCGCAGGCGCAGCGAGCCGTCCGCTCCGACCACATGCGGGCGCACCACGCACGAGGCGTGCAGGGCGAGAAGGAAGTAGCAGCCCCAGACGTCGAGGACGAGGGTGGTGGCGTGCACCAAGGGCCAGGGGATCACAAAAGCGAGGGCGACGGTCTCGACGACGCAGACGAAGAGCAAGCCATATATGGTCGCCGTCTGGGCCGGCGCGTATGCGACGGGGACGTCGCCGGCGTGTACGCCGTGCGGGCCGCGGCGGGTCACCCAGCGCCAGAAGTCGGCCGCGAGAGTGATCTCGTGACGGATCAGCCTGCGCACGGACGCCGGGACGCTGTCCGCGATAGCGGCCCGGCATGCGAAGTGGCGACGGAGGCCCTCACGGCGGTGCCGGCGGTAGTCGAAGAGGAACAGCGCGGTCGCCCCGGCCGTCAGGGCGAGCACGGCCGCTTCCACCACCGGCCGTAACGCCGGGGCTGCTCGCACCCCGGCGATCGCACCGATGACGATCACGAGTTCGCATGGTGCGAGCGCGACGAACCCCCAACGCACTGCCTTGCGCAACGCCTTCACCCGGCACGTTCCTTGAGCAGCTCGATGGCGCGGCGCACGGCAGCCGCCTGGGCAGCGGTGAATTCCGCGAAGAGGGCGTCCGTGAAACCGCCCTCCTCACCTGATCCCCCCTCGGCTTCCGCGGCGATCACCGCCCGCACCACCTGGTCCGGGATGCTCTCGATGATGGCCCGGGCGGTCTGCTCCACCCGTGGATCCGCCTCGTCCGCCCCGGCCGGCGCGTCCATCCGGGCGTACACCGCGTACAGGCGCCGCACGGCCTCGGCGTCGGCGCCCAGGCCGCGCCCCATCGCGGAGAGCCGGTCGCGGTGGCCGCGGGCTCCGGTCCGGGCAACCGCGCCGCGGCGCGGGCCATGTCGTCGAAGAACGCGGCGAGTTCGGGAGAGACCGGGGCCTCGACGGGCAATCGCCCGGTCCGCTCGGCCTGGTCGAGCAGCCGGCCGAGGCGGACGCGGCGCTGCCGGATGTCCTCCTCCTGGCGGCCCAGGTCGGCGTCCAGTTCGGTGAGTATGTCGACGAGACCTTTGCCCGCGTCGTCCGCCAGGACGTCCTTGACATCGTCCAGGCGCAGGCCGAGTTCGGTCAGGCGTCGGACGCGGGCCAGTCGGACGGCGTCGCGCAGCGTGTACTCACGGTATCCGTTGGGCCGGCGCGGCGGCTCGGGCAGCAGCCCGACGCGGTGGTAGTGCCGCACGGCGCGGGTGGTGAGGCCGACGATTTCGGCGAGCTCTCCGATTCTCATGGCCCCAGTACAAACGTTGTCGCCGCGACAAGGTCAAGCGGTTCCGGTCACGGCGGACGACCTTGGCGGTGCGAGACGTGTGGGAGCGACGACGTGCTCAACCGATCCGGCGAAGCGCGCGGGCGAGCAGGGCGACTCCCTCCTCGATGTCGCCGACCGCGCCCGCCGCGTACCCGAGGACCAGGCCCGGGGGTCCCGGTTCGACGCGGTGCCAGGACAGCGGATGCGCTTTGACCCCGAGGGCCAGGGCGGCCGAGGCGAGCGCGGTGTCGGTGAAGTCGGCTCCGTCGAAGGTGACCATCAGGTGCAGCCCGGCCGCCGCGCCGTGCACCCGGGCTCCGGGGAGCCGGGCCCCGACCGCCCGGAGCATGGCGTCCCTGCGGCGACGGTGGCGGCGCCGGACGAAGCGCAGGTGGCGTTCCAGCTCACCGGAGTCCATCAGCCGGGCCAGCACGAGCTGGGCCAGGACCGGGCTGCCGAGGTCGGCGTACCGCTTCTCCTCCACGACGGCGTCCAGCAGCCGCGGCGGGACCAACAGCCAGCCCAGCCGCAGCGCGGGGGCCAGCAGCTTGGACACGCTGCCGGCGTAGCAGACCGCCTCCGGCAGCAGTGCCCGCAGGGCGGGCACGGGGGCGCGGTCGTAACGGTGCTCGGCGTCGTAGTCGTCCTCGATGACCAGTCCCCCGGCGGCGGCCCAGGCCAGCAGTTCCCGGCGGCGTTCACCATCGAGTACGACGCCGGTCGGGAATTGGTGGGCCGGGGTGAGCAGGACCGCGTCCGCGCCGCCGGCGGCCAGGGCGGCGATGTCGAGCCCGGCCTCGTCCACCCGCACCGGGACGGTCTCCAGCCGCCCGTACTCCAGTTGCCGCCGGGCCCCGAGGGAACCGGGGTCCTCCACCGCCACCCGGCGTACGCCGTCCTCGCGCAGGACGCGGGCCAGCAGGGCGAGGGCCTGCGCGACGCCGGAGACGATGACCACCTCGCCCGGGTCGGCGCGGATTCCCCGGTTGCGGGCGAGCCAGCCGACGACCGCCTCGCGCAGCGCGGGCGCTCCCTGGGCGTTGCCGTAGCCGAAGTCGGCCGGGGTGAGTTCGGCGAGTACCCGGCGTTCCGCCTGGAGCCAGGCCGTACGGGGGAACGCGGTCAGGTCCGGTACCCCCGGCGAGAGGTCGATGCGGCAGGGTACGGCGCGCAGCGCGTCGATCAGGGCGACGCCCGGCAGGGGCGCGAACGGGTCGACGGGGGCGGCCGGAAGCCCGGCGGGTCCGACGGGGCCGCCGGACCGGGTGGACGCGCCGGACGGCGCGGGGGCGGGGGCCGCGACGACGACCGTCCCCGCGCGGCCCCGGCCCGCCACCTGCCCGGCGTCGGCCAGGCGTTGGTAGACCTCGGTGACCAGGCCGCGCGAGACCCGCAGTTCGGCGGCGAGCACGCGGCCCGCGGGGAGTCGGCTCCCGACGGGCAGGGTGCCGTCCGCGATGGCGGAGCGGATGCGGGAGGTCAGCCAATCGGTGCGGCCTCGGGGCGGCGCCTCGCCGATGTCGAGCAGCAGGAAGTCGGAGCCGGCGTTTGGGGGCCCCTTGAGAATTCTGGACCCCTTGAGACGGCCCTCTTCGGCACTGCTCATGGGTCCAATACTGGCAGAGGCTGAACGGCATGAACGAATCCGCCTCCGTGTCCGCGCCCGTCCCCGCTCGCTCGCCCTCCTCCCCCCTCCGTGACCTGCTTCCCGGGGTCATCGGCATGGTGTTGGTCGGGGGGAGCGTCACCGTCTCCCGCTGCCTCGTCGGCGCCCCGCTCTTCGCGCCCCAAGCCGTCCGTTACGCGGTCGCCGCCGTGATCCTCTTCGCCCTGACCCGGGCCGCCCGGGTACCCGTGCGGCGTCCTCGCGGCCGTGAATGGCTGTGGCTGGCCGGTATCGCGGCGAGTGGACTGGTCCTGTTCAACGTCGCCGTGGTGCGGGGCGTCGCGCACGCCGAGCCGGCCGTCATCGCGGTCGCGGTGGCCTCCGTGCCGGTCCTGCTCGGGCTCGTCGGTCCGCTGCTGGAGCGGCAGCGGCCCAGTCGGCGGGTGCTGCTCGCCGCCCCCGTCGTCGTCGCCGGCGCCGTCCTGGTCGAGGGGACCGGCCGCACCGACGCGGCCGGGGTCGGCTGGGCCGCGCTCGCGCTGGCCTGCGAGGCGGGGTTCACGCTGCTCGCGGTGCCGGTGCTGGGCCGCCACGGCGCGTGGGGGGTTTCCTTCCACACGGTGTGGCTGGGGGCGGTGATGCTGACGGGACTCGCCCTGCTCGTGGAGCGGCCCGCCTCCCTCGCGGCGCCGGGACCGCGGCAGTGGACGGCGGTCGGCTACTTGGCGATCATGGTGACGGCGGTGGCCTTCCTGCTCTGGTACCGCACGGTGGCCGCCGTGGGAGCCGGGCGCGCCGGGCTGCTGACCGGGTTCGCGCCGCTCGCCGCGGCCGGGGCGGGAGCGGTGACGGGCGGCGGGGCCCCGGGGCCGACGGTGTGGCTGGGGCTGGCCGTGGTGATCGCCGGGCTTGCCATCGGACTGCGGTCGACCGGCACGCCCGCGCGGGAACCGGAGCCGGCGCCCACGTCCCCTTGAGGGTCGCGGAGCCGTGCATCACCATCCGCTGACGCCCCCGTACCGCACCGCCCCTCACCGCCCCGCACCGACCCGGGTGGCGCCACCCGGCCGGTCGCCGGGGGCGTCCGGCGGTTCGGTGGCGACGACCCCGGATGCTTCGGCCCGCCGGCCGGCCGCCGCGCCGGCATGGCGCCGGGCCGCTTCCGAACCCCGCGGTCGGTCAACGGAGCGGGACAGGAGGGTCAGGGCGTCGCGTCGGGGCGTCTCGCGTAGCAGAACAGGTGCTCCTCCGGGTCGGCGAGGCCGCCTTCGGGATGGAACAGGGTCGTGCGGTGGTGCAGCAGCTCCAGACCGGCCGATTCGATCCGGTGCGTGTACTCCTGCGCGGACAGGCTGCTGACGGTGACCTGGTGTCCCATCCACTCGATGGCGAGGCCGCTGATGTCACCCGGCACCGTGGCCAGGACGAGGTAACCGCCCGGCGCCACCCACGAGGCCATCCGTTCCAACGAGGCGGCGACTTCCCGCTGTTCCATCATCAGCAGCGGGAAGAAGGCGCACACCGCGTCGAAGCCGGCCTCCCCGGGCGAGTACGTGCGCACGTCCTCCTGTTCGAAGCGCGCCTGCGGGACCCGCTCGCGCGCGAGGGCGACCATGGCGGCCGAGACGTCGATGCCGGTCACCGCGCAACCCGCCGCCGCCAGCCGCTCGGCGGTGGGCCGGCCGGTGCCGCTGCCCACGTCGAGCACGCGCGCACCGGCGGGCAGCCGGCCGGTGAGCCAGTCCAGGGCCTCCAGTTGGGCGGGCACCCGCCCGAACGCCTCCTCGTAGCGCTCCGCGAGCGCGTCGAACACCGCGGCCGCCGACTCGTTTCCACTCATCGTGATGCCCCGCTCCTTGTCGTCCCCACGGCGGCCGGCCGACGTTGGGCTCGGCCATCGAGGTCCACGGTTTCCCGTTCACCTCGCTCCTGGCCCGAGTCTGACGTACCGGGGCGCCCGGGGCGAGAAGGACGTCCCGTTGTCGCGGGTACGGGGCGATGGGGGTGCGCGCGTCGGTGGCGGGCTCAGGCTCTCGTGTCGGGCGCCAGCACCACGGCCGTACCGTACGCGCACACCTCGGTCCCGACGTCGGCGGCCTCGGTCACGTCGAAACGCATGGCCAGGACCGCGTTGGCGCCGCGCGCCTTGGCCTGCTCGATGAGCCGGTCCATCGCCTGGTTGCGGGTCTGTACGAGGGTCTTGGTCAGCCCCCGGAGCTCTCCGCCGATCATGGACTTCAGGCCGGCGCCGATCTGGCTGCCCAGGTGGCGCGAGCGCACGGTGAGTCCGAAGACCTCCCCGACGACCCGCTCGACCCGGTATCCGGGGGCGTCGTTGGTCGTCACCACCATGACCCCGGTCTGTTCGGCCCCTGGGCCTCCGCCAAAGTCGTCGATACTCATGGCACCCACTGTCGCGCCGGGGGCGGACGCCCGCATCCCGAGGGGGCGTGACGGCGGGTCGACCGCGGCGCGGGAATGGCTGGCGCGCGCCCCCCGCGACTCTCTAGCATGGGCCACCCCCACGCCGCGGGCCCCGCAGGGCCATCAAGGAGGGCACATGGAGTTAGGGCCGAATCCGTCCCAGGCGCCGTTCATCGACATGCACACCCCGAGCGTCGCCCGTATGTACGACTGGCTCCTGGGCGGCGTGGAGAACTACGCCAGCGACCGCGAGGCATGCGCCCGGCTGCTGGAGATCGCACCCAGCACCCAGCTGCTGGCCCGCAACAACCGGGCGTTCCTCAGCCGCGTCGTGCGGATCCTCGTCGAGGACTACGGGATCAGGCAGTTCCTCGACCACGGCTCGGGCCTTCCCACCCAGGACAACGTCCACGAGGTGGCCCAGCGCATCGACAAGGACTGCAAGGTCGCCTACATCGACAACGACCCGATGGTCCTCGCGCACGCCCAGACCACGCTGCACGACAACTCCGGCACCCTGGTGCTGCCCATGGACATGCGTGACACCGAGCGCATCCGCGAGGCCACCGGTGGGTTCCTCGACTGGAACCGTCCCATCGCGGCGCTGTTCGTGTCCGTGCTGCACTGCATCCCGGACTCCGACGACGACCGTTCCCCGTCCGCCGTCGTGCGCAAGACCGCGGCCCTGCTGCCGCCGGGCAGCTTCATGGTCATCTGCCAACTCGTCAGCGACGACCCCGTGGTGCGGGACGACGTGACGCGGCTGATGGACGTCACCACGCACGGGAACTGGGGGCGGGTACGCGAGACCCACGAGGTGCGGCGGTACTTCGACGGGCTGGAGATACTCGAACCGGACCTCGTCGACGTGGTCGACTGGCGCCCCGACTCCTCGCCGCCCCCGCGCGGGCTCCGGCCGAAGGACTGGGTCGAGTGGGGCGGCGTGGGCCGCCTCCTCCCGCCGGCCCGACAACCGGCCGAATGAGCTGAGTCACCGGGGGCACGCGGGGAGTCCCGGACCGCGTGGCAGGCCGGGGGAGGTCCACGAAGGGCATGAAGGGCATGGCTCGATGACCATCGTCGTCACCACACCGACCGGACACGTGGGATCGCGCGTCGTGCGACTGCTGCTCCAGGCCGGCGTGCGCCCCCGCGTCCTGGTCCGAGACCCGGCCCGCCTGGACGAGGAGACCCGTGCGCGGGTCGACGTGCACCGAGGCGACCTCACGGACGCGGGGTTCGTCCGCGCGGCGGTGCAGGGGGCGCGGACCGTCTTCTGGGTGGATCCCACCCCGCACACGGCGCCGGACCCGATCGCGACCTCGCTGGCGACGGCGGCCCCATTGGTGGAGGCCGCCCGTGCCGGTGACATCGCCCGGGTGGCGCTGTTGAGCAGCATCGGGGCGGAGAAGCGGCACGGGGTCGGGCACATCGACGCCTTGGCCGGGATCGAGGAGCGACTGGACGCCACCGGAGCGGACGTGCTGCACCTGCGCTGCGCGTACTTCTTCACCAATCTGCTGCTCGACCTCGAAGGACTCGCGCGGGGCGTCCTGACCACGGCGTTCGACCCGGGCCGGCCGATGCCGTGGGTCGATCCGCGCGACATCGGCGACGTCGTCGCGGCCCGTTTACTCGGCGACGCCTGGCGGGGCCGGGTGGTGCAGGCCGTGCACGGGCCGGAGGATCTCACCTTCGAGCAGGTCGCCCGCATCCTCACCGGGGTCCTCGGACGCAAGGTCCGGCTCGAACCCGTCGATGACGACGCGGTGCGGGAGGCCCTTCACGCGGCCGGGCTGTCGCCGGCGGCGGTGGAGGGCATCGTCGGCATGACCGCCGGATCGCGCGATCTGGTACCCGAGCAGCCCCGTGATCTGACGACCACCACCCCGACACGGCTCGACGGGTGGGCCCGTACCGAGCTGCTTCCGCTCCTGCGCAGGTGACGGGGCCCGGCCCAACCGGTCACGGCGCACGCTCGGAAGGCCCCGCGTCCCAGGCCGTGTCTTTTGGATCAGACCGGATCAGCCGCAGGGCCGGCCTGATCCCAAAGACACGGCCTAGTCCTCCAGGTACTGCCGCAGCGCTTCCTCGACGAGTTCGCGGCTGCGCTCACGCGACGCCGCCGCCTTCCGGAGATTGCTGAGGGCGTTGCGGTGGTCGTCCAGGGCGCGGGGGCGGGTCACGTAGTTGGCGCCGTTGATGTGCTCGACGTACGCCAGCTCGCCCGGTCCGCCGTCGGCGAACTTGAGGTGGGTGATGGGGTAGGGCGGGGCCGCCGAGTAGCCCCAGGACATTTCCAGGACACGGATGTTGACCTTGGCGATGTCCCCGGCACGGAGCAGGTGGCGCAGTTGTTCGCGCATCACCTCGGCGTTGCCGCAGCGGCGCTGGAGGACCCCTTGGTCGAGGAGGACCGTCAGACGCGGCACCTCGCCCTCCATCAGACGCAGTTGGCGTTGGGTGCGCAGTTGCACGACGCGGTCCATCTCGTCGTCGGACGCGCTGGGCATCACCGCCCTGACCATGTGCCGGGCGTAGGCCGGGGTCTGGAGGATCCCCGGTACCACGAGGTTCTCGTAGACGCAGATCTCCTGCGCCTCGCCCTCCAGTTGGATCAGGCGCTTGAGGAAGGTGGGGGTCACGTCGCTGTACTGCTCGTACCACTCGCAGTCCTGGGCGTGCTCCAAGAGCCGCTCGACGGTCCGCATCTCCTCGCCGTCGAGCCCGTAGTGGCGGGCGAGGTCGAGGACGTCCCGTGCCTTGGGCGGGCTCTCGCCCCGCTCCAGTCGGCTGATCTTCGACACCGATCCGCGGATGACGGGTGCCACGTCCTTCAGGGTGAGACCGCGCGCCTCGCGCCACCCCCGGAGTTCCTGTCCCAACACCCGGGCGGCCGCCGCCCGTCCCTGCTCCCGCTCCAGCGGCAGGACCGGGGCGAGCGGATCGGGGAGGGCGCCGCCCGGCGGGGCGGACAGCGGATCGTGCAGGGGTTCGGGCAGCGCGGGCATGCGGAACTCCAATGTGACCCGGGCGGATCTCAATCGTCAGAATGGGGCGTGGACGCCCGCCCGTCCAAGCTTTGGCCTAAGCCTTGGACCTCATCCGGTCAGTTGATCGAATTCGGCGCGCTTGACGCCGTCGAGGAACGCCTCGATCTCCCCGGCGGTGAAGATCAGGGCCGGGCCGTCGGGGAAACGCGAGTTGCGCATCGCCACGGCGCCGTCGGTCAGCGCGGCGACCTCCACACAGTTTCCGTTGCCGACGCTGGCGCTGCTCTTGACCCAGACCGCACCGGGAATCTCGCTCGCCACGACACCATTGCGTAACTGCATGATGAGACCTCTCCTCGTTCCGACGCGCATGATCGGGCAATCGCATATGGGATTGCACGACAAGCAGTTGTGAGAATGCTAGCCGGCACGGGCAGCCGTGGAAGTCCCCCGAAAGGGTGCCTCCCCGCCGCCGTTCCCCCATGGATCACCCCATGAGGCAACCATCCACCCCAAAGATGACCGATTGGGCAAATCGGGCTAAACGGCGGTGCGTCGCCGGGGTGTCGAGGCGTCTCCTCGCCATAGTCGTCCGTGGCGACCGCCTGGTCGCCGGCCCGAGCCGCGTGGCGCGGTCGGGCGATTGTCTTCGTAGAGGAGTCGGCTCATGCTGAAGCCCACCAGGACCGTCCTCGCACTTACCGCCGGAAGCCTGGTGCTCGGCCTCGTCAGCGCGGGCGCCGCCATCGCCGACGAGGACCCGATGGCCGAGATCCCGGCACACCACGAGCACGGCAGCGTCAAGCGGCAGGTCTGGGGCAAGGTCGTCTCGTCCGGCCGGCTCACGATCCGCAGCAAGCCGAGCACCCGCTCGTACTCGCTGGGCAAGATCGAGTCGGGCCGGAGGATCGCGCTCGAATGCAAGCAGCGCGGGGAGAGCGTCAACGGCAACGACCTCTGGTACCTGCTCGACAACCGCAAGGACCGGGACGAGTGGAACGACGGCAACAACGGCCGCGACGACTTCAATGACGGTCGTGAGGACGGTCGCGAGGACGGTCGCGACGACTTCAACGACGGCCGCGACGGTGAGGGCAAGGCCGTCAAGAAGGCCTCGAAGAAGGACCGGGACTACGGCTGGGTGGCCGCCCGCTACGTCAAGAACCTCGACACGGTGCCGTGGTGCCGCTGACCGGCGCGCCGGGCCACTGATCGCCGAGCCGCTCGCCGGGAGGCCGGCTCCTCTCGGAGGAGCCGGCCTCCCGGCTGTCGTCGGTCCGTCGTCGGTCCGTCGTCAGTCGGCCGGGTGGACGGTGCGCGGGCCGACGCACCGTGCTCCGTACGCCCGCACCCGCGCGCGCAGTTCCCGGTCCGCCGTCACCACGACCGGGCGGGTGCCGTCGCCGCGCTCCGCGTAGGCGGCCACCAGCTCCACGATCCGGTCGTCGCCGCTCCCGGGTGCGGCGTCCACCCGTACGCCGGGTACGGAAGCGACGCCCTTGGCCGCGCCCTCGACCACGAGGACGATCTCCTCGCCCGCCCCGCGCCGTGCCAGCCGGTCGCGCAGGCGCTCGGCGGCGCCGCGCCGGTCGCGCCACCAGCCGTCCGGCACGGACCCGACGACGTTCGCGCCGTCCACGATCAATACGTCCACGGTCAGACCCGTCCCGGACCGGTTCAGAAGTCGCCGTAGTTGACCTGCCAGGTCGGCAGGCCCATCCGGCGCCAGACGGCCACGACGCGGTCGCGGTCGTCGAGCGAGACGCGGACGGCGTAGCGGTGGCGCACGTGGGCGTCGAACAGTTCCGCCTTCACCACGTCGTCGCGGCGCTGGTCGCCGGTCGCCCGCATCCACAGCTCGTCGTACGGGACCCCGTGCCGCTCCAGCCAGTCCTCGGTCTGCGGCCGGTGTTCCTCGCTCCGCCCGGAGAGCAGCACGATGACGTCCCCGTCGGCGCGCCGGAAGGCGTCCAGGGCGCGCCGCACCGGCTCGTTCGGCAGGTCCAGTCCGCAGCGGGAGAAGTCGTAGGGGCCCCGGTCTCCGGTGAGCGCCAGCGTCCCGTCGATGTCGCACATCACGGCGGCGGGCAGCGCGGGATCGGCGACGTAGGGCTCGACCGGGGGTTGGTCGTTCAGCCACTCCGCGGTCAGCTTCCAGCCCCCCTTGCGGGACTTGGCGTGCTTGGCGGCCAGGATTCGGATGACCTCCTCGCCCACCTGCCGCTCGCGGGCGGCGTCACGGCGCACGCATTCCTCGACGGGCACGTCCGTGAAGTCGTGGACGACGAAGGTGGCGAGGCCGGCGACGGCGGCTTTGAGGCGCTTGGGGATGTGCGGGGTGAGGTGGGTGTTGTCGACGACCACGTCGAAGCCGCCTTCGACGGCCGCCCGCAGCGCCGCGTCCTGGACGTCCAGGGCGGTCTGTTCGTGCGCGTACGACAGGCCGCGTCCGTGGTCGGCGCCGTCCAGCATGACCCGGAGGTCGTCCAGGTTCACCCGGCGCATCCGGCCGCCGGATTCGGCCTGGAGGGCCCGCGCGGCGGTGGTCTTGCCCGAGGCGGGCAGGCCCGTCATGACGTGCACGACGGGTCGGGTGCTGGCAGCGGCGGTCGCCGGGGCGGTGTCGGGGGCCGCCGGGGTCGTGGGGGCCGCCGGTTCTGCGGACACGGTGCTCAGTTCTCCTCGTCGGTGGTGAAGGGGTCGGTCGGTTCCGGACGTACGGCCCGCCAGGTGACGAGCTCGGTCGGCCTGCCGTCCAGACGCAGGAACAGCGCGGCACGCATCCGACTGTCGGGCAGTGCTTTCACGGCGCGGGCGAACGCGCCGCGGTCGGCGGCCAGGTGGGCCAGCGTCCCGAAGGCCTCGTCGATGGCGCGTTCGCGCCGCCCGGCGGCTTCCTCCAGGCGGGCGACGACCTCGCGCACCCATGCGTCGAACTCGTCGGGCACCTGCTCCAGCAGCGCGTCGAGCGGCTTGCCGCCCGAGGCCTCGATGTCCGCGACGGTGCAGCCCAGACCTTGCGCGAGCTGCTTGGCGGGCAGACCGGCGAAGCGCTGGATGCCGTGGCCACGCCAGATGTCGCGCTCGGTGACGCCGGTGAGCACCTTGTGCAGGCGCACGTACTCGGCGATCTTGGCCTTGGCACGGACGCCGGAGGCGAAGCGCAGCACGAAACCCTCGGCGTCGGTGCCGGTGGCCGGGGCGCCGCCGGGCAGGGTGTTGGACTCGGTGAGCGCGAGGAGTTCGGCGAGCGGCATCGCCGGCCAGACGGTGACGACCGAGCCGATCTCCCGCCAGTGTCCGGCGGCTTCGGCGAGCGGCACCTCGGTGCCGTCCCGATCGAAGGCGGCGAGGAGCACCAGGTCGCGGCGGTCCCCGTAGTCCACGACGATCCGGTTCAGCGGGTACAGGATCTCCGCGAGGTAGGTGACGCCCGGTACGAGGCGAGCGGTGTCGCCCGCGTCGAGCCGACGCTGCGCCCAGCTCGCCTGCTCGCTGCTGAAGGAGCCCTTGGAGGCGACCCGCCACCGGCCCGCGTAGTGGAACACGACCCCCAGGCTGCCGTCGACCTTGTCGTACACCTCGAACGGCTCGTCGGGCAGGGCCGGCGCGTACGGTTGACCCGACTCGTGTTCGCCCACGTTGAAGAACTTCGGCAGCGGCAGGGCGACGATCCGTCCGGTCGCGTCGTCGGCGACGAGGCCCCGGCAGCGCGTGGTGACCTGGTTCCAGACCCGCTCGTACTGGGCGGTGCGGGTGTAGGTGTAGATCGACAGCGGCAGTTCGGGGTGCGCCTTGCGAGTCACGTGGCCGGCGTCGAGGGCCGCCTGGAGTTCCTGCGCGGGCAGCAGGTCATGCAGAGTCAGGAACGCCTGGCTCATGGGGTCCTCCCGGTTTGAGATGGTTCATTCTCACGTGCGGGAGAGTGGCCCGGTACTCAATTATGACCGGCCGGCCTGCCTGCCGGCGGCGCGGGGTTGGGCGTCGGACACCGGGCGCGCCGCATGGGGCGTGGCTCATGGGCGTCAGTGGGAGACACAGAGTTCGTTGCCCTGCGGGTCGGCGAGCGTGGTCCACGCGAAGGGGCCTTGGCGGTTCTCGTGGAGGAGGGTGGCCCCCTTGGCGACGAGGCGTTCCACCACGGCCTTCGGGTCGTCGTCGCCGGTGCGGACGTCGAGGTGGACGCGGTTCTTGACCGTCTTGGTCTCCGGTACGAGCTGGAAGAGGACGCGGGGCGCCCGTTCCAGCCCTTCCGGGTGACGGATGGCGGCTCCGGCCTTCCAGACGAGCCTGCCGCGGTGGAGGGTGGTGTCGTCCTCGCCGGCCTTGCCCTCCTCGACCATGCGGCGGATGAACTCCTCGTCGCCGGGCTCCACTTCCCAGCCGAGGGCGTCGGCCCACCAGTCGGCCAGGGAGTGGGGGGCACAGGAGTCGACGGTGACCTGGAATGTGTACGCCATGGCGGGACCGTACGGGGAACCGGGCTCCCCCGCTACGTGGTTTCCGGGTCTTCGCCGGGGCGGGCCGCGAGGAACGCGGCGAAGGTCAGGAACCAGGCGGCCACGGCGACCCACAGGAGGACCTCGCCCACGGGCCGGAGCCAGCCGGCGCCGGTGGGCGCGGCGGCGGAGAGGCAGGCGGTGGCGGTCATGCCGAGGGGGAACACGGTGGACCAGCGGCGGATGTCGTAGCGGGGGCGGGGGCTGCGCAGCTCGGCCGCGAGGAGGACGACGTACCAGGCGAGCGAGCAGCCGAGCAGGGCCAGGGTGAGCGTCCGCAGGGCGGTGTGCCCGGCGCCCGTCCAGAGGGGTGACTCGGTGAGCTTCGATCCGGCGAGGGCGCTGATGGACAGTGCCCCGCCGGCCACCCAGTGGTCACCCGCTCCCCCGGTCACCTCGCGGAGGTCGAAGCGGGCGAGGGCGACCCCGTACAGCAGCAGCCCGAGTCCGAAGAGGGCCAGGGCCGCCCGGCCGAGCCAGTCCTGGTGGCAGGCGGTGGACAGCGCCGCCGCGAGGACGGCGAGTGCCTGGGTGGCCACGCAGACGAGGAAGGCGGCGCCGGACAACCGGCGCCGGGGCCAGGACCGCAGGACCGTCGACAACAGTCCGGGCCACAGCGCCGCCGCCAGGGCCAGCAGGACGGCGGCTGCGCCCTGCCGACCGAGCTCGGAGAGGCGGGCGCCGAGGACCGCGGTGGCGGCCACGGCGGTGAGGGCGGGCGGGGTGTCGGCTTCGGCGCGGAAGCGGCCCCGATCCGCGAGCAGCCGGGTCGCGAAGCCGGCGGCGAGCACCAGCCAGAGCGCCGCGGCGACGGCCAGCGCGGCGAGGGAGAGCAGGTCGTGCCCGATCAGGGCGAGGCCGACGGAGATGATGCCGGAGGCCATCACGGCGGCGCCGGCGGCGGGCGACAGGTCGGTCCACCAGCGGCGTCCGGGCAGGGGGCTCACGTCTCCAGCGGACACCAGTCGCGGACGGCCCGCCAGCCGGCCTGCCCCGCCGGGGGGCGGGGCTCACGCCGTGGGCCTCGGGCTGCCGGTCCCGGGGCCGGGGTCCGGGGCCTGGGGTCCGGGGCCCCAGGTCCAGGACCCGGGGGCGAGGGCCAAGGCCTCCAGGGGGCGGGGGTCCGGGGGCCGGGGGCGAGGGCCAAGGCCTCCAGGGCGCGGGGGTCCGGGAACCGAGGGCGAGGGCCAAGGCCTCCAGGGCGCGGGGGTCCGGGAACCGAGGGCGAGGGCCAAGGCCCTCCAGGGCCCGGGGCCCCGGGGGTCCGGCCCCGAGACCGGGGGCGAGGGACCGGGGGCGAGGGACCGGGGGCGAGGGACCCGGGGGTGAGGGCCAAGGCCCTCCAGGGCCCGGGGCCCAGGGACCCGGGGGTCCGGGGGTGCGGGGACCCGGGGGTCCGGGGGTGCGGGGCCTGGGGTCCGGGGCCTGGGGTCCGGGCCCTGGGGGTCCGGGGTCAGGGGCATGAGGGCCCGCGGGTCCGGGGTCAGGGGGATGAGGTCCCGGGCTTGGGGAGTCGAGGGGGTGGGGTTCCGGAGCCTGAGGTACCCGCGGGCGGACCTACGGTGTCAGCCGACGCCCTGGGTGCGGAACTGGACGCTGATGCGGGGTCCGACGGCCCGCGTCGACTTGGGCACCGCGTGCTCCATGGTGCGCTGACAGGAGCCGCCCATCACCACCAGATCGCCGTGGCCCAGGGGCAGCCGGACCAGGGTGGGGCCGCCGTCGCGGGGGCGGATCGCCAGGTCGCGCGGGTCGCCCACGGAGAGGATGGCGACCATGGTGTCCTCGGTGGCGGAGCGGCCGATACGGTCGCCGTGCCAGGCGACGCTGTCGCGGCCGTCGCGGTAGAGGCACAGGCCGGCGGTGACGAACGGCTCGCCCAGTTCGTCGGCGTAGTGCCGGCTCAACGTCGTGCGGGCCTCGGCGAGGACGGGGTGCGGGAGCTCCACCCCGGCCCCGTAATAGGACAGCAGCCGGGGGACGGCGACCTCGCGTTCGTACATCCGGCGCCGCTCGGCGTGCCAGGGGACGTCGGCGGCGAGCCGCTCGAACAACGCGTCGGAGCCGGTCAGCCAGCCGGGCAGGTGGTCGACCCAGGCGCCGGCCCCCAGGTCGGTCCGGCGCACCCCGGAGAGCGGGCCGAGCCGGATCTCGTCGGTCTGGTCGAAGAGGGACCCTTGGAGCGCGTGCATGGCTCCAGCCTACTCCCGGTACCGAACACCTGCTCGATTTCGTCAGCGGCCCCGGCGGGGCTTGGCGCGACCGGCGCCCTTGGCGCCCTTTGCGCCCTTGGCGCCGCCCGAACCGCCGCGGGCGTTCTTGCCCGAAGCCGGCTTGGCCGTCTTGCGGGCCGCTCCGGCCGCCTTGTCGGGGCGCTTGCCCTTGGACGCCTCGGGCGTCCCGGCCGGGCCCTGCCGGCGGCCCCGCGTGCTGTTGACCGTACGGCCGCGGACGATCCCGATGAACTCCTCCACCAGGTCGGGGGTGGTCTCCGCCTCGGGCCACGACAGCGCGACGCGCGATTCGGGCGCGCCGGTGACCGGCCGGTACGTGAGGTCCCTGCGGTGGTGCAGCCGGGCGAGCGACTGCGGGACGACGAGGACGCCGACCCCCGCCGCGACCAGTTCGATGGCGTCCGCCGTCGTCTCGGGGCGCTCGATCGCGGGCCGCCCCGGCAGGCTCTCCCAGTCCAGGGTGTCGTCCAGGGGGTGGAGCACGATCTCGTCGGCGAGGTCCCCGGTGGAGATCTCCTCGACGGCCGCGACGACGTGGTCCTTCGGGATCACGACCACGGTGGTCTCGGTGTACAGGGGGATCGCGCTGAGTTCCGTACGGTCGACCGGCAGCCGGACGAGGCCCGCGTCGGCGCCGCCGGCCCGCAGGACGCCGGACGCCTCGGCCGGGGACACCGGGACCAGGGTCAGCGGGACGTCGGGCAGTCGCTCGTTCCAGATCCGCACCCATTTGGTGGGCGTCACCCCTGGAACGTAGGCGAGCCGGAACTGGGGAGGTACTTCCGAGCCTGTCACCCGGCCAGATTACCGGCCGTGGTCAGAGGTAGCGCACATGCTCGATACCCTGGGGACATGACGTCGCACAAGACCGCCCAGACCATGAAGCCCGCGACCGCGGCGAAGAAGCTGGGTGTGTACCTCGAGGCCACACCCGCCGAGTTCCAGGAGGGTGTCGTCTCGCGCACCGAGCTGAACGCCCTCCAGGCCGACCCGCCTGCCTGGCTCCAGGAGCTGCGACGCAACGGCCCGCACCCGCGCCCCGTGGTCGCGGCCAAGCTCGGCGTCTCGATCGCCGGTCTCGCCCGGGGCGGGATCACCGAGGCGCTCACCACCGAGCAGATCGACGCGCTCAAGGACGAGGCGCCGGAGTGGCTCGTCAAGGAGCGCGCCACGCAGGCGGAGGTCCGCAAGGAAGCGGTGCGGATCAAGGAGAAGCAGGCGGAGCGCGCGGCCAAGGACAACTGACCGCGCGAGGGCCGCGGCCACGCATGAGGGAGGGGCCCGGGACTTCGGTCCGGGCCCCTCCCTCATGTCCCGCGGCGGCGCCGTCAGCGGTCGGGGACCGAGGCCGTGATCAGGTCGGCCAGGGCCGACATGCCTCCCTCGGCGAGCGCACGGCGCTGGCGATCGGCCGGAGTGCCCTCGCGCAGCAGCCGGTGTGTGAGCGCGCTGACCTCCCGGAGGTCACCGGACTCCTCCAGTGCCTCGCCGATGTAGGCGGTCAGCTGGCACAGCACGTCACCGGCGCTGTGCGGCAGCCCGCGCGGGTCCACGAGGGCGCTGTTCAGCCCGTGCCGTGCGGCGTACCAGTTCGCGGCCTGGAGGAGTTCGTGGGAGCAGTCGGGCGGCGGGGCGCCCGCGTTCTCCTCGGCGATCGCGGTGGCGACGAGCGCCCGCACGATGCCGGCGAACAGGACGGCGTCGTCCGCCTCCAGCTGGACGTCCAGGCAGCGCACCTCGATCGTCGGGTACCGGTCCGAGAGCCGTGCCTGCCAGTACAGCTGGCCCCGGTCGGTGATGACCCCCGACTCCAGGAGCGCCCCGATGCGCTTCTCGTAGTCGGCGAGGTCGGTGAAGCAGGGCGGGGGTCCGCTGACGGGCCAGCGGCCGAAGACGATCGTGCGCCAGCTGGCGAAGCCGGTGTCCCGTCCGTCCCACAGCGGCGAGTTCCCGGACATCGCCAGCAGGGTGGGCAGCCAGACGCGAATCCGGTTGAGCACGGCCACCCCCATCTCCCGGCCCGGGACCGCGGCGTGGACGTGCATCCCGCAGATCAGCTGCTCGTCGACCAGCCGCCGGGCCTCCTCCCGCATCCGCAGGTAGCGCGGCTTCTGGGTGACCGCGGGAGGCGTGCCGTCCTTGAGCGGCGCGGTGGCGGTCATCGCGACCCGGCACCCCTTGTCCTCCGCCGCGGAGGCCACCGCGTGCCGTAGACGCAGCAGGTGGCCGCCCACCTCGCCGAGGTCGGTGCAGACGGGCGTGGCGACCTCGATCTGGGCTTGGAGGAGCTCGTCCTGGACCTCCCCCTCGTCCACGAACGACCCCAGGCCCGCCGCGGCGCGCACTTCTTCCGCGAGGGGCATCGGCAGGTGGGTGAGAGGGTCCAACAGGACGTACTCTTCCTCGACCCCGACAGTGATCATGTCCGTCGGCCGCCCGTCGATTCCGGGAGGAATTCCGACGCCCCGGGTTTGCGGCGGCCATTCGTGGTCAGACGCTTCAAAGTCCGCATTTCCCTTTCGGATGGAGTGGAAGCCATGTCCGGTGACGAGAAGGCGAAGTCCAAGGGCGAGCAGGCCAAGGGCAAGGTCAAGGAAGCCGCGGGCCGTGCCGTCGGCAACGAACGACTCACCGCGGAAGGCCGCGCCGAACAGGCCAAGGGCGATGCCCGGCAGGCCAAGGAAAAGATCAAGGACACCCTCAAGGACTGACTCCTTTCCTTCGGCCCTTCCCGCTTTTCCCGTGCCTCCCGAGCACCCTCGTGGTGCCGGGGGGCACCTTCCGTTCCCTCAGGAGGTTCCATGCCGATCGATGACGCCGGAGGCAAGGCCGCCGGTGGCGCGCAGGACCGGGGAGGAAGCGGACGGGACGACGGGCGCCACGAGAGCCCCGAACAGCGCGCCGACCGCCAGTGGGGCGAACTGGTGCAGGAGATCCGCGTGGCCCAGACCGGCGTGCAGATCCTGTTCGGTTTCCTCCTGACGGTGGCTTTCACCCCCGTTTTCCAACATCTCCCACAGACGGACCGGACCATTTATCTGATCACCGTCATCCTCGGTTCGCTGGCCACGGGCGCCCTCATCGGCCCCGTCGCCTTCCATCGGATCGTGTTCCGCCGCCGCATCAAGCCGCAGGCGGTGACCTGGGCCTCGCGGCTCACGATGACGGGCATCGTGCTGCTGCTGATGACCCTGTGCACGGCGCTGCTTCTCATTCTGCGCGTGGCGACCCACGACGCGCTCGTCCCGTGGCTGGTGGCGGGTGTGTTGGCCTGGTACCTGCTGTGCTGGTTCGCGCTCCCGCTGTGGGTGCGCCACCGGCACACGACGGAGCGCGACTAGCGCCCGGGCCCCGGGGCGTCCGACGCGGACGTCCCGGGCGCCGTCTCGGCCGCTTCGACGGGGGGATCTAGTCCGGGGGCTCTTGGGCGGGCGGCCGTTCACCGGGCGGCGGCGTCGCGGGGGCGGGATCGGGCGGTGTCTCGTCGGGCCGGGCGGGCCTCGGGTCGCGGGGTACGGCGCCGGGCCCCGGGGTGGGGCCGGGTCCCTCGGGCTGCGGGGTCTTCGGGTCGTGGCCCGGTGTGTCCGGCCCTGGCGCGTCCGGGTTCCGGCCGGTGCGTAGCGGCTCCGTGGTCCGGTCGTCCATACGGCTCACCTCGGCTTTCCGTCTCGTGCGCGCCACTCGGTGCGGCCCGCGCGTCCCTCCGCTTGCCCGGGGAGGCGATCTCCAACCGCACCGCCCGCTGTGGTTCCGACGTTCCGAGTAGACCCGGTCCGAACGGTTTCCGCATGGTTTCGTACGCGCGGTCGGGTACGTGTTGCCTCATGTTGCTTCATGGGGGTCGCTTGGCGGTGTGGCTCGGGAGGCGCGGCTTCGGAGGCGCGACCGGGAGGGCGGCCACGCTCGGCGGTCACCGTGGTACGCGAACGGCCCCCGGTCCGCTGGGCGGCTTCCGGGGGCCGTGTCGGGACGCGGGGGGGCTCAGCCGGCCGCCGGTTCCGCGGCCGGGGCCGAGGGGGTGGTCCGGGCCGAGAGCGGGGTGGCGATCTGCTCCAGCGAGCGGCCTTCGGCGGCGACGGCGAGGAAGACCGCCACCACCCCGGCCGCCACCATCAGCGTCGCCCCCACGCAGAAGGCGATCACCGCGTCGGACACCACGCCGCTGGAGGTCAGGTCGGCGAAGAGCAGGGGGCCGGAGATTCCCCCGGCCGCCGTGCCGACGGCGTAGAAGAAGGCGATCGCCATCGCCCGCGTCTCCATCGGGAAGATCTCGCTCACGGTCAGGTAGGCCGAGCTGGCTCCCGCGGAGGCGAAGAACAGCACCACGCACCAGCAGGCGGTCATGGTTCCCGCGCTCAGGTACCCCGCGCCGAAGAGCCACGCCGTCACGAAGAGCAGCAGTCCCGAGAGGATGTAGGTGCCGGTGATCATCGGGCGGCGTCCGACGGTGTCGAAGAGCCGGCCCAACAGCAGCGGTCCGAGGAAGTTCCCGAAGGCGATGACGGCGAAGTAGTAGCCGGTGTGACCGGACGGCACGTCGAAGAACTGGACCAGGATGGTGCCGAACCCGAAAGTGATCGCGTTGTAGAGGAAGGCCTGGCCGATGAAGAGGGACAGGCCGAGGACGGCCCGCCGCGGATAGGACCGGAAGATCGTCTTGGCGATCTCCCCGAAGCCGGTGCCGCTCCGCTGGGTGACGGTGATCGCGTCGCCCGCCTCGGGCAGCGGCCGGCCCTTCTCCTGCGCCACGCGCCGCTCGACGTCGGTGACGAGTTCCTCGGCCTCGGTCGCCTTGCCGTGGATGAACATCCACCGCGGGCTCTCGGGTACGTGCCGGCGCACGAGGAGGATCACCAGACCCAGGACCACGCCCAAGGCGAAGGTCAGCCGCCAGCCCAGCCAGATCGGGAAGAGGTCGGTGTCCAGGGCCAGGACGGACAGCAGCGACCCGGCCACCGCGCCGAGCCAGAAGCTGCCGTTGATGACGAGGTCGACGCGGCCGCGGTACTTGCTGGGGATCAGCTCGTCGATCGCCGAGTTGATCGCGGCGTACTCCCCGCCGATGCCGAATCCGGTGAGGAACCGGAAGACGAAGAACCACCAGGAGGAGAAGGAGAACGCGGTCAGGGCGGTCGCCGCCAGGTAGACGCCGAGCGTGACGAGGAAGAGCTTCTTGCGCCCGAAGAGGTCGGTCAGCCTGCCGAAGACCAGGGCGCCGGAACACGCTCCGGCCACGTACAACGCGGCCGCCGTTCCGGTGACTTGGGCGTCCGTGATGGCGAGACCGCTGCCGTGTTCGGAGAGTCGGCTGGCGATGTTGCCGACGATGGTGACTTCCAGACCGTCCAGGATCCACACGGTTCCCAGCCCGATCACGATCATCCAGTGCCAACGGGACCAGGGGAGCCGGTCCAGCCGCGCGGGAACCTTGGTCGTGACGGTCCCCTGTTCCACAAGATCAGCCATGCCACGGCGTTTGCCCTGGGCCCCCTGCTGTAAACCCGCCGTAAAGTCGGTCCGCCCCCACCCGCCGTGAGCTTCTCGGCCTGCCCGCATGCCACGGGGCCGCCCGTCCGAGTGGGCCCTCGGGCCACGGGCGTGCGCGGGCCCCCGCCGGGTAGGCGTCGACGGACACCACGTACGGCGACGAGGAGTCTTCCCATGGATCCCACCCGAGCACTGAGCGGCGTCCGGCGCCGCGCCGACCACGAGGAGCGGGCCTACGCGGGTGAGGAGGAACGGCCGCTCAAGGGGTACCTCGCGCTGATGGGGGCCTATGGCGCGGGTGTCGCGGGGCTCTTGGCGGCGGCCCGCGCCGCGCGGCGGCCGGTGCCGCGACTGTCCCCCGTCGACGTCGTACTGCTCGGCGGAGCCACGCACTGGGTGGCGCACACGCTTGCCAAGGACCCCGTCACCAGCCCGCTGCGGGCCCCCTTCACCCGCTACCGGGGTACGTCGGGGCCGGCGGAGCTGAGCGAGGACGTCCGCGGATCGGGGACCCGACACGCGGTGGGCGAGCTGCTGACCTGCCCGTTCTGTCTGAGCCTGTGGGTGACCACCGGGTTCGGCGCCGGGTACGTGTTCGAACCGGCCCTCACCCGCTTCACGGTCGGTGCGCTGGCGGCGCTGACGGGTGCGGACCTGCTGCATCTGTTGCGCGGCCGGCTCCAGGACGCGGAGTAGGACGGCGGGAGGAGCGGGTAGGAGAGCGGGACGAGGGAGGCGACCTGCCCCCCGAGCAGCTCAGAGGGGCAGGTCGTCGGCGTCGGCGCCGCGGAGGCGGGCGGACATGTTGGTCTCCATCATCTTCAGGGCCGCGTCGGCGAGGTCCCGGTGCAGGTGTGCCACCGCGTCCCGGACGACGGTGACGTCGATGTGGCGGATGTGCGCGTCCAGCGCGGAGTAGAGCACGCACTGTTCGGTCGCCTGCCCGCACAGCACCAGGTGGTCCACCTCCAGTTGTCCCAGCAGGTAGCCCAGTGGCGTCTCGAAGAAGATCGAGTGGCGGGCCTTGAGCACGAAGAGGGAGTCCTCGTCGGGCAACAAGGGCTTCACCAGGTCCGCGTGCGGTCCGTCGAGAGCCGTCTGGAGGATCTCCCCGTGGTGGGAGCGCCACTGCCCGAAGTTGTCGTTGACGTAGATGATCGGGGTGCCGCCGCGTCTGGCGCGTTCCAGGAGGAGCTGGATGCGGGGCACCACCCGGCGGGCGGAGGGCAGGAGCAGCTCCGCGTCGGCGTGCTCGTACCGGTTGATCATGTCGATGACGACGAGTGCGCTTCCTGCCATGTCCCGACCTCCCGCTCGTGCGCCGGCCGTCCGACGGAGGCGGCCTCCGGCTCTCGGCTGCTACCCATCCCAGGGGCCCCGATGCCCTCGCGCGCGACTGTCCGGCGGGAGCACGTCTTCGCGCCTCCCGGGGATGGCGTCGGAACTCCGGGGGGGGCAGGGTCCCCGCCGGGCGGCCGCAGCCCGCGCGGCTCGCCGGGCCCGCCCGGCGGCGGGCTCAGGGAGGCTCGGGGATGAAGGGGAGGTACTCCTCCTCCTCTTCCTCGCCGGTCGGGATGACGACGTAGCTCGCCTCGGGGAGCTCGTTCCACACGCCGGGCAGGTCGCCGAGGGGTTCGGACACCACCAGGCGGGTCTCGTCGGAGACCTGTCGCAGATACGGCAGCTCCGGGTAGAGCTCGCGCACGGTGTCGGCCCTGCTGCTGTAGAAGAGCGAGCGGGACTTGCGCCCGCTGGAGTAGCGGAACGCCCACAGCTTGTGTCCGTCGCTGACGGCGATGGTCATCTGGAGCGGTTCGTCGACCCCGTGCTCCTTGCCGAGGCGTTCGACCAGCCCGGCCATCCGGGCCACCGCGCCGGGCACGTCCTGGTCGAGACCGAAGGTGACGGCCAGGTAGAACATGACCTCGGAGTCGGTCGAGCCCTCGATGGAGGGGAAGAGGGCCGGGTCGACGGCCATGCAGAGGTCCCGCTGGAGCCGGTGGAAGTCCGTGATCGCCCCGTTGTGCATCCACAGCCACCGACCGTGCCGGAAAGGGTGACAGTTGGTCTGCTGAATGGCGGATCCGGTCGAGGCCCGGACGTGGGCGAAGAAGAGTCGCGAGCTGACGTGGGCCGCCAGTTCCCGCAGGTTCCGGTCGTTCCAGGCCGGTCCGATGTCACGGAACACCGCCGGGGTCCCGTCGCCGTGCTCGCTGTACCAGCCGATCCCGAAGCCGTCGCCGTTGGTCGTCTCCACGCCCAGCCTGGAGTGCAGGCTCTGGTTGATCAACGAGTGCTCGGGACGGTACAGGACGGTGTCGAGCAGGACCGGTGATCCCGAGTACGCGAGCCAGCGGCACATGGGCGGCACCCCTTTCAGCACATGGTTCGAGCCTAACGCGGCGGGCGGCGGCGGGCCCGGCGGTCACAGGGGCGTCCGCAGCGCGCTCGCGCCCCGCCGCCACCGGTCCAGCAGCAGGTCCCCGAGGCGGTCCTCCAGCAGGACGGTGGCGTCGGCGCCGAAGGCGATGTCGCCCTCCAGGCCGGGTTCGTCCTCCATCAGACCGGCGATGACCTCGCGGCGCACCAGCTGCTCGTGGACGGCGTCGGCCTCGACGTGCTCGTCGTAGAAGTGCTCGGCGGCGGGGCCCGCCTCCAGGCGGCGCATGGCCGCCGCCAATCGGCGGGAGCCTGGCGAGGAGGTGACCTCGACACAGGCGAAGTGGCCGACGAGCGCTCCGCGCAGCGCCCGGTGCAGCCCGAACAGGGACATGAGGTTCACGATCGCGAGGGCTTCGGCCGGCGCCGCGTCGAGGTAGTGGCCGTAGTCGGTGTTCAGTCCCAGGTCCGCCATCAGACGGGCGAACAGCTCGGCGTGCACCCGGTCGGCGTGCCCCGCGCCGAACTCGTCGTACTCGATGGCGACCATGGCGGCCTTCGCCCGGCCGCGCAGGCGCGGGATGACCCATACGTGGGGGTCGGCCTCCTTGAGGTGGTAGAGCGAACGCAGGGCCGCGTACTCGCGCACGTGCCGCAGTTCCCCGTCGCGCTCCAAGTACCCGCTGACGCTCCCGGAGTGGTCGACCGGCTCCAGCAGCAGCTCGCCGAAGGCCTCGTCGACGGTGCGGCCCGCGGGGGCGTCGGCGCGCAGGGCGGTGAGGAAGCGCCGTTCAAGGGCGCGCCGCAGCTCCAGGAGTCCCGGATCCCACTCCCGGGTGTCGGCGACGCCTTCGAAGCCCCGGTAGTGCAGCTCGTAGAGCTGGTAGAGGGCCAGGTGCAGGTCGTCCCCGTACGGGTCCGCCGTGTGTGCGGCGGCGGGGTCCGGGGGCGGGGCCGTCGGGTCGAGCAGGGCCTCGGCCACCGCGGCCGAGAGGGGGCCGCGCGGGACGGGGAGTCGGGGGGCGGTGGACGCGTGGGCGCGGGTGGTGCTCGCCGTCACTGGTGAATCCTCCTCAGGGGCCGTTGGGCGTCGCGGGGGGCGGGGGCGGCCGGCGCGACGGCGCGGATCACGACCAGTTCCTCGGTCGTCTCCTCCGGGCCCAGCAGTCCCCGCTCGCGCAGCCACGGGAGCCGGGAGCGCAGGACCGGGCCGAAGGGGATGCGGGTCCGGTCGGCGACCTCGGGCCGCATCCCGGCGGCGGTCAGTTGCTCCAGCGTCGTCTCGGTGCCGCACAGGGCGGAATGGACGATCAGCAGGGTGCCGTGCGGTTTGAGCAGGCCGGGGGCGCCGGCGCAGATGCGGTCCACGATCTGGCGCCCGTCGTGGCCCGCGTCCCAGGCCCGGGCGGGCCCTCGGGTGGGAAGGCCCGGGTCCGGGGCGGGCACGTAGGGCGGGTTGCTGACGACGAGGTCGAAGGGGCCGAGGGCCGCGGCGGTCGCCACGCTCCCCCGGCGTACGGTGATCGGCTGCCGCATCCGCAGGGCGTTGAGGCGTACGGTCAGGGCCGCGCGCCAGGAGACGTCCACCGCCGTCACCCGGGCCCCCCGGCGCGCCGCGTACAGGGCCAGTGCCCCGCTGCCGGCGCCGATGTCCAGCACGTCCATGCCCGGTGCGACCTCGTCCCGTACGGCTTCGGCCAGGAGGCAGGTGTCCTCCTGGGGCGCGTAGACCCCGGGAAGGGTCCACAGGCGGGCGAATTCGTGACGCGCCTGGGGGAATCCGAGGCTCAGCGACATCCAGCACCTCCGTTGTCGGTCGGTCAACGGGCGGCTACCCCGTCCCGGGCACACCACACGTATCCGTCAGGTGTGCGGCCGCGTGGGGTGGGGAGGCGCGGAGGGCAGAGTCCACTTCTTCGACGGAGGCAAGACCATGCGCGCATTGACCTGGCAGGGCACGCGGGACGTACGGGTGGAGACCGTTCCGGATCCGGTGATCAAGGACCCGACGGACATCGTCGTCAAGGTGACGTCCACCGGGATCTGCGGCTCCGATCTGCACCTGTACGAGGTCCTCGGGCCGTTCCTGGACGCCGGCGACATCCTCGGCCACGAGGCGATGGGGGTGGTCGAGGAGGTGGGCGCGGACGTGACGACGCTGCGGCGCGGGGACCGGGTGGTCATCCCGTTCAACGTGTCCTGCGGCGACTGCTTCATGTGCGACCAGGGCCTGCACTCGCAGTGCGAGACGACGCAGGTGCGGGAGTACGACAAGGGCGCCTCGCTGTTCGGCTACACCAAGCTCTACGGGCAGGTGCCCGGCGGGCAGGCGGAGTACGTGCGGGTGCCGTTCGGTGACCGGCTGCCGGTGAAGGTGCCCGAAGGGCCGCCGGACGAGCGTTTCGTGTACCTGTCCGACGTCCTGCCGACCGCGTGGCAGGCGGTGCGGTACGCGGCCGTCCCGCCCGGCGGCAGCGTCGCCGTCCTCGGTCTCGGGCCGATCGGACAGATGGCCGCCCGGATCGCCCTGCACCAGGGAGCGGAGCTGGTCATCGGGGTGGACCTGGTCCCGGCCCGGCTGGCGCGGGCCAAGGCCTTCGGGGTCCACACGTTGGACCTCAAGGAGCAGGGCAAGCACCTGGTGGAGACCGTGCGCGACCTGACGCGGGGCCGTGGCCCGGACTCGGTCATCGACGCGGTGGGCATGGAGGCGCACGGAGCCCCGCTGGCCGCCGCCGCACAGCGCTTCACGGGGCTGCTGCCGGACGCCGTGGCCAGGCCGCTGATGGAACGCGCCGGAGTGGACCGGCTGACCGCGCTGCACACCGCCATCGACCTGGTCCGGCGGGGTGGCACCGTATCCGTGTCCGGCGTCTACGGCGGCGCGGCCGACCCCATGCCGCTGCTGACCATGTTCGACAAGCAGATCCAGCTCCGGATGGGGCAGGCCAATGTCCGCGCCTGGGTCGACGAGATCCTGCCGCTCCTGGAGGACTCCGACCCGCTGGGCGTCGAGGGTTTCGCCACCCACACCATGGCGCTGGAGGAGGCACCCCGGGCCTACGCCATGTTCCAGGACAAGGAGGACGGCATGATCAAGACCCTGCTGAAGCCCTGATTCAGGGCTCCCGATTCAGGGCTTCGGGGCGAGGGGCGCGGTGGCCATTCCCGCGCCCTCGCGCAGGCCTTCGAGGAACTCCTCGACCGCCTCCACCGCGGTGTGGCGCGGCTCCCAGCCGAGTTCCGCGCGGGCCCGGGCGCTGTCCAGCAGCGGGAGCCGCAACACCGCGTCGAACAGGTCGGGTGACGCGGGTACGGCGCGCAGCCGCCAGGCGGCGGAGAGCGCGGCCCGCACCGGTGCGGCCGGCATCCGCACGGTCCGGGCCTTGAGGATCTCCGCGAGCCGTGCCGCGTCGAGCGGCGGGTCGCAGGCGAGGTTGAAGGCGCCCCGTACGGGTCGGGTGACCGCGGCGGCGTAGGCGGTCGCCGCGTCGTCGGTGTGCAGCGCCTGCACGCGCAGTCCGGGCAGGTCGGGGACGATCGGGATCAGGCCGGGGCGGACGAGCCGGCCGGGCAGCAGCCGGCCCGCGAAGATCCGGCGCTGTTCGGACGCGGCCTCCCGCTTGAAGAGGAACGCGGGCCGCATCCGCACGACGCGGATGTCGGGGTGGACGCTCTCATAGGTGTCCAGGACCCGCTCCAGGTACGACTTCTCCCGGGTGTAGGCGGCCTGCGGCCAGCCGTGGGTGGGCCAGGTCTCGTCCACGGCCCGGTCCTTGGGGCCGGGCGAGTACGCGCCGACCGAGGAGGCGTGGACGAGCGCGGGGACCCCTGCGGCGGCCACGGCGTCGAACACGCGGATGCCGCCGAGGACGTTGGTCCGCCAGGTCTCGGCCGGATCGTGCGTGGGCTGGAACTTCCAGGCCAGGTGGACCACCGCGTCGGCGCCCTCGAAGAGGGGCACCAGGTCCGCGCCGCCGGGTTCGATGTTCACCGGGCGCCAGTCGGTTCCGACCGGCCGCCAGTCGGGGAGCCGGCGCGCGAGGCCGAGGACCGAGCCCACGGCGGGGTCGTCCAGGAGGGCCCGCACCACGCTGGTGCCGACATTGCCGGTGGCGCCGACGACCACGACGCGCAGGCCGCCGCCCGGCGCGCCGGACCCGGACGAGGGTGTCGCGGTCATGCCTGTCCCCTTTCCGCGGAGAGACGCTCCCCGGAGGTCGCCGGCGTCTCGGCCGCCCGCTCCCGCGCGACCTGATCGAAGGGGCTGTCGTCGAGACGGGCGAGCAGCTCGGCCGGGTCCCGGTACACCTCGCGGGCCCCGGCCTCTTCGAGGTCGCGGCGCGCGATGCCGCCGCACAGCAGGCCGACGCAGGTGACGCCGGCCCGGGTCGCGGCCTTCATGTCCCACACGCTGTCGCCGACGAACACGGCGGCGTGGGCGGGGGCGTCGACGAGGTCGAGGGCGTGGTGCACCGGGTCGGGCGCCGGCTTGCCCTCGCTGACGTCGTCCGCGCTGGCGGTGGCGGTGATCGCGTCGTCGGCGCCGATGGCCCGCCGCAGCGCCTCCAGTTCGGTGCTCCCGGCCGAGGTGACCAGCACCACCCGCCAGCCGCGCCCGGCGAGTGCGCGCAGCAGCTCGGCGGCGGAGTCGAAGCCGGGCAGCCGGTCGAAGTAGGTGCCGTAGAGGGTGTCGTGGGCGGCCTTCAACGCGTCGTCCTGGTCGGTGTCGCGGTCGTCGCCGAGCAGGTGGGCGATCAGGTCCTCCCCGGGGAGGCCGATGGCGTGGTGGATGGCGTGCATCGGCACGTCGTGTCCGGCTTGGCGCAGGGCTTCCCACCAGGCCGTCACATGCAGGTGGTTGGTGTCGGCGAGGGTTCCGTCGACATCGAACAAGGCGGCGCGGTTCATGCGGTTCCTCCCGTACGGCCGGCGGGGCGGCGGCCGGTGCCCGTGGGCGGGGCGCACGCGGGCCGGCGGTCCCGCCGGGGTGGGGCGTTCCGGGCCTGGTGCGGCCCGGGCGGCGGCCGGGGCTCACTTGCCCAGCTTCTCCTTCAGCTCGGCCTTGTTCATGGACGAGCGGCCGTGCAGGTTCTTGCGCTTCGCCTCTTGGTAGAGCTGGTCGTACGTCGGTCCCTGCGCGCCGGTGTGGGAATGCCGGCCGCCGCGCTCGGACGAGGACATGTCCTCCAGGGAGGTCTTGCTCGCCGTCTTCGACTCCCCCGCCCGTGCGCGTTCCTTGTTGACGGTGCGGGCGGCGATCTCCTTGGCCCGCTCGGGGCTCTCGCCGCGTTCTTGCGCGCTGTCCTTGATGTGCTCGTACTGTCGTTCGCGCTTGGGACTGGATCCGGCGGGCATGGTCGCTCCTTCTTCTCGTCGAGGTTTCGCGGTTCTACCGGTGCGGTGCCCACACGCTGCGGGACGGCACGCCGTCGGCGCGGACCGCCGTGCGCGCGTGGGAGATGACGAATCCGCTGCGCGGCCGGGTGGGCAGCCGGTGGAGCGGGATCGTCAGATCCTGCTCCGGGACGTCGCAGTCCAGCTGGGCGAGGCCGGTGACGACGGCCGACAGCAGGCTGACGGTGATGTCCTCGCCCGGGCAGCGGTGCCCGGTGCGGGCGTCTCCGCCGCCTTGGGGCACGAGGTCGTTCGGCGGTGGTTCCCGGCCCATGAAGCGGCAGGGGTCGAAATCGCAGGGCCGCGGCCAGACGTCGGGGTCGTGGTCGCGTCCGTACAGGTCGAGCAGGAGGAGGCTGCCTTCGGGTACGGGCGTGTCCCGCCAGCGCAGGTCACGGGCGGCGAGGCCGGCGACGAAGGGCGCGAACGGGTAGAAGCGCCGGACCTCGTGGGCGAAGGCGCGGGCGTAGGTCCCGTCGTCCGCCAGGAGCCGGTCCCGGTGGACGGGCGCGCTGTGCAGGGCGTGCGCGGCGAAGACCGCGAACCAGGACAGGGCCACGGTGGGGCGGATGATGTTGAGCAGTTCCACGGCCGCCGTTCGCGGGTCCAGCAGGCGCCCGTCGGCGTCGCGGTGCCAGGCCACCGTGGCCAGGGCCGAGCGGGGCCGTCCCTCGGTCCGCACGGGGGCGGCCGCCGCGCGCAGCTCCGAAACCACCCGGCACAGCGCCCGCTCCTGCCGGGCCCGGGCCCGGCGGGCCTTCCAGTGACGGGGCCCGGCGGTGGCGAATCCGTCGACGGCGGCCACGCAGTCCTCGCCGATCGAGCGCGCCGCCCCCTCCGAGAGGGGCAGTCCCATCCAGTCGCACACGGCTCCGGCGAGGACGGCGCTCATCTCGTCGAAGAGCACCACCTCGCGTCCCTCCCAGCCGGCCACGGCGCGCGGCCAGCGGGCGGTGAACCGTTCGGTGAGCGCGGCGATGCCGCCCTCGGACATCAGGAGGGAGACGAACAGGTCCTTGCGGACGCGATGGCGGTCGCCGTCGAGCGTGTGCACCGCGCCCCGGCCGAACAGGGTGTCGAGGACCGGGCCCGGGAGGGCGCCCTCGCGCAGGACGTGCTGTTCGTCGTAGAAGAACTCCACCGCTCCCGGACCGTCGAGGACGATCGTCCGCCGGCCCATCAACCGGGTGACGACCGGTTCTCCCCCGGCACGCTCCTGGAGGCCCGGCAGCCATGCGTAGCCGCGGGCCAGCAGTGAGGCGGTGCTGTCGATCACGGAAGCGAACATACGCGGCGCCTACCCTCTTCGCCGCTCGGCACTCCTGCCGTTCGGCGTAGGCCGGGGGTGCGGGCCGGGTGCCCGGGGGTAGACGGGGACGAGGAGGCGTCCGCGAAGGACGCCGACGGCGACGACGAGGAGGAGGACGGCGATGAGCGGGACGGCTCGGACGGGTGGCACGGACGGGGGCGGTGGGATGGAGGACAAGGCCCAGCGGCCCGGGATCGGGCGTGAGGAGCAGGTGGACGAGGCGCCCGGTCAGGAGGGCGGTACCCGCGGCCGCAGCAAGGAGGAATCGACCCGACGGCGGCCCGGGGAGGGGCACTCCCCGCGGGACGGGCGGACGGAGGAGGGCGGGGAGGGCCGGGGGGCGGACGGCCCGTAGACCGGAGGGAAACCACCGGCACTCGCGGCCGAACGGGTGCCGGACGGGTTTCGACGGCCGCTGACCGGCAAGGCGGAGCGTATGAACGCGAAGCGATCCGAGGTAACCGAGGCGGGCCCCGCATCCGGGGCGGACCGGGCGTCCGGGGCGGTCGCGGCGTCCGGGGCGTCCGGGGCGTCCGGAACGACGACGGCCGCCGGCGGCGCCCCGGTGCGGCACGTCACCGAGCCAGACGGCCCCGAGCTGGTCGAGGGACCCGTGGAACGCCCCCGGCGGGACGGTTCCACGGCCCGCTCGGAGCGCCCGGTCGTGGCCGTGTGCACCTGTCGGCGGAGTCGGATCTACCCCTGGTGTGACACCAGCCACCGCGCGCGTACCCGCGGGGACGAGGCCGCTGAGGGGTCCGAGCGGGAAGGGGAGCGGCCATGAACGGGTCCGCCGCCCGGGGCCGGGTCGTGGTCGTCACCGGCGCCAGCGGCGGCGTGGGGCGCGCGGTCGTCCGGGCGTTCGCGGCCCGCGGCGACCGCCTCGCCCTGATCGCGCGCGGCGGTGCGGGCCTCGAAGGCGCCGTCCGGGACGCCGAGGAACGGGGCGCGCGGGCCCTCGCCATCGAAGCGGACGTCGCCGACCCCGAGGCGGTCGAAGCCGCCGCGCAACGGGCGGAGGACGAACTCGGCCCCCTCGACATCTGGGTCAACGTCGCCTTCACATCCGTGTTCGCGCCCTTCACGGAGATCGACCCGGACGAGTTCCGCCGGGTCACCGAGGTCTCTTATCTCGGGTACGTCTACGGCACGCACGCGGCCCTGCGCAGGATGCTCCCGCGCGATCGCGGCACCCTGGTCCACGCCGGTTCCGCGCTCGCCTACCGGGGCATTCCGCTGCAGAGCGCGTACTGCGGCGCCAAGCACGCCATCCAGGGCTGGCACGAAGCGCTGCGGTGCGAACTGCTCGCCTCGGGCACGCGCGTGCGCACCACGATGGTGCAACTCCCCGCCCTGGACACCCCGCAGTTCGACTGGGTGCTGTCGCGGCTGCCGCGGCGCGCGCGGCCGGTGGCGCCGATCTACCGGCCCGAACTCGCCGCCCGGGCCATCGTGTACGCGGCGGACCATCCGCGGCGGCGGGAGTACTGGGTCGGCGGCAGTACCGCGGCGACCCTGATGGCGAACGCCGTCGCGCCGGGGCTGCTCGACCGGTACCTGGCCCGTACGGGTTTCGACTCCCAGCAGACGGACACCCCGCGCCCGGCGGACGAGCCGGCGAACCTGTGGGAACCGGCCGACACCCGGCGGGACTTCGGGGCGCACGGCCGCTTCGCCGCGTCGTCCCATCAGCACAGCTTCCAGTGGTGGGCCACCCGGCACAGGGGCGCCCTCGCCGCGGCGACGCTGTGCGGGGCCGGGGCCGCCTCCCTCGCCTGGGCCCGCCGCGCCGGCGACTGAGGACCCGCCGTCCCCCGCCCGGGGTGCCCCCCGCAGGAGCGTACGAGCGGTCGGCCGGCGCACCTCGTGCACCGGCCGACCGTTGTCCGATGGGGCCACCCGGCCGCCGGCCGTGCCCCGTCCCGTCGGACGGCCGGCGACCGTGAGGGCGGTCAGGTCGTGAGGAGGCGGTTGAAGAAGGAGCGGTAGCGCTGGAGCGCGATGCGCAGGTCTTCCGTCACCACTTCCTCGCCCTTGCTCCACTGGCCTTCCAACTCCTCCTTGTGGGAGGCGAACGTGGCCGCCAGCGTCTGCATCACCTCCGCGACGAGGGTGTCCGCGGACCGCACGGCGTCCTGCGGGTCGTCGACGAAGCGGCCCTGGATCTCGCTCCACCTCGTGCGGAAGTCCTCCGCGTCGCGGCCGGCGAGCAACGGTTCGTTGCCGCTGTCGCCCCCGGCGCCCGTGCCGTTCCCGGTACCGACGGCCGTCCCGCCCGCCGTGTCCGAGGTGTCCGCTCCCGCCCGGTCGCCTCCGCGCAGGTCGTCCGTCGTCGTGCCGCCCGCGTCCGCTCCGTGCCGCTCGTCTCCCCCGTACTCCCCGACCCCGTACTCCCCGACGTCCTCCCGCGCGTCCTCGCCCACGCCCGTGCCCGGGCCGACATTGCGGTCGCCCGTCGCCTCCCCCGGGTAGACGGCGGTGCTCCGCTCGTCTGCTCCCGGATGCGCGAGGCGCTCGGTGGTCAGTCCGCCCTCGTCGGGCCGGCCGGCCGTCTCGTCGCGGTCCTGCATGTCATCGGCCTCCTTGATCGCCGAGAAGCTCGTGGAACAGGGCGCGGTAGTGCACCATCGCCCCGCGGAGCTCCTCCGTCGTCGCCTGTCCTTCGCTGCTGCGCGCGTTGACCGCGTGGGCAGCCCGGTAGTGTTCCAGCGTGCTTCCGTGCTCGACCGAGAGGTCGCGCACCTGGTCGCCGAACCCGTTGGTCGGGTAACCGCGTTCCCTCATGAGCCGCGTGACCAATTCGTCCGCCTGGGCGACAGCCCCCTCGGGGCGGTCCACGAAGCGTTCCTGGACGCCCTGCCATTCCTCGGCGTACTGGGTCCGGCGCGCCGGCGGCAGTTCCTTGATGTCCAGCTCCGCGTGGCGCTGCTCGCGGGCGCGCAGTTCACGCTCGGCGGCCAGCCGGCCGCCCTCGTCCTCCACCGTGCGGTCGTACTCGGGCCCGAACCGCTCCCTCAGGTGCCGTCTGCGCGAGGCCAGGCGGACCGCGACCGCGATGGCGATCAGTACCACCACCACGAGAACGATGATCACGATGAGCGTGCTTGTCGACATGGGGGCCTCCACTCGGGGCCGTGCTTCTCATCGGCGTCGTCGTAGGCGCGTGCCCGCCCGCGGGGACCGCAAACCCGCCGGCGGTCGCCTCAGGGGCGTTCCGTCTCCCCGGCGCTCGCGAGGTCAGTCGCCGGAGGCCGGTTCGGCCACCGCCACTTGGGCGGGGCGCAGCAGCCGGCCGCCGACGCGGTAACCGGGGCGCAGGACCCGGGCGCAGGACGGGGTGGTGCGGTGGGGGTCGGGGGCGGAGGTGACGGCCTCGTGGACGCGGGGGTCGAAGGGGTCGCCGGGTTCGCCGAAGCTCTCCAACCCGAGGGCGGCCAGGCAGGAGCCGAGCAGACGGGCGATGGAGTCGAAGCCTTCGGCGTCCTCGCCGCACGCGCGGGCGGCGTCCACCGCGTCGAGGACCGGCAGCAGCCCGGTCAGCACGTTGGCGACGGCCGCCTCGCGCACGGCGAGGCGGTCACGCCGGACGCGTTTGCGGTAGTTGTCGTACTCGGCTTTGACCCGTTGCAGGTCGGCGGTGCGCTCGGCGAGCGCGCGGGCCGTCTCGGACGTCCCCGCGGGCGCGGGCGCCCGCCGGGGCGGTGTGCCCGGGAGGTCGACGCGGTCCGGGCGGCCGTGAGCCCGGGGGGAGAGGGCGGGCGGCCCGGCGCCGCGCCGGTCGCGCAGGACGACCACCGTCGTGGCGTCGGGGCGCTCCGGTCGCGGGGGCTCGGCCGGGTGGTTCATGCCGTGCCTCCCTTCGGTTTGTCGTCGTCGACGATCTCCGCGTCGACCACGTCGTCGTCGACCGCGCCGTCGTCCGCCTCGGCCCGGCCGGTGTCGGCCGCGCCACCGGCGGCCTGGGCCGCCTGGGCGTCGGCGTAGATCGCCTGGCCGAGCTTCTGGCTGACCGCCGCGACCTTCTCCGTGGCCGTACGGATCGCCGCGGTGGCCTCGCCCTCGGCGGATTCGTTTTTGAGCTTCTCCTTCAGCTCCGCGACGGCCGCCTCGACCTCGGTCCTGACGTCACCGGGGACCTTGTCCTCGTTGTCCTTGACGAACTTCTCCGTCTGGTACACGAGCTGCTCGGCCCGGTTGCGCGTCTCCGCGGCCTCCTTGCGGCGCAGGTCCTCCTCGGCGTGCTGTTCGGCGTCGTGCACCATGCGCCGGATGTCGTCCTTGGGCAGCGAGGAGCCGCCGGTGACGGTCATCCGTTGTTCCTTGCCCGTGCCGAGGTCCTTCGCCGTGACGTGCATGATGCCGTTGGCGTCGATGTCGAAGGAGACCTCGATCTGCGGGACGCCGCGAGGGGCCGGCGGCAGACCGGTCAGCTCGAACATGCCGAGCTTCTTGTTGTACGCCGCGATCTCGCGCTCGCCCTGGTAGACCTGGATCTGCACCGACGGCTGGTTGTCCTCGGCCGTCGTGAACGTCTCGGACCGCTTGGTCGGGATGGTCGTGTTGCGCTCGATCAGCTTGGTCATGATGCCGCCCTTGGTCTCGATACCGAGGGACAGCGGGGTCACGTCGAGGAGCAGGACGTCCTTGACCTCACCCTTGAGCACACCGGCCTGCAGGCTCGCGCCGATGGCGACGACCTCGTCCGGGTTGACGCCCTTGTGCGGGTCCTTGCCGGTGAGTTCCCGGACCAGGTCCGTCACCGCCGGCATCCGGGTGGAACCGCCGACCAGGATGACTTCGTTCACGTCGCCGACCTGGATCTTCGCGTCCTTGACGGCCTGGTGGAAGGGGGTTTTGCAGCGGTCGAGCAGGTCCGCGGTCAGCTGCTGGAACCCGGTGCGGGTGAGCTTCTCCTCCAGGTGCAGGGGACCCTCGGCGGAAGCCGTGATGTAGGGCAGGTTGATGTTCGTCTCGGTCGCGGACGAAAGTTCGATCTTCGCCTTCTCCGCGGCCTCGCGCAGGCGCTGGAGCGCCATCTTGTCCTGGGTGAGGTCGATTCCGTAGCCGTTGCGGAACTGCGTGGCGAGGTGTTCGACGATCCGCTGGTCCCAGTCGTCGCCGCCCAGGTGCGTGTCGCCGTTGGTGGCCTTGACCTCGACGATGCCGTCGCCGATCTCCAGGAGGGAGACGTCGAAGGTGCCGCCACCGAGGTCGAAGACGAGGATCGTCTGGTCGGTGGCCTTGTCGAGGCCGTAGGCGAGGGCGGCGGCCGTCGGCTCGTTGACGATGCGCAGGACCTTGAGGCCCGCGATCTCGCCGGCCTCCTTGGTGGCGGTGCGCTGGGCGTCGTTGAAGTAGGCGGGGACCGTGACCACGGCGTCGGTGACGTCCTCGCCGAGGTAGGCCCCCGCGTCCCGCTTGAGTTTCTGCAGGACGCGCGCGGAGATCTCCTGCGCCGTGTACCGCTTGCCGTCCACGTCCCCGTGCTCGGGGAAGCGCCACCGCGGATCGCCCATGTGCCGCTTGACCGAACGGGCCGTGCGGTCCACGTTCGTGACCGCCTGACGCTTGGCGACCTCGCCCACGAGGACCTCCCCGCCCTTGGCGAAGGCCACGACCGAGGGGGTGGTCCTGGCGCCCTCGGCGTTGGGGATGACGGTGGGTTCGCCGCCTTCGAGGACGCTGACGACCGAGTTCGTCGTTCCGAGGTCGATGCCGACCGACCGGGCCATGGTCCGCTCCCTTCGCGTTCCCGCGGGCCGGTCACGGATCTCGTCGGCACGGGAACTCCCCCCGTCCCGCAAGACGGTCGCGGACAGCCGCCGGGCGTACGGGGCCGACCCTCACCTCCTGGATACGTCGGCGCCGCACGCCCTGTCAACGCGTCCCCGGGACCGGTGCCGACCGACGGCTTCGGGCGGCTCGCACGGCGGTTTCGGGCGGCTCCCGCCGGGCAGGCGCCGTCACAGACGGTCCGTCGCGGCAGCGGAGGTGACCATGCCCGTGTGGGTCGGGACGTCCGGGTGGCAGTACCGGGACTGGACGGGCACCTTCTACCCCCAGGGGGTGCCGCAGCGCCTGTGGCTGGAGGAGTACGCGCGCCGTTTCGGCACGGTCGAGAACAACAACGCCTTCTACCGGCTGCCCGCCCCGGAGACCTTCGCGGCCTGGCGCGCGCGGACCCCTGACGGCTTCGTCATGGCCGTCAAGGCGAGTCGCTTCCTGACCCACATCAAACGACTGCGCGACCCGGAGGAGCCGGTGCGGCGGCTGATGACTCACAGCGCCGCCCTCGGGCCCCGGCTGGGGCCGGTGCTCCTGCAACTGCCGCCCACCCTGCGCGCGGACGCGCGGTCCCTGGACGCCTGCCTCGCCTGTTTCCCGGCCGGCGTGCGGGTGGCGGTGGAGCCTCGACACGAGTCGTGGTGGACGGAGGAGATCCGGTCGGTCCTCACCGAGCGGGGTGCGGCGCTGTGCTGGGCGGACCGGCACTCGCGACCGGTGACGCCGCTGTGGCGCACCGCCGACTGGGGGTACGTACGGTTCCACGAGGGGCGTGCGCGGCCGTGGCCCCGCTACGGGCCGGCCGCGCTGCGCTCGTGGGCGGGGCGGATTACGCAGACCTGGCCGGCCTCGGCGGACGTCTTCGCCTACTTCAACAACGACCCGGGCGGGGCCGCCGTCAAGGACGCCGAGGCGTTCCGGCGGATGGTGGGCGCGGCGACCGTCCCCGCCTGACCTGCGGAACCGTCCCGTGCGCGGGCCGGGCGGCCCGGCCCCGCGGACTGTCCGAGCGGCCGGCGCCGGACGTTCACCCGTCCGCTCCCGCCGGACGGACGCAGGCGCGGCGGTCATGGTGGTGTCGGCACACGGACCGCCCGGCACCTGCGAGGCTGGCGCCATGGTGCTGACGACCTCCCCTCCCACCACCGGCCAGGAGCAGCATCGGCGGGTACGCCGCAGACCGGACCCGCAGAGCGTGGCCGCGGCGGTCTCGGCGGCGCTCTCGATGGGGGCCTACTGCCTGGCGATGGCCGTGCACGGCACGTACCCCTTCGGCGCCCGCTCCCGCGCGGTCAACGACCTGGGCAACCAGTTCGTGCCGTTCCACGCCCATCTGTGGGACCTGTTGCGCGGGGGGACCGAGGGGGACCTCCTCTTCAACTGGGGCAGCGGGTACGGGGTCCCTTTCCTCGCCGACTTCCTCACGTACCTGATGAATCCGTTCTCCTGGCTCGTCGCGCTGTTCCCCCGCGACCGGGTCGAGTTCCCGGTCTTCCTCGTCACCCTGCTGAGCATCGGGCTGGCGACGGCCCTGATGACGGTGTGGCTGGGTCGGTTGCGGCCGGGCCCGCCGTGGCCGCGCGCGGCTCTGGCGGTGGGCTACGGCGTCAGCGGCTGGACCGTGTCGAACGGCTTCGCCGACCCCATGTGGATGTGGGGGTTGGTGGCGCTTCCGCTGACCGGGTTCGCGTACGACTGGTGTCTGCGCCGCCGGCGCTGGGTGTCGGGCACGCTGCTGGTGACCGTGTGCTGGGCCGGCAACTTCTACACCGCCGCGATGGCCACCCTGGGGATGGCGCTGGTCCTGCTGGTCCGGCTGCTGCTCGACGGGCGGCCGTGGCCCGTCCGGCGCCGCGTCGCGCTGCGGGCCCTGTCGATGACGGCTGTCGGGGTGGCGCTGGTCGCCCCGGTGCTGACGGTGACGTTCCCGGCCTCGCGGGCGGCGCAGCCGGGACCCGAGGTCCACTATCCGGGGCCACCCGCCTTCCACGACTACCTCGCCCATCTGCTGCCGGGCGGTTTCCACGCGAGCGCGCCCCAGATCTCGGTGGGCATGCTGCCGCTGCTGCTCGTCCTGGCGTATCCGTTCCTCCGCCGGGTGCCCGGGAGGGAGCGGGTCGCCTGGTGCGTGCTGCTCGTCCTGGTGGCGCTGTCCTACGTCTGGACGCCGACGATCCTGCTCTGGCACGGCCTGGCCCTGCCCAACGGCGGCCCCTACCGGGCCTCGTTCACCCTCGCCGGGATGCTGGTGGCCGTGGCGTGGATGGCGCTGACCGCCCGGCCGCGCCCCCGCGAGCTGACGGCGGGCGCCGGGGTGCTGGGTGTGGTGATGGCCGTGGCCGGACCCAGCGCGTACGTCACCGCCACCACCTGGACCCTGACCCTGGCCGGCGGCGCGGTGGTCCTGGCCCTGTTGCTGTCACTGTCGCGGCGCCGCGGCCGGACGGCGCGGATCGTCCTGACGGGTGCGCTGCTCGGCACGGTGTTCGTCTCCACGGTGTTCACGGTGGTGTCGGTGACCGAGCAGCGGGACCGGGACGAGTGGTGGCGGCCCAAGCGGACGCTGGACGCGCAGTCGCTGGCGGCGCGGGGGGCGGTGCGGGCGGAGAACCGTTGGCCGGACCTGCGCAGCGAGCCCGGTCCGCACGAGTTCGCCGACAACGACCCGCTCCTGCTGGGCGGCCAGGGCGGCGCCTACTACAGCAGTTACCTGCCCGCCCGGACCGCGCGGACCCTGAGCGGGTTGGGGGCGGGCTGGTACATGGCGGGCCGGCACACCGTCGGCTTCGAGGATCCGGTCGGTCGGGCCGTCATGGGCGTGGGCAGCTACCTTGACCACGGCGGCGCGGACGGGTTCACCCGGCGGTCGGCGGACGCGTCCCCGGTGGTGACCTTGCGGCAGGGCGCGCCGGCGGCCGCCGCGGACACCGTGTTCGCCCGTCAGGAGCAGGTGTTGGGGGCGCGGGTCTACACCGTGCCGGCCGCCCGGCCGGCGGGTGGCACGGCGGCCGGGGCCCGGGCCGACGGCTCGTGGCGGCTGCCCCGCGGCGTCCGGAGCACGTTCGCCTTCTCCTGCGCCCCGGGGAGTTCGGCGATCGCGTACGTGCCCTGGTTCTCCGGCACCGTCGAGGCGCTCGGGGCGACCGAGCGGCTGTCGGGCGCATATCCCATGACGAACAACGGTCTGCTGCCGCTGGGCACCGTCACGGGCGCCGGCGAGGTGGCGCTGACGCTGACCGGCGACCGCGCCCAGGACATCCCGCGCTTCCCCGTGGGCTGCCTGGACCGGGGTGCCCTCGACGCGGCGGTGGCACGTCTGTGGGCGTCCGGCCCGACCCGGGTGACGGCGGGCGGTCACACGATCGAAGCCGTCTTCCCGGCGCGCACCTCGGGAGGGACCGCCGTCGTGGCCGTTCCCGCCGTTCGGGGTTGGCGGTGTTCGGTGGACGGGGCGACCGCGAAGGCGCCCGGCACGCTCGACGGGCTGATCGCCGTGCCGTTGGGATCGGGGGCGACCCGGGTGACCTGCGCGTACCGTACTCCCGGCCTGGCGGCGGGGCTCGCGGTGAGCGGGGTGGCCCTGGCCGTGCTGGTGACCGCGCTGACGGTGTCCTCGGCGCCGTTGGAAGGCCGGCGACGCGCCCTGTCGGCGTGCGCGGCCCGCCGGTTCGGGCGGCCGGGACGCCTCAAGCGACTCGGGGGCGAAGGGCCGGCCTGACCGATCGGTGCCGCGCGCGGGGGCTGCTCCCGCGGCGGGCGTCACGACCTTGGGGAACGGCGGCTCAGGCCGGGTCCCTCGCGCCCTCGACGGTCGCCGCGGCGCCCCGGGCGGTATCGGCGGCGGCTTCGGCTTCGGCGGTACGGCCCTCCATCGCCCGCAGCCGGCGCAGGCCGGCGCGCCGCTGCACGAGGGAGAGCGCCGTGACCGCCGCGCCCAGCAGCACCCATCCCGCCGGTCCGGCCGGCATCACCGCGCCGGTCAACAGCAGCGGCCCGGCCGACTTCTGCACGGACTGGGACATCCCCGCGACGCCCAGGTAGGCCGCCCTCTCCCGGACCGGGGCGAGGCTGACCGCCAACTCCCAGGAGCTGACGGACCGCATCAGCTCCGCCGCCGTGGCGAGCACCGCCGCGACGAGCAGGCCGGCCGAGGCGCCCCAGGCCCCGGCTCCGGTGGACAGCGCCAGGAACACGCAGCAGGCGAGCAGGGTGACCCCGTACAGGGCAACCGCTCCGGCCGCCTGGCGCGGTCGACCCACCTTCGCCGACACGCGCAGCTGGAGCAGCACGACGAGCACGGTGTTGACGACGAGGAAGGCCGGGACGAGGGCGTGCGGCGCGCGGGTGTGGGTGACCAGCCACAGCGGCAGCCCGACGGCGAGGATCGAGTCGTCCAGGTTCATGGCGATGTCCAGCAGCACGAACCCCAGGTAACCGCGGTCGCGCCACGGACTCGACGCGGCCGGCGGCGGGCCCGCGGGGGCACCGGTCCGCGCCGCGACCCGTCCGTGGTCGCGCGGCTCGCGGGTGCGCCGGACCAGGAGGGCGGCCGCGAGGAAGGAGAGCGCGTTGGCCAGGATCAGGGCCTGGTAGGCCTCGCGGGTGCCGAGGGCGAGTCCGATCGCGGCGACGCCCGCGCCGATCGCGTAGCCGGCGTTCGCCGAGCTCCGGACGAGGGCCTGGTAGGTGGCCCGGCGTTCGCCGGCCACGCGGGTCGCGAAGAGCATCTCCAGCGTCTTGGCGGCCCTGTCCCCCAGGCTGGTGAGGGCCACGACCACCAGGAGCAGCTCGTACCGGGTGACGACGAGCAGCGCGCAGAGCGTGCCCAGGCGCAGGAGGTGGGCGGCGATCAGCAGCCGGCGGACGGGGAACCGGCCCGCGAGGTGCCCGGCGAGGGGTGAGCCCGCTATGCCGGCCACTCCGGCGGCGCCGAGCAGGATTCCGACCTGTCGGGCGTCGAGTCCGACGACGAAGGTGAAGTACAGGACACTGGCCGCGGCCCACACCCCCGTTCCCGACCGGTCCAGGAACTGCGCGAGCAGCATGATCCGCGCGTCCCGACCGCCGGGCGGCCTCCGCAGCCCGGCCAACAGGCCCCCCGGTCGGTCCTTACGCGTCATCGCGCCGCCCCGCATGCCATTCTCCGTTCCCCCGGGTCATGTATCTCGATGTCGAGATACATGGGGGAGCCTGCCCGATGAGAATCTTGACGTCAAGATAAATTTGCGTGTTCGGGAGGCCCGGCACGAGCGACCACCACGCCGAGGGCCGCCGACAGTGCTACAACTGGGTGCGTGACCGATCCTTGCCACCCGTGCCGGGGATGTCGGTGCGGTCACTGAGCAAAAATCGCCCGCGTAGCGTCGCCCGACAGGTATTCGTCCTCCAGGTGGCGATCGTGGTGCTGCTCGCGGCCGGTGCGGTCCTCGCCCTGTTGCTGCAGTCGCGCCACGACGTGGACCGCGAGGCGCGCAACCGATCCGTCGCGGTCGCCGAGACGTTCGCGCACTCCCCCGGACTCCAGCAGGCGCTGCGCTCCCCCAATCCTTCCAAGATCCTCCAGCCCGTCACCGAAGCCACCCGCGGCAAGGCCGAGGTGGACTTCATCGTGGTGATGGACACCAACGGGATCCGCTACACGCACCCGTTGCCCGACCGCATCGGCAAACGGTTCGTCGGCACGATCGGCCCCTCCCTCGCCGGCCAGGTCCACACCGAAAGCGTGAACGGCCCCCTCGGCAAGGAGTTCCAGGCCGTGGTGCCGGTCTTCGACCAGAACCACAAGGTGGTGGGCCTGGTCTCCGCCGGCCTCAAGGTCAAGAACGTCACCGGCGTCGTGAACCGGCAGCTCCCCGTCATCCTCGGCGCCAGCGCCGTGGGCCTCGGCCTGGCCACCGCCGGATCGGCGCTGATCAGCCGGCGTCTGCGGCGGCAGACCCACGGCCTGGGCCCGCTTGAGATGACCCGGATGTACGAACACCACGACGCGGTCCTCCACGCCGTGCGCGAGGGCGTGCTGATCACCGACGGGAGCGGGCGGCTGCTGCTCGCCAACGACGAGGCCACCCGGCTGCTGCGCCTGCCCCCGGACGCCGAGGGCCGGCTCGTCGAGGAGCTTCCGGGGCTGGACCGGCCCTTGGGCGAGCTCCTGAAGTCGGGCCGGGAGGCCACCGACGAGATGCACGAGGCAGGGGACCGCCTGCTGGTGATCAACCAGCGGCCGACCCGGCTGCGCGGGCGCCGGGAAGGCGCCTCGGTGACCATCAGGGACTCCACCGAGATGCGCGTCCTCAGCACCCGCGCCGACGCGACCCGCAGGCGTCTGAAGCTGCTGTACGACGCCGGTGTCGGCGTCGGAACCACCCTCGATGTGGAACGCACGGCCCAGGAACTGGCCGACGTGGCCGTCCCCCGCTTCGCCGACTTCGTCACCATCGACTTGGCCGAGCCCGTCCTGCACGGCGACGAGCCCACCTCCACGGCCGACCTGCGCCGCACCGCCGTCAGCGGCATCCGGGACGACTCGCCGCTCTACGAGCGCGGCATACTGATCGACTTCCTGCCCTCCACCCCCCAGGCCCGCGGCCTCAGCAGCGGCCGGGCGGAGGTGGTGACCGACCTATCCGACGCGCCCGGCTGGTACGCCCAGGACCCGCCCCGGGCCCAGGCCATCATCGACTACGGCATCCACTCCCTGATCACCGCTCCCCTCAAGGCCAGGGGCACGGTGCTCGGGGTGGTCAACTTCTGGCGCTCGCGCAAGCCCGAGCCCTTCGACGAGGAGGACGTCTCGCTCGCCGAGGAACTGGTCGCCCGGGCCGGGATCACCATCGACAACGCGCGCCGGTACACCCGTGAACACGCCCTCGCCGTCACCCTCCAGCACAGCCTGCTGCCGCGCGACCTGCCGGAGCAGAACGCCGTCGAGGTGGCGCACTACTACCAGCCCGCGCAGTCCGGGGTCGGCGGCGACTGGTTCGACGTGATCCCGCTACCCGGCAGCCGCGTCGCGCTCGTCGTGGGCGACGTCGTGGGACACGGCCTGCACGCCGCCGCCACCATGGGCCGGCTGCGCACCGCCGTGCTCAACTTCTCCTCCCTCGACCTGCCGCCGGACGAGCTCCTCGCCCGGCTCGACGACCTCGTCCAGTACATCGACCAGAGCACGGACGGCGCGGGCAGCGGCGCGGGCCTGCTCGGGGCCACCTGCCTGTACGCGGTGTACGACGCGGTCACCCAACGCTGCACGATCGCCCGGGCCGGGCACGTCCCGCCGTTCGTCGTCCGCCCCGACGGCCGGGTGGAGATGCCCGAACTGCCGCCCGGCGCCCCCCTGGGGCTGGGCGGGTTCCCCTTCGAGTCGGCCGAACTGGATCTGAGCGAGGGCACCCAGCTGGTGCTGTACACCGACGGACTGATCGAGGACAGGGCCCGGGACATCGAGGAGGGGCTCGACCTGGTCCGCGCGGCGCTCGGACATGCCGACCGGGAGCCGGAGGAGACCTGCCGGGCCCTGCTCAAGGCGATGCTGCCGGTACGCCCCCGCGACGACGTGGCCCTCCTGGTGGCACGGACTTCGGCGCTCGGCGCGGACCGCATCGCGGAGTGGGCGGTGCCGTTCGAGCCGAGCGCGGTCGGCGGGATGCGGGCCCTCGCCGTCGCGAAGCTGGAGGAGTGGGGCCTGTCTGAGCTCGCCTTCGGCACGGAACTGGTGCTGAGCGAACTCGTCACCAACGCGATCCGGCACGGCGCCGCCCCCGTACGGCTGCGCCTGCTGCACGACCGGGTACTGACCTGCGAGGTCTTCGACAGCAGCAGCACCTCGCCGCACCTGCGCTACGCCGCCACGACGGACGAGGGCGGCCGCGGACTCTTCCTGGTGGCCCAGATCAGCCGCAGGTGGGGCGTCAGGTACACCCCCGAGGGCGGCAAGGTCATCTGGTCCGAGCAGCAGTTGCCGGACGGGCCGGACGCCGGGGGGCCGTGACCGTCACGTCGTCATTTCGGGTACTTCGGGCTCGGGTACACGCGGGACTGCTTGACGCTGCCGTACGCGAAGCTCGACTCGATGGACGCGATGCCGGGGATGGCGTGGATCCGGTCCCGGACGAGGGCCTCGTAGGCCTGGAGGCTCTCGATGACGACCCGCAACAGGTAGTCGCTGCTGCCGGCCATCAAGTAGCAGTCCTGGATGTGCTCGATGCCGGCGACGTGCTCCTCGAAGAGCCGGACCGCCTCCCCCGTGTGGCGCTCCAGCCGTATCCGCACGAAGACGGTGATCGGCAGTCCGAAGCCGACCTGGTCGACCATCGCGGTGTAGCCGCGGATGAGACCGGCCTCCTCCAGCCGGCGCACCCGGCGCAGACACGGTGACGGGGACAGCCTCACGCGGTCGGCGAGGTCCTGGTTGGACAGGCGGCCGTCGGCCTGCAATTCGCGAATGATCTGGAGATCGACCGCGTCCATCGTCACTCCTTGGCAGATTCTGCCCCCACGGTAGGTGTGGAAGGCAGAACTGGCAATCGCCTGCCCCGCCCGAAGCCCTAGCGTTGCCTTGTGGCCGAATCCGGCCCTCTCAGGCTGGAGGAACCTCCTTGGCAACGACGGAAAGCCGCCCCGCGGACGCGCCCGCGCCCGCCCCGCGCGTCTCGCCCCAGGCGCGCGGCATGCTGGCCCTGGCGGCGACGGTGGCGATCTGGGCCGCCTTCGCGCTCAGCGCGCGGGCCCTGAGCACGTCGTCCCTGCGGCCCGCCGACGCCGCTCTGCTGCGCTTCGGCGTACCCGTCGTGGTCCTGGCTCCCGCGCTCTGGCGCCGCCGCCGGAGCATCGCGGCCGTGCGCCCGGCCACCGCGGCGAAGATCGTCTGTGGGGCGGGCGTGCCGTTCTTCCTGGCCGCGATGTACGGCGGTTCCCTGACGTCCGCGGCGTTCGTGGGCTCGCTGATACCGGGCATGGTGCCCCTGTTCGTCTCCGCGCTCATGATGGCCGGCGGGCGCGGCGCGCCGCGGGGCACACAGGCGGCGGGTCTCGCGCTGATCGCGGCGGGTGTCCTCGCCCTCGTGTGGCGCTACGTGGTGCCGGTGGACACCGACGTGCTGGCGGGAGCCGGGGTGCTGCTGCTGGCCAGCGGGCTGTGGGCGCTGTACACGGTGGGGCTCAAGGAGGTCGCGCTCGATCCGGTCGGGTCGATCGGGCTGCTGTGCGTGCCCTCGTTCGTCGTGATGGCGCTGCTGGTGCTGACCGGTGTGCTGCCCACCGGCCTGGCGTCGGCCGCGGGCGGTGACATCGCCTTGTTCCTGGTGGTGCAGGGGCTCGGGGTCGGGCTGTGCGCGGGCCTGCTGTACGCGTTCGCCATCCGGCGGCTGGGGGCCGAGCGCAGCTCGGTCTTCGGCAGCCTCAGCCCGGTCGCGGTCGTGCTGCTGGCCGTACCCCTGCTGCACGAGTCGCCGACGGTGAGCGTGCTCGTCGGCGTGCCCGTGATCACCGCGGGCGTGGTACTCGCCAACCGGCGCCCCGCCCCCGATCCCCTGTCCGCCCCCGTGTCCGCCCCCGTCACCCCGAGGCTGCCCTAGATGCTCGAACTCCTCCTCCCGCCGCCCGTCGACCCCCTGTGGGACCTCACCGAGGCCTTCGGGGCCGACACACGGCCCGAGCGGTTGAACCTCGTCCTCGGGGTCTACCGCGACGAGAGCGGCGGCACGCCGGTCATGGCGGCCGTCCGCGAGGCCGAGATACGCCTGGCGGAACGTTCCGCCTCGAAGGAGTACCGGGGACTGTCCGGGAACCTCGGCTTCAACCGCGCGATGCTCTCGATGGTCCTCGGTCCGGACGGTCCGGTGGAGCGGGCCGTGGCGGTCCAGACCGTGGCCGGCAGCGGCGCCCTGCGCCTGCTGGCCGATCTGATCTGCCGGACCCGTCCGGGCACGACGGTGTGGATCAGCGACCCCGCCTACGTGAACCACCGCCCCATCCTGGAGGCGGCCGGCCTGACGGTGCGCACGTACCGGTGGCTGGATCAGGACGGCATGCTGGACGACCTGGCCCGAGCCCGCCGCGACGACGTGGTGCTGCTCCAGGGCTGCTGCCACAACCCGACCGGCGTCGACCCGACGCCCGATGCCTGGGAGGCGCTGGCGGGGTTGGCCGTGCGCGACGGCTGGGTGCCGTTCGTCGACCTGGCCTACCACGGACTCGGCGACGGCCTCGAAGCGGACCTGGCGGCGACGCGGAAGCTGGCGGAGCGGGTGCCGGAGATGCTCCTCGCGATCAGCTGCTCGAAGAACTTCGGCCTCTACAGCGACCGCACCGGCTGCGCCGTCGTCCTCGGGGCGTCACGGGAGTCGCTGCGGCACGCGGAGACGGCCCTGCAGAACGCGGCCCGCACCCAGTACTCGATGCCCCCGGAGCACGGGGCCGCGGTCGTGACGGCCATTTGGGAGGACCCCGGCCTCCAGGCCTCCTGGCGGTCGGAGCTGGACGCCATGCGGGAGCGGATCTCGGCCAACCGGCGGGCTCTGGTGGAGCAGCTGTGCGCGCTCGGCCGGGACGCCGAAGCGGCCTCGTTGGCGCGGCAGAAGGGGATGTTCTCGATGCTGCCGCTGTCGCCCGAGCAGATGCTGCGACTGCGCGGGACGTTCGCCATCTACGGGACGACCGCCGGCCGGGTGAACATCGCGGGGATCGGACTGGAGCGGATCCCCTGCCTCGCGCGGGGCATAGCGGGCGTCCTGGAGGACCGGGGCGCGGCGCTGGTGCGGTAGGCCGTCCCTCTCGGGGGCGGGTGGTGGCTTCGGGACCCCTCCCGAAGCCACCACCCGCCCCCGTCCCCGTTCGGCCGTCATCCCACCGGGTGCGCAGCGGATGCCTCCCGGCGGGCGACGGGCAAGGCTGCGGTAACGGGCAAGCCATCACCGCACAGACGAGGACCGAGCCATGTCCCATCTCCGGCGTATCGGCGTCATCACCGGGGCGGCGCTGCTGCTCACGGCCACCGCCTGCTCGGCGGGCAAGACCACCGTGGGCAGCCTGGCCTTCCGCGCCGAGGACGGCCCGGTCGTGATCAACTACCTGAACACCCCCGTCCAGGGCTGCCACACCATCGGCCTGCCGCGCGGCGCGGCGCACGTGTACAACAACACCCTGCTCGACGTGATCCTGTACCGGACTCCGGGGTGCCAGAAGACCGAGAAGGCGCCGGGGATCTACGTGCCGACCGACAGCTCGAACGTGACCGCTCCCGGCAGCCTGCCGTGGCGCAGCTTCAGCGTCGTCCACTGACCCGTCGCCGGGCCGGTCCGCCCGGTCGGTCCGCACACGTGAAAGCGGGACGGCGGCGGGACGGCGGGCTCCCTGTCGGAAGCGTTCGCCACCCCGTCCGCCGCCCCGCCTCACGGGACGCCCTGCGGGCCGTCGGCGGTCGGACCGCCGCGGCCGTGCGCGGTCAGACAGCCGGCGCCGGGTAGGTGGGGTACTCCACCCCGGAGACGTGCTGGACGACGCGGATGACCTGGCAGGAGTAGCCGAACTCGTTGTCGTACCAGAGGTAGAGGATGGCGTTGTCGCCGTCCACCTTGGTGGCGCCCGCGTCGACGATCGAGGAGTGGCGCGAGCCGACGAAGTCCATGGAGACGGCGTCGGGCGCGGTGGTGAAGTCGATCTGACGCTTCAGCGGCGAGTGCAGCGAGACGTCGCGGAGGTAGTCGAGGACCTCTTCGCGGGTGGTCTCGCGGCCCAGGCGCAGGCTGAGGATGGCGATCGAGACGTCCGGGACGGGGACGCGGATCGAACTGCCGGTGATCGGCGCCTTCAGGTCGGGCAGCGCCTTCGCGACGGCCGAGGCGGCACCGGTCTCGGTGATGACCATGTTCAGCGGCGCGGAGCGGCCGCGACGGTCCGCCTTGTGGTAATTGTCCAGCAGGTTCTGGTCGTTGGTGAACGAGTGGACGGTCTCCACGTGGCCGCGCAGCACGCCGTACTCGTCGTCCATGGCCTTCAGCGGCGGGACGATCGCGTTGGTGGTGCAGGAGGCGCAGGACAGGATCTGCTCGTCCGGCTTGATCGTGTCGTGGTTGACGCCGTGCACGATGTTCGGGACGTCGCCCTTGCCCGGGGCGGTCAGGACGACCTTCTCGATACCGGGGCGCAGGTGCTTGGAGAGGCCCTCGCGGTCGCGCCACTTGCCGGTGTTGTCGATGAGGATGGCGTCCTTGATGCCGTACGCCGTGTAGTCGACCTCCGAGGGGTCGTTGGCGTAGATCACCTTGATCGTGTTGCCGTTGGCGACGATCGTGCTGTTCGCCTCGTCCACGGTGATGGTGCCCTGGAACTGGCCGTGGATCGAGTCGCGGCGCAGCAGCGAGGCGCGCTTGACGAGGTCCTGCTCACCGCCGCCGCGGACGACGATGGCGCGCAGTCGCAGGCCGTTGCCGGAGCCGGCCTTCTCGATGAGCAGGCGGGCGACGAGGCGGCCGATGCGGCCGAAGCCGTAGAGGACGACGTCGCGCGACGCGGAGCGCTCGATCTTGTTGGCGCCGGTGGCGCCGGCGACGGCCTCGGCGGTGAAGGCGTCGACCGACAGACCGCGGTCATCGGACTTGTACTCGGCGGCGAGCATGCCGATGTCGATCTGGGACGGGCCGAGATCGAGCGCGGAAAGGGCCTGGAGGAACGGCAGCGTCTCGGTGACCGAGAGCTCCTCGCCGTCGATCTGCCGGGCGAAGCGGTGGGTCTTGAGGATGCTGACCACCGACTTGTTCACCAAGGAGCGGCTGTGGAGGAGGACGGTGACGTCCCGCTCGCGGTGCAGCTTCCCGATGATCGGGATCATCGACTCCGCGATCTCCTCGCGGTTTTTCCAGTGGGTGAACGAGTCGTCGTTGACAGTCACAGGTTTATCTTTCGAGCTAGGCGGCGCTCAGATGCTAACGCACCACCTGTTCGGGCCTTCGAACGGGTGCCCCTGAGCCAGCGCCTCACGGGCCGTTTTGCCTGACTTGGTACGGCTTTTCGGCGCCGCCGCGCGCTCCCGGCGGCACCGCCCGTCTCCCGGCGGTGCCGCGCGATGGGCAGGGACTCAGCGGACCGCGCCGGCGTAGTAACGGCGACAGGCGCGGAGCATGCCCTCGGCGGAGAGGGTGAAGACGTCCACGAACTCACGCTGCTGCGGGGCGACGCGGCCCATCGCCACCACACAGTCCCCTTCCGCGACGATCCGCGTGATGTGGTGGCGGGCCCCGATCGCGGGGCGCTCCAGTTCCGCGACGCCGAGCAGGCCCGCGTGCAGGAGCGACCCGTAGCCGTCGAGGTCGCCCGAGTCCAGGTAGTGGTAGGCCAGGCGTACGTGGTCGACTCCGGAGTCGGTGACCACGGGGCTCGGCGGAACCCGCCCGGCGTGCCGACTGTTCATCTGGGAAGTCCTTTCGACCTGCCGCACCCCGTCCGGTGGCGACGAGTACACCGTGCGCCGCGCCCGCAACCCGCGGCTATCCCCGCCCTATCACCGCGCGCGGGCCGCTGACCGGCGCGTCGCGGGGCCGCGGGCGACGGCCGGCGGTGCGTGAGCGGCGGCTCACCCTCGGTTTACGATCACGAAATCTCCACACCATGGACAACCGTAGAGGTGTTCGGGGAGACTGACCCTCCCGCTCCACCGTTCCTCTGGCGTTCCCCCAGCTGGGAGACTCATGACCGTTTCGCCCGGCGACGTAGCCGACCCCTTGGACGCGGTGGTTTTCCGAATCCTCGGTCCCTTACAGGTCGCCGGTCAGAGCGGACCGGTGCGCATACCGCCGGGTCGGCAGGAGGTCATCCTCGCCGCGCTGCTGCTGGAGACGAACCGGGTGGTCAGCACCGACTACCTGGTGGACCTGATCTGGGACGACGAGCCGCCGGACACCGCACGCACCCAGGTGCAGATCTGCGTGTCCCGCCTGCGCAAGCTCTTCTCGAAGGCGGCGATCGCGGCGGCCATCACGACCCGGCCCCCCGGATACGTCCTCAAGACCGAGGGTGACCTGGTGGACGCGGCGGTGTTCGCACGCCACGTCGCGGACGCACGGGCCCTCGGCCGCCAGGGGGCGATGGCCGAGTCCGCCGAACTCCTCCGTTCGGCCGGGGAGTTGTGGCAGGGCGACTGCCTGAGCGGGGTGTCGAGCGAGACGCTGCGCAGCAAGGCGCTGCAACTGGACGAGGAACGGCTGACGGCGGCGGAGACCCGGATCGACCTGGAGCTGGCCCTGGGTCGACACCACCAACTGGTGGGGGAAATACAGCTGCTGGTACGGGTGCACCCGCTGCGGGAGCGTCTGCGCGGGCAGTTGATGCTGGCGCTGTACCGTTCGGGCCGCCAGGCGGAAGCCCTGGAGAGCTACCGGGTCGGGCGCGAGCTGCTGGTGGAGGAACTCGGGCTGGAGCCGGGGGCGGAGCTGCGCCGCCTGGAATCCGCGATCCTGTCGGGCGAGGTCCCGCCGGTCACGGCGGCCGGGACGGGCGGCGGCTACGGTTCCACCCCCGCCGGTACGGGCCCCGGCGCGGCCGGTGGCGCCGCCGGCGGGGCCCGGGTCGGGGCCACGGGTACGGGTGACACGGACGGATACGGGGACGCGGGCAGGGGCGCGGCGGCTGCCGCCGGCCCGGTCGACGACGGCTCCGCGACGCGGCGCGGCGGGGAGAGACCCGACGGCCGCGCTTCCGCTCCCGCCGCCGGCGCGCCGGCCGCGGGCTCCCCGTACCGCGAGGAGGTCCCCCGGCAACTTCCCGCCGACACCTCGGACTTCGTGGGCGACGAGGAACAGATAGGCCACATCGGGCAAACCCTGCTGGGCGGGGGCGGCCGCCGGGCGGTCGGGCTGGCGGTCATCGTCGGCAAGCCCGGCACCGGCAAGTCCACCCTGGCCACCCATATCGCGCACCGTCTCAGCGAGACCGGCTTCCCGGACGGGCAGTTGTACTGCGACCTGCGCGGCACCGGGACCCCGGCCACCTCAACCGAGGTCCTCGGCCGGTTCCTGCGGGCGCTCGGCATCCCCGGACCCGTGATCCCCGACTCGCAGGACGAGCGGGCCGAGATGTACCGCACCCTGTTGGCCTCGCGCCGCGTCCTGGTCGTGCTCGACGACGCCGCCTCCGAGAGCCAGATCCGGCCTCTGCTGCCCGGCAGCAACCGGTGCGCCGTTCTCGTCACCAGCCGGGTCCGGCTGACCGGCCTGCCCGGGGCGCACCGCGTCGAGCTGGACGTCATGAGCACCGAGCACGCCCTGGAACTGCTGGCCCGCGTCGTCGGCGCGGAGCGCGTGCGGTGCGAGGAGGTGGCGGCGCAGGCGCTGATCCGGACCGTGGGCGGCCTGCCGCTCGCCCTGCGGATCGTCGCGGCCCGGCTGGCGGCGCGCCCGCACTGGACGCTGGCGTCCATGGTGCACCGCCTCGCCAATGAGCGGCACCGGCTCGACGAGCTCACCCACGGCGAGATGACGATGCGGGCCAGCCTCTGCCTCACCCATGACGGGCTGGCGCCGGAGGACCGGCGACTGCTGCGGCTGCTGAGTCTGGCGAAGGGGCCGACGCTGCCCGGCTGGCTGGCCGGGGCCCTGCTCGACGACCGGCGCCCCTTCCCCTCCGACCTGCTGGAACCACTGGTCGACGTACAGATGCTGGACGTCGTCGGTGTCGAGTCCACGGGCGGGTTCCGCTACCGCTTCCACGAGATCATCCGGGTGTTCGCGCGCGAGCAGCTCGCCGCCCACGACGAGCCGGCGGCGCAGTCGCAGGCCCTCGGCCGGATGCTGGGCGGGTGGATGTCCCTGGCCGAGCAGGCCCACCGGCGCATCTACGGTGGCGACTTCACCGTCCTGCACGGCAGCGCTCCGCGTTGGGAGCCGCCGGCGAGCTGCGTGGACGAACTGCTGGTGGACCCGCTGGAGTGGCTCGACAGCGAGCAGTCGAACCTGGTCCAGGCCGTCGAGCAAGCCGCCGAACAGGAGATGCACGAGCTGTGCTGGGACCTGGCGACGACCCTGACGACCTTGTTCGAGGGGCGCGGATACTTCGACGAGTGGGAGCGGACGCACGAACTCGCCCTGGCCGCCGTCCGGGCGGCCGGCAACACGCGCGGCACGGCGGCCCTGCTCGGCTCGCTCGGCGTGCTGTACCTCGGCCGCAGCCAGCTGGCGGAGTCCCACGCGTCACTGACCTCGGCGCTGGGACTGTTCCGGGAACTGGACGACCGCCAGGGGCTCGCCCTGTGTCACCGGGACCTGGCGCTGCTGGAGCGGATGCGGGGCGACGAGGAGTCGGCGCTGTCGTTGTACGACCGGGCGCTGCGGGATTTCGACCGGGTCGGCGACGTGGTGGGCCGGGCCATCGTGCTGACGCAGAGCGCGCAGATCTGGATGCGGCGCGGACAGACGGCGACCGCCCAGAGCCGGCTGGACGAGGCCCTCGGCATCTACCGTTCGGTGGGTTACACCGGCGGTCAGGCCAGGACCCTTCGCCGGGCGGGGCAGTTGCAGCAGGCCCAGGGTGAGCACGAGCACGCCGTAAGGACGTTCACCGAGGTGCTGGAGCTGTGTCGGGACAGCGGGGACGTGATAGGCGAGGGCCATCTGCTGCGGGATCTGGGCGCCGCGCACGCCGAGATGGGCCGGGGCGAGGCGGCGCGGGGCTTCTACGCCCAGGCGCTGTCGGTGCGGGAGCAGATCATGGACCTGGGCGGAGCCGCGGTGATCCGACTGGATCTGGCCCGGCTGCTGGCGGCGAGCGGCGGGGCCGGCGAGCGCTCACGCTCGCGGGAGCTGCTGGAGAGTGCCGTACGGGCCTTCCGCGAGCGGCGGATGCAGCCCGAACTCGATGAGGCCGAGCGGATGCTGGGCACCCGGACGATCGTGGTGCGCGCACCGGCGACGGAGACCGCCGCCGGGGTCTGACGACCGCCTGGCGGGTGTCAGTCCCAGGGGTTGGTCTGGCCGGTGGCGGTGGGCGACGGCGTGGCCTGGGGGGCGGTCACGCCGGTCGTGCCGGCCGGCGCGGTGGAGCCGTTGTCGGCCTGGGCGACCTGCGTGCCGAGCACGGCGGCCCCGGCGATGGCGGCGGTGACCAGGGCGGCGCGCAGAGCGTGGGTGAGGCTCATGTCGGTTCCTTCCGTCGGTGCGCTCCGGCCGTCCGGGGCGCTTCGTTCTTTCTGGACACCAACGTAGGAACAGCCGGAATCCCCGGACCGGCCCCGCTCCTATCGCCGCGTTATCACGGGCCGCTCGTGCGCCGCTCGCGCCGGGATAGGGGGATGCCGGAGGTGATAGCGGCCGGCGTCCGCAGCGCGATGCCCGAGGGATAGCGCGCTGCCGACGATGGGAACAGGAACCAGGCCACGTCCGCTCAGGCCCCGCCGTTCCCCCACCGTCTTCGCCGGGAGCGCCCATGACCGCGCAGTTGCACGCCATGCCCCTGACCAGAGCCACCGAGCCCGCGCCGACGGAGCCCGTGCCGACAGCGACCGCGACCACACCGACAGCGCCCGGGTCCTCGCAGGTGGGGGCCCTGATACGGGCGCACCGGCTGAGGATCGGACTCACCCAGCGGGAACTGGCCGACCTCTCCACGATCAGCGTGCGGGCCATCCGCGACTTGGAGCAGGGCAAGGCGAGACGCCCCCGCACCGACACGGTCCGGCTGATGGCCGACGCCCTGCGGCTGGGGCCCCGGGCCCGAACGGCGCTGGAGACCGCGGCCCAGCAGGGCCGGGCCGGCGCGCACTGCCTGGCCGAACCTCCCGCACCGCCGACCGCTCTGCACGCGATGGTGGGACGGGAGGCGGAACTCGCGGTGCTGACAGGTGAGTTGGCATCTGGATCCGAACGGCTGGTCCACGTCGTGGGGTTGACGGGGATGGGCAAGACGCGGTTGGCGCTGGCGGTCGCCGACCGGCTGCACGCGACCGGGATGCCGGCGCTGTGGCACACGTTCCGGGGAGCGAGCCGCGACCATCTCGGCCCGGACGAGGGACCCTGGTCGGAGCGGGTCGGCGCGGCGGTCTCCGCGTTGTGCCCGACCTCGCCCGAAGGGCCGACGGACGGCGGCGGCGACCCGGCGGCCGATCTTGCCGAACTGCTGGGCGAGCGACCCGTGTTGCTGGTGCTGGACGGGGCACCGGCCGGGGCGCCGCGGTTCGACCGGCTCACCGGGCTCCTGCGCGCCTGTCCGGGACTGCGCCTGCTCGTCACCTCCGAGCAGCCGTGGCGGATACCCGGCGAGCGGATCTTCCTGTTGTCCCCGCTGGAGGTTCCGGCCGAGGACGCCGACGAGGGCCCCGGCGAGCCCGCCTCGGCGCCGGCCGCCGTACGGGTCTTCCTCGGGCATCTGCGCCGGACGCGCCCGGAGTTCGTCCCGGGGGCGGCCGACCTGCGGTACGCGGCACGGGTGTGCCGCGGCCTCGACGGGCATCCGGGGGCCTTGGCCGCCGCGGCGTCCTGGCTGGTGGTGTGCGACCTCGCGGCCCTGTGCCACAGCCTCGACGCGGACCCGACGGCGCTGCTCGACCACCTCGGCGGGGGTGAAGGGGCGGAGGACTTCCGCAGGACGCTTTGCCTGCGGCTCGACCGGTTGCCCGAGGACGCGTCCGCGCTGCTGGGCGCCCTGTGCGAAGGCCCGGGCAGCGGGTTCGAGCTCGCCGACATCACCGCGCTGACCGGGCGGAGCCTGCCCGAGTGCGGACGGATGCTGCGGGAGCTGCTGCTGGCCGGAGCCGTCAGGGCCACCCACGAGGGCGGCGGCTCCCGGTTCCGCGTCCTCGGGCTGGTGCGGGCGGTGTGCCGGGGGCGGGCCGTGACTGCCTCCCGTGCGTGAACTGCTTCCGGAGTGCCGGAGCAACTGCCGCCGGGGCCGACGGCCCGCGGGTTGGATGAGGTACGGCCCCAAGGAGGGCCGCGGTCAGGACCCGCCCGCCACACCCCCTCCCCGCCTCTTCCCCTCCCGACCTCTCCGCGTCTCGACCTCTCCGCCTCTTGACCCCGCCGCAGCAACGATCCCGAGGAGCCTCCGCATGTCCCCCTCCGCGTCCCCGCAGGGCACCGCGCACCGGCCGGCCGCTGTGCGGCTCCCCCTGTCGGCGGCGCAGCGCGACATCTGGATGGCGCACGGCCTCGACACCTCGGGCTGCCGCTACAACATCGGTGAATACCGGGAGATCTCGGGGGCGCTCGATCCGGGGCTCTTGGCCCGCTGCTGGGACCGACTGGCCCGCGAGGCGGACGTCCTGCGCATCCGGGGCACCGGATCGGACGAGGACGGCGGCCTGTGGCAGGAGCTGTGGGCGGAGCCCGGCGACCGGTCGCTACGGCTGCTCGACCTCAGCGGCGAGGAGGACCCGGCCGCGGCGGCGCACGCCTGGATGCGGAGCGAACTGGCCCGGCCCTTCGACCTGGCGGCGGGCTGGCTGACCCGGCACGTCCTGATCAGGGCGGGTACGACCGCGGCGGGCGAGGAACGGTGGTTCTACTTCCACGCCTTCCACCACCTGGCTATCGACGGCATGGGCGTGGCGCTGCTCGACCAGCGCCTGGTGGAGTTGTACGAGCGGGCCTCGGCGGGGGAGCCGTGGGGGCCGAGTCCCTTCGGGGCGCTGGCCGACGTGCTGGCGGAAGACGACGCGTACCGGTCCTCGCCCGAGGGGGCGCAGGACCGTGCGCACTGGGCGACCCACCTCGCCGGGCTTGCGCCCACTCCCCGCCTCGCGGAGGGACGGACCGGCCGGCCGGCCCCCGGTGAGCTGCCCTTCGTCCGGCGCACCGTCGTGTTGGACCCGGCGCGTGCGGACCGGTTGAAGGAAGTGGCGCGTGCGCACCGAGCGCCGTGGACGATACTGGTGATCGCGCTCGTGGCGGCTTATGTGCACCGGGTCAGCGCAAGCCCCGAGCTGGCACTCGGCCTTCCGGTGACCGGCCGCCGTACCGAGCTCGCCCGCCGCACGCCGGGGATGCTGTCGAACGTCGTACCGCTGCGGCTGCGGGTCGGCGCGGACGCGACGCCGGCCGGGCTGCTGGCCTCGGCGGTCGCGGAGACCCGGCAGGGCCTGCGCCACCAGCGGACGCGGTACGAGGACGTCTGCCGCGACCTGGGCCTGGCGGAGACCGAGCGGCGGATCACGTCGCCGCTGGTGAACATCATGGCGTTCACGCCCGGCATGCGGTTCTGCGGTTTCCCCACCACGCAGCACAACTTGAGCAACGGTCCGGTGGAGGACTTGGCGGTGGGCGTCTACGACCTCGGGCCGGAGGGTGGCCTGCGCGTCGACTTCGACGCGGCGCCGGAGGTATGCGACATCACGGCGGTCGCGAGCCACCAGGACCGGTTCGTACGGTTCGCGGAAGAGGTCCTCGATCAGTTCGACCGTCCTTTGCACGAGATCGAGTTGTTGGGTGAGGTCGAGCGGCGACAGGTGTTGGAGGAGTGGACCGGCGTCCGCCACGAGATCGGGGAACACACCCTGACGGACCGCTTCGAGGAACAAGTCCGCCTCCACCCCCACGCCCGAGCCGTCGTCTTCGAAGGACGCGAACTCTCCTACGCCGAACTCAACACCCACGCCAACCGCCTCGCCCGACACCTCACCGCAACCGGCCTACGCCGCGGCGACCTCGCCGGAATCCTCCTCGACCGAGGCATCGACTTCACCATCGCCATCCTCGCCGTCACCAAAACCGGCGCCGGCTACGCACTCCTGGACCCCGAGTTCCCCGACACCCGCCTCACCACCACCGCCCAAGACGCCGCACTCGCCGTCCTCATCACCGACACCACCCACCACACCCGCATCAACGGCCCCTGGCCGACCGTGACGACAGACACAGAAAAAGACACCATCGCCGGCCGGAACCCGGACAACCTCCACATCCCACTGTCCCCCGACGACACCGCCTGCGTCATGTTCACCTCCGGCTCCACCGGAAAACCCAAGGGCATCCTCTCCTCCCACCGAAACCTGGTCTCCACCCTCACCGCCCAGACCTACGCCACCTTCGGCCCCGACGAAACCTTCCTCCAATGCTCACCCGTCTCCTGGGACGCCTTCAGCCTCGAATTCTGGGGAGCACTCCTCCACGGCGGAACCACCGTCCTCCAACCCGGACAACGACCCGAACCCGCCCTCATCGCCCGACTCGCCCAACAACACGCCGTCACCATGCTCCAACTCTCCTCCAGCCTCTTCAACTACCTCACCGACGAACACCCCGACACCTTCACCACCACCCGCATCGTCTACACCGGCGGCGAACCCGCCTCCCCCACCCACATCCACCACCTCCACCACACCCACCCCCACCTCACCATCACCAACGGCTACGGCCCCGCCGAATCCATGGGCTTCACCACCACCCACACCATCCAACCCACCAACAACGCGAACGACGTACCGACCACCGTCCCCATCGGCCGCCCCCTCACCAACAAACACGCCTACATCCTCGACACCCACCTCAAACCCACACCCCCCGGCACCACCGGCGAGCTCTACCTCACCGGCCACGGCCTCGCCCACGGCTACCACACCCAACCCACCACCACCGCAACCCACTTCCTCCCCAACCCCTACGGACCCCCCGGCACCCGCCTCTACCGCACCGGCGACCAAGCCCACTGGGACACCCAAGGCAACCTCCACTACACCGGCCGCACCGACACCCAAATCAAAATCCGCGGCTTCCGCATCGAACCCACCGAAATCGAAACCACCCTCACCACCCACCCCCACATCACCCAAGCCACCCTGGTCCACGACACGCACCTGACGGCGTACGTCGTCGCGACGCCCGGTTCCGCACCGAGCCCGGACGTCCTGCGCCGCTGGCTCCGCGAGCGGCTGCCCGAGCACATGGTTCCCGCGCAGTTCGCGGTCCTCGACCGGCTCCCGCTGACCGCGAACGGAAAGATCGACAAGCGGGCCCTGCCGGCCGTCGAGGCACCGCTCATCGCCGCCGGCCGTCAACCCCGTACGGAGCTGGAAGAGATCGTCCGCACCCTCGTGAGCGAGGTGCTCGACTCGCCCGCCCCGCTCTCGATCGACGACAGCTTCTACGACCACGGCGGCCACTCACTCCTCGCCGCCCGCCTCACCAACCGCATCTCCACCACCCTCGGCGTCACCCTCACCCTCCGCGACGTCTTCCGGCACCCCACACCCGCCACCCTCGCCCGCCGGATCACCGAGTGCTCCGGCCGGCCGGCGCTCGCCCCCCTCACCCGGGCGGAGAGCCGCCCCGAGGCACTTCCGCTGTCCTTCGCCCAGCAGCGCCTGTGGCTGGTGGCCGGACTCTCGGGAGGCGGCAGCTCGTACAACGTCCCGATGGCCGTCCGCCTGGAGGGGGCGCTGGACGTGGCCGCGCTGCGCGCCGCCTTCGGTGACGTCGTGGCGCGCCACGAGCCGCTTCGGACCCGATTCGCCTTCGTGGACGACGGCGCCCCCTACCAGGTCGTCGCACCGCCGACCGAGGCGCCCTGGTTCGAGGTGCGCGGTGTCACGCCCGAGGCCCTCGACGCCGAGCTGCTCGCGGCCGCCGGGCACCCCTTCGACCTGGCCGGCGAACTGCCGCTTCGGGTCACGCTGTTCCGGTCGGGCGCGGACCGCCACACCCTTCTCGTCCTGCTCCACCACATAGCCACCGACGGGCAGTCCCTGCGCCCCCTGTTCGCCGATCTGTCGTCGGCCTACGCCGCCCGGGTCGCCGGTGACGCTCCCGACTTCCCCCCTCTGGCCGTCGACTACGCCGACTACGCCCTGTGGCAGCGCGCCGCGCTCGAAGGGCCGGCGCTGGAGGAGCAGCTCGGTTACTGGAAGACCGCGCTGGACGGTGTGCCGGAGGAACTGGGCCTGATCCACGACCGGCCGCGGCCACCCGTCGCCGGCGGGCGCGGCGGAGTCGTCCGGGTGGACTTCGGCACCGAGTTGCTCAAGCGGGTGCGCGAGCTGGCACGGGCTGAGCGTTGTACGCCCTTCATGGTGCTCCAGGCGGCGCTGGCGGCGACATTGACCAGGCTCGGGGGCGGCACCGACATCCCCCTGGGGTCGCCCGTGGCCGGACGCTCGGACGAGGCCCTGTCCGACCTGGTCGGCTTCTTCGTCAACACGCTCGTCTTGCGGACCGACACCTCCGGCAACCCCACCTTCCGGGATCTGCTGTCCCGGGTCCGGGCCACCGACCTGGACGCGTTCGCGCATCAGGACGCCCCGTTCGATCTCGTGCTGGAGGCGGTCAACCCGGTCCGTTCCCTGGCGCGGCACCCGCTGTTCCAGGTCTGTCTCGCGCTGGAGTCCGGCCCCGCGGTCGAACCGGAGCTCGTGGGTGTGCGGGCCGGCGCCGCGGAGCCGCTGGCGACGGGAGCGGTGAAGTTCGACTTGGAGTTCCTGCTGCACGCGCAGGAGGACGCCGGCCTGACCGGGGCGGTGCTGTACAGCTCGGACCTGTACGAGCACGCCACCGTGGAGCGGATCGTCTCCATGGTGCGGCGGACGCTGGAGCAGGTGGTGGCCGGTCCGGAACTCGCCTTGTCAGAGATCGAGTTGTTGGGTGAGGTCGAGCGGCGACAGGTGTTGGAGGAGTGGACCGGCGTCCGCCACGAGATCGGGGAACACACCCTGACGGACCGCTTCGAGGAACAAGTCCGCCTCCACCCCCACGCCCGAGCCGTCGTCTTCGAAGGACGCGAACTCTCCTACGCCGAACTCAACACCCACGCCAACCGCCTCGCCCGACACCTCACCGCAACCGGCCTACGCCGCGGCGACCTCGCCGGAATCCTCCTCGACCGAGGCATCGACTTCACCATCGCCATCCTCGCCGTCACCAAAACCGGCGCCGGCTACGCACTCCTGGACCCCGAGTTCCCCGACACCCGCCTCACCACCACCGCCCAAGACGCCGCACTCGCCGTCCTCATCACCGACACCACCCACCACACCCGCATCAACGGCCCCTGGCCGACCGTGACGACAGACACAGAAAAAGACACCATCGCCGGCCGGAACCCGGACAACCTCCACATCCCACTGTCCCCCGACGACACCGCCTGCGTCATGTTCACCTCCGGCTCCACCGGAAAACCCAAGGGCATCCTCTCCTCCCACCGAAACCTGGTCTCCACCCTCACCGCCCAGACCTACGCCACCTTCGGCCCCGACGAAACCTTCCTCCAATGCTCACCCGTCTCCTGGGACGCCTTCAGCCTCGAATTCTGGGGAGCACTCCTCCACGGCGGAACCACCGTCCTCCAACCCGGACAACGACCCGAACCCGCCCTCATCGCCCGACTCGCCCAACAACACGCCGTCACCATGCTCCAACTCTCCTCCAGCCTCTTCAACTACCTCACCGACGAACACCCCGACACCTTCACCACCACCCGCATCGTCTACACCGGCGGCGAACCCGCCTCCCCCACCCACATCCACCACCTCCACCACACCCACCCCCACCTCACCATCACCAACGGCTACGGCCCCGCCGAATCCATGGGCTTCACCACCACCCACACCATCCAACCCACCAACAACGCGAACGACGTACCGACCACCGTCCCCATCGGCCGCCCCCTCACCAACAAACACGCCTACATCCTCGACACCCACCTCAAACCCACACCCCCCGGCACCACCGGCGAGCTCTACCTCACCGGCCACGGCCTCGCCCACGGCTACCACACCCAACCCACCACCACCGCAACCCACTTCCTCCCCAACCCCTACGGACCCCCCGGCACCCGCCTCTACCGCACCGGCGACCAAGCCCACTGGGACACCCAAGGCAACCTCCACTACACCGGCCGCACCGACACCCAAATCAAAATCCGCGGCTTCCGCATCGAACCCACCGAAATCGAAACCACCCTCACCACCCACCCCCACATCACCCAAGCCACCCTGTCGACCCACCTCGACCACCACAACACCCCGCAGCTCAGCGCGTACGTGGTCGCCACGGACCCGGAGCTCTCCCCCCAGGACGTGCGCCTGTGGCTGCGCACCCTGCTGCCCGACCACATGGTCCCGGCCTTCGTCGTCCGGCTCGACCGGCTGCCGCTGACCCCCAACGGGAAGATCGACAAGCGGGCCCTCCCCGCCCCGCAGGCGGTGTTGAAGGCGGGCGGACGCACTCCGCGCACCCCGCTGGAGCAGCAGGTCCACACGTACTTCACGGAAGCGCTGAACACCTCGGCCGCGCTCTCGATCGACGACAGCTTCTTCGACCACGGCGGCCACTCACTCCTCGCCGCCCGCCTCACCAACCGCATCTCCACCACCCTCGGCGTCACCCTCACCCTCCGCGACGTCTTCCGGCACCCCACACCCGCCACCCTCGCCCGGCGCATCGAGACGCTGCGCGCGTCGGCGCCCGCGGCGCCCCGGCGGGCCAGGCCGGCGCTGCGCCGCCGCACCCCCGACCAGGAACGGAGTTCCTCATGAGCCACGACCAGTACCCCGACGCCACACCCGCACCCGACGACGTGGTCTGGGACCTGCCGGGCGAGGGCCCGCAGCGGACCTCGCTGCTCGTCCTCCCGCACGCCGGCGGCAACGCCCACGCCTACGCCGAATGGCGCGCGTACCTCCCGGCTGACGTACGGCTGCTCATCGGCCAGTACCCGGGTCGCGGCGCCCGTTTCGCCGAGGATCTGCCGCGTGACATCGCCGACCTGGCCGGACCCGTCGTGGCCGCCCTGCCCGCCGGGACCACCGACGACCTGGTGGTCCTCGGACACAGCATGGGTTCGCTGGTGGCGTTCGAGGTCGTACGGGCCCTCCAGGCGTCGGGCCGCACCCCCCGGGCGCTGGTGGCCTCCGCCTGCCGGGCCCCCTACCTCGCCAACCCGTGCGCCGTGTACCCGGAGCGGCTCGACGACGACGGGCTGGTGGCCGCCATCAAGCAGCGCGGCGGTACCGACGACGGCATCCTCGACGAGCCGGAGCTGCGCGAGATCATCCTGCCCTCCATTCGCGCGGACTTCGCCATCGACGACGTCTACCGGTGCGAGGAGTCCTCCGCCCGGGTGGACTGCCCGGTGACGGTGATCGGCGGGGACGCCGACCCGGTCGCGCCGGCCGCCTCCCTGGGCCGCTGGGCGCAGATCACCGACCACGCGTTCGCCTCGTACGTCCTTCCCGGCGGCCACTTCTACTTCCAGCAGCAGCTGCCCGACTTCTTCGCCGTGCTGGCCGAGGTGGTCGGCGCGCCCGCCACCGCCGCCGCCTGAGCCCCTCGTCCGGGCCGCTCGCCACTTTCCCGACTCCGCACCGTCTAAGGAACTTCTCATGACCACGTTCGCTGACGCACCCCTCACGACCGGCTTCGACCCGGTGCGCGAGCCCGGCAAGCCCGTCGTCGTCCGGACCCCGGCCGGCGCCGACCTCGCCTCCGCCATCGCCTGGCTCACCGCCCACCGGGTCGACATCCAGGCCGAGTTGCACCGCAGCGGCGCCGTCCTGCTGCGGGGGCTGCCCGTCGAGGACGCCGCCTCCTTCGCCGCGGCCCGGGACGCCCTGATCGAGCGGCGCGCCGGCTACAAGGAGAAGGCCACCCCGCGCACCGACTTCGGCGAGGGCGTGTTCTCCTCCACCGACCTGCCGGCGGTGCAGCCGATCCGGCTCCACAACGAGAACAGCTACACCCTCGACTTCCCGGGCGTGCTCCTCTTCGGCTGCGTGATCGCCCCCGAGGAGGGCGGCGCGACCACCGTCGGCGACATGCGCGAGGCGCTGCGTCTGTTGCCGCCGGAGCTGGTGGAACGCTTCGCGCGGGCCGGTTGGCTGCTCGTGCGCAACTACTCGGAGCTGGCCGGGCTGCCCTGGTACAAGACGTTCGCGACGCAGGACAAGGCCGTCGCCGAGGCGTACTGCGAGGAGAACACGGTCGGCTACGAATGGGTCGACGAGGACGACTCGATGATCACCCGCCAGCGCCGCTCCGCGATCGTCACGCACCCGGTGACCGGGGAGAAGACCTGGTTCAACCACTTCGCCTTCTGGAACAGCCGCACCCTGGACCCGGACATCCGCGAGGTGCTCGTGGAGACGTACGGCGAGGACGGCCTGCCGTTCAACACCTACCTGGGCGACGGCTCCCGACTCACCGACGCCGAGGTCGACGCGATCAACGCCGTCTACGACCGGGTCACCGTACGGGAGACCTGGCAGCAGGGCGACCTGATGCTCGTGGACAACATCCTGAGCGCGCACGGCCGCGAGGCCTACAAGGGCGACCGCAAGATCCTCGTCGCGATGGGCGAGCCGGTCGCGCTGGCCGACTGCGCCCCGCAGACCCGGCCGTCCACCACCGTTTTCGTCGGGGAGTGACCACCATGACCGCCGTGCTTCCCGAGCGTCCCCGTACCTTCGAGGGGCCGGACGCCCCCGCCGACCTGCTGGCCCGCCTCGCGCTGGCGCCCGCCGCCCGCACCGCCGTCGTGGCCGGGGACCGTGAACTGACCTTCGCCGAACTGCGCGCGGAGGCGATGCGCTTCGCCGGGCGGCTCGCCGCCCGCGGTATCGGTCCGGAGAGCGTGGTCGCGCTGTGCCTGCCCCGGGGTGCCGCGCTGGTCTCCGCGCTGATCGGCACCCTGGCCGCGGGGGCCGCCTATCTGCCCGTGGACCCGAAGCTGCCCGCCGAACGACGTCGTTACCTGGTGGAGGACTCGGGCGCGGACCTGGTGGTCGTCGCGGACGCGGCAGACGGACCGCCCGCGCCGGGTGTGGCGGTCGTGCCGGTGGCCGAGCTGAGCGCGCCGGACGGCCGGGAGCGCTGCTTCGCCCCGGTGCCGGTGACCGGTGACACCCTCGCGTACGTCATCTACACCTCCGGCTCCACGGGCCGGCCCAAGGGCGTCGAGATCGGCCGGGCCGCGGCCTCGGCGCTGCTCGCCGAGTTGGAGGGCGCGGGCATCGCCGTGGGCGACGGGGGCAGGGTCGGCTGGAACGCCTCGCCGTCCTTCGACGCCTCCGTACAGCAGTGGGTGCGCGTGTGCCGTGGCGACACGCTGGTGATGATCGACGACGAGACCCGTGCGGACCCCGCGCTGCTCGCCGCCCTGATCGACGAGCGGGCCCTGACCGACCTGGACATCACGCCCTCGCACGCCGACCCGCTGCTCGACCTGCTGACCGCCGACGGAGGCCCGCGCCCGCTGACGCTGCTGGTGGGGGGCGAGGCGATCAGCCCGGCGCTGTGGCGGCGGCTCGGCGAGCGCGGCGCGCGGGGGGTGCTGCGCACGGTCAACCTGTACGGGCCCACCGAGTGCACCGTCGACTCCACGGCGGCCTGGGTCGACCGGGCCGACGCGCCGCACATCGGGAGCGTCCTGCCGGGCCTGCGCATGCGGGTGCTGGACGAGGGGCTGCGCCCGGTGGTCGAGGGCGGGAGCGGTGAGCTGTACCTGGCGGGCCCGCGGGTGGGCCGCGGCTACCGGCGTCGCCCGGGGCTGACGGCGGAGCGGTTCGTGGCGGACTCCGGGGAGGGCGCCGCGTACGGCGGCCGGATGTACCGCACGGGTGACCTCGTACGGCTCCTGCCCGGCGGCCGGCTGGCCTATCTGGGCCGGGCCGACGGGCAGGTGAAGCTGCGCGGTCACCGGATCGAACTCCCCGAGATCGAGGCGGCGTTGACGGCGATGCCGGAGATCTCCGAGGCCGCGGTCGTACTGCGGGACGACGTCCACGGCGCGCCCGGCCTGGTCGCCTACCACCGCGGCTCCGTCATCGCGTCCGAGCTGCGCTCCCGGCTGGCCGGCGCGCTCCCCGCCTACATGGTCCCGGCGGCCTTCGTGGCCCTGGACCGCTTCCCCACCACCACCAACGGCAAGCTGGACCGGGCCGCGCTGCCCGACCCGGCGCCGACCCCGGTGGGCGAGCCCGCCGACGCGGCGGCCGCGGGCATGACCCGCTCGCAGGAGCTGATCGCCGCAGTCTGGGCGAGCGTCCTGGGTGCCTCGCGGATCGGCCCGGACGACAACTTCTTCAAACTGGGCGGCCATTCGCTGCTCGCCATCAAGCTGGTGTCGCGGGTCCGCGCCGAGTTGCGCGTCGCGCTCCCGGTGAAGGCCGTGTACGCCAACCCCCGCCTGCGGGACCTCGCCGCCCACATCGACACCCTCGTGGAGGCGACCGCCGCCGCGGCCGCCGTGCGCCAGGACGGATGAGGACATGACCGTGATCCCGTTGTCGTTTGCCCAACGGCGGCTGTGGTTCCTGGGCAGGCTGCACGGCCCGTCCGCCGCCTACAACGCCCCCGTCGTCCTGCGCCTCGACGCGGAGCCGGACGCCGTCGCCCTCGGAGCGGCCCTCGCCGACGTGGTGGAGCGGCACGAGGTGCTGCGTACCGTCCTGTCCGCCGGCGCGGACGCGGAGCCGTACCAGCGGGTACTGGGCACGTCCGCCGTGCCGGGACTCGTGTCGGTGCGGTGCGCGGCGGCCGAACGGGACACGGCCGTGGCCGCGTTCGTCCGCGAGACGATCGACATCACCGCCGAACCGCCGCTGCGGGCAAGGTTGTTCGACTCCGGCGACGGGAAGCCGGTCCTCGTCCTGTTGATCCATCACGTGGCCACGGACGGGCTGTCCGTCCGTCCTCTGCTGCGCGACCTGGCCTTGGCCTACGAAGCCCGGCTGGGCGGGCGGGCCCCCGACTGGGAGCCGCTGCCCGTGCAGTACACGGACTACACCCTGTGGCAGAACGAGCTGCTCGGGGACCCCGCCGAGCCGGACAGCCTGGCCCGGGAACAGCTCGACCACTGGCGGGACGCCCTGGCCGGCGCTCCGGCGGTGATCGACCTGCCCGCCGACCGGCCGCGGCCCGCCGAGCCCACGGGCCGGGGGGCCCTGGTGACCGGGCGGCTCGACGCGGCGGCGCACGGCGGGCTGCTCGCCCTCGCCCGCGGGTGGCGGGCGAGCCTGACCATGGTGGCGCGTGCGGCGTTGGCGGCCGCGCTGTCCTCCTGCGGGGCGGGCGAGGACGTGGTGATCGGCGCTCCGGTCGCCGGGCGCCCGGACGAGGACCTGTACGACCTGGTCGGGTTCTTCGTCAACTCCCTCGCCCTGCGCACCGATCTGTCGGGGGACCCGTCCGTCGGGGAGCTGGTGGGGCGGGTCCGGGACGCGGACCTGGCGGCGTTCGAGCAGCAGGAGCTCCCCTTCGACCTGTTGGTGGAACACCTGGCCCCCGAGCGGGCGCTGGGGCACCACCCGTTCTTCCAGGTGATGCTCACCGTGGAGGCCGGCGGCGAGGCGGCCGGAGAGGTCGCGCTCGGTGGCGGTGTCGGCGCCCGTCTCTCGGACGTCGGCCTGGACTGCGCGAAGTTCGACCTCACGTGGTATTGCGCCGAACGGCACACGGCGGACGGCCGTCCGGACGGGATGGGGATCTCCCTCCAGTACGCGTCCGACCTCTTCGACGAGGCGACGGCCCGGCTGCTGCTGGAGGTCTACGTCCGGACCCTGGAGGGCTTCGCCGCCGACCCGCTGCGCCGGCTCGGGGAGCTGGGGCTGCCGGGGGCCGAGGCGTCGGCCGCCCTGGCCCGGCGGCCCGCCCGGACGGCCGCCGCGCCCCGCCCGGAGACCGGCACGCCGGCGCCCGCGCGGCGGGACGTCCTGTCGCCCCGCGAGGAGATCCTGTGTGGGTTGTTCGCGGAGGTGCTGGGCCGCGACGAGCTGGCCGCCGACGCCAACTTCTTCCGCAACGGCGGGCATTCCCTCCTCGCGGGCAAGCTGGTCAACCGCGTCAGGGGCGCCCTCGGCCTGGAACTCGGCATCCGTGACCTGTTCCTCGCCCCGACCCCCTCGGCCCTGCACCGGCGCCTGGCGGAGCGGGGCCCGGTGTCGGCGTCCCGGCCCGCGCTCGGCGCGGCGCCGGACCGGCCGGAACGCGTCCCGCTGTCCGCCGCGCAGCGCGCGCTGTGGCTGGTGGGCCGCATCGAGGGCCCCTCGGCCACGTACAACGCACCGCTGGTGCTGCGCCTGGACGGCGTCCCGGGGCGGGAGGCCCTCCGCGCCGCGCTGGCCGATGTCGCGGAGCGGCACGAGGTGCTGCGCACCGTGTACGAGGCCGAGGGCGGGCAACCGTACCAGCGGGTCCTGGACGCCCCGACCGAGTCGCTGGAGACCGTCGAGTGCACCCCCGCCGACCTGGAGGAGCGGGTGGCCCGCTTCGGCCGGGAAACCTTCGACCTGGCGGCGCGGACCCCGCTGCGGGCCCGGCTGTTCCTTCCGGGCGACGGCACCTGCGTGCTGGTCCTGCTCGTCCACCACATCGCCACCGACGGATGGTCCCTGGCACCGCTGCTGCGGGATCTGGGCGAGGCGTACGAGGCCCGGTGCGCGGGCCGGTCACCGCGGTGGCGCCCGCTGCCGGTGCAGTACGCCGACTACGCGCTGTGGCAGGCCGAACTGCTGGCCGACCCGTCCGCGCTGCTGGACCACTGGAAGACGGCGCTGGACGGGATGCCCACCCGTACCGCGCTGCCGGCCGACCGGCCGCGTCCCGCCGAACCCTCGGGGCGGGGCGCCACCCTGACGGCCCGGCTCGACGCGGTGGCACACCGGGGGCTCGCGGCGCTGGCCCGCACCCGTCGGGCGAGCCTGTTCATGGTGGCGCGCTCCGCCCTGGCGGCGGCCCTGTCGGCCGCGGGCGCCGGCACGGACCTGGCGATCGGGACACCGGTGGCCGGCCGGCCCGACCAGGATCTGCACGAGCTGGTCGGCTGCTTCGTCAACTCCCTCGTCCTGCGGGCGGATCTGTCGGGCGACCCGGCGGTCGGCGAGCTGGTCGAGCGGGTCCGTGACGCCGACCTCGCGGCCTTCGACCACCAGGACCTGCCGTTCGACCTGCTGGTGGAACACCTGTCCGAGGACGGCGGGCGCACCCTCGGGGAGCACCCCTTCTTCCAGGTGATGCTGACCGTGCAGGAGGCCGCGGGCGACGCGGTGCGGCTGGGGCCGCTCGCCGGGCGGGCCACGAGCACCGACCTGGGCGCCGCGAAGTTCGACCTGAGCTTCCACTGCGCGGAGCGCCGGGAGGCGGACGGGGGCACCGGCGGGATGGACGTGTACGTCCAGTACTCCGAGGACCTGTTCGACGCGTCCACCGCGCGGCTGCTGCTGGAGGTGTACGTGCGGGCGCTGGGCGCCTTCGCCGCCTCCCCGGACGTCCGGCTCGGCGAGCTGGGGCTGCTTTCGCGGGAGGAGCGGCAGGGGATCGCCGAGCGGCGGACCCGGCTCGCCGCCGCGGCCGCGGCGACCTCCGGGCCGGCCCCGGAGCCGGCGCACGGCACGGCGGGGCTCTCCCCGCGCGAGGAGATCCTGTGCGGCCTCTTCGCGGAGGTGCTCGGCCGGGACCGGGTCGGCCCCGCGGAGAACTTCTTCAAGGCCGGCGGGCACTCCCTGCTCGCCAGCAAGCTCGTCAACCGCGTCCGGTCGGTGCTGGGCGTCGAGGCGGGCATCCGGGACCTGTTCCTGGCCCCCACGCCGGCCGCCCTGCACCGCCGGCTCGGCTCCCTCGCGGGGCCGGCGCGGCCCGCGCCCGCGCCGGTACCGCCGGAGCGGCGGCCCGAGCGCGTCCCGCTGTCGTACGCGCAGCGCCGGCTCTGGTTCACGGACCAGTTGGAGGGGCCCTCCGCCACCTACAACATCGCACTGGTGCGGCGGTTGGAGCGGCCACTGGACCCGGCGGCGCTCGCCGGGGCGCTGGCCGACGTGGCCGCCCGGCACGAGGTGCTGCGCACCGTGTACGGCGCCGAGGGCGGGGAGCCGTACCAGGAAGTGCTCGCCGGCGCCCGACCCCAGTTGGAGCTGGCCCGGCCGGCGGACGTGACGGCGGCCGTCGACGCGGCGGCCGGGTACCGCTTCGACCTCGGCCGCGAACTCCCCTTCCGCGCCTGGTTGTTCCTGCCCGAGGGGGACGGTCCGCAGACGCTGGTGCTGCTGTTGCACCACATCGCGGCGGACGGCTGGTCGACGGGTCCGCTCCTCGCGGACCTGGCGGCGGCCTACGAGGCCCGGCTCGCCGGGGGCGCACCGGGCTGGGAGCCGCTGCCGGTCCAGTACGCCGACTACGCGCTGTGGCAGCGCGCCCTGCCCACCGAGAGGGAGTTCGGCCACTGGGAGCGCGCCCTGGCCGGCCTGCCGCCCCTGATCGACCTGCCGACGGAGCGGGAGCGGCCGGCCGAGCCCTCGGGCCGGGGCGCGGTCACCGGTTTCGCGGTGACCCCGGACACCCACCGGCGGCTGGTCCGGGTGGCGCACGCGCACGGCGCCACCCTGTTCATGGTGGTGCAGGCGGCGCTGGTCGCCGCGCTGACCCGGCTCGGCGCGGGCACCGACCTCGCGGTGGGCACGGCGGTCGCGGGACGGGCCGACGAGGCTCTGTCGGGGCTGGTCGGCTTCTTCGTGAACACCCTGGTGTTGCGTACCGACACCTCCGGCGACCCGGCGTTCGCGGAGCTCCTGGGCCGGGTGCGGGAGGCGGACCTGGCCGCGTACGAGCACCAGGACCTGCCCTTCGACCGGCTGGTGGAGTACCTCAACCCGCACCGCTCGGCCGCCCACGAGGCGCTGGTGCAGGTCGTGCTCCAGGTCGACCAGGCGGGTCCGGCCGCGGCCGGCGACGCCGGTCCGCTGGCCGGCGAGGTACTGACGTACCGGGCCGGCTCGGCCAAGTCGGACCTCACCTTCGCGCTGACGGAGAACCCGCACGGCGGGATGTCCGGGGTCCTGGAGTACGCGACCGACCTCTACGGTCCCTCGGGCGCGCGGCGACTGGCGGAGCTGCTGGTGGCGGCCCTGGACCTGTTCGCGGCCGACCCGTCGCTGAGGATCGGGGACCTGTCCGCCCCGGCCGACCGGCGGCCGGTGGCGCGGCCCCTGATCGGGGGCTACCGGGTCGATCCGGCGCACGTGGCGGCGGTGCTGTCGCGGCACCCGGCGGTGACCGGGGCGCGGGCCGAGGCGGTGGACGGCCGTTTGGTCGCCCACGCCGAGGGGGCCGTGACGGAGGCGGAACTCCAGGCCTGGGCGGCGGAGCGGCTGCCGGAGTACGCGGTGCCGTCCGCGGTCCACCTCCCCGCCGCCGCGGCGCGTCCGGAGCCGACGGCGCCGGACGAGGGCCTGACCACCGCCGTACTGCGGCTGTTCGCGGAGGTGTTGGAGAACGGGCGCGTCACCCCCGACGCGAACTTCTTCAAGGCGGGCGGGCATTCGCTGCTCGCGGTCCGGCTGGTCAACCGGGTGCGGGCGGAGCTGGGCCGGGAGCTGACCATCCGGGAGGTCTTCCGTCACCCGACCCCGGCGAAACTGGCGGCCCTGCTCGCGGCGACCTCGCCGGCCGCCGCCCCCGCCCCGGCCCTGCGCCGCCGCACCCGGGCGGGAGCGCGCGTGGGGCAGTAGGGACCCGGGCTGGTCGGAAGCGGCCCGGGGGCCGACGCCTTCGGGCGTCGGGCCCCCGGGCCGACGCGGCCTTCACACCGCTCGGGGCACTAGCAAACAGCGCCGAATGCTCACACGATGGGTGGAACCGGAACATCCCTCGCCTTCGTGGCGCCTCGGGCCGACTAGCGTGGCGCATGTACACACCACCGACGACCCGCGGCCGGCGCCCTTCCCGTTCGAACCGTCGCGAGCTGCCCGAAGGACCCCGGTTGACCGATCGCAGGACGGCACGACAGCGCGGCGGCCCCGGGTGGCCCCGTGTCCGGTACCGGTTCGACACCGTCATGGCCCGCGGGACGTCCGTGCTGATCGGCTGGCTCACGCTGGTGTGCCTGGCCATCGTCGTCCCCGCCAGCGCGGCGCTGGTCTGGGCCGACCCCGGCGCCCCGCGCGGCTGGCCCGGCCGGCTCGTCGCGATCTGGGTCAGCGTCGGTCAGACCCTGAAGATCGGCGGCGCCGTCGGGAACCCGCTGTACGTGCTGTTCTCGGTCGTGCTGGCCCTGGTCGCGCTGCTGTTCGTCTCCACTCTCGTCAGCCTGATCACCACCGGCCTCAACGACAAGGTCCTGGCGCTGCGGCGCGGCCGGTCGACGGTGCTGGAGGAGGGGCACACGGTGCTGCTCGGCTGGTCCGACCAGGTCTTCCCCATCGTCTCCGAACTGGTCGTCGCCAACTCCAACCAGCGCAGGGCCGTCGTCGCCGTCCTCGGACCGAAGGACAAGGCGGAGATGGAGGACGAGATCGCCACGGCGATCGGCCGGCTCGGTCGCACCCGGCTGATCTGTCGGAACGGGGTGACCACCGATCCCGCGGTGATCGCCCTGGTCAGCCCGGAGACCGCGCGGTCGGTGCTGGTCCTCACCCACGAGGGCGAGGAGGGGGACGCGCACGTGGTGAAGACGCTGCTCTCCCTGGAGGCGGCCGTACGCGGACGCGGCAGGCCCACGGTGGTGGCGGCGGTCCGCGACGGCCGCCACCACCTCGCCGCGCGGTTGGCCGCGGGGCGCCACGGGCGGGTGCTGAACATCGAGGAGGTCACCGCCCGGCTGATCGCGCGGACGTCCCGGCAACCCGGGCTGTCGCTCGTCCACCAGGAACTGCTGGACTTCGCCGGGGACGAGTTCTACACGGTCCGCGAACCGGCCCTCGTCGGGCGCACCTTCGGGGAGTTGCTCCTGTCGTACGCCACGTCCAGCGTCGTCGGCGTCCTGCGGTCCTGCGGCGCCGTCGACCTGTGCCCCGCGCCCGACACCGTGCCGGCCGCCGAGGACCGCGTCATCCTCATCACCGAGGACGACGACACGGCGGTGCCGGTGGAGCGGCCGCTCGTCGTCGACGAGGACGCGATCGTGCTGCCCGATCCGGTGACCGAGACGCCGGAGCACGTCCTGCTGTTGGGTTGGAACCGGCGCGCCCCGCTGATCCTGGACCAGTTGGACCTGAGCGTGCCGCACGGTTCGGTGCTGACCGTCGTGGCGCAGGGCGGGGAGGCGCTCCGGGAGGCCGATCACCGGGGACGGTCGGCGCGACGGCTGCGGGTCCGGGTGCACGACGGGGACATCACCGACCCGCGGGTGCTGGAGCAGTCGGGTGTCCTGTCGTTCGACCGGGTGATCGTCCTCGGGTACGACGCCGCGGACGGGACGGCGGGCGCGCTCTGCGGGGACGACCGGACCCTGGTGACACTGCTGCACCTGCGGGCGCTGGAGGAGGCCTCGGGCCGCGAACTGGCCGTGGTGACCGAGATGAGGGACGACCGCAACAGGCTGCTCGCCCCGGCCCGCGCCGGTGCGGACTTCATCGTCGGCGGCCGTCTCGTCAGTCTCCTGATGACCCAGATCGCCGAGAACCGCGCCCTCGCCGACGTCTTCGAGACCCTGTTCGCGGCCCACGGTCCCGGCCTGCACCTGGCCCCCGCGACGCAGTTCGTCCGAGGCGGGCGGCCCGTCACCTTCGCCACGGTGGTGGAGTCCGGGCGACGGCGGGGGCAGTGCGTCATCGGGTACCGGCTCCAGGAGGACAGCGCGCTCGGTCCCTCCTACGGTGTGCGGCTCAACCCGGACAAACGCGAGCGCGTGTCCTTCGGGGCCGAGGACTCGGTCATCGTGCTGGCTCCGGAACCCGGGCCCCGCCCCGCCCTGCCGGGCCCGGCGCGGCCCGGTGAACGGTCCTCGGCCCCGGCCGGGCCGGGCGGACCCTGACGACGACCCTGACGACAGACACGGCGACGGCCCCGCCGGGTCGTGCGCGGGCGCGCGGCGGCCCGGCGGCAGTTGTGGGCGGCAGGACCGGACGCGGGAGCTGCCGCGGGGACTGCCCGCCGAGGGACCGAGGGGTACCTAGCGTGGAGGCCACGGAGTCCTCTCCGCACCCTTCCCCTCGCCTGGAGGCCCCGCGATGCCCTCGACCGCCCCCACCGCCTCCGCCGTCCTGGACGGCGGGCCGGCGATCACCCCCGCACCCGGTGTGCTCGACCGGATCGCCTCCCAGGACGCCGAGCGCGTCGCGCTGGTGCACGGCGAGCGCCGGGTGACGTACGGGCAGCTCGCCCTCGCGGTGGCCTTCCGCGCCGACGAGCTGGCGGAAGCGGGAGCGGGTCCGGGCCGGCTGGTGGCCGTGCACCGGCCCCGGGGCGTCGACGCGGTGGTGGGACTGCTCGCGGCGCTGCGGACCGGGGCCGCGTACCTGCCCCTGGACCCGGGTGCGCCGGCGGCCCGCAACGCCTCGATCCTCGCGGACTGCGCGGGAGATGACGTAGGGGTGGGGGACGGGGAGTTCGTCCTGCCCGGGCCCGGGGTGGCCGAGGGCGCCGCCTACGTGATCTACACCTCGGGCTCCACGGGCACTCCGAACGGCGTCGTCATCGGGCGCGAGGCGCTGGCCCACTTCGTCGCCGGGGCCACCGTCCGGTACGGCATCACCGCCGAGGACCGGGTCCTGCAGTTCGCGCCGCTGCACTTCGACGCGAGCGTCGAGGAGGTCTTCCTGACACTCGGCGCCGGAGGCACGCTCGTCCTGCGCGACGAGGACATGCTCGACGTCCCCGGGCTGCTGGCCGGCTGCGCGGCGCACGGCATCACCGTGCTGGACCTGCCCACCGCCTACTGGCACGAGCTGGCCCACGCCCTCGCCGCCGGCATCGCCGAACTGCCGCCGACGCTCCGCACGGTGATCATCGGCGGTGAGGCCGCGCTGCCCGAGCGGGTCGCCCAGTGGTGCCGGGCCGTGGACCCGGACCGGGTGCGGCTGCTGAACACCTACGGCCCCACGGAGGCGACCGTCGTGGCGACGGTCGCCGACCTGTCCCGGTACGAGGGCGGTCCGGTGCCGATCGGGCTGCCCCTGCCCGGAGTCCGGGCCGCCGTGGTCGACGGGGAACTGTGGCTGCTCGGCGGCGCCTTGGCCGACGGCTACCTGGGCCGGCCCGAGTTGACCGGCGCCCGCTTCGCCGCACTGGAAGACCGGCGCGCCTACCGGACCGGCGACCTGGTCCACGTACGGGAGGACGGGCAGCTCGGCTTCCGCGGTCGCGCCGACGACGAGGTGAAGATCAACGGACACCGGGTGGACCCGGCGTCCGTGGAGTCGGTCCTCGCCTCCCACCCGGGCGTGCGGGAGGCGGCCGTCGTACCGCGGGAGACCCCCGACGGCGTCAAGCGGCTCATCGCGTTCGTGGTCGCCGACGCCGGGGTGACCGCGGCCGCCCTGCGTTCCCGTGTACGGGCCGAGCTCCCGGCGGCGGCCGTGCCGAGCGCCGTGAACCTGGTCGAGACCCTCCCCCGGACCTCCTCCGGGAAGATCGACCGCAAACTCCTCAAGACGCCGGTGGGCGCCGGCGCCGCCGACAGCGACATCACCACCGACGGCGGCGCGGTCCGCGTCTTCGACGGTGTGGTGCTGCCCGCCGAGGACCGGGTCCCGCTCTCCTACGCGCAGCGCCGCCTGTGGTTCCTGGCCGGCCTGGAGGGGCCGTCGGCCGCCTACAACCTGCCGCTCGTCCTTCGCCTGGACTCCGTCCCCGACCGCCGGGCGCTCGCCGCGGCCCTCGCCGACGTGGTGGAGCGGCACGAGGTGCTGCGCACCGTGTACCCGGCCGTGGACTCCGAGCCCTACCAGCACGTCCTGGCCGCGCCCGAAATCCCGCTGACCGTACGGGAGTGCGCGCCCGCGGAACTGGCCTTCCTGACCGCCCGCTTCACGGCCGGCATCTTCGACCTCGGCGCCCACCTGCCCCTGCGCGCGGCGCTGTTCGTCCCCGGCGACGGCTCCGCCACCCTCACACTGCTGACCCACCACATCGCCACCGACGGCTGGTCGGTCACTCCGCTGCTGCGCGACCTCGGGCAGGCCTACGCGGCCCGACTGGCCGGCGGCGCGCCGGCGTGGGAGCCGCTGCCGGTGCAGTACGCGGACTACACGCTGTGGCAGCGGGAACTCCTCGCCGATCCCGCCCCGTCGCTGGACCACTGGCGGGACGCGCTCGACGGCATGCCCACCGTCCTCGACCTGCACGCCGACCGACCCCGGCCCGCCGAACCGAGCGGCGAGGGCGCCACGCTGGTCGCCCGGCTGGACGCCGGCGCGCACCGGCGGCTGGCGGCGCTGGCGGAGGACCGCGGAGCGAGCATGCTGATGGCCCTCCAGCCGGCCCTGGCCCTGGCCCTGGCCGCCGTCGGGGCCGGTAGCGACGTCGCGATCGGCACCCCGGTGGCAGGGCGCGGCGACGAGGCGCTCTGCGACCTCGTCGGCTTCTTCGTCAACACCCTGGTCCTGCGTACCGACGTGTCCGGCGGCGCCCCGTACGCGGAGCTCGTGGACCGGGCGCGGGAGGCGGACCTGGCGGCCTACGCCCACCAGGAACTCCCCTTCGACCTGCTGGTGGAGCACCTCAACCCGGAGCGCGGCCTGGCCGTGAACCCGTTCTTCCAGGTGATGCTGACCGTGCAGGAGGAGGGCGACACGGCCCTGACCCTCGGCGGGGGGCTGACCGGTCGCTTCGTCGAACCCGGCCTGGAAACGGTCAAGTTCGACCTCAGCGCCTCGTGCGTGGAGCTCGCGGACGGCGGACTGGAGGTGTGGTGGCAGTACGCGGCGGACCTTTTCGACGCCACGACCGCGCGACTGTTGCTGGATGTGTTCCTGCGGGCCCTCTCCCGTGCGGCGGACGACCCCGACGGGCCGACCGGCGCCGCCGCGCCCGCGCTGCTCACGGCGGAGGAGAGCCGGGACCTGGCGGAGCGCCGGGAGCGCCTCGCGCGGGCCCGCGCGCTGGAGCCGAACCGGACCGCACGGGCCGGCGACCCGGCCGCGACCGCTGTGCTGTGCACGCTTTTCGCCGAGGTGATCGGGCTCGACCGGGTGGCCCCCGACGAGAACTTCTTCTCGGTGGGCGGACATTCGATGATGGGGGTGCGCCTCGTCAACCGCATCCGGGCCACGCTCGGCGTCGAGGCCCGCATCCGGGACCTGTTCCTCGCCCCGACCCCGGCCGAGCTGGCGGTGCGCCTGCTGCGGGAGGCGGCGCCCGCCGGGCGGCCGGCGCCGGCGCCCGTACCGGCGGCCGAACGACCCGAGCTGATCCCGCTGTCGTACGCGCAGCGCCGGCTGTGGTTCGTGGACCAGTTGGAGGGGCCGAGCCGCTCCTACACCATCCCCTTCGCGCTGCGCCTGGAACGGCCGTTGGACCCGGCGGTGCTGGCCGAGGCGCTGGCCGATGTCGCGGGCCGGCACGAGGTGCTGCGCACCGTGTACCCGTCCGTGGACGGCCGGCCCCACCAGCGCGTCGTGGACGCGGCCCGACCCGTGCTGGACCTGGTCACCGCGGATCCGGCCGGGCTCGACGCGGCGGTGGACGCGGCCGCCGGGCACGTCTTCGACCTGGCGGGTGAACTGCCCTTCCGGGCCTCGCTGATCGACGCGGGCCCCGCCCAGGTCCTGGTGCTGCTCGTCCACCACATCGCGGCCGACGGCTGGTCCACGGGCCCCCTGCTGGCCGACCTGGCCGCCGCCTACGAGTCCCGGTCGGCCGGGTCGGCCCCCGCCTGGCAGCCGCTGCCGGTGCAGTACGCCGACTACACCCTGTGGGAGCGCGCGGCCCTGGAGGGGGAGGCCGCCGCCGGGCACCTCGCCTATTGGGAGCGGACCCTCGGCGACGCGCCGCCCGTCCTGGAACTGACCTCCTCCCGCACCCGCCCCGCCGACGCCTCGCACCGGGGCGCGGCCACCGCCCTGGAACTGGACGCCGCGACGCACGCCCGGCTGGAGAGGCTCGCCCTGGAACACGGGACCACGCTGTTCACGGTGGTCCAGGCCGCCTTCGCGGCCGTGCTGACCCGGCACGGCGCGGGCACCGACCTGCCGCTGGGCACGGTGACCGCCGGCCGGGACGACGAGGCCCTGACCGATCTCGTCGGCTTCTTCGTCAACACCCTGGTCCTGCGCTGCGACACCTCCGGCGACCCGCGCTTCTCCGAACTGCTGCGCCGGGTCCGGGACACCGACCTCGCGGCCTACGCCCACCAGGACGTGCCGTTCGATCTGGTGGTGGAACGGCTGAACCCGGTGCGCTCCACCGCCCACCACCCGTTGGTCCAGGCGATCGTCCAGGTCCACCCGGCCGAGCCGCAGACCCCGCCCGGGGCCGCGCTGGCCGGGACGCCGCTGGGCACGGCCTCCGGCTTCACCAAGTTCGACCTCACGGTGTCCCTGCGGGAGACCCGGGGCGCGGACGGCAGGCCGGGCGGGCTGGTCGGCGTACTGGAGTACGCGACGGACCTCTACGACGAGGGCACCGCGGCCCTGCTGGCGACGCACCTGGCCCGCACCCTGCGGGCGGTGGCCGAGGACCCGGAGCAGCGCGTCGGCGACGTGGGACTGCTGACCGTGGAGGAGGAGTTCCGCCTGGTCACCGAGTACAACGACACGGCGACCCCGCGGGCCCGGTGCGGGCTGGTCCACGAACGGTTCGCGGCGCAGGCGCGGCGCACCCCCGACCGCATCGCGCTCTCGTACGAGGACGAGACCCTCACCTTCGCCGAGTTGGACTCCCGCGCGAACGCGCTGGCGCGCCACCTGATCGAGGCGGGCGTGGCGCGGGACGGGGCGGTGGCCGTGCTGATGGACCGCACACCGCACCTGCTGGTGGCGACGTTGGCGGTGCTCAAGTGCGGTGCGGCATACGTACCGTTGGACCCGCGGCTGCCCGACGCGCGGGTCCGCATGATCTCCGAGGACGTGGCGGCGACGGTGCTGCTCACGCAGGAAGCGCACCTCGGCCGGACATCGGTGGAACGGGAACGGGTCTGCGGCGTACGGGTCATGGCCGTCGACACCCTCGTCCTCGAACCGGACGTCGCCGACCCGGGGATCACGGTCGGCGAGGACGCCCTGATGTACGTGATGTTCACCTCCGGCTCCACCGGCCGACCCAAGGGCGTCGGCGTCACCCACCGCAACGTGGTCGAACTCGTCACCGACCGGTGCTGGAACGTCGCCCACCACCGGCGGATGCTGGTCCACTCGGCGATCGGCTTCGACGCCTCCACCTACGAGCTGTGGGTGCCGCTGCTGAACGGCGGGCAGCTCGTCATCGCACCGGGTGACGGGACCGACGTCGCCGAACTCGACCACACGATCCGCACCTACGACGTCACCGCCGCGTACTTCACGATGGGCCTCTTCCACATCATGGCCGACGAGGGCCTGGACACCCTCAAACTCCTCGAAGAGGTCTGGACGGGCGGCGACGTGGCCTCGCCCAGTGCCCTCCAGCGGGTCCTGACCCACTGCCCGGAGACCGTGGTGGTCCACTCCTACGGTCCGACGGAGACGACCTTCGCCTCCCACCAACAGCGCTTCCCCACGGGGCGGCGCACCCTGCGGGGGGTGTACCTCGGCTCGGCGCTCGACAACACCCGCGTCCACGTCCTGGACGAGCGGCTGCGCCCGGTGCCGCCCGGGGTCGCCGGGGAGATGTACATCGCCGGGACCCAGGTGGCCCGGGGCTACATCGGCCGGCCCGGGCTGACGGCGGAGCGGTTCGTCGCCGACCCCTTCGGCGCCGACGGCGGCCGCATGTACCGCACCGGGGACCTCGTGCACTGGACGGCCGACGGCGAACTGCGGTTCATCGGACGGGCCGACGGCCAGGTGAAGCTGCGCGGCTTCCGGATCGAACCCGGTGAGATCGAGGAGACCCTGGCCCGGCACCCGGCGGTGGGACAGGTCGCCGTGGTGGTGTTCGAGGACGGCCCCGGCGGCAAGCGGCTCGTCGCGTACGCGGTCCCGCGCATCGGTCACACCCTCACCGAGGACGCGCTGTTGCGCTGGGCCGCGGACGAACTGCCCGAGCACATGGTGCCGTCGGCGGCCGTCCTGCTGGACGCGATCCCGCTGACCGTCAACGGCAAGCCCGACCGCAAGGCCCTGCCCGCGCCCGCGCCCGCCGCGAAACCCTCGGGACGGCCGGCGCGCACCCCGCGCGAGGAGATCCTGTGCGGACTGTTCGCCGAGGTCCTGGGCATCGAGGGGGTCGGCATCGACGACAACTTCTTCGGTCTGGGCGGCCATTCGCTGCTCGGGGTGCGCCTGGTCAGCCGGATGCGGACCGTACTGGGCCTGGAGCGTGGGGTCCGCGACCTGTTCCGGACGCCGACCGTGGCGGGGCTGCTGGGCGACGAGCCCACCGGGTTCGACCCGATGGGGGTGCTCCTCCCCCTCAACCCGCGCGGCTCGCGGGCCCCGCTGTTCTGCGTCCACCCCGGTACGGGAGTGGGCTGGCCCTACGCCGGCCTCGCCCGGCACCTGGGGCCCGACCAGCCGCTGTACGCGATCCAGGCGCGGGCGCTGAGCGAGCTGGGCCACTCCCCCGAGTCGGTGGAGGAGATGGTCGAGGACTACCTGCCGCTGATCCGGGAGGTCCAGCCGCACGGTCCGTACCGCTTCCTGGGCTGGTCCTTCGGCGGGACCGTCGCGCACGCGCTCGCCGTCCGGCTGGCGGAGCTGGGCGAGCGCACCGATCTGCTCGCCATGATGGACGTCCACCTGCTGCCCACCGAACCGGTGCGCCGCCGGATGACGCCCGCGCAGAAGCGGGACATGCTCGTCGGGGACGCCACGGACGAACCCGAGGACGCGCCCTTCGACGTCGACGCGCTGATCGACCTGGTCCGCCTGAAGGACCCGGTGCTCGGGGCCTTCTCCGACGCCGAGATCCGCTCCGTCATCGGCGCCTCCGTCAACCACGCCGAAATCATGAACCTGTACGCCCCGCGCCCGGTCGCCACCGACCTTCTCTTCCTGGCGGCCATCGAGGACGGGGAAACGGAAAACACTCTCGCGCAGCCCTGGATTCCCTATGTCGAGGGCCGCGTGGAGAATCACGTGATCGGGGTTCCGCATACCAGAATGGGTGAACCGGAACCGCTCGCTTTGATCGGTCGTATCCTTTCCGAAAAATTGAGGAGTCTGTCATGACCAACCCGTTCGACGACACCGAGGGCACCTTCCACGTCGTGGTCAACGCCGAGGGACAGCACGCGCTGTGGCCCGTCTTCGCCGAAGTTCCCGCAGGTTGGGACGTGGTATGGGGAGAGGGGACACGGGCGGACGCGCTAGCGTACGTGGAGGAGAACTGGACGGACATCCGCCCCAAGAGCCTGGTCGCGCAGTACGCGTGAGCACGTTCCAGTGAATCGGTGATATGAGGAGAACGAGAAGCCGCGGCCCGCAGTGCGGGCCGCGGCTTCTCGTTTTCCATATCGACCGGAACCCCCACCGGATTTCCTCCATACTGCCGCCGTAACTTCCCCTCGCCGGGTCCGGTGCTTTCTATATTTCTCGTATGCGACGACGGAATATGAACATCCTGCTGACCGGCACGGCATCCGATTCCCACACCTGGAATCTCGTCTACCTCCAGCTGCTGCTGGAGGAGTCCGGGCACCGGGTCCGGAACCTGGGCCCCTGCGTACCGGACGAGCTGCTCGTCGGTGTCTGCGCGGACCGTGACCCGGACCTCGTCGTGGTCAGCAGCGTCAACGGTCACGGCTACCGCGACGGCCTCGGGGCGGTCCGGGCCCTCCGGGACGCGGGGCTGACCACGCCCGTCGTCATCGGCGGGAAGCTCGGGGTGGCGGGGGAGGTGGACCCGCGGCGGCGGGCCCGGCTCCTGGACGCGGGCGTCGACGCGGTCTTCGACGACGGCGACGTCGGGCGGCTGCGCGCCTACCTGGGCTCCCTGGCCGAAGTACGCGTCCGCGCCGGCGCCGACACCGGCGGGCAGGCCGTCGCATGACCGCCGCCACGCTCGCCGCACCGAACGTGGCCGCGCTCTTCCCCACGGCCCCGGACCGCGGCACCGCCTCGTTCGGTGCCTTCGTCGGCGCGTGCGCGGCGGCCGGCCGGCTCGTCGTACAGCCCCGGATGGGCTTCGGCGATCCGCGCCGGATGCGGGACGGACTGGAGCGGACCAAATCCGCCGTCGCCACCACCGTCGGCACCCTCACCATCGACAGCTACACCCGGGTCGGCGCCCACGCCGCCGCCCGGGCCGCCCTGGCCGAGGGCACCCCGCTCAACGGCTACCCGATCACCACCCACCGCGCCGAGCGCACCCGTTCCCTCCTCGACGGCGTCCTGGACGCCCGCTTCCCCGTCCAGGTACGCCACGGCTCCTCCCGCCCCGAGGCCATCGTCCGCGCGCTCGCCGCCGCCGGGCTGGACGCCACCGAGGGCGGCCCGGTCTCCTACTGCCTGCCCTACGGGCGGACCCCGCTCGCCGAGTCCGTGGACAACTGGGCCCGCGGCTGCGAACTGCTGGCGGCGCTGGCCCCGCCTCCGCGCACGCCCCACCTGGAGAGCTTCGGCGGCTGCATGCTGGGGCAACTCTGCCCGCCCGGGCTGCTGGTGGCGCTGAGCCTGCTGGAGGGGATGTTCTTCGCACGGCATGGAATCAGGTCCGTCTCCCTCAGCTACGCACAGCAGACCGACCCCGCCCAGGACACCGAGGCGGTGCGCGCCCTGGGCCGGCTGGCCGAGGAGTTCCTGCCGCCCGGGGTGGACCGGCACATCGTGCTCTACACCTACATGGGGGTCTTCCCGCACACCGCCCACGGCGCCACCCGCCTCCTGGAGGCCTCGGCGCGGTTGGCCGTCCGCGCCGGGGCGCAGCGCCTGATCGTGAAGACCGCCGCGGAGGCGCACCGCATCCCGACGGTGCGGGAGAACGTACGGGCGCTGGAGACGGCGGCGGCGACCGCCGCGCTCACCGAGCGGCCCGCCCTGACCGGGGACCCGACGGACAGCGAGGTCTACCTGGAGGCCCGGGCCTTCGTGGAGGCCGTCCTCGACTTCGGCGAGGACCTCGGGCGCTCGCTGCGCACGGCTTTCGCGCGGGGCGTGTTGGACGTCCCGTACTGCCTGCACCCGGACAACGCGGGACGCTCGCGCAGCTTCGTCGACCCCGCCGGGCGGCTGCGGTGGTCCGCGGTCGGCGCCATGCCGGTCGCATCCGCCGCCCTGCGCGCCGACCGCTCACCGATGACCTCGGACGGACTGCTCGCGGCCGTCCACGCGGTGGCCCGGCGCTACGACGAGGACGGGGTCGCCGCGTGAACCGGCCCGTGCCCGGCCCGTCCCACCCCTCCACATCCCCACGCGTCCCGTTCTCGACAGGAGTCCACATGGAGTTCCAGACCCCTCCCCCGCTCGGTGAGCACCTGCGCTCCCCGCAGTTGCGCTCCGCGATGCTGGTCCAGCAGGAAGCCCTGTACGCGGCGCGCGAGTTCCTGCGCGGCGAGGGCTTCGTGGAACTGCTGCCGCCGCTGGTCGGCCCGGTCACCGATCCGGGCGGCCGGGGCGCCAAGGCCCTGGACGTCGACTACTACGGCGAGCCGTACAAGCTGATGACCAGCGCGATCCTGTACAAGCAGGCCTCGCTCAAGGGGTTCCCGCGACTGTTCTACATCGCACCGAACGTGCGCGTGGAGCCGCCGGAGACGGCTTCCACCGGCCGGCATCTGGTGGAGTTCCACCAGATCGACGTGGAGATGGCCGGGGCCACGCGCCACGACGTGCAGGAGATCGTGGCGGGCCTGCTGACGCACGTGGTGGACCACGTGTGGACGGCGGTGGGCGACGTCCTGCGCGGACTGGGCCGCGACGAGGGGGACTTCACCGAGCTGCGGCAGGGCAAGTTCGACTCCCGCACCCACGAGGAGGCGGTGGCCCGCCTGCTCGACCGGGGCCACCCGCAGAGCGCGGACGCGGAGATCGACTGGGCGGGCGAGAAGGTGCTCTCGCTGGAGGCGGACCGCCCGTTCTTCATCGACGACTACCCCAAGGGCTCGCGCGGGTTCTACGACCGGGAGGACCCCGAACGGCCCGGCGTGCTGCGCAACTTCGACCTGATCGCGCAGGGCGGATACGGCGAACTGGTCAGCGGCAGCGAGCGGGAGTCCGACTACGCGGCGATCGTCACGCGGATGCGGGAGAGCGGTGAGAACCCGGCCAAGTACGCCTGGTACCTGGAGCTGGCCCGCGAGGGCATCGAGGCCAGTGCCGGCTTCGGCATGGGCCTGCAGCGCCTGGTCCGCTTCCTGACCGGGCTCGACGCCCTGTGGCAGGTCAGCGCCTACCCCAAGCTGCCGGGGGTGATCGCGCCGTGAGCGGGTCACTCGAAGCGGCGGGCTTCCCCGAGCAGGCGGTACGGGCCCGGGCCCGGGCGGGCACGGCCGAGGCCTTCCCGGCCGCGGACTCCTACGGCGGGCGGCTGTACGGGGCCTCGGCGCGCGGGGCGGCGGGAGACCCGCTGGACGAACTGCGTCTCGTACCGCCGGTGTTCATGCCGCGACGGCTGGAGAAGCTGATCGAGTTGGGCCGCGAGCCTTCCTTCGAGGACGTGGACCTGCGGACGAGCGTGGGTGGCTTCGCCGCGGACCTACCCCTCTACCTCTCGGCGTTCGGGTCCACCCGGGCGGGCAGCGGGGACCTCGGGGTGGCGGCCGGCCGGCAGGCGGCGCGGCTCGGCATCCCGATGGTGATCGGCGAGAACATGGTGCCGGTGCACGGGTACTCCCGCGGCGGCGACGGCACGCGGTCGGCCCTGCTGGAACGGATCGCCGCGTACTGCGACAGCCTCCCGGACGGGGTCGGCGGCGTGGTGGTGCAGCAGTCCACCGAGGACGCCGACTCGGAGGTGTGGAACCTCCTCTACAGCGACCCCGGCACGCGGGCGCTACGGGACTCCGGCCGGCTCGGCTTCGAACTGAAGGTGGGCCAAGGCGCGAAGCCCGGGCTGGGCGGGATGACGGTGGTCGGCGCCGGCGAAGGCGAACGGCTGGCGGGGCGGTTCACCGTAAGGGACCTGCTGGGCGACGGCGAACGGCTGCTGCGGTGCGCGACCCCGGGCACCTTCACCGAGGAGATCGTCCGCCAGCAGTTGCGATTCATGCGGAACAACTTCCCGCTGGCCCGCACCTGGGTGAAGTTCCACCCCGGCCGGGACATCGCGCGGGCCGCGGCCACCGCCTGGGCGGCGGGCGCGGACGCGGTGACGGTGGACGGCGCCGAGGGCGGCACGGGCTGGGCTCCGTCGGTCTTCCTCGACCAGGTCGGGCTGCCGCTCGGGGAGTGCCTGCGCCGCATCGGCCCGCCGGCCGGTGACCTGCTCGCCACGGGCCGGATCTGGGAAGGCGGCCGGGCCGTGCGGGTGCTGGCGCTGGGGGCCACCGCCGTGGGCCTTGGCCGGGCGGCGCTGCTCGCGGTGGACGAGGACCCGCGCGAGGGCCTGGTCCGGCTGGCGCGGGCCCTGGCGCTGGAGACCCGGCTCCTGGTGAGCGCCGTCGGCAAGTACCGGGTCGCGGACCTGGGGCCGGAGGACCTGTGGGAGCCCGGCAGCCCCGAACAGGACGTACCGGCCGTGGGAGCCCCCGCTGTCGGCGCCCCCGCCGGCGCCCCGAAGGCCGTACCGGCCGGGGGGCGGTCGTGACCGGCCGCCCGGTCACGACCGCCCGGCCCCGGGGCGGACGCCGGCTCCGGTCGCGGCGCCGTGTCCGGGGTGGGGCCGTGACCCGGCCCCGGAGCGGTCGGCCGGCCCGGCGCGGACCCCGCGTCGTACGGGCACGGTTTCGGCTCTCCGACCTCCCCGGGGTCACGGTCGCCCCCGCCTTCGGCGCCGCGGCGGCCGGCGAGGCCGCCTCACGGGCCCTGTCCCGGGCGGGCCTCGGCCACCTCGGCGGCCACCTCGCCCTGCGCGGCCTCGGCGGACCGCCGCGCGTCGCCGACCTGGCCCGGGCGGCGGAACGGGCCGTCGCCGTCGCCCTGCGGCGCGCCCGCTGAACCGGGCCGCCCGCCCGCGTGGTCCCGTACCGCGCCCGTAGTCCCGTACCGCCCGCGTGGTCCCGAACCGCGCACGCGGCTGCGTACCCTCACCCGCCCCTCACCCAGAACAGGTCGACCATGGAAACCCCCGTACAGACGCCCCCCGCGGCTCCCACCGTCGAGTGGGGACGCGTGAGTTCACTGGTCGGCGGTCAGGCCGCCGTCCAACTCGGCAGCTTCGCGCTGCTCATCGCCATGAACTGGACCGCCGTCCAACTCGGCGGCACCGGCGCGGTCACCTTGCTGACCCTGGCCGCCACCGTCCCCCGGGCCCTCATGCTGATCTTCGGCGGGGCGGTGGCGGACACCCTCGGCCCGCGCTTCGTCCTGCTGCGGACCACCTCCGCCCGGGTCGTCGTGCTCGGCGCCGGCGCGGTCGTCACCGCGACCACCCACCTGCTGTGGCCGCTGGTGGTGATCGCCCTGGTCGAAGGGGTCCTGCTGGGCCTCGCCGGTCCGGCCTCCGGCGTACTGCTGCCGATGTTCGCCCGCGGGGACCAACTGGCCCGGGCCAATTCCCTCTACTCCATGGTGCTGCGGGTCGCGCCGATCCTCGGCGCGCCGGCCGGCGCGTTCCTGATCACCGTCGGGGAGCTGTGGCTGGCCATGCTCGTCGGAGCCGTCACCGGCGCCGTCTGGCTCGGCTGCCTGCTGCACGTCACCCACGGCTTCGTCCGCCCCACGCCCGAGCCCGGTGTCTCCCTGGTCAAGCGCTCCGGTGACGGTTTCCGGCTGTTGGCGCGCCACCCCAGGCTGCGCTGGATGTTCGTGGCGGCCCTGTGCCTGGACATGGCGTTCAGCTGGCCGGCCGAGGTGGCGCTGCCGCTGCTGGTCTCCGAACACGGCTGGGGAGTCGGCGCGGTCGGTGTGGTCCTGGCCGCGTTCAGCGTGGGAGCGCTCGGTTCCAGCGCGGTGGGCGCCGCCATGGCGCACCGGATCCCGATGTTCGTACGGCTCGTCGTCACGGGTGCGGGACTCGCCGCCGGAATCCTGGTGATGGCCCTCATGCCGTCGGTGGTCTCCCTCACCGCGGTCGCCGCCGGGGTCGGTCTGCTGTCCGGGCTGAACGGGCCGGCCATCGTCACGCTCTACCAGCAGTCGGCCCCCGAGGAGCGGATGGGCGCCGCGATGTCGACGCTGTCCCTCGCCGGGATCGGCACGGCCCCCATCTCCATCGCCGTGTTCAGCTCGCTGTCCCTGGCCCTCGGCGTGCAGACCACCTGGCTGTTGTGCGGGGCCATCGCGTTCGTCTCGCCGCTCGCGGCCGTCCTGGCCCTGCGGCACCCCGCGAAGGAAGCGGAGTCCGCCCCGGTGCGGCTCCCCGTCCCCGCGGCCGTATGAGGAGGCTCTCGCCATGACATCGGGCACTGCTCACCTGCTCGTACCGACCCCGCTGTCCGTCCCCGCACCGGGACAGGACCCGGGACCGCGACCGGCCGAGGCCGTGTTGGTGGCGGCGAGTCCGCAGCTGTGGCTCGTGGACACGACCGCCTACCGGGTGCACGCGGCCCGGCACGCGCCCGGCACCCTGGACGCCCAGGAGCTGGCCCGCGCGGCCGAGTTCGTCCGGGCCGCTGATCGCGACAGTTACGTCTGCGCCCACGTGGCCCTGCGCCGGCTGCTCGGTGCCTACCTGGGCATGCCGGCGCGGGACGTGGTCGTGGAACGGGCGCCCTGCGCGCACTGCGACGAGCCACACGGGCGGCCGGTACTGCCGGGCGGGGCCCTGCACTTCTCCCTCTCGCACTGCACGGGGATCAGCCTGCTGGCCTTCGCGACCGCCCCGGTCGGGGCGGACGTGGAGGAGCTGGTCCTGCCGCAGGCGATCGCGGAGACGGCCGACGTCCTGCACCCGAGGGAGGCGGCGGAGCTCGCCGCCCTCCCGGCGGGGGACCGCTCACTGGCCTTCACCCGGGTGTGGACCCGCAAGGAGGCGTACCTCAAGGGGCTTGGGGTGGGGCTCTCGGAGAATCCGGCGGCGGACTACGTGGGTTCCGGCCCGGTCCCGGCCCGCCTGCCGGGGTGGACCCTGACCGACGCCCTGGTCCCGGACGGCCACTGCGCCGCGGTGGCCCTGCGGGACCGGTGACCGGCTCCGGGCTCGTCGGGGCGGGCGGTCGACCTCCCGCGGTGACGGGGACGCGGTGCGACCACCGGGGCGCGGGCCGAGTTCCCGACGTTCGCGCAGGACATCGAGGCCCTCTGCCGTCGAGCGGGCCGACCACTCCCGGATGGGCGTGTCCGGTGGGCGGGTGAATCGTTTTCGCAGGCATGACGACGACGCACTCCACGCCCACCACCACGGCGCGGCACCGGGCTGCGGCCGACGGCGTCCGCAGCCTGTTCGTGCCGCGCCAGCCGTCGCACGCCGCCGGGTCCGCCCCGTTGTTCGACGAACTCGCCCGGGAGTGGGCGGCGCGCGGCGCCACCGTGCCCAACCGGCCGGACCCGACCTGGCTGCGGCTGGTCTCCTGGGAGCACTTCCAGCGCGAGACGGCGGCCACGGTCCGGGACCTGCACCTGCGCGGAGCCGAGCCGACCCCCGAGGCCGCCGCCCCGGACGGCCGCCTCCGCCGGCGTCGGGTGTGACGTCGGCGGGCCGTCCGCTCCCTCGTCCGACCGGTTCGCCTCAGTCGCCGACGTGGATGCCCGGGCGCCGCTCGGGTCGGGGTTCGTGCTTGCGGATGATCTCGCGGGTGACGGGCGCGGTGTCGCCCCGGCCGAGCAGGAAGTAGCGGAACATGTGCCGCAGCGGGCTGCCCTCCGCCCAGGCGAAGTAGCAGTGCGGCCGGACGCCGGTCGTGTCGCGCAGGGCGAGGAGGATCGCGGCGATGGCGTTCGGCGCGGCCGGCGCCTCGGCACGCAGGATCCGGTACCCGTCGACGTCCACACCGCGAACGGTGAGGGTCTCGCTGAAGTCGGAGGGATCGACGACGTCGATCTCCAGGAACAGGACGTCGGCCGGCCCGGGGACCGGGTTGGTGCCGCGCTGTTCCCGCTCCTTCCCGGCGTACTCGGCGCGGTCCCCCGCCTCGCGCCGATTGGCGATGATGTTGATGGCGTTGTCGTGGGCGAGGGTGTCCGTGACGAAACGGCGCGCCGTGTCGTCGAAGACGATCCGGTCGGCCCGTAGTTCGGTGGTGCGCGAGACGCGGGAGACCAGGGACACCAGGACGATGCCGGCGATGAACATCCCCGAGATGGTGATGCCGTCGGGCTTGTCGACGATGTTGGCGACGAGCGCGTAGAGCAGGACCGCCGTCAGGACCGCGAATCCGGCGGTCGCGGCGCGCCGGCGGCGGCGCAGGGCCGAGACGGTCACGGCGAAGGCCCCGGAGACCATCATGGCGAGGATGCCCGTGGCGTACGCGCCGGCCTGGGCGTTGACGTCCGCGTCGAAGGCGATGGTGATGCCGACGCACAGGGCGGTGTAGACCAACACGACGGGCCGCACCGCGCGGCCCCACTCGGGCGCCATCCCGTAGTCGGGCAGGTAGCGGGGCACGATGTTGATCAGGCCCGCCATCGCCGAGGCCCCCGCGAACCACAGGATCAGGATGGTGCTGATGTCGTAGGCGGTGCCGAAGGCTTCCCCGACGTGCTCGTGGGCGAGCCAGGCCAGCGCACGGCCGTTCGCCGCGCCGCCGGCTTCGAACTCCTTGTGCGGGATGAGGACCGTGGTGACGAAACTCGCCGCGAGCAGGTAGACGCTCATCACGAGCGCGGCCGTGGTCAGGAGCTTACGGGTGTTGCGGATGCGCGACCGCAAGCGCTCCTCGGGGTCGGCGCCCTCGGCGGCGACGAGCGGCATCATGCTCACCCCGGTCTCGAAGCCGGACAGGCCGAGGACCAGCAGGGGGAACGCCAGCAGCGCCGGCCCCGCCAGATCGCCGAGGCCGCCTCCGCCCGAGACGAGGGCGTCCGTCCACGCCGACCACGCGCCGGGGGTGGTGAACACGTCGACCAGGCCGACACCGATGGTCACCGCGTTGAGGAGCAGGAAGACGGCGACCAAGGGGATGGCCACGCTGACCGCTTCGCTGAACCCCAGCAGGAACACGCCGCCGAGGAGCAGCAGCATCGCCACCGTGATGGCCACTTCGTGGCCGTGGAGCGCCTGGGGGAAGAAGGGGTTCTCCACGACGTGCACGGACGCGTCCGCCGCCGAGAGCGTGATGGTGATCACCCACGAGGTGGCGACGAAGCCGAGCAGCACCAGCACGAACAACTTGCCGCGCCAGAAGGGCAGCAGGTCCTCCAGCATCGCCACCGAGCCGGCGCCGTGCGGGCTCTCCTGCGTCACCCTCCGGTACATGGGGAGCATGCCGAGCAGGGTGAGCGCGACGATCACCAGCGTGGCCAGCGGCGAGACAGCGCCGGCCGCGAGCGCGGCGATCGCCGGTACGTAGGCCAGGCTGGAGAAGTAGTCGACCCCGGTCAGGCACATCACCTTCCACCAGGCGTGCGGCTCGTTGTGCCCCTCTCCGGCCGCCGGCCCGACCGGCTGTACCCGGTGGCGGAGCAACCACCGCGCCAGCCCTCCGCTCGGTTGTGGTCGCAGCGCCGGGCTGTCCACCACTTCCGGCACGGCCAGTTCGTTCATTTCCTTCATGTACCCCATCAACCCTTCCCGGCCCGGAGCGCGGGGCGCGGTCGCCGTCGCGGCCTCGCCCTGCGCGACGATCACCGAGTATGCGGCCTGCCGCTCCCGGCGCCCCGGGCGGGGGCGCCCGTGGGGCCGGGGCGGGTCGGCCGGGCGTGGCCGGCCACCGGGAATCCGATCCGGGCACCGGTTGCGGCGCGTGCCGAGGTCTGCCTATAAACCACCATGTCTTCGAGCGCGGAACAGCAGACCGTCGATGATCCCCCGAAACCCGCGATTCCCACGATTCCCACGAGTCCTCCCCCGAAACCCCTCAGGAAACTGAGGGGTTTTCGCTTTCTCCTCCTCTCCAGGACGATCTCCGCGCTGGGTTCGGCCGTCACCGCGGTGGCGTTGCCGGTCCTGACGTACCAGCAGACGCGATCGCCGCTCCTGCTGTCCCTCGTGGCGGCGGCCGGAACCCTGCCGTACCTCCTCTTCGGGCTGGTGGCCGGGGTGGTGGCCGACCGGGTCGACCGGCGCCGCCTCATGGTGGCCTCGGACACGCTGAACGCCGCCTGCCTGGCCACCGTCCCGGTGGCCGCCGCGTTCGGCGTGCTGACCGGGGCGCAGGTGATCGCCGTGGCGCTGCTGTCCTCCTGCCTCGCCCTCTTCTTCGACGCCGGGGGGTACGGGTTCGTGCCCGAGGCGGTGGGCAATGAGAACCTCGCCCGGGCCAACGGGCTGGTCCAGGGCGCGGAGTCCCTCGTCCGGACAACCGGCACCGCGGTCGCCGGCGGCCTGATGGTGCTGCTGGGCCCGGCGGACTCCGTGGTGGTCGACGCGGTGTCCTTCATCGCCTCCGCCCTGTTGGTGCGGGCCGTGGCCCGCGGGCCGCACCGCGGCGCGCCGGCCGCCGCCCGCGCCGGCTTCGGGGAGTCCGTCGGTGAGGGGCTGCGGTTCCTGCGAGGCCACCGTGTGCTGCGCACGATGACCGTGGTCGGCACGCTCCAGTCCTTCGCCGGCGGTGCGATCGTCGGACAGATGGTCGTCTGGGCGGACCGCGGGCTCGGGATACCCGGCACGGACGGGCGGATCGGATTCCTCTACGCGGCGTGGAGCGCGGGCGGGATCGGCGGGTCACTGCTCCTGCCCCGGCTCCGGCGCCGGATGGACGCCTTCCGCGTCCTCCTCCCGGTGCTGCCGGCGGGTGCGTTGCTCGGTCTGGTCGTGGTGTCCGTCGACGACTGGCGGGTCGCGGTGGTCGCCCTCGCCCTGTGGGGGTCGGCCTATCTCGTGGTTCTCGTCAACACCATGAGCTACTCGCAGGAGGTCACCCCGGCGGAGCTCCAGGGCCGGGTGAACACCACCCGCCGGATGCTCTCGTCGGGTCTGGGTGTCCCGCTCGGGGCTCTGGTGGCGGGCTCCGTCACCGTGCGCTTCGGCGTCCATGCCGGGATGTCGACGGCGGTCGTCTCGGTCGCCCTGGCGGCCGTGCTGGTCTGGTGGGCGCACCTGCGCGAGCCCGGCGGGGAACCTTCGCCGCGCGGTCGCGCGGCGCTCAGGCCGGTCCGGTCTCGGCGCCGCCCGGCCTGCGGCCCCAAGCGGTGATCAGTCCCGGCGAGAGGGCGGCGCAGTCGGGCGAGTCGAGGTAGCGGATCGCCGCGTCGACGTCCGCGTCGTCTACCAGTCCGGTCGCGGTCATGGCCTCTCGCGCGCGGTCCCAGGTGTCGGCCCAGAAGCGGCTGATCGCGGAGCCGGGGACGAGGGGCGGGACATGGATCTCGGCGGCCACGGCGTCCAGTCCGAGGTCGTGGAGCATCTGCGGGTAGCGCGGCGTCCACGAGACGTCGGTGCCGATGGTGTCGTGCAGGCCCTGCCACATGGCCTGGACGGCCCGGGTGTACGGGCTCGGGGGCGCGGTGTCGGAGGTCGGGTCGACGGCGTCGCCCAGGACCAGCACCCCGCCCGGGAGCAGCAGCTCGCTCAGGCGCGCCATCACCTTGCGCCTGGTGGGCAGGTGCATCAGTACGAACCGGGCGTGGACCAGGTGGAAGCGCCCGGGATCGAAGTCGGGGTCGGCGAGGTCCGCCTCCAGGAGGTCGAGGCCCGGCTGCGGGTGGGCGGCGAGGAAGCGGGTGTCACGGTCCACGGCCAGCACACCGGCGACCCCGAGTTCACCCAGCAGGCGCCGGGCCACGCTGCCGGTGCCGGCGCCCACGTCGAGGCAGTTCCAGCCGGGCCCGGCGCCCAGCGACCGCAGCCGGGCGACGGTGATGTCGTCGTAGGCCAGCGCGCCGAGGTCGATGCGCTCGTCCTCGCCGGCCCGACCGGGCTGGAACACCGCCTTGCCGTACGCGCCGGGGGCGGCGGCCGGGGGTTGTCGGGGCGTTCCTCCGTCGGTCGGAGTCATGCGGCAACCGCCTCCCGTTCCCGGCGGGCCCGCTGCCCGCTGAACCCGTTGCTCCCAGTATCGGCCAGATGGTCGGGAAGCGCCGTGGGGGCGGCGGGCCGGGAGCGTGGCGAGCGTCGCATCTGCCCCGCCCCGGTATGCACCCCCGTCGGTATGCACCCTCGTCATGGCGGCCGGCTTCCGGGCCCGGACCGTACGCGTACCGGTGTGTGCCCGGGTCACGGACTCGCGGGACCGCGATCGGCCGGCGGGGCCCGGAGGCCTGTCAAGGGGCGTATTCGTGGGACTTTCAGGTCCGTGCACCGGTCACGGACAGTGGCGTCACGTCGTCGTTGATCGACCGATCCGACTGAGGAGACTGACCACCGCATGGCCACTCACGACCACGGGTTCCTGCCCCTGACCTCGCCGCAGACCGGCGTCTGGTTCGCGCAACAGCTCGATCCCGCCCGCAGCGACTACACCATCGGCGAGTACCTGGAGATCGACGGGGCGCTGGACGTCGGGCTCTTCGAGGAGGCTCTGCGCCGCACGCTGACGGAGACCGAGGCGCTCGGCATGCGGTTCGCCGAAGTGGACGGCGTGGTACGGCAGACGCGCGCCGACCGGCCGCCCTTCCGGCTCGCCACCGCCGATGTCGGCGACCGCCCCGACCCGGCCGCCGAGGCCGAGGCGCTGATGCGCGCCGAGCTGGCCCGGCCGATCGACCTGGCGACGGGGGACGTGACGCGCCAACTCCTCGTCCGGACGGGACCCCACACCCACCGGTGGCTCCAGGCGTACCACCACATCGTGGCCGACGGGGTGAGCGGTTCCCTCCTCGCCCGCCGGACGGCCGAGGTCTACACCGCCCTCGCGACGGGCGCACCGGTGCCCGGCTCGGACGCGGCGCCCTGGGACGCGATCGTCGCGGAGGAGCAGGCCTACCTCCGGTCCGAGGAGCACGGGCGGGACCGGGAGTTCTGGCGTGCGAAGCTCGCGGACGCCCCGGAACCCGTGAGTTTCACGGGTCACACCCCGGCCCGCCCGACCGGGACGGCCGTGCGGGTCAGTCGTGATCTCGACGCCGTGGACGCCTCCGCCCTGCGGGACGCCGCCCGGCGGTTCGGCACCCGCTGGTCGGCATTGGTCATGGCGGCGGCCGCCGGCTACCTGCACCGCGTCGGCGCCACCGAGGACGTGGTCCTGGGTCTGCCCGTCACCGGGCGCACCACGCCCGCCGCGCGCCGTACGCCCGGGATGTTCTCCAAGGTGCTCCCGCTGCGCCTGCGGGTCACCGGGGCGATGTCCGTGGAGGAGTTGGTGCGCACCACCTCGGCGGCCGTCAAGGAGGCGCTGCGGCACCAGCGCTACCGCGTGGAGGAGCTGTACAGCGGCACGGACGGGTCGGGGGCCCGGCCCTGGGACGCCGTGGTCAACCTGATGTCCTTCGACTACGGGCTCTCCTTCGGCGGTGCGGGCGCCACCGCCCACAACCTGGCGGTCGGCCCGGTGGACCACGTCTCGGTCAACGTCTACGACCGCGGCGGGGACAGCCCGCTCACCGTGCAGGTCGAGGGGGACGCGGCGGAGGGCGGGACGGAGGCACTCGCCGCCCACCGCGAGCGGTTCGTCCGGTTCCTGCTGGCGTTGGCCGCCGCCGATCCGTCGGCCCCCGTCGACTCGCTCGGCCTGCTGACCGGCGCCGACGAGGAGCGGCTGGCCGTCCTCTGCGACGGCGGCAGCACCGCGAGCGCACAGGACCGCCTGCTGCACGAGCTGTTCGAGGAGCAGGCGGCGCGCACCCCGGACGCGGTCGCCGTGGTCTGCGCCGGCGAGCGGATCGGCTACGCCGAACTGGACGCGTGGGCCGAACGGATCGCCGACCGGCTGCGCCCGTCGACGACCCCGGGGACGCCCGTCGGTGTCAGCGTGGGCCGCTCCCCCGCCATGGTCGCGGCGCTCCTCGGCGTCCTGAAGGCGGGCGGCTGCTACGTGCCGATCGACCCCGCCCTGCCGCGGCGCCGGATCGCGTACATCGTCCGGGACGCGGACATCCGTACGGCCGTCGCGGGTCCGGGTGTCGCCGACTGCCTGCCGGCGGACCTGGGGAACCTGGTGGCCACGGGCGAGCGGCCCCGCGAACCGCTCGCCGCCGCCCGCCGCCCGGGCGCCACGTCCTCCTCCGGCAACGCCGTCTCCCCCGACAGCCCCGCGTACCTCCTGTACACCTCGGGCAGTACGGGTGAACCCAAGGGCGTGCTCGTGCCGCACGCCGCGGCGGCCGACTTCGTCCTCGGTCACCTGGCCCTGTGCGGCGTCGCCCCGGCGACGGCCGCGGGCTCCGGCGAGCGGTTCCTCGGCTTCGCCTCGCTGTCCTTCGACGTCTCGGTCCTCGACGTCTTCGGCGCGCTGCTGAGCGGCTCGGCGCTGGTGCTCGCCACCGACGAGGAGCGCACGGACGTCGACCGTCTCCAGGCGCTGCTCGCCGGGGAGCGGGTCACCGTCGCCGACCTGCCACCGGCCCTGCTGCCCCTGCTCGATCCGGCCGCCGTGCCCGCCCTGCGCTTCCTGTCCACCGGCGGGGAGGCGCCCTCGGCGGACGCCGTCGACCGGTGGGCGCGCGACGGGCGCGAGGTGTGGAACGCCTACGGCCCGACCGAGGCGGCGGTGTCCGTCACCATGCACCGGTGCGTGTCCCCCTCGAACGGGCAGGTGCCCCCGATCGGCCGGCCGATGGTCAACCACCGGGCGTACGTGCTCGATCCGCGGTTGCGCGCGCTGCCGCCCGGCGCGGCCGGGGAGTTGTGCGTGGCGGGCGCCGGACTGGCCCACGGCTACGCGGGCCGCCCCGGGATGACCGCCGACCGGTTCGTGCCGGACCCCTTCGCCCCGGTGCCCGGGGCCCGGATGTACCGCACCGGTGACCTCGTGCGCTGGTCCGCGCAGGGGCAGTTGGAGTTCCTCGGCCGCATGGACCAGCAGGTCAAGGTCAACGGTCACCGCATCGAGCCGGGCGAGATCGAGAGCGTACTGATCGGCCACCCCACGGTGGGCCAGGCCTCGGTCACCGTCCACGAGGCGTCGGGCGGCGGGCGACGGCTGGTCGCCTTCGTGGCGCCGGCCTCCGGCGCGATCGTCGTGGAACCCGCGGAGCTGGCGGCCCACTTGGCGCAGGCAGTGCCCCGTTACATGGTTCCGCACACCTTCGTGGTGCTGGACCGGCTGCCGCTGACACCCGGCGGCAAGGTGGACCGCAAGGCACTCGTCGTCCCGACGACCGCGGACGCACCACCCGCGACCGCCGATCCGCAGCGCCCGTACAGCGCGGCCGAGCGGACGCTCGGCACTCTGATCGGCGAGGTGCTCGGCTGCCCGGCGGGCCCAGACGACAACTTCTTCGAGCTCGGCGGCGACAGCATCGCCGCCCTCGGCCTGGTCAGCCGGGCCCGGGCGCGCGGGTACTCCTTCACCCTGCGCGAGGTCTTCGAGCACAAGACCGCCGCCGCGCTCGCCGCCGCCGTCGGCGACCCCGCGAACGAGCGCCGGGACGGCGCCCCCGGGGCCGCCGGCGAAGAGGAGTACGGCGAACTGTCCGCGACCCCCGTCATGCGGTGGCTGCTGGACGGTCCCGGCCCCTACGGCCGCTTCAGCCAGTCCGTCCTGCTCGCCCTGCCCGAGGGCGCCGACGACGCCCGCCTGGTCCGGGTCCTGCAAGCGGTCGTCGACCACCACGCGGCCCTGCGGCTGCGCACGACCGAGGGCCCCGAGGGTACGGTCTGCTCGGTCGGCGCCCCCGGGACGGTGGACGCGGCCGGGCTCTACCGCGGCGTCGACACCACCGGGCTGGACGACTCGGCGCGCGCCACCCTGACGGAGCGGGCGAGGGACGAAGCGGCCGGTGAACTGGACCCCGCCGCGGGGGTGATGCTGCGGGCGGTCCGCTTCGGCGGCGCCGGCGCGCCCGGGCGGCTGCTGCTGTGCGTACACCACCTCGCGGTGGACGGCGTGTCCTGGCGGATCCTGATGGACGACCTCGCCGAGGCCTGGTCGGCGGTGTCCGAGGACCGGCCGGTACGACTCGCCCCGGTCGGCGCCTCCTTCCGCGACTGGACGGCGCACCTGCGACGCCAGGCCCACTCCCCCGAGGTGCTGGCCCAACTCCCCTTCTGGCAGGCGACCCTGGACCCCGCCCCGGAGGCCGGGGAGTCCGGGACCGCCGCCCCCGCGGCGGCGCCCGCGCTGTGGGACCGGGTACCCGACCCGGTGCGCGACACCGTCGGCTCCACCCGCACGCTCACCCTGGACCTGCCGGCGGAAGTGGCCGCCCCGCTGCTCTCGGTGGTGCCCGCGGCCCTGCGCACCGGCCCCGCGGAGATCCTGCTCGCGGCCCTGGCCCTGGCGGCGCGGCACCCCCTGGTCGCCGACGGCGACGGGCCCGGGACCCTGCTGCTCGACCTGGAGGGCCACGGCCGGGACGACCGGACGGGCCGACACGACCTGTCCCGCACCGTGGGCTGGTTCACCACGCAGTACCCGGTCCGGCTCGACCTGCGCGCCCTCGACCCGGCCGCGGCGCACCAAGGCGGCGGGGACGCCCTCGCCGAGCTGGTCGGACGGGTCCACGACACCCTGGCGGCCGTGCCCGACCACGGCACCGGCTACGGCCTGCTGGCCCGGCTGAACCCGGGGACCGCGCGGGAGCTTGCCCCGGCCGCGCAGCCCCGGGTCCTGTTCAACTACCTGGGCCGGTTCGACGCCTCGGGCGAGGCCCCCTGGGGGCCCGCCGCCGAGGGGGGCGGACTGCGCGCCGCCTGCGATCCGGCGATGCCCGTCGACCACTGCCTGCAGATCGACGCGCTCGCCCTGGACGGCCCGGCGGGCCCCGCCTTCCGCGCCGTCCTCACCTGGCCGCGGGAGTTGGTCGACCGCTCCGAGGCCGAGGCCCTGGCCGGCGCGTGGGAGGAGTCCCTGCGGCTGCTGGCCCGCTGGACGCCGCCGTCCGGCGGGGCCGGACGGCCGGCGCCCCGCGACTTCCCCCTGGTACGCCTGACCCGGCCGGAGGTGGACGCGCTCGCGGAGCGCTACCCGGCCATGACGGACGTCACCACGCTCTCCCCGTTGCAGGAGGGCCTGTTCTTCCACGCCTCCTACGACGCGACGGGCGTGGACGCCTACACCGGCCAGCTCGTGCTGACCCTGGACGGCGCCCTGGACCCGCGGGCCCTGGCCTCGGCCTGCCGCGGCCTGCCGGCCCGCCACAGCGCGCTGCGCGCCGCCTTCACCGACCGCGGTCTGGACCGGCCCGTACAGGTGGTCCTCGGTGTGGTGGACGTCCCCTGGGAGAGCGCGGACCTCTCCGACCTGGACGAGGAGGCGCGGGAACGGGCGTGGGCGGAACTGCTGGCCGCCGACCGGGGCCGCCGCTTCGACCTGGAGCGGCCGCCGCTGGTGCGCTTCACCCTGGTCCGGCTGGGCGCCGAGCGCCACCGCCTGGTGATGACGAACCACCACATCCTGTGGGACGGCTGGTCCTCCGCGATCCTGCTGCGCGACATGTTCGCCGGTTACGCGGCGGCCACCGGCTCGGAGCCGGCCGCCGCCGTCGCGGGCGTCCCCTACCGGGACTACCTCGACTGGCTGGCCCGCCGGGACCGGGACGCCGCCACCGCCGCCTGGGGCTCCGCCCTGGCCGGCCTGGAGGAGCCCACCCTGCTGGGGGCCGCCGACCCGAACCGGCTCGACGCGCTGCCCGAGCGGATCTCGCTGGAGCTGTCGCGCGGGCTGACCGGGCGCCTCACCGAGCGGGCCCGGTCCGCGGGCATCACCCTCAACAGCGTCGTCCAGGGCGCCTGGGCGGTCCTGCTGTCCCGGCTGACCGGCCGCGACGACGTGGTCTTCGGCGGTACCGTCTCGGGCCGCACGGCCGACCTCGACGGCATCGAGGAGTTGGTCGGCCTGCTGATCAACACCCTGCCCGTCCGAATGAGGGTACGGCCGACGGAGCCGCTGATCGCCGCGCTGACGCGGTTCCAGGACGAGCAGGCCAGGCTGATGGACCACCAGCACCTGGGGCTGGCCGACATCCAGCGGGCCACCGGGCTGGGCACCCTGTTCGACACCACCGTGGTCGTCGAGAACTACCCGTTGGACCTTGAGTCGATGCGGGAGCCGGTCGGCGGGGTGCGGCTGACGGAGGTCGACGGCTCGGACGCCACCCACTACACCGTCAACCTCATCGTCCTGCCGGGCGAACGGCTGCGGCTGCACCTGGACCACCGCCCCGACGTCCTGGACGCGCGGGCCGCGCGCAGCGTGGCGGACGCGCTGGAGCGGCTGCTGGTCACCGCGGCCGACGAGCCGGGGACCCCGGTCGGGGAGATCGACCTGCTCTCCGCCGATCAGCACCGGCTGATCGAGGAGTGGAACGACACCGCGGTCCCGGTGCCCGCGACCACGCTGGTGGACCTGTTCCGGCGCCAGGTGGCCGCCACGCCGGGGGCTCCGGCGACGGTGTTCCGCGAGGAGCGGCTGTCGTACGCGGAGTTGGACGCGCGTGCCGAGCGGCTCGCCGGGGCGCTGCGGGCGCACGGGGCGGGTCCCGAGCGGATCGTGGCGGTCGCGTTGCACCGCTCGACGGAGATGGTGGTCGCGCTGCTGGCCGTACTGAAGTCGGGCGCGGCGTACCTGCCGGTCGACCCGACCCTCCCGGCGGACCGGGTGGCGTACCTGCTGTCGGACGCGCGGCCGGTCCTGCTGATCACCACCGAGGACGTGGAGCCGCTGCTGCCGACGGGCCCCGGGCCGGTGCGGTTGCGCCCCGACGCCTCCGCCGACACCGACACCGACAACACCGACACCGACGGAGGGAGCGTCGAGTGCGCCGGGCGGACACCGCTGCCCTCGCATCCGGCGTACGTGATCTACACCTCCGGCTCGACGGGCCGGCCCAAGGCGGTCGTCGTCGAACACGCGGCCATCGTCAACCGGCTGCTGTGGATGCAGGACCGCTACGGTCTGGGCGCCGACGACCGGGTGCTGCAGAAGACCCCGTTCGGCTTCGACGTATCGGTGTGGGAGTTCTTCTGGCCGCTGCTGACGGGAGCCGTGCTCGTGGTGGCCGAGCCCGGCGGGCACAAGGACCCCGCCTACCTGGCCGAGCTGATCCGGCGCGAGGCGGTCACCACCGTGCACTTCGTGCCGTCGATGCTGGCGGTCTTCGCCCAGGAGCCGGGCGCCGGCCGGTGCCGGTCCCTGCGCCGGGTGGTGTGCAGTGGCGAGGCACTGCCGGAGGAACTGAAGAACCGGTTCCTCGATGTACTGGACGTGCCGCTGCACAACTTGTACGGGCCCACGGAGGCGGCCGTCGACGTCACGCACTGGGACTGCCGGCGCGCGGACGAGGGGCCGGTGCCGATCGGCAGGCCGATCTGGAACACCGCGCTCTACGTCCTCGACCCGGCGGGGCGCCCCGTGCCGGTGGGCCTGCCGGGCGAGCTGTACCTGGCCGGGGCCGGGTTGGCCCGCGGCTACCTGCGGCGACCGGAACTGACCGCGGAGCGCTTCCCGCTGGACCCCTTCGGACCCGCGGGCTCCCGGATGTACCGCACGGGCGACATCGTCCGGCGGCGCGGTGACGGCGCGGTGGAGTACCTGGGCCGTACCGACGACCAGGTGAAGATCCACGGCTTCCGGATCGAGCTCGGCGAGATCGAGACCTCGCTCGCCCGGCTGCCCGGGGTGGGCAGCGCCGCGGTGGTGGTCCGCGAGGACGTACCGGGCGAGCGCAGGCTCGCCGGGTACGTGGTCCCGGCCGCCGGCGCGATGCTCGACGCGGCGGGAATGCGCGCGGAACTGGCGCGGTCGCTGCCGGAGTACATGGTGCCCCTGCTGCTCGTGGTCGACGCGCTGCCGGTCACCCCCAACGGCAAGCTCGACCGCAAGGCGTTGCCGGCGCCCGCGTCGGCGGCCGCTCCCACCGCGCACGAACCGCCCGTCGGGGAGACCGAGGAGTTCGTCGCGCACGTCTGGCAGGCGGTCCTGGACCGCACGGACATCGGACGCCACGACGACTTCTTCGCGATCGGCGGCCACTCGCTGAGCGCCACCCGGGTCGCGGCCCGGCTGCGCCAGGCGCTCGGCCTGGAACTGCCGCTGCGCACCCTCTTCGAACACCGGACCGTCGCAGGCCTCGCCACGGCGGTCGAAACGGCCCTCTTCGCCGACATCGCCGCCACGGCGGACGACGCAGCGCTTTCACTCGTATCCCAGGGAGAGACCTCGTGACCACCCAGGAGAGCTCGCCGGCGGCTGTGCCGGCGGCAGTCGACAGCCGGCTCGCGGCAGCCCGTGAGCTGCTGCGCAGCCGGGTCCGGGCCGCGCTGACGGACCCGTCGGCCGCCCCGGGGACCGCGGCGGACGGCACCGCCGGGGCGGCCGGGAGCGGTTCGCCGGCCCGTGAGCCGGTCGCCTCGTTCGCCCAGGAGCGGATGTGGCTCGCGGACCGGATGGCCGACGGCCGCTCCGGGTACGCGATCCCCCAGGTCGTGCGGATGCGCGGCACGCTGCGCCCGGAGCCGCTGCGACAGGCGCTGACGGCCGTGGTCGAACGCCACGCCACGCTGCGCACCGTGTTCGAGGAGCGCGACGGACTGCCCCACCCGGTGGTCCTGCCGGCACCCGACTCCGTACCGCTGCCGGTCCTCGATCCGGGGGCGGGCCCGCTGGAGGAGTTGGAGCTCCGGGCCCGCGGGTTGGCCCTGGAGGAGGTCCGCAAGCCCTTCGACCTGGCCCGGGGCCCGCTGCTGCGCGCGCTGCTGATCCGGCTGGGCGCCGAGGACCACCTGCTGGTGCTGGTGGTCCACCACATCGCCACCGACGGCTGGTCCATGGGACTGCTGTGGCAGGAGCTGGCCGACGGGTACACCGCCCTGGTCCAGGGAAGGCCGCTGCCCGCACCGGCCCTGCCGCTCGACTACCAGGCGTACGCCCGCTTCCAGCGCGAGCGTTTCGAACACGGGCTGATGGACGGCCAGTTGAGATTCTGGGAGCGTTCCCTCGCCGGTCTCGAACCGTTGGAGCTGCCCACCGACCGGCCGCGTCCAACCCGTCGCAGCGGCGACGGACAGAGCCTGCCGTTCACCCTCGATCCGTCGTTGACGCGGCGGCTGCGCCGGCTCGCCGAAGCCCACGGCGTCACCCTGTTCATGACGCTGCTCGCCGGCTTCCAGACCGCCTTGGGCCGGTACGGCGGCAGCACCGACATCGCGGTGGGCACCCCGGTCGCGGGGCGCGACCGGGTCGAGCTGGAGCCGCTGATCGGCTTCTTCGTCAACACCCTGGTGCTGCGCACCGACCTGTCGGGCGAGATCGGCTTCGACGGGTTGCTGGAGCGCGTGCGCCGCGTCACCCTCGACGCGTACGACCACCAGGAGGTGCCCTTCGACCGGGTGGTGGAGCGGCTGAGCCCCGAGCGGGTCGGCGACCGCAACCCGCTGGTGCAGGTCATGTTCGCGTCCGCCCAGGACGAGACGGCCGGACTGCGCCTGCCGGGGGTCTGCGCCGAGGCGGTGACGGCCGACTTCGGCGGTTCCCTCTTCGACATCAGCGTGTTCGTCGCCGAGGGCGCCGACGACTGCACCGGCTCCTTCGTCTTCGACACCGACCTGTTCGACCGGGCCACGGCCGAACAGGTCCTCGCCCACTACCTGGAGCTGCTCGCCGCGGCCGCCGCCGAACCGGGCCGCCCCCTCGCGGAGCTGCTGCCCTCCGCCGCCACCGCCGAGCGGCTGGTCGGCACCGGGCACGGCGTCGTGCGCGCCGACCTCGCCCCGGCGACGCTGACCGAGCTGTTCGCCGACCGGGTGCGCACCTCCCCGGACGCCGTGGCCGTCGTGTGCGGGACGCACCGGCTCACCTACGCCGAACTCGACGCGCGTTCCGACGCGTTGGCGGCCCGGCTGGTCGAGTCCGGGGTGGTCCGCGAATCGGCGGTGGCACTGCTCTTGGAGCGCTCCCCGCAGGTGCCGGTGGCCATGCTCGCCGTCCTGAAGGCGGGCGGCGCGTACGTCCCCCTCAACGCGGACTTCCCCGTCGAGCGGCTGCACTGGATGCTGGAGCGCACCGGCGCCCGGGTACTGCTCGCCGATCCAACCACGGCCGGCCACGAGGCCGTCGCGACCGCGCCGGCCGGGGTGCGGGTGCTCGACGTGACGGCGCCGGCGCCGGACCGGTCCGCCGTGGACATCGCGTCCTGCGTCCCGGACCAGCTGGCATACGTCATGTACACCTCCGGCTCGACAGGCGAGCCCAAGGGCATCGCCGTCACCCACGCCAATGTGGCCGCGCTCGCCCGGGACTCCGCCTTCGGACCGGCGCACCGCCGGGTGCTCGCCCACTCCCCGCTGTCCTTCGACGCCTCGACGTACGAGCTGTGGGTGCCGCTGCTGGCCGGCGGCACCGTCGTCGTGGCCCCGCCCGGCCGGATCGACACGGCCGCCCTCAGGGACCTCGTCCGGGAGCACGGGATCACCACCCTGTGGCTGACCGCCGCCCTGTTCAACCTGGTCGTCGAGGAGTGCGTGGAACTCCTCACCGAGGTCCGGGAGGTGTGGACGGGCGGCGAGGCGGCCTCGCCCGAGGTGTTCCGCCGGGCCCTGACCGCGGCCCCCGACACCCTCCTGACCAACGCCTACGGCCCCACGGAGACCACCACCTTCGCCACCCGGCACACCCTGGACGCCCGCGCGGGCCGCGGGGTCGACGGGCGCGTCCCGATCGGCACGCCGCTGGACGACACCCGGCTGTACGTGCTCGACGAGAGGGGCCGTCCGGTACCCGAGGGCGCGGTCGGTGAACTGTGCGTCGGCGGCACCGGCCTGGCCCGCGGCTACCTGGGGCGGCCGGGGCTGACCGCCCGCCAGTTCGCCGTCGACCCGTACGGGCCGCCCGGCGCCCGCATGTACCGCACCGGCGACCTCGCCAGGCGCCTCCCCGACGGCACCGTCGACTACCTGGGACGGGCCGACCAGCAGGTCAAGATCCGCGGGTTCCGCATCGAGCCCGGGGAGATCGAGGCCGAGTTGCTGCGCGTCGCACAGGTCGGGCAGGCCGCCGTCGTCGTGCGCGCGGACGCCTGCGGCGAGCAGCGGCTCGTCGCGTACGTGGTGGCCGCGCCGGGCGCCTGCGCCGATCCCGACGACCTGCACCGCGCCCTGGCCGCACGTCTTCCCGCCTACATGCTCCCGGCCGCGATCGTGGTGCTGGACGCCCTGCCGGTGACCCCGAACGGGAAGCTGGACCGCCGGGCGCTGCCCGCTCCGCCCGAAGGGCACGTGCGGCGGGCCGGGTTCACCGCTCCCGCCTCCGCCACCGAGGAGCTCGTCGCCGAGGTCTGGGGCGAGGTGCTCGGGCGCGACCGCATCGGGCGCCACGACGACTTCTTCGACCTGGGCGGCCACTCACTGCGCGCCACCCGGGTGGTGTCCCGGCTCGGCGGTCGACTCGGCAGGGCCGTCCCCCTGCGGCTGCTGTTCGAGAACCCGGTGCTCGAAGCGTTCGCCGCGGCCCTCGATCCGGCGCGCGGCGAGGGCGCGCAGGCGGACCCGGCGGACACCGCCGCCGACGTGATCGCACCGCGCCCCGCCGGCGCACCGGCGCCGCTGTCCTTCGCCCAGCAACGCCTCTGGTTCCTCGACCAGTTGCAACCGGGACGTCCCGACTACAACATCCCCGTCGTCACCCGACTGCACGGCGACCTCGACACCGCCGCCATGCTCGACGCCCTGCGCACCGTCGTCGAACGGCACGAGGTGCTGCGCTCACGGATCACCGAGGGGCCCCTGGGCCCGGTACAGGCCGTCGAGCCGCCGGCGGTGTTCGTCCCGCTGCTCACCGACCTCGGCGAACTGCCCCCGGAGCAGGCCCGCTCGCGGGCCCTGGGGCTGGCGCACGCGGACGCGGCCGCCCCCTTCGACCTGACGACGGCGCCGCTGCTGCGCGCCCGGCTGGTGCGGACGGCCGCCGACGAGCACCTCCTCGTGCTGGTCCTGCACCACACCGTCGGCGACGGTTGGTCGATGCCGGTGCTGTGGCAGGAGCTCTCGCGCTCCTACGCGGCGCTGAGCCGCGGGCAACGGCCCGCCCTGCCCGCGCTGCGCGTCCAGTACGGGGACTTCGCGCACTGGCAGCAGCAGCGCCTGGCCGACGGCGCCGTCGACCGGGGCATCGCCCACTGGCGCACCCGGCTGGCGGGGCTCGCACCGCTGGAACTGCCCACCGACCGGCCGCGTCCCGCCGGCCGCTCCGGCGCCGGCGACACCGTGTCCTTCGAGGTGCCGGCCGAGCTGGCCGCACGCCTGGGCGCCGTGGCCCGGGAGCACGGAGCCACCCTGTTCATGGTGCTGCTGGCCGGCTTCCAGTCGCTGCTGGCCCGCTACACGGGGCAGTACGACGTCGCGGTGGGCTCACCCATCGCGGGCCGCGACCGTACCGAACTGGAGCCGCTGATCGGCTTCTTCGTCAACACCCTGGTCCTGCGCACCGACCTGTCGGGCGATCCCGCCTTCGGCACGCTGCTGGGCCGGGTCAGGGAGACCGCGCTCCAGGCGTACGAGCACCAGGACGTGCCCTTCGACCGGCTGGTGGAGGAGCTCCGGCCGGAGCGCGACCTCAGCCGCAACCCGCTGTTCGACGTGCTCTTCCAGCTCCACCCCGAGCAGCCGGACGCGCTGCCGCTGGAGGGGGTGCGGGTGGAGACCGTCGAGACCGCCAACGGGACCGCCAAGTTCGACCTCAGCCTGGCCATGACGGAGCACCCGGGCGGGCTGACGGGCACCCTGAGCTACGCCACCGACCTCTTCGACCGCGGCACGGCCGAGCGGTTCGGCGCCCACTACCTGCGCCTGCTGCGCTCGGCCGCCGACCGGCCGGACGCCCCGCTGTCCCGGCTGGATGTGCTGTCGGTGGGCGAACGGGCGGCCCTCCTCGGCGAGGACTCCCCCGCCGCCCCGCAGACCAACGCCCCGGCGACGACCCTGCACTCCCTGGTCGAGGAGCAGGCCCGGCTGCGGCCCACCGCGACCGCGGTGAGCTGCGCGGGACGCTCCACCAGTTATGCCGGGCTCAACGCGGCGGCCAACCGGCTGGCCCGCAGGCTGCGGGACAGCGGCATCGGCCCGGAGACCACGGTCGCGGTGATGACCGGCCGCGACACCCGCATGGTCGTGGCCGTGCTGGCCGTGCTCAAGGCGGGCGGCGCGTACGTCCCCGTCGACCCGGGCCACCCGGCCGAGCGGATCCGTACGGTACTGGCGGACAGCGGGGCCCGGCTGCTCCTGACCGGCGGGCTGCCCGAGGAGGTGACGCCCCGACTGCCGGACTCCGTGCCCGTACTGGAACTGGACGAGGTGTCGGCGACGGACGGCGCCGCCGACGCGGACGACCCGGACGCGGCGGACCTGCCGGCCCTCGCCGGACCGGACCACCTGGCCTACCTGCTGTACACCTCGGGATCGACCGGCAGGCCCAAGGGCGTCGCCGTCCCGCACGCCGCGATCACCGGCTACCTCGCGGCGCTGACCGCCACCTTCGCGATAGGCGCCGGGGACACCGTGCTCGCCCGCACCGCGCTCACCTTCGACCCCTCGGTCCGTGACCTGTTCGCCCCGCTCACCACCGGCGGGCGGGTCGTCCTGGCCTCGCAGGACGAGGCCGCGGACCCGGACGCCCTGGCCCGGCTGCTGCGCGCCGAGCGGGTCTCCGCGCTGCTGTCGATCGTGCCCTCGATGCTGGCCCCACTGGTCGAGGCCGTCCCCGAGCCCTGCCCGGACCTGCGGCTGGTGATGACCACGGGCGAGGCGCTGACGGCCGGACTGGCCCGGGCGGCCCGCGCGCTGGGCCCGGCCGGACGGCTGCGGCTGGTCAACCAGTACGGCCCGACCGAATGCACCAACACGACCACCTACCACGTCGTGACGGACGCCGACATCGACAGCGGCCGCATCCCCATCGGCCGCCCGCTGCCGGGTGCCCGCGTCCTCGTCCTCGGCGAGCGGCTCGAACCGCTCCCGCGCGGGGCGATCGGCGAACTGTTCATCGCCGGCCGGGGAGTCGCCCGCGGCTACCTGGGTGACCCGGGCCGCACCGCCGAGGCCTACCCGCCGGACCCCTACGGTCCGCCCGGTGCGCGCATGTACCGGACGGGAGACCTGGCGCGACTGCGCTCCGACGGGGTCCTGGAGTTCCACGGCCGCCGGGACAACCAGGTCAAGGTCCGGGGGCACCGGATCGAACTGGGCGAGGTGGAGGCCGCCCTGCTGCGTCACCCGGACGTGGCCCGCGCCGTCGCCGCCGCCCACGGCGAGGGCGCCGACCAGGCGCTCGTGGCGTACGTGGTGTTCGAACCTGGGAGCGCCGGCGAACCGGGGGCCGTGCTGGACGCGGTGCGCGAGGTGCTCCCGGCCGCCCTGGTGCCCTCGGTGCTCGTCGCGCTCGACGCCCTCCCGCTGACGCCCAACGGCAAGGTGGACCGCCGGGTGCTGCCCGCGCCGGAGCGCGGCACGGGTGGGCCGGCCCGGGCGTACCTCGCCCCGCGCACCGCGCTGGAGCGGACGGTCGCCGAGGTGTGGCAGGAGGTACTCGACGACGGCCCCGTGGGCATGCGCGACCACTTCTTCGAACGCGGCGGCCATTCCCTGCGGGCCACGCGGGCCATCTCGCGGCTGCGGACCCTGCTGGGACTGGAGATCCCCGTGCAGTTGCTGTTCCGCCACCCCGTCGCGGGGGACCTGGCGCGGGCCCTGGCGGGCCTGGGCGACAGCGGTGAGCCCGCGATCCCGGCGCCCGCCGCCGGGCCGGGACCGCTCTCCTTCGGACAGCAGCGCCTGTGGCTCCTGGACCGACTGCAGCCCGGCCGGCCCGACTACAACATGCCGGGGGCGATGCGGCTGAGCGGGACGCTCGACACCGCCGCGGCCCTGGGGGCGCTGAGGGACGTCGTCACCCGCCAGGAAGTGCTGCGCTCCCGGATCGAAGCCGGCGGGGGCGGTGTGGAGGACGCGCGCCTCGTCGTGGAGCCGCCGGAGGTGTTCTCCCCGGAGTTCACCGACCTCACCACGGCGGACCCCGCCCGGGCCGCCGGGCAGGACCCGGCGCGGACGGCCGAGGAGCGCGCGCTCGAACTGGCCGCGGCCGACGCGGGCCGGCCCTTCGACCTGGCCGCCGCACCCCTGCTGAGGGCCCGGCTCGTCCGGGTCGCCGAGCGGGAGCACCTGCTGGTGATCGTCGCCCACCACATCGCCTTCGACGGCTGGTCCGTCGCGGTCTTCTGGCAGGAGTTCTTCGCCGCCTACCGTGCGCGGACCGAGGCCGACGCCGAACCGCTCCCCGAACTGGCCGTCTCCTACGGCGCGTTCGCGGCCTGGCAGCGGCAGCGGCTGACCGGCGACCTGCTGGCGCGGCAGCTCGACTACTGGCGCGGGCGCCTGGCCGGGTCCGCCCCCCTGGACCTGCCCACCGACCGGGTCCGGCCGTCCACCCCTTCCGGGCGCGGCGACCAGTTGCCCTTCACCGTGCCCGCTCCGCTGCTGGAGCGGCTGCGCACGCTGGGCCGCCGGCACGACGCCACCCTCTTCATGGTGCTGCTGGCCGGCTTCCAGGCACTCCTCTCGCGCTGGTCGGGCTGCCTGGACGTGGCCGTGGGCTCACCCATCGCGGGCCGCGACCGCAGCGAACTGGAGCCGCTCGTCGGCTTCTTCGTGAACAACCTGGTCCTGCGCACCGACCTGTCCGGCGATCCGGGATTCGCGACGCTGATCGGCCGGGCCCGCGAGACCTGCCTGGGGGCCTACGCCCATCAGGACGTCCCCTTCGAGCGGCTGGTGGAGGAGGCCCAACCGAGCGCGACCTCAGCCGCAACCCCCTGTTCCAGGTGATGCTGGTGCTGAACGAGGAGGCCGCGGCCCCGCCGGCGCTGCCGGGTCTGGCCGCGGAACCCCTCGCCCTGGCGAGCGGCGCCTCGAAGTTCGACCTGTCGCTGTACTTCTCCGAGGAGGACGGCGAGCTGCACGGGGAGGCGGTGTTCGCCACCGACCTCTACGACCGGCAGACCATCGCCCGGATGACGGACGCCCTGCTGGAACTGCTCACCGCCGCGGCGGACGCACCGGACGCGCCGGTCGGCTCGCTGGCCCTGCTCGGCGACGCCGAGGAGCAGCGGGTCCTGCACGAGTGGAACGACACCGCCGAGGCGGGGGCGGACCGGCCGCTGCACGAACTCGTCGGGGAGCGGGCCGCGCGCACTCCCGCCGCGCCCGCGGTCGACGACGGCCTGCGGAGCCTGGACTACGGCGGCCTGTGGGCGGCCGCCGGGCGGCTGGCCGGGGAACTGACCCGGCTCGGGGTCGGTCCGGACTCCGCCGTGGCGGTCTGCGTGGAGCGCTCGGTGCTGTTGCCCGCGGCCCTCCTGGGCGTACTGCGCTCGGGCGGGACCTACGTGCCGGTGGACCCGGAGTACCCGGCCGACCGGGTCGAGTACATGCTGTCCGACAGCGGGGCGCGGGTGCTGGTGGTCTCCGGCGACGCCGCCGCCCGGCTCCGGACGCCCGACGGGGTGCGGGTGGTCGACCTGGAGGCGCTCCTCGCGACCGAAGGCGCGGCCGGCCCCGTCGGCGCCCCCGCGCCGGCCGCGCTCCACCCGGAGCACCTCGCCTACGCCATCTACACCTCCGGGTCGACCGGTCGCCCCAAGGGGGTCATGGTGCCCCACCGCGCCCTGGCGAACTTCGCCCGGGACATGACGCGCCGGCTGGCCCTCGCCCCGGGGGACACGGTGGCCGCGGTCACCACGGCTTCCTTCGACATCGCCGTGCTGGAGCTGCTGGTACCGCTCGCCGCCGGCGCCGCCGTGCGGGTCGTGGACCGGGAGACGGCACGGGATGGAGTCCTGCTGGGCAGGGAACTGCACGCCTGCGCCGCCACCGTCGTGCAGGCCACCCCGGCCACCTGGCACCAGCTGATGGAGACGGGTTGGCGCGCCCCGGCGGTGCGGGCGCTGTGCGGCGGCGAAGCGCTGCCGTCGGCGCTCGCCGAGCGGATGCGCGCGGCCCTGGGCACGGTGTGGAACGTCTACGGGCCCACCGAGACGACGGTCTGGTCCACGGCCCACGAGCTGTCGGGCCCGGCGGGCGAGGGGGCGGTGCCCATCGGCTCGGCGCTCGCCAACACCCGGCTGTACGTTCTGGACGAGCGGATGCGGCCGGTTCCGGTCGGCGTGTTCGGCGAGCTGTTCATCGCGGGGGACGGGGTGGCCCGCGGCTACCACGGCCGGCCCGCACTGACCGCCGACCGCTTCGTCCCCGACCCGTACACACCGGGCGGCCGGCTGTACCGCACGGGAGACCTGGTGCGCCGGCTCCCCGACGGGGACCTGGAGTACCGGGGCCGGGCCGACGGCCAGGTCAAGGTGCGCGGCCACCGCATCGAGCTCGGCGAGATCGAGGCCGCGCTGGCCGGTCACCCGCTGGTGCTGGCGGCGGCCGTGGCCGTGCACGGCGAAGGCGTCGACGCGGTGCTCGCCGGTTACGTGACCTGGCGGGACGCCGAGGGCGACCTGCGGGCGCTCGGCGACTTCCTGCGCGAGGAACTGCCCGAGTACATGGTCCCGAGGGTGCTGAGCGCGCTGGAGCGGCTGCCGCTCACCCCCAACGGCAAGCTCGACCGGCGGGCCCTGCCCACTCCTTCGGCCACGGCGGCGACGGCGGACCGGACGCCGCGGGTGGCGCCGCGCGACGCGGTGGAACTGCGGATGGCGCGGTTGTGGGAGGAGGTCCTCGAAGTGGCGCCGATCGGTGTCCGCGACGACTTCTTCGACCTGGGCGGCCATTCCCTCAAGGCCTTCACACTGATGGGCGCCGTGCAAAGGGAGTTCGGGGTGGAGCTGCCGCTGAACCTGCTGTTCCGCCGACGCACCGTGGAACTGCTCTGCGAGGCGCTCCCGGAGGCGGCCGCGGCGGCCGCCCGGCTGCTGGTCCCGCTCGCCGAGGGGGACCCGGCGCGACCTCCGCTGATCCTGGTGCACCCGCGCGGCGGTGACGTCGTCTGCTACCGGGACCTGGTGCGCGGCCTGGCCGCCGCCCCCGCCGGCGACCGGCGGGTCCTGGGGCTGGAGTCGGTCGGCTACAACACCCCGGACGCGCCGCTGGAGCGGGTCGAGGAGATGGCCGAGCGCTACCTCGCCGCCGTACGGGAGGAGGTGCCGAGCGGCCCCTACTTGCTGGCCGGTTGGTCCTTCGGCGGTACGGTCGCCTTCGAGATGGCGGCCCGCCTCGAAGCCGCCGGGGAGACCGTGGCCTTCCTCGGCCTCGTCGACACGGCCGCTCCCGGTCCCGTGCCCCGGGCGGACGCCACGGCGGGCGATCCGGACCTGCTCAGGTACGGGATCGCCGCCGGGCTCGACGCCGGCGAGGCACGCGGGCTCGACGAGGACGCCCTCCTCGACGCGCTGGTCCGGCGCGGTCGCGAGGACGGCAGCCTCCCCCGAGGTTCGGCCTCGGAGGCACTGCGCCGCCTGCTGCGGGTCGCGGAGGCCAACGGCGCCGCGTCGGCGGCGTACCGCACCGAAGCCGTCCTGGACACGGACGTCCATCTGTGGACGGTGGCCGAGGTCCACGACGAACTCGCCACCCCGCTGGTGGACCCGGAACCCTGGCGCCCGCGCACCGGCGGAGCCCTGCGCCACGCCGTGGTCCCGGGCAACCACCACACCGTGATGGACCCCCCGCACGCCGACGTGGTGGCCCGGGCCCTCGGCGGGGTCCTGCCCCTCTGATCTGATCCGAATCGCCTCACACCTGTCCCGAACACCTGTCCCGTTCACGAACCCGCACGGCACCCGCCGTGCCCGCGTACAAGGAGAAACAGCCATGAACGACTCGACGACCCAGCAGTTCCTCGTGGTGGCCAACGACGAGGAGCAGTACTCCCTCTGGGAGGCAGACCGTCCCGTCCCGCTCGGTTGGCACGCGCAGGGCTTCCAGGGCGGCAAGGACGAGTGCCTGGCGCACATCGACCGCGTGTGGACCGACATGCGCCCGCGCAGCGTGCGTGCGGCCACGGCCGGCTGACCACCCGCCCCACCGACCCACCGACCCACCGATCCGGTGTCCCACTGCTCCGCCGACCGGCGGACACCGCGGCGCCCGGCTCCCCGTCACCCCGGGACCCGGGCGCCGCGGCGCGCGAAGGAAGGACCGAAGAACGCCATGAATCCGCCCACGCCGGCCGAGCCCCCGGCCGAATCCGCCCAGTCGCCGAGGCGGCTGCTTCCCCTGCTCACCCTGGTGGCCGTCTCCGGCGTCTCCTCCCTGGGCATCGCGATGACGCTGATCGCCGTGCCCTGGTTCGTCCTGCACAGCACCGGCAGCGGCGCCCGCACCGGGCTGGTGGCCGCGGCGGAGATGCTGGGGCTGCTGTGCTCGGCCGTGCTCGCCGGCCCCGTCGTGGACCGGCTGCCCGCGCGGGCCGTCAGCACCGGCGCGGACGTGCTGACCGCCGCGGCCCTGGCCCTCGTCCCGCTGCTGCACGCCCGGGACGCGCTGCCGCTGCCCGCCCTGGTCTGCCTGGTCTTCGTCGTGGGCGCGGCGCGCGGGCCCGCCGACACCGGGAAGCAACTCCTGCTGACCGGGGCGATGGAGAGCGCCCGCGTCACGGCGGAGCGGGCGACCAGCGCCGTCGAGGGAGCCCGCCGGATCGGCATGATGACGGGCGCCCCGCTGGCGGGGTTGCTCATCGCCGCCGTCGGGCCGGTACGGACCCTGTGCGCGGACGTGGCGGCGATGCTGGTCTGCGCCCTGCTCGTGGCCCTGCTGGTACCGGCCGCCCGCGGGGGCCGCCCGGCGGCGGCGACCGACGACGGGGGCCGGGGGGCGTCCTCGTATCTGCGGGACCTGCGCACGGGCTGGACGCGGTTGCGCGACGACCGGCTGTTGCGGGCCATGACGACCGTCCTGCTGGTCACCAACGCGCTCGACGGAGCGCTGAACGGAGTGCTCTACCCGGCGTACGGCACGCGCGTGCTGCACAGCAGCTCCCTGTTCGGGGCGATGGTCACGGCGATCGGGGCGGGCGCCCTGCTGGGCGCGGCCCTCTTCGGCTGGATCGGCCACCGCGCCCCGCGTCGGGCCCTGTTCGTGGCCGCCTTCGTGCTGGTGGGCGCGGTGCGGTGCGCCGCCCTGGCGGCCGAGCCGGCGCCGGGGGTGCTGCTGGCGCTGCTGGCTCTCTCCGGGATCGGATCGGGGGTCGTCGGGCCGCTGATGATGTCGGTGGCGTACGAGCGGGTTCCACGGGACGTGCGCGGGCGGGTCTTCGGCCTGCTCGTCGCGTGCGCCCTCGCGGCCACCCCGCTCGGCATGCTCGGGGCGGGAGTGCTGCTGGACCACTGGGGGCTTACCTGGTCGCTGGTGGCGACCGGGGCGGTCTACCTGGGGGTCACGCTGGCGCCGTTGGTGCTACGGGTGTGGCGCCAACTGGACATACCGGTTTCGGCCGGGCCCGAACGGGAACGGGCCAAGGTCGCGGTTGCGGCACCCGTCCCGGCTTCGAGCCATTGAGAAGTTCATCCCGTTTCGATGTGTTTTGCCGCCCCTCACCTTAACGCCAGGCAGCTTGATGAACGCTTGATCGCGGCCTCAGCGCCCCCCGGGGGCGGCAGAGTTGGTTTCGCAGGACAACGACCGGCGCGGTTCCCCCACGAGGAGGACCGCGTCACCACCAGACCACCTTCCTGGGGGGAACCCAATGCTGAAGCGCTACCTTTTGGCCGTCACCGTCACGGCTGTCGCCCTCCTCGTGCCGGCCGGCGCGGCGTCGGCCGACACCGGCCCGGCCGACCCGGCCGCCACGGCGGAGGCTCCCGCCCCCGCCCCGCACCACGTGATCGTGCGGAGCACGACCAACACGGGCGCGGAACGGGGCAAGACCCCCACCGACAGCTCCTGGGGCGGCTGACCCGCACCCCGCCCGACCAGCGGGGGTGCACGTACAGGGAGGGGCCGCCTCGTCGAGGCGGCCCCTCCCTGTACGTGCACCCGCAGGCTCGCCCGACCGACCGGGCCGACGGGCCGGGCGGCTCAGAGCGCCGGGTCGCGGAGCCGGGTGACGGCGTAGCGCACGCCCGCGGTGAACTCGGCCCGGCGCGACCAGTACGCCGGGACGTACAGCACCTCCCCCGGGCGCAGCCGGCACGCGAAGGACGCGGGGGCGCCCGGCTCGGTGTCCGCCGCGGCACGCGTACGGGACAGCCGCCAGGTCGCGGCGCCCGTGATCTGGTGGACCAACAGGTGGTCGCCGGTGTCGGCGCCCGGCCGGACCGCGTGGGCGGCGTCCCCCTCGTCGCCCGCGGTGTCCACGGTGTCCACGGTGTCCACGGTGTCCACGGCGACGGTACGGGCCGAAAGCCCGGTCAGGCAGCCCAGCCCGGCCGTGAGCAGGCCCAGTTGGTCGGTGATCAGCTCCGGATCACACTCCCCGGGCCCTTCGACGAGGGCGGGATGGTCGTTCTCGGGCCACAGGATGCCGGGGGCGCGCCCGAGGTGGACCGACAGGAAGAGGCCCAGCTCCCGCAGGTGCAGCGCCGCCGGTTCGTCCACGGGGCGACGCCCCGACCAATACCCCGTGGATCCTTCGTCCGGCATGTCCATGTACCCGTCCCTTGACTCGCGCCGATCGGCCGCTGTGGGGCGTAGGCCGCCTCCCGGCACGGCTCGCGGGCGACGGACCGTCAGCTCACGGCTCTCATCAGGGAAGCATCCGGCACGGGGCGGGACGCGCACCAGACACGAAAACGCGTTCCCGGATTCGCGCGACCGGGACTCCAGCGCCGAAGGGGGTCACCCCTCGGGCACTTCCGCGGCGGCGAGGTCGGGTGCGACGAGGTCGGGGCCGGCGCCGAGCAGCCCGCGCATGGCCGCCGCGACCCCCGCCTGGAAGCGGCTGCCCGCGCCCAGTTCCTCCATGATGTCGGCGATGTGTCGGCGCGCCGTCCGCAGGGACATGCCGAGCCTCCTGGCGATGGCCTCGTCCTTCAGGCCCGCGCCGAGCAGCTTGATGATCGTCTCGTGGATCTCGCGGGCCACTTCCTCAAGCCCCTGGCCCGCCGCGTTGGAGAACGGCGTGGCCAGGTCCCAGGTCTGCTCGAAGATCGCGCAGAGGTAGGCCACGGTGGAGGGTTCACGGATGACCACCGCCCCCCAGCTGCCGTCCTGGGCCGGGATGAAGGCCAGTTCACGGTCGAAGACGATCAGGCGGCCGAACAACTCGTGCGCCGTGCGGTACTCCGCGCCCAGGGCCGAGGCCGCGGCGACGTAGGCCTGGCTGGGGCCGTTGAACCGGGCGGTGTGGTGGTAGAGGCTGCGGATGGATATGCCGCGTTTCAGCATGGCCTCGTCACGGCGCAGCGCCTCCTGCATGGCCTCCGGCACCCGGCTGCCGCCGCCCGGCTGCGAGGTCAGCATCTCCCTGACGCAGGCGTCCGAGGCACGGTTGAGAGCGCCTCGGACGTCTTGGAGGTTCTCCAGGACCTCCAGGGACTCGCCCGTCGAGCGCCGCTGGAGGTAGTGCGGTTCGAAGCGGCCGAGCTCCGCGCGGATCCCGCTGATCATCCGCTCGCGCTCGCGGATCTGCACCTCCAGCGGCGCGACGAGTTGCGACGCGGCGGTGTCGGGCGCGACGGCGAAGGCGACCGAGGCGTCGTCGGCGGACGTGTGGAGCAGGTGGGCCCGGCGCAGCCGCTGCGTGCTGCGGCGGACCTCCTCCGGGTCGCGGCCCGTCGCGGAGGCGATGGCGTCCACTTCGAGGCTCCGGTGTTCGAGCACCCATCCGTAGACGTCCAGGTCGGCGTCCTCCAGATCGGGCACCAGGTCGGCATCCACACTTGCACCATTTTGCACGTTTTACCCCGGGTCGCTTTGCTGCCAGGCATTTTGGTGAGGTGCCCGCCCCCTGGCCCCAGGATAGTCAAGACGAAAGTCTGTACCTACGGAACGCGGCGGTCCCGCCGCCCCGTCACCACGCGTCCGAACGACCCGAGGAGCAACGCGATGCGCCCCCTCCCCCACCGCGGACTCCCTTTGTCCCAGCCGGAGTCGGCGCCTCCGCCGGCGCCCCCGACCCGGACCGCACCGACCTCGCGACCCGGAGCCTACGCGGTGGGCGCGACCCCGCCGAGGGCCGCAACCGGCCGGCCGAATGACGGGATTTCACACCGGGCCGCCGGTGCGACGCTCCCGTCCGGACGGCGGGTACGCCTCTCACCGCGTCCCCTCACCGCCCCGCACCACCCCACACCACCGGAGAACCCCGTGCCCGACACCGCCGTGAACACCGTCACCCTCACCCCGCGCGAGCGCGAGGTCCTCGCGTACCTCGCGCAGGGGGACACGTACCGCATCATCGCCCGCCGGATGGGGCTCAGTCCGCACACCGTGGACACCTATCTGCGCCGGCTGCGCAGCAAGACCGGGGCCGTCAACCGCACCCAGCTCACGCACCTGGCGTTCCAACTCGGCTACGGCTTCGGCTACTGAGCGGAGGCGGGGACGGGGGGCCGCTCCTCGAACTCGCGCATACGCCGCAGCGGCGAGCACACCAGGACGAGGGGGGCCGCCGACAGCGCCGCGGCGAAGATCCACAGCGCGGTCCGGACGCCGAACAGTTCACCGAGGACGCCGGCGAGCACACCGCTGATCGGCAGGACCCCCCACACCAGGAAGCGCATGGTGGCCGTCATCCGCCCGAGCAGGTGCGGCGGGCAGACGGTCTGCCGGTAGGCCACCTGGCAGATGTTGTACACGGTGACCCCGGCCGACTGGACCAGTGATCCCAGCACGAACAGCGCTATGCGCCAGTCGTTCCCGGCCGACGGCAGCAGGAGCCCGAACGGCATCGTCACCAGCAGCGACAGCCAGGTCAGCCGGGCCGCCCCGACGGCGCGCGTCAGGCGTTCCGTGACGAGGGCGGCGAGCAGCGAGCCGACCGTGGCCGTGGTGAGCACCCAGCCGACCGCCGCGGGCGCCAGCCCCACGGTCCGGGTGAGGAAGAGGACTTCGACGGCGAAGATCCCGCTCAGGAAGAGGTTCACCGAGGCCGTGCTCAAGGCGATGAGCCGCAGGACCCGGTGTCCCAGTACGAAGGCCAGGCCCTCGCGGATGTCGCGGAGCAGGTGGCGCCGCCCGGCCGGGGCGGGTCGCTCCTCCCTCACCCCGATCCTCCCCAGGAGGACGGCGGAGGCCAGCGAGGTGACGGCCTGCCCGGCGAGGGTGCCGACCGGGCCGAACAGTTGCACGAGCAGGCCCGCGACACCGGGCCCGCTGAACTCCGCGGCCGAACGCACGGTCTCCAACTTGGAGTTGCCGCTGATCAGGGTGGACTCCCCTACCAGGGTCGGCAGGTAGCTCTGGTCGGCCACGTCGCCGAACAGCCGGGCGCAACCCAGCAGCAGGGCCACCGCGTACAGCAGCGGCATGGAGTGCAGGTCCAGCGCGTACGCGAGGGGAAGGCCGGCCAGCAGTACGGTGCGGGCGAGGTCGGCGGCGATCATCACGCCGCGCCGGCGCATCCGGTCGACCCACGCCCCCGCCGGCAGGCCGAGCAGCAGGAAGGCGGCCTGTTCGGCCGCGGCCAGCAGGCCGACCTCCATCGCGGAGGCGTGCAGGGTGAGGACCGCCATCAGGGGCAGCGCCACGTAAGTGATGCTGTTGCCCAGCTCGTTGCAGATGTGCGAGGACATGAACAGGCGGAAGTCGCGCCGCCGCCGGCGTTCGAGGGCGGGCGGCTCGGCCGCGGAGCCTGAGGGGGACACGGACGCGGACGCTGGTCGCGCGGCGGGGACGGACACCTGGGGTTCCTTTTCCGAAGGGGAGGGGTCGGGGATATCGGGTCAGCGGGACGCGGGGGCGGCGGCGGCCGGGCGGGGCAGTGCGGGCAGGGCCCGCGGATCGAGCTTGCCACCGGGCGTGCGGGGCAGTTCCGCCAGGACCACCACATGGGCCGGAATCAGATGTCCCGGCACCCGGTCGGCGAGGTGGCCGCGCAGCCCCGCCGCGTCGAGCGTGCTGTCCGGCACGACCGTCACGTAGGCCGCCACCTGGGGTTCGCCGCGGTCACGCACCGCGCGGGCGACCACGTCGAGGACGTCGGGGTGGGCGGCGACCGCCGCCTCGACCTCCTTGAGCTCCACCCGGAAGCCGCGGATCTTGACCTGGTCGTCCGCGCGGCCCAGGAACTCCAGCGTGCCGTCCGCCGCGCGCCGGACCCGGTCGCCGGTGCGGTACATGCGCCCGCCCGGCAGCGCGGCGAAGGGATCGGCGACGAACCGTTCCGAGGTCGGCGCCGGCCGTCCGTGGTAGCCGCGGGCCACGCAGTCGCCGGCCAGGTACAGCTCGCCCGTCGATCCGACCGGCGCCTCGGTCAGCGCCTCGTCCAGGACGTACGCCCGCACGCCCGCGAGCGGGGTGCCCAGCGGGATGACCTCGTCGCCGGTGAAGGCCGACAGCCGCTCCGGTCCGGCCTCGAAGGAGGTGGCGGTGATCGTGGACTCGGTCAGGCCGTAGCAGCTGACCACGGGCGGACCGCCCGCGGCGGCCCAGCGCTTGAGGTCGGCGGTGCGTCCGGCGTCACTGCCGATGACCACCCGGCGCAAGGCCGCGGGCAGGGGCCTCGGCCTGCGTTCCACATCCTTCGCCCACTGGGCCCAGTACGGGGTGGGCAGGTTCACCACGCTCACCCCGCGTTCGGCCAGGAAGGTTTCCAGCTCGGCGGGCGAGAGGACGTTGTCCTCGACGAAGACCGCCGTGCCGCCCGTGCACCAGGTGGGCAGCGCCTCTTCCAGCGCCACGTCGAAGGCGGGCGCCGCGAACTGCAGCACCCGGTCCGCCGCGGTCAGCCCATAGCGCTCCGCCAGCACCGCGCTCTGGGCGGCGAGCCCCCGGTGGGCCACCGCGACGGGCTTGGGCTGCCCGGTCGACCCCGAGGTGAACAGCACGTAGGCGAGCGAGTCCGGATCGCACCGCACCGGCTCGGGCAGCTCGGTCCGCTCCGCTTCCTCCGGAGCCCCTCCGCCGGTGTCCGCCCAGAACAGCTCGCGACCGCAGCGGCGTTGCAGGACGGCTGCCGCTAGGTGGCCGGGGGCGACCGCGTACCGGGTGTCGGCGGCGCGGGTCAGCGTACGGAGCCTCTCGTCCGGGGCGTCGAGGTCCACCGGGAGCAGCGCCGCGCCCGCGTACCAGATGCCGAGGACGCCGACCGCCCAGTGCGGGCCCCGGCGCACGCCGAGCAGCACGGTGTCCTCCGGGCCCGCGCCGGCGGTCCGCAGCTCCCGGGCCAGGGCGCGCGCCCGGCGGTCGAGCAGGCGGTACGTCAGCTCGCCCTCGGGCCCGCGTGCCGCGGTCGCTTCGGGGGTGAGGGCCGCCTGCCGCGCGATGCTGAGCGGTACGGGGGGCTCGGTCCGGGTCATGGTCTCTCCAGGTCGGTACGGGTGGCTCGCGGCCGGGGCCCGCGGGCCCCGGCCGTCGGGCGGTCGGACGGGTGGCGCGGCCGGTCAGGCGTGGTCCCGGGCGCGGGGGCGCAGCACGGGACGGGCGGGGCGGGCGGGCGCCGCCGCGCCGGTCGCCCCGGCGGCGGCGACCCGACCGGCGAGTCCGGCGGGGGTGGGGGTCTCGAAGAGGTCCCGGATGGTCAGTTCGACACCGCATTCGCTGCGGATGCGACCCATGAGGCGGGTGGCGAGCAGGGAGTGCCCGCCGTGCGCGAAGAAGTCGTCGTCCGGGCCGGCGCCGGGCAGGCCCAGCACCTCGGCGAAGATCGCGCAGACCGTCTGCTCGGCAGCGGTCGCGGGGGCCCGGCCGGCGGGCCGGGCCACGGTGGCCGGGTCCGGCAGGGCCTTGCGGTCGAGCTTGCCGTTGGTGGTGAGCGGGAAGGCGGGCAGCGCCAGGAACATGGCGGGCACCATGTAGTTCGGCAGGGCCAGTGCCAGGGCGGAACGCACCTCCTCGGGAGCGGGCGAGCCGGTGTAGTAGGCGATCAGCCGCTGCTGCCCGGCGTGGTCGCGGTCGACGGCGACCACCGCCTCGGTGACGCCCGGCACGCCGCGCAGCGCCGTCTCCACCTCGCCGAGCTCGATCCGGTTGCCGCGGATCTTGACCTGGTGGTCCTGGCGACCGAGGAAGTCGAGCTGGCCGTCAGCACGGAGTCGGGCGAGGTCGCCGGTGCGGTACATCCGGCTGCCGGGCTCGGCCGCGAACGGGTCGGGTACGTAGCGCTCGCTGGTGCGGCGGGGATCGCGCAGGTAGCCGGGGCCCACGCCGGTCCCCGCGATGAACAGTTCGCCGGGGACGCCCGGCGGCACGGGGGCGAGGCCGGGATCGAGGATGTACAGGCGGTTGTTGCGCAGCGGCCGGCCGACGGGCAGCCGTCCGTGTTCGAGCTGGGCGCCCACGTCGTGGCCGATGAACGCGTGGGTGTTGTCGTCGGAGCACTCGGTGAGGCCGTAGGCGTTGACGATCGCCGCGTCCGGGTGGCGGGCGTACCAGCGTTCGCACAGTTCCGGCGGCAGGACCTCGCCGTTGACGATGAACCAGCGCAGGTCGGGGAGTTCGGGCGGGACCGCCCCGGCGTCCCAGAGGTCCACCGCCGCGCGGACGAAGGAGGGCACCGTCTCCAGCACGGTGATGCCCTGGTCCGCCGCGTCGGCGAACAGCACGGCCGGGTCCCGGGCCGTGTCCCGGCTGACGAGGTGCACCCGGCCACCGGTGATCAGTGGGGCGAGCATCTGCCAGACGGAGATGTCGAAGGTCAGCGGGGCGTTCATCACCACCCGGTCGCCGGGGGTCAGTTCCAGGTCGTCCAGTTTGGCGAGCAGGTGGTTGTTCATGCCCCGCCGGTGCACCATGGCGCCCTTGGGCTTGCCGGTGGAGCCGGAGGTGAAGCAGACGTACGCGAGGGCGTCGGGGCCGCCCGCGAGGGGGGCGCGCGCCGCCGGGGCCGTGTCCTGCGCGTCCTGCGCGTCCGCCAGGGTCAGGACGCGGACGGCTCCGGCGCAGGCGTCGGCGATCTCCCGGGCCCGTTCCCGCTGGGCGGGTGCGGCCAGCAGCCAGCCGATCCCGCCCGCGTCGAGCAGGTCGGCGGTGCGACCGACGGGGCCCTCGGGGTCGAGCGGTACGTAGGCGGCGCCCGCGCCCAGGATGCCGAGCAGGGCGACGGGAACGGCGGCCGTGGGCTCGCTGAGGACGGCGACGAGGTCACCGGCGCCGACGCCGGCGTCGAGCAGCCGCAGGCTGAGCGCGTCGGTGCGGGCGACGAGCCCGGCGTAGCCGATCTCCCGGCCGCGGTCGTCGGTCACGGCCGTCGCTCCCGGGTCCAGCTCGGCCTGCTCCCGTACCCGCTCGACCACTTCGGCGTAGTCCTCGTCGCAGGTGGTGTCGTTCAACTCCACCAGTACCCGTCGCCGTTCGGCGGCGGAGAGCAGGTCCAGGGCGCCGACGGGCAGGTTCGGCTCCCCGATCGCGGCCTCCAGGAGGCGGACCAGCCGGTCGAGCATCGCCCGGGCGTCCCGCGCGCCGAAGACGTCCGGGCGGTAGTCGATCTGGAGGCGCAGCCGGTCGCCGGGGACGGCGGTCAGGGTGAGCGGGTAGTGGGCGGCGTCGTGGGGGTCGACGTCGACGACCCGGAGGTCGCCGGCGGAGAGGGCGGCCAGTCCGTCGGCGTCGACGGGGTAGTTCTGGAAGGCGACGCAGGAGTCGAAGAGTTCGCCCGCCCCGGCCAGGCGCTGGATCTCCGCGAGGCCGAGGTGGTGGTGCTCGATCAGTTCGGCCTGCTCCTCCTGGAGGCGTCCGAAGAAGTCGACGAGGGGCTCGGCGGGGTCGATCCGCACCCGCACCGGGACGGTGTTGATGCACAGCCCCACGATGTCGGCGACGCCGGGCAGCTCCGGGGAGCGGCCGCTGACGATGGCGCCGAACACCACGTCCTCGGAGCGGATCTGCCGGCCGAGCAGCAGGGCCCAGGCGCCCTGGAGCACGGTGCCCGGGGTCAGCCTGTGGGCGCGGGCGAGTTCGCCCAGCCGCTCGGTGGTCGTGTCGGTGAGCTCGGTCTCCACCCGGTCCGGGAGGACGGAGCCCGGGGGCACGGACACCGGCGCGGTCCGGGTGCCGCCGGCGAGGCCGGCCAGCGAGCGGCTCCAGGCGGCCCGGGCGGCCTCGGTGTCGCGGGTGCCGAGCCAGCGCAGGAAGGCGGAGTAGGGGGTGACGGGCGCGGGCGCCGGGGCGTCGGGGCCGGCGTCGTGGGCGGCGAGCAGTTCGCGGACCAGGACGGGCCACGACCAGCCGTCCATCAGGATGTGGTGGTAGGTCAGCAGCAGCCGGTGACTGTGGGGACCGGTACGGATCAGGGTGAGGCGCAACAGCGGGGGCCGGGCGAGGTCGAAGCGGCGGGCCCGGTCCTCGGCGAGCAGGGTGTCGAGGGCACGGCGCAGGGCGGGGCCGTCGAGGGCGGAGAAGTCCTCCTCCCGCCAGGGGGCGTGGACGTCGCGCCGGACCACCTGGGCGGGTTCGCCGGAGGCGCGGCGCAGGAAGCCGGCGCGGAGGTTGGCGTGCCGGGCGAGGACGCCGTCGGCGGCGGCCCGCAGCCGGCCGGCGTCGAGGGGCCCGCCGAGTTCGAGGAGCAACTGGGCGACGTAGACGTCGCGTTCGTTCTCGTCGAAGAGGGAGTGGAAGAGGATGCCGTCCTGGAGCGGGGACAGCGGCAGCACGTCCTCGACGCGGGACCGGGCGGAGTCGGCGGACGGCTCGGTCGATGGGTGGTTCATGGCGGTTCCTCCGTGGTGCGGGACGGTGCGGTGCGGGTGGGGGACGGTTCGGGGGAAGGGCCGGCCGGTCGGGTCAGCCGGTCTGCGGGCGGCGGGGGCGGCGGACCACCGCCGGTTCGTCGGTCGGCGCGCCCTCCGTGCCCGGCGCGCTCGCGGCCAGGGCCCCCGCCATCCGCTCCACCGTCGGCGCGGCGAAGAACGCGCGGATGCCCACGGTCGTACCGAGCGCGGAGCGGACCTCGGCGAGGAGCCGGGTGGCGAGCAGCGAATGGCCGCCGAGGTCGAAGAAGTTGTCGCGGACGCCGATGCGCTCGTAGCCGAGGACGGACTCCCACACGGCGCACAGGACGCGCTCGGTCTCGGTCCGCGGGGCCACGTGGGCCCGGTCGGGGGCCGCGGGGCCGGGAGCGGGCAGCGCCCCCGTGTCGATCTTGCCGTTGGGCGTCACGGGGAAGCGGTCCAGCAGCGTGATCGTGCCGGGCACCATGTAGTCGGGCAGGGCCGCCGCGAGGTGTTCGCGCAGTGCGGCGGCGTCGGGGGTCTCGGCGCCGTCGGCCGGCACGGCGTAACCGGCGAGTGCGGGTCCGGCGGGGCCGGTCACCACGGTGACGGCGGCCTGTCCCACCGCGGGGTGCGCCGCGAGCACGCTCTCGATCTCGCCCGGTTCGATGCGCAGGCCCCGGATCTTGACCTGCCGGTCGGCCCGGCCGAGGTACTCCAACTCTCCGGACGCGTTCCAGCGGGCGCGGTCGCCGGTGCGGTACATCCGCTCCCCCGCGGGCCCGTGGGGGCAGGCCACGAAGCGTTCCGCCGTCAGTGCGGGGCGGCCCAGGTAACCCTGCGCCAGACCGCTGCCGGCGATGTAGAGGTCGCCGGCGACCCCCGGGGGGACGGGGTCGAGCCGGTCGTCGAGGACGTACAGCCGGGTGCCGTCCAGGGGCCGGCCGATGGGGACGCGGCCCTCGGGGACCGGCCGGCCGGGCGCGATGGGGAAGGTGGCCGAGAAGGTGGTGGTCTCCGTCGGCCCGTAGGCGTTGGTGACGGTGGTGTCCGGGCAGGCCTCGCGCACCCGGCGGACCATGGGCGGCGAGGCGGCCTCGCCGCCGGTCATCACCTCGCGCAGCGAGGCCAGTTCGGGCAGGTGCGCGTCGGCCAGCACGTTGAAGAGGGTCGCGGTGAGGAAGGTGCCGGTGACCTTCCGGTCCGCGATCAGGCGGGCGAGTTCCGCGACGTCCAGGTCCCCGGGCGGGGCCACCACGACCAGTCCGCCGTTCAGCAGCGGCACCCACAGTTCGTAGGTCGAGGCGTCGAAGGCGTGCGGGGAGCGGAACAGCACCCGCTCGTGGGCGCCGCCGTGCCAGCGGCTGTCCCGCGCGAGGGCGACGACCTCGCGGTGCGGGACGGCGACCCCCTTGGGGGTGCCGGTGGAACCGGAGGTGTACATCACGTAGGCGAGGGCGTCCGCGTGGCCGGGGCCGCGGGCGGCGGTGCGCGCGGAGCGGACGGGCTCCGTACCCCGATGGGGCCGCAGCACGCGCCCCACGCCGAGGGCCTCGACGAGTTCGGCGTCGGGTCGCGCGGAGTCCGTGACCAGTACGGCGGCGCCGGCCCCGCCCACGACCGCGGCGGACCGTGCCCGCGGGGCCCGCGCGTCCAGCGGCAGGTAGGCGGCGCCGGCCTTCAGCACGCCCAGGCAGGCGGCGATCAGCTCGACGGAGCGTTCCATCAGCACGGCGACGGCGTCGCCGGGGCGCACCCCCAGGTCCTCCAGGCGGTCGGCGACCGCGTCGGAGAGCAGGTCGAGTTCCCCGTAGGTGGCCTCGCGGTCGACGCAGACCACGGCGGTGCGACCGGGGTGCTCCGCGGCCCGCCGGGCGAACAGCCCGTGCACGGTCGAGCGGTCGTCCCGCGGCCGCGCGGGCCCGGTCGGGCGGCCCTCCAGCAGTTCCGCGCGTTCCTCGGGCGCGAGGACGTCCAGGGCCGCGATCGGCGCGGCGGGGTCGTGTACGGCGGCGGCCGTCAGCCGTACCAGCCGGTCGAGGAGCCCCTGCGCGGTGGCCGCGTCGAAGAGGTCGCCCGCGTATTCCAGGGCCAGTCGGATCCCGGCGGGGGCCCCGGTGGCGGGGTCGCGCCGCTCGTCGACCTCCAGCGTCAGGTCGAACTTGGCGGTCGCCGTACGGACCGCCTCCACCCGCGTGCTCAGGCCCGGCAGTTCGGGGTCGGGACCCGCGCCGCGCTGTCCGGCGACGGCGACCTGGAAGAGCGGGTGCCGGGAGGCGGAGCGGGCCGGGTTAAGCCGTTCGACCAGGGCCTCGAAGGGGACGTCCTGATGCGCGTGGGCGTCCAGGACCGCGTCGCGCACCCGGTCGAGAAGCAATTCGAACGTCGGGTCGCCGGAGGTGTCGGCGCGGACGACTAGGGTGTGCACGAAGAGACCGACGACATCGTCCAGGGCCTCGTCGTCCCGTCCGTCGACGGGGCAGCCCAGCGGGAGGTCGGTGCCCGCGCCGAGCCGGGTGAGCAGGGCGGCGAAGGCGGACTGCACCGCCATGAACGGTGTCGCCCGACGGGCCTGGGCGAGGTCCGCGAGCGCGGTGTGCAGGGCGGGGTCGAGGAGCGCGGTCACCAGCGCTCCGCGGTGGGAGGCGACGGGCGGCCGAGGCCGGTCGGTCGGCAGCTCCAGTTCCTCGGGCAGTCCTTCCAGGACGCGGGTCCAGTGCGCGAGCTGCCGGGAGTGCAAGGACGCCGGATCACCGGCGTCCCCGAGCAGTTCACGCTGCCAGATCGCGAAGTCCGGGTACTGGAGGGTCAATTCGGGCCACTCAGGGTGCTCGTCGCGGACCCGGGCGGTGTAGGCGGCGGCGAGGTCCCGGACCAGGAGGTCCAGGGACCGGCCGTCCCCGGCGATGTGGTGCAGGACGAGCAGCAGGTAGTGCTCCTCGTCCCCGTGGGCGAACAGGTGGGCGCGCAAAGGGATCTCGGCGGCGAGATCGAACGGCTGCCGCAGGGCCGCGGCGACGAGCCGCTCGCGTTCCCCCGGGGCGCAAGGGGTGACGGCCAGGTCCGGCCAGGCGGCGCCGGCGGCGAGCACCTCCTGCCGGGGGCGGCCCCCCTCGTCCGGGAAGAGCGTGCGGAGCGCTTCGTGCCGGTCCGTGACGTCGGCGAGGGCGCCGCCGAGCGCGTCGCGGTCGAGCGTGCCGCGCAGCCGCAGCCCCACGGGGATGCTGTACTGCGCGCCGTCCTCGCCGTCGCGGCCGAGGAACCACAGCCGTTGCTGGGCGTGGGACAGAGGGATCACAGCAGTTCTCCGAGCTCGGATTCGAAGGCGTCGAGGTCCGCCTGGCTGATGTCGGCCAGCGACACGTCGGACGGGGTCAGTCCGGCCGCGCCGGGCCGGGTGGTGTGGCGGGCCAGGGCCCGCAGCATCGCGAACCACTCCTCGGCGAGGGCGCGGACGCGGTCCCCCGGGTAGGCGTTGCCGGCCCAGGTCCAGGTGGCGCTGAGGGTCAGTCCGTCGGGTCCCTCGTGGGCGGCCGCGTTGACCTCGACGGCGTGGGCCATCGGGAAGCCCTCGTCCGCGTCGTCGAGGGCGAAGGCGTGCCCGGGGGCGGCGGACCAGTCCCCGTCGTCGCCCATCGGGAAGCGGCCGAGGTAGTTGAAGCCGATCTCGGGGATGCCGCGCCGGGCGAGTCCGGGGCCGGTGCGCGTGTTCAGGTGGCGCAGCAGCCCGAAGCCGATGCCCTTGTCGGGTACGGCGCGCAGCTGCTCCTTGACCAGCCGCAGGGCGGCGCCCAGGGCGGGGCCGGCGGCGCGGGCGTCGGCGAGGTCGGTCCGTCCCAGGTCGAGGCCGACCGGGTAGACGGTGGTGAACCAGCCGACGGTCCGGGAGAGGTCCAGCCCGTCGACCACGTCCTCCCGGCCGTGCCCCTCCACGTCGACGAGGACGCGCCCGCCGGCGGGGTCGTGGGCGGCGTCCTCCCGGGCGCCGCCGGGCAGTGCCCGGCGCCAGCTCAACACCGCCAGGGCCAGCGCGGTCAGCAGGACGTCGTTGACGGTGCCGTTGACCAGGCCGGGGGCGGCCGTCAGCAGGGGGCCGGTGAACTCCGGCGGCAGGGTGAGCACATGGGTGTTCCGCTCGGCCTCGGGGTCGAGGCCACCGGGTTCGCGCACGCCGGCCAGCGGGGCGGGGGCCGTGCGCAGCACGTCCTCCCAGTGGGCGGCTTCGGCCATCCGGCGGCCCGAGGTGGCTTCGGCGCGCAGCAGGTCCGCCCAGTGCGCGAACGGGGTGTGCACCGCGTCGGGTGCCGGGTCGGCGCCCGCGGCCAGGGCCGCCCAGCACGTGCGCAGGTCGTCCTGGAGGATGCGCCAGGACACCCCGTCGACGGCCAGGTGGTGGACGACCAGGGCGAGGCGGCCCTGGCGTTCGGCGCCGCGGTCCAGGAGTACGGCTCGCAGCACGGCCCCGTCCCGGGGCGAGAGCAGCCTCCGGGCCGTCCGCATGTGGCGGCGCGTCAGGGCGGGCAGGTCCTCGTCGGCGACGGTTCGGGCGTCCACCCGCCGGACGAGCCCGGCGGCGGCCACCGTCCCGGGTTCGGGGATCTCGGCCGCCGCTACCGGCGTCGCGAGGCCCTCGGGCAGCCGAAGCCGCAGCACGTCGTGGGTGTCGAGCAGGGCCTGGACGACGCCTTCGGCCGCGGCTGCGTCGAAGCCCGCCGGCGTCCGGACCACGAGCGACTGGTTGTAGCTGTCGACGGGGCCGTCCAGCTCGCCGAGCCACTCCATGATCGGGGTGGGGGCGAGCGGGCCGAAGCGTCGCGGCGGCTCCACCGGCCCGCGCTGCCCGCCGGCCCGGTCGTCGGTCCGGGCCGCGGCGGCGAGGGCGCTCACGCTCTCGCTGCGCAGCACCTCGCGGGTGGTGACGACCACGCCGGCCAGGCGGGCCCGGCTGACGACCTGGATGGCTTGGATGCTGTCGCCGCCGAGGCCGGTGAAGCTCTGCGCCGGGTGGACCTCGGGCAGGCCCAGGACTTCCTCGAACAGCGTGCGGAGGACGGTTTCGTGGTCGGTCACCGGGGGGCGTTCCCGGAGAGGGCGGCGATCAGCGAGGCGGGCCGCATGTCGGTCCAGTTCCGCTCGACGTAGTCCAGGCAGCCCTGGCGTCCGTCGGGTCCGTGCACCGGGGTCCAGCCCGCGGGGACGGGCTGGGCGGCCGGCCACAGGGAGTGCTGGAGCTGCTCGTTGCGCAGGACGGTGTAGGAGGCCTGGTCGTTCTCGAAGGGGTTGCTCATGGCAGTCACCTCAAGGTGTGTGGGATCGGAAGTAAGGCGGGAGGAAAGGCAGGGCAGGAGGGAACCGGGGGGGGCGGGCGGGGCGCGTCGTCAGGGACGGGGCGCGGGGCCCACGGTCAGGCGCACCAGGCTGCGGGCGGCGTCGAGGGCCTCGGTGACCCCCCGCGCCTCGGGGTGCCGGGCGATGAGGTGCCCCAGCCGGTCGGCGGCGTTCCGCGCGCGCCGGACCCGGGCGCCGGGGGCGGCGGTGACGGTGACGGCCTCGATGTCCTCGTTCCGGGCCGCCGCCTCGACGCCTTCGACGTCCTCCAGGACCCCGTCGGCGTCGGCGAGCAGGAACTGGATGCCGGCGTGGCCCGTGTGCGCGGGCTTCAGCTCGGGCGGCAGCCCGACGGCCACCCTCAACTGCTGCTCCAGGAGCCGTACCCCGGTGGCCAGCCGGACCAGTTCGGGGATCATGCCGCCGGCCGGCCGGGGGTTGATCTCGATGACGGCGGGCCCCTCGGGCGTCAGCTTCACCTCGGTGTGGGTGGCGCCGAGGCGGACGTCGGCCGCTTCGAGGGCCGCGGTCACCGTCTCGGTGATCCGCTGCGCCACCCCGGCCGGGAGCGGCGCGGGGAACAGGTGCCGGTGCTCCACGAAGTGCGGGCTTCCGGTGACGGACTTGGCCGTGATGCCCACGCACTCGGTGCGCCCGTCCCAGGTGAACATCTCCACGCTGTACTCCGGCCCGTCGAGGTACTCCTCGACGAGTACGGTGCCCGCGGTCGGCATGCCGCGGACGTTGGTGGTGACGGCGAGGATGCGGGCGGCCTGGGCGGCGGCGGCGCCTTCGTCGGAGCAGAGCAGGACGTCGTTGGAACCTGAGTCGTCGGCGGGCTTGACCACGCAGGGCAGTCCGGTGCGGGCCACGGCGTCGGCGATCCGCGCCGGGTCCCGGACGATCGCGTACCGCGGCTGGCGCACGCCGGCGGCCTCCAGCGTGGCGCGCAGGGCGGACTTGTCGCGGCAGACGACCATGGCCTCCTCCGGGTTGCCCGGCAGGCCGAGCCAGCGGGCCAGGGCCGCCACGGCCGGTACGTAGAAGTCGCTGGTGGTGGTGACGCCGGCGATCTCCTCGCGGCGGAAGCGCTCCTGGACCGCCGTGCGCAGGGCGACCGCCGAGTTGGTGTCGCAGCGCACCACCTCGGCGCCGGTGGCGTCGAGCCCCCGGTAGCGGTCCGGGTCCGCGGTCAGCAGGACGGGTACGCAGCCGGTCTCGCGGGCCAGGTCCAGGGCCATCATGCCGGTGCCGGTGGTGTTGGACTCCACGAACAACAGGTGTCGCCGGATTCCGGCGGGCGCCTCGTAGTCCCGGCGCGACCAGGTGTGCGCGATCGTGTCGGCGGGGACGGTGGCCGGGCGGGTCGCGCGCGGCACCTCCCGGAGGGCGTGGGCGGTCCAGTGTGCCTCGTCGTACACGGTGTCGGCGTAGCGGTCGCCCCGGTCGGGCAGGATGCCGACGATGCGGGTACCCGGTTCGGCGCGCTCCGCGAGGTCACCCAGGACCCGGTAGACGGAACCGGAGGTGTTGCCTCCGAAGATCTGCTGCTCGCGGGCGAGGTCCCAGGCCGCCGCGAACGCCTCGTGGTCGTTGAGCCAGTGCACCTCGTCGACGAGCGGGCGGTCGAGGTTGGCCGGCAGCAGGCTGTTGCCCAGTCCGCTCTGCAGGCGCCGGGGTACGTCGGGCTGGCCGAAGAGGGCGCTGCCGACGCAGTCGACGCCGACGACCCGCAGCCCCGGCAGCGTCTCCTTGACGGCGCGGGCCGTGCCGCACAGCGAGCCGCCGCTGCCGACCGCGCCGGCCAGGACGTGGAAGTCGCCGAGGTCCTCGATCAGTTCGGCGGCGAGCCCGCGATAGGCACCTGGATTGTCGGGGTTGGTGTACTGCTGCGGCCAGAACGCGCCCGGCAGGTCGCGCATCAGCTCGGCGAGCCGTTCCAGGCGGGCGCTCTGCCAACCGTGGCTGGTCATCGCCTCGACGATGTGCACCCGGCAGCCCAGGGCGCGCAGCTTGGCGAGGGTGACGGGGTCGATGCGGGGGTCGGTGACGATGTGGACCTCGTGGCCGAGCGCCCGGCCGACCAGCGCCACGCCCAGGGCCATGGTGCCGGACGAGCTCTCGATGACGGGGGCCCCGGGTGCGAGGACGCCGAGCCGGCGGGCCTCGAAGAGGATGTTGCGGGCGACGCGGTCCTTCATGGCGAACAGGTTCTGCAGTTCCAGCTTCGCGTACACCTCCACCCCTCGTGCCTCGCCCAGGCGGAGCCGGACCAGGGGGGTCCGGCCTATCGCGTCGGTGACGGTGTCGAACAGCATGGTCAGGTCTCCAGCTCGGTAAGGCGGTGGGGAGCGGGGGGGAGCGCCGCGGACGGCGCCGTGGCGGTGGGGACCGCTGGGAGGGCCGGTCCGGGTTCCCCGAGGGCCGGGGTCCAGCGGTCGCCGGCTCCGAGCGAGCGGTGCACGGACACCTCACCGCCGAGGGGGGCGCAGGCGGTCCGGATCCGGTCGGTCTTCGCGGACAGCTCCGGGTCGCCCGCGTCCAGGAGGACGCCGAGCATGGTGCCGCTGTGGGCGAGCACCAGCCCGAGGCCGTCGACCTCGCGGCACACGGTCAGCAGGTCACCGAAGCCGGAACGGGCCCGCCGCGCGGCGTTCATCTCGGCGCTGCGGGTGGCGACCGCGCCCACCTCGGGCAGGTCGGCCCCGGCGATCGCGGCGGCGAGCCGGTCCAACAGCACCGCGTACTCGCGCCGTTCGTCCGGTCCGATCGCCCGGGCCCGCAGGTTGTGGGCGACCGTGTCGACCTGCCCGCCCTCGTCGTGTGCGACGACGGTGAGCGGGGGCAGGACCCCGAGCCTGCGGCGCAGGCGCACCTCGCGGTGGTGGAAGGCGACGATCTCGTCGTACATCACCCCGTCGGCCGGTTCGATGCCGCGCAGGAACGCCTCGGTGCGGTCCGGGCCGAAGGAGCGGCCGAAGGCGGCCCCGACGGCCCGCACGGTCGCCACCAGGTCGGCGGAGGAACTGGCCAACCCCTTGCCCTCGGGCAGCCCGCCGCCGATCTCCAGCAGCCCGCCGCCCTCGACCCCGAGCGAGGCGAGGACCGTCTCGGCGACGCGTCGGGACTTGCCCTTGTGGGCGGGGTGGACGCGCACGCCGCGCTGTCCGGGCCGGTGGCGGAAGGTGGCCGTGGCCCAGCGGGCCAGCGGGAAGGTGACCAGGAAGTCCCCGTCGGGCTCCGGCAGGGCCCCTTGGAGCAGTTCCCCGAACGTGCCGAAGGCGTGGCCGACGGCGGGTGCGGGCGAGCCCGGTTCAGTGCCCGGACTGTACGTCGTCGCCGACGGCATCGTCGCCCTCCTCCGTTGCGATCTCGCGGTCCTGCGGCCGGGCCGCTCCGTACAGCGCCCGGTCCCTCTCCTCGGCGCCGGCGCGCACCGCGCGGGCGCGCCGCGCCCAGTCGGCGCGCAGCAGTCGCAGTTCGTCCCGCTGGACTTCGAGCAGTTCGCGTACCGAGGCGGGGCGGGCCGAGCCGGCGGAGACCATGCGCTCCAGCGCGAGGTCCACGTCGAAGGCGGCGTCGAGCAGTGCCTTGGGGGCGGTGAGGGCGACGCCGTGCGCGGCCGCGGCCTCGGCGAGCAGGTCGGGATCGCCGGGTGCGGGGGCGGCGCCGGCCGCCGCGGCGAGGACGATGTACTTGCCGGCGATCACCTGTGCGGTGCGCCAGGGCACCTGTTCCGTGAGGGTGAGGGCGTTGGCCAGGCTGAAGCCGCCGAGGAACTCGCGCTCGCACACGGCGCGCATCGCGTCGGGGCGGAAGGCCGTCCTGCGCAGTACCTCGGTGAGCAGGCGGACGGTGCCGTGCGCCGAGTCGAAGGCGTTCAGCAGGTGGGTGCCGGCCTCCTTGGAGACCTCGACCAGATTGCAGAAGGGGGTGTTGCGCTGGCCGAGCAGCACGTCGAAGTGGAAGGCGGCGAGGTGCGCGGTGCGCCCCCGGATGCGTTCCAGGACCGGGTAGTTCTTCTTCTGCGGCATCGCGGAGGAGATGCCGGACAGCTCGTCGGGCAGCTCGATGAAGCCGTATTCGCTGCCGCCCCAGGTGAGCAGGTCGGTGGCGAAGCGGCTGAGGGCGGTGCCGAGGAGGCTCAGTTCCCCGGTCAGCTCGGCGCTCCAGCGGCGTGAGGCCACCGCAGTCAGGGCGTGCGGTTGCGGTCGGGTGAAGCCCAGCAGCCGGGCCATCCGGTCGCGGTCCCAGGGCAGTTCCTGTCCGGCCATGGCGCCGGCGCCCAGCGGGCAGGCGTCGATGCCGTCGTACGTCCGCACCAGCCGGCGCTGGGTGTGCAGGAGGTGCTCGGCGACCGCGGCCAGGTAGAAGCCGGGGGTGATGACCTGCGCGGCCTGGAAGTGCGTGTAGCCGGGCATCGGCAGATCGCAGGTGGCCTCGGCCAACTCCATTGTCACCGCCAAGAGTTCCGTCAAGGCATCGGCGAATCCGGTGAGTTGGTCGCGTCCGTACATCACCTGGGCGCAGGACTGAAGGTCGTTGCGGCTGCGGTCCACGTGCCAGTTGACGACCGGACGGGACAGCCCGGCCTCGACGTGGCGTTCGAGGGCGAAGGCGATGTCCGACATGTTGGCGCCCGGCTCGGCGGTCAGGGTGTCGGCCCCCACCCCGTCCAGGCGGACGGCGATGTCCCGGGCCTCGTCGGTGGTGACCAGGTCCATCCGGGCGTACTCGGCGGTGAGGGTCTTCTCGATGGCGACGTAGTGGTGCAACAGGTGGCGGGATTCGAACTCGAACTGCGGGGCCAGCACCTCGTCGTGCAGCAGTTCGCTCGGGCCGCTGCGGATGCGGCCGCTGAGCGCGGCGGTGGGTCCCGGGGCTTCGCTCGTCACGTGGTGGGGTTCCGTTCTGTTCGGTCCGGTGCGATGGCACGGCGGGAGGGCCGCCCGCGGGTGCGCCGCGGGCGGCTGTCGGGAAGGGGGCGGGGCGCGGGGATGCGGGCCGGGCGGGCGCGCGCCCCGCGCGGCCCCGGCGGGTCGCGGAGGGTCAGCGGGCGTCGGCGGCGTCGAGCGCGGCGCGGACGGCCGCCGCGATGTCGGCGGCGTGCGGGAGCCGCATCATCCCGTAGTGGTCCGTCGGGAGCTCGTACGACGTGAAGCCGTCCGGCACCCGGGTGGCCCACCGCTCGGCGGCGCGGTCGGCGGCGCCGCCGGCGCTCTGGTGGAAGTGCACGGGACCGGCGTACACCGGGGGGCGGTAGCGGGCGGCGGCGAGCAGACCGGTGCGGAAGACCGTGTAGTACCGGGCCAGTTCGGCCGCGTCCACACCGGGCGCGATGTCGCTCCGCGCGACCTGCTCGGCGAGCGCCCCGATCCGTCCGGCCGCGGTCGTCCGCGCCGACAGGGCGGTGCGCAGGTCCGACAGCGTCTCCTCCCCCGGGTCGACGCCGGCGGAGCGGGCCAGGTCCTCGTGAAACCACTCCAGGAGGACGGTGTCGTCCTCGGGCACCCGGTCCGGCTCGGGATAGGCGGTGTCCAGGAGGGTGAGGGTGGCCACCTCTTCGCCCGCCGCCCGCAGTTGGGCGGCCATCTCGTAGGCCAGCAGTCCGCCGAAGGACCAGCCGGCCAGGTGGTAGGGGCCGGCCGGGCGGACTCGGCGCACGACGGCCACGTGGGCCGCGGCGAGCTCCTCGACCGAGGCGGTCCCGGCGTCCCGCGTCGTGTCCGGGGCTTCCCCGGCGGTGGGGGCGAGCCCCGGCGCCGTGAGTCCGTAGACGGGCCGTTCCCGACCCAGGGCGCCGGCGAGCGCGCGGTAACAGAAGACGTGGCCGCCGATCGGGTGGACGAGGAAGAGCGGGTCGCGGTCTCCGTCGGGTTCGATGCGCACCACCTGGTCCGTCGTGGCGCCCCGGAGTCGGTCCCGCAGCAGCGCCGCCTGGCGGGCCACCGTGGGGTGCTCCATGACGGCCTGCACGCCGAGGCGTTCGCCGAACTCCCGGTTGATCCGCCCGATCAGCCGCAGGGCGACGATGGAGTGGCCGCCGGCGGCGAAGAAGTCGTCGTGGATACCGACCGGGCCGGTGTCGAGGAGCTGCCCCCAGATACCGACCAGGCGCGACTCGGTCTCGTCGCGGGGCGGCGCCGGCAGCCTCCCGCCCCGGGCGTCCGCGGGGTCCGGATCGGGCAGGGCGGCGCGGTCGAGCTTGCCGTTGGCGGTCAGCGGCAGGGCGTCGAGCCGGACCCAGGCACCCGGGACCATGTACTGCGGCAGTCGGTCGGCGGTGTGGCGGGCCAGTTCCGCCGGGTCCGCGGCGCCGTCGGGCGAGACGACGTAGGCCACGAGCCGCTCGCCGCGCGCCAGGACGGCGCAGGCGTGCACCTCCGGGTGTTCGGCCAGGGCGGCTTCGATCTCGCCCGGTTCCACCCTCAGTCCGCGGATCTTCACCTGGTGGTCGGTGCGGCCCGCGTACTCGATGGCGCCGTCCGCCCGGTACCGGGCCAGGTCGCCGGTGCGGTAGAGGCGGCGGACCGTCCCGTCGGGGGCGGTGCGCCGTATGAAGCGTTCCGCGGTGAGATCGGGGCGGCCGTGGTAGCCCTCGGCGAGACCGACGCCCTCCAGCATCAGTTCGCCCGTCACCCCCAGGGGGACCTCGGCGAGCCGGGAGTCCAGGATGTGGGTTCGCATGTTCGCGATGGGCCGGCCGATGGGGACCGTGTCGCCGCCGTCGGGACGGCAGTGCCAGGAGGTGACGTCGACGGCCGCCTCCGTCGGACCGTACAGGTTGTGCAGCTCCACCCCGGGAAGCAGTCGCAGGAACCGGTTCCGCACCTCGGGCGCGAGCGCCTCCCCGCTGCACACCACCCGGGTGAGGCCGGCGGCCCCCTCGACGGCCCGCGGGTCGTCGAGGAACACGCTCAGCATCGAGGGCACGAAGTGTGCCGTGGTCACGGACTCGGAGCGGACGAGCTCGGCCAGGTACACCGGTTCCCGGTGGCCGCCGGGACGGGCGACGACGATCGTGGCGCCGGTCAGCAACGGCCAGAACAGCTCCCACACCGAGACGTCGAAGGTGTACGGGGTCTTGTGCACCACCCGCTCCCCCGGCCGCAGGCCGTACTCCTCCTGCATCCACAGCAGCCGGTTGGCGATCGCCCGGTGCGAGACCACGACGCCCTTGGGCTTGCCGGTGGAGCCGGAGGTGAAGATCATGTACGCCGGGTCCTCGGGCGCGGCGTGCCGTACGGGCCCGGTCGCGAGGCGGTCGACGCCGCCGATCCGGCCGTCCGCGCCGCCCGTGGGGTGTGCGTCCTCGGTGCCGTCGCCGTCGTCCGCGCGGACGACGGTGGCCCCGGCGGCGCGCAGCGGCTCCTCCCACCGCTCGTCGGCCACCACCACCCCGATCCCCGCCTCGGCGACCAGCGCCAGCACCCGGGCCCTGGGGTGCTCCGGGTCCAGCGGTACGTACGCGGCGCCGGACTTCAGCACGGCGAGCAGCGCGACCGGCAGCTCCAGGGAACGGTCCAGCAGCAGCCCGACGAAGGAGCCGGGGCCGGCCCCGGCCGCCCGCAGCCGGACGGCGAGCCGCTCGGCGGCCTCGTCCAGGGCCCGGTAGCTCAGCTGGGCGCCCTCGAAGCGGACTGCCGGCGCGTCGGGGGTCGCGCGGGTCTGCGCCTCGATCAGCCGGGTCAGGACGTGCGGGCGGTCGTAGGCGCGGGCGGTGTCGTTCCACTGCGCGTAACGGTCCAGTTCGGCCGCGGACAACAGCCCGCGGCCGCGGACGTCGCCGTCCGGGGCGTCCGCCAGGTCCTGGAGGGCGGCCGTGTAGTAGCCGTGCACTTCGGCGATCTGGCCGGCGGAGAACTGCGCCGCGTCGAAGCGCAGGCCGAGTTCCAGGAGTCCGCCGTCGGGGGTGCGGGAGAACTCGGCGCCGAAGGCGAAGTCCGTGCCGGCCTCACCGGTCTCTTCCAGGACGGCGAACGCGGCGTCGGCGGGCCCGTCGCGCTCGATGTGGAAGTGCGTGAAGTTGAAGAAGGTCTCGAACAGCGGTGTGCCGCCGGTCGTGCGCAGGATCTCGGCGAGCGGGAACCGGCGGTGCTCGTGGACGGCCACCTCCGACTCGGCTATGTGCCGCACGAGTTCGCGCCAGGTCGGGCCGGCGGCGTCCAAGTCGACCCGCAGCGGCAGGGTGTTGAGGAAGACCCCGATCACCTTGTCCGCGTCGACCTCCTCGGGGCGCCCGTTGTGCACGACTCCGGTGGTCACGTCGTCGCTGCCGCCGAGCACGGCCATGACGCGCACGTGGGCGGCGAGCAGGACGGTGCGCAGCGGCACGCCCAGCCCGGCGGCCACGGTGGCCAGTCGCTCCTGGAGCCCGGCCGGCAGCGGCCGCAGGCACCAGTCCATCCGGGCGGGGCCACCCCGGGCCTCGGGACGGGGCAGACGGGCGACAGTGGCGCCGGCCGTCCGCTCGGTCCAGAAGGCCCGCTGGGCCGGGTCGGCGAGGGCCGCACGCTCCAGCGCGACGAACGAGGCGAAGCGCGACCGGGGGCCGGCGGCCGGCGGCGCCGGGGGCTCGGCGCCGCCCGGGTCGCCCGCTCCGTCCGGTTCGCCGGTCCCGCCCGGTTCGCCCGCTCCGCCCGTCGCGTCCGGGTCGCCCGTCCCGTCGGTGGGCTCCGCCGAGCACAAGTCCACGTAGCAGGAGCTCAGTTCGGTGAACAGCGACCGCTCGCTCCAGCCGTCCATGACGGCGTGGTGCTCCGCGATGAAGAGCTGGAAGTCCTCGTCCGAGCGCCGCTGGACGTGCAGGCGCATCAGCGGGGCGCTGTTCCAGTCGAAGGGGCGGCCGCGTTCCGCCGCGTAGCGGGCCGCGACGGCCGTCTCCCGGGCCTGGGGGTCGAGGCCGCCGAGGTCCTCGAAGGTGATCTCGGGCCGGGCCCCGCGGTGGACGAGCTGCAGGGGCTCCCCGAAGCCGTTCAGGTCGAAGGACGTACGGAGCATCTCGTGGCGGGCGGCGACCGACGCCACCGCGCGCCGCCAGGCACGCTCCGAGTACGGGGCTTTCACGTGGTAGGACGCGACGTTGTGGTACATCCGCCCGCCGGCGGCGGGCAGGTCGCTGTGGAACAGCATCCCGGCCTGGAGCCTGGTCATGGGGTAGGCGTCCTCCAGACCGTCCGGGAGCGCCGCCCGGTCGCGGTCGGCGAGCAGCGAGAACGGCTCGTACGGGCCCTGCCCCCGCGCCTCGGACGGGGCCGCGTCCCGCACCACCACGGTGGGCGCGAGGGCACGGACCGTCTGGTGGCGCATCAGGTCGACCACCGCGAAACGCATGCCCCGCTCCCGGGCGAGGGCCAGCACCTGGAGGGAGCGGATGGAGTCCCCGCCGAGCGAGAAGTAGTTGTCCTCGGCGCCGACCCGCTCGTGGCCCAGCACCTGCCCGATGATCTCGGCGAGCGCCGTCTCGACGGGGCCGCGCGGCGGCTCGTACGACCGGGCCGGTGCCAGGCCCGCGGTGCCGGGCGCGGGCAGTGCGCGCCGGTCCACCTTCCCGTTGGCGGTGAGGGGGAAGGCGGGCAGCGTCACGAAGGCGCCGGGAATCATGTACGCGGGCAGGCGTTCGGCGAGGTGGGCCCGCAGCGCCTCGACGGTGGGCGTCCCGTCCGCGCCCGGTACGGCGAGGTAGCCGACCAGGGTGTCGACGCCGGAGGCGTCCCGGGTGACGAGCGCGACCGCCGCGTCGACGAGGGGGTGGGCGGTGAGGGCCGCCTCGACCTCGCCGAGTTCGATCCGGAAGCCGCGCAGTTTGACCTGGCCGTCCATCCGGCCGAGGTATTCGAGGTCGCCGTCGGCCGGCACCCTGGCGAGGTCGCCGGTGCGGTACAGCCGCTCCCCCGCTCCGGCGGCGGGGGCCTCGGCGCCGGCCCGCGCGGCGTCCGTACCGGTCGCGGTGCCGGTCGCGGTGCCGTCGGGCGGGAAGCGCTCGGCGGTGAGCGCCGGGCGGTGCAGGTAGCCACGGGCCAGACCCGCGCCCGCGACGTACAGCTCGCCCACGGCGCCGCGCGGAACGGCGCGTCCCCGGTGGTCCAGGAGGTGCAGGCGCAGGTCGGGGATGGGTACGCCGATGACGCTGCCCCGGCCCTCTGCCGCGTCGCGGGCGGTGAGCGGGCGGTAGGTGACGTGCACCGTCGTCTCGGTGATGCCGTACATGTTGACCAGGCGGGGGCGGGCGTCGCCGTGGCGCCGGAACCAGCCGGCGAGCGCGCTGACGTCCAGCGCCTCGCCGCCGAACACCACGTGGCGCAGCGCGAGTCCCGGGTCGTCGGCGGTCCGTCGTTCCTCGTACTCCTCGTCGGCGCGGGCCAGTTGGTAGAAGGCCGAGGGGGTCTGGTTCAAGACGGTGACCCGCTCGTCGCGCAGCAGCCGGTGGAACTCCTCCGGTGAACGGCTGGTGGCGTACGGCACCACGACGAGCCGGCCGCCGTGCAGGAGGGCGCCCCACAGCTCCCAGACGGAGAAGTCGAAGGCGATGGAGTGGAACAGCGTCCAGACGTCGTCGCGGCCGAAGCCGAACCAGTGGTCGGTCGCGGAGAACAGCCGGGTGATGTTGCGGTGGGGTACGAGGGTGCCCTTGGGACGGCCCGTCGAGCCCGAGGTGTAGATGGCGTACGCGAGCTGGTCCGGGGAGACCGTGACGGCGGGGGCGGTCTCCGGTTCGGCGGCGAGTACGGCGGCGTCGGCGACGAGGTCGACGGTGTGCAGGGAGGGCGAGTCCCACAGCGGACGGGTGTCGTCGGCGCCGACCACGTGCGCGAGCCGGGCGTCCCCGATGATGTAGCGCAGCCGCTCGGACGGGTTGTCGGGGTCGAGCGGCAGGTAGGCGCCGCCCGCCTTGAGGATTCCGAGGAGGCCGGTCACGAGGTCGACGGAGCGGCGGACACAGAGGCCGACCAGGGTGTCGGGGCCCACGCCCTGCCTGATCAGCCGGTGCGCGACCTGGTTGGCCCGCCGGTCCAGTTCGCCGTAGGTGAGCCGGGTGGAGCCGTGGACGAGGGCCACGGCGTCCGGGGTACGGGCGGCGTGCTCGGCGAAACGCTCGTGCGCGCAGCCGGGGTGGGGCTCACCGGTCGGGGCCGGCTGCGGGGAGGTGAGGCCGGCCCGTTCCGGGGCGGACAGCATGGGCAGCCGGCTGACGCGCTCGCCGGGGCGGTCCGTGGCCGCGTCGAGCACGCGGGAGTAGTGCCGGGCGAACTGCTCGATGGTGGCGGCCTCGAACAGGTCGGCGCGGTACTCCAGCCGGCAGCGCAGCGCGCCGCCGGATCGCACGACGTCGAAGGTGAGGTCGAACTTGGCGGTACCGGCGGGCCCCTCGATCAGCCGGGCGCGCGGTCCGGGCAGCCCCTCGGTCATCCCGGCCTCGTCGTGGAAGCCGAACATGACGTCGAACAGCGGCGGCCCGTCCCCGGTGCGCACGGGGTCGAGGAGCTCGACGATCCGCTCGAAGGGGAGGTCCTGGTGGTCCTGCGCGTCCAGGACCGTGTCCCGTACCCGCTCCAGGTGCTCGCGGAAGCCCGGGTCGTCCGAGAGGTCCGCGCGCAGGACGAGGGTGTTGACGAACAGCCCGACGGTGTCCTGGAACTCCTCGCGGTTGCGGTTGGCCACCGGGGTGCCGACGAGAACGTCCTCGGTACCGGTGTAGCGGCTCAGGACCACCTGGAAGGCGGCGAGCATCGCCATGTACGGGGTGCTGCCGGTCGCGCGGCAGAGCGTCTGCATGCGGGCGACGACGGCAGCGGGGACCTCGAACTCGTACGTGGCGCCCGCCCCGTGCTCCGGGCCGTCGCCGGCGGCGGGCCGCCGGTCGCGGGGCAGCGGGGCGACGGTGAGTTCGCCGTCCAGTTGCCGGGCCCAGTGGTCCAGTTGCCGCCGGGCGGCCCCCGAGTGCAGCCATTCCTCCTGCCACTCGGAGAAGTCGGCGTACTGGAAGGCGGGCTCCGGCCGCGGGTCCGCGGTCTCGGCATGGGTCGCGGTCAGGGCCGCGTAGTCGGTGAGGAGTTCCCGGATCAGGATGGCGGAGGACCAGCCGTCGCCGACGATGTGGTGCATGCCCAGGGCGAGTACGACGCCGGTGCCGTCCCGCCCGGCGTCATCCCGGGTGTGCAGCGCCGCGGCCCTGAAGAGCGGGCCCGTACGCAGGTCGAAGGGCCGGTGGTGCTCGGCGGAGAGCCAGCGCGTGACGTCCTCGGGCGTGCGGGCCGTAGCCGTCGACCAGTCCAGCCGCGCGACGGCGTCGACGCACTGGAGCAGTTGCCCGTCGCGGAGCTCGAAGCGGGTGCGCAGGGCTTCGTGACGGTCCAACAGCCGCTGTGCGCACCGGCGCAGGACTTCGGTGTCCACCTCGCCGTCGAGGGCGTAGAACACCGGCATGTGGTAGGTCGGCCTGCCCTCCTCCATCTCGTGGAGGAAATACATCCGCTGCTGGGCGCGCGATGCACGGAACACGCTGACCGACGGCCCGGTGGGCCGACCGGTCGGATCCTGAGTGGCCAAGACAACTCCCTCGGCCGCACGCCCCTGGGACGCGCGGCGCCGACTCCGCTTGCTTGCCACTTCACCGTATGGACGGGCCGCCGCCGCGATAAGTCCCGTTTCGCCGGTCCCTGGTTCCCGGGACACGAGAAGACCCGCCGGCGGCCACCCTCGGACCCCCTGCTCGCGACGGACGGCCGGCGGACCCGGTGACCCGGGCCCGCCGGCACGCCGATGCGGAGCGTCAGCCGAGGAGGCGGCGCTTTTGCTCGGCGAATTCCTCCTCGGTCAGCACACCCTGTTCCTTGAGGGTGCTGAGCTGCTTGAGCTGGTCGATCTTGGCGCTCATGTCGTCGGCGGCGGGGGCCGCTGCCGGGGCCGGGGGCGGCGGGGGCGCGGCGTACTGCTGCTGGGTGTCCTGCTCGGCCCACCGGCCCGCCTGCCGCCGGGACACCCGGTTGGACACGGCGGTGGCGGTGCCGGCGACGACGGCGGTGCGGGCGATCCCGCGAAGAAGTCCGGGCATGGTGCTCATCTCCAGGGGTGCGGCGACCCGGGGGCCGCGGCCGTGGTCACTCGTCGGCCGACGGGACCTCCATGGCGTCCAGCGAGGCGAGCAGCGCCTGGACGGGAATCCGACCGCCCGCCACGAGCTGGGCGCCTCCGCGTCGCAGTTCACGGGCGAACGGCGCCGCCCAGGTGTTCTCGTACACGATGATCCCCGCCGAGTTCCCGGGTTCCAGCGCGCGGCCGGCTTCGTCGATGTCGCTCTGGTCCAGCAGACCCGACGAGGCCCCCTCGAAGACGGTGAGGTCGACCTCACCGCCGAAGTCCCGCAGCTCCAGCGCCTTGACCGAGCCGTCCAGGTCCTTGCGGACGAACATCAGGTCGAAGATCCGGATGATGCCCCGATCGACGAGGTCGACGAGGAGAGGGAGCCCCTTGCCCGTCATCCGGTTCCCCGGAAACTCGATCACGACGTAGTCGATGGGGCCCATGTCGTCGATGTCGCCGACGTCACCGACCCCGAGGGGTCCCTCGGCCTCGCTGGTCATGGCTGCTCCTGTGGGGTTCGGGAGGAACGAAGGCGGCATCGGACCCGGCCACCGATCCGCCGACGCGAACCCGGGCAACGGAGGCGGGAGCGAAACGTCACCTAGGTTCATTCCAACACCGGGCAGGCACCCGCGCACGTCCTGGCCTCGCCGATCGGCCACGGGCCCGGCGGCGGGCGCGCGAGGTCGAGGAGCACGGCTCGCGCTCCGCATGCGGTCACCGCCCCGGGCCCGGCCCGAGATGCCGTACCCGGTCGCGTCCTCCAACCTGGACGCACACGAAGGAGGCACCCCATGACGACGACTGCTCCATCGGCGCCGGTGTGGGCGTCGAGCAGTCCACCTCCCTCCCCACCGGCCTCCTCCCCCGTGCGCTGATGCCGCTCGGAAGGCTCAGGCGCGGGCGCCGGCGCCCGCGCACCGCCCCCCATCCGTCGTGGTGGCGGACCCGGTCGCGCAAGGCGGTGGCGGACGCACAGCGCCTCCAGCGTCAGGCCGAGGCCCGCTTCCCGGTGATCACCCACGTGGCGGAGCGCATGGTGGCGGTGAACATCTTCGATTCCGCGACACGGCTCGCCGCGCAGTGCTTCCTGACCGCCGTGCCGCTGCTCTTCGTCGTCGCCTCGGTCGCCCCGTCGGGCATGCAGCAGCAACTGGCCGACTCGCTGCGCGCCGTGTTCGGGCTCAGCGACCAGGCGAGCAAGCAACTGGACCAGGTCTTCCACAGCCCGGAGGGGGACTTCCAGAACGCGGTGGGACTGGTGGGCGGCCTGATGGTGCTGCTGTCCGCCACCGCGGTCAGCCGTGCCATGCAGCGCCTGTGCAAGCGGGCCTGGGAGATCCCGCGCACGGGGACCAGGATCGCGGTCTGGCGCTGGGTGGCCTGGATCGCCGCCTGGATCGTCGTGCTGGTCTTCCAGGGGCCGGTGCGGGACGGGTTCGGCCTCGGATTGTGGCTGGGCATCCCGCTCACGATCCTCATCCAGACCCTGGTGTGGTGGTGGTCCCAACACCTGCTCCTGGGCGGTCTGGTCGGCTGGCTCCCCCTGCTGCCGGGAGCGGTGCTCACCGCCGTGTCCGCCACGGCCCTGTGGGTCGCCGCGCAGTTCTACATGCCGCGCGCCCTCGACCGGGCCCTGAGCGGTTACGGCCCGGCGGGCTCCGTCTTCGTCGTGCTGTCCTGGCTGATCGTGGTGTGCGTGGCCATCGCCATCGGCATCACCACGGGCGCCGTGCTGGCGCAGGAGCCGTTCCTCGCCCGGCGGCTGGGCAGTCCACCGCCGAAAGGGCGGGGGACTGCGGGGGACTGAGTGCCCGTGTCCCGGCCCACGGGCGTGGCCCGGAGGGCCGCACGGCACACGGGTGTGCCCCGGTCGGCCGAGTCCACGGCGAGCCGACAGGCGGCCGTCCGGGCCCGTGGGAGGCTCCGTGCATGGCAGCGAAGGCACGTACGACGCCCGCGTCCGGGAAGGCGAAAGCCACGCAGACCGTCCTGCTGACGCTGGCGGCCGGTCAGTTCCTGATGGCGCTGGACAGCTCGGTCATGAACGTATCGATCGCCACGGTGGCGCAGGACGTCGGCACCACGGTGAGCGGCCTCCAAGGCGCGATCACGGCCTACACGCTGGTCATGGCGATGCTGATGATCAGCGGTGGCAAGGTCGGCGCGCTCATCGGTCGCAAACGGGCCTTCATGATCGGCTGTGTGATCTACGGATGCGGGTCGCTCACGACGTCCCTCGCCCCGAACCTTCCGGTCCTCCTTCTGGGCTGGTCGTTCCTGGAGGGGGTGGGCGCGGCACTGATCATGCCGGCCATCGTGGCGCTGGTCGCCTCGAACTTCGCGGTGGAGCGCCGGCCGGCCGCCTACGGGCTCGTCGCGGCCGCGGGAGCCGTGGCGATCGCGGTCGGCCCGCTCATCGGCGGTGTGGCGACCACCTACTTCTCCTGGCGCTGGGTGTTCGCCGGCGAAGTGGTGGTCGTACTGGCCATCCTCGTGCTCGCCCGCCGGGCAGCCGACGCGCCGCCCGACCACCGGCCGCGCATCGACGTCCCGGGCGCGATCCTGTCCGCCCTGGGCATCGGGTTGTTCGTCTTCGGCGTGCTGCGCACCAGCGAGTGGGGCTGGTTCCGACCCAAGGCCGGTGCGCCGTCCTGGTTCGCCCTCTCCCCCGTCGTCTGGCTGATCCTGGCCGGCCTCCTGCTCCTCTGGGTCTTCTTCCGCTGGGAGGAGCGCCTCGTCGCACGCGGTAGGGAACCGCTCGTGGATCCGGAGCTCCTGCGCAACCGGCAGCTCACCGGCGGTCTCACGATGTTCCTCTTCCAGTACCTCGTGCAGATGGGCGTGTTCTTCGTCGTCCCGCTCTACCTGTCCGTCGCGCTGGGCCTGTCCGCCATCAAGACGGGCGTGCTGATCCTGCCGCTGTCGGTCTCACTGCTGGCCGCCGCGATCGGAATCCCCCGGTTCCGTCCGAACGCCTCACCGCGGCGCGTGGTGCAGCTCGGCATCCTGCTGATGCTGGCCGGCGCCGTCGTCCTGCTGATGGCCCTGGACGAGGATTCCGGAGCCGCCGTCGTCACCGTCCCCCTGCTGCTGATCGGACTGGGCATGGGGGCGCTGGCCTCCCAGCTCGGGGCGGTCACCGTGTCTGCCGTCCCGGACGAGCAGAGTGCCGAGGTCGGCGGTATCCAGAACACCGTCACCAACCTCGGGGCCTCGATCGGCACCGCCGTCGCGGGGTCGATCCTCATCACCGTGCTGACCGCGTCCTTCCTCGCGACCATCGAGGACAACCCGGCCGTCCCGGCCTCGGTCAAGGACCAGGCGAACACGCGACTCGTGGGAGGCGCGCCCTTCCTGTCGGACGCCCAGCTCACCGCCGCCCTCGACGAGGCGGGGACGCAACCGGCGGTCTCCCAGGCCGCCCTCGACGCGAACGCCAAGGCGCGGATCGACGGACTGCGGGCCGCACTCGCCGTCCTCGCCCTGGCCGCGCTGAGCGCGCTGTTCTTCACGCAGCGCATTCCCTCGAACCAGCCCGGGGCGGCGCGCCCCTGAGCCGCCGGCCTAGCGCGGACCGACCGGTGGGCCTCCCCCGGCGGCCGCCGGGTGCTCGGCGTCCTGGGCGTCCTCGGCGAGGAAGTCCGTCACGGCGAAGGCGAAGAGGAGCGCGAGGGCGAGGCCGACGACGACCCAGCCGGTCGGGTGCGGCCACAGGACGAAGGCGACGACGGCGGCCGCCACCAGGATCCAGGTGATCCAACGGCGGTGGCGTCCCACGAAGACGCCGACCGGGCCCGTACGCAGGCCTGCCCGGTCGGCCGAGGCCCGGGTGGCGGCGATGCCGGAGTGCCAGGCCTGGCGGACCACCGTGGCGTACCGCCCGGGCCCCGAGAGCCATGCGGCGAGCGCCAGCACCACGCCGAGGACCACGACCATGCGGATGGTGATGCGCAGGAACCGGACCAGCGCGTCGTACACGGAGGCGGCGGCCGGCTGGGAAACGGTGTCGGGCAGCGCGTTGAGGTAGACCGTCCGGAAGACCGTCAGCGCGATGCCCAGGATGAGCGCCGCGAGGGCGAAGCCGAGGGCCGAGGCGATCAGTGTGCGACGCCGGTGGGCGGCCAGCAGGACACCGGCGACGACGAGAACGACGGCCAGGATGGGCAGCCACACCCCGACGAGTTCGAGCAGCCTGAAGCCCGTCTTGACGCGGCCGATGTCGTCCGACCGGAGGATGGTGAAGTCGGTGTGGATCTGGGGGATCTTGGCGGCCACGCCGAGCCCGGCGTCCACCAGCCGGGTCTTCACCTGTTCGATCACGGGGGCGAGGTCGAGGGTGACCGAGTCGTTCTTGATCTGTACGGCACCCTCCTTGTTCCCGGTGAGGGCGCTGACGAGTGCGGTGTGGACCGTACGGTTGGCGCCGGTCCAGATGGTTTCGAAGGCTTGGGAGGAGACGACGTCCTCCGCCTTGTCGTGCACGAAGCTGCGAACCGCTCCCTCGAGCCCGTCGCCCAGCTTGCCCAGCGCCTTCTGCGCCAAAGGCCGTTGGTCGGGCGCGACGCCCTCCAACAGGGACGGCAGGTCGATGTGCTCCATGACGGCGCCCGTGACGCGGTTCGCGACGGCCGCCTGCACGTCGGGGTCCGAGGCGAGCGGGGCGACGGTGGACACGTAGCGGTCCGTGTCGCCCACGATGTCCGCCGTCCAGGCGGCGACGATGCCCAACGGGGCCAGGACACAGCCGATGACGATCAGCAGCGCGGACAGGAACGAACGCAGTCGGGGTGGCCGGTGTCCCGGCCGCTTCGCGGCCTGCGCCTCCAGCGTGGCGATCCGCGCCCGGAGAGCCGCGATCTCGCTCTGGTTTCCTTCGTCCGCCATGGCAGCCCTCCTGCAGGTCGTGTCCCAGACAACCGCGACCCGCCCCGCCCGGCGAGCAGGGCGACCCAACCGGGTGAGGCGTCGCGTACGCCGGCGGACACCGGGGTGGGGAGGCGCGGGGCCCGAAGGGCCGGGGCAGCGCGTCACCGAGCCCGCCCCGGCACGCGCGGCGCGGGGCGGGCTCGGGGTGGGGTGGGGTGTCGCGTCCGGGCGGCGACGCCGGTTCGGTCCGCCGGTTCGGTCCGCCGGTTCGGTCCGCCGGTTCGGTCCGCCGGTTCGGTCCGCCGGCGGGAGGTGGCGGGTCCTGAGCGGGAGGCGACGGGTGGTCAGCCCTGGGCCGTCGCTATCCGGCCGGTGCGCGCGGCCTCTACGAGCAGGTCGTAGTCGCGTTGGTTCTGGTCGGCGTACGCTTCGGCGAATCCGACCAGCGCGCGGTCGAAGGCGTCCCCCGTACCGAGGTAGGCGGCGATGGCGACGGGATCGCCGGAGCGCGCATGGCCCCGGGCGAGCGAGAGACCGCAGGTACGGGCCAGGAGACCCAGGCCCTCCGGCCGCATGGTCTCCGCGGGCAGGGCGCCCTTCCAGTCGAGCAGTTGCCTGACGTAGAAGTCCCGACGCCGGCCGTCGATGCCCGTGACCTGCGCCCAGCCGAGGAAGATGTCGCTGGTGGCCTGCATCAACCGCTGCCCGGTCACGACGCGCCTGCCCTGGCTCTCGTACGCGACCGGGGTGACGTAGGGGGCCACTACGGACTCCCCGGCCTCCTTCGCCTGGAGCAGCAGGGGGTCGTCCTCGTCCCGGCCGGTCAGCACGACGATCCAGCAGCGGGTGCCGACGCTGCCGACGCCCACCACTTTGCGGGCCGCGTCGACGACGTGGAAGCGCCCGAGCAGCTCCCGGCGCTCGGGCGGGAGGCTCTGCCCGTAGGCGTCCATGATCCCGCGCACGGCGGTGTCCGCGTCCGGCCCGGCGGACTCCTCCAGCAGGTCGGACAGGGGGACGATCAGCGGCGGATCGGGCACGATGCGCAGCTTCCCGTCGGCCCGATGGGTGAGCTTGGCGAACGCCTGGAGGTGGTCCCTGGCCTTGGCCTTGGCGAAGACCCGGTCGGTCCGGCGCAGCGCGCGCTCGCCGCCCTGCGCGGCGATCAGGCGCAGGGCGTCGGAGTCGTCCTGGGCGTACCAGACGTCCAGGACGCGCATGCCGGCGAGACGTTGCATCCGCCGTCGGTACGCGGCGGCGGCCTCGCGTACGACCGCGGCCCGCTCCTCCACCGTGAAGCCGTTCTCACGGCCGGCGACGGCGAGGCTCGCCGCGAGACGTTTGACGTCCCATTCGAAGGGGCCGGGGTGGGTCTCGTCGAAGTCGTTCACGTCGAATACCAGGGAACGCTCGGGCGAGGCGAAGAGACCGAAGTTCAGCACGTGGGCGTCGCCGCACAGTTGCACGGTCAGGCCGGTGTGGGGTGCCGCTCCGAGGTCGGCGGCCATGACGGCGGCGGCCCCTCGGTAGAAACGGAAGGGTGACTGGAGCATGCGGCCGTACCGGACGGGGACCAGCTCCGGAACGCGCGTCGCGGCCTGGCCCCGGAGGATGTCGACGGGGTCGGGTCGCTCCGTGGCCGGTTCGAACCGGGCGTGCTGGGAGCGCGGTACGTTCGCGCGCGCCGCCTTGCCGCGCTGGGCGCGCTCGGCCGGCGTGAGCGCGCCGCCCTCGGCTGCTTCGGACATGGCCATGGCCCTGCCGCCTCCTGCCTGCGCCGCGCCCCGCTCTGCCTCCATGCTCACGTCCCGCCGCCTTGATCGCATGCCATACGCCTCACCGGGGCCCGACGACGCGTCCGCAGTACGGTGGCCGTACGGGTTCTACCCCGGACGGGAGGTGGCAGCGTGAGCATGCACGCCAAGGCCCGAGCGGCCCTGCTGTCCGGTGCGGCGGCGCTCGTCGTCATGCTGGTCTTCGCCGGGTTCCGCAGCTTCGTCCTGATAGCGGTGGGGCTGGCCGGGGTGGCCGTCACCGCCGCCTCGGGTTGGCTGTTCCTGGCACACCGCGGGCCGGTCCGGTGGCTCTCCCTGGCGGTCGGCCTCGCCGCCCCCGTGGCGCTGGTGGTCGCCTACGCGTACACGGGACTCCTGTGGGTGGTGCTGTGCTCGCTGGCCCTGTGGGCGTCGGCCGTGGCGGCCGGGCGGGCGGCGTTGGCCGATGAGGCGCGGTCGAGGATGCCGGGGCGTCCGGCACGGCCGCCGCGACACCCGTTCCTGATCATGAATCCCCTGTCCGGGGGCGGAAAGGTGGGTGCCCACCACCTCCGGGAGAAGGCCGAGGCGCTGGGCGCGGAGGTGGTGTTGCTCGACCCGGAGCACCACCAGGACGTCACCGCCCTCGCGCGCGGCGCCCTGGACCGTGGCGCCGATCTGGTCGGCGTGGCCGGCGGCGACGGCACCCAGGCCCTGGTCGCCGCCGTCGCGGCGGAGCGCGACGTGCCGTTCCTGGTCATCAGTGCCGGCACGCGCAACCATTTCGCCATGGATCTCGGGCTGGACCGACAGGACCCGGCCACCTGTCTGGACGCGCTGACCGACGGGGTCGAACTCCGGGTGGACCTCGGTCGCATCGGGGACCGGACCTTCGTCAACAACGCCTCGTTCGGAACCTACGCGGAGGTGGTGCAGGACCCCGCGTACCGCGACGACAAGATCCGTACGACGCTGGGCCTGCTGCCGGACCTGCTGGCCCACCAGACGGGGCCCCGGCTGACGGTGCGCGCCGACGACGGCACCGCGGTCGAGGAGCCCCAGGCCGTGCTGGTGAGCAACAACCCCTACGGCACGGGTGACCCGGCCGGCCTCGGCCGGCGCCCCCGCCTCGACTCCGGTCGCCTCGGCGTCCTCGGGGTGAAGGTGGACAACGCCGCCCAGGCCGCCGGCGTCCTGCGCGGCCGGAACTTCGCGGGGTTGACGGCGACGACGGCCCGCGAGGTGGTGGTGGAAGCGGACGCACCGCTCGTCCCCGTCGGGATCGACGGGGAGTCGCTCACGATGCCGGCACCCGTACGCTGCCGCGTGGAGCCCGGTGCGCTGCGCGTGCTGGTGCCCAGGCGCCGGCCCGGCAACCGCGGGGCCGTCCCCATGAACTGGGCCAGGGTACGCGGACTGGCCCTCGGCACGAACCACACCGCGGGCCCGAGCCAGAGCCCCCCGACCGCCTGACCCCCTCCGCCGCCTGTCGGCGGCTCAGCGCACCCGTCCCCGCGGCTTGAGGTGTGTGGGCGGGAGTTGCGGAGCGGGGATCGGCGGGCCGTCATAGCCCTTCACCTCGCCGAAGCGGGTGCCGTCCATCCAGTCCTCGCGGGCCCGCGCGATCTCCTCGTGGGACCGGCCGATCCAGTTCCAGAACATGACGATCTCCTCCTCGAACGGTTCGCCGCCCAGGAGCATGACGCCCGCGTCCGAGGAGGCCCGCAGGGGCAGTTCCGTGCGGCCGCAGCCGAGGTAGAGCATCGAGCCCGGCAGGAGCGGGACGCCGTCCACATGGGTCTCGCCCGACATCGACAGGACCGCGTACTCGAAGTCCGGGTCGAGCGGCAGCCGGGTTTCGGTGCCCGCCGTCAGGGCGAGGTCCGCGCCCACGATGGGGGTGTAGGCCGTGCCCGGCGAGGTGGCCTTGTCCAGGGTGCCCAGGATGACCGTCGCGGTCAGGCCCGGGGCCGTGACCCGGGGCAGGTCCGCGTGGTGCTGGAAGTGCGGGGCCACGTCGCGGTGGGCGTCCGGGAGGGCCACCCACAGCTGGGCGCCGTGCAGGAGCCGGGCGTGCGGGCGCGGGCTCTCCTCGGAGTGGCTGATGCCGCGGCCCGAGGTCATCAGGCCCAGCTCGCGGGGGCGGATCGTGGCGAGGCTGCCCACGCTGTCACGGTGCAGGACCTCCCCCTCGTGCAGCCAGCTCACGGTCTGCAGGCCGCAGTGCGGGTGGGGCGCGACCTGCATGCCGGGCTCGTCGGCGATGTCGTCGGGGCCGTAGTGGTCGACGAAGCACCAGGCGCCCACCATCCGGCGGCCCAGGTTGGGCAGCAGCCGGCGGACCTCGGTGGACTCACCGAGCTTGACCTTGCGCGGGCTGAGGAGCTCGCGTACCGGCTCGGCGACGACGAAACCGCGGCCGCCGCAGACGGAGAGAGCGGGCTGGCGATCGAGATTGCTCATACCGCACAACTTAGTACCGCCGGGGCCGCTTCGTTCCACGGAATGCGCGGGGACGCCGCCGCGTTGGAGGGACCGGACACACCACCGGAACGGCGGAAGGAGCGGGTCATGGACGCCAAGGAGGTCCGGGACACGCGGGACGCCGTGCACGAGGCGCGGGACGCGTACTACGGACACGGCACGGCGGCGGAGCGCTGGGAGCGGGGCGGCCTCTTCTTCGAGGCGAAGGAGTACGCGAACGCGGCCCGGGTCCTGGCCACGCTGACCGCCGAGGTCCCGGAGCAGCTCGCGCCCCGGCTGCTGCTGGCCCGCGCCTACTACCACTCCGCCCAGCTCTCGCGCGCCGAGGAGGAACTGCGGGCCATCCTGGAGCGCTGGCCGGTGGAGGACTACGCGCAGCTGATGCTCGGGCGGACCCTGGAGCGCCAGGGCCGCGCCGCCGAGGCGGCCCCGTACCTGCGGATGGCCGCCGCGATGGCGGGCGAGCCGCCGGCCTAGTACGCCGCCCGCGGCGCCAGTCCCGCGCCCGCCCGGCCCCGTCCATTGGGGGCCGGGCGGCCGTCTCGGATAGCCTGGGGCCAATATGAACCGTCTGACCACGCCTTTCGGCTCCTACGAGCTCACCCGCTTCCCCCAGGACCCGCGCGACCGGCTGCGTGCCTGGGACGCGGCCGACGAGTACCTGCTGCACCACCTCGCCTCCGGGACGGGGGATCGCGGACCGGTGGACCTCGGCGGCGGCCGGCAGATCACCGTGCTCGGCGACCGCTGGGGCGCGCTGACGACGGCCCTGGCCGCCCACCACCCGACGCAGATCACCGATTCCTCCCTGACCCGCTCGGCCACCATGGCCAACCTGGACCGGGCCGGGATCGGCACCGCCAAGGACACGGTGACCCTGCTGACCACGCAGGACGAGCCGCCCGCCCGGATCGATGTGCTGCTGGTCCGGGTGCCCAAGAGCCTGGCGCTGCTGGAGGACCAGCTCCACCGGCTGGCGCCGCGGCTGCACGCGGACAGCGTCGTGGTGGGCACCGGCATGGTCAAGGAGATCCACACCTCCACGCTGCGCCTCTTCGAGCGGATTCTCGGGCCGACGAAGACCTCGCTCGCCGAGAAGAAGGCCCGGCTGATCTTCTGCACGCCGAGCACGGCGGCCACGGCAGGAACGGCGGCCACGGCGGGCACCTCGGGAACGGCCGGCGCGTCCGCCGACCCCTGGCCGGTGACCTACACCGTCGACGCGGAGGGCGGCTCGGGGGCCGGCCTGACCGTGGTCAACCACGCGGGCATCTTCTGCGCGGACCGGCTCGACGTGGGCACCCGCTTCTTCCTGCGGTCCATCCCTAACAACACCAACGGCGCCCGTGTCGTGGACCTGGGCTGCGGCAACGGCGTCGTCGGCACCGCGGTCGCGGTCGCCGACCCCCGGGCCGAGGTCGTGTTCACCGACGAGTCGTACCAGGCGATCGCCTCGGCGAAGGCCACCTTCCGCGCCAACGTGACGCGGGACCGGGATCGGGCCGACTTCCTCGTGGGCGACGGCGTCGCCATGCTGGACCCCGCATCGGTGGACCTCGTCCTGTGCAACCCGCCGTTCCACTCCCACCAGGCCACCACGGACGCGACCGCGCTGCGGATGTTCGCCCAGTCCCGCAAGGTGCTGCGGCCCGGCGGCGAGCTGTGGGTGGTAGCCAACCGCCACATGGGCTACCACACCCACCTCCAGCGGCTGTTCGGCAACAGTGAAGTGGCCGCGAGCGAGCCCAAGTTCGTGGTGCTGCGGGCGGTCAAGCGGATGGAACGGGAACGGCGCCCGTAGGGGCCATGTGACCTGCCGGTACGTCCTACACTCCTGCGCGTGGGCAGCCAGGGGGAACAGGACGGCCGGAGTGCCGGCGGACGCTACCGCCGCGACGACGTGGCGCGCGCGGCCGGCGTCAAGGTGCGCAACCTGCGCTACTACCAGGAGCGCGGGCTGCTGCCCCCGCCCCGCCGTGAGGGACGGGTCGCCTGGTATTCCGACGACCACCTGACGCGGCTGCGGCTGATCAGCGACCTGCTCGGGCGCGGCTATTCCGTCAACGGCATCGCCGAGTTGCTGAACGCGTGGGAGCAGGGCGGCGGCCTGTCACAACTGCTCGGCCTGGAGCGGGCGATGACCCGCGACTGGGAGCACGAGGAGCCGGTCACCCTGACGGCGGCCGAGATGCGCGACCTGTTCGGCCCGGCCGCGACCGCCGAGGACACCCGGCGGGCGGCGGAGCTGGGGTACCTATGGATCGACGGGGACCGGATCACGCACCGCAGTCGGCGGTTGCTGGAGGCGACGCTGGCGCTGGTGCGCCAGGGCGTGCCGCTCGCCGAGATCCTGGACGCCGGGGACTTCGTACAGGATCAGGCGGCGGCGCTCGCCGACCGGTTCGTGGGGCTCTTCCGGCAACACGTGATCGGTCCGGACGGCCTCGTCGGCCCGGACGGGACGGAGCGACTTTCGGCCACGCAGCTGGATCACATCTCCGAGGCGGCCGCGGCGCTGCGGCCGGTGGCCGGCGAGGTCGTGGCCGCCGAGTTCGCCCGCGCCATGGCCCGGCGGGTCGAGGCGGAGGTGGCGGAACTGCTGCGCGCGCAGGCCCCTGAGCGGCGTACGGGGCAGTAGGACTCGGCCGAAAAGGTACGTTCGAGCAACCTTGCCAACCTTCATTGGCACTCTTACATTCAACTCGTCGGTAACAAAGGTGCACAGCCGAGATACAGGGACGATCTCATGGCAAGCTCACCGAACTTATCCGAACCACCAGGCACCGGGCACACCCCCGGCGAGGACGACCGCACCGGTACCGGACGGGTCCGATGGCGGCGTTTCGCCCTCTTGACCGTCCCGGCCGTGGCCGTGACCGCCGGCCTCGGGATCGCCCTCGCCCAAGGCGCGCTCGCCGCCTCCTTCGCCGTCTCCGGACAGCAGTTCAAGGTGTCGGCCAAGAGCCTGGAGGGCGAGGGCTTCGCCCAGTACGGCAGCGTCGACGTCAACGCCCGCCAAGGCCTCATCCCCGTGGCGGTGACGGCGATCAAGGAGGCCAAGCTCCACAGCCTCTGCCAGTCGGTGGTGACCACCCTCCCCCTCATCGGGGACATCTCGCTCAACCTCACCGCCGGCGGGAAGGACCCGGTGGAGGCGAGCAACCTGTTCGTCGACGCCACCCAGCTCTCCGGCGACGCCGTGTTCAGCAACATCGAGATCGGCCGCGACGCGTCGACCCTCGACAAGGGACCGGCGGAGGCGGTGGGCATGCAGGACCTGTTCGCCCAGCAGGCCGACACGGTCGCCATCTCCGATCTACACCAGACCGCGTGGGCCACCAACGCGGGAACCTTCAAACTCTCCGGGCTGAGCATGGGAATCAGCAAGGGGAAGAAGGAATGCTTCTGAGAGGTCGCCGGCCGTCGTGGCAGGGGTGGCGGCGTTGGCGGCGCGGCAGACCCTTCTGGGGCGGCCTGGCCGCCATCGCCGCCGGGGCCTGGATCTGCGTCCTGCCGCTGGCACCGTTGAAGATCATGCTCCAGCAGGGGGTGGCGGGCATCCCGTCCGTCCTGATGGGGGTGGTCATGATCGTCCTCGGGCTGACGGCGTGGTTCGCCCCTCAGCAGCGCACCCTCGCCGGCGTCCTCACCACTCTGATCGCCACCGCCGCCCTGGTGCTGTCGAACCTCGGCGGTTTTTTGATCGGCACCCTGCTCGGCATCCTCGGCGGCGGGCTGATCTTCGCCTGGCAGCCCTACTCCGCCCCGCGCGCCCCGTACGCCACCCCGCGCTCCCCGCACGCCCCGAACGCCACCGAGGCCGCGGACCCCACCGCTTCCCGTGACCCCATCCCCGCCCGGGACGCGACAGCGGACCCCACCCGCTCCCCCACCCCGCACCACGATTCCCAAGGAGTACAGCCATGAGCCGTACGCGCACCGCCCTCGCCCTCGGGATGGCCGCCGCAGCCGCACTGACGGTTGCCTCAGCCTCCGCGACCGCCGCGCCGTTATCGCCCGCCGGGTCGACCACCGTCACCCCGGCCGGGCACGCCTTCAAGGCCACGCTCAGCGGCAAGGCCACCCTCAAGGCCGGCTCGGTCACCGTGACCTGCTCGGTCTCCGTCTCCACCGGCACGGTGCCGGCCGCACCGGGCAACCACAACGCCGCCGGGCCGGTCTCCTCGCCGATCTCGGCCCCGACGTACAGCTCCTGTACGTCGAGCATGCCCGGCGTGACCCCGACGGTCACCACCAGCGGCGCCTGGTCGGTGTCCATGCAGAACGGCTCGCCCGTCACCGCGACCATGACGGTGCCGACCGGGGGCCTGGTCGTCCACACCACCGGCCTCGCGACGTGCACGGTCACGGCCGCCCCCTCGGGCCCGGCGAGCGTGGCCGGTACCTGGGCCAACGGCGCCCCCTCCGCCCTGACCTTCACGAACGCCTCGGTGCCGGTCACGGTCGTCGGCGGGTTCGGCTGCCCAACGAGCGCGACGTCGTCCACCTTCAACGCCGTCTACAAGGTCACCGACACCACGGACCCGGCGCAGCAGATCACCGTCGCCCCCTGATCGCCCCCGCGCGAGCGGCCCGCCGGTCCCGGAGCGCCCGGGGCCGGCGGGCCCGACTGCTGGACCGCCCCCACCGGCAAATGCGTTGCACGGTCGACGCCGGTCGGGCGAAGCTGCACCACATGGCACAGAACCCCGAACCCCGGCCTCCGGGCGCGCAGTCCCGCCCGCGAGGCGTCGACGACCTCTTCTCCCACGGCCGCCTCACCGCCGTCCCGCGCAAGGCGGCCCGGCGCGAGCAGTTGCTGGCCCACCTCGGCGAGACCCTGTTCGTCCCGGGGCGGGAGTACACCGAGCCCGAGGTGAACGCCGCGCTGCGCACCGTGCACGAGGACTGCTCGGCCCTGCGGCGTTACCTGATCACCTCGGGCCACCTCACCCGTACTCCGGACGGCAGCAGCTACCGGCGGTCCACGACCACCCGGTAATGGGTCGTCAGCCGCCCGTCCTCGCCCAGCACGTGGAACGCGACGACCGGCGGCTCGTCGAGGTGGACATGCTCGTCGGGGCCGCTCTGCGCCTCCCACGGCAGCCGCGTCGTGGACACCACGCCCGGCGCCACCAACAGCGGCCGGCCGGCGAACGTCGTGGCGGCCCCGGTGTGGGCGTGACCGCACAGGAACGCCTTGAGGTGCGGGTGCCGTTCGGCGAGCGCGGCGAGTCGCTCCTCACCGAACTGCCGGATGCCGTCCACGTACGGGATGTGCAGGATGACGGGCGGGTGGTGGAAGGCGACCAGGACGGGCACCTCCCGCGGGGTGTCGGCCAGTACCCCCTCCAACCACTCCAGCGTCGACTCCTCCAGGAAACCGTGGTGTTCACCGGGCACGGAGGAGTCGCACACCGCCAGGACGAACCCGTCGCCGCGCACGGCCCGGTCCACCGGCCGCGCGGTCGGCCCCGTCTCGGCGAGCAGGCCCCGTCGGAAGGCGACCCGCTCGTCGTGGTTGCCGGGACACACGACCAGCGGGTGGCGCGAGCGCAGCACCTTGCGCGCCGCCTCGTACTCCTCGGGGGCGGCGTGGTCGGCGATGTCACCGCTCACGAGCACCGCGTCGAGGTCGTACGGAAGGCCGTCGAGGTACTCCATGACCAGGCGGGCGCGGTCGGTGGCCCGCGCCTCCCCGTCGAAGTGGACATCGCTGAGGTGGGCGATCACTATCACGGACGGTGGCTCCTTCGTTCGTCGGTGCCGACATTCAACCGGCCCCCGCGGCACGCCTTCCAGGGCCAATCGATCACGGGCGGCCCCGAACTCCCCGCGCGTCAGCCGCGGTACGTCTCCAGCAGCCTCAACCAGATCTCGCTGACCGTCGGGAACGCCGGAACCGCGTGCCAGAGCCGGCTGATCGGCACCTCGCCCGCGACGGCGATGGTCGCCGCGTGCAGGAGTTCCGCCGCGCCCGGACCGACGAAGGTGGCGCCGAGCAGCACCTCCCGGTCCAGGTCGACGACCATCCGGGCCCGGCCCGGGTACGGGTCGGCGTACAGGCCCGCGCCCGAGACCTTGCCGAGGTCGTAGTCGACGGCGCGGACGCGGTGGCCCGCCTTCTGTGCCTCGGCCAGCGTCAGGCCCACGGCCGCCGCCTCGGGGTCGGTGAACACCGCCTGCGGGAGGGCGGCGGTGTCGGCGGTCGCCGTGTGCGCGCCCCAGCGGCCGGTGTCGGCCGGTTCCTCGCCGGCCGCGCGGGCGGCGATGAGGGCGCCGGCGATCCGGGCCTGGTACTTGCCCTGGTGGGTGAGCAGTGCGCGGTGGTTGACGTCCCCGACGGCGTAGAGCCAGTCGTGGCCGGGGACCCGGCAGCTGTCGTCGACACCGATCCAGTCGCCGGGAACCAGGCCGACGGTGTCGAGCCCGATGTCGTCGGTGCGCGGGGCGCGGCCGGTCGCCATCAGCAGTTCGTCGCCCTCCACGGTCTCGCCGCCCTCCAGCACGACGGTGACGGGCCCGGTCGTCCCGTCCCGTACGACCGCTTCCACGGCGACGTCCGTACGGATCTCCGCGCCGGCCTCGCGCAACGCCTCGGCGACCAGTTCCCCGGCGAACGGCTCCATGCGCGGCAGCAGTCCCGAGCCGCGTACGAGGACGGTGACGCGGGAGCCGAGGGCCTGCCAGGCGGTGGCCATCTCGGCGGCGACCACCGAGCCGCCGACGATCAGCAGCCGCCCCGGTGCCTGACGGGCGGAGGTCGCCTCCCGACTGGTCCACGGACGGGCCCCGGCGATCCCGGGGAGCTTGGGGATCACGGCTCGGGTACCCGTCGCCACCACCACTGCGTGGCGGGCCGTGAGGACGTGGTGCTCGCCCTCGGGGCTTGTGACGGCGACCTTGCGGACGCCGTAGAGCCGGCCGTGGCCCCGGTACACATGGGCGCCGATGGAGTCGAGCCAGTCGATTTGGCCCTCGTCCTTCCAGTCCCCGGTCCAGTAGTCCCGGTGGGCGTACACCGCCTCCGCGTCGAGGGGCCCTCCGACCGCCGCCGCCAGGCCGGGGACCCTGCGCGCGTCGGCCCGGGCCAGCACCGGGCGCAGCAACGCCTTGCTCGGGATGCACGCCCAGTACGAGCACTCCCCGCCCACCAGCTCGCTCTCCACCAGGGCCGTGGTGAGCCCGGCGGCCCGGGTCCGGTCCACGATGTTCTCGCCCGCCGGTCCCCCGCCGAGCACTACCACGTCGTATTCCACCGCTTCAGTCATGCGGCCAGTCTCGCCGCGAGCCGGCCGCCGCGGGTAATTTCACGCCTCCGGCGTGCCGGAAGTCCCCTGGTCGCCGCCCGTGCCGGAGCCATCCGCCCCCTCGGGCCGGTCCGAGGAGGCGATCTTGGCCCGGACCTCGTCCATGTCCAGGGCGCGGGCCTGCGCGATGAGGTCGGTCAACGTCGCCTCGGGGAGCGCGCCGGGCTGCGCGAAGATCGCCACCTGGTCCCGGACGATCATCAGGGTCGGGATGGAGGTGATCTGGAAGGCGCCGGCCAGCTCCTGCTGCGCCTCGGTGTCGACCTTCGCGAAGAGCAGGTCCGGGTTGGCCTCGGCCACCTTCTCGTAGACCGGCGCGAACTGCAGGCAGGGCCGGCACCAGCCCGCCCAGAAGTCGATCAGCACGAACGGGTTCTCGCTGACCGTCCGGTCGAAGTTCTCTTTGGTGAGCTCGACTGTCGCCACGGTGACCAAGCCTCCTGATAGCCGGTTGTCCTGCGTGAACCAACGATCCGCCCCGCGCATTCCGCCGGCGCGGCGACCCGCCCGCGATCCCCGGCGCAAGCAGCGGGAGCCGGCCTAGAACGGATGGGCGGGCGCCGTCGAGCGGAGGGTGGTCCAGCGCAGTTCGGTGAAGGCTTCGACGTTCGCCTCGCCGCCGAAGCGGGCTCCCGTGCCCGACGCGCCGACCCCGCCGAAGGGGGCCACGGCCTCGTCGTTGACCGTCTGGTCGTTCACGTGGGCGATACCGGTGGGGATGCGACCGGCCAGGTCGAGCCCGTGCGCCGCGTCGCAGGTGACGATCCCGAGGGAGAGCCCGTACGGGCCCGCCGAGGCCAGCGCCACCGCCTCCTCCTCCGTCGCGAAGGACCGTACGGGCGCCACTGGACCGAAGACCTCCTCCGTGTAGGCGGGGCAGTCGTCGGACACGCCCGCCAGCACCGTCGGCCGGTAGAACAGGTCGCGGTGGCTGCCGCCCGCCACCACCTTGGCGCCCTGCTCGGCACTCGCCTCCACCAGGGCATGGACCCGCTCCACCTGGTCCCGGTCGATGAGCGGCCCCAGGTGCACCCGCTCGCGGTACGGGTCACCCACAAGGAGCGCCTCCGCGCGCGCGGCGAGCCGCTCGACGTACTCGTCGTACAGGGAGGCGTGCACCAGGTGGCGCCCCGCCGTCATGCAGATCTGGCCCTGGTGGAAGAAGGAACCCCAGGAAGCCTGCGCCACGGCGGCCTCCACATCGGCGTCCTCAAGCACGACGAGGGCCGAGTTCCCACCCAACTCCAAGTGCGCGCGAGTGAGGTGCCGACCGGCCAGCTCCCCGACGGACCGCCCGGCGGCGGTCGAGCCGGTGAACGACACCACCCGCACCCGGGGATCGGCGACGACCGCCGCCCCCGTCGCGGCCCCTCCGGGCAGCACGTGCAGCAGCCCCGCCGGGAGCCCCGCCGCGGCGAACACCGCGGCGAGGGCGATGCCGCCGCAGACGGCGGTGCGCGGGTCGGGCTTGAGGAGCACCGCGTTGCCCAGCGCGAGGGCCGGGGCGACCGAACGGATCGACAGGATCAGCGGCGCGTTGAACGGCGCGATGACCCCGACCACCCCGGCCGGCACCCGGCGGGTGAAGGACAACCGGGGCGCCTCGCTGGGCAGGACCTGGCCGGTCGGACGGGAAGCGAGTGCGGCGGCCTCGTAGCACTCCTGCGCGGCGACGTGCAGCTCGAAGTCGGCCTTGCCGGGTATGGAGCCCGACTCCCGCACCAGCCAGTCCCGCAACTCGTCGGCGTGGGCCGCGAACAGGTCCCCGGCGCGGCGCAGCACGGCCGCGCGCTCCTGGTGGGTGGCACCGGCCCAGTCACGCTGCGCGGCCCGGGCGCGCACCGCGGCCTCGGCGACGTCGACGGGCGCGGCGAGGTCGAAGGTGGCGAGGGTACACCCGGTGGCGGGTTCGACGACCGGGGCGGTGCCGCCGGTCAGGGTGGGTCCGTCCTGCCAGAGCGTCGGGTCGAGGAGCGGCATGGCGCGGGGCCTCCGGGTCTGGGATGGGGGGCGGCAGCACGCGCCATCGTGCCAGACCCGGGGCGGCACTTCTGTTCAGTTATTGGGCAGTTGAGGGGCCGCCCTGACCGGAAATGATCGACGGGCGGCCGACTCGGCGCTCCGGGCGGCCGACGCTCCGGGAGGCTCGGCGCCGGAGGGGTCGGCACTCCGGGGGCCTGCGCCCCGAAGGGCGGCTCAGCGCTCCAGGACCAGCGCGATGCCCTGCCCGACGCCGATGCACAGCGCCGCCATACCCGTACCGGAGCCCGCCGCCGCGAGCTGGTGTGCGACGGAGCCCGCCAGCCGGGCGCCCGACGCGCCGAGCGGGTGCCCGATGGCGATCGCGCCGCCGCGCGGGTTGACCACGGCCGGGTCCAGCTCCGGCCAGGCCGCCAGACAGCCCAACGCCTGCGCGGCGAAGGCCTCGTTGAGTTCCAGCACGGACAGGTCGGTCAGAGCCCGGCCGGCCTTGGCGAGCGCCCGCTGGACGGCCTCCACCGGGCCGAGCCCGAACAACTGCGGCTCGATCCCCGTGACGGCGCTCGCACTGATGCGGGCCAGCGGCTCCCGACCGGTGGCCGCGAGCCCGGCCTCGTCCGTCAGCAGCAGGGCCGCCGCCCCGTCGTTGAGCGGTGAGGCGTTGCCCGCGGTCACGGTGCCGGAGCCGTCCGTCCGGAACGCGGGCTTCAACCGGGCCATGGCCTCCGGCGTGGATCCCTCCCGGATGGACTCGTCCCGTACCAGGTCCACGCCCGCGTACGGGACGACCTCGGTGTCGTAGAGCCCCCCGGCCCAGGCGGCGGCCGCCTTGCGGTGGCTCTCCAGGGCGAACAGGTCCTGCGCCTCGCGCGTGACGGCGTACTTGTCCGCGACGAGTTCGGCGCCTTCACCGAGCGAGCCGGTCCACTCCGCCGGCATGGCGGGGTTGGTCATCCGCCACCCCAGGGTGGTGGACCACATCTGCTGGTGCCCGGCCGGAAAGGCCCGCTCGGGCTTCTGGACCACCCACGGGGCACGGGACATCGACTCCACGCCGCCCGCGATGGCGACGGAGGCGTCACCGACCGCGATGGCGCGTGCGGCCTGGATCACGGCTTCCAGGCCGGACCCGCAGAGCCGGTTCACGGTGACCCCGGGGACGGACACGGGCAGCCCGGCGAGCAGCACCGCCATGCGCGCGACGTCGCGGTTATCCTCGCCCGCGCCGTTGGCGTCGCCGAAGACGACGTCGTCGATACGGGCCGGGTCGAGGTCGGGCGTACGGTCCACCAGCGCGCGCACCACGTGGGCCGCCAGGTCGTCCGGGCGGACGCCGGCGAGTGCCCCGCCGAACTTGCCGATCGGGGTGCGGACGGCGTCGACGACGTATACGTCGCGGACGGTGCGGATGCTCATGGGGTCTCTCCTGGGCGGATCCGTACGGGCGGTGCCGCGCCGGCGCCGGTGTCGGCGCCGGCGCGCGGCGCCGGTCACGCCCGGATGGGGCGCGCCCGCAGTCTCCGTCCGCCGATCACCGCCTGTCAACGGCCCACGGGGGCCGGAGGGGGCTGAGGGCGGTCAGCGATCCGTGGGGCGGGTGGGACAGGTGGGACGGCCGTGGCGGTCCGGGCTCAGGTGGACTCGCGCCGGATCGCCACGGCCGTCATCAGGTCGCGCCGTTCGGCGATCTCCGAGGGCTCCCGCACCGCACGGTCGACCAGTGCCGCCAGGTGGTCCCCGGTGGGCATCCCGATCCGGACGGTGCTGAGCCTGGGCCGCAGCAGCCGTCCGAGCAGCAGGTCGTCGGCGCCCATCACGGCCACGTCCTCGGGTACCCGCAGACCGGCGTCCTGGAGGGCCCGCATCAGGAGCATCGCGTACTCGTCGTTGAAGGCGAAGGCGGCCTCCAGCCCCAGCGACCGCCAGCGGGCCGCGAGCGCCGCCGCCGACTCCTCGGTGTAGGCCAGCGGCAGCGGCTCCACCCGGGCGCCGGCCACCGAGCGGGCGCCGGCCAGCCGGGGGCCCGAGAACGATCCCAGCCCCTCCTCCTCCGGGACGATCACCCCGATCCGGCGCCGGCCCCGCTCGACGAGGTGGGCGGCGGCCCGGGCACCGACTTCCGCCTGGTCCATGAGCAGCGCGTGCGCCCCCGGCACCCGTTCCGGCCCCAGCGTGATCACCGCCCGGGCGCCGGCCCGCTTGAGCGTGGCGACGTTGCGTGCGGAGAGGGCGATCCCGCCCGGCGAGATCACCGCGACCGGGCGGAGTTCGGCCCAGGCGCGAGCCGTCTCGTCGCCGGTGAGACCGAGGCCGCCGTACTGGACCACGGTGTAGTCGAGGCGGCGCAGGGCCCACTGGAGCTCGTTGAGGAAGGCGCTGTAGAGGCGGCCGACGGGGACGTGGGAGGTCGGCAGCAGCACGATCCGGGTGTGCCCGGCGCGCAGGCTGCGGGCGGCGGCGTGCGGGACGTAGCCCAACTCCTCCGCGGCCTCGCGGACCTTGCGACGGGTCGGCTCGCTGATGCGCACGGCTTCCGCGTTGTTCAGCACGTACGAGACCGTCGCGCGTGACACGCCGGCGAGGCGGGCGACATCGGCGCTGGTCGGCACGGACGGGGCCGGCACGGACGGGGCCGGCACGGACGCGGCCGGACCGTTCGGCGAACCGGCGTTCGCCGGGCGGATGTCCGCGGATGGGATGTTCGGTGACTGAGGCATTGCCCCGGCATCTTTCCAGACCGGTTGCGTCCGGGGGCCGGCGGATGGCGCGAAACGACTGCTACACCGTGGTTACACGTTTCATTGACACGTGTAAATATAGGAACTACGTGGTCTGCTGTCCCTGCTCCCCCTCGGCAACACCGCCTTGTACGCGCTGTGCGGGCGTCGCCGGCATCCTGCTCGCGCTCCACATCGAGGACATCGACCCGGCCCACACGGTCGCCGACTTCGGCCTGGTCGCGGGGGTCCCGGCGGTTTTCGCCACGGTCTCCAACCCGATCGTCGGCGCCCGGTGAGGCCGATCCGCGGGGTGCGGTGACCCGCGGCGGCCCGCCTTTCCCCGCGCATGGCGGACGGCCCGATTGGCACGCACGCCGACGTATGCGACGTGCCCCACGACAAGAACACCGACGAGAGGGGAAGTCACAGTGATACTGCACGGCCGGACTTGGGGAGACGGCGGTCGCGCCCTGGCCGAGCTCGGTTACCGCGTCATCGCCGTGGACCTACGGGGCCACGGGGTGAGCGGACGGGGTGAGTACAGCCCCCGGGCCTTCGCCGACGACTTAATCGAAACCCTGCCCACCGGCGCCGACTTGGCCTTGGGCCATTCCCTCGGCGGCCTCGCGCTGTCGCCGGCCGGTGGATCGCCTCAACCCGAAGCGTGCCGTCTTCTGTGACCCGGCTTGGTACCCGGCCGCGGCGGAAGGGTTCGGCCCGCAGGCGTTCGCACGGTTCAAGGCGACGGCGAGCAAGGAACAGGTGCGGGCGATGAACCCGCGCTGGGAGGAGGTCGACGTGGAGATCGAGTTGGAGACCCTGGCGGTGTGGGACGATGCCACGGCCTCGTCCCCGACGGAACTGTCCGGTGCCGGCCTCCTCCCGGCGGGACCGGTCGTCCCGCCCCTCGTCCAGCTCGCCGACCCCTGCTTCCCGATCTCACCGGAACGCGCGACGCTCCTACGCCAACGCGGCTTCGAGATCCGCCCGGTCCCGGCAGCGGGTCTAAAGAGGCCGAGGTGACTGGTGGGGTGGTGTGGGTTGGGTGGGGGCTTCGGGGGCGGTGTTCCCCTTGTCCGGGGCCCGGTGGTGTTGGGGGCTGGAACGGTCGGCAGGTTCCTTGAGGCGGGCGGCGTGGCCGGCCCCGTCGGAGTGTCAGGGGCGGGGCACGGGGCGGAGCCCCCGGAAAGGCCCCGAGCGCAGCGAAGGGGCACGGCCACGGCGTCGCAGATCGCTACGCGCTCCTCCCGTCAGGCGTCCGCAGCCCGTCATGGGGCGGGAGGAGCCCGCTGCCGTGCGGCTGGTCGTTCGGTGCGTGCCGCCTCGTGAACCTGCGACGCGCGGCTTCGTGCGCGCTCCGCAGGAGCGCCACGACCGTCTCCGCCGTCCGCTCACCGGGATTGACGACGCAGACCCAACCGAGTGCGCCGTACACCGGGTGCGGGAGCACGCGGTCGACGGCGGCGAAGTCATACGGTCCCTCGCCGGTGAGCTCCCGCACAGCGGCACGGTCCACCTGCACGTTCACCCTCCACCGCCCCGGCGCGTCAAGGTCGGAGGCCGTGTCGTCCGGGTAGTCCTTGGTGACGACCGTCCCGTACGGCTGGACGTTGCCGGGTACTTGCCGCCCGTCGGGGGCGTAGTAGAAGAACGCATCCCCCCAGGCCACCTCGGGGAGGTCGCCCCCCGGCTCCGGAAGGACAACGAGTGCGTCGGCGAAGCCCCGCACGGTCGTGATGACCTGTTCCATACTCATGGTTCAAGCATTACCTTCAAGTGCTCATGTGGGGTTGGCCGTGCGCGAGCGAGAACTTCTGCGAACAGTCGATGTCGCACGCGAATCCGGTTACTCGGTGCAGCAGGTCCGCGATCTGGAGCGGCTCGGCGTCATTCCTCCCGCCGCCCGGTCAAGCAACGGGTACCGGTCCTACACGCCCCTCCACGTGCGGGCGCTGCGCGCCTACCGTGGACTGGCGGCGGCCGTGGGGCCCGTGGCGGCACGGCGGATGCTCGGGGAACTGAGAACGCGGCCGATCGCGGAGGCAGCCTCGGCCGTCAACGAGGCGCACGTACGGCTCGCCCGGGAACGGGACGAGGCACTGCGCGCCCAAGAGGCATTGCGCGCCATCGAGGCGGAGACGGACGGCGCGGACCACGAGCTGGAGGGGGACGCCATGACGATCACCGAGCTCGCCGCAGCCCTCGGTCTGCGTCCGTCCACCCTCCGGTTCTGGGAGGAGGAAGGACTCGTCACCCCTGAGCGGGTGACGTCACTTCGAGCACGTCGCTACGGTCTCCCCGCCATCGGGGCGGCCCGGATCGTCGCGGCCCTCCGAGGGGCCGGTTACGGCATTCCCGCAGTCCGGGAGGTCATGGGCTCCCTCCACGAGATCGGCGGCCCGGAGGAGACCCGGCGCGTCCTGAGCCGCCGTCTCGATCAGATCGCCACGCGGACCGTCGCGCTAATGGAGGCCGGCGCGGACCTGGCAGCCGTCGTGATGTCCGCCGCCTCGGTGTCGAGTACACCCCCGTAGCCGGCAGGCCGGCGCCGTCCATCCCCTCTGATGGCGGTCTGTTCACCGCCAGGGCACGTCAGCCCGACAGCGACCGACCGGTGGCGGCCTATGTCCGGCCCACGACGGGCTGCGGACGCCTGACGGGAGGAGCACGCAGCGATCTGCGGCGCCGTGGCCGTGCCACGCCGCCCGACTCAAGGAACCTGCCGACCGTTCCAGCCCCCAACACCACCCGACCCCGGACAAGGGGACACCGCCCCGAAACCCCCGCCCCGTGGAACACCACCCCACCCCCTCATCCCCGCGCGCGCAGGACCTGCACCGTGCGCTCGTACCAGGCACGGTTGGCCCGTTCGAAGTCCAGGCCGCGCAGGCAGGTCAGGTAGGGGCCGATTCGGTTGCCGTGGCGGAGGAACTCCTCCTCCGAGAGGTCCCCGCGCATCGTGCGCAGGAGGGCGTCGAACAGCTCGATCTTGGCTTCGGCGAACGTGATCCGTTCCATGAGTTGGGCGACGAGCGCCTCGGCGTCCACATGGTCGGCGGCTTGGACCTTGACCAGCAGGTCGTCACGGATGAAGGAGGGCTTGCCGGCCGCCTCCGCGAACCGTTCGAGTGCGTCGAGTCCGGACCGGGTCACCTTGAACAGGCGTTTGTTGGGCCGGGTTTCCTGCACCACCTCGCGGCCCGCGATCAGGCCGTCCTGTTCGAGTTTGACCAGTTCGGCGTAGACCTGCTGCGGCATCGCGTGCCAGAAGTTCGCCACGCCCATGTCGAAGGCCTTGGCCAGCTGGTATCCGCTCAACTCCTCGTCCAGCAGGGCCGCCAGGACGGCGTGGCGCAAAGCCATCGGACCGTTTCCTTCCTCTGGTCAGGGGATCACACCCATGATAGTCAAGAAAATGACTAATCAATTATAGGAGTGTGTGCCCATGACCACCGCCGACCGCTTCCGCTCCGCCGTCGACAGCCGCGACCTGGCCTCCCTGGGGGAACTGTTCACAGAGGACGTACGACTCAACAGTCCCGTGAAGTTCGCTCCGTTCGAAGGCAAGGCGATGGTCCTCGCGCTGTTCGGGGTGCTCCTGCGCACCTTCGAGGACTTCCGCTACGTCGGACGGTTGGACGGAACCGCCGAAGCCGGCGCCCCCGAGACGGCCGCGACACCGACCGAAGCCGCCGAAGCCGCCGAATCCGCCGAGGACCCCGCCTCGGTGCTGGTCTTCCGGGCCACCGTGAACGGGAAGCAGATCCACGGCATCGATCTGCTGCACCTCGACGCGGACGAGCGCATCAAGGGCATCACGGTGATGGTCCGCCCCCAGTCCGCCGTCCAGGCTTTGGGCGAGGCGGTACTGGCGGGGCTGGTGGCCGACGGCCTGGTCCCGACCTCGTAGGGCACGCCCCGCCCCCGACCTCGTAGGGCGTGCCCCGCCCCGGCCACCCGGGGCACGCCCGCCGAGGGCGCCGCGTCCGAGTCGGAAAGCAGTAACCTCACCCGCATGACCGCACTTTCGCACCAGGATCACCACCACGGCCACGGCTCCGACCGGGTCGATCAGCCCGGTCGGGGCGGTCTCACCGCCACCACCGAGGCCGATCCGCACGCCATCGGCCCCGTGCAGACCTCGTACGCCCCCGACAAGGACGGTGACCCCGACCCCGGGGAGATCGTCTGGACCTGGGTCCCGTTCGAGGAGAACGACGGGCGCGGCAAGGACCGGCCGGTACTGGTGGTGGCGCGCGAGGAGGGTCGGCGGACGTTGCTCGCCGTGCAGTTGTCCAGCAAGCGGCACGACCACGACCGGGAGTGGGTGCCGATCGGCACCGGGCCGTGGGACGGCGCGGGGCGGGAGTCCTGGGTGGACGTGGACCGGGTGCTGCGGGTGCACGAGTCGGGCATGCGCCGCGAGGCGTGCGCGCTGGACCGGGGCCGGTTCCAGCTGGTGGTGAACCGACTGCGGGAGCGTTACGGCTGGCGGTAGCCGAGCGGACGCCGGCGCGTCACGCGGCCCGACGGCCCCGCCCGTCTCCCGGGCGGGGCCGTCGGCCGTTCGTCGGAGCCGGTGGGATTACGGTCAGCCGACGCAGTGCGCGACGTTGCCGGCGCAGTTGGTGGGCAGGTTGTGGATGACCTTGCTCTCCCGGAGCTCGACGAGCGAGTTCTGCTGGTTGTTGATGCCGCCGCCGTCCTCCGCCGCCCGGTTCTCCGCGACGAGGGAGTGGATGAGCGTGAGCCGGGCACCGGGCACGCGCGTGCGCGCGGACGCCGTCTCGTTGTTGATGCCGCCGCCGTCCCGTCCGGAGGAGTTCTTCTCGACCTTGCTCTTCTCCAGTGTCGTGAGGGACTCGTTGTTGATGGCGCCGCCGTCGCGACCGGCCTTGTTGAGTTCGAAGACCGTTTCGCGGACCTCCAGCGTCGAGCGGAGATCGGTGTTGATGGCGCCGCCTTCGAGGGCGGCCCAGTTCGCGATGAACCGGCTGTCGTTGATCGTGGCGTAGCCCTCGTTGTCGATGGCCCCGCCGTCGTGTTCGTGCGCCTCGTTGTGCGTGAACACGCTGTGCTCCAGGACCCGGAGCGTGCCGGCGTTCTCGATGCCGCCGCCGTCGGTGTTGGCCGTGTTGCCCGCGACGGTCGTCTTCTTCAGGGTGGCGTTGCCGTTCGAGGTGTTGAAGAGGCCGCCGCCCTGGGTGAGGATGGCGATGTTGTTCAAGATCTTGCTGTCGACCACGGTGACGCGGCCGTTGTGGTTGTAGATGCCGCCGCCGTTGACGGCCTGGTTCCCGGATACGGTGCTGTCCTCCAGCAGCAGCGTGCCCTCGTTGAAGATGCCACCGCCGCTCTGCGTGAGGAGGCGGCCCCCGTTGACGACGACGCCCCTGAGCGTCAGGTCGCCGGTCGGGGCCACGTTCAGCAGTCGGAAGGTGGGAGCGATCGACGTGGACCGGATCAGGCTGGAGTCGTGACCCTTGATGGTGACCCGGCTGGTGATGGGCGGCAACGCGTTGAAACCGATGCCGGTCGTGAAGCGGTAGACACAGCGGTGGGCCAGTGAGATCGTGCCGCCGTCGGGATTGGCGTTGGCCTGAGTGACGGCGGTGATGAGTCCGGCGACGTCACCGCACCGCACGTTCAGGGTCAGGGGCTGCGCCACAGCGGGAACTGCCGCGACGCCCAGGCCCAGGCTTGCCACCACAGCGGATCCGGCGAGCACGAGACGCTTCTTCATTCGCTTGTCTTCCTCTCAGTACCCAGGCGGGGCCCCCGCGCCGTCGTCCTGCGTCCAGCCGTGGTGGAGTGGAGTGGGGAGGGAAGTGAGGGGCGCCGTCATGACGTGACAGGGGTAGCCCATGGGTCCCGGCGTGTTTCCGTACCCGCGTACGGACTCTCCGGTAATTCATACGAATGGTGGCCGCTTGCCGTCACGCTCTGCGCCGACGGTCGCGCGGCCCCGTCGGGCCGGCGTGATCAGAACCCGGCGAAAGCCCGCTCGAAGGCCTCCCTCGGTCCCGGGTCACGGTCGAGGATCCCGAACACCACCTGCTCGAATACGTCCTCGAAGCGCCCCGCGAGCAGCCCCCGGAAGGCCTCCGCCACCTCCGCCGGGTCGTTGCGGAACACCCCGCACCCCCACGCGCCCAGCACCAGCCGCCGGTGGCGGTGGAGTGCGGCGACCTCCGGCACCCGTTCCGCCCGGCGGGCGAGGGCGGCCGGGATCTCGTGGGCGCGCTCCGGCTCCTGGCGGCGGATGGTGCCCGCGTTGGGCGCGGGAGAGGTGAGGAATCCGACCCGGAACGGGGCCTCCAGGAGTTCGCCCCGGTCGTCGCGGAAGACGGGGACCCCGGGCGAGTGAATCACCCGGTCGGTGTAGAAGGTGCTCCGGCCGGCGCGGTGCGTCTCGTAGTACTCCGGCGCCTCCAGCAGGGTCTCGTAGAGCGCCGAGGCGCGGCACAGCGCCTCCTCCTGGCCTTGGCCCCGAGCACGTATCCCACCGCCGGGATTGCGGGCCGAGGCGAAATTGAGGACCGCCACGGCGGCCCCCGAGCCCGGGTCGCCGGCGAGCCTGCGGGCCGCGGCCGTACTGCTCTCCCCCGTGACCTCGACCACGGTCCGGACGGAGCCGGCCGCCGGCTCCTCGTCTGGAATGACCTGGTTTGGTCCATATATTCTGGTTCCCGCCCTGGCTTCCGTCAGGGCGGCGGCCAGGGAGACCTGGCGCCCGGAACGCGTCCGGTATCCGCCGGCCGCCAAGATGACCGAGTTGTGCCGCGCGATGCCACGCAATCTGCTGCTCAAGGCGTGATCCTGCGGTGCTGGACTCGCCGCGGCAAGGGATTTTTTGCTGCGGGGGCGGGGTAGGGACGGGTGACATCCGAGCCGTCTACAGGGACGTCCGACGACAGAAGATGAGGTTCCGGTCATGCGCCAGGACTCGCCCGCTCCGCCCTGCCAGCCCCCTCCCGATTCCCCCCTGACCGAATCCGCCGCCGAGGACCTGGTCCACGGCATATGTTTCAAGACCGGTCCGCCGCGCCTGGTCGGCGCGGAGCTCGAATGGCTGGTGGTGGACGCCGAGCGCCCCTGGGTGCCGCTGACCGCCGACCGGCTGACCGCGGCGCACGACGCGGCGGGCGCCCTGCCGCTGCGGTCGCGGTTCACCGTGGAGCCCGGCGGCCAGCTGGAACTCAGCTCCGCCCCCGCCGACTCCCTCACCGCCTGCGTCGACGGCCTCCAGGCCGACCTGGCGGCCGTCCGGGGCGTCCTGCGCGAGCGGGGTCTGGCCCTGCGCGGTCTCGGCCGCGATCCGCGCCGCCCCTACCGCCGCGTCCTCGACAGCCCGAGATACCGGGCGATGGAGAGCTACTTCGACCGTACCGGCCCGGCCGGGCGCGCCATGATGCGTGCCTCCGCCTCGGTACAGGTCTGCGTGGACGCCGGTCTGGAGGAGCCCGGCCCGCTCGGGCACGGCCGACGCTGGCGGCTGGCGCACCTGCTGGGCGCGGTGCTGGTGTCCGCGTTCGCCAACTCCCCCGCGCGCGAGGGCCCGTACGCCGGATGGCGGTGCGCGCGGCAGGGGATCTGGAGCGACATCGACGCGCGTCGGGCGCTCGCCCCGCCGCTGGACGTCGAGCCCCGCGCCGCCTGGACCCGGCACGCGCTGGACACCGAGGTGATGTGCGTGCGCTCCCCCGACCCGTCGTGGGAGGTCCCGGGCGGGTTGACGTTCCGCGACTGGGTGCGCACCGGGGGTCCGCGGCCGCCCACCCCGGCGGATCTGGACTACCACCTGACGACGCTGTTCCCGCCGGTCCGGCCGCGCGGTCACCTGGAGCTGCGGATGATCGACGCCCAGCCGGGGGACGACGGCTGGCTGGTCCCGGTGGCGGTCACGTACGCGCTGTTCGACGACCTTGAGGCCACCGAGACCGCCTACCGGGTGGTGAAGGCGCTGGCCGATGCCTACGGGGGTCGGCGCGCGCCCCGCAATCCGCTGTGGCGGACCGCCGCCCGGGTGGGGCCGGCCGACCCCGAACTGCGCGCGGCCGCCGTCGCCTGCTTCACGGCGGCCCGGGAGGCGCTGCCACGACTGGGCGCGAGTTCCCACGTCCGGGACACGGTGGGCGCCTTCACCGAGCGCTACGTACTGCGCGGCCGATGTCCGGCCGACGATCTTGATGAGCGGCGGCCCGCCGGGAAGGAAACGCGATCATGACCACCGAATCCCGCCCCGCCGCCCCGCGTGAGCGGGCGGCCGCGGAGCTGACCGCCGCCCGTGCCCGTACCGCCGCGCTGACCGACGCCGTGACCGACGAAGACCTCACCGCGCAGCATTCCCCGCTGATGTCGCCCCTCGTCTGGGACCTGGCGCACATCGGCAACCAGGAGGAGCTCTGGCTGCTGCGCCGGGTGGACGGGCGCGAGTCCATGCGCCCGGAGATCGACCCGCTCTACGACGCTTTCCAGCACCCGCGCTCCGAACGGCCGAAGCTGCCGCTGCTGGGGCCGCGAGAGGCACGCCGGTACGCGGCGGAGGTGCGCGGTCGGGTCTTCGACCTGTTGGAGCGCACTCCCCTGGAGGGAAGCCCCCTGCTGGACGACGGCTTCGCCTTCGGGATGATCGCCCAGCACGAGCAGCAGCACGACGAAACGATGTTGATCACTCACCAGCTTCGGCGCGGGGCACCCGTGCTGACCGCTCCGGACCCCGATCCCCCGCAGGGGCCACCGCCACCGACTGCGGAAGTCCTCGTCCCGGGCGGGCCGTTCACCATGGGCACGTCCGCCGAACCCTGGTCCTTGGACAACGAACGCCCCGCGCACGTCCGGGACGTCGCGCCGTTCTGGATCGACACGGCCCCTGTCACCAACGCCGCCTACCTGGCCTTCATGGCCGACGGCGGCTACCGGGACGCCCGCTGGTGGGCCCCCGAGGGCTGGGAGCAGATCCGCGCGCACGCGATCGAGGCGCCCTTGTTCTGGCACCGGGAGGGCGGGATCTGGCTGCGCCGCCGCTTCGGCGTCACCGAACCCGTGCCGGACGACGAGCCCGTGCTGCACGTCAGTTGGTACGAGGCCGACGCCTACGCCCGCTGGGCCGGACGCCGGTTGCCCACGGAGGCGGAGTGGGAGAAGGCGGCCCGCCACGATCCCCGCTCGGGGCGCTCCACCCGCTACCCGTGGGGCGACTCCGATCCGACGCCGGCCCACGCCAACCTGGGCCAGCGCCATCTGCGCCCCGCCCCGGCGGGCAGCTACCCGGCCGGCGCCTCCCCGCTCGGGGTGCGCCAGTTGATCGGGGACGTGTGGGAATGGACCGCGTCGGACTTCCTCCCCTACCCGGGGTTCAGACCGTTCCCCTACCGGGAGTACTCGCAGGTGTTCTTCGGCCCGGAGCACAAGGTGCTGCGCGGCGGGTCCTTCGCCGTGGCCCCGGTGGCCTGCCGGGGCACGTTCCGCAACTGGGACCTGCCGGTGCGCCGGCAGATCTTCGCCGGCTTCCGTACCGCGCGCGGCGGTGACGCCTGATGTGTCGTCATATCGCCTATCTGGGGCCGCCGGTGTGCCTGGGCCGGCTGCTCAGCGAACCCGAGCACTCCCTGGTCCGACAGTCCTACGCGCCCCGCCGCCAGCGGTACGGCACGATCAACGCCGACGGCTTCGGCGTCGGTTGGTACGCGCAGGCCGATCCGGTCCCGGCCCGCTACCGGCGCTCCGGTCCGGTCTGGGGCGATCTCACCTTCGCGGACCTGGCCAGGGTGGTGCGCAGCGCCGCGGTGTTGGCCGCCGTACGGGATGCCACGCTGGCCGGGGCGGACGGGGAGGCCGCCGCCTCGCCGTTCGCCTCGGGGCCCTGGTTGTTCAGCCACAACGGGGCGATACGCGACTGGCCGGACGCGGTGGGTCCGCTGGCGGCGGAGCTGCCGCCGCACGAGCTGCTCCAGTTGTCCGCGCGCACCGATTCGGCGCTGATCTGGGCGCTGGTACTGCGCCGCCTACGGGAGGGGGACGACCTCGGCGAGGCCCTCGCGGGGCCGGTACGGGAGCTGGCGACCGCTTCGCCGGGCTCCCGGCTGAACCTGCTGCTGACGGACGGGGCGGTGATCGCCGCGACCGCGTGGGGCGACTCCCTGTGGTACCTGTCCGATCCGGAGTCTGGGCGCACGGTCGTGGCCTCCGAGCCGTACGACGACGACGACCGCTGGACCGAGGTAGCCGACCGCACCCTGTTGACCGCCACCCGTACCCGGGTCGACCTGACCCCGCTCAAGGAGAGCCTGTCGTGAGTGACTTCCAGTTGACCCGGACCCTCGATGAGCACTCCGCGGACACCGCGCTGCGGGCGGACGTGCGGAGCGGCCTGACGCGCTCGCCCAAGGAGCTGCCGCCCAAGTGGTTCTACGACGCCCGGGGCAGTGAGCTCTTCGAGGAGATCACCCGGCTGCCCGAGTACTACCCGACGCGCGCCGAGCGGGAGATCCTGCTGGACCGGGCCCGGGAGATCGCCGCGGAGACGGGCGCGCGCACGCTCGTGGAGCTGGGTTCCGGCTCCTCGGAGAAGACGCGGCACCTGATCGAGGCGTTGCCCGCGCTGGAGACGTACGTCCCGGTGGACGTCAGCGAAAGCGCCCTGCGCGGCGCCGCGCAGACCCTGCTGGCCGCGCATCCGGCGCTGCGGGTGCACGCCCTGCTGGCGGACTTCACGCAGCCGCTGCGCCTGCCGGAATCGGCCGGTCCGCGGTTGGTGGTGTTCCTGGGCGGCACGATCGGGAACCTGCGCCCGCCGGAGCGCGCCGCGTTCCTGGCCTCCGTACGGGCGATGCTGTCGCCGGGTGACGCGCTGCTGATGGGAACGGACCTCGTGAAGGACGAAGAGGTCCTGGTGGCCGCGTACGACGACGCCCAGGGGGTGACGGCGGAGTTCAACAAGAACGTACTGGACGTCATCGACCGGGAGTTGGGCGCCGATTTCCACACCGCCGACTTCGAGCACCTGGCGGTGTGGAACCGGGAGGAGGAGTGGATCGAGATGCGGTTGCGGGCCCGGTCGGAGGTGCTGGTGAAGATCCGGGCCCTGGATCTGGTGGTGCCCTTCGAGTCGGGTGAGGAGATCCTCACGGAGATCTCCGCGAAGTTCCGTCAGGAGGGCGTGCGGCGCGAGCTGGCGGCCGCCGGACTGGAGCTGGCCCAGTGGTGGACGGATGCGGAGGGCCGGTTCGCGCTGTCCTTGTCGGTGGCCGACGGCTTGGAGGGCTGAGTCGGGATGCCGGGGAATGCCGGCTCCCCGGTGTCGCCGCGGACGGCTGCCTGAGCGGCCCGCGCGAGGTCCCGCCGGTCGGGGTGTCTGCCCGGCGGGATGCGCGGCATCAGCCGCACCTCGGCCCGTATCCCCCGGGCCCGGGCGATCCGCCACAGTGAGGTGGTCAGCGGGTCGTCCCCGACGAAGGCGGGCGCCGCGGCCAGGCTCCCGTCGGCCGCGAGCCGGTAGGCGAGCCGCACCGGTTGTACGGGCACCCCCGCGTCGAGGGCCGCCTGGAACGCGGCCCGCCGGAAGGGCCCTTGGGCGCGCCCGCACCAGGTCGAGCCTTCCGGGAAGACGGTGACGCGGTCCCCGGCGAGCAGCGACCGGGTGAGCGTGTCGACGGTGTGGGGCAAGGCCCTTATCCGGTCGCGTTCGATGAACAGGGTGCCGGCCCGGGCGGCGAGCCGGCCCAGTACGGGCCAGGCGCCGACCTCGCTCTTGGCGAGCATCCGGCAGGGCAGGACGGCGGCGACGAGCGGGATGTCCACCCACGAGATGTGGTTGGCGACGACCAGGCGACCGCCGGCCGGCCCGGGGCTGCCGTGCACGGTGATCCGTATCCCCAGGGCCCCCAGCAGTGCCGTCGCCCAGGCCCGGACCAGGGCGTGGCGCGGGCGCCCAGGCAGGAGCCGGAGCGGCGGGGCGGCCAGGACCGCGAGGAGCAGCAGGGCGGCGGCGCAGGCGAGCCGCGCCACCGCGCGCGGGACGCCCGCCGGCCGCCCCTGGTGGGCCGCGCAGGCCTCGGGGGTGCAGGGCGCGGTGGGCAGCCAGACGCTCATGCGCCCGGGGCGAGCGAGAGGAAGTGGTTGAGGTAGCGCGGGTTGGTCCGGCGCAGGGAGAGCAGGACGTACAGGTCGGCGCAGCCGAAACCGGCGTCGAGGGCGGGCTCGCCGCACACCCAGGCGCCCAGGCGCAGGTAGCCGCGCAGCAGCGGGGGCAGTTCCGTGCGGTCGGGGACGGTGATGCCTTCGGGGCGCCAAGGGAGGTGCGGGGTGACCCGGTACTCCTCGGGCGCCAGGTCGCGGGTCAGGACGCTCGCGCGGGTGGCGGCGGCCAGTAGCCCGCCGTCGGCGAGCGGGATCGAGCAGCATCCGGCGAGCCAGTTGTGGCCGCAGCGGTCCATGTAGCGGGCGAGTCCGGCCCAGATGAGGGCGATGACCGCGCCGTTACGGTGGTCGGGGTGGACGCAGGAGCGGCCCACTTCGACGAGGTCGGGCCGGATGGGGTCCAGCGCGGTGAGGTCGAACTCGCCCTCGGAGTAGAGGCGGCCGGCGATCGCGGCGCGTTCCGGGGGGAGCAGCCGGTAGGTGCCGACGACCTGTTCGGTGTTCTCGTCCACCACCAGGAGGTGGTCGCAGTAGGCGTCGAAGGCGTCGGCGTCGAGACCGGGCTCGGGCCCCTCCAGGCGGGCGCCGAACTCCCCGGCGAAGACGAGGTGGCGCAGCCGCTGGGCGGCGCGCACCTCGTCCTCGTCGCGGGCGAGCCGCACGGCGTACCGGGGGGTGCCGGTGGGGGATGCGAGGGGGGACGGGGACAGGGGTGCGATGGTCATGGCTGCTCCTGATCCGGGCACGGTGGCCGGGCCGGCAGGTCTGCGGCCTGGCTTCCTTACTTCTTCCGTGACCGGCTGGATTCGACATGACCGCTCAGCGGCGGCGGGATGTGCGGACGCTGAACTCGGTGTCCGGACGGTGTGGCGACCTCAGCGTCGGCCGCCCAGGATCTTGCCGATCGCGTCGGACGCGGTCGCCGCCGCCCGCTTGGGGTCCTGGCCGGTGAGGACGGCCGTCATGAACGGCTTGATCGGGTTCTTCGCCTCGACGTCGGCCCAGTGCGCGGAGTTCGGGGTGGCCCGGCCCTGAGCGGCGCCGGTGGCCATCGCGGCGGCTCCCTCATCGCCCTCGACGACGTGGGCGAGGGTGGTCTTGTTGGGCACGTAGCTCATGGTGGTGGCGAGTTCGGTCTGCCACTTCTCGCTGACCAGGGCGGTGATCACGTCGACGGCCTGGGAGCGCCGCCCCGTCTTCTCCGGGATGATCAGGTCTGAGCCGCCCGTGAAGACGGCTCCGGGCTTCTCGGCGGTCTTGCCGGGGATGGGGAAGAAGCCGAGCTTGCCCTTGAGCGCCGGGTTGGCCGCCTCGATCTCCCGGGCCTGACCGGGCGGGGCGATGATCTGGGCGACCTGCCCCCGGGCGAAGACCTGGGACTGCGGGGGTGTTTCCTCGTCGGCGTCCTTGGGGCCGTCGCCGAGGCTTTGGAGCTGCTTGTAGAACTCCATGGCCGACAGGGCCTTCTCGTCGTCGAGGGCGCCGGACCATTCGCCGCTGTTCTCCACGGCGAGGTCGCCGCCCTCGTCCCAGATGAACCCCGCCAGGACGTACCAGTTCTGGCCGGGCAGGTAGATGCCCTGCCGGGCGCCCTTGTCGGTCGGGTCCCCCTTGTCGAGCCTCTGGGTGGCCGCGAGCCACTCCTGACGGCTCTTGGGCGCGCTCTTGACGCCGGCTGCGGCGAAGAGGTCCTTGTTGTAGATGACCACGCGGTTGGCCGCGTACCAGGGGACCCCGTACTGGGCCCCGTCGACGCTGCCCGGGTCGGACAGGCCCCGGAGCCAGTCGTTGCTGCCCCAGGCGCGCAGCCCCTCCAGGGTCAGTTCGCTCAGGCCCCCGGTCTCCACGTACTGGGCGACCTGGGTGTTGCCGACCTCGATGACATCGGCGTTCTCCTTGCTCTTGCCCTTGAGGACGGCGTTGACCTTGTCGACGATGCCCGTCCATTCCTGGATCTTGACGACGAGGTCGATGTCGGGGTGTTCCTTCTCGAAGTCGGCGGTGAACTTGTCGATGAAGGCGTCCGAGGCGCTTCCCTTCATCAGCCACAGCGTCACCTTCTCGGGTCCCGCCCCCGGTCCCGCCGGCCCGGCGCATCCGGAGAGGGCGGTCGCGGCCGCGAGGGCGGTGCACAGGGCGAGGAAGCGCATCTTCACGGAAAGTCACCTTCTGGGGACGGATCTCAGATGGCTTGAAAATTGGCATGGACCAATGGGCTGGTCAAGACCTTCCGCCTCGGGACTGTTCGCGCAAAGTTCGCGGGAGCGGACTTACTGGGGCACCGTGGAACCAGGCAACAGCGACCACTGTCGGGAGACGCCCATGTCCCACCACACGTACCGGGTGACCGAAATCGTCGGCACCTCGCCCGAGGGCATCGATCACGCCATCCGCAACGGGATCGCGCGAGCGGGCGCGAAGCTGCGCAACCTGGACTGGTTCGAGGTCACGCAGGTGCGCGGGCACATCGAGAACGGCGAGGTCGCCCACTACCAGGTGGGCCTGAAGGTGGGCTTCCGGCTCGACGACGAGGACTGACGGGCCGCCGCACGCCGCCGGTCGTCCGGCCGGGCGCCCACGGACAGCGGTACGCCCGGCCGGCGGTACGTCAGGGGCATTCACCGCGCTACGTCAGGTGCGGCCCTCGGTCTCCTGGGCGGTGGTGAGTTCCGGCGCGTCCGCCGCCCAGTCGGCGAGCACCACGCGGAAGCCGGCCTCCCGGGCGGCCTGGCAGACGAGTTCGTCGTCGTCCACGAGCATCCGCACCTCCCGGCCCCGGGCGATCCGGCCGAGCACCTCCAGCTTGGTCGCCCGGGCGGGGCGCCGGTCCCGGTCGCCGCGCATCCACAACCGGCCCTGCGGCAGCCCGTGCCGCGCCAGCCATTCCACGGTGTCCGCCCGGCAGCGCTCCGGCCGCCCGGTCAGGTAGACCACCTCGCAGTCGGCCGCGCTCTCCACCGCCAGGGCCACCCCGCGCGCGAGCGGCGGATCGGCCGGGGCGGCGCCGAAGAAGCCGTCCCAATCGCGCGGCCGGCGCTCCAGGAAGTGCTGGCGGTGGTCGGTGTCGGACAGGGTGTTGTCGATGTCGAAGACGGCCAGGGGCCGGCGATCGGCGCTCTCACGGGACATGGGGGAAGCGTAGATGGCCCTCGCGGCTTCGGGAATCCCATCGGTCCCCGGGCGTTGAGAGGTGTGTGATCCCGAGAATCTCGATACTCGACCGGTCCCGTACGCGCCTGGGGCACCCCGCCCCACAGGCCCTGCGGGACACCGTGGAACTCGCCCGCGAGGCGGAGCGGCTCGGCTACCACCGCTTCTGGGTGTCCGAGCACCACAGCGTGCCGGGCGTCGCGGGCTCCGCGCCCACCGTGCTCGCGGCCGCCGTGGCCGCGGCCACCCGGCGGATACGCGTCGGCACCGGTGGGGTGATGCTGCCCAACCACCGGCCGATCGTCGTCGCGGAGCAGTTCGGGGTGTTGGAGGCCCTGTTCCCCGGGCGCGTCGACATGGGCCTGGGGCGCTCGGTCGGCTTCACCGACGGGATCCGCCGGGCCCTGGGCCGTGACACCGAGGACGCGGACCGGTTCGAGGAACAGCTCGCCGAGCTGCTGGGCTGGTTCGACGGCACCCAGCGGGCCCACCCCGAGGTGCACGCCCGCCCGGCGGAGGGGTCCCGGGTCCCGGCGTACGTACTGGCCACCGGCGAGGGCGCGCGGATCGCGGCCCGGGCCGGGCTGCCGGTGGTCGTGGGCGACCTGCGGGCCCGCGACCGGGTCGCGAAGGCCGTGGAGACGTACCGCGCGGAATTCCGGCCCTCCGCCTGGGGCGAGCGGCCTTACGTGGTGGTCTCCGGGACGGTGGCGGTCGCGGCCACCGAGGAGGCCGCCCGGCGAATCCTGCTCCCGGAGGCGTGGTCCCTCGCCTACTCCCGCACCCGGGGGTCCTTCCCGCCCCTGCGTCCGGCCGAGGAGATCGAGGCCCTGGAGATGACCCCGAAGGAGCGCGAGCTGTACGAGGGCGCCCTCCTGGGCCACGTCCACGGCACCGAGGAGCAGGTCGCGGCGGAGCTGGCCGAGGTCATCGGCGCGCTGGGCGCCGACGAGCTGTTGGTGACGACGTCCACCCACGACCGCGCGGCCCTGCTGGACTCGTTCGCCGGGCTGGCCCGCGCCGCGGGCCTCGAAGGGGCGCGGGCGGGAAGGGCGGGCCCGGGTGCCCACGGGGGCACCCCCTAAAATGGGATGAATGCACCGGCACACCGCACCCGAGACCGAAGCCCACGACCCGTACGTACGAGTGCGGGGGGCCCGGGAGCACAACCTGCGCGGCGTCGACGTGGACATCCCGCGCGACGCGCTCACCGTCTTCACCGGCGTCTCGGGCTCCGGCAAGAGCTCCCTCGCCTTCGGCACTCTCTACGCCGAGGCACAGCGCCGGTACTTCGAGTCCGTGGCCCCGTACGCCCGGCGGCTGATCCACCAGATCGGCGCCCCGAAGGTGGACTCCGTCACGGGGCTGCCACCCGCGGTCTCCCTGGAACAGCGGCGGTCATCGCCCGGCTCCCGGTCCTCGGTCGGGACGGTGACGATGCTGTCCAACTCGCTGCGGATGCTGTACTCCAGGGCCGGCGTCTATCCCCCCGGAGCCGAACGGCTGGACTCCGACGCCTTCTCCCCCAACACCGCCGCCGGAGCCTGTCCCTCCTGTCACGGGATCGGCCGCGTCCACCGCACCAGCGAGGAACTCCTCGTTCCGGACCCCGACCTGTCGATCCGTCAGGGGGCCATCGCGGCATGGCCCGGCGCCTGGCAGGGCAAGAACCTGCGCGACATCCTGGAGGCGCTCGGCCACGACGTGGACGCGCCCTGGCGGGAACTGCCGGCGAAGGACCGCGCATGGATGCTGTTCACCGAGGAACAGCCGGTGGTCACCGTGCATCCGGTGCGGGACGCGGACCGTATCCAACGCCCCTATCAGGGCACGTACATGAGCGCCCACCGTTATGTGATGCGGACCTTCGCCGACAGCAAGAGCCCCACCCTGCGCGCCCGCGCCGAGAAGTTCCTCACCGACTCGCCGTGCCCGCGCTGCGAGGGCCGCAGACTGCGGCCCGAGGCCCTCGCCGTGACCTTCGCCGGGCGGTCGATCGCCGAGTCGGCGTCGCTGGCGCTGACCGCCCTGGACGACGTACTGGCCGCCACGCCCGCGGACGGTGAGGCGGCGCGGGTGCTCATCGAGGACCTGCGGGCGCGGATCGGACCGATCACCGAGTTGGGGCTCGGTTATCTGAGCCTGGACCGCGCCGCGCCGTCCCTGTCGGCGGGCGAGTTGCAGCGTCTGCGGCTGGCGACGCAGCTGCGGTCGGGCCTGTTCGGGGTGGTGTACGTACTGGACGAGCCGTCGGCGGGGCTGCACCCGGCCGACACGGAGGCGCTGCTCGGCGTACTGGACCGGCTCAAGGCGTCCGGGAACACGGTGTTCGTGGTGGAGCACGACTTGGACGTGGTGCGGCACGCGGACTGGCTGGTGGACGTGGGGCCGCTGGCGGGGGAGCACGGCGGGCGGGTGCTGCACAGCGGGCCGCCGGCGGCGCTGGCCGCGGTCGACCGGTCGGCGACCGCCCGCCACCTGTTCGGGACGGGCGGGCCGGCCCCGACCCGCGCGGCGCGAACCGCGACGGGGGCGGTGCGGCTGAGCGGGGTCGAGCGGCACAACCTGCGGGGGGTGGACGCGGAGTTCCCGCTCGGCGTGTTCACGGCCGTCACCGGGGTGTCCGGGTCCGGGAAGTCGACGCTGGTGGGTCAGGCGCTGGCCGGGGAGGTCCGGGAGCGGCTCGCGGACGACCGGTTCCCGGTGCGGCGGCTGGTGGAGGTGGACCAGAGGCCGATCGGTCGCACCCCGCGCTCCAACCTGGCCACCTACACGGGGTTGTTCGACGTGGTGCGCCGGCTCTTCACCGCGTCGCCGCAGGCGCGCGAGCGCGGCTGGAAGGCGGGACGGTTCTCCTTCAACGTGCCTGGCGGCCGCTGCGAGACCTGCCAGGGCGAGGGCTTCGTCTCGGTGGAGCTGCTGTTCCTGCCCAGCACGTACGCCCCCTGCCCGGAGTGCGGCGGCGCGCGGTACAACGCCGAGACCCTGGAGATCCGGTACGAGGGGCTGACCATCGCGGAGGTGCTGGACCTGACGGTGGAGTCGGCGTCGGCGTTCTTCGCACGGGTACCGGCGGCGGCGCGCAGCCTGCGGGCACTGGGGGACATCGGGCTGGGCTATCTGCGGCTGGGACAGCCCGCGACGGAGCTGTCGGGGGGTGAGGCACAGCGGATCAAGCTGGCGACGGAACTGCAGAGGCTGCGCCGCGACCACACGCTGTACCTGCTGGACGAGCCGACGACGGGACTGCATCCGGCCGATGTGCGGGTGCTGTTGCGGCAGTTGCACGGCCTGGTGGACGCCGGGCATTCGGTGGTGGTCGTGGAGCACGACATGGAGGCGGTCGCGGGCGCGGACTGGGTGATCGACTTGGGGCCGGGCGGCGGGGCGGACGGCGGTCGCGTGGTCGCGGCCGGCACGCCCGCGGAGGTGGCCCGCACACCGGGCAGCGTCACGGCGCGCTATCTGGCGCGGGCCCTGGGACGAGCCGGCGGGTAGCCGGCGGGAGGAGGCGCCTCCTCACCGGGGGGTACGGGCGCCGCTCAAGGGGACCCGTACACCTCGAACTCGTAGAGCGAGTAGCCGTACGTCGTACCGCGCCGGGTGCCGTACACGCGGATGTGGCGGCCCGAGCCGGTCAGGCCGGTCAGGTCCTGGACGGCGCCCGAGCCGGCGGTCGTGGAGTAGACGGTGCGCCAGGTGGTGGCGTCGTCGGAGAGCTGGACGCGGAAGGACTTCCCGTACGCCGCCTCCCAGCGCAGGACCACGCGGTCGACGCGACGGACGGCACCGAGGTCGACCTGGAGCCACTGCGGGTCGGCGTACGCGCTGGACCAGCGGGTGGCGCCGTCGCCGTCGGTCGCGGAGGCCGCGGGGAAGTCCGCCGTCTCGGTGCTGGAGGCGGTCGTCGGGCGGCCCAGGGCCAGGTTGCCCGGCTGGGCGAGGCCCGGCCAGGCGGGGTTGTGGCCCACGGCGGCCACGATCGGGGTGAAGGCCGCGTACGTCGCCACCGGCTTCGGGGTCCCCCAGGTCTGCTGCGCCAGTGCGCGCAGCGGGTACATGATGCCCGCGGCGATCTGGTCCTCGCTCTCGGCGGTGGGGTTGTCGCACCAGACGTGCAGGAGCGAGCCGGGGTTCTTCTCCGGGTCCGAGAGGGCGCCGCCGCCCTCGAAGCGGTCCGCGGTCCAGGTCTCGTACATCCACTTGGTGTCCGGTTTGGCGCCGCCGAGCACGTAATAGGTGGGCGTCCAGGACTCGTTGGCCACGATGTGGCCGGCGGCGGCCAACTGCTGCGGGGTGAGGCCGTAGGTGTACCAGTACTCGACGACGATGGCGGCGTTCGGGCCGAGCGTTCCGTCGCCGGACTTGATTCCGTCGTTCCACATGCGGGTGGTCTTGCCGCCCGCGCGGACCAGGGCGTCGGCCCAGTTGACGAACCCGTAGTAGGTGTCCTTGGCGGTGGCGTTCGCGCCGTAGTGGGCGCGGGCGTAGTCGAGGAGTTGCGGGTACTTGGTGTAGTCGGTGACGTACTCGTCCGCGCCGATGTGCCAGTACGGCCCCGGGAACAGGGGCAGGTACTCGCCGACCAGGTCCTTGACCAGCGCGTACGAGGCGGGCAGCGAGAGGTCGATGAAGTCGGGGCTGAGGGCGCCGGAGTTGCTCTTGAGGCGGAGTTCGGGGTGCGCGGCCAGCACCGCGTTCATGTGTCCGGGCGTGTCGATCTCCGGGACGATGGTGACGTGGTATTTGCGGCCGAGGGAGACGAGGTCGGCGATGTCCTGCTTGGTGTAGTGGTCGGCGGAGACGATCTCCGGGTGCGTGGCGCTCTCCAACCGGAAGCCGAAGGTGTCGGAGAGGTGGAAGTGGAAGGTGTTGAGCTTGAGGTAGGCCAGTTCCTTGATGTGCCGCTTCAGCCAGTCGACGGTGAAGAACTTCCGCCCTTGGTCGACCATCAGCCCGCGCTCGGCCTTGGTGGGCCAGTCGACCGCCGTTCCGCCCGGCACCGAGGCGGACCGGTGGAGGAGTTGCAGGACGCTGCGGGTGCCGTTGAAGGCGCCGGTGTCGGTTGCGGCGGAGACGGTGAGGGTGTCCGCGACGGTCAGCCGGTAGCCCTCGGCGGGCAGGGCGGGGTCCCCGAGGGTGAGCCCGATGTCCCCGGGGGCCGGGGCGGCGGTGACCACGGCCACGCCGCGGCCGGCTTGCGCGCCCAGGTCTTCCGCCAAGGTGGCCGCCTCGTCGGAGAGCCGGTCGGCGTAGGCGGGGTCGACCGCGACGCGGGTGGCGGCGGTGAAGGTGTACGCGCCGGCGCCGGCCGTCCACTGCCGCAGGGCCGGCACGGTCTGGGGCGGCGCGGCGGCCGCCCGGGCGGCGTGGGCGGGGGCGCCGGGGACGGTCAGCGCGAAGACCGCGCAGGCGGCGGCGATCAGGAACCTGAGCAGACGCATGGCTGCCTCCAGCGGGCGGTGGCCGCGGTGCGGAAGGGTGCCAGTGCAGCCCAATGCCGCGTACATGTCAATAGATGCTCGAAACCCGACCGGATCGAGCACTCCCGCGCAACGCGGGGGTCGCCGGTCCCACGGCGCGGGCAGGCTCAGGCGTCGCCCGGCAGCAGGTGCTGCGGGAATTCGCCGAAGCCCCACCGGCCCTGGTCGCGGGTGAACATCCAGACCAGGTCGTGGCGGTCGGGCCAGGCGGCGGGGACCCCGAGGACCTGGTGGGCGCCGAGGGCGCGGATCAGGCGGGGGATGCCGGCGGGCTCCCAGCAGACGAGTACGGGCATCCCCGCGGCCAGTACCGCCCGTGCCAGGGCCGGCTCCGCGCCGACGGCGAACTCGGCGCGGACGGGCAGGTGCAGGGCCGTCGCCAGCGGCTCGACGGTCTGCTTGCAGCGGGCGGGCGCCGACGGGCCGCCGCCGGTCGCGAAGACCACCGCCGGACGGGGCAGCGGGGCCCGGGCCGCCGGGGGGAACAGCCGCGGGAGCTCCTCGGCACGGCGCTCGCCCCGGCCGGCCAGCGAACCCGGGTGTTCGTTGCCCTCGTCGTCCTCGCCGGTGTCCCCGGGGGGTGGCTGCTCCCCGTGCCGGATGATCATGACGAGGGCGTCCTTGGGGACGGACTTCGGGCCGGGGGCCGGGTGCGGGGGCCGCGTGGTGCAGCCCGCCGCCGCGAGCGGTGCGAGGGCGGCGGCCAGCACGGCTCGGCGGCGCGGTCCGGACCCGGCGGGGGCTTGTGCCATGGGGCCACTGTCCCCCACGGCCGGGATCCGGTCCGGTCGCGGCGCGACGTACGGCCCCCACGAGCCCCCGGTCGGCGCATCGGATCGCTCGTTCGGGTCCCTTGCCCGGCTCCTCGTGCGGGCGCCTCATGCGGGCGGCCCCCTCGTGCGAACCCCCTCGTGCGGGCCCGTCCCGTGCGGTCCGTCCCGATCGTCCGCTGCCGGCGCCCGCTGGGGGCTACGCCTTGCGGACCGCCCTGAGCCACTCCTTGTTCATCGCGGCGATCGACGGCAGCGGGATGCCCTTGGGGCAGGCCGTGGCGCATTCGCCGGTGAGGGTGCAGCCGCCGAAGCCTTCGTCGTCCATCCGGGCCACCATGTCCAGCACGCGCGTCTCCCGCTCCGGCGAACCCTGCGGCAGCACGTTCAGGTGGTTGACCTTGGCGGACGTGAAGAGCATCGCGGAGCCGTTGGGGCAGGCCGCCACGCAGGCGCCGCAGCCTATGCACTCGGCGTGCTCGAAGGCGTAGTCGGCGTCGGCCTTGGGCACGGCGTTGGCGTGCGCCTCGGGCGCGGAGCCGGTGGGGGCGGTGATGTATCCGCCGGCCTGGATGATCCTGTCGAAGGCGCTCCGGTCGACGACGAGGTCCTTGACCACCGGGAAGGCCGAGGCCCGCCACGGTTCGATGTCGATGGTGTCGCCGTCGGCGAACGCCCGCATGTGGAGCTGGCAGGTGGTGGTCCGCTCGGGGCCGTGGGCGTCGCCGTTGATGACGAGGCTGCAGGCGCCGCAGATGCCTTCGCGGCAGTCGTGGTCGAAGGCGACGGGGTCCTCGCCTCGCAGGATGAGGTCCTCGTTGAGGGTGTCGAGCATCTCCAGGAAGGACATGTCCCTCGAGATGCCGTCGACCTCGTAGGAGGCCATGGCGCCGGGGGCGTCGGCGTTTCGCTGGCGCCAGACGCGCAGGGTGAGCTTCATGCGTAGCTCCGCTGGGTGGGGTGGACGTACTCGAAGACGAGGTCTTCCTTGTGCAGGACGGGCGCGGTGCCGGTGCCCTGGTACTGCCAGGCCGCCGCGTAGCCGAACTCCTCGTCCCGGCGGGCGGCTTCGCCGTCGGGGGTCTGGGACTCCTCGCGGAAGTGTCCGCCGCAGGATTCGGCGCGGTGGAGCGCGTCGAGGCACATCAGCTCGGCGAGCTCCAGGTAGTCGACGACGCGGTTGGCCTTCTCCAACGACTGGTTGAACTCCTGGCCGCTGCCCGGGACCTTGATCCGCCTCCAGAACTCGTCGCGGATCTCCGGGATGCGGGCGAGGGCCTTGCGCAGACCGGCGTCGGTGCGCGCCATTCCGCAGTACTCCCACATCAGTTCGCCGATCTCGCGGTGGAAGGAGTCGGGGGTGCGATCGCCGTCCACGGCGAGCAGCTTCGCGAGGGTGTCGCGGGTCTCGCGGACGGCGGCCGCCGCCTCGGGGTGCGCGTCGTCCACGGTGTCGTGGTGCGGGTTGCGGGCCAGGTAGTCGTTGATGGTGGAGGGCAGTACGAAGTAGCCGTCGGCGAGGCCCTGCATGAGCGCGGAGGCACCCAGACGGTTGGCGCCGTGGTCGGAGAAGTTCGCCTCGCCGATCGCGAACAGGCCGGGGACGGTGGTCTGGAGGTCGTAGTCGACCCAGAGTCCGCCCATGGTGTAGTGGACGGCCGGGTAGATCCGCATGGGGACCTCGTACGGGTTCTCGGCGGTGATCCGCTCGTACATGTCGAAGAGGTTGCCGTACTTCTCGGCGACCTTGTCCTTGCCCATGCGGCGGATGGCCTCCGCGAAGTCCAGGTAGACGCCCTGGCCGCCGGGTCCGACGCCGCGCCCCTCGTCGCAGACGTTCTTCGCGGCGCGCGAGGCGATGTCACGGGGCACGAGGTTGCCGAAGGAGGGGTAGATCCGCTCCAGGTAGTAGTCCCGTTCCGCTTCGGGGATCTCGGCCGCGGGGCGGGTGTCGCCCTTGGCCTTGGGGACCCAGATGCGGCCGTCGTTGCGCAGCGACTCGCTCATCAGCGTCAGCTTCGACTGGTGGTCGCCGGTGCGCGGGATGCAGGTGGGGTGGATCTGGGTGAAGCACGGGTTCGCGAAGTAGGCGCCGCGCCGGTGCGCCCGCCAGATGGCGGTCGCGTTGGAGTTCATGGCGTTGGTGGAGAGGTAGAAGACGTTGCCGTAGCCGCCGCTCGCCAGCACGACGGCGTCGGCGTAGTACGTGCTGATCTTCCCGGTGATCAGGTCGCGGGCGACGATGCCGCGCGCCACTCCGTCGACCGTGATCAGGTCGAGCATCTCGGTGCGGGCGTGCATCTCGACGTTGCCGGCGGCGATCTGCCGGGACAACGCCTGGTAGGCGCCGAGGAGCAGTTGCTGGCCCGTCTGGCCGCGGGCGTAGAAGGTGCGCGAGACCTGGACACCGCCGAAGGAGCGGGTGTCGAGGAGACCGCCGTACTCGCGGGCGAAGGGGACGCCCTGGGCCACGCACTGGTCGATGATCTCGACGGAGATCTGGGCGAGGCGGTGGACGTTGGACTCGCGGGCGCGGAAGTCGCCGCCCTTGACGGTGTCGTAGAAGAGGCGGTGTACGGAGTCGCCGTCGTTGCGGTAGTTCTTGGCGGCGTTGATGCCGCCTTGGGCGGCGATGGAGTGGGCGCGGCGCGGGGAGTCGGAGTAGCAGAACTGGACGACGTGGTAGCCCTGTTCGGCGAGGGTCGCACCGGCCGCGCCGCCGGCCAGACCGGTGCCGACGACGATGACGGTGTGCTTGCGGCGGTTGGCGGGGTTGACCAGCTTGGCCTCGAAGCGGCGGCGGTCCCAGCGGTCGGCGATGGGGCCGGCCGGGGCCTTGGTGTCTGCGAGGGGCTCGCCGGTGGTGTAGGCGGCGTAGTCGCTGTTGTCGGTGCTGCTCATCTCAGCTCACCACTCCGGTCATGACGGCGACGGGCACGGACACGAAGCCCGCGAAGAGGACGAGGGCCAGGGCGTCGGCCAGGAACCTGAGGGACCGCTCGCGCCGGGCGTTGCCGGCCCCGAGGGTCTGGGCGGCGCTCCAGAAGCCGTGGCGTACGTGCAGGCCGAGGGCGGCCATGGCCACGATGTAGATCGTGTTGCCGTACCAGGTGGAGAAGGTGGCGAGGACGTTCTCGTAGGGGTGGCCGGCCCACGCCCTCCGGTTGACGGTGAGGGTGGTGAGGTCGAGCAGGTGCCAGACGATGAACAGGGCGAGGATGACGCCGCCCCAGCGCATCGTGCGGGTGGCGTAGCTCGCGCGGCGGCGCTTGTGGGCGTACGCGACGGGGCGCGCCTTGAGGTCGCGGCGGCTGAGCTGGTAGGCGCAGACGGCGTGCGCGACGACGGCGGCGACGAGCACGACGCGGACGATCCACAGGGCCCACTCGTGGTGGAGGAAGGGGGCTCCGAGGGTGCGCAGCCAGTGCGCGTAGCCGTTGAACTCCTGCGACCCGAAGAAGATCTTCAGGTTGCCGAGCATGTGGACGACGAGGTAGCCGAGCATGATCAGGCCGGAGACGGCCATCACGGTCTTCTTGCCGACGGTGGAGCCCCAGAGCGTGCGCGTGGTGGACGGCCGTCGATCCGTCCGCGGTGCCAAAGCCATGGGACGACGGTAGGGAGGAGGGTCCCGAAAGGTCCAAGACATGATGGAGCTCCACTCGATAGGATTTGCCTATGCGTGGCCCTATCCTGGGGTGATGCAGTTCCAGCAGCTCCTCTACTTCGTGGCGGTCGCCGAGACCCGGCACTTCACCCGGGCGGCGGAGCGGGTCCATGTCGCCCAGCCGTCGCTCTCCCAGCAGATCAGGGCTCTGGAGCGGGAGCTGGGGGCGGAGCTGTTCAGCCGGGCGCGGGGCAACATCGCCCTCACGGACGCGGGTGAGGCGCTGCTGCCGCTGGCCCGGCGCATCCTGGCGGACGCGGACACGGCGCGCCTGGAGGTGCAGGAGCTGGCGCAGTTGCGGCGCGGTCGGGTCCGGCTGGGGGCCACGCCGAGCGTGTGCACGGGGTTGCTGCCGGACGTCCTGCGCGCCTTCCACACCGCGCACCCGGGGATCGAGCTGCTGATCGAGGAGAGCGGTTCGCTGGACCTCGTACGCGAACTCGCGCGCGGCGTACTGGACTTGGCGCTGATCGCGCTGCCGCTGCCGCCGTCGGCGCCGGCGCTGACGACGGTGGAGCTGCTGACCGAGGACTTGGTGGTGGTCTCGGCCGCGGACCGACCGGCGCCCGGCGGGGGCGGGCCGCTGACCATCGCGGCGCTGCGCGACGAGCCGATGGTGATGTTCCGGCACGGCTACGACCTGCGGGACCTGACGGTGGCGGCCTGCCGGTCGGCGGGCTTCGAGCCGGTGTTCACGGTGGAGGGCGGCGAGATGGACGCCGTCCTCGGCTTCGTCCGGGCGGGGCTCGGCATCGCGGTGGTCCCTGCGATGGTCGTCGACCACGGCGGACCGGGCCTGCGCGCCACCCCGCTCGCCGGCTCCCCCCTGCGCCGCACGATCGCCTTGGCCCACCGTACGGACGTCGCTCCCCCGCGCGCGGCCCGTGAACTCAGGCGCATGCTCCTGTCCTGACCCGGTGGGCACCGCCCGGCCGACTCCCGGTCCGAGGGCGCGGGTCCGGTCAGGACGGGCGTATGGGCAGGCCTCGGTCGAGACCGTCCGCCAGCATCGCGAAGGCCTGTTCGGCCTCGGCGCGGGCCGTGGGGTAGGCCTCGTCGGCGCTCTGCCCGGCGGCGAGGCGGTGGTAGTTCTCCCGACCCAGCTCGCGGCGGACGGTCACGAGGTGCTGCGCCGCCAGTCGGGCGGCGAGCGGGGCGACCCCCTCCTCCCGCAACACCGCGGCGAGCAACTCCACCTCGCGGGCGGTGTAGTGGCCGATCCGGGACTCCAGGCTCCGGGTGGCGTACAGCAGGCCCTGGAAGGCCAGCACGTTCGGGTGGTCGCAGAGGCCCGTAATGGGATCACGGTCGGCGAGCGCGGCCAGGAAGTGTGCCCGCAGGGCCCCGACCGGGCCGGCTCCCGCCTCACGGTCACGCACGACGCGCGCGGCCTCGTCCTGGTGGTCGGCGAACCGGTCGAGCACCAGGTCCTCCTTGGTCGGGAAGTAGCGGAACAGCGTGGGCTTGGAGACCTCCGCCGCGGCGGCGACGTCGGCCACCGACACGGCGTCGAAGCCGCGCTCCAGGAACAGTTCGATCGCCGTGGCCGCCAGATGGTGGCGCGTGCGCAGCTTCTTGCTCTCGCGCAGACCCGTGGTGCGCGGTTCCGTCGTTTCGTCCATGCGTCGAGCGTACCACAAAATTCATGACCGGGTTATTTTTGTGACCCGGTTGCTTTTTTCGGCGGGAGGGGTTTTCCTTGGATCAACGACGAGGAGAGGACCTCCTGATGACCGACGTACTGATCGCGGGCTCCGGCCCCACCGGGCTGACCCTTGCCTGCGCCCTGGCGCTGCGCGGCGCCGCCGTGCGGGTCCTGGAACAACGCCCCGCGCCGCACCGCGAGTCGCGGGGCAAAGGGCTCCGGCCGAGCAGCCTGGAAGTCTTCGAGACCCTCGGGGTGGCCTCGGCCGTACGCGCCATCGGCAGCCAGGGTGTGACCCTGCGCAAGTACTTCGACGGGAAGCAGATCGCGGACACCACCGTCGACGACGGCGGAGTGCTGCTCGGGCAGTGGCAGACCGAGCAGATCCTGCGCGACCGGCTCGCCGAGCTCGGCGTCCGCGTCGAATACGACTCCCGTATCGTCGCCGTCGACCAGGACGCCACCGGGGTGCGGGCGGGGTTGGCGGACGGCAGCGAGGTGACCGCCGGCTACCTGGCCGGATGCGACGGCGGGCGCAGCACCACCCGCGGCCTCCTCGGCATCCCCTTCGAGGGCAGTACGCGGGGCGAACCCGCGATGGTCCTCGGGGACGTGCGGGCGCCGGGGCTCAGCCGGGACTTCTGGCACCAGTGGTTCACCTCCGAGGGAGGCGGGATACTGCTGTGCCCCATGCCCGGGACGGACAGCTTCCAGCTCCAGGCCGCGCCGGAGGCGGACGAGCGGGGCGGGCACGTGCCCCCCTCGCTGGAGAGCTTCCAGCGGATCTTCGACCGGTGCGCGCGGATGCCGGGCATCCGGCTCGCCGACGCCACCTGGCTCTCCAGCTGGCGGATCAACGTCCGCGTCGCCGCCCGTATGCGTGAGGGGCGCGCGTTCCTCGTCGGGGACGCCGCGCACGTCCACCCGATAGCCGGCGGCCTTGGCATGAACACCGGCATAGAGGACGCGGCCGCGCTCGCCCTGACGCTGGCCGCCGCCCTCGGGGACCCGGACCGTCGGGAGGACGTGCTCGACGGGTACGAGGCGGAGCGGCTGCCGGTGGCCCTGGACGTCGTGGCCGACACGGCGAGGCGGTACGACCGGGTCGTGGACGCCGTCCGTACGCCCGGCCGGGGGACGGAGGCGGGCCTGGTCCGGGAGTGATCGCGGTCCCGCGCGAGGGCCCGGGTCCGGCCGGTGACGCGGTCCCGGACCTGGACCGGCCCGACTGAACCGGACCGGCCGGGTCCGGCTCGGGTCGGGGTCCGAACCGGGCCGGGGCGGGTCGGGCCGGGTCGGGTCGGGTCGGGTCGGGTCAGGGTGGATCGGAACCGGCCGTCAGGAAGGTGTGGGGACGGCGTCCGAGAGGGACAACGCGTGGATCCGGTCGGGGGAGCCGGGGCGGGCGTAGTACCAGCCCTGGGCGGTGTCGCAGCCGAGCTCGCGAAGCTGGGCCGCCTGGACACCGGTCTCCACGCCCTCGACGGTGACGGCGAGTTCGAGGCTGTGGGCCAGCGCGACGATGCCCTGCACGATCTTGACGTCGACGGGGTTGGCCGGCTGCTGCTGCATCCCCTGTGTGAACGAGCGGTCCAGCTTGAGGACGCTGACCGGCAGGCGACGCAAGTTGGCCAGGTTGGAATAGCCGGTGCCGAAGTCGTCCAGGGCGATGTCCACGCCCAGGGCCGCGAGTCGGCGCAGCGGTTCGAGGAGTTCGTCGTCGGCGCCGATCAGCGCCGACTCGGTGACCTCAAGGCACAGCGCGCCCGGGGCGAGACCGGAGGCCTCCAGGACGCGGACGGTGTCGGCGACCAGCCCGGGGTGGTGCAGTTGCGTCGGCGAGAGGTTGACGTTGACGCGCAGCGCGGAGCCGCCGTGTCGGCTCTGCCAGGTGCAGGCCTGGCGCACGGACTCCTCCAGGACCCAGCGGCCGAGCGGGACGATCAGTCCCGTGCGCTCGGCGAGCGGGATGAAGCGGTCCGGGCCCAGCACCCCGTACTGCGGGTGCGACCAGCGCACCAGCGCCTCCGCGCCGTGCACGCTGCCGTCGTGCATGTGCACCAGCGGTTGGTACTCGATGAAGAACTCGCCGCGTTCCAGGGCCGCGGGCAGCGCGTTGGTCAGGCCGTGCCGGGTGATGGCGCGGGCGTCGGCCTCCTCGTCGGCGAACTCGAACCGGTTGCCGCCCGCCGCCTTGGCCCGGTACATCGTGATGTCGGCGCTGCGCAGCACCTCCGCCGGGGTCCGTTCGCCCGCCGGTCCCTCGACGATGCCGATGCTGCCCCGGACCGTCAGCTCCCGGCCCTCCAGCCGGATCGGGGTCGACAGCGCGGACAGGACCCGGACCGCCATTTCGGTGGCCTTCTCCTCGGTGTCGGAGCCGGTGGTCAGTGCCACGAACTCGTCACCGCCGAGCCGCGCGACGACCTCGCCCGGTCCCGTCGCGCAGCTCTGGAGCCGATCGGCCACCTCCACCAGCAGCCGGTCGCCCGCGGAGTGGCCCAGGCTGTCGTTGACCGCCTTGAACCCGTCCAGGTCCAGGTAGCAGAGGCCGAAGCGGGGGCCGCCGGCCCCGCTGAGGGCCTTCTCCAGCCGCTCGAAGAAGAGCGTGCGGTTGGGCAGGCCGGTCAGGGCGTCGTGGGTGGCCTCGTAGCGCAGCCGCAGGTTCAGCAGCCGGCGTTCGGTGGTGTCCTCCATCAGGGCCAGCTGGTACTGCGGGCGCCCTTCGGGGTCGCGCAGCAGCGACACCGTCAGGTTGGTCCACAAGACGGTCCCGTCGTTGCGGTAGTAGGGCTTCTCCACCCGGTAGTGCTCGCGTTCGCCACGGACCAGTTCGCCGTACATCCGCCAGACGTGCGGGGTGTCGTCGGGGTGGCCCCACTCGCTGACGTTGCGGCTGCGGACGTGCCCTTCGAGGCCGCCGAACATCTGGAGCAGCGTGTCGTTGACCTCCAGCACGTTGCCTTCCAGGTCGGCGATGCCGATGCCGATGGCGGCCCCCTCGAAGACGGCCCGGAAGCGTTCCTCGCTCGCGTGCAGGGCCTGTTGCGCGTCGGCGCGGGCGGTCAGCGCGGAGCGGGCGATGGCCTCCTGCTCCTTGAGCGTGCGCTCCCGCAGCGCGCGGGCGAACCCGGCCGCGATGCCGTGCTGGAGCCGCGCACAGCGGGACCTGTACTCCTCCGTGCTCTCCGCCCCGACCCCGTCGGGACCGCAGTACAGCACCAGGTACGACTCGACGACCCCCAGGGTTCCGGCGAGGGCCTCGGGGTCGGTGCAGTGCACGGCGACGAGTTCGGCGCCCACCCGCTGGGCGGGCGAGGCGTCGAAGGGCCGGGCGTGCAGGGCCTCGGTGAGCGTGCGGGTCAGCGGGACCAGGTGCCGTTCGAACTCGGGGCGGGTCAGCGAGGTCGCCGTGACGGGGAAGATGGCCCGGCCCCAGATGGTCGCGAAACGCGCGATCCGGTCCTCCAACCCGCTGTGGTGCTCCCGCAGGTCCGCCCGGCCCGCTTGCGGGCCGGGCGGCGCGTCGTGGACCGAAGGGCTCTTCGGCGGCGTCACGACCCCGGCCTCCGGTGGACGGGCCGGGCTCGGGCTGACGGGCGGTGGGGTCGGGGCCGGGAGTCTCACGCCTTGCGTCCCACTCCCGCGAAGCCCGAGAAGGCGAACGGGTCCTCCGGCGTGTCCCCGTCCGCCGGGGAATCGGTGAGCTCCGGGCGCCAGTCGGGCATCGACACCAGGCCCGGTTCCAGCAGCTCGAACCCGTCGAAGAAGCGCGTGACCTCCTCGCGGGTACGCATCACGAGGGGGTTGCGGATGTCCCGGTAGACGCCGACGGCCCCGACCGCGACCTCCTCGGCGAGCGGGATGCCCTCGTAGGAGGCGTGGGTGAGGATCAGCATGCTGCCGGGGGCGAGCGCGTCGCGCAGTCGGGCGACGGACGCGTACGGGTCGTCGCCGTCCTCCAGGAAGTGCAGGACGGCGACGAGCAGCAGGGCGACGGGCCGGCTCAGGTCCAGCAGCCGGGTGACCTCGGGGGCGCCCAGGATGTCCTGCGGTTTGCGCAGGTCGGCGGAGACGACGTCGGTGCGGTCGTCACCGGCGAGGACCGCCTGGCTGTGCGCCACGGCCACCGGATCGTGGTCGACGTAGACCACGCGCGCCTCGGGGGTGGCCTGGCGGGCGACCTCGTGGACATTGCCGAAGGTCGGGATGCCGGAGCCGATGTCGAGGAACTGGGTGATGCCCTCGGAGACGGCGTGGCGCACGGCACGGCGCATGAAGGCCCGGTTGGCCTGCATGATCTTGGGCATCCCCGGCAGGAATTCCATGGCCCTGCGGGCCGCCTGGCGGTCGACTTCGAAGTTGTGCGAGCCGCCCAGGTAGTAATCGTAGATGCGGGACACGCTCGGCACCGATATGTCGATGCCTGGCGGGGCCCAGGCGGGGCGCTCCATCGGGGTCTCCAAGCCGTCGTCGTGTCGTGGTCCGGTGGGGTCGTTCGGAAAACCGGACTCCTGTCCGAGCCGAATGTACTGATCATTGGCCAACGGAGCGAGCAAAAGCGGAAATTGGCGATCCGTTCTTGGTCACACACCCAACGCGAGCACGGGTGCCACTGCACCCCGTGACAGAAACCGACAAATACCTTTTGGGAATTGAGCGGGTCACCTTGGAAGTCGGTCAAAAGGTGGCTCAAACCACTACGGTCCGAACTCCGCCCGTTCAGGCGAACCACGGCCGACCTCCGCGTGCCCGGGTGCGAGCGGGCCCATGCTCCCCGGGTGAACAGAGCATGTGCCCGGCGCCTGCTGGCGGTACCGGTCCTGGTGTGGGCGGCGATGTCCGTCACGCCGGCCGTGGCCGATAGCCGCGCCTCCACGTCGATCTCCCCGGGCGACGGCACGGACCCCGTCGGGATCTCCACGGCCGCCAACGGCGTCCGGGCGGTGGCCGGCGAGGGTGGCGGACATCACGACGGCGCCCGCGAAGACGGTCGGGGGTACGACCTCGGAAACGGTCGGGCGGGCGGACGGGACGACGGCCCCGGCCACGGCTGGGGCCACGGCTGGGGCCATCACCACGGCCACCACTGCCCGCCGCCGCCCCCGCCCCCCTGTCCTCCGAAGCCGACCCCCGCGCCGACGCCGACGCCCCCACCGAGCCCCACACCACCTCCCCCCTCCCCCAAGCCCACGCCGCCCCCGCCGCCCAAGCCCGCCCCGCCCCCCGCGCCCCCGAAGCCGGCCCCGCCGAGGCCCGCGCCACCGCCGCCCGTGGCCGCCCCGGCACCCGCCCCTCCCCCGCCGAGACCGGCCCCGGAGCCGGAACCCACGCCCACCCCCACGCCGACGGCGACCCCCCGGCCCGCCCCCAAGCCGGTGGCCCGCCCCACCTACCACTCGCCGTCCCGCAAGCCGGCCGAACACCACATCTCGCCGGTCACCTTCACCCTCATGACCGCGGCGCCCGCGGTGCTCGCGATCGTCGCGCTGCGCCCGCGCTAGGCCCGGCCCCCGCCCCTTGTTAGGAGTCATCGTGTCGGAATGGCTCGTCCTGTCCCTGGCGATGGCCGCGGCCTGCGCCGTGGTACTGGGCATCGCCTTCTTCAATCAGCGCCGGATCGGCGAGGACGACGATCCCAACGAGACCCCGGACGTCATCGAGTACATGACGATGATGATCGGGGTGATCTACGCGATCGTCCTGGGCCTCGCGATCGCGGGCGTCTGGGAGGGCCGCGGCGCCGCCCAGGAGTACGTGCGCCAGGAGTCCCAGGCCCTGCACGAGGTCAGCGTCCGCTCCGAGGTCTATCCCCCCGAGGTCCGCAAGACCATCCGCTCCGACGTCGACGCGTACGTGACGTACGTGGTGGACACGGAGTGGAAGGAGATGGCCGACCACGGCCGGATCACCGACCGCAGCGGCCAACTGCTGGAACGCATCCGCCGGGACGTCACGGACTACGAGCCGAAGACCGACCACGAGGGGCAGGCGTACCAGCCGCTGGTCGACCAGGTCGCGGCGGTGGACGACGCCCGCGACGCCCGCGGCCAGAGCGCCCAGGCCACGATGCCCGGGGTGGTGTGGTTCGGCCTCGTCGTGGGGGCGCTCGTGACGGTCGGTCTGATCTTCACGCTCCAGATCCGGCGCTCGTTCCGCGAACTGCTGCTGGCCGGGCTGTTCAGCGCGCTGATCGCCTTCCTGCTGTTCCTGATCTGGGACTTCGACGCACCCTTCGGAAGGGGCATCGCGGCCACCGCCGAGCCCTTCTTCGCCCAGTTCCCGCACCTCGGGCTCAAGGGCTGAGCGCGGGCGGCCCGGCAAACCGGGGACGGGGCCCCCGTCCCCGGTTCGGCCCAGCGATATGACCCGTTCGCCCGTTCCTGATCGCGGGCCCCCGGGCCCGCGCCTAGCGTGACGGACATCGAGGCGCACGTCCCTCCACGTGCGGAAACCATTCCGCGGCTGCTCCTCGGGGATCCGGAGAAACACTCATGGGTGCGATACGCAGCTCCGCCACCGCCCTGCTGAGCGCCGGCGCCACGGGCGTCGTTCTCGCGCTCGGCGCGGCGGGCACCAGCGCCGCCGTCGCGGCCGAAGCCCAGCCCGTCACCTCGTTCGCCTTCGCCATCACCCCCTCGACGGTCGCCCCCGGCGGCCAGGTGGTGCTCTCCGTCAGCGGGTGCAATGCCGCGTTCGCCACCTCGTCCTCCGGCGTCTTCGACACCGTGAGCATCGCGCGCGGCCAGACCGCCCGGGTCACCGTCGACCGTGACGCCCGGCCCGGGGCGCTGTACTCCGTCACCTTCACCTGCAACGGGGAGACCGGTTCGGCCGACCTGACCATCGCCGGCGCCACGAGCAGGCCCACCACGAGCTCCACCGTCGGCCCGCCGCGCCGGCTCCCGTCGCCGCCCACCGCGGCCGCCGTGCCCGCCGTGCCCGCCGTGCCCGTCGCGCCGACCTCGCGCGGCGCCACCCTCGGGGTGCGGGGCGGCCTGGGCGGCAGCGTCGCCGGGGCGAACCTGCTGGAACTGGGCATCGGCGCCGGCTTCGTGCTGGCCGCCGTTGGCGCCACGGGATACGTGCTGCGCCGCCGCTACACCCGCGGCCACTGACGCGGGCGCGCCGACGGAGGCCGGCACCTTGACGGCGGCGGCCGCCCCGCCCGGGCCCGGACGGGAACCGCACGCGCCCCGAGCCCTCGTCAGGACTCGGGGCGACCGCGGTGCCGGGCGCACCGGGGAGGTCGGCCGGTCAGGCCCGGCTACCGATCGGGCGGCGACGGCGCATCACGTGGATGCCCGCGCCGAGTGCCGCCGTGGCGACGAGGCCGGAGCCGATGGCGGTCTCGGTGGTGGACGGGCCGAAGGAGCCGCCGAGACCACCCTGGGCGCCGTTCCCGTCGAGGATCGTGAAGCGGTGGGTGGCGACGAGGCTGCTGTCGTTGCACCTGACGGACAGCGTCTGGTGGCCGGGAGAGGCGTGGTTGAAGATGCGGACGGTCGCGAATCCGATGGAGCCGGCCGACAGTCTCGTCTCGGGAAAGTTGCCGTGCGACCAGACCGTGCCGCCGTGGGTGCATCCGGCCGCGCTGACCTGCATCGTGGAGCCCTGGTGCACGGAGTACGGGTTGACCGTGACGTTGCTGGGCCCGGTGCCGCCGCCCAGCGGCGGGCCGCCCGCCGGGTTCGCCGAGGCGAGGGGTGCGCCGAGGACGACGACGGCGCAGGCCGCCGCGGTCACGGTGAGTGCGCGCAAAACACGCATGGTGGAACCTCCAGCGGAAAGCGCCCCGGAGCGGTCGCCCGGGATGATCGACGAGAACGCCTCCCACCACGAACCCTCGGGGCGGCCCGCAACCAGCGCATTTCCGACTTTGGGCCGCCCGGTTGACCGACACGCCGAACAGCGCGAAACGTTTCTGACGGATCCGCAGGTCACGACCCGTCAGGCATTTATGTGACGATTACCTGGATGGGCGCACCCCTTCCGGCCGCACCACCCGTTCGCCCGCCCCCGATCGCCGTCCCGCCCGTGCACCCTTAGCGTGCGTGGGGAAGGGCGTACCGGGGAGGGACTGGAACGCGGGTCGGGACCCCCGCGTCGGGAAGGGAGAGCCATGACCGAGGACGAGGGTGAGCAGCGGCCGAGGAGGCGCTCCCCGTGGGGACCACTCGCACTGGTCCTGCTCACCGGCCTCGCCATGATGCGCAACGGGGTGAACCTCAACGACGGTCCGCCGCAGCCCGCCGCCGCCGCGGCCGTCGCCGTGCGGCCCGACCAGGCGGCGGTGGCGCCGCCGGCTCCGCCGCCGGACCTGGAGGTGCTGGAGCACTCGTCGGTGCAGCGCATCCGGATCCCGGCGATCAAGGTGGACGCGCCGGTGATGACGGTCGGGCTGGACGCGCAGGGCTTCATCGACGCGCCGCCGCCGCAGGACCCGAACCTTGCCGGGTGGTACCTGAACGGGATCTCCCCCGGCCAGCAGGGGTCGGCGGTCATCGTGGGCCACGTGGACAACGCGCAGGGCCCGGCGGTCTTCTACGGCCTGGGCTCGCTCAACAAGGGCCAGCACATCGAGGTGGAGCGGTACGACGGACGCACGGCGGTGTTCGAGGTGTACGGCGTGGAGGTGTTCTCCAAGGAGACCTTCCCCGGAGCCCGGGTGTACGGGGACACCGGTCACCCGGAACTCCGCGTGATCACCTGCGGCGGCGGCTACTCCAAGGGGCGGGGTTACGACGGCAACGTGGTCGTCTTCGCCCGGATGGTGGAGGCCCGCTGACCCCCGACGAAGGTCGGCGGGGCGAGTCGGCGCACGCCGACCGGGGCCCGGGCGTCGGCCCGCCAGGCGCGGGCCCTCAGTGCGCCCGGGCGGTCGGCAGGGTGGGCAGCGTCATCCGATAGCCCCTGGAGAGCAGTCGGGGCAGGTACGTGCCGAGCGCCTCGACGCTCTGGGAGCGGTTGCCTCCGGCGTCGTGGGACAGCACGATCACGCCCGGTGCGGCTCCTCCCAGCACGCGGGAGACGATGGTGGAGGTCCCCGGTTCCGTCCAGTCGAGGCTGTCGACCGTCCAGGCGAGGGGCTCCATCCCCAGTTCGGCGCCGATCTCGAAGGCGGCCCGGTTCCAGGCCCCGTAGGGCGCCCGGAACCACTGGGGCGGGGCGCCGACCGCCGCCTCCACGACCTCGCTGGTGCGCCCGATCTCGCCGGTCAGGTCGGGGCGGGTGAGGGTGGGGATGAGCGGGTGGGTCCAGGTGTGGTTGCCGATGACGTGGCCCTCGGCGGCCATCCGGCGCAGCAGGTCGCGGTTGTCGGTGGCCATCTCGCCGCAGACGAAGAACACGGCGCGGACCCCGTACCGGGCGAGGGTGTCCAGGATGCCGGGGGTGTAGCGGGGGTCGGGGCCGTCGTCGAAGGTGAGGACCATCTGGCCCGCCCGGCTCGCCTCGGCGGGCAGTTCCAGGATGGGCCGGGTGCGGACGGCCGGCTTCACGGCGGCCGGCCGGGCCGGGGCCTCGGCCGTCATCGGCGTCAGCCGGTAGCTGTTCGGCGGGAGTCCGTTGGCGCGCAGGGCCGGGGCTCCCGCCGCTCCGCGACCGGTGGCGCCCGCGCCGCCGGGTCCGGGCGCCGGGCCGGAACCGGCCGGGCGTCCGGGGGGCGGGCCGCCGGCGGTCGGGGTGTCGGCGGTCGGGGTGTCGGCGGTCGGGGTGTCGCTTTCGCCGTGGGTGATCAGCGAGGCGGCCGCCGCGACTCCGAGGAAGACGGCGGTGCGCAGGAGCACGCGTCGCCCTACTGTCGGTTCGTCATTTTTCATTCTTACTGGGTATCAACGACTGCCGCGAAGAGGCCTGGAGGCGCGAAGGCGCCCGCCGCCCGTCACCCGCGCGGACCAGCCGGGGGCCGGCCGGCCGCGTCGTGGTCCGGTCAGCCGCGCCGTACGAGCGGGAACGGGAGCGTCTCTCGGATCGTCAGACCGGTGAGGAACATGACGAGCCGGTCGACACCGATGCCGAGCCCCCCGGTCGGCGGCATCGCGTACTCCAGCGCGTCCAGGAAGTCGTTGTCGAGTTCCATCGCCTCAAGGTCTCCGCCGGCCGCCAGCAGTGACTGCTCGGTCAGCCGACGACGCTGCTCGACGGGGTCGGTGAGTTCCGAGTAGGCGGTCCCGAGCTCGGTGCCGAAGGCCACCAGGTCCCAGCGTTCGGCCAGCCGGGGGTCCACGCGGTGCTGCCGGGTCAACGGGGAGACGTCGGTGGGGAAGTCCTTGTAGAAGGTGGGCAGCTTGGTCTTCTCCTCCACCAGCCGCTCGTACATCTCCAGCGCCACGTCGCCCCTGGTGTCGTCGGGCGAGTGGGGGACCCCGACCCGGTCGCACAGGCGGCGCAGCGCCCGCTCGTCGGTGTCGGCGTCGACCTCCTCGCCCAGCGCCTCGCTGATGGCCCCGTACATCGTCTTGACCGGCCAGTGTCCGGAGATGTCGTGCACGACGAGTGTGCCGTCGGCCTCGGCGTGGTGGGCGATGGGCGAGCCGAAGGCCGCGGTGGCGGCGCCCTGGATCAGTTCGCGCGTCAGGTCGAGCATCACGTCGTAGTCGGCGAAGGCCTGGTAGGCCTCCAGCATCGTGAACTCGGGGTTGTGCTTGTAGGAGACGCCTTCGTTGCGGAAGGTGCGGCCCATCTCGAAGACCTTCTCCATGCCGCCGACGCACAGCCTCTTCAGGTACAGCTCGGGGGCGATGCGCAGGTACAGGTCGAGGTCGTAGGCGTTGATGTGGGTGCGGAAGGGCCTGGCGTTGGCCCCGCCGTGGATCTGCTGGAGCATCGGGGTCTCGACCTCCAGGTAGCCGCGCTCCAGCAGCCCCTGCCGCAGGGCCTGCACGGCGGTGGAGCGGGCCCGGACGACGTCGCGCGCGCCGGGGCTGGCGACGAGGTCGAGGTAGCGGCGCCGGACGCGGGCCTCGGGATCGGCCAGGCCCTTGCGCTTGTCGGGCAGGGGGCGCAGGCACTTGCCGGTGAGCTGCCAGGTGTGGACGACGACGGACAGCCGGCCGGACCTGCTGGTGCCGACCTCGCCGGTGGCCACGACGTGGTCGCCGAAGTCGACTTGTGAGGTGAAGGAGTCCAGTACGGCGGGGCCCGTCTCGTCGCGGGTGAGCATCAGCTGGGTGTCGCCCGTCCAGTCCCGCAGGACCGCGAAGACGACGCCCCCGAGGTCGCGCACGAGCATCACCCGGCCGGCGAGGGTCACCTGTTCGCCGGTACGGGTGCCGGGCGGGTGGCCCGGGTGGGCCTCCTCCTCCAGGCGGGCGACGGTGTGGGTGCGCTGCGGGATGCCGACCGGGTACGGGTCGGTGCCGGACGCCCGGATGCGGTCCAGTTTGGCGTGCCGCACCCGGACCTGCTCGGGCAGCCGCTCGGTCGCCGCACGGCCGCCGACCTCCCCGACGAGGTCCAGGCCGAGGGAGTCGATGGAGGGCAGGCCCTCGGTGGTGGCGGGCGCGGTCAGGCCCTTGGGGTGGGCGTTGCCCCACAGTTTGCGCATGCTCGGTACGGAGACGAAGCCCTCGGCGATTCCGGAGGCGAGGCTGACCCGGGCGAGGGAGCCGGCGTCCTGGTAGCAGAGGAACCTCGGGTACCACTCGGGGCCGTACTTGACGTTCGAGCGGTACAGCGCCTCGAGCTGCCACCAGCGGGAGAAGAACAGCAGCAGCCTGCGCCACAGTCGCAGGACCGGCCCGGCGCCGATCCGGCCGCCCTCCTCGAAGGCGGAGCGGAAGACGGCGAAGTTGAGGGAGATCCGGCGCACGCCCAGACCGGGCGCCGCGGCGCAGAGCTGGGCGACCATGAACTCCATGACGCCGTTGGGGGCGGTGCGGTCGCGGCGCATCAGATCGAGGGAGATGCCGTCATTGCCCCAGGGGACGAAGGACAGCAGGGCGATCAGCCGGCGCTCGGCGTCGAAGGCCTCGACGAGGAGGCAGTCACCGTCGGCGGGGTCGCCGAGCCGGTCCAGGGCCATGGAGAAGCCGCGTTCGGTCTCCGTGTCGCGCCAGGTGTCGGCCCGGTCGACGATGGTGTGCATCTCCTCCTCCGAGAGGGCGGAGTGGCGGCGGATGACCGTGGTGGCGCCCGTGCGCCGGACCCGGTTGACGGCCTGCCGGGTGACGCGCATGTCGCGGCCGTCGAGGTCGAACTGCGCGACGTGCAAGATCGCCTCGTCGCCGAGCTGGAGGGCGCCGAGCCCGGAGCGGGCGTACGCGGTCGCGCCGTCCTCGGAGGCGCCCATGACGGCGGGCTGCCAGCCGTAGCGGCGGGCCACGGCCAGCCAGGCGTTGATGGCGGGGGTCCAGGCGGCGGGGTCGCCGACCGGGTCGCCGCTGGCCAGGCAGACGCCCGCCTCGACGCGGTAGGTGACGGCGGCCTTGCCGTTGGGGGCGAAGACGACGGCCTTGTCGCGCCGGGTCGCGAAGTAGCCGAGGGAGTCGGAGCGCCCGTAGGCGCCGAGGAGGGCGCGGATGCGGGGTTCCTCGTCCCCGTGCAGGGCGGCGGTCAGCCGCTGGGACCGGAAGAGGGCCGCGGCCGCGTTCAGCAGTGCGATCGCGCCGAAGAGGCCGAGCAGGAAGGACAGCGGGCGGGGCGGACGGCCGTCGAACCGGCGGTCGGAGAAGAGGCCGCCGAAGACCTCCTTGGCGGCCCAGTCGAGCCACTGGCCCTTGGGCAGCGTCCCGGGGAACAGTGCGACCAGGCCCCATCCGGCGAGCACGGCGAGGAGCAGGCCCAGGCCGAGGACGAGCAGGGCGCGCCAGAACGCGCCGGGCCGGGAGGCGGCGTAGAACTCCCGGCGGCCGGCGATCAGGAGGGCGAGGGCGGCGGCCGCGATGGCCAGGGACACGCCACCGATCCAGTACTCGTCGTCCGCGATGAACAGGACGTCGACGAGGATCAGCAAGGCCAGATAGGTGACGACGATCCACCAGGCGACCTTCTTGCGGGCACCGAGGGCGGCGGCGAGGAGGAAGAGGAAGACGGCGTAGGCGAGGTTCGCGCTGACGGGGATGACGAAGTCGTCGAGGAAGCGCACGATGTGGCGCAGCAGGCGGCGCAGCCCCGGGGAGAAGGACAGGAGGGCGCACAGCAGTCCGAGCGCTGCGAAGAACGCTCCGAACGCGTCGGGGACCCGGTGCAGGAAGCGGCTGCGGGTCCCGCGGGTCTGCTCCGCGGTGGCACTCATGGTTCGCACTGTAGGGAGGGCCGGGCCGGTCCGCGCGCCGACGGGATACTGTCGGGGGCGTGACGGAGCACGTGGGTACGGGATTCGAACGTGGTACGGACGGTCCGAAGGTGATCGTGGCCGGGGTCGACGGTTCGGACTCCTCGCTGCGGGCCGCGGCTTACGCGGCGGGGCTGGCGAGGCGGCAGAACGCGCTGCTGGCACTGGTGTACGTACAGCCGTTGATGACGGCCGGGGCTTCGCTCGGGGCGCCGGTGGCGGACACGACGGGGGAGATCGCGGAGGGTCTCGTCGCGGAGATCCACGCGGCGGCCGAGCGCCTGAGGGGCATCTTCGAGGTCCGCTGGGAGTTCCACACCTTCCGGGGCGACCCCTACGCGGGTCTGGTGAGCGCGGCGGAGGAGCTGAAGGCGGACGCGGTGGTGGTCGGGACGTCCGAGCGGGCCGGGCACCGCATCGTCGGCTCGGTGGCGGTCAGGCTGGTCAAGGCGGGCCGGTGGCCCGTCACGGTGGTGCCGTAACGGGCGCGAGCCCCGACGGGGCGGTGCCGTAACGCGCCGAGGGCGGGCGATGCGGCGCGGGCGCGGGCTACCTGCCCATCGTGAGGCCGTCCTTCGCCGCGCCGCGGCCGAGGACCGCTTCGCCGATGGCGTCCTTGGCGGTTTCCCAGTCGTCGTGGTCGGGGTGCTTGGCGAGGGCGTCGGGGAGGTTGACGACCCTCCAGGGCGACTCGTCCGTCATCTGCGGGATGAATTCGGCCTTGGTGACCCGCCAGCGCTGTCCCGCGGCGGCCGGCGGGGCGAAGGTGAAACGGCCGATGGACCCGTAGTTGCCGCGCGCGTCCCGCTCGCCGCTGTCGTTGAACATCTCGCCCGCCACCTGGTCGCCCATGCCGTAGACGACCCAGGTCCCGTTGACCTTCTCGTATGCCTGGGGGATGTGGGCGTGTGTGCCGAGGACGAGATCGATGTCGGGGCGCCCCGCCGTCCGCGAGGCGGTCAGGGCCTTGCCCAGCGACAGCTGGGTCTCGTCCGGCTCCGTCTGCCACTCGGTGCCCCAGTGCACGCTGACGAGGACCACGTCCGCGCCCGCTTTCCGGGCGGCCCGCGCGTCCGCGACGATCTTCTCCCGCTTCATCAGGTTGACGGCCCAGGGCTGCCCCTCGGGCATCGGGTAGCCGTTCGTGTCGTACGTGTACGCGAGGTGCGCGACCTTGGCGGAGCCCGCCCGGTAGGAGGTGACGGTGGCCGCCTCGGCCGCCGTGCGGGCGGAACCGGCGTGCTTGAGGCCGGCCTTGTCGAAGGCGTCGAGGGTGCGCCGCACCCCGTCGGCGCCGTCGTCCAGGGTGTGGTTGGAGGCGGTGGAGCAGCCGTCGTAGCCGGTCGCCTTCAGCGCGTCGGCGATCTCGGGCGGGGACTTGAAGGCGGGGTAGCCGGTGAAGGGGCCGCCCTCCTCGCCGTAGACGGTCTCCATGTGGCACAGGGCGAGGTCGGCCGCGGAGACCACCGCTTTGACCCCGGCGAACATGGGCCGGAAGTCGTAGCCTTCGCCCCCGGCGTCGGTGGCGCCCTGCCGGATGATCGAGGTGTGCGGCAGTACGTCGCCGCTCGCGACCAGGGTGAAGCCCTTGGCGCCGCCCGGGGCGGCCGGGGAGCCGCCGATGGAGGTCCCGGTGCCGTGACCGCCCGCCATGCGCCCGGGGGCGGACTTCCCGGTGGCGGAACAGGCGGCGGCCGAGGCGGACAGAAGGAGGGCCGACACGAGGGCGAGGGCCTGGCGGGTGCGCTGGGTCATCTGTACCGGCTCCGCTCGGAGGGACATCCGGGATACCCGGGACGCCTGGGGCGTGCCGGTGCCCAGATTCAGGATGATTTATACGACTATCCGATGAGCTGAATTCACAGAAGAAGGAGTCGCAAGTCAAGGACCGGCGCCGCCCCAACCGCCGCGGTTCACCCCCACGGCCGTTCGCCGCGCCGTTCGACCGTTCACCGTGCGGCGCGGCCGCCCACCGGAGGACCGGGGTGCTTGGGCGCAACGGGTGCACCGGACGGTTCCCGGACGGCCCCGTGCAGGTCAGGGTGAGTGCATCGGACCCTTGTGGTCCGCGGCAGACCCGGCGAACAGCGGAAGGAGCCACTCGTGCCGCCCTCCTCCACCCTCCTGCGCACGGACCCCGAGGCACTGGCCGAACTGCAGCGCGAGCACGGACGGGCGCTGTTCGGTTTCCTGATCGGCCTGACGGCGGGGGACGCGCAGCGGGCCGAAGACCTCGTCCAGGAGACCCTCGTACGGGTCTGGCAGCATCCGGAGGTGCTCGACAGCGGGCACGAGTCCATGCGGCCGTGGTTGTTCACCGTCGCCCGCCGCCTCGCGATCGACGCCCGCCGGGCGCGCCTGTCCCGACCCCAGGAGGTGGACCCGGACGGCCTGGAACAGGCGCCCTCGCCGGAGGACGCGGTGGCCGGCTCGGTGACCGCGATCGACGTCAGACGGGCCGTGGGCAGCCTGGGGCAGGAGCACCGCGAGGTGCTGATGCAGGTCTACTTCCGGGACCGCTCGGTGGCCGAGGCCGCAGCAGAACTCGGCATTCCGGCCGGGACCGTCAAGTCCCGTACGCACTACGCCCTGCGCGCCCTGCGCAAAGGCCTCCAGGGGTACGGACTCGGCGCCTGAGGTACCGTCAAGTCGGAGCGGGGAAGAGCCGGGGCGGCCCACCGCCACCCGGCCCCGGAAACGCCTCGAAGTGATACGGACCGGACACGATCCGTGTCAAAACCGGTATCGGAACGGTCAAGTTGAGTAAACATCCTCCGCTCCGCGAGGCCGTCGGTGAAGGCTCGGGGCTGACGACGGGAAGCTCGACACGCGGGAGAAGGTGGAACGGTGCGGCCCGAGGGTACGAACGGCACCAGTGACGGTGGCGGCGGTGGGCTGGCGGTGCCCATGGCGTGGCTCTACGCGGAGTACATCGCCGACGAACTGCTGCGTACGGGTCGGCTGATCCCCGTCGGCACACTGGAGTTCCGGGCCGGCCGGGACACGCTCGCGCTGACGATCTACCTCTCGGACGCGGCGGGTGAGCTCTCCGGGATCCGGGTGGTCTCCCAGCTCGACGAGTGGCTGTCGCTCACGGCCTACGGGCACCCCTGGCGCGACTGGGTGGAGACACGCTTCCTCCAACTCGGTGAAGAGGCCCGGGAAGAGGGGCGCGAGGAGGACCCCGACCTCGAACTGGCGCGGGCCGCCTGGCGCTGGCTGGACCGCACGGAGCTGTTCGCGACGAACCTCGACCCGGGACGGCACGGCCACGCGGGCACGCCGACAGGCCTGGACGAGAACGTCCGCGTCTGGACGCCGGCGTGGCAACTCGGGCTGCCGCTCGGTCATTTGGCGATGCATCTGTTCTGACGGCGGTGACAGGGCTCAGGCGTCCGCGACGCGGGACCCGGGCGCCTCGGCCGGGTCCGTGACCAGACCGGTGAAGTCCGCCTCGTTGCGCTCGGCCCGGGTCACGTACCAGCGGGCGATGAGCCACATCACCGGGTACACGAGCAGGCCCAGCGCCAGCCACACCAGCGGGCCGGACACGACCCCGGGCACCAGGAACGCCAACGGCAGCGCGCCGACCACCAGGGCGAGCACGGCCAGCGCCCACAGCGCCGCCCGGAGCTGACTGCGCATCAGGGCCCGGACGTAGGTGGCGCCGACGCTGGTCTGCTCGGAGATCTCCGACCGGGCTGGGGTGTGCGCGGGCGCCCTGCGCCGCGACCCCCGGGGCTCGCCGGTGACGACCTCCCGCCGCACCCCCCGCTGCTCCTCGGCCATGGCGCCGCAGTCTACGCGCCCACCGCCACTCGGAGCAGGCACACCACCGCCGCGGACCCGGCCCGAAACGCCCGCCGCCTGTAGCTTGGGGCCCGTGAACACCGAGCCACGAGGGATCGCCCCCACCTGCGGCGAGGGCGGCCGCGAGGTGACGCAGGGGTGCGGCCCGTGGTTCCGCTGCCATTGGGACGAGGAAGACACCTGGTTCTACTTCGAGGTCGACTCCGACGGGTGGGTGGTCCGGCAGGTCGAGCTCCAAGGCCCCGGGCTCCGGCCCCTCGCCGCCGCGCGGGACACCGACGACGACGCGCGGTACGGGTTCACCGCCGAGTCGCCGGTCTCCCAATGGGAGGGCCACGCGCCGCAACCGCTGACGGCGGCGGAGTTCGAGCGGGTCTGGGACAGGGCCCGGCGGGAGCTTTCGCCCGCCCGGCCCGGGCCTACTTGAGGAGGCGGGAGAGCCGTCGGTCCGCGAGCGGTTTGCCGCCGGTCTGGCAGGTCGGGCAGTACTCCAGGGAGGAGTCGGCGAAGGACACCGAACGGACGGTGTCCCCGCAGACCGGGCACGGCTCCCCCGCCCGGCCGTGGACCCGAAGCCCGCTCTTCTTCTCCGCCTTGAGCCGCCCCGCCGCCACCCCGTGGGCCCGCTCGACGGCCGAGCGCAGGGTGTCCCGGACGGCGTCGTAGAGGTGCGTCACCTGGTCGTCGTCGAAGGAGGCGGCCAGCTTGAACGGCGACACCTTCGCGGCGTGCAGGATCTCGTCGCTGTAGGCGTTCCCGATGCCGGCGATGACGCTCTGGTCGCGCAGCACGCCCTTGATCTGCCGCCGCTCCCCCGCCAGCAGGGCGGCGAAGGCGGCACGGTCGAAGCCGTCGGCGAGCGGGTCGGGCCCGAGCCGGGCGATGCCGGGGACCTCTTGGGGGTCGCGGACGACGTACACCGCGAGCCGCTTCTGGGTGCCCGCCTCCGTGAGATCGAAGCCCCCGCCGCCCTCCAGAGCGACGCGCAGCGCCAGCGGCCCCTTGCCGGGGCGCGGCGGTGCCGCCGGGAGAGTGTCCTGCCAGCGCAGCCAGCCGGCCCGCGCCAGGTGGGTCACGAGGTGGAGTTCGCCGATCCGCAGGGCGAGGAACTTCCCGTACCGGGTGGTGGGCCCCGCCACCTGCCCTTCGAGGGCGGTGAGCGGCGGCTCGTACGTCTTGAGCACGCTGACCGCGAGCGGGAGGACGCGCTCGACCACCCGCCCGGTCAGGTGCTCGTCGAGGAACTCCCTCAGGGCCTCGACTTCGGGCAGCTCCGGCATGCTCCCAGCGTGCCGGAGCGCCGGGCGTGACGCGAGCCGTGGGACGGCAGGGCCGGACCTGCCGGGGCCTTCGCCCCGTCCCGCGCGGGCTCAGGTCAGCGCGAACTCGCACCACACGCACTTGCCACCGCCCCTGGGGGCCACGCCCCAGACGTCCGCCAGCCGGTCCACCAGCATCAGGCCGCGGCCCGAGACGCCCGATTCCCCCGCCTCGCGGCGGCGGGGCAGGGCGCTGGAGCGGTCCTCGACCTCCACGCGGAGCCGGCCCCGGGGTCCGGGTAGGACCCGGAGCGTCACGATGGCCGGGCCGTCCGTGTGCATGAGGGCGTTGACGATCAGTTCGTCGGCGACCAGCTCGATCTCGTCGGCCCGCTCCCGCGCCCCCCAGGCGCGCACGGCCGCGCCGATCATGTGCCGGGCCGCGACCAGGGCTTCCGGGTCCGCCGGGGCGACGTGCAGTTGGAGCCGGCCGCCGCCCTGTGGCGCGTCGGGCACCTGGCGGCGCAGCAACAGCAGCGCCATGTCGTCGTCGCCGCCGCGCTCGTCGATGACCCCGCACAGTTGGTCCGCGAGCTTTTGGAGGTCCGCCGGGCCGCTTCGGATCAGTTCCGTCAGGTGCCCGATCCCCTGGTCGAGGTCGGTGCCGGGCTGCTCGACCAGTCCGTCCGTGCAGAGCAGAAGCGTTTCCCCGGGGCCCAGTTCCATCGTGGTGACCGCGTACTCCAGCCGGCCGAACTCCGCCGAGAGCCCCAGCGGCATGCCGCCCTCCGTCGTGAGCCGGCGGCAGTCCCCGTCGCGGGTGCGCAGCAGCGGGTCGATGTGCCCGGCCCGTACCAGTTGCAGCACGCCGGTCGCGAGGTCGGCCTCCACGTAGGCGCAGGTCGCGAAGCGGTCGGTGTCGAGCTCGTGCAGGAACACCGACGCCCGCGCCATGACGGTGGCGGGCGAGTGCCCTTCGGTGGCGTACGCGCGCAGCACGATGCGCAGCTGGCCCATCACGGCGGCGGCGTGCGTGTCGTGGCCCTGGACGTCGCCGATGACGGCCCCGACGCGACCGCCCGGCAGCGGGATGACGTCGTACCAGTCGCCGCCGATGTCCCGGCCCATGCGCGCCGACCGGTAGCGGACCGCGATGTCCGCGCCGGGGACGGACGGGATGCGGCGCGGCAGCATCGCCTGCTGGAGGCCTTCGGCGAGGTCGTGTTCCTGTTCCAGCAGCATGGCCCGTTGCAGGCTCTGCGCGATGCTGCTGCCGAGGGCGACGAGCAGGTTGCGTTCCTCCTGCGTGAAGCCGTCCTTGTCCTGGTAGAGCAGGCCGATGGCGCCGATCGGGCGGGCCTGGGCGATCAGGGGCAGGTAGGCGGCGGCCGAGATGTCCATCTCGGAGATCTTCGCCCAGAGGTCGGGGTAGCCCTCGGCGAACTCCTTCGCGGAGTCCAGGAAGCGGGGCTGGAGCGAGCGGACGACCTCGCTCATCGGGTACTGCTCGTCGATGCGGGTGTATCGGGTGCCGGGGACGAAACTGCCTTCCGGGCCTTCGGCCACCAGGTGGATGCGGCCGGCCTCGACCAGTCCCATGACCATGCCCATCGAGCCGAGCCGCTCCAGGCCGTGCGCGTCCCCGAGCGCGTCGATGACGTCCTTGACGGTACGGGCGTGCGCGAGGGCGGCGGTGGTGCTTTCGACCACGGAGGTCTGACGACGACGTTCCTCGTCCAGACCGAGGCGTTCCGCCGAGTGGCCGAGCTCCTCGGTCGCGTCCCGGACGATCCCGATGATCCGGTACGGGCGCCCGTCCGGGTCGCGCATCACCCGGCCCTGGGTGTGGGTCCAGCGGAGCGTGCCGTCCCGGCAGCGGATGCGGAAGTAGGCGCCGTAGCTGTCCACGCCGCTCTTGAGGGCGCTGGAGACGAGCGCGTCGAGCCGGGTCGCCTCGGCGGGCGGTACGCGGGAGGCGAGGGACTCGGGGCGGCCGTCGTACTCGGCGGCGCTCGTGTCGAACACTTCGAGGGCCGCGACGTCCATGTGCATGAGACCGGTGAGCAGGTCCCAGTCAAAACTGCCCATCCGGTTCAGCGAGAGCGACCGGTCCGGGTGCGCGGGCCAGTCGTCCGGCAGCGATACGGCGGTCGGCACCGGTCCACCATGACACACCGGCGGGTCAGGCGCTCTCCATGGAGGGGGCGGGGCCGACGGACTGCGGGGTGTCCGGCAGGGGGTACGGGTCGTAGGGCGCGGAGGGGTCGTATCCGTACGGGTCCGCCTGCTCCGGCGTCGCTCCGTCGGGTCCCGTCGGCAGTCCGGGGTCCCCGGGCGGCGCGGCGGGGTACCGGTCGGGCGGGAGGTCGAAGGTGCCGTCCGGCGGCAGGTCCTGCGGCAGGTCCTGCGGGAGGTCCCGGGGGACGTCCTGCGCGGGTCCGTTGGGCAGGTCCGGGGGGATCGGGGTGGGGGCGTCGGAGGGCGGCGCCGACGGCCGCTTGGGCTGGGGCCGGGCGGGTTGGGCCGGTTCGACCGGCCGGTTCTGCCCGGACGGTGGCTTCGGCCCTGCCGGCTCGGCGGGATCGCCCGGGCCGGTCGGGGCGGCCGGGCCGTCGGAGGTGAGGGGGCCGCTCGGGATGGTTTCGGCCGGGTCGTAGGGCGGCATCCCCTTCGGCGTCGTGTCCTGGGCGCCGTCGTCGCCGGTCTTGCGCTCCAGCCAGGTGTTGTCGGCGAGGTTGACGAGCACGAGGTGGTCCAGTTGCTGGACGGTGGGCTCGATGACGATGACCTGGTTGGCCTGGTAGCCGTTCCACGGATCGCCCTTGATCACCGGGTTCCCCTTGGGGGCGCGCGGCGGGGAGAGGGGGTGGCCGGAGCCGCAGCGCACGCGCGGCATGCCGTGGCCGTCGACGAGGACGGCCGTCCCGGCCTGGAGCACGGCCTGGAAGGCGCCGGCCCGGCCGTCTTGGAAGCCGTGGCCGGTGACCCGGGTGTCGGCGCGCAGGACCACCGGCGTGAGGTCGCGCAGGAAGTCCCCGATCTTGTCCTGGGCGACGCCGGAGGCCTCGGCGAAGGCGTTCGCCTTGGCGTTGTCGGCGGTCAGGAGGCTCGACTGGTGTTCCACGTCGCAGCTTCCGAGCCGCTGGATGCCGCCATACAGACCGGGCGTCGCGGCGTTGACGGTGCGGATGCCCTGGCCGCTCTGGTTGGGAAGCGGGGGCTGGGCGGGGGCCGATTCACCGGTGGCGGTGGATGTGGTGAAGGGGTCGGGTCCCGCGGAGCCCACGGGTTGGAGGTGGATCTCCTGGACCTCCGGGCCGGGGGTGCTCACGGGCTTCTCGGAACCCCCGCAGGCGGTCGCGAGCAACCCGAGCAGGCCGATGGCCGTGAAGAGCGGCGTCCGGACCGGTGCGTGACGGCGCGGCGCCTGACGGGATGTCGGTGCGTGCTCGTCGCTCAAGAGAATCTCCCTGTTCGCCCCGGTTGCTTCCTCCTTGTCTGCCGTATCCCCGCCCGGCCCGCAACCGGAGGCCCGCGACCGGAGCACCCGCCACTTCTTGAACATGTTCAAGGAACCGCGTAGGGTCACGACCACGACTTGAACGCGTTCAAGACCGTTCGGCGCATCGGACCGCGGGAGTGGCAGTGACGGTACTCGTGAACCTGATCGTCACCCTGGGCATGCTCCACGTCGTCACCACCGGCCTGCGCCTGATCGACCCGACCCGGTACCGCCGCACCGCCCGGCTCTGGCCCCTGCTCGCCACCCCCGGGGCACTGTGCCTGTGGCTGCCCCGCGGCGCGCCGGCCACGGCGCTCGCGGTGCTCTACGCGACCGCCACCTGGGCCCTGGCCGCCGGGGCCGTGCCCCTGCGGCCGCGGGGCACGCGGCGGACCGGCGGCCCGTTGCCCGCCCCCGTCGAGGTCGCCGTGCTCACCGCGCTGGTGTCCCCGGCCGTCGCCGGTACCGCCCTCGTCGCGGAGCGCGCCGGGTACCGGCTCTTCGGCTTCGACCTCGACGTCCTCGCACTGACCGTCCCGCACTTCCACTTCGCCGGCTTCACCGCCGCCCTGGTCGCCGGCCTGGTGTGCCGGGCGGCCGGGTCCGACGGGGGGAGCGGGCCCGGGACGGGCGCGTCGGCCCGCCGGGCCGCGTACAGCGTCCCCACCCGGACGCTGCTCGTCCTCGTCGGCTACTTCATCGGCGATCCGGCCGAGCTGGTGGGGGCCGTGGTACCGACCACCGGGATGTGGGCGGTGGCCTTGACCACCTGGCGCGCGATCCGCCCGGGCGCCCGCGACCGCGCCACCCGCGCGCTCCTCGCCACCTCGGCCGGCGTCCTGGTGGTCACGATGCTGCTCGCCCTGTGGTGGGCGACCGGCGAGGCCACCGGGATCACCCACCCCACCCTGACCTGGACGGCCGCGACGCACGGCCTCGGGAACGCGCTCGGCTTCGCCCTCTGCTCGCTGTGCGCATGGCGCCGGCTCACCATGGACCGACAGGAGATGACCCGATGACCCGACTCCTCAGCACCGGCCGCGACACCCTCAGCTACCCCGAGAGGGGCGCGACGGAGCACCGCCCGCTCCCCGCCGGATACAACCACCTCCACCACCGGACCCGGATCGGACACGGCAGGGACGTCTTCGAGGCCGCCGGGACGGCGCTGACGACCTTCGACGCCCACCGCGCCTCGGGCATGCGCGTGGGCGCGGAGACGGGCGCCGTCCGGCCCGGCGCGCGGGTGACGGTCGGGATCGGCTTCGGCCCCCTGCGCGTCGACGCCCGCTGCCTGGTCGTGCGGACCGCCTACGAGACCACCCGCATCGGCTTCGCGTACGGGACCCTGGCGGGCCACCCGGAATCCGGCGAGGAGTCCTTCATGGTGCTCATGGAGCCCGACGGCACCGTGTGGTTCGAGGTGACCGCCTTCAGCCGCCCCGCACGCTGGTACACCCGCCTGGGCGGCCCCCTGGTCCCCTTCCTCCAGCTCGCTTACGCCCGCCTGCTCGGCCGCACCCTGCGCAGGCTGGCAACCGCGGCACCCGGCGCCTGATACTGGAGGGGATGGACTGGTTCACGGCGCCCGGCTACTGGTTGGGTCGGCTGGTCTTCCAGCGGACCCTGGCCGGCGTCTACCTCTGCGCCTTCACCGCCGCGGCCCTCCAGTTCCGCGCCCTGATCGGGGAGCAGGGCATGCTCCCCGTGCCGCGATACGTACGCTACGTCCCGTTCCGCCGCGCCCCGAGCCTGTTCCAATGGCGCTACGACGACCGGCTCTTCGCCTGCTGCGCCTGGGCCGGCGCGGCGCTGGCCGCGGCGCTGGCGGCGGGGGCCGGGGACGTCGTGCCGCTGGGCGCGGCGATGGCGATGTGGGCCGTGCTGTGGCTGCTCTACCTGTCGATCGTGAACGTGGGGCAGACCTGGTACTCCTTCGGCTGGGAGTCGCTCCTGCTGGAAGTGGGGTTCCTCGCGGTCTTCCTCGGCAACGCCCGGACGGGACCACCGGTGCTGGTGCTGTGGCTGCTGCGCTGGGTCGTGTTCCGCGTGGAGTTCGGCGCCGGGCTGATCAAGATGCGGGGCGACGCCTGCTGGCGCAAGCTGACCTGCCTCTACCACCACCACGAGACCCAGCCGATGCCGGGGCCGCTGAGTTGGTTCTTCCACCACCTGCCGAAGCCGCTGCACCGGGTGGAGTGCGCCGCGAACCACGTGACCCAACTGGTCGTCCCGGTACTGCTGTTCACCCCTCAGCCGGTGGCCTCGTACGCCGCCGGGATCATCGTCGCGACGCAGCTGTGGCTGGTGCTGTCGGGGAACTTCGCCTGGCTGAACTGGGTCACGATCGCACCCGCCCTGTCCGCCGTCGACTTCACGGGACTCACGGGGCCGCCCCCGGCCGCGGCCTTCCGCCCGGCGCCCCTCTGGTACGTGGTCCTGGTGTGCGCGGTGACCGCGCTGGTGCTCGTCCTCAGCCGGCACCCGGTGGCGAACATGCTCTCGCGGCGCCAGGTGATGAACCGCTCCTTCGACTCCCTGCACCTGGTCAACACCTACGGGGCGTTCGGCACGGTGGGCCGGATACGCGACGAGGTGGTGGTGGAGGGAACCGCCGAGCGGGTACCCCGGTCGGACGGCGACTGGCGCGAGTACGGTTTCAAGGGCAAACCGGGTGATCCGCGCCGGCTCCCCCGCCAGTTCGCCCCCTACCATCTGCGGCTGGACTGGCTGATGTGGTTCGCGGCGCTCTCCCCGGCCTACGCGCGGGACTGGTTCGGCCCGTTCGTGGAGCGGCTGCTGGCGAACGACCGGGACACGCTGCGCCTGCTGCGCCACAACCCCTTCCCGGACGCACCACCGGTGTACGTGCGGGCGAGGCTGTACCGCTACCGGTTCACGACCTGGCGCGAGCTGCGGGAGACCGGCGCCTGGTGGCACCGCAGGCTGCTCCGCGAGTACCTGCCGCCCACGCGTCTGGCCGAAGCGGCCTGGTCAGAGCCCGAGTAGCGCCGCCTCCTGTTCGGGCGAGACCCCGTTCGACGGCCTGTCGGGGCGCTGCGGGGCGACGCCGCCGAGGGTCCGGAGCCAGGCCCAGGTGTCCGCCACGGTCTCCTCGACGGGCCGGCACTCCAGGCCCGCGGCCAGGGCCTTGGTGACATCGGCCTTGAACATGTGGTCGTGCAGTTCGCCGGGCGGGAGCCAGACGGGCAACTCGGTCCACGGCCGGACGCCTGCGGCCTCGATCGCCGCGGGGTCGATCCAGCGGAGGTCCGCCCCGCCTCCGGTGACGGCCGTGCAGGCCTCCAGGAGACGGGCCGTCGTGGCGTGCCCGGACGGCGAGACCAGGTCGAACGCGCCGCCGTGCCCGGCGCGTGCGGCCGTCAGGGTCCAACGCGCGAGGTCGCGGACGTCGATGTACTGGATCGGGAGGTCACGCGGGCCCGGGGCTGCCATCGGGCCGCCCCGGGCCGCACGGTTCAACCAATAGGGCAATCGGCCGACATTCTCGTACGGGCCGAGGATCAGCCCGGCGCGCACCAGCAGGGCGCGCTCGCCGAACGCGTCGACGACGGCGAGCTCACCGCCCCGCTTGTCCTCGGCGTAGGCGGTGGCGTCCGCGTCGGGCGAGCCCGCGACGAGCGGGGCGTCCTCGCCCAGGCCCACCGGGCCCGGGTAGGCGTACACCGAGCGACTGGAGACGTACGCGTACCGTCCGGCCCGGTCCGCGAGCAGTCGGGCGCTGTCGCGCACGACGGTGGGGGCACCGCCCCAGGTGTCGACGACGAGGTCCCACTCCCCCTCGGCGAGCGCGGCCAGGCCGTCCGGCGCGGTGCGGTCTCCGTGGACGGCGGAGGTGCCTGGCGGGGGCGGGTGGTGTCCCCGGTGGAAGACGGTGACGTCCCAGCCCAGGTCCACGGCTTCTTCGGTGATCGCGCGTCCGACGAATTCGGTGCCGCCCAGCATCAGCAGTCTCATGCCGGTCAGCCTGCCCGCCCGGGCCGGTGCCCGGAACCCTTGATCGCCCTCAGCGATGACGCCCAGGGCGTACACCGCGCGGGAACCCGCCGGGACGCGCGGCGCCCCCGCCGCCGGTTCGGCGCGGGGGCGCTGTGTCGCCGGCGCCGCCCGCGCCCTGTCCGGGCGGGCGGCGCCAGGGCCTGTCAGGCCGGTCTTCCGGGACCCGCGTGGCGCATCAGCGCCACGATCGGTCCACGGCCGTATCTAGTCGATGCCGGGCAGGATGTGAGGCTCCGCCAGGTCGTCTTCGTAGCCCGCCAGTCGGATCGGCGCGGACCGGGCCCACACTTCGAGGCTGCCGAGCGCGTCGGAGCGGCTCTTGGCCTGCCACCCCGACCGTTCCAGCAGGACCTGGTCGGACTTCGTCGGTTCTGTCACCGCGCACTCCTTTGTGTCGCGCAACCCGGCGGGCGAGACCCCGCGTCGGGCAGGAATGAAAGGGATACCGGACGCGGTGGCGCCGTGATGGAACGAGGAAGGGCCGTGGTGGGGCCCTTCGTGCGCTCCAGAGTACACATATGAGCGGAACCCCGCTCGATGGAAAGGCAAAATTCACTCTTGCCCTCTTGTCTTCGCCCGGGGTTAAGCCGATCGTGGCCCGCCACGCCGTCGGCGAATGCTCTGCTCGGCGCACACGTGCGGTGGCGAGCGGAGGAACGGTGACGGTGACGAGGTCCGAAAGGTGCCGGTACTGGACAGTGTCGAGGGACTGACGGATCTGCTGCACGCCTGCCGCGGGGCGTGGGACGCGCCGGGCCGCGGCGGCGACCCGGTGGACCTGCACGACCACGGGCTCCAGACGGCGGACACGCCGCTCACGCGGCGGACGCGGTCCGACCGCTGCTCGGGGACCGGGTGGCGCGGCTGGTACGGCTGCACGTGCCGGCGAAGCGCTACCTGGCCGGGGTCGAGCCCGGGCGGCCGCTGTCGCCGCAGAGCGCGCTGACCTTGCGCGAGCAGGGTGGTCCGACGGACGGGGCGGAGGTGCGGGCCTTCATCGCGGACCCCGACGCGGCGGCGGCGGTGGTCCTGCGCCGGGCCGACGACGCCGGCAAGGTGGTCGGGCTCGACGCGGGCGTGATGGAGGACCGGCGGCCTGTCCTGGAGCTGGTGGCGGCCGGGGCGCTCGCGGCCGCCGGCGCCCACCGGACCGGCTGAGACCCGGCCGGGACGGCGGCGCCCCGGCCCCCTCTCGGAAGGGCCGGGGCGACGGGCGGAGCGACGGGCGGTGGATGCCGACCGCGGGAGACGGCCTACCAGTTGGCGGGCGCGTAGTCCTTGAGGAAGACGCCGTACAGGTCCTCGCCGGCCTCGCCGCGGACGATCGGGTCGTAGACGCGGGCCGCGCCGTCCACCAGGTCGAGCGGGGCGTGGAAGCCCTCCTCGGCGAGCCGGACCTTGTCCGGGTGCGGGCGCTCATCGGTGATCCAGCCGGTGTCCACGGCGGTCATCAGGATCTGGTCCTTCTGGAACATCTCCTGGGCGCTGGTGCGCGTCAGCATGTTCAGGGCTGCCTTCGCCATGTTGGTGTGCGGGTGCCCGGCGCCCTTGTAGCCGCGGCTGAACACGCCCTCCATCGCCGACACGTTGACGACGTAGCGGCGGCCGGCCTCGGCGGCGGCCATCGCCGGACGCAGTCTGCTGATCAGGATGAACGGCGCGGTGGAGTTGCACAGCTGCACTTCGAGCAGCTCGATGGGGTCCACCTCCGACACCGTCTGGATCCAGCTGTTGGTGTCGTGCAGGTCCGGGACCAGACCGCCCGCGTCGATGGCGGTACCGGCCGCGATCCGCTCCAGGGAGGCGGAGCCGGAGACCAGCGCCAACTCCGTGACGTCCTGGGCGCTGAGCTTCTCGCCCTTGCCGGTGGGCAGGGCCGCCACCCGGTCGACGGTGCCGCTGCCGAAGGTGCCGATCACCTCGGCGGAGGGCAGCTCACCGGCGGGGAGCGGGGCGCTCTCGGCGGCGACCAGCTCGCTGTAGGCGCCCGGGGACCGGCGTACGGTCTGGGCGGCGTTGTTGATCAGGATGTCGAGCGGCCCCTCGGCGGCGACCGAGTCGGCGAGCGCGACGACCTGCGCCGGGTCGCGGAGGTCGATGCCGACGATCTTCAGGCGGTGCAGCCACTCGGAGCTGTCGGGCATCGCCTTGAAGCGGCGGATCGCGTCATTGGGGAAGCGGGTGGTGATGGTGGTGTGGGCGCCGTCGCGCAGCAGCCGCAGCGCGATGTACATGCCGATCTTGGCGCGGCCGCCGGTGAGGAGGGCGCGGCGGCCGGTCAGGTCGGTGCGGGCGTCGCGTCGGGCGCGGTTGAAGGCGGCGCAGTCCTGGCACAGCTGGTGGTAGAACGCGTCGACCTCGACGTAGCGCGTCTTGCAGACGTAGCAGGAGCGCGGGCGCTGGAGTATCCCGGCGATGGGGCCCTTGGTGGCGGCGGTCAGGGCGTTGCCCTGGGTCTCGTCGTCGATGCGCTCGGCGGAGCCGGTCGCGGTCGCCTCGGTGACGGCCTTGTCGTTGGCGGTCTTCGCGGCGCGGCGCTCCTGGCGGCGGCGCTGCTTGACCGTGCGGTAGAGGCCGGCGGTGGCGCGGCGCACGGTGACGGCGTCCGGGTGGTCGACGTCGAGCTTGTCCAGCTCGTCGAGGACGCTGAGGCAGAGGGCGAGCCTGTCGGGATCGATGCCCGGGCCGTACGCCGGGTCGCCCCCGGTCACGTGGTTGTCTTCGGTCACCGTCATGGCCGCTGCGTTCCTTGCTCACTCGTCCGCATCCGCCTGCTGCGGAAGTCCCAAAACCGCAACTGTACGGAGGCCACGCGCCCGGTACCAAACCCGTGCCCGCACCGCTCACGGAGCGCGAGCGCGCGTCACCCTGCGAAAGGCCGGAACCGGCCGCCCAGGCCCGCGGGCGGGGGTCGGCCGGGGGCGGCGGCGGGGCAGGAATAGGCCGGCCGGGTGGGGCATTGTGGACTTCATGAGTGCACTGGCACTGTCGGTCCTCCTCTGCCTGGTTTCGGCAGTCGCGTACGCCGGGGGCGCGATCGTCCAGGAGCGGGTCGCGGCCGGCTCGCCCGACCGCCTGTACGCACCGCTCCACCGGCCCGTCTGGTGGGCGGCGGTGGTCCTCAACGGCCTCGGCGCGGCCCTCCACGTGCTCGCCCTCAAGTACGGGCCGCTGAGCCTGGTGCAGCCGCTCGGGGCGCTGACCATCGTCTTCGCGCTCCCGATGGCGGCGGTGTTCGTACGCCGCCGGGCAGGGGCGGCGGCCTGGCGCGGGGCGGTACTGGCGACGGTCGGCCTGGCGGGGCTGCTGGCGCTCACGGGAGGCGACCGGGACGCCGGGCGGACGTTGGCGGCAGGCGAGCGGAGCCTGCTGTTGCCGGTGACGGTGGCCCTGGTCGCGGCGCTTCTCCTGGTGGCGCACCGGACGCGCCGGGTGGTGCTGCGCGGTGTGCTGCTGGCCGCGGCCGCGGGGACGGCGTTCGGCATGGCCTCGGTGTTCACCAAGTCGGTCGCCGACGGTTTCTCCCTGGACGCGCCCGCCGCCCGGTGGCCCGATCTGCTGGTCATCGCCGTCCTGGCGTCCGGCGGGCTGCTGCTGTCGCAGGCGGCCTACCGGGGCGCCGGGCTGGCGGCGCCGCTCGCCACGGTGACGGTGGTGGACCCGGTGGTGGCCGCGGCGGTCGGCCTCTCCCTCTTCGACGAGGGCTTCCGGTACGGGTACGCCGGGACGGCGGCGGCGCTGGTGAGCGCCGCCGCGGCGGCGGCCGGCCTGGTGCTGCTCACGACCGCGCCGCCGCACGCAGGCGGGTCAGATGTCGACGCCGCGCCCGCGGAGGTACCTGAGGGGGTCGATGTCGGTGCCGTACCCGGGCCCGGTACGCATCTCGAAGTGGAGGTGCGGCCCGGTGGTGTTGCCGGTGGAGCCGGAGCGGCCGATGCGCTGGCCCCCGGAGACCTGCTGCCCGGCCTTCACGCCGAGGGCGGAGAGGTGGGCGTACTGGGAGTACCGACCGTCGGCGTGCCGGATGACCACCTGGTAGCCGTACGCCCCGGCCCAGCCGGCCGAGAGGACCGTGCCGGGGCCGACGGCCTTGATGCTGGTGCCGGTCGGCACCGGGAAGTCGACGCCGGTGTGGTACCCGCTGGACCAGGAGGAGCCCGCGACGTGGTACGCCGTGCCCATGGCGGCGTCGACGGGGGCGGTGAAGCCCGACGACGCCGTCTCCTGCTTCGCTGACTCCGACTTCGCCGGTTCGGTCCGCTCGGGCTTGGGCGCCGGCTTGGTCTGTTCCGGCTTGGGGGCGGCCGGCTGCACGGGCTTGACCGGCTCGGCGACGCGCGGTGGCTTCTCCGGGTTCTGGGCGGGCGGCGCGACAGGGGCGGTGGTGACCCGCAGGGTGAGCCGCTGGCCCGGGAAGATCAGGTTCGGGTTGCCGCCGATGGTGTCGTGGTTGGTCTCGTACAGCGCCTGCCAGCCGCCTTCGACGTGCTGGTCGGTGGCGATCGCCGAGAGCGAGTCCCCGGGGGCGACGACGTAGGGGTTCGGCAACACCGAGGTACCGGTGGGGCGGCCCGTGTTCCGCGCGGGGACCGGGGCCTGGGCTTTGACGGCCGCGGGGGTCGCCGTCTGTTGGCGCGGGATCACGGCCGGCGCGGGGCCGCTGCGGCTGAGACCGGCCTGCGGCCCGCAGGCGGGCCAGGCGCGGGGGCCCTGTCCCTTGAGCACCTTCTCGGCCACCGCGATCTGCTGGTCCTTGGTGGCCAGGTCGGCGCGGGCCGCGAAGGCGGTGCCGCCGAAGGCGCGCCAGGTGCTCTGGCTGAACTGGAGGCCGCCGAAGTAGCCGTTGCCGGTGTTGATGTGCCAGTCGTTGGTCGACTCGCAGGTGGCGACCTTGTCCCAGGTGCTCACGGAGGCCGCGTGGGCGGCCCCGGCACCGATGAGCGGTAGCGCGATCCCCGCGCCACCGGCGGTGACGGCGAGGGAGGCGCGGTTGATGCTGCTCGGCTGATACCGGCGATGCCGGCCCCGTACACCCATGGGAGCCCCCTTGAAGACGTGCCGGAACCGCACATGCCAACGGCACCGGTGGAGGCTGACAATAGCGACAACCGGCTGTCTTCGAGGGGGATTTGACGCTTTACCCGCGACCCAGCGGCCCGGGCTGCGGGATCGGGGCCGGTCCGGGGGGTGGCGGCACCGGATCGGGCTCCGGGACGGGACCCGGAACCGGCGGCGCGGGCCGCGGCACGGGGTCGGGCTCCGGGAAGGGTCCGGGCCCCGGCGGGGGCGCGGGCACCGGATCGGGCTCCGGGGCCGGTGGCTGCGTCTGGTCTTCGTCGAGCACCACGAGGTTGAGCACCATGCACCCCACCTTCCCCGGAACCGGGCGGGTACGCCCGTCGGCGGGCCACGACGCCCCCCTCCGGGCGGAGCGGCGCGGCCGGCCCGGTGGCGGCGCCGGGCAGGGCGGCACCGCCGTCGCAGCCGGCTCCGCGGCCCCTGCCATCGAGGCCCGGGCGAGGACGATGACGTCCGCGTCGACGACCGCGTCCGCCGCACGGGCCAACCCGGTCGAGGCAACCGGCGGTGTCCCCGGCCTCGAAGCGCTCCCCCGCCCCCGCGACCGGGTGCGGACGGATGGGAACGGCCCGATCGGCGGCCTCCTGCTCCAGCAGCTCCGCCGTCGGAGCGAGCGTCGACTCGACGGCGGCGATCACGACGATCCGGGGGTCGTGGGGCACGGCAGCCGCCGCCATCGGCCGGTCGACGCGGACGGAACACGCGCCGACCGCGGGCGGGCGCGAGGGACTCGGCTACGGCCCCGATCGTGGAGCGGTGACCCATACCCGGCCCTGCGCTCCGGCGAGCGCCTCGCGCAGGTCCGGGGCCACCGCCGAGGCGCCGTGCTCGCGGGCCCGTTCCAGCGGATCCGGGACGAGGTGCCGCAGCACCGCACCGGGGTGGTCCCGGTCCCGCAGCGCGTCGAAGACGGGCACCTGGACCGGTGAGGTGTGCGGCAGCGTCAGGTGGCGGTCGGTCACCAGAGGTCGGCGTCGACGTCCAACTGCGCCTTCGCCGCCTCGACCACCTCGGCGGGCGCCTCGGGCGCCTCGTCGGGGTGCTTGGCCGCCCAGCTCGCCGCGTAGGGGCACAGGGGGACCACGGGAACGCCCTCGGCCGCGGCGATCCCGTAGAACGTCCTCACGAGCCGCCCGCCGATGCCGCGGCCCTCGTGGCCCGGCTCGACGATGGTGTGTACGGCCACCAGCGCACCGGGCTCGCGGTCGAGCACGAAGTACGCGATGAGCCCGACCACCGCCCCGCCCTCGACGGCCAGCAGCCGCCCGGCCTTCCGGTCGTCCTCGAACTCGATCGCCTGGTTCTCGGCCATGCTCCCCCGCTCTCCTCAGACAGCCACCGCGTGGGGGCTGCGCTCCTGGTCCGTCCCGGGAACCGGGGCGGAGGGGTCCGCCCCGAGCTCGATGATGCGGTTGTCCGCGTCGACGTGTACGACGCGGGGCTTCAGCGCCCTGGCCTCGGCGTCCTCGACCTGTGCGTAGCTGATGAGGATGACCAGGTCGCCGGGGTGCACGAGGTGCGCGGCGGCCCCGTTGATCCCGATGACCCCGGACCCTCGCTCGCCCTCGATGACGTACGTCTCCAGCCGCGCCCCGTTGGTGATGTCCACGATGTGGACGAGTTCCCCGGGCAACAGATCGGCCGCGTCCAACAGATCGGCGTCGATGGTCACGGACCCGACGTAGTGCAGGTCGGCCTGCGTGACGGTGGCCCGATGGATCTTGGACTTGAACATTGTCCGAAACATGAAGTAACTCCCGAAACGTCTGCTCCCTGCCTGCTTTCTGCAGGTCAAGGGCGGTTTCGCGAGCCTACAACGATTCGCATGTTCGGTCAGCTGTCCGCAGGTATTTCAGGACTCACGCTGACCGTTTGCTGACTTTTCTGACCCGTCATCATTCACTTTCCGAGTCGCGCACAGGGGATGCCGGAAGGTCGTGAGGTCACCGGTCCGCCACCGCGCTTGAGGACCTCGATGACTTCCCTCATGCGGAGGTGCCCCCGCCGCCGCTCGGCCCGCCCATTCATGCCCAGGACGCTTTCGCGGTCCTCTGTCTCACCCTGCCAGCCTGGCCTGGGCCACCCACAACCATACAGCGATCTCCGTGTGACCGAAGTCCCATCACCTCGGGAACCGACCGGTCACCACGGCGGCAAAACTCCACGCTCTCTGCGTTGAGCTCCGGCATGAACCGTCACCAGTGTCTTGACCTCTTCATCAGCATGCACTCCATCCATGGAATTCATTCCCGGGCACGAGCCCAGATCTCCGGATATGCGCCAAACCGGGCCGACTTCGTAACTCCCCGGATACCGGCGCAGATCAATCGAGCGAGGGCGCAGGAGACTACTGGTCCCGCGTCCGCCTCGCCCTGGCTGAGTCAGCCTATCCACGCGCCAACACGGCGTGAGGGATGTCCTTAAGGTGCCCCGGCTCTCGCTCCCCTGCATGTCCAAAGTGCAGATCATGAAACGCCCGAGTCGACAGTACGTAGTACGCCATCCGCAGTTCCGCGGAAGTGGGGTCTGTTCCTGCGTCGGTCTCCGTGTCAGGCACCACGACCGTGTCGAACTGGAGCCCCTTGGCACTGGCGCGGTGGACGATGACGATGCCAGGGCGCGATAGGTCGAGTGTCCGATACCGGCCAGCCGTCGCTTGCGCCGTGTACATCTGTGGCCGGAGCTGCGGGGCTCTGCGTTCCAGCCGGGTGAGGAGTTCGAACTGGGACTGGGTGGAGTGCATGACCACGCCGATGCTACGGCCGGGCCGTCTTTCGGCAAGACCGATCACCAGGTCCGCGACCGCTCCCTGGTGCGAGAGCGAGTGCAATCGGGGCACGGGGCCCTCCCGCTCCGGAAGTGCGGGCGGACGGGGACCCAAATGGAACCTGGCCCCCAGCTCGGCTGTCTGCCGGGTGTTGCGGTAGTTGGCGTCGAGTACGTGGGGGGAGCACTTGCCCAGGCTCTGTGCGATCTCCACCAGGGTTGAGCTCGACTCGGTCAGCCTCTGGCATTCGTCGGCGAAGACTGTGGTGCGGGCCTCGAGTATCCGGCACAAACGGTAGAAAGCAGGGGGCAGATCCTGCCCTTCGTCGATCACCAGCGTCAACGGACCGCCGGGCTCCGCGAGCGCGGCTCGCTCGTAGAAGGCCGGCCAGTCGTACCAGCCGTCGTCGGAGCGGGGGGCGTCCGGGCCGTACCACCTGGCGAGCCAGGAGTGGGCGGTCGCCACGGTAACGGCCGCACTGCTGGAGCACAGCGCCGACACCATCGGCGCCAGGGACTGCCGCAGGAGGTTGGAGCGGGTCAACAGGACCGCCGGCGTACCGGTGAGGGCCAGCATGATAGCCCGCTGGGCGGCCAGCACGCTCTTCCCGCTCCCCGGTGGCCCGTCGATCACGTGGTTCCCGTCGAAGGGCAGCCCATCGAGCAGCGCGCGCTGCGTGGGTGTGAGGTCGAGGTAGGTCAGAGTCACGGTTCCGCTCATTCCCGGGTGGCCGCGGTCCGGGCGGCCGCCACGATCGGCTCGAAGAAGCCGGAGACACCGCCTCCGCCCACGACGAGGGCTCGGTCCAGCAGGGTGTTTCCGGTCTCGCAGCTGGTCTCCGGAAGCAGCGCGCAGGCGTGGCAGGCGGCGCGGTTGAGATTGCCGAAGCCCTGACCGGTGTGCTCCGAGCACAGCGGGTCCGCGGAACACCAGGCGGCGGCCTCGGCCATCCGCAGCAGTGTCTCGGCGAGCCGAGGCTGCTCTCCCTGCTGTACGAGGCCCCCGAGCGTCCCCTCCGCATCCCCGGCCGCCGTGTACACGAGCACCCCGTACTGGTCGTGTTCGGGCCGCGCATAGACACGCTCGCGCAGGCTGGCCGTGGTGTAGCCCGACTCGAAGGACAGCTGGCGCACCAACAAGTGCCCGAGAGTGTGCAGGAGCACGAAGCGAGGGGGGAGCTCCGAGCCCGTCAGGGCCTGAAGCCGGTCCTTCTGGAACGAGCGGTCCAAGTCGGCTCGCAGGCCCGCCACCCGGGCCCGTACGGCGTCATGCTGTTCCCAAGCGGTCAGCGCAGCCGGGTCCAGGGTGATCAGAACCCCTTCACCGAAGACTTCCACTGCGGGCAGCCAGCGTAGCCTGCGCGAGGTGTCGGCGGGGACGATCGCGGCATCCGGGGAGACCCGGCTGAAGCCGGACAGGACGCGTACCTCCCGGAGCCGGTCGGCGAGGATGATGCGCCCGACGCGCCGGTGCAGTGCGGCCCAGGGCTCAGCGGTCTCCCCGTCCAGCCCCAGCCCGGAGCCGCGGACCAGGAAGTCCCGCGTCATCGGCGGTTCGGTGGCCGTCAGCGCCGACCATTCCTCGCGGCGCAGGTCGGATCCCGCGGCAGACGCCGTAGCGGCGGTGGCACCACCGGCATGGGCAGGCGTGCCCATGCCGGTCTCCTCGGCGATGAGCGCGTCCAACAGCTCTTCGCCCGCCCCCGTGTCCTCCTTGACCATGTCCCGGAGGATCTCACCGCGGGGGGTCCCGGCGGCCTTGCACAGTGGCACCCAGTAGTCGCTCTCGCGGACCCGGTCGGCGAGAGCCGATCCATCCGGAACCGGCGCCTCGGCTTCGGGGAGGGAGAGAGCCGAGTGGACCACCGGGTAGTAGAGGTTGCCCGCGGTGCGCTGCACGACCTGGACGGGCTTGGCGCAGTCGGTGGCTTCACGCGCCCTCTGCCAGGGGTTCCGTCCGGAACACCGCATGCCGTGAGTGCCCAGGACGTCCAACAAGTCACGGGACGCGCCGCACCCTGGGGCCGCGCAGGAGACGGAGAGCGCCTCCAGACCGGTCGCCCGGTCCGAGACACGGAAGCGCAGCTGCTCGCGCGAGCCGCAGGACTGCCGCTGCGCGGCGTCGAGCCGCGCATGCGCCCAGAACCACCAGTCCACGTCGCCGAGGTGCCCCCCGGCGCAGATCTGCACGAAGCGCATGGGGGCGAGTCGGCGTACGGGCGGGCAGGACGGGCAGCTCGGAGGTGTCCCGGGCTTCTCGTCGGTGATCCGCCAGCGCACCATGCGGCGACACGACCCGCAGAACAGCCAGGCCGGGAAGCGGATGTACGGTGCTCCGGGCGCGTCGAGGCGGTCGAAACGGTCGTTGAGGGTTGCTGGCGCGGCGAAGAATCCGGTCACGCCGAGCCGCGAGGCCAATCGCGGGGATTCCACCGCCTGGCGCAGCCGCGGCCAGTCCCCGATACCGGTCGCGACAAACGACTCGCCCTGGATGTCGAAGACCGCGCCGACGCCGAACGGGAGCACCGTCTGGGCCTGACGGACTCTAAGCTTGCGGTTCACTGGTCGGCTCCCTTCACCGTCACCTGGCATTCACGATCCACGCTGCGCATGGAGTGGAGGGTCTCCCACAACCCTCCGTGCTGTTCGAAGTTCTTCAGCAGGTTGTGCTGCCCCTTGCCCTGACTGCGGTAGTAGAGCTTCTTGCCCTCCTGCCTGGCGTTGCGGGCCGCCTCCTCCCAGGCAGTGAGCAACTCCGCGAGTTCGGTACGGACCGCGTGCGCCGCGCGGCGGTCACTGGCTCCTGCCTTCCGCGCGAGAAGTTCGGCCAGCGCCCGCGCCGCACCGATGTGGTCCGGCAGGTCTCCTGCCTGGTTCTCGGCGCTCAGGCCGAGCCGGTGCCGTACGAGGATGACGAGCGCTGCGTGCAGGGCGCGCCGGCGCGCAGGCACCGACCACGGTGTGACGCTGGTCGGTTCGACGTTCCGGTAGAGGGCCCGGTGATAGGGGTCGAATGTCTCGTAGTGTGAACGGTCCCTGGGGCGGGTGGCATTGAAGAAGGTCAGGACAAGTCCGGGTACTCCGTGGCGGCCGACCCGGCTCGTGGCCTGGATGTACTCGGCCGTGGTCTTGGGCTGCCCCTGCATCAGCATCAGCGCGAGCCGCTTTACGTCCACCCCGACCGACAGCATGTTGGTGCAGGGCAGGAAAGATACGGCTTCCGGTTCCGTCCAGGGCTTCTCCAGCCGGTCCAGCAGCACGGGCTGTTCGGCCTTTGCCAGGTTGCTGGTCAGCTCTTGTACCTGGTGGTCGGCGAGTCGCCGGGCACCGGATCCGGCGTCCAGGCCGGTGAGCTGGGCGGGGATGTCGTCCGCCGCTGCAGTGACGGTTCGGCCGAGTTCGCGAAGGCTGTGATGGTAGGCGACGAGGGTCCAGTAGGAGTCCCGGTGCTCCTCAGGTAGTTCCCATGCTCCCTGGAGCATGGCCGCGGCGGTGGCGACCGCTGCACGGCCGGCGGTATGTCCTTGGGCCATGACGCCCAGGTAGCGCCGTCCGGGGCGTGAGGTGTCGGGCTCGGCGAAGTAGGAGTGCCGAGCGTCGAGCCCGGCGGGCGGGAAGAGCTGTACATCGGTTCCGTAGAGGGAGCGGACCTGTTCGCCGGAGCGGCGGATCGTCGCGGTGGAGGCGACCACCTTGGGGCCCGTTCCGTCGGCTGTCGCGCACAGGCCGAGGATCGCTGCCTCGTACAGTCCGACGGTCGTACCGAGCGGACCGGTCAGCAGGTGCAGTTCGTCCTGGATGACCAGGGAAGGCGGGAGGCTGCTGCCCCCTGCCCCGAACAGGCTTCCCGCTCGTGGCTCCCAGGCGAGCCGCGCGAACTTGTCGACGGTACCGAGAACGAAGGTGGGCGGCCGGTCGTACAGCTGCTGGTCGACCACGGCCACTGGGAGCTCGTCATGGAAGGTGCACGCGTCGCGCGGGCAGAAGAACGCGAAGGAGTCGGCGCCCGCCCGGATGCCGTAATCGGCGTGGTCGGCCGAGCGGTGGGCGGGCACGATGCGGGTGCCGCACCAGGGGCAGCGGTCGAGGATGAAGACGTCCTCGGGTCGGGCGGCGGACCGCACGTCCTGAGCCGCCGCTACCGCTGCCTCGTACGTGTTGGGCGAGGTCGCCTCGCCGACCCACAGACCGATCGAGAACGGCTCGTCACCGTAGCGGGCGGGATCGCCGCGGCGCATCGTCTCCAGGGCGCACACGGTGGTCGCGGCCCGCTGGAACTGCTGGGTGGTCAGCAGGCTGAGGGTGTAGCGGCTGAGGACCGCGGTGCCACCCCCCTTGGGGTCGCGGCGGCGCAGCACCATAACGAAGGCGGCGAGCAGCAGGTAGGCCTCCGTCTTGCCACCGCCGGTGGGGAACCAGATCAGGTCGGTCATGCCCCGGTCGGGGTGGCGGGGGTCGGCGACGCCGTCCAGGGCCAGCAGGAAGAACGCCAGCTGGAACGGGCGCCAGGCGGACTCGGGGTCAGGTGCCGGGTCGACGGACACGGCGTCGCGCCGGGACCGCCGCTCGCCCGCCTGGTCACGTGCGGAGTGACGCATCTGCAGAGCCATGGCGAGGTTGGCGGCGCGGAAGGCCTCGAGTACTTCGGGGCAGCCGGGATCGCACAAGGTGCGGACGCCGGACTCCATCCGGGCGACGGCAGCGCCGATGCGCTCCAGGATCCGGTCGGCTGCATCCCGGCCCCAGGCGGGTACCTCACTGTGTCGCTGTTCCTCGTACCAGCGACGGTAGTCGGAGGTGAACTCCGTCAGTTCCTGCCGCAGCTGCACGACGGGCAGGTCCGGGTCGGCGAGGTGCAGCACGTTGAGTACGGGGGTGCCGCTGAGGCCGGACGCACGGGTCGCGGGTACTTCGGCCTCCGGCAGGACCACCGCGCGCAGTCCGGTCACGGCCTCGCCGTCGCGGTCCTCCTCGACGGCGCAGCCGTGGCCGACGGCATGGGTCCGCACGTGCCGGTACTGGAGCCGCAGCTCCTGCTCTTCCGGGTCCCGGCTGGCCAGCCGGATGCTGGGGTACTCCAGTACCCGGCCCTCGCAGGGACGGACGTCGAGCGCCACTTGGAACAGCATCCGGTCCCATTGGGCCGGGCGGCCCAGCGCCGCCTCGGTGCGAGCCGTGTTCACCAGCGCCACCGTGACCAGCAGGCCTTCTCCGAGCGGGCGGCGACGGATCCTGAGTTCGGCCCGTCCGTCAAGAACGCTGACGGCATCGCGGTCCAGCCCGACCCGGTGGGTCTCCTGCGGCAGTGCGACCCGCTGCCAGCGGCGCCCCTGGTCACCGTGGGCGCGCAGAGTGCGGTAGTGGGCGCCGCCGCAGCCGATCTCGATGGTGTCGCTGTCCGTGTAGAAGCTGAGGCCGAGGGAGGAAGGCAGCCAGGCGTTGGATTCGGGTACGGGGTCGTCCGCCGGGTCGGTGTCGAGGGCCGCTGCTTCGGTTCCGATGCCGTCGGCGTCTTCGGCTGCCAGCGTCAGCTGCCTCTGGAGATCGGCGTCCTGAGGGTAAAGCGTGCCCATGAGGTACTGACGGTCGGGCGGCGCGTCGAGGACTTCGTCCTCGCCGTGGGCCGGTCCGACCAGCTGGCGGCTCAGATAGTCGACGAGTTCCTGTCGGGGGTCCATGGTGTCCTCGGGAGAAGTACGGGTGTGCGGGCCGGGGGTACGGGGTGCTCAGGCGCGGCGCCACCGGTCACGCAGCGGCCTGCGTTCGGAGGCGATCATGGCCGCCAGCTGGTCCTGGAGTTGGGCGATGCGCATCCACGCATCGTGCTCGGCCTGAGCCACCCGGCCATTCGCTGCGGACTCCACCTCGGCGACGCGCTGGGCGGCCCACCTTTCGACGGCCTCCACCCGGGCATCCGCCTGCGCATCGGCGTCCTGGAGAGCCCGCTCCCGCTGCGCGAGTGCGGACTCGGCCGACTGCAGGCGCTCGGCCAGCGCGGAAATACGCGCCTCGTGTTCCTGGGCGGCACGCCGGAGCAGCTCCTCGGCTTCGTCCGCCCTGCGCCGGGCCGCTGCCAGGTCGCGTAGCGCGTCGGCCGCAGACTCGGCGGCCTGTCGTGCTGCCTGGAGGTCCGCCTCGGCCTGGCTCTGCAGCCGGACCATGCGTTCGCCAGCCGCGCGACGCAACGAAGCCGCTTGATGCTGGAGGGACCGGTCGACACGCTTGAGCAGGGCGGACTCCAGCTCGTCGAGCTGACGCTCGGTGTCCGCGGCAGCGCCAAGGGCGCGCTTCTGCTCCTTTTCGAGCGCGTCCGCGTGCTCCTCCCGGAGCCGGTGCTCGGACGCCGCCCCCTCCGCCCGCAGAGCGGCAATGCGCCGCTCGTAGCTCTCGCGCACCGCGTCCGCACGGTGCCGCTCGGCCGTGCCGTCCTCGGCACGCGGCCCGATCGGCGCGACCGCCCTGACGGGCTCGACCGCCCCCGCGGCAGCCACCGCGTCAGCCGCGGGCACCCGCTCCGTCGCCGGAGCCCCTGCGGCAACCCGCGCGACGGGTACCGCTACGACCTGATCGGGGGTCGCGGTCCGCCGGGCCACCTCGACGGGCTCGTTCTGCCGGGCAGGTTCCCCGGCGGCCGTCCCCTCGGCCGCGGACCGCAACGGCGTCGAAACCTGCTCGACGCCAACCGGTCCAGCGACCTCGACGGGCGTGGACACTGCCGTGGCCTCGCCGCGCGCGGTCGGCTGTGAGATGAACTCCCGCAGGCATCACGCGCAGCGAGCCGCGACTCGCTGCGCACCAGGGGGCGCTCGGCGAGGTAGGCGCGGGGGGACTCACCGTTCAGGGCCTCGAAGGACCGGTCGAGGAAGTCCGCGGGACGCTGCCCCGCGTCCTTGAGGGCGTCGAAGAGCTTCTGCAGCACCTGCAGAGCCGCGACAGCCGGGCGGTCCAGCGTTCCACGGCTCTTCACCGCCTCCACCACGTCATCGGCGGCCGACTGCCCCAGGAGTCCGGCCAGTTCGACGTCGCCAAGAGCCACCAGCGCGTACTCGGCGAGCCAGACGACGGTCCCTGAGAACACTACGGGAATGGCCAGCGCCTGATCCCAGTCCGGCGGGTACGTTCCGGCCGGGCGCGCCTCCGGCTCGGGCCCGGGGTCCGGCCTCGGCGGCGACTGCGAGTCGGCATCGGGCGCCCGCTGAGGCTGCGGCTCCGATGCCCGCTCCGGGCCCGGCCCGGCGGCCGGTCGTGGATCCGGCTCCGGCTCCGGGTTCCGCGCTCGTCCTGCCTCCGCAGGCAGCACTGCGAAGGCCTCTGATAAGGACAGCTGCACAGCCACCTCCAGCGTCGCCGGAGCCTCGGGCTCGACACCGGCAGCCACATCAGGCTCCCTCGGAGGCTGCGGAGCAAGGGGTACCTGCTGAGTCGGCACGGTTGCCGGTGTGCGCAGTCGGCGGGCCCGCTTCGCCGTCGCCTTGCGTTTGCGCGGCTTCGGGTCCGGCGGCTCAGCATGCCCCGGGCCGATCCCGTGGGCCAGCAGCATCTCGCGGAAGACCGCGAACGCCTTCACTTCCACCTGACGGATCCGCTCCCGGGTGACGCCGAACTCCTTCCCCAGGTCGTCCAGGGTCGACCGGTCGCCGCCGTCCAGGCCGGTGCGGCGCAGCAGGATCCGCGCATCACGTGCGTCGAAGAGGGTGAGCAGGGAAAGCAGGTACTTGTGCCCGATCGCCTCCATCACCAGGTGTTCCGCCGACGGCAGCGGCCGTTCCAGCGCGACTAGGGCCTGTGTGAGGTTGTGATCAGTCGGGGGGTTTGAGGAGGTCGTCGATCCAAATCATTGCGGCGCGGAGGTGGAGGCCGGCGAGGTAGCTTTCGGGTGACTTGTCGTAGCGGGTGGCGATGCC
>NZ_SSBJ01000060.1 GCF_004795055.1 Streptomyces sp. A1136
ACGACTCGCCGTCCGCTGGGAACGCCGCACCGAACTCCACGACGCCTTCGTCTCCCTCGCCTGCAGCCTCATCTGCTGGCGGCGCCTCAACAAACCCGAATCATGATCGTGTTACGAGCTCTAAGGTCGTACCCGAGGCCGGTGAGCGCTTCCCGCAGGGTTGCAGCTACCTCGCGCAGGCGGGTGCGGCGCCATTCGTCGGTGCGGACGACGTCCAGGGTGGCGGCGATCTGCACCAGGTCGGACGGCACCAGGGTGGAGGCGAAGACGGCCGGGTAGGAGGCCATCTTGAAGTACTCGACGAAGTCCTCGTCAGGGCAGGTGATGTAGCCGGCGCGCTTCGCGAACGCCTTCGACAGGCTCATCGTGCGGAAATGCACCCGCCCGGCCAGTCCCGCCTCGGCGACCATGCCCGCACCGTCTGGGCCGTGGGTGCCCAGCGAGTGCGCCTCGTCGACGACCAGGACGCAGCCGGTGCGCTCGGCCACCTCGCACAACGCACCAAGAGGCGCGAGGCTGCCGCACACGCTGTACATCGAGTCGACCGCGATCACTCCGGGCCCGTGCTCTTCGATACGGCGCAGCAGGTGCGCGATGTCGTTGTGGCGGAAGGGCCGCGCAGGGGCGCCGGCCGCCTTCGCGCCTGCCCACAGCGACATGTGGGCCAGCATGTCCACGTACACCGGTACCTCGGACCCGGCCAGGGTTTGCAGCAGACCGACGTTGGCGTCGTATCCCGACTGGCAGAAGACGCCCGCCGCCGAACCGAGGTAGCGGGCCAGCTCCTGCTCCAGCGTGGTCTGCGGGTGCTGCTCATAAAGCAGCACCGCTGAGGCCAGCCGCGCTCCCCGCATGGCATGGAGCGACTCGGTCACGGCGTCCACCACGCGTTTGTCGCCGGCCAGGCGCAGGTAGTCGTTGCTGTCGACCACGGTGGAGCACGGCCCCGGCAGATGCCGGCCGCGCAGGATGTGTCGGCCGCCCCACCGGCCCCGAATCCCGTTGGCATGGAAAGCCTCCACCCGTTCCTGAACGAACGGGGGCAGCAAGGGGCCGACGGCGCAAGCATCGATCATGCAGCGCAATGTAGGCCCGCGGATCACGGGGAAGACGACCAGTTCCGCGATGACCGGCAGCAGACCCAACAGCCGCTCCACCTCCGGTGCGAGCCGTGCCGCACCTGGCTGCCGAAGGCGTCGCCGCGAAGCCGTACGAGCTTTTGCGCCAAGCCTTGGAGCGGTCCTCGAAGGTGGCGGTGGCCAAGTTCGCGATGCGCGACCGGGAGCGGCTCGGGCTGTTGCGCGTGCTGGACGAGGTGATCGTTTTGCACGGGATGAGGTGGCCGGACGAGATCCGCAACCCCGGGCAGGTCGACGTCCCAGACGTGGAGGTCTCCGACGAGGAGATCGACGCGGCGGTCGCCCTCGCGGACACCCTCTCCGGCCGGGACATCAGCGACATGCACGACGAATACCGCCACGCCCTGGAGAAGCTGATCGAGGCGAAGACCGCCGGCACGCGCCCGGAGCCCGTCGAGACTCCCGCGCCGGCCTCCGCGGAGGTGGTGGACCTGATGGCGATGCTGGAGAAGTCCGTCACCGAGGCCATGGCATCCCGCACCGGCGGTGCGGAGGCCACCGTCCACGACCTGCCCGCCCCGAAGGAGACCACCAGGAAGACCGCCGCGAAGAAGGCCATGCCGAAGGAGGCTTCGGTGAAGAAGAGCGCTGGACGCAAACCCCGCAGCGCCTGAGGACCGGTGGGTCCGTCCCGTGGCCGGCAGATTTGGTAGTCGTCCAGGCCGCACTGGCCTTTACTGAGGTTTTCAGGGCGGGGTCGGTGGACCGAGCGACAGCCCGGTACCAGCGAGGCATCCGTCGATGAGGGCGGACCGGAGTTGGATGTGTCGCAGGCCTCGGAGAAGAGTGCGGGCGAGGTGGTCGGGGTCGGTGAAGGCGGTGTTCGCCATCGGGCCACGTCGCAGAAGTGACCAGAGGCCTTCGACCGGGTTGAGGTCCGGCGCGTACGGGGGAAGTTGGAACACGGTGAGCCAGTCGTGTTCGGCCGCGTATCACTTCATGCCCAGACCCGCGGATCAGTCGTGACCGTCGTGCGGGTATCGCAGGCCTATCAGTTGCCTCACAGCGTCCAGCGTACGGAGAACCGCGAGTGTGCCGTCCAGGGGCACCAGCGGCGACTCGTTCTGCCGGCTAGCAGGCAGCGCATCACCTCGGCGGCCTCCAGCCCGTAGCCATTGCCGATGACGGCCGGAGCGGGAAAGTGCACCGGCTCGCCCACCTCGCGATGGAGGACGATCCCGGGCGGGTTGAACAGGTTCACCGGGATATCGATGCGTCCACGTGTGCCGTAGACGACGGCTGCCTGGCTCAAGGTCGCGGCGAAGGTCAGCGATGCGGTGGCCCCACCGGGGTGGCCGATCAGAATGCTCGTGTGCTCGTCCACGCCTTCCGGCGCCAGCTGGGCCCGCGCGTGGATGCGGTCCGGGCTGCCGAGCAGGAAGTGCGCCAGCGCGACAGGGTAGACGCCGACATCGAGCAGGGCGCCGCCGCCCGCCGCAACGTCGCGAAGCCGATGCCTTCGGTCGACCTCGGCCCGCCAACCGAGTTCGGCGTGCAGAGATCGGACCTCACCGATCGCGCCGTCGGCGAGTAGGTCGGCTGCCTTGCGCAGGGCGGGGTTCAGGAGCATCCACATGGCTTCCATCAGGAATGTGCCGCGTTCGCGGGCGAGGGTGATCAGCCCCCGCGCCTGCACGCTGTTCACGGTGAGAGGCTTCTCGCAGAGCACGGGCCGCCCGGCGTCCAGCAGCATCTCGACGGCCTGGTGGTGGTAACCGTGCGGCGTGGCCACGTACACCACGTCCACGTCCGGATCGTCCGCCAGGTCCCGCCACGATCCGTGAGCTCGCGGGATCGCGTGCCGGGCGGCGAACGCGCGCGCCGTCCCTGCGTCGCGGGAGGCGACGGCCGCGACCACCGCGCCCGGAGTCCGGCGAAGATCCTCGGTGAACGCCGTGGCGATCCCCCCGGTGGCCAGGATGCCCCAGCGGATGGGATGTTCATGAGCCGAGTCCCCAGACCACCTCTTGTCTAGACCAATCATGCGTCGCGGCAGTACGGTACGGGAGACTCCACGGACCGGCAACCATCACCCGGACTTGCTGTTCAGTACGCGCAATGCGTGCACCGCCCACCTCAGCTCCCCGTGGTCCACCCGGTGAGCCCGTCAGGCACCGGGCCCCTTCCAGGTGGTCAACGGCCTCGGGCCGTCCGCTTCGACCTCCAGTACCGAAAGGCCGGCCCGCCGTCTCGCCGTCCGCCCGCGTCTCGGCCTCGCCGCCTCGCCGCCTCGCGACCAGTCAAGCACCGGCTAAGCGCGGCTAGGGGGTCGGCGCCAGCGCGGTGATGACCTGCTCGCAGAGCTCATGGGTGGCCAAGGCGTCCTGGGCGTCGATCTGCCGACCCTCTCGGACGGCATCGAGAAAGTGACGGCACATTCCGTCAATGCCGCGGCGGCGCCCCACCGACTCCCAGTCGTCGCTGCGCAGCAGCCGCGGCGCGCCGTCGTGCTCCGTGACATCGGAGAGGTTGACGACATCACGCCGCCGGTTTTCGCCGGCGGTCTGCAGAACTTCGCCACCCGACCCGCTGGCGCGGTTCATCACGGCCAGTCCCGTGAAGTCCTCCCCGCAGAGCTGCAGTACCACATGGTGCAGGTTGCCCGCGTCGTCGACCCTGCCGCGCACGCTCACCCGTCCGGCGTCGGCGGGGGCCAGCATGCGCAGGGTGTCGACGAGGTGGATGAAGTCGTCGAACACGATCGTGCGTACGTCGCCGGTGCCGCCGTGGCGGTCCTTCTGCAGCACGGTCAGGTCCCGGGGGTGCTCGAGCGCCGCGACGTAAGCGGGTGCGAAGCGCCGGTTGAAGCCGACCATCAGCGACCGGCCGAGTTCGCGGGCCGTCTCCACCATCCGTCGGCCTTCGGCCAGGTCGTAGGAGAGCGGTTTGTCGACCAACACGTCGACACCTGCCTCCAGGAGCCGCATCACAATCGCGTAGTGGTGCTCGGTCGGGGCGTGGACGAACGCCGCGCGGATGCCCGACTGGACCAGCTCGTCGAGGTCACAGAAGCGGCGTCCCACCCGGTAGGCGTCCGCGATGCGGTCGAGTTTGGCCCGGTCGCGGGTCATCAGCCGCAGCTCCAGCCCGGGCAAGGCACCGAGTACTGGAAGGTACGCCTTCTGCGCGATATTGCCCAGCCCGATGACACCCACCGGCATGCTGGCCGATACCGCCGATGCGCTCTCCATCCCGCTCCCACCCAGTCTTGTCTAGACCACCAGAGGCTCAGGAGGCTACCTGACACGCCAGCCGACGAGTTCGCCGGTTCCACACCCCCGGTGCGTACACACGGCGCTCCTCAGGGCGTCGCGTGCCAGATGAAGTGGACGACGACTGCCACCTGCGGCAAGTGCGCCGCAGCCGGTCGCCGTGCACCGCGTCTCGGTCCAGCTCGGGGGGTAGTCGGACGACCCGTTCCTGTGCGTGGCTCCCGGCGCCTCGACCACCCAGCTCGCCATCCCGGCCGACCACCCGCTGGGTACGTACTGTTACCACAGCCATGCCATTGGAAGCCGTGTGACGAACCATCACTAGTCCGGACGAACCGTCATGCCTCGTTGATTCGGCCAGGGCGACCCGCTAAGCAATCTGTCCCCACACCCGGAGCTGCCGGTCGAGGGCGGCGGGGTGTACCGGCCCGCCGCCGAGCTCGCGTACACCGCCGGCGCCGGCGAGGAGCGGCACCGGCTGCGGGCGTTCGTCGAACGGCATCCGGTGCCCGTGGCCATGCTGGCGGGCTCACTGGTCGTGCACGGCGGGGCCGGGCACCGTACATCCCGATTCCGGCTCGATGACCCGCACCTGGTCCTCACCGACGACGCCGAGGGGGAGGATCTGCTCTCCGGCTGGTCCACCGATGCTGATGCAGACGCGCTGGCCGCTTCGGGGGCGGGGGAGTTCGGGGCGTCGGTGGTTCGGCTAACCGCGCCGGGTACGGCGCCTTTGGCGGTGCTGGGCCAAGTGCGGGTGATCGAGCGGTTCCGGTCGGGGGGCGGGCGGGCTGCGGGTGACGCTGGCCTGGCTGGCCGGTCTGCGGGGCGCGGCTGCGAAGGGTTCGGCGGGCGGGGTGATCCGGCACGGGATCTCGCACGCTGGTCCGGGGCAGGGCTGCGTGTGCGCGCGGCACGACTGCGGCGGGGTGGTCCCGGTGTCCTGGTGCCCTCAGCACGGGACGGACGCCTCGCCGGTGATGGAGTGGCACCCCGGCGGTGGTGACGTGCGAGAAGGAGAAGCTCCAGAACCACCTTGCCCCGACAGCGGAACCTGACCGAGCAGGCTGCGACCACGGCCATCGACACCGCCTGTCGGCTGCTGCGGCTGCCGTCGATCCGCAACAAGTTCGCCGAGATCGCCGACCGGGCCGCGAAGGATCAGATGACCTACCGGGGCTTCCTCGCTGAGCTGCTGATGACTGAATGCGACGACCGGGCCCGACGCCGCTCGGAGCGCCGGATCAAGGCCGCCGGGTTCCCCCGACAAGTCGCTGCGGACCTTCGTCTTCGACGCCAATCCCAACATCGACCCGGCCGTGATCAACACCCTTGCCAGCTGCGAGTGGATCAAGAAGAGCCAGCCGCTCTGCCTGATCGGCGACTCCGGCACCGGCAAGTCCCACATGCTCATCGCCTTGGGCACCGAGGCCGCCATGCAGGGCTACCGCGTTCGCTACACGCTCGCCACCAAGCTGGTGAACGAGCTGGTGGAAGCCGCCCCGACGAGAAGTAGCTGAACAAGACCATCGCCCGCTACGGCCGCGTCGACCTGCTCTGTATTGACGAGCTCGGCTACATGGAGCTCGACCGCCACGGCGCCGAACTCCTCTTCCAAGTCCTCACCGAACGCGAGGAGAAGAACAGCGTCGCCATCGCCTCCAAAGAGTCCTTCGGCGGCTGGACCAAGACCTTCACCGACCCCCGCCTCTGCGCGGCCATCGTCGACCGCCTGACTTTCAACGGCACCATCATCGAGACCGGCACCGACTCCTACCGGCTCGCCTCGACCCGGGCGCGGACCGAAGCGCCCGCCAAAGCCGGCTGACCGTTGCATGGTTCAGCTTGATGGTCCTCCACCCCAAGGATCGTCAAGCACCGCTTCGGGGGTGTTCGCGGTGAGCATTTCGTCGATGCATCTGCGCAGCCCGACGCCGGTTGAGTCGATCCAGGTGAGCCATGGCACCGGCTGGAGCAGGCCGTCGTATTGACGGGTGCGGGGGTCGGTGAGGAGGGCGCGGAGCTCGTCGGGGGCGGGGTCGGTGACCAGGCACAGCCAGGCCAGGCCGGCGCCGATGCGGACCTCGGGCGGTCGTCCGGGATCCGACCACAGGCCCCGGGCCCACTTGGGAGCGTGTTCATCCTGGTGTTCGCGGGCGATTTGGGCGATCGCCAGGATCAGGCTCACCTGGACTACCGCATCGTCTTCCTTCGCCAACCTGGACTGCAGAGCAGAGGAGATGTGTGAAAGCCCGTCGGTCGCCGCCGCCAGAACGTACGCGGTCACGGAGCGGACCTCGGGGTCAGGGTCGGAGAGAAGCGGGAGCAAAAGGTGCAGGTCGTCCGTGACGGCCTGTCGGGCGGCCTGGATCGTCCAGTCCACCGGGCACATCGTGCTGCCCTCGATCATCTGCGGCTCCTCGGCGACCTGGAGCAGGCCTTCCCGCGATCCGTCCCCCATGTGCTGACACCGGCCGATCTCGGCGACCAGGCGAAGGGTCTGCGCACGGAGTTCGGGGCGCGCGATCGCCGCGATCCGGAGTAGGAACGGCACCGCCAGTGTTCCTACCGCGATCGTGCTGCCCTGGTGGTGAAGACTCGTCCAGAGCTGCCGCAAGGCCCTGTCGGCAGCTTCGGCGTCCTCGGACGCGAGCGTGGCGAGCAGGCCGGGGATCTCCTCGCCCGGGCCGTAAAAGTGCCGGAACCGCTGCCAGGGGACCTCGTCGTACCTGAAGCCGTCCTTGACCTCCTGCGGGATCGCGCTGACGGCCGCCCGCACGTCGCAGTCCGTGCCGACCCACCGTTCCGGCCAGTCGTCCCAACGGTCATCGTCCATGGCTTGGCCTTCCAGCCCATCGACAGCATCCGAACGCCGGGAGTCTAACGACCGGTGATCAAGGGACGGACCGCTGCTGCCGCACTACGGTGGCAACGCACCAAGGCGACGTCATATTTCGTGAGCATCTGCAGCACTCAAGATCGCCAACTGCTGCCCAAACTGCTGATCAAACGCTGCTACTTCACGTGAAGGCGCCTGCCAGGTCGACGGCGGCCTTGACGAGGGCGAAGATCGCGCCTTGGAGGGCTGCGGCGAGGAGGATCTCCTGCCAGGTGCGGTCTTCGTCGGTGGCGTCGGGCGCGTCCTCGTCGTGCCCGATCATCTTCCACGCCTGCTTGAAGGCCGCGCCGGCGAGCATGCCGCTGACGGCGCCCAGGGCCATGCCGACCGGCTTGTAGGCGATCTTGGATGCCTTCATCGGCACCTCCGGCTACGTCGGATGAGGAGAAAGACAGCGAGTGCGGCGGCGGCCGCGAGCAGCGGGGTGCGGTTGGCCCGCGCCGTGGCCGCCAGCCGGCCGGTCTTCTCCCGTACGGCGGCGGGGGTCTTGTCCGCGGCGAGCTGTCCGGCACGGGAGGCGGCGTCGCGGACCTGTGCCGCGGCGCGGGTGGCTTTGTCGAGGACCGGGCCGGGGGTCTTTTCCTTCAGTAGTTGCTTGGCCTGCTCCGCCTTGTCGTGGACCTGGCCGGTGAGGTGTGCAGCCTTCTGCGCGGCTTGCTCCTTCACGGCGGTGACCTGCTCCTGTGCGCGCGCCTTGACGTCAGCCTTGGCGGCCAGCGCTTCGACGGTTTCACCGAGTTCCTGACGGGTGTGTTCGATTTGCTCGCGCAGCTCCTGCGGGGTAGGAGCGGACTCTTCGCCGCCGGGGGACTGGCTGGTCATCGCTGGGTCTTCTCCTTGATCTCGGCCACGTCGGCCTTGACGCTGTCGATGGTCTGCTCAGGCGTGGGCGGGCCGGCCTTCGCGATCTGCTTGTTCCCGGCCATCGCCATGACGGCGCCGACCACTGCCAGCACGGCGGCGACGATCAGGGCCGAAGCCCAGACCGGGAGCAGCAGTGCCACGGCGGCGATCACGGCGCCGGTCAGGGCCTGCGCGGCCAGGAACCCGGTCAGGCCGGCCCCGCCGAACAGGCCGCCGCCCACACCGAATCGTTTGCCCTTCGCGGTCATCTCCGCCCGGGCCAGCCGCATCTCCTCGCGCACCAGCTTCGAGAGTTGCTGGGACGCGCGGGTCACCAGCGCACCCACCGAGTCTTCGGAGTCGTGGGCGCGGGGATCAGCGCTGCTCACGAGTCTTCACCTTGCCTTCCTCGTGCTGCTCGGAGACGGATACTCCTTGATGGCTGCACGATGGCGGCCATCGGCGCCGCGGGGGCGGTGCCGCGCCGTCAGCTGTTCTGGTTGGTCCCGGTGGTGTCCTGGATGGGGGTGTCGGCGTTGCGTTTGACGGAGTCGATGCCGTTCAGGCAGGACCGATGCGTCTCGTAGTGCTCGCTGGTCGCGATGACCCGCCCGTTGGTTGCGATCAGAACGAAGTGACAGCCCTTGCCGCCTGGTGCCGGACCTCGAAGCGAGCCGCCATGACCTGATCCTCCTTTTGGACGTGCATGCCGCTGTCAGTGGCGCGGCTACCCGGTAACCGGCCGGGCACCCGTCAGGCAAGCTGGGCTTTACGGCGGCGGTGAACGCGACAGCTGCGGCGGTGTGCCCGGAAGGGAAGGAGGAGCTGTCCGACGTACGGCACCCTGGCCGGGGTGATCGTCTTCTTGGTGTGGTTGTGGATCACCAACATCGCCATCCTTTTGGGGCTGGAGTTCGATGCGGAGATGGCCCGCCAGCGCGCCTGCCCGGCGTCACCCACTTGAACCCGCGGCCCTCGGCGTTCGGAGCAGCCCAGTACAAGATCGCGATCATGATCGTGACGAGAAGGACGAGGACCGGCCACTTGGCGATCGACCACACCGTCAGCGCACTGTCACCGATCCCCAATGCGGTGCCGACCTGGCGTGCCAGGCCGCCGGTGAAGACCACGATCAGCGCGCTGACGACGGCGAGGATCATCAGCACGACGGTCAGGGCCAGGCGCAACGGCAGCACCTTCCACACCGGGCGGCCCTCGGGCATGTCGTAGACGGCGTTGGAGGTACGGATGAACGCGGCCACGTACCCGGAGGCGGACCAGCATCCCGAGGCGCGGGTTGGCTGAGCGTGGGCCTCCCGATCCCGGGAGGGGTACGAGCCATTCAGGTGATGATGGCGAAGCAAACGGGCATTGACTCGTGTCAGTAATCGGTTCTGCACTCGCCCGGAACAAAACGGGACCACGGAACCCGCACACTCGGGACCCGCGCGCGGCGATCCTGCCTGCTCAAGGCAGCTTGGTGGAGGAGTGGGGTGCGCCCGCGAAGGCGCTGTATCGCGACTCAGGGCCGCTACGCCCGTTTCACACCACCTGCCAGCATTGCCGGGGTTTCTGCTTTTAGGGCTTCCGTGGAAGGGTCCGGCCCACTGTTACGCGTGAGCGCTCACCGGAGGAGTCGGCCGCAGACGTTTCGCGGCTCGTCGTTCGACCGGAAGAAACTTCGTTCCCCGCGGTCAACCGAGAAAGGCATACGAGACCACCGCAAGTCAGCGGAATGCTGCGCATGGCTGAATCGGATGACAAGGCATAACCCAGCATGTGCCTCTGCGTTATGTCGAGTTGCCGCTGGGGCTCCGATCGAGGGAAGCCCTCGATTTCCAGAGTTGGAAAGGTCTTCCGTGTCAGACATCCTCCTGTGGGTCGCGCTGATCTCCGCTGTGCTGGGTGCGGGGTGGGCCGCGGTGGCATCATCAGGGGCGGGGCGTATGTGGCACACGGACATGATTGAACTGCGGCGCCAGCAACGCTTCCGGCACGTACTGTCCCGGCACGCGGACGCCACCCAGGCCCCTCGTCAGGAAGCTGCTGCAGTGACGGACGGGGCTGTGGGAAAACCACTCCCTGTCTCGGCCTGTACTGGGTGCGGAGCCGTGTCGGGTCGTCTATGAGCCGTGCCGGTTCGCATAGATCGACCGACGCTGGCCTCGGCTGGGGCGGGAATCCCGCGCGCTGGTGATGCCGAGCTCGCGCATGAGACGCTCGACGGTGCACTGGGCCGCCTTATGAACCTGCCGCTCCAGTCGAGTGCCGACACTGGTGAAGCCGTCGTTTTCGGTTCCGGACATCTGTGCGGGCGGATGTGGTCACTGGCTTCCGCTGGCGTGTGTGAAGTGCTGTTCACCAGTCAAGACTTCTCGCATGTCTGTCGACCCTGACCAGCTTGTTGATGCCATCGCTGACGCCGTGCGCGAAGGAGATGATCATCTTATCGGTCTCCTTCTTGACCGGTTCAAAGTCGTGGCGGAGCTTTCCCACCTGATCCGGCTTCGCCACCGGCTTGGCGGAGCGGGCGCTGTGCGTGGTTCGTGAGCGCCTGACGTCGATCGGGCACCCGGCGCCAGAGCGCCGCCGCGATCTCCTCGAAGGCGTCTTTGGGGATGCGGATGCCGCGCCGGAAGCCCGGGCACGGCGCATCAGCAGGCCGGCGCGACCTCGGACGGCGGCCACAGCACAGCACACGTTCCCGGCCGGTACGAGGATCCCGGCACCGCACCGGCAGACGGCCGGAGCGCGGCCCCGCAGCCCTCACCCGCCGGCCCCGACAGGATGTGGCTGTCCCCGGCGGGTGGTGTCGCGGCCGATCTGATGTCCTGGGCCTTTATCTGGAGTTGGCGCATGCCCGGCTTCCTGCGGCGCGGTTCGAGGCCGTTGTCCGGGCGGTGCAGGCCACCTGCGGCTTCCTTGCCGAGGGGCGTGAGGCGTTGGTGGCGACGCCGGGGGAGGAAGGTTTCAGTTCGGAGGTGCAACATGAGTATCTCGCGCTGTTGGCGGTGGTGATCACAGGCAGTCTCGACCACCGCGTGGTGGAACTTCCCGGTCCGGGCGGTGTGATTGGTCTGGCAGTCGTTGAGACGATCGCGGACCGGGGACCGGCCAGCAGCGCAGACGGTTCGGGCGGTGCCTGCAGTGGCGAGCAGTGGCATGCGTCCTCCGCGGCGCCTGAACAGGCACAGCCGCTCCAGCTCCGCTCCTCCGGAAGAGTGAAAACAGCGCAGGGGTTGGATGCGGCGCGTGAGTGACACCGCCCTCCTTGACCAGGGGCTCACACCAGCTACGCGCCATCGGGACCTCCGCCTCCGCCTGTGCTGGGGGCTGCCTGGGTTCCTTAGCGTTGCAGGCGCCCGCAGACAACCAGCCGGAGAGGCGGGATTTCATGCGTGAACTCAGGGACAGTGCCGCCCCGGCGGCAAGGGGGCTCGGCGTGCAGCCGCCTGACTACGGCAAGCCCTCGCCGGGCTTGCTTGCCCGCGCGGACCAGGGCTTCGCCCGTTTCCTCGCCCACCAGTACGAGGGCCCGGACGACGAGAATGACACGGAGGGCCGCGAGGCACGGTCCGCCCACGCTGTAAGCGTTGAGGGGAGCTGATCAGCTCCCCTCAACGCAAATTACACGGCCCAGACCAGGGCCGCAGCCCTGGTCAGGGCCTGAGACGACACCCCTGGAGTAGGCAGGTGCCCCGGTTGGGCGGGGGCCCGGCCGCAGCCGCGCGTAGTGCCGCCGGCCGATGCTGGGGTGGGCACCTGCGCGGAGGGGGAGGGGCAGGTGCCCACGGGACGACCGGGGGCCGCTCACCGCGCCGGCCGCCGGTTCCAGCGTGAATTCGCAACACACCGGCGCAAGAGTTCCGCCGGGACTGACCACGAGGTGCGCGGGTGTTCCTCAGCCGCTCGGTTGCAGCGAGTCCGGCCTGGCAGAGGCGTGTACACACGCGATGCTGGCCCAGGTGGTGGGGATGCGCATACGTCGCAGCAGGTCCCGTGTGGTGCGCCCGGTCAGGGTGCTGCGCCAGGTGATGCCCGGGTGGCGGGAATGCAGGTGGGACAGGGCGCGATGGGGCAGTCCGCTGGCCAGGAAGTTTGTGTCGATGTCGACGCCGGTGATCACACCCTCTGCGCAGGTGGTGCAGAGCCGGTAGTGGACCTGGCCGACGACTTTACGGACGTGGACCAGGAGCAGGCACTCCTGGCCGGGACCGGACTCACCGGGGATGCGGGTGGAGAGGAACTCTATGTCGCGGTACGCGAGGATCCGGCGGCGCAGCCGCCTGCCGAATCCCTCGCGGCGCCCGTGCCGCGCTGCGCGCGGTGACGCTTCGGGGGCGGGCGTGGGGGTGGCACGGAAGAGGGCGCTCGTGGGGCGTGCGTGGTCTCCCGGACATGGACCGCATGTGCCCAGGCATCTGGTCCTGACGCACACGCCGGGTTCGAGGGTCCGGCGGCGACCGAGAGCTGCTCAGCCGCGCCGCCCGCTCAGGCTGGCGGGTCCGGTGCGGGACCGGACGACATCGTGAACCGCAGGTGCCCGTACCGCGGCCGGCCGCTTCCTCCTCCCGGGCCTCGGGCGGCAGGCACATTCCGGTTTCCGTGCGCACAGCGGGGCATGCGCGACATATGAGCCCGCCGGGTGGAAGGAGGAATAGGTGAGTACCGCCGTCCTGGATCATCCCCTGTCCCGTATGAGCCGGCCTGCCACGTCGGCACGGGACGCCACCCGTGCCTTCCTGGCCGGCGCCGCCCGCCTGCGGCCGCCCGCCAAGGCCGGGAGCATGGACGACGTGCTTTTGGTGGTGGCCGAGCTCGTCGCCAACGCGGGTACACCGACGGCCCGTCTGCGCTGCACCTGGAACTGCTGGACGACTCCCTCGACGTCTGGGTCACCGACCGGAGTCCCAGGCTTCCCCAGCTCCGCACTCCTTGTACGGACGGGACCGGGGGGTGGGGATGGTTCGTGATCAAACGACTCGCCACCCGCATCCACATCAAGCCGATGCCCGAAGGCGGCAAGACCATCTGCGCGGCACTCCCCTGGTAGCTCCCCCGCCTCGGGGGCTGGCGCCTCGCCACTGCACGAAATGGCGGCTCACCGCGACGAAGGCCCGGGATATCTGACCCGGCTCGGACACACACGGGCCCCTGGGAATCAGCATGGCGACTCGCAGCCCGCAGTGCGCGTGGTGGCACGAACCCAGCGCTCTTGGCCGTCACGCCCGAGTGGCCACCGGCGGCTTGGGGTGATCGGGAACCGTCGAGCCGTGGAGTGCGGCTGCGGAAGGGCGAATGACCTCCCCCGGTCCCGTCGCCGCAGCGTCAGGCTACGTCCGCCGTGTGAGTACAGGCGCATGGTCCGCGCGAGGACCCGCCTCAAACGCCCCGGCGGCGGGACCCATCCCATACGTCCCCGGCGGTTCGCGGTCAGCGCAGGAGTTGCGTGCGGGCGGTATCGAGGCTGTCGGAGACGGTTAAGACCGTGTCCGCGCCGGTCAGCTCCAGCAGGCGGCCGAGCTGGTCCTGCACGGGGCCCACGAGGATCAGGCATCCACAGCGATGAGTGGTCAGCAGGGCGTTGAGCATGGAGGAGTCGGCGAAGGTCACCTGCGCCACGTCGATGATGATCCGCCTGACGCCCTCATCGGCCACAGCCTCTTGAGTGGCGGCGGTGAAGGGGGTAAGGGTGTCCATGTCGAAGTCGCCCCGGCACACGATGATCCGTGTGTCGCCTTCATCGGGCAGCACCAGCACGCCGTCGCTGTCCATGCCCATGTACCCCTTCACGCCTGTGGCTACGGTCAGCACCGAATCGGAGCAGTCACAGGCTGCCCTCACGCTGATCCTCACATACCTACCCGACCGGCTGGCCTCCGAGGGACAAGGAGCGGCTCCGTGGTCAGCGTAAAAGATCTGACCTCCGCAGCCATGCGTCTGACCATGATCGGCCCCGGCCTTCGGCGGGGCGGGCCCCCTCTACCCGTCCCGCCGAAGGCCGTAGCTGGCCCGCTGGCAGCCGTCACACGGCCGTTTTCTTCGCCGGGGCTGTCTTCTTGGTGGTTTTCTTCGCGGCGGGCAGGTCGTGGACGGTGGCATCGGCGCCGGTGCGGGTTGCCTTGGCCTCGGTGACGGACTTCTCCAGCATCGCCATCAGGTCCACCACTTCCGCCGAGGCCGGCTGGGGGGCTTCGACCGGCTCGGGGCGGGTGCCAGCGGTCTTGGCCTCGATCAGTTTCTCCAGCGCCTCGCGGTACTCGTCGTGCATCTGGCCGAGGTCACGGCCGGAGAGGGTGTCCGCGAGGGCGATGGCCGCGTCGATCTCCTCGTCGGAGACCTCGACGTCGGGGATGTCGACCTGGGAGGCGTCGCGGATCTCGTTCGGCCACCGCATCCCGTGCAACACGATCACGTCGTCCAGGACGCGCAGCAGCCCGAGCCGCTCGCGGTCGCGCATCGCGAACTTGGCCACCGCCACCTTCGAGGACCGCTCCAAGGCTTGGCGCAGCAGTTCGTACGGTTTGGCGGCGACGCCTTCGGCGGCCAGGTAGTAGGAGGCGCCGATGCGGATCGGGTCGATGCTTTCCGTGGGCACGAACGCGACGATCTCGATGGCCTTCGCGGTGGGCAGGGGAAGGGCGTCGAGGTCCTCGTCGGTGACCGGGATGGTGCCCACCGCGGTCTCGTATCCGCGGGTGATTTCCTCCTGGGTCAGCTCCTTGCCGTCGGCCTCGCACACCTTGCGGTAGCGGATCCGGCCTCCGTCGGCGGTGTGGAACTGGTGGAGTGAGATCGAGTGCGACTCGGTAGCCGGAAATACTTTGATCGGAATCGTGACCAGGCCAAAACTGATCGCACCGGACCAAATAGGGCGCATCGACTTATCTCCTTGAGGCTCTCAATCCAGCCTCGCACCATCACCGGGGCCTCCCCCGCCACAGGGGGCCGGCGGGCGAACACCCGACGGCCGGCAGCCAGCCCACGCGAACGACCGGCCGCGCCCGCCTGTGACGATGAAGGCCGTGGGGCGTTGTGGTGGCATGGACGAAGACTTCCTCGACGCGCTCCTCGATGCCGTCACCGAGACTCGGCTCAAGCTGCTGACTGAGGACGAGGCCAGAGCGATCATGATGCTTCTGGGCGCCCTTGAGGACGAGACCCGCTCGGAGCAGGTTCGTCGGGCGGCCGGCGAGATGCGCTTCCGCCTCGGATCACGCCTGGGAGCCCCAGCGGACTCCTATGACCGGGCGCTGTCCTGAACGACAGGCGCCCGATGCTCCCCTTGAGGATCGTCTGCTGTCTCAGCCCGGGGCTGTGTCCGGTTCCGCCTCGAACCGGGGTACGTCCCGCGTTGTGAGGTCCAGGCGCAGGCGTTTGAAGCGGACGGGGTGGCGGTAGGCGCCGCCGTGGTCGACGGCGGTCTCGGCGCTGATCTCGGCTACCAGCTCGGGGCGGACCAGGGTGACGTCCAAGGCGTCGCGGCTGCCCCACGTCGAGGCGAACCGCATGCCGGTCCAGGGGTGGTCCTCGTCGGCTGCGGTGATGCTGCCGGCGACGAGATGGGCCGCTTCCGGGCGCAGGAGGACCGTGCGGCCGATCGGGCGCAGGCGGTCGTGGATGTCGTGGCGGCCCCGGAGGAGGAGCTGTGGTCGAAGCAGAGTGCCGGTGATCGCGCCGATGATCGCCTCGGTGGTGTCCCGCCGCCTCAGTTTGTACCAGCCTCTGTATCCCGGCTGGTAGGGCTGGTTCATGGCTTTGACCACGATGCCCTCGACGCCGGACACATCCGTCCACGACTCAAGCCACTCCCGGGCCTTGGCCGGGTCCGTGGTCATCGGACACAGGGTCCACGGGGATGTCAGGGCGTGCTCGGCGAACAAGGCCCCCAGGCGGGCGCGGCGCTCCACATACGGCAGGTCGAGCAGCTCCCGGCCGTCGAACTGCAAGACGTCGAACACCACGAAAAAGGCCGGCAGCTTCGCGGCCAGCTCGGGAGCGCTACGGGTGCGAGCGGCGGCCCGACGCTGCAACCCCTCGAACGACAAGACGCCGGCCTCCACGTCCCACACGAGGAGTTCGCCGTCCAAGACCAGGCCGACGGGTAGCCGCGCCTCTGCGGCCGCGACGAGATCAGGAAACGCACCCTGAGGCGCCGCGGCGGGTCTGGAGCAGCACCCGCCCACCCGGCCCGGCCGGGGTAAACACCAGCGCCCGGTACCCGTCGTTCTCCAGACTTTGATGTGTCTCATGAGACACCAGTCCACCGACAAGACGGCCCCGGGGAGCGAGTGACGGGGCCCAAGTCATGGCGTCAGGATGACGCGGAGACCGGGGTACGGGACAGCGCGGTGCGCAGCGCGAAGACGCCGAGCAGGCCGCCTGCCGTGAAGCGCTGGGCAGTCATGGCACGAGGCCGGGCAGTCAGAAACCCCGACACCCGCGCTGCGCCCAACGTGATCAGAGCGTTCACCGAGATCCCCACGATGATCTGCACCCCACCGAGCTGGAGCAGTTGCCCCCAGGCCGGACCTCCCTGTGGATCCAAGAACTGGGGCAGTAGGGCGGCATACATAAGAGCGATCTTGGGGTTGAGCAGGTTCGTCAGCAGCCCCATCGAGAACAGGCGGGCGTCAGAGACGGGGGGCAGGTCTTGGGCCGGGGCGAAGGGTGAGCGGCCGCCGGGCTTGAGCATGCCCCATGCGAGGTAGGCCAGATAGGCGGCCCCAGCAAGCTTGACCACCATGAACGCCATCGGCACCGCAGCGAACAACGCCGACAGGCCCGCAGCCGCCGCCAGCAGATAGCACACGAATCCCACGGCGGTCCCACTGAGGCTGACCAGGCCCGCCCTACGGCCTTGAGTGATGGCGCGAGAGGCGAGGTGAATCATGTTCGGTCCCGGAGTCAGGGCCATGCCCAGTTCGACCAGGGCCACCCCTGCGACTGCGGTCAGAGTGATCACCGGTCAACCTCCTGGTCATTCGTGGCACCTGGCATGAACGGCTATGCCGCATCAGCAGCGCCCGGTCTTGCAGTCTGCAGACTACGGCCTTGCCGCTCGCTGTCCTCATGCACCCACCCTCGGCCCCGTTTTGGCTCGCCGACGACACCCAGTGCTCAGCCCGCAGTTGAAGCCGACCGGGATTGAAAGGCGGCCTCCAAGACGCACCTCAGTCGAGACATCTCAAGACGTCTGGAGAACCGTCGAACTTCTACTCATACGCCACCTTCGAGGCGAGCGGACGCACCGGCGGGATCACCCTCGGCGGCCTGCGCCAACATCGGCTCCACCGGCGGACGCAACACCATCCCCAAGGCCTCTCATCCTCGACGCCGGCCCCAGCCTGACCCGCGCCCACCCACGCGGCCCGGCGAGAACGCCGGACGGCGGAACCCGACGAACCCAGCGGGGGCAGAGCTGTGCCAGAAAATCGAACGCCTGGGCGTGTTGGAATGACCACCTCGCAGCCGGGTGGAGGGATGAGCCCCGCGTGTCATCGTCTACCCGCCCGACGCCCAGGGCGGGCGCCGGGTCCGCTGCGACGGCGAAATCCTCGGCCGCGCCCTCGGCCCCACTGATCTTCTGGAGTTCCTTCGCCGCGCCGGCCTGGACCCTGACGACGTCAGCCTGGACTACGCCGGCTTCATCGAGTGGCGCGGCGGCGGCCCTTCCGTCTGGGCCCCGGAGCCCGGCGCCGAGTGAGCGCGGCAGCGTGGGCCGACTACATGGTCCCGGCCCGGTAGGCCCGGCTTTGCTCGGCGGTGAGTCCTTCGCGGCGGGTGCGGGTGTTGGCAGCCATACCCGAGCCGTACCGGGGTGCCGTCGGGGAAGTCCTTGGTGCGGGCGCGGGCTACGCGACGCGCGCATCGGAGGATCCCGCTGTGGTCCCGGGCGTGGCCGCGCCGGTCGCGATGGCGCCCCGCCTGACAGCGGCAGGGGGTGGCGTCATGGGTGACGCCACCCCCTGCCTAGGGCCTTTCGAGCGGGGCCGGACCCGTGGTCAGTTCCTGAACCAGCCGCGGCGCCGTACGTCCGCGTGTGGGGCTTGTGCGGCCTGCTCGCGGGCCCGTGTGCCTGGCGGTCGGCGATGGACTGGCAGACGCTGCACCGGTCGCCCGGTGTCGTGCCTGTGCCCCAGCCGCCGTCCGCATCGGCCGGGTAGACGGTGCCCCCGCATTCCGGGCAGGGCCAGGCCGTCGCCTCCCGGCGCCGACGCAGCTCCTGGCGCTCCTGGTCCTCGCGTCGGCGTGCGGCCTGTGCGGCGGCGACACAGCCACCGCCGCGCGCGGTGACACCACCCGCAGCGCCAGGCCCGGCAGGGCGGAACATGTCAGGCGTCAGAACCAGGGGCCCCGCCCCGGGAGCTCGGGGTACCCGGGGAGGGGTGTGCATCCCAGTCTCTTCAACGAGCCGCGGCAGAACCGGTTCCGCACCATCACCCGCCCCTGCGCCGGCCGGGGCAGGCGGGGACGTGTCCGGCACGAAGGAAGAACCGTTGAAGCGGTATGGACGACGTCGGCGATCTCGATGACCAGGAATGGGATGCTTCGGGTAAAGCGAGTCGAAGCCATCGGCGTTGAAATTGTGGAGCACGTCGCGAACCCGGTCCGCACTGGTGAAAACGACTTCGGCGATCTTCGCCACGGTCATGCCCTGCGCGGACAGCAACACCATCTGAGCCCGCCGCCAGGCCACCACCGAACCGGTGCCGCACCGCACGATCCTCAACAGCCGGGCACCCTCGTCGTCATCGATCTCGCGCACCTGCACCCGCTCGGCCATGCCGAACAGTCTGGACCGAGTGTGCTGACCGGAAACGAGTTCCGGCCGGCACGCCGAGCACTGCGATCTCGTGTCAGCTCAGGTGCCGGGCGAAGAACCGCAGCGAGCTGTCCACTTCGAACGACGGCACGTCCCCGTGCTTGCCGGGGTTGGCATGCAGTGTCTTCTCCACCGAGGCCAAGGCTTCGAACAACGCCAGGCTCTGATCCCGCGAAACCATCTGGTCGTCCCACTGCACCAGGAACTGCACCGGCACGGTGATCCTCGCGGCGTCCTCGGCCAGCCCGTGCACACCGAGCAGACCCAGCACCGCGGCGCGGATCCGGGGCTCTGCAGCGATGAGCGGGATGCCGAGCCCGCAGCCCATCGACATGCCGCAATAACCCGCCGGACCAACGCCGACCTGGCCGAGTTGCTGGACCGCAGTCAGGACCGCCTGCCAGTCCGCGACAGCCTGACTGGCCAGATAGGTGTGCATGCCGGCGACAAGCGCGCCCGGGTTCTCACCGGCGGCCATGCCGGCCCGCATCCCGGCCGCGATCCGGCCGAACTCCTCGTCCTTGGGCCGGTCACCGTGGTTGGGCGCGTCGATCGCGACGACCGCGAAACCCTCGGCAGCGAAGCGGCGCGCACGGGACACGATGTGTGGGGACGTTTTGTGCAACCCGCCGCCGTGGCCCAGCAGAATCAGGGGACGAGTGCCGCAGGCGTCTTCCGGCGTCCACAGCACGCCGGGGATCTCGTCAAGGGTGAAGAACTGTTCGGTGACGCCGTCCGACGACGTCTGGGAGGTGAAGCGCATCAGCGTTTCAAGCCTTTCGGGATGCCTTGTGCGGGCGCTCCCTAGACCATGCAAAGGAGGGAGCCCCGACCTGTCGCAGTGTTGATCGGTCTCACCTCCTCAAATTCGCAGTGGTGCACGGCGACGCCGACGATATCACCAAGATCATCACTCGCGCCCCCGCGGGGCGAACGTTGCCTGATGCGGCCCTAGACGACCACCCGTGAGGACCTGGTCCCCTACCCGGAGTTCGGTGGGTGGCACGTCCACCGGAACGCGTCCCGCCGGGACCCGGTCGGTCTGCTGGCTTTGTTCACAAGAACGGGCTCCGGCTCAACTTCTTTGGAAATACAAGGCACAGCCCGCCCCGAGGTCCGCGATGTCCGTGCCGACAGGACTGAGAGGTGGCCGGGTCACCGATCCGGCCCAGCTACCGTAACCGGCTACCTGCCCGTGCCGGCCCTGCCCACGGTCCAGGCCCCCGATCCGCATCGGATAGGCCGGCACGGTCTGGAGATCGTCACGAGCATGTGGCTTGCCTACCGGTTCCCGGTGCATCTCGAAGCTCCGGTCTGCGTGGCCGCCTTACGACATCTTTTTCATGGTCATCGAACTCAGCGCGTGCTGGCCTCTGCCTTGGTCGCGGTGACGCCGAACCGGGCTGACTCGCTCGCCACCCCCGTCCCCCTCGGCACGGCGACACTGACTGGCCGGCAGGGGTATCACGGCGGCCGGTGCAGACACGGCGCCAGCGTAAGCGGCCCCGGCCTCGCACTCCTACGAGGTTTCCCTGACGCCAGAGACGCGGAACTGGTGGGCGGCGACATCGAGGAGAACCTGGTTCCGGCCCCGCAGCGGCAGACCTCACCGCATCGGGAGCTGTGCGGGCTTCCGATGTTGCCCCGAGCCTCGCCGCGAAGCAGACTCCGACGAAGAAGACTGCCGGCCGCAAACCCCGCAGCGCCTGAGGGCCGGGCCCCGCGCTGCGCGGGCCGGGGTGCGGTTGGGGGCACCCAACCGCCTGCGGCGCTGAATGTTTACGTGAGCCAGGGGGTGTTCCAGTCGTCGGCGTTGCGTTTCCCCGTGTTTGTGTGGCTTTCGGCGTCGCCGGTGTCGCGGGGGAGTGGGCGGCTGCCGCCGAGCGGCCGGTGGGAGGCGAGGAGGGTGAGGATGTTGTGCCAGGTGCCGTCGGTGTTCCACAGCCGCAGGCGCTCGGCGCAGCGGTGCCAGGGTCCGTAGCGGGTTGGCAGGTCGTGCCAGCGGCGGCCGCCTCTTTGTTGCCACAGGATGCCGTTGATGATGTTCCGATTGTCGGGGCCACCGGGCCCGCAGCGGGGCAGCAGGGTGCGGACCGCGTCCCATTCCTGGTCGGTGAGGTCGTCGGATTGGTTCATACCGCTTTAACGGTGCTCCTTCCTGCCGGGCACGTCCCTGTCGGCCGCCGGCTCGACTCACGGCCGGACGGTTGCGGAACCGTTTCTGCTGCGGCTCGTTGAAGATGCTGGGACGCACACGCCCACCCCGGATGCCCCGAGCGCTCGGGGTGGGCACCCGCGTCCGGACATCTGCCGTGTCCGCCCTGCCGGGCGTGGCAGGGGGTGGCGTCACCGCCGGCGGTGGCGCGCCTGGCAGGACCCGGCAGACCGAGCCGTAGTTCCGTGGCCGCCGCTGGCAGGCCACCGGACGATCGCACCGCTGTGGTCATTCCTGGCCGGGGTTGGTGTGGCTGGGGGAGGGGCTTCGGCCGGGGCTTCGGGGGGTGGTGTTTTGGTGGTGGGTGGGGCGTAGGTGGGTGTTGCGGCTGGGGCCGTGCCATTCGAGGCAGAGGACGGTGGCGTCGTCGTTGAGTTGGCCGCCGTGGTGGTCGAGGACGGCGTGCATGAGGCGGCGCAGGGTTTCGGGGACGGGTAGGCCGTCGGCGTGGTGGCGGATGATGAAGTCGGTGAATTGGGCGAGGCCGAATTCACGTCCGCGGTTGTCTCTGGCTTCGGTGATGCCGTCGGTGTAGAGCAGGACGCGGTCGCCGGGTTCCAGCTGTTCGCGGCAGAGCGTGACGGGAAGACTGAGCTGGGTGCCGAGTGGGTGGGCGGGTGGGCAGTTCAAGGTGGTGGTCCAGCGGCCGGCGCGGATCAGTACCGGTGGGTGGTGGCCGCGGTTGACCCAGCTGAGCAGTCCGCTGGTGGCGTTCAGGTCGGCCAGGACCGCGGTGACGTAGGTGCGGTGTCCGAAGTGGTCGACCAGGACCTGCTCGATGCACTCGCTGGTGGTGACCAGGTCGGTGTCCTGGCGGCGGTGGTTGCGGCAGGCCGCCACGGCCAGGTTGGCGGTCAGCCCGGCGTGGCTGTCGTGGCCCATGGCGTCGAAGACCGCGATATGGACTTGGTCGCCGGCGATCGCGTAGTCGAAGGCGTCCCCGCCGATCTCGTAGGCCGGCTCCGTCGCCGCGGCGATCACCACGTCCCGGTTCGCGAACGTACGCGGCGGCAACAGATTCCACTGCAGCTCTGCGGCAACATTCATCGGCGCGGTCCGCACCAGGCGGGCGGCGGCGTCACTGCTGGGGCGCTTGCTGGCCACCAGCATGCCCATCAACGAGGCCACCGTCTCCAACCGCTCGCAGCCATCGCCGTCGGACAGATCGCCCCGCAGAACACCGAGGCGCTCGGTGCCGTCCAGTACGGGAACCCACCACCGGCCCTGCTCACCGGCCGCGCCCCGCTGAGGGTGGCTGGCGGCGAAGACGCGTCCGGGCAGCGTGCCGTCCACGGTGAAGACCTCCCCGCCCTCGGCGGCGTCCAGGCCTCGTCCGGTGACCTCCGTGAGAACCTGCTGGCGCAGGTCGGTCAGGTACAGCCGCACGTCCGTCATGCCCGCCTGGCCGGTGTGCTGGGCCAGCAGCTCCGGGAGCTGGTCGAAGCCGGCCAGGTGCCCCTCGGCGAGCATGCCGGTGAGCATCCGCAGCACACGCTCGGTCTCGTCCACGCCCGCCATCTCTTTTCCGGCCTGGGGGGCTGTTGCTTTCAGCATCCCAGGTACCGGCATGAAAGGCGCCGAGACACTTCGCACCGGGGGTAAAGGTCACCGTGGGGGCGCGTGGATGCTGTTGCCGGTCCGGGTCCGGGGCGGGGGCACCGGTGGTGAGGCGGCGGAGCATGGGCCGGCCGAAGTCGCCGACGGCGCCGGTGAGGTCTGGAGTCGTCCGCCCGGTAGGCCCTACGCCGGGTGGCGGCACCGATGACGCCACCCCCCTTCCGCTGTCAGGCGGGGCGACGTCGTCACTGATCGACGGTCGACGAGCGTGCTGGTCTTCGACCTGGACGAGCACACGGCGTTCGACGGCGCCATCCTCGATCCTCTGGATGCCGCCCGCAGTCTCGGCCTGGCCGTCCATCTCAGCGGCCTTCCACCGCAGGTGCGGGGCATGATCGACCGGCACATGGATGTTTCACCTTGCGTGAGGACCTGGCCGCCGCAGTCGATGCCTGCCTTGAGCGCACGCCCACGCACCGGCGTCAGCCTCCCGGCCACTGCTCGCGCAGGCGCCTTCCCACCTCCTTGCTCTCGGCGACACGCTCAGGGTCCCGCTCGCGCCACCACTGCCAGCGCTTGTTCCGCTGGACGCATCTGGGCGACCAGTTCAACCGGCACGTGAGCGCCGAAGTGGACCGCGCCGTGACCGTGGCGTCCGTCGCCGCAGCCGCCAGACGCATGGATCGCACCAAGGACGCCGTACGCAAGGCAAGGGCCAAGAGCTGACCTGGCGACCCTTCCGTCCTCATCCCGGTCATCGGCCGCCCGGCAGGCTGTGTCGGGCGCCCGACGTCGCCGGGGGAGCCGAGGATTCACGCGGAGGCGTCCTCGGTCTGCGGCCTCCTGACCGTGGTGGAGCGGCGGCGGGCGCGGCGGCGGGCGCGGTCGGTGGCGGTGTACCACTGGGCGGCGAGCACGGTGGCCAGGGCGATCTCGGCGATGTCGCCGCCGTAGTACGTCAGCTGGGCACCGCCCTGAAGGTCTGCGGAGGTGAAGGCGGTACCGGGCGGAGGCAGCACGTACAGGGTCTTTGCGAGGACGGTGTGGGCCCATCCGGCGGCCAGGAGGGCGCCACCGCGCCAGCCAGGTTCCACCTGCGGCTCACGGGGTCGAGCCGGCAGACGGTGAAGGTGAACAGCAGCCCCGCGGCCAAGACGTGCGCGTGGACGGCCGCGCCGAGCAGAGGCCGGTGATGGGTGGCGGCGAATAGAGGCGTCCGGTAGAGCAGCCACAGGCCGCCGATGTCCAGGGCGGCGGCCATGGGCGGGAAGAGCAGCCAGGACACGAGCCTGGCATGAACGACGGACAGCAGACGCCGGCGGGCCGGCCCGGCGGGCAGGATCCGCATGAGCAGCGTGAGCGGGCGGGCGAGGACCAGCAGCACGGGGGCCGCCATGGCGACGATGAGATGCTGAGCCATGTGCGCGGTGAACGACGGGCCCGGCAGCGTGCCGGTACCCGCGTACGCCAGGGCGGTGCCGCCGGCGGTGATGGAGGCGTCGCGCTGCCAAGGCCACCTGTCTCCTCGCCGACGCAGCCGCGCAGCCGCCAGTAGATAGATGAATGCGGCCGCCAGCGCGGCTGCGGCGGCAAAAAAGCCAGAGACGGCCGTGCTCTCGTACCCGGGATGGGTATGCGTGTGGATCATGCCGTCGCGGACGCGTGGCGGCGGGCCCGCACGGTGAGCGTGATGCCGAGGAATAGCAACACAAGACCGGCGGCGTTCCAGGCCCAGTCGTAGAGGGTGATGTCCACGTCGTAGCGGATCTGGTGCACGCGCAACAGCTTGTGGTCGACGATCCCGTCGAAGAGCTGGAAGACGCCCAGGCCCGTGAAGAACCCGGCCCAGGCGTGGGCAGGCGCCAGGGCGCGGCGTCGCAGGAGATCGGCGAAGAGAAAGCAGCCGGCTACCAGAGCCAGAAGCTCGCCGGTGTGCAAGAGGCCGTCCGACAGCAAGCCGACGCCGAGGGTGGAGGCGTCGTAGAAGTGGTGCCAGTGCAGGAGCTGGTGAAAGACGATCTCATCGACCGCTGCCATCACCGCCACCCCTATCAGAAGGCACACGGCCAGCGACCGCCGTGGCAGACAGGGGCACTCCTGGGAGCCGGCATCGGCCTGTTCGCGACGCATCACGGCTGGTCTCCTGACGGACGACGGCTATGGGGGGCGCGCTACGTGTACCCGCGATGCCGTCACAGATCCCGCGGATGCGCACCTGGGTGACCGGTGACCGGCTGCCCTTGTGCAGCTCGGACGAGGAGACACTCGGACCCACGTTCCACGGCGGATGCATGTCCCTTTCGACACATGAGCATGGCGGCAGGGGCCATGGGCCTCGCACGAACCCGCACCCCCTCTGCGCGGAATGAGCGACATGGTGTACTCGCGACGCTTCCCCGCACGCCGCCCGGCGGGGCAGCCGTCCGGGTGCCGATGACTGCCCGGTGGGGAGGAGCTGTGAAGACGGTGAGGCCGCCCCGTTCTCTCGCTTACACCATCGCCCGCCTAGGGTGCTTGGCGGACTTCCACGGCCGCGCGGCAACCGGGGCAGGCTACGCTTCGCCGAGACACGGGCTCGCCTTGGCCGGTTTCGGGGTCTACGCCGGCTGCTGGGCTCTCCTGGTACGGACCCGTGGCAACCGTAATGTGGTGCCCGTGGCGCTCCCGGAGGTACTGCTGACGGCGACGGCCACCTTCCGTCTGACCCGACTGCTCAGCAAGGCCAACGTCACCCGGCCGTTGCGCGCCCCGTTCACCGACGTGGAGGAGGCAGGAGCCCCGGCGGAGTTCAACGAGGTGCCCAAGCCCGGCCACCAGACGGTCGGGGAGCCGCTGACCTGCCCGTTCTGCCTGGGCGTATGGGTGGCGACCGGCCTCACCGCGGCCCTCATGGTCTGGCCGCGGACAGCGTCCGCTGTGGTGCGGGCGCTGTCCGCGGTCGCGGTCTCCGACGCCCTGAACCTGGGCTATACGGCTCTCGTCAAAGCGGTCGAGGAAGACGACCCCTCCGGTTGACCGGTCTCCGCCGCGCCCTCGAACGGGGCTGTAGTCCCCACCATGGCCGCGGCAGGCCATCTCCGTGCCGGGCCGCCGACCCCGTTCTCCACAGACCCCGTTCATCCAAAACATGAGTGTTCCGGTGGGGGAAAGACAGCATCTGCACCCGGCAATGTCAGCGCATGGCCCGTTGGTGGACGACGGGTCGAAGAGCGACCCGAAGACGAGGAGATGGGCCATGACGCAGCCCCCAACTGCAGAGGCGTCGCAGCGACACGTTCGCCCATGCCGACGAGCAGCGGGCAGCTCCGTGGCGGGATTCCGAAAGACTGCTGGACGAGATCCGTTACGGCGCCTGCGAGAGGGCAGGAGCCGGTGAGGCGCGCTCGCCCCCTGACTACGTCCGCGAGCCGACCGGACAGCTGACGGAATCCTCTTGGCCCAAGTGTGAGGAGCAACCCCATGCCCTCGTCCATCGCACGACAGAGCATCGAGCAGCTCGGCGGGGAAGCCAGCATCCTGGCCCGCCAACGGCGGGACCACGAGGAACTCGACCGGCTCATGCGCCGCTACGACGCCGACCCGCACCCGCCCGAAGAGCGACAGCAGATCCTCAAGGACATCATCCAGTTCACCTTTGCGCACGCCTTCGCCGAAGAGACCGTTCTCTGGCCGGCCCTGCGGCGACTCCACCCGGACGGCGATGCTCTGACCTCTCGCGTGGAGCAGGAACACCAGGAGATCAACGTCCTCGTCGCCGCCATCGAGCGCACAGATCCGGCCTACCCCAGGCACCGCGAACTCACCTCGCGGGCCTTCGACGTCATCCGCCAGGACATCCGCGACGAGGAAGACCTGCTCCTTCCCCGCCTGCAGGAGGCCCTCGGTAACGACAGGGCACGACTGCGGAGCCTGGGCACGGCCTGGGAAACCGTACGGCGCACTGCGCCCACACATCCCCATCCGTCAGTACCGCGCCGCCCTCCCGGCAACGCCCTGGCCGGCCTGCCGCTGAGCCTGTACGACCGTGCCCGCGACACAACGTCGGCACGCCGCGGGGCGAAAGTCGCCATCGTCCTCACCGCGGTCTTGGCCGCCTGGCTCCTGCGAGCCGCGATACGGCACCGCAGCTGACAGTGCACCCAGGCATACTGCGCCGAGCGGCCAAGCTCCCTTCTTCATGGCATGCGCTTCAAAGGGTCGGTCGGGGCCGGAGCGAGCACCTGGCCCCTTCCTGCTTCAGGTCCTATCAGCGCGACATCCCGATTTGGAATGGCTCGCGGCGGCCAACTCAAGGACCGACGGATGCGCGCGCCGTCATCCGCCCCGACGCATAGCGGCCGCGCGAAGGGGGTGCCGGTACCGGCGAGGTCCGGTACCGGCACCCGCCGCCGACAGGACTGGCCGGGACGATTCGGTGCCTATTCCTCCTCGCCCTCGCCCGACGACTCCTTCGCGCCGTCACCGACCCGTTCGGAACTCCGGCTGGGCCCTGCGGCTGGCGGTGGACCGCCCCGCTCCTCCTGCGGGGTCACATCGTTCTCGCCGGTGACCTGCTCCAGCGGCGACTCGTGGCTCCTGCTGTCGTCACTCGTTCCGGAACCTGGCATGCCTCATGCACCTCCTCCGAATGTTCTTGCGTCCTTGCGCCTTTCCGACTTGGAGGCTCTATAAGCACACCGGAGGCTCAAAGTGTCGGGGCTGGCGCACAGGCGTAGCCTGCGTCGGCCTGGGCAGGGGCCGCGTGAGGAGCGCGCAGGAGGACGCCATGGTGGACGGCGAATCCGAGGCCGCAGGATCTGCGAACGTACCTGGGACGGGCAATATGACCGTCACACCGGATCATGTACGGGCCCTGCTCGACGCGTCGAACGAAGAGAAGGTCCTCATCTGCATCGCGGGTCGGGTGGAAGTCGTGGGTGCGGCCGACCTGCAGGAGTCCCGTTATGCGGGTGTCCTGCGCGTCGTCTCCTCGGCAGACCTGGCCGCCATGGCGGCCCTCGGCCCTCCGCAGAAAGCCGACCCGAAGGTACTGGCCTCGCTCTTGCAGGCAGCGTTATCGCAGCTCGGCGCCTGACGCGTCTGCGCGCCGGGGCCGGATCATGGAGGGCGCTGCCTTCCGTGGGATGCCGTTGCCCGCGGTGTACGTCTCCCCGCCCTCACACGCTGAGCGCCGGGTGAGGGCATCCGGGTGAGCCGGGACGGCAACGGGATACACCTGGCCGGCTGAGGTGGATGGCGGCGACTCGGTCGGGTACCCGACAGACATGATCAAGCGCGCGTTGTGGCAGGGGCTCGTAGCCGGTACCGCCGGTGGCCTGGTGATGACACTGGGGGAGAAGATCGAGCAGAAGGTCACTGCTCGGTCCGACTCCCACGTCCCCGCGCGCGTCCTCGAGAGACTGACCGGTATGCGGGAACAGTCCGGTAAGCAGCCGCTTGCCGTCAACTGGACCATGCACTTCGGCCAAGCCGCCCTCCTGGGCGTCCTTCGCTCGGCCATGGCCAACGCCGGCCTGCGCGGACCGGTGGCCTCGGCCCAGTTCACCGTCGTCCGCCTCACCAACGACCAGCTCCTGGAGAACGCCACCGGAGTCGGCGCGCCGCCACAGACCTGGCCCCGTGGGGAACTCGTGGTAGACCTCCTGCACAAGGCCGTCTACGCCTTCACCACCGGCGCCGTCGCCGACGCCCTCGCCGCCCGCAACGGTCCAGGGCCCGGGCGACGCCATGCCGCCCTGCGCCCCGGTCGACATGCGGGCGTCGGCCCGTTGCCCCGCAGGGACGCCTACGGCCGATAGGTCTGTCAGGGACACCTGGCGGTCCCACACCCGATGCGAAGCCTCGCTCCGCCGCCGGGCGTCGCCGCCGTCCGGCCAGGTCGGGCGGGCCAGAGCGCCACAGGCTGCGCGTCTGACCGGTCCGTGCCGCCACCGATACCTCCTCGGACGCCTGGGGCGGGCGCGCATGTATCGGACCGTAGACGCCACCCCGCGCGCGGCCAGCCTCGTCAGTTGTCCAGCGGCGGCTGATCGGAGTCGGAACTCTCGACCGCGGTGGTGGGCTTCCGGCCTACGCTGCGCGTCCCGACGACCTCTGCAGTGCGTTCCTGGCGCTTGGCCGCCCGCAGCAGCAGCCCTCCCGCGAGCGCAAGCAGCACCAGGACGCTGCCGAGTACGACGTCGTAGACACGGTTGCTTTCATAAAACGACGTCTTCTGCAGGCCCAGTACGAACGGGGAGGCGATCAGCCATACCCCGCACAGGCCGACGATCACGTCGGACCGGATCCCCGCCCCCCGGTACAGTCGCGAGCCTGCCGCGAACAGCACGATGGTGCCGACGATGACCTCATTGACCTGGGCATCCTTGGCACCGTCCTGCTGAGCCATCGGAACCAGGCACAGGACCAGGGCCGCCACCAGCATCAGCAGACCGACGATCTGGTCGTGCTGCCCTTTGAGGAGGCTCTGCTGCCGCCCTGCCGGGCGCGAAATAACGTGGTGACTGTGCACAGCCATACCATTTTCCTCCGTCTGCCGTGTCACGAGTTGCTGCGCTGCCAGGGTCGCTGAGGAGCCCGCACAGCCACAGCGTCGGACGGAATCCGCCTCCGATCACAGGGGCGCGCGGCTGGGAGCGGTGTATGCCATCGCCAGGCCGGCCACCGAGGAGTGGGTGGGAGTTCTTGGTCTTTCACCGGGCGGCTACCCGACAGGCCGGTCGTAATCCCTCTGGCGACCCGGGAAGAAAACGCCTTTGCGGTCAACCGGAAAGCGCTTCGGGCACCCGTACGCGCCGTCGGCCGGGCGCCGGTGTCGAGAGGGTGCTGGAGTAAACACTTAAGGCATGTGTAAAGCCCCCGCCGGGGCATGAGTGCGCCGCCGTCCGCCCAGTACTTCGCGAAGGACCTCCGCATGGTGACGTCGACCGAGCCTGTGACTCCGATCCCGGTCCCCGGGAGGTCGTTGGGGAGCGTGCTGGCCTCGTGGTTGTCGACGACGGACCACAAGAAGATCGGGCACCTCTATCTGATCTCCTCGTTCGTCTTCTTCGTGATCGGCGGCGTCCTGGCCCTGTTGTTGCGGGCGGAGTTGGCACGGCCGGGCATGCAGA
>NZ_SSBJ01000061.1 GCF_004795055.1 Streptomyces sp. A1136
GATGGCGGCCGCCGGCGTGGACGCCTCGAACACGGAACCCGGGACGGTCCTGCTCCTGCCCGAGGACCCGGACGCCTCCGCGGCCGCGGCGAGGTGGGTCGCCGCGGCCGCGGGCCGCCACGGCGTCGTGTCGGTCACCGGCCGGCCGGCCCCTCGGGGGCGGGCCGGGCCGGGAGCACGGCGGTGACACCCCCGGTTCCGGACGGGAGGGCCCACCACGCCGCGAGTCCGATGATCACTCCGGTCAGCACGGTCGACGGCCCCCCGATGTCGGCGTACAGGAAGTCGGTCAGCTGCCACACGAGCAGTCCGACCGCGATCAGCCCGCAGTCGCGCACCGCGTGCTCACCGCCGGCCGCGTACCGGCGCAGCCCCGCGACGAGGAGGACGGCCCAGCCGCCCGCCAGCGCGGTCAGCCCGATCAGTCCCTGCTCGCTCAGCACCAGCAGGTACATGTTGTGCGGGGACAGCAGCGGCTGCTTGACGAAGGCCTGGCCGGCGCCCGCGGTGTCGCTTCCGGAGGACAGCGCCAGCGAGGAGTGGCCGTCCCGGTTGGCGGGGAAGCCCTTGAGGCCCACCCCGGCGGCCGGCCTCTCCCGCCACATGGACTCGGCGGCGGCCCACATCGTGTACCGGTCGGTGACCGACTGGTCGGGGGCGTCGGAGACCTGCGTGATCGAGGTGAGGCGTTCGGTGACCATCTCGGAGCCGACGCCGAACCCGCCTACCAGCACGACGCCCACCGCCGCCAGCGCCACCACGACCTTGAGCGCCCGCCGGACCCCGGCCAGCACCATCACCAGGACCGCCGCGCCGACCGTCGCGATCCACGCGCCCCGGCTGAAGGAGAGCACCAGCGGCACCGTCAGGCCCGCCGCGCAGCCGGCCGCGATCCGCCTGACCCGCCCGGGCAGTCCCGGCGCGAGGGCGGCGGCGGTCGCCACGACCAGCCCGTAGGCGACGACCGTGGCCATGCCCATGACGTCGCCGGGGCCGAAGGTGCCCACCGCCCGGATGTCGGCGCCCTGGTACGAGGCGCCGGTGTGGGTGACGAACTGGACGACGCCCAAGGCTCCTTGGACCAGCGCGAGAACCACGAAACACCCCGACGCCAACCGGAACTCCCCCGCGTCCCGCACCAGCAGCACGATCGCCGCGGGGACCAGGACGAAGACCTGGAGGTAGCGCACGAACCCGGGCAGGGCCGCGTACGGGTCCCCCGCCGTCACGGTCGCCACCGCGAGGCCCACCGCGGGCACCCCGAGGACGACGGCGCCCAGCGTGCTCAGCGGGCGCACCCGGCCCTGGAGGGCCCGCAGCGCGCAGACGGCCACCAGCAGCAGGGAGGCGGCGTCGGCCGGCCCGACCTTGCCGGAGGTGCTCGCGTCGCCGGCGGGCAGCGGGGCGAGCAGCAGCAGGACGGTCGCGGCCAGCGGCAGCAGCGGCCAGTGCCGGCGCAGCAGCCGCCCGGTGTACGGGCGGCCCCGCGGGAGGGAGTTCGATACGGCGAGGGTCATGCTCAGCTGCCTCCCAGCCGGAAACGGAAGAAGGAGGCCGCGGTCCGGGCCAGGATCCACAGGTCCTGCCACAGCGACCAGGTGTCGATGTAGTGGTTGTCGAAGCGGGCCCGGTCCTCGATGGAGGTGTCCCCCCGCAGGCCGTTGATCTGCGCGAGCCCGGTGATCCCCACCGGCATCCGGTGCCGCGCCTCGTAACCGGGGTGCAGGGTGCTGAACTTCGCGACGAAGAACGGCCGCTCGGGACGCGGCCCCACCAGGCTCATGTCACCCCGTACGACGTTCCACAACTGCGGCAGCTCGTCCAGCGAGGACTTGCGCAGGAAGGAGCCGATCGGGCTCATCCGGCGGTCTCCGGCCACGGTCCACCGGGTGGCGGACTCGTGCGCGTCGGCGCTCAGGGTGCGGAACTTCAACAGGGTGAAGGGCCGTCCGTACAGGCCGACGCGCTCCTGGCGGAAGATCACCCCCGGGCCGTCGGAGAGCCGCACGGCCAGCGCGCAGGCGCCCATCACGGGCGCGGCGGCCAGCAGCGCGACCGCGGCGAGCGAGGAGTCGATGACCCGCTTCGCGTACCTCTCCAACGGCCGGGCGGGACGCGGGAGCAGCGGCTGTACCGCGTACCCCCACAGCTGGTCGGCGGGTTCCGCCACCCGCATGCCGGTGATCTTGGCGGTGCCGGCGGGATCGGCGAGCCACAGCCGGCAGCCGTGGTCGTGGAAGAGCCGGACCAGAGAGGCGGTGCGTTCGTCCGCCTCGGGCGGCCGGGTGAACACCGCGTGGCGGACGGAGTTCTGGATGACGGCCCGCCGCACGTCCTCGTGGGTGGACAGCAGTGGCAGCGGGCCGCTTTCGGCGTCGGGCGCGGAGCCGGTGTCGGCGATCCCGACCGGCCGCAGCCCGTACTCGCGCCGCCCGTGCAGGGCCGCGGCGACGGCGCTCGCGCCCTCGCCGCGCCCGACGACCAGCGCGGAGCAGGGCCTGCGCAGGGCCGCCCGGCGGCGGAGCTGGTTGACCAGCCCCCGCCCGGCGCAGGCCAGTACGGTCTGCAGACACATGGCACCGAGCAGTGCCTGCCATTCGAGCGCCTGGCCCGGCCGGACGGCGGCCAGGACGGCGGCGGCGCCGCACCACAGCACGGCGGCCCGACCGGCCAGCGCGGGCAGTTCGCGCAGCGCGGACGGCGCGAGCCGGGGCCGGTAGAGCCCGGCCTGCGCGTGTAGCGCGGTGACCAGGACGGCGAGGGGGGCCGCGAGTGCGCCGCCGAGGGCCGGGCCGGGCAGGGCCGCCGTGGTCAGTACGGCGGCCAGCGCGTCGACGGTCAGCAGCGGGAGGTTCCCGTCGCCGCGCCGGGCCCGTTGCGGCCGGACGGCGGGCCGGGCCTGATCGGCCTTGGGCCGGCGCGGGGGGTGGATGGCGGTCCCGGCACGGCGGACGGCGGTGGTGCCGCCGGCGGGCCCCGTGCCGCTCTGCCCGGTGTGCCGGGCGGGTGCGCTGTCCATCGTCATCGGCTGATGCGCTCCATGTTCAAGGGCTCGGGGGTCCCTCCGGCTGTACCGGGGGGTGAGTCCCCCCGGTAGGGCGAGGGGGCGGGCCTGCCCAGCAGTTCGTGGTAGAGGCCGGTGACCGCGTCCGTGGTCCGCCGCACGTCGAACTCGGTCCGGGCGTGTTGCCCGGCCTGCTCGCCCAGTTCGGTGAGCAGCCGCGGCTCGGCGAGCAGCCGTCCGAGGGCCTTGGCCAACGCCGTCGGATCCTCCGCGGGCACCAGGCACAGCCGTGCCTGGCCCGGCGGCAGGCTCTCCCGGGCACCGCTGACGTCGGAGACCAGGACCGGACGACCACAGGCCATGGCTTCGAGCGGGGCGAGCGCCATTCCTTCCCACCGCGACGGCAGTACAACGATGTCGGCGGCCCGAAGCCACGGTCGGATGTCGTCGGCGGTGCCCGCGAAGTGGACGCCGGACGGCGCGGCGCGGCGCAGTGCCTCGCCGTCGGGGCCGTCGCCTACCAGCACCAGCCGGGCTTCGGGGACCGTCCCCAGGACCTCCGGCCAGGCGCGGAGCAGGATGTCCTGCCCCTTCTGCGGGCAGAGCCGTCCCACGCAGACGGCCAGCGGCCCGTCTCCCCGGAAGGCCTCCGGCAGCGGCAGTCCGGCGCGCGCGCCGGCCCGGTCCTCGCCCCGGTCGGCGCGGCCGGGGCGGAAGTGGGAGAGGTCCACGCCGTTGCGGATCACCGACCAGCGGGCGGTGACGCCCTCCGACTCCCCGGCCCGACGCTCCGATTCGCTGACGCAGAGCACCCGGTCGGCCCAGCGCGCGCCGAACCGCTCCCAGCGCAGCGCGAGTGCGGCGGTGGCCCCGCCGACGGCGTCGAAGGACCAGGCGTGGGGCTGGAAGACGGTGGGCAGGGAGCCGCGTACGGCGAGCCGTCCGGCGAGCCCGGCCTTGGCGCTGTGGGCGTGCAGGAGGTCGGGGCGGACGTGGCGCACCAGCCGGAGCGCGCCGAGGACTTCGGCGGGCAGGGCCGGTCCGGGGGAACGCCCGGCGTGCCAGGTGTGGGCCTCGGCGCCGGCGGCGCGGGCGGCCTCCCCCAGGGGTCCGTCGGGGCAGCCGACGACGACGCGCAGCCCGGCGGCGGACTGGGCCCGCACGAGGTCGGTGACGACCCGGGCGACCCCGCCGTCGACGGGCTGGACCAGGTGGAGGACGGTGAACGGCTCGGTGGGTGGGTGCGGGGGCCGGCGGTGCGGGGACTGTGCTGTCGAACGATGTGTCGGCACGTGGAGTGGTCTCCTGCGTTCAGCGGCGCGCGTCTGTCTGAACGAAGAGCACACCGAGGAATTGACCCTGACTTTCACCCGTGAACGTGAAGTCCAGACTGCGGGCGCCACCGGACAGGGCGGGGCTCAGATCGAACACGTCCGCGTCGTATCCGAGATTATTCATATATTCAGGCTGTCGTACGAACGACGCCTGGCCGAATTCCGTGATGGTGGAATTCATGACGTCGTTGAAGGGATTTTCTGCATCACTGACGCTCACCCGGCGGCCGCTGTCGGCGGTCACCGTGAGCGAGTCCCCGAGGTTCCCCCGGTCCCCGTCGTAGGCGACCACCCCGACCCGGCCCGCGGATCCCGCCGGCGCGTTCAGCCCGGCCAGTCCCACCGTCCGCGCGGCGTCCCGGCCCGCCCCCGCCGCCAGGCCCTCGAAGCCGTCCCACAGCGACACCCGGCGCAGCGGTTCCTGCGGCTGCTCGTACGCGGCGACGAGCGTCCAGCCACCCCAGGCGCCCGCCTCCGAGCGACCCATGGCGATGTTCAGCTGGGCGACCGTCCACATGCCCGTGCCGCCCTTGCGAACCAGCGGGGTGACGTCGGCCGAGGCCTGGTAGGCATCGCTCGCCGCGTCGGCGCGGTGCCCCACCACGGTGTCGGCCAGCACTTCCTTGTACGCGCCGCCCGGTTCGGCGACCAACACCCGGCCGCTGTCCTCCGGCGGTTTCTGCTCGCCCACCCGCAGGTTCCCGCCCCAGTACAGCCGGGCGTACGAGACCTTCGCCCCCTGCGGGATCTTGAGCTCGGCGCGGGTCGAGTTGTAGGTGTCGGGGTCCTTGTCGACCTCCGTGTAGAACATGTCGTAGTCGCTGTTGACCCCACCCGCGCCGCGCTTGACCTCGGCACAGGGCTCGGCCTGCGGGGCCTCCTCCTTGCGGCAGGTGATCGAGGAGTTGGAGGCCCGGACCAGGCCGCCGTGCTGCACCGCCTGGTAACGCTGGGTGAACGGGACGCTGGGCAGCTCCTTGAACGCGGCGGCTGTCGCCCCGGCCGGCGCGGCGGCGGCACCGGCCGCGGGGACGATCGCCGAAAGCACGAGGCAGGACAGAAGACCGAGCGCGCCGAGGATTCTTCGGGGGGAACCCATGACCCTGCCTCCTATTTTCGATCAAGGGGACAAAACAGGAGTGAACTTTGTCAGAAATCAGGGCTGAAATCACGTGGGACTCGCTCGTACGGCCTTTTGGGCGATAACACGCACCCTCGGAGCGGGCGGGTCGTTATGCGGGTGCACCATTGTTCGAACCGAAAGGGAAAAGCGGATGCGCGCGTGCGGCCCCGCCGTCCACGCCGTCGCGGTCCCCGACCCCCGCGTTCGACACGACCCGGGTCAACGCCGGGCGTCAACCATGGCGGCCGAAACTTCGGCATCCGGGTGAACACACGCAACCCGAGCCGGAACCGCGCCGTTGAGCCGGGTGCTCCAAGTAACGGGCAATCCTGCAAAAAAGGGACGACAATGATCAAGAAGTTTGTGGCCGGCGCAGCGGTTGCCGCCTCCGTCGTGGGCCTTGGTGCCGCCATGGCGCCGCAGGCGATGGCCATCGGCAACGACAACGGCATCAACACCGTGAACGGCAACGGCGCCTCGCAGATCTACGGCAACCAGGCCACCTACGGCAACATGAGCCCGCAGATGGCGCTGATCCAGGGCTCGTTCAACAAGCCCTGCATCGCACTGCCCGCCAAGGCCAACGTGCAGTCGGTCCTCGCCCTGGTCAACGTCGGCGTCCAGGACATCCCGATCCTGTCCAACCCGCAGAACCAGCAGTGCACCGAGAACTCCACCCAGGCCAAGGGCGACGAGCCGCTCTCGCACATCCTGGACAACATCCCGGTCCTCTCCGGCAACGTCTCCGCCGGCAGCTGATCGCGCCCCGCGCCGGGGCCGGGGCCGCCGCACCTTCGGGTCGCGGCGGCCCCGCCGCTTATGAGGCCCGCCCTTTCGCGGCCCGGCCCGGACCTCCGGTCAATCCGGCCCGGACAATTCGACGCCCGGGCGTCGCGCGGTGGGCATCGGGGTGAAATAAAGCGCCTCTCCGGGAAATAACCGGTTTCTTTTCCCGAAGCCACTCGTTGTTAATTTCGCAGTGGATACGCCTCTGCAGGAAGGATCGAAAACAAATGACGTACAAGAAGGCAGTGGTGCTGGCCGCCGGCGTTCTGATGGCCGCCGGTGCCGCCGCTCCCGCCATGGCCGACGCGAGTGCCGAGGGCGCGGCCGTGGGCTCCCCCGGTGTCCTCTCGGGCAACCTGGTCCAGGTCCCCGTGCACGTCCCGGTCAACGTCTGCGGCAACACCGTCAACGTGATCGCGCTGCTGAACCCCACGTTCGGCAACGTCTGCGTCAACGACTGACGGAGCGCGCGCGCCCGCAAGGGCACACCTCCTCGTCAGTGGCCTCGGAGTGCACGGCGGTGCACTCCGGGGCCGCTTCGAATCAGCACCGGCGAGAGCGCCGGTAGAACAGGGAAGGGCCCATGCGACAGGTACTGAGCCGACAGGTACTGGGCAAGGGGGTGCTCACGGCGGCGGCCGCTTCCAGCCTGCTGTCGATCGCGACCGGCGTTGCCTACGCGTACCCGGGGGCGATGGCCGAAGCCGCGCACTCGCCGGGTGTGGCGTCCGGCAACAGCGTCTCGGTACCGATCACCTTCGCGCCGAACGTCTGCGGCAACAGTGTGGACGGGGGTGCGGCCCTCAACCCGGCGTTCGGGAACAGCTGCGTCACCACCACGGGATCGGATTCCGACTCCGACTTCGACTACGGGCGCTACCTGAGCCCCGAGCACGCGAAGGCCTTCGAGCACTACCTCGACGAGCGGCAGGGACGCCACGCGCTGCCCAGCCCGCGGCACGAGGAGCAGCGTGAGGAGGAGGCGCCCCGCCCGCACGCGCCCCGCCACGCCGCCCCACCGCAGGAAGCCCCCCGCCACGAGGCACCGCACGAAGCGCCGCGGCACGAGGACGGCTACGGCGGCTCCGGTACCGGCGCGAGCCGCGAAGACGAGGAGTGCGACGACCACCCCCGGGCCGCGCACCCCGCCCCCCACCCGGCACCGCCCGCGCCCGGCCCCGTGGAGGAAGCCCCGCACACCCTCCCCGCCCCGGCGGAAGAGGCCCCGCACACCCTCCCGGCTCCGGTGGAGGAGGGTTCCGGCCCGCCGCACGGCAGCCAGGTCGTGGAGCGGCCGGCTCCGGCCCCCGCACCCGCGGTGGTCCGGCCCGCCGACCAGCCGCCGGCCGCCCCCGCCGGTGACGTCCCCGTCCACGTGCTCCCCGCCCCCGCACCCGCGCCGGTCGCGGCCCCCGCGCCGGCTCCCGCCCCCGCGCCCGTCGTCGCCCAGCCGCAGGTACGGGCGCCGGAGCTGGCGGCCACGGGAGCCGGCCAGCCCGGAGCCGCGGCGGCGCTCGCCGCGGCATTGGTCCTGGGCGGCGCCATTCTCTACCGGCGCTCCCGTGCCGCCTGAGCGGCAATACCGGTAATCAGAAGAAATATCGGCCGGAGAATCCATTGTTCGGATTCTCCGGCCGTCGCGTTGTTCGCTCGCGCGTTTCCGTATCCGCCCGGAATCGTTAGCCAGGTCGAAAGTGGCGCGACGGTCGCCGCTGGAAAAGGATTTCGAAAAAATGAAGTTCACGAAGGTCGCCGCTGTCGTCGCAGGCTCCGTCGCCGCTCTCGCCGCCACCGCTCCAGCCTTCGCGGCTCAGACGCCGGCCGCGCTGCCGCCCATGAGCCTGACGGGCGGGGTGACGGAGACCTTGAACGCGGTCAACCCCGTCTCCGAGGCTCTCCCCCAGACGGCGGGCAACGCCCTGGCCGAGCAGGGCGACAGCGTGGGCAAGGTCGTCGGCACGGTGCAGACCGTCAACAAGGTCCGCAACGACGTCCCCGGCGAGGTGATGAAGCTCGCGGACGGCGCCACCCAGGCGACCCCGATGCTCGGCGGCGTCCACCTCAACGGCGGGGCCAACTGAGCCGACCGGACCGACCTGGTCCCGACATGACTGTGGGCGCCACCGGCGAGGCCGGGGCGCCCACAGTCGGATGTGCCGACGTCAGTCGTTGACGCAGACGTTGCCGAACGCCGGGTTCAGCGCGCCGATGACGTTGACGGAGTTGCCGCAGATGTTGATCGGAACGTGGACCGGGACCTGGACCAGGTTCCCCGAGAGGACACCGGGGGAACCCACGGCCGCACCCTCGGCCGAGGCGTCGGCGGAGGCGGCGCCCGCGGCACCGGCCACGGCGAGACCAGCGGAGGCCAGGGCCACGGCGGCCTTCTTGGCAGCAGAGTTCATGGGAAGTGCACCTTCTCTTCGACGTCCTGCCCCGATCTCGGGGCTCACATCGAGCGAAACGGTTCTGGTTCCCCGACGACACGGGTACGGCCGAGATCAGACCTGTTCAGCCCAATGGTCATAACCTCGCGCCGCTTCCCGGCCGCACTCCGCCGCCCGGCGACGGCCCTTCGCGCCCTCAGGGGAGGTCGGGCACGTCGGGGATGTCGGGGACGAGGTCGGTCGACGGCTTGACCGGGCTCGCCGCCGGGTTGACGGGGACGGAGACGGACGGGTTCTTCTTGGGCGTGGTGACCGGAAGCGTCGGCAGCCCGGGGATCTCCGGCAGCGTCGGGAGCTTCGGCAGCTCGATCGGCGGCAGTGTCACCCCGGCCGGCAGCAGACCCGACAACGACTTGAGCAGGTCCTGGAGCGTCTTGAGGAGACCGGCGAGGAGGTCGTCGACGGGACCGGCCGCCGCGGCCCGGGCCTCGACCCCCTGGATCTGCTGCTGAACCGCCGCCACTCGACGCGTGAGCGAGGCGGAACTGTCACCGCCCGCGGCGCCCGCAGGGGCTGCCGCGCCGGCAAGTATGACGGCGGCGAGGGCCGACGGGACGAGGACGCGGGTGCGGAACGGCTTCGAGCGCATGGGTTTCCTCACAGTGGTGGCACAAGAGCGGACCTGGGCGATCCACCTCCTTACCCACCGTGCAAACGCCTTGTACGGAGCGCAACCGGAGCGCGGCCGACGGCGGTCCCTCGAAAGGCCCCTCCCACGGGACGTGAGGTCCGGTCGTCCGTCCGCGCCGTGTCGGATCTCGTGCAGGCCTCCGGGCCGCCTCACCCCGGCCGGGTAAACACGTTGCGCCGAACGGGCCGTTTGAGTGAAGCAGCGGAACCAACCCCCTGGGCGGGCAGTTGATCAGGGCGCTCCACAAGCGGGCACTCGTGCGACAAAAGGACCAATGATGCTCAAGAAGATCATGACTGCTGCCGCGGTCACCGCCGCTGCCGTCGGCGCGGGCGCTGCTGTCGCGGCCCCGGCCATGGCCATCGGCAACGACAACGGGATCAACACCGTCAACGGCAACGGTGCCACCCAGATCTACGGCAACCAGAAGACCGAGGGCGCCATGAGCCCGCAGCTCGGCCTGGTCCAGGGCACGCTGAACAAGCCCTGCATCGGCCTGCCGGTGAAGGTCAACGCCCAGTCGATCCTCGCCCTGATCAACGTCGGCGTCCAGGACATCAACGTCCTGTCCAACCCGCAGAACCAGCAGTGCACCGAGAACTCCACCCAGGCCAAGGGCGACGAGCCGCTCTCGCACATCCTGGACAACATCCCGGTCCTGTCCGGCAACCTCTCCAACGGCAGCTGATCGCCGTTCCCCCGGCGGCCTGACGGGCCGTACGGCCCGGGCCCCGGTGCCCGTGGAGCGACGCGGTGACGCGGTCGATGCGGTGTGTGACGTGACGAGGGCCCCGGCAGCCTCCGGCTGCCGGGGCCCTCGTGCGTGGCCGGGCGGGCCTCAACTGGTCCAGAACTCCCACCACCGGGTGAGGATCAGCATCCCGATGATCCCCAGGTGCAGGGCGGGCGGGGCCCAGCCGAACTCGGTGAAGAACTGTCGCGGCGGGCCGGGGGCCGCGTTCGTGGTGACGTTGCGCGCGGTGACCGCCCAGAACATCAAGAGGGTGGCCGCCCAGGTCAGACAGCACCACAGGCAGAGCGCGTTGATCTCGTAGAGGGACTGGATCATCAACCAGGTGCAAAAGCCCGTGCCGAAGAGCATGCCGGCGTTCAGCCCGAGCCAGAACCAGCCCCGGTAGCGGGCGCCGGCGAGCAGGCCGGCGCCGACGCAGACGACCACCCCGTAGGCGACCAGGCCCAGCATCGGGTTGGGGAAGCCGAAGGCCTGCGCCTGCTCGCTCCGCATGACGCTGCCGCAGGAGACCACGGGGTTGAGGCTGCAAGCGGGCTTGAAGGACGGGTCTTCCAGCAGGAGGAACTTGTCGAGGGTGATCACCCAGGAGGCCAGCAGTCCGGCGGCCCCGGTGAGGATCAGGAACCAGGCCAACCGCCTCGAGTCAGGCGCGCCGTCGTCCTCGGTCCGTCTGGAGCGGTCCTGTTGACGCGGGAGGTCCACTGGGGCGGTTGTGGTGCTGTCGGGTGCCGTGCCGTTCGTTGCCATGCGGCCCATAGTCCCGCGCTCCACCCCAGACCGGGCCCAACCATACCCAGGTGTACGCAAGTTGACCTGAAGGGATGGCGGGAACCCCTGATACTTCCCGGACGTTTTAACGAATCCCGGACGTGATGTCAGTGCCAGGGGCTACGTTGTGCTTCCGCGAAGTGACAACCTGCGACGGCCTGGAGACCCACCTTGAGCGATCCGTACGAGACAACCGAGGCCCACCTCGATCGACTCCTGGGCCGCGCCCTGAACTCCTTCGACCTGCCGGACCGGCTGGTCGGGCGCCTGCGTACGGCGCTCGCCCACAGCTCTTCGCTGCACACCACCCACCACAGCCCGTCGGCGGGACTGTGGCGGGAAACCCACCGGCACACCTACCTCCTGGCCGACGGAGGTGCGGTGTCCCTGTGGGAACTGGTCTACCGGCAGCAGGGCGACCGGGTCGTGCGCCACGAGCTGTTCACCGACCGGTCCGAGCTCTGCCTCGCGGTGGCCCGGGTGTTCGGGGAGGTCCCCGCGCAGCCGGCGCGGGACCCGGCGTCGACCGGGGCGGAGGCGGACGACGAGGCCGCCGCGCTGAGCGCCCTGTTCGCGGCCCCGGCCCCCGCGCCGCACCGCGAGTACACGGTGGAGCAGTCCGCCGACCACGCCCGGCGGGTCCTGCGGCGCGCGGAGAACGCGGACCGACCCGGCGAGGGGGTGGCGCTGCGCCTGCGCTCGGCGTACGCGCACCAGATCACCCAGGCGTTCGGCGGCCGGCAGCGGCTGTGGGACGGGCGGGGCGTCGGCTTCACGCTGTACGAGCACGCGTTCGTCCTGATGGACGGCAGCGAGCTGAGCCTGTGGGAGGTCGAGCACACGGCCACGCCGGACGGCCGCCACATGTGCGAGGTGTACGAGAGCGAGGCCGCCGCGCGCGAGGCCATGGAGCTGCGCGCCCGGGTCCGCTGACGCACCGGGTCCGCCGACTCATCGGGCGCGCGGGCGCCACGGCGCGAGGACGAAACGCCGCGAGGAGGGAAACGGCGCGACGTACGCCGGAGCCGCCCCGGAAAGCACGAACGGGCGCGCCCGCCGGAGGCGGACGCGCCCGAGGGGCGTGGCGCTCAGGCGACCTCGGCGCCCTCGCGCTCGGCCATCGGGACCTGCTTGCGCGGCAGCATGAACATCACCGCGAAGATCACGACCAGGACCGCCACCACCCACCACAGCGCGCTGCGGAAGGCCTCGACGTACGGGGCCCCGTAGACCATGTCGTCATCGATCACCCCGAAGAAGACGACGGACGTCAGGCCCAGGCCCAGGGCGTTGCCCATCTGCCCGGTCGTGTTGATCAGGCCGGAGGCGGAGCCGGCGTGCTCGCGCGGGACCTGGGAAAGCACCGTGTCGGTGAGCGGGGCCACGATCAGGCCCATGCCGATGCCCATGACCACGAGGGGTGCGGCCATCTGCCAGGAAGCGATCGCCATGCCGTAGTGGGAGGACTCCCAGATGTAGAGCAGCAGACCCGCGGCCATGGCCAGCGCGCCCGCCTGGAGCACCTTGCGGCCGAAGCGCGGTACGAGCTTCTGGACGGACATGCCGGCGGCCGCCGACACGGCGATCGAGAAGGGAATGCCGGTCGTGCCCGCACGCAGCGGGGTCCAGCCGAGGCCCATCTGCATGTAGAGCGTCCAGACCAGGAAGAAGATGCCGGTCGCGATGCCGAAGGTGAGCTGGACGGCGATGCCGCCCGCGAAGCTCTTGATCGAGAAGAGGGAGAGTTCGACCAGCGGCGAGCCGTCCTTGCGAATCTTGTACTTCTCGTACGCGATGAAGCCGACGAAGAGGAGCGGCGCGGCGGCCATGCAGACGAAGCCCCACAGCGGCCAGTCGTTCTCCCGGCCGTGCGTCAGCGGGAAGATCAGCATGACGAGGGCGAGGGTGGCGAGCACGACGCCGATCAGGTCGAGCCGGAGCGCCTTGGGCGCCTTGGACTCGGTGATGAACTTGGCGCCCAGGATCACACCCGCGATACCGACGGGCAGGTTGATCAGGAAGATCGGGCGCCATTCGAGGCCGAGCAGGTTCCACTCGGTGAGCAGCGCGCCGAGCATCGGGCCGGAGACCGCCCCGAGGCCGACGATCGCGCCGAACATGCCGAAGACCTTGCCGCGTTCGTGGGGCGGGAAGGTGACGTGGATGATCGCGAGTACCTGCGGCACCATCATCGCCGCCATGCCGCCCTGGAGGATGCGGGAGGCGACGAGCACGGAGGGGTTGGCGGCGATGCCGCAGAGCGCCGAGGCGGCGGTGAACCCGGCTATGCCGATGAGGAAGAGTCGCTTGCGGCCGTAGATGTCACCGAGACGGCCGCCCGTGATCAGACCGGCGGCGAAGGCGAGGGCGTACCCGGCGGTGATCCACTGGATCGCGCTCGTGGAGGCGCCGAAGTCCGCGCGCATGCTGGGTATCGCGATGTTGACGATCGTGACGTCCACCAGGTCCATGAACGCGGCGGTCATCACGATGGCGAGCGCCAGCCAGCGGCGGCGGTCGGCGGGTGAGCTGTTGCTCGTGTCGTCGTCGAGGGTGTGGTTCCGCTCTTCTGGTACGGGCCCGTTCTCTCTTTCGGGCGATGTCTGGGCTGTCTCGGTGCTCATGGGATGAAACCTAGACCCCATGTAGGTCAGATTATGTCCTATTTCCCTGGCAGCCTGGTCGTCATGAACGACACCCCCGCCCGGCTGCTCACTCTCCTCTCCCTGCTCCAGACCCCGCGCGAGTGGCCGGGCAGCGAGCTGGCCGAGCGGCTTCGGGTGAGCGCCCGCACCATCCGGCGGGACATCGAGCGGCTGCGCGAGTTGGGGTACCCGGTCGAGGCGACGCTGGGGTCGGAGGGCGGATACCGGTTGGTGGCGGGCGCGGCGATGCCGCCGCTGCTGCTGGACGACGAGGAGGCGGTGGCGATCGCGGTGGGCCTGCGGGCGGGGGCCGGGCACGCGATCGAGGGGGTCGACGAGGCCTCCGTACGGGCCCTCGCCAAGCTGGAGCAGGTGCTGCCGGCGCGGTTGCGGCGCCGGGTGGGGGCGTTGCAGTCGGCCACGGTCGCGGTGACCCGCGGCGACGGGGCGAGCGTGGACCCGCGGACCCTGACGACGATGGCGGCGGCGGTGGCGGGCCCGGAGCGGCTGCGGTTCGCCTACCGGGCCCGGGACGGGGCGGAGTCCCGGCGGCTGGTGGAGCCCTACCGGCTGGTGAGCACGGGGAGCCGGTGGTACCTCGTCGCGTACGACCTGGAGCGGGACGACTGGCGGACCTTCCGGGTGGACCGGGTCGGCGATCCGTTCCCGACGGGCGCGCGGTTCACCCCGCGGGCGCTGCCGGTGGACGCGGCCGAGTTCGTGCGGCGGGGGCTGCGGGGGGCGCAGACGTACGCGGTGGAGGTGACCTTCGCGGCGCCGGCGCAGGCGCTGCCGGGCTGGCTGCGGGGGGAGGAGGTGCCGGTGGCGGGGGGCTGCCGGGTGCGGTTCGAGAGCGGGGACGCGCCGGAATGGCTGGCGGCCCGGCTCGCCCTGACGGGAGAGGAGTTCACGGTCCACTCCCCGCCGGCCCTCGCGGAGGCCGCCCGTGTGCTGGCCGCGCGGCTGGCGAGGTCGAGCCCCGCCGGGGCGTGAGGAACGGGGCCCGCGGGCCGGGGGTGTACGGGGCCGGCCCGGGCAGGGGACCCGGCTTGCGGGAGCCGGGCGGACCGGTCGCCCGGGTCGGGACAGCGGGGAGCCCCCGGCGCCTGGGGGGATAGGCGCCGGGGGCTCGTATGGGGGGCTTCGTCGTGCCGAGGACCGATCAGGCCACGGCGTCGAAGCCGGTGTCGCGCGCCATCCGCTTCAGTTCGAGCAGCGCGTGCTTCTCGATCTGCCGGATGCGCTCGCGGGTCAACCCGTGCTGCTTGCCGACCTCGGTCAGCGTGCGCTCGCGGCCGTCCTCGATCCCGTACCGCATCTTGATGATCGACGCGGTGCGCTGGTCGAGCTTGCCGAGCAGGTCCTCCAGCTCCTCGCTGCGCAGCAGCGAGAGCACGGACTGCTCCGGGGAGATGGCGGAGGTGTCCTCCAGCAGGTCCCCGAACTGGGTGTCGCCCTCGTCGTCGACGGCCATGTTGAGGCTGACCGGGTCGCGCGCCCAGTCCAGTACGTCGCCGACGCGCTTCTCCGTCGTGTCCAGCTCGGCGGCGATCTCCGCGTGCTCCGGGTCGCGTCCGTTCTCACGGTTGAACTCGCGCTGGATGCGGCGGATGCGGCCGAGCTCCTCGACGAGGTGGACGGGCAGACGGATGGTGCGGGACTGGTCGGCGATCGAGCGTGTGATGGCCTGGCGGATCCACCACGTCGCGTACGTGGAGAACTTGAAGCCCTTGGTGTAGTCGAACTTCTCGACAGCGCGGACCAGGCCCGCGTTGCCCTCCTGGATCAGGTCGAGCAGCGGGAGCCCGCTGCGCGGGTAGCGGCGGGCGACGGCGACGACCAGGCGGAGGTTGGAACGGATGAAGACTTCCTTGGCGCGCTCTCCCTCGGCCGCCAGGGCTTCCAGTTCCTCGCGCGCGGGGCTCTCCCCGGCGGGCTCTATCGCGCCGTCGAGGATCTGCCGGGCGTAGACGCCCGCCTCGATGATCTGCGACAGCTCCACTTCCTTGGCCGCGTCGAGCAGGGGGGTGCGCGCGATCTCGTCCAGGTACATGCCGACCAGGTCGCGGTCGGCGATCTCGCCGCCCGCGGCGCGGGCACTGCCCGTGGACTGACTGCGGGCGACGGCGCGGGTTGCCATGCGTGCTCCCTTGCGATGCGATGGATTTCGGTCGCGGTGCGGCTGCCGGACGCCTCGGCTGCGAGAGGTGCGGCACGGTCGACGCGTCCTTCGGACACTCTCCCGAGTGCCCGCTTCCGAAGGAAACAACGACTGGAATCGGGACAGAATTCCCACGCGGTCCCCTCTTTTCCCAGATCTTGCAGTATCCTTCCTCGCCATCCCCGGCGGACGGGGCATGGAGAAGGACCGCGAGAGCCGGCAGAGGTACAGGTCAGGGCGGGTGCCGACGCCGTCGCTCCGACTTCGGCAGATGTCCGCGACCCCTGCGCCCGTGAGACGCCCGTCACGTCGCGGGGGCGCCGCCCCAGGCCGTGCTTCCCACCAGGAGGACGGCCCCCGCGGGCTCACGGTTGCCTGGACTGGTGAGCGAATGCCCGGAAAACGCGACAAGCGGGCCGTTCCGCCCGGAACCGGTCTAGCCGAACTGCAGGGAGCGCTTGGACAGGCCCATCCAGAAGCCGTCCACGGGAGTGACGGGGGCGGTGAGGTCGCCGGAGGCCTCCGCCGCGCCCAGGGTGACGAAGAGCGGCGCGAAGTGCTCCGTACGGGGGTGGGCCAGCCGGCCGGCCGGGGACTTGGCCTCGAAGTCGAGCAGGGCGTCCACATCGGCGGCGGCCAGCGCCTCGCGACCCCACGCGTCGAACTCCGTCGACCAGCCGGGGACGCCGCCGTGCCGCAGCGCGGCCAGGTTGTGCGTGAAGAAGCCGCTGCCCACGATGAGGACGCCTTCGTCCCGTAGGGGGGCGAGGGTGCGGCCGATCTCCATGAGGCGGACCGGGTCCAGCGTCGGCATGGATATCTGGAGCACCGGGATGTCGGCCTCCGGGAACATCTCCACGAGCGGGACGTACGCCCCGTGGTCGAGCCCCCGGTCCGGGATGTCCTGGACGGGGGTACCGGGCGCCCGCAGCAGAGCACGCACCGAGGCGGCGAGCTCCGGGGCGCCCGGGACGTCGTAGCGCACCCGGTAGTAGTGCTCGGGGAAGCCCCAGAAGTCGTACACGAGAGGGGCCGGCTCGGTGGCGCCGAGGGCCAGCGGGGCCTCCTCCCAGTGCGCGGACACCATCAGGATCGCGCGGGGACGGGGCAGGCCGGCCGACCAGGCGGCCAGTTCGCCCGGCCAGATCGGGTCGTCGGCCAGCGGCGGGGCGCCGTGGCTGAGGTACAGGGCGGGCATGCGGCCCGTCGCCGGGGTGGTGTTCGTAGGCACAGCGCGCTCCTCGTGGCCGGTGCGGGTTCGGCGTACGCCCTCGTACGCGGTCCCTCGAAAAGACTAACCCCGCTTCGTTCAAATTTGAACGAAGCGGGGTCGTCCGTCATTCCCGCACGGGGTGGGGAGCCGTCAGTGGGCGAGCACCGGGACCTTCACCTCGTCCGCGACCCCGCCGCCCGAGGCCACCGGACCACCCGAACCGGGCCGGCCCGTGTTGATCAGCGTGAACGCGATGAGCGAGCTGGTCACCAGGATGCCGACGGCCCACCAGATGGCCGAGGAGTACCCCTGCACCATGGCCTGCGCCTGGATCAGCTTCGCCGCCGCACCGCCCGCGGCGGCCTGCGCCGCGTGGTCGGTCAGGTAGGCGGTCGTCGCCGAGGCGGCGATGGTGTTCAGCAGCGCGGTGCCGATGGCGCCGCCCACCTGCTGCGAGGTGTTCACCATGGCCGAGGCCACACCGGCGTCGGCCGGGTTCACCCCGTGCGTGGCCAGGGACATCGCCGGCATGAACGCCGAGCCCATGCCGAGGCCGAGCAGCAACTGCGCCGGGAGGATCAGTGCCGGGTAGGAGGAGCCGACCTCCAGCTGGGTGAGCAGGAGCATGCCGGTCGCCGCGAGCAGGAAGCCGGGGCCCATCAGCAGCCGCGGCGGGACGCGGGTCATCAGCCGGGCGCCGATCTGGGTGGAGCCCGTGATCATGCCCGCGATCATCGGCAGGAAGGCGAAACCGGTCTTGACGGGCGAGAAGCCCTTCACGACCTGGAGGTAGTAGGTGAGGAAGAGGAACAGGCCGAACATCGCGATGACGGCCAGGCCGAGGGAGAGGTAGACGCCGCCTCGGTTGCGGTCCAGCACGACGCGCATGGGCAGCAGCGGCGACTTCACCCTGAGCTCGGTGAGGACGAAGCCACCGAGCAGCACCACCGAGGAGACGAACATGGCCACGGTGACACCGTCCGACCAGCCCGCGGACTCGGCGCGGGTGAAGCCGTAGACCAGCGCGACCAGCCCGAGGGTCGACAGGATCACGCCCGGGACGTCGAGCCTGGCGCGGTTGCGTCCGCCGGCGGGCTCGCGGATGACCAACCAGGCACCCGCCGCCGCGATGATCGCGAACGGGATGTTGACGAAGAACGTCCAGCGCCAGTTGAGGTACTCGGTGAGGAAGCCGCCGAGGATGAGGCCGACGGCGCCGCCGCCGCCCGCGATCGCACCGTAGATGCCGAAGGCCTTGGCCCGCTCCTTGGCGTCGGTGAACATGACGGCCAGCAGCGACAGGGCGGCGGGCGCCAGCAGCGCGCCGAAGGCGCCCTGGAGGGCGCGGGCGCCCAGCATCATGGCCTCGCCGGTGGCGGCGCCGCCGAGGGCGGAGGCCAGGGCGAAGCCCGTGAGGCCGGTGATGAAGGTCTTCTTGCGGCCCCACTTGTCGGCGATGCGCCCGCCGAAGAGGAGGAGCCCGCCGAAGGCCAGCGCGTAAGCGGTGATGACCCACTGGCGGTTGCCGTCCGAGATGCCGAGGTCGGTCTGGGCGGACGGGAGGGCGATGTTCACGATGGTCGCGTCGAGGACGACCATCAGCTGGGCCAGGGCTATGAAGACGAGGGCCTTCCAGCGGCTGGGGTCCGCAGCCGACGGCGGTGTCGCGGCTGTTTTGGACATGGGGATACCCACTTCACTGTGCGAAATGACGGAATTGCTATGTGGATTCACATTTGAAGGCAAGGGGGGACCGCCGCCGGGGCCTTCGGGCCGCCGGCGCCGCGATCCGGGGTCGGGGCGTCACATGGCGGTCCGCCGCAGGTCGTCCAAGGTGGTCGCGGCGCCGGGCAGTTCGGAACGGGCCGGTGCCCGCAACCCGTCGAGGAACACCTGGAGATGGCGGTGGACGAAACGGTCCGCGTCCGGGCAGCCGGTTCCCGGGAGGGGGCGGCCGAGTTGGGAGAGGGCGACCATCAGGTCGCCGACGCCGACGTCGGTGCGGACGAGTCCGCCGTCCTGGCCCGCGGCCAGCAGGTTCTCGATGGCTTCCCCCAACGCGCGGCGCGCGGCTAGGAGTTCGGGGTGATCGTGGTCGAAGTCCGCGGAGAGCATCGGGCACAGGGCGCCGAACCGCTCGTCCGCCGCCGCGTGCGTGAACCGGCACAGCGCGGCGAAGGCGTCGGACTCCCGGGCCAGGGCCTCCTCGGCGTGGAGGACGACCCGGTCCATCACGTAGAGCACGACGTGGTGCACCAGCGCGGCCCGGTCGGGGAAGTGCCGGTAGAGCGTGGCGTTGCCGACGCCCGCCCTGCGGGCGACCTCGTCGAAGGGGGCGGCCGAGCCGAACTCCACGAAGAGCTCCCGGGCCGCCGCCAGGATGCGCTCCCGGTTGCGGACGGCGTCGGCGCGGGGGCGCGGGAGCCGGCCCCCCTTGCCGTCGGAGTCGGGCCGGGCGGGGTGCGGCTCCGCGCCCGCGAGGTCCACCGACGCCCGGGGGGCGGTCGGGGCCGCCGTGGCGGTGGTGGGGCGCTTCATCGGGGTGCCTCCTCGGGCGCGGGACTCGGGACGTGAACGGCGGGACGTGAACGGCGGGGCCGGGTGCCGCCCCAAACGGGGAAGCCGTCCCCGTTTGGCGGACCTCTGTGCAAACGGGGATCGGCTCCCCGGTTATTTCACTCGTTCGTGTGACCTGGGTCACACTGGAGCGGCCTCGGGTTCCCGTTTGGCCGTCCCCGGCGCGCGGGCGCGCCGCAGCCGTCGGAGGGTGAGCGCACAGAGCAGACCGGGCCCGGCCGGCTGCCGCGGCCCGAAGGCGAGCTCCATGACGCAGACCCGCCACCGGATACGCAGTCCACGCCGCACCTGCGCGTACGTCGGCATCGCCGCGCTGGCCATCGGCGTCACGGCCACCGCCGGCGCCGGGATATCCAGCCGCAGCCACTCGACCGCCGGCCCCTCGGCCACGAGCGTCGACTCCGCGCTCGCGCCCTGCCGGATCGCGAGCACGATGGGCGTCCAGATGTCCGAGGGAATCCCGACGCCGCCCGGGTACTCGCGGTCGACCGGCGAGGTCCGGGCCTTGAACCTGATGATCGACTTCCCCGACGCCAAGGGCGAGGGCTCGGCCATGGACCGGCTGGCGGAGTTCTTCCCCCAGACCTCGGACTGGTTCCGGACCAGCTCGTACGGCCGGCTCACCTACCGGGCCGAGGCGCCCATCCGGAACTGGCTGAGGATGCCGATGCCGTTCGCGGCGTACGGGATCGGGCGCGGGTCCGGGTACGAACCCGGCTACCGACAGCTGGTCGAGCACATCGCGCAGGCCGCCGACCCCGAGGTGGACTTCAGCCGGTACGACCTGATCAACGTCCTGGTCACGCCGAACGCCGGGCCCTCCGCCCTCGACACCGTCCTGTCGGTGACCTTCTCCGGCAACGGCGAGGCGCCGATGGCCGACGGGGTCCCGCTCGCCAACACGTCCTTCGTCTACAGCCGTCAGGACGACGGCTCGGGCTCCTACCGCGAGACCGGCTACCGGGTGCTGCCGCACGAGAACGGCCATGTCTTCGGACTGCCGGACCTGTACACCTCCGACGGGGGCGGCGCGGTCGGGCACTGGGACATCATGAGCGAGGACTGGGGCTCCAACAACGACCTGCTGGGTTGGCACAAGTGGAAGCTGGGCTGGCTGGACAGCGACCAGATCGGCTGTGCGTCGAAGCCCGGGGTCACGGAGCGGGTGCTGACGCCGCTGGGGGTGGAGGGCGGCATGAAGCTGGCCTTCGTACCGCTGAGCGAGAACAGCGGGTACGCGGTGGAGGTGCGGACGCGGGCCGGGAACGACGAGGCCGTGTGCAAGCCGGGCGTGCTGATCTACAAGGTGGACACGCAGGTGGACACCGGGCGCGGGCCCGTGACGGTGTCCGACAGCGCGAGCACCAGCGGGGGGTGCACGCGGCGGCCGAACGTCCACTCGGAGCTGTCGGACGCGCCGTACCGGCCGGGCGAGACCTTCACCGACGAGAAGGCGGGCGTGACCATCGCGGTGGTGGGCGAACCGCGCACCGGGAGCTTCAAGGTCCGGGTGACCCGCAAGTAGCACCGCCGTCCGGCCCGGGCCGGGCGACGGCGGACCACCGCGGGTTCCCCGACGAGTAGCCCTCCGCGGGCCGCGACCGCCCCTTGCGGGCCTGGTCACGCGGTGCATCTGGAGTATCAACCAGGGGTGACAACCAGGACGAACCGACTCTCGTAGAAGTCTACGAAGAGCCGGTTTCAGCCGGCGGAGTTTTCATACCTTCCACCCCTACCTGTCTCCCCCCCGTTGCCTGTGTACTCATCACAAGTCGCAACCAAGCGGGGGATTGTATTTGCCGTGTCCGCGCCGCCACCACGCTCCGTGAGGAAGTCGCGTGGTCCGGATCGCAGTCACGACATCGGCTCTCCTGACCTCTTGTCGAAGGAAGGAGAAAGCCGTGACTGGAACGTCATCCGGTCGGAATGCCGAGCTCGCCGGCCCCGATCCGCGTACCGCCGTCATCGCTGGACCCCCACGACGGCATCCCGCGCAGGCCGACACGCCGTGCGGGTCGCCGGGGCCGAGCGGGCCGCCCCGAACCCTCCCGAGGGCGGCTGGGGTGTCGGCGAACCGCCCGGCGTCTCCGCCAGGCCGGCGGTCGTGAACGCCACCCGCGACGCGACGGGGTCGAGCCTGCCCCACACCCCGGCCGCGCCGGAGCGCACCGTCGGTACCCAGCCCAGATGATCTTCCCCGGATGCCACCGAGAGCGCCGAGTTCGAGGCGGCACCCATCGGGGGCCACTTGTTGTCCCGGGTGCGTGTCCCGCACGGGCAGCGCAACCGGAAACCCCCACCGTCTCCAAAAGGAGTGAACGTGACCGCGCACATCCAAGAAGCGAGCATCCAGGACCTTGAGAACGCCTGGATCGAAGAGGCCATCAGATTGGCGACGAACAGCGTGGCCAACGGCGGCGGTCCGTTCGGCGCCCTGATCGCCAAGGACGGCGAGGTCGTCGCGCTCGGCAACAACCAGGTCACCGCGACCCTGGACCCGACGGCCCACGCCGAGGTGAGCGCGATGCGCGCCGCCTGCAAGGAGCTGAACACCTTCTCCCTCGCGGGTTGCGTCCTCGTCACGTCGTGTGAGCCCTGTCCGATGTGCCTCTCCTCCGCGCTGTGGGCGCGGGTCGACCGGATCGTCTTCGCGGCCGACCGGCACGACGCCGCGGTGGCCGGTTTCGACGACCGCAAGTTCTACGACCTGTTCGAGAAGACGCCCGCCTCGATGTGGCCGATGTCGGTCGAGCAGCTGCACCTGCCGAACCGTACGCAGCCGTTCGACGCGTGGCTGGCCAAGTCGGACCGCATCGACTACTGACCGGCGCCGCGCACAACGGACCGACGACGGCTCGGCCTGACCCCGGCCGGCAACCGGCCCAGGCCGAGCCAAGATCACCCACCCTCTCGGGCCCCGCGCCGGCACCCGGGTATCTCCGCTTACGGATCATGCGCCACCCGCTACACTGACCGCGGTGGCTACGCCCTCACGCGCTGCCACCGCGCGCCTTCGTAGCTCAGGGGATAGAGCACGGCTCTCCTAAAGCCGGTGTCGCAGGTTCGAATCCTGCCGAGGGCACGTGAACCGAAGAAGGCCCCCCACCGGGTGATGGTGGGGGGCCTTCCGGTGTGTTCGGGGCCGGGGGCCGGAGGGAGAGGTCGGCTCGGGCGTCAGCTCAGGCCCTTGCTGCGTTCGCCGATGCGGTCGCCCTGCGGGGAGCCGGAACGCTTGAGGGCCGCCTTCGTGTGCGCTCCGCCCTTGACCTTGGTCGGGACCGGACCCTCGAAGCCGTGACCCGGCGTGCGGGGCAGGTGGGTCTGGTCCGCGGCCTTCGCGATCGCCGCCCGCACGTCCTGCTTGTGCTGTTTGTTCATCCCGTCGTCACTCCCTCGGGAAGCACCCCATAGGTCTGCCAATCGGTCTAACGGGATCGTATGCAGGTATGGGGGGTGGCGCACGCCGATCAAGGGCCGTGCAGGAGCTCCTCCGGGCACGGCGTGCCCCGCGGCAGCTGGTACTTCGCCGCCACCCGGTACTGCCCCGGCGCCGGGGCGAGCAGTTCCGTCCAGACGTCCCCGTCGGCGTCCACCGGGGCCTTGAACAGACAGCCGGCCCAGTTCGCGTACTGCTTGGGCGTCGTGGCCGCCGCCCGCGACGCGAAGGTCTCCTGCGGCGGCGGCACCGCCTTGCCCGCCGCGTCGAGGAGCCCCAGCCAGGGCGAGTGCGGGATGCGCACCAGGACCCGCCCGGCCTCCCGCACCTCGATGACCAACTGGTCGGCGCCCGCCCGCAGCACCGTCGCGGGCCCGGCCACCAGGTCCGTCGGGGCGAGCACCTTGTAAAGCTGCCAGTTCGCGTCCCCCCACACCTGCTGGAGGTACGGCAGCCCCTCCCGCACGAGCTTCGCCTCGTCCGCCCCGCCCGAGTCGGGTTTGTCGGCGGGCAGCACCACGTAGTGCACGGCCCAGCGCTCCAGCCAGGACCGGTAGCTGTCGGCCGTGAGGGTGTCGTCGTAGAAGAGGGGGTTGCGTTCCAGGTCGGCCTGCCGGTTCCAGCCGCGCGCGAGGTTCACGTACGAGGGGAAGGCCGACGACTCGCGGTGGCTGCTGGCCGGGACCACCTCCACCCGCCCCCGGTCGGCGCCCACCTTCTGGAGCTGGTCGACCAGCGGTGCCAGCTCCCGGTTCCAGGCGGCCAGCGGGGTGGTGCGGATGATGTCGGTGATGCTGTTGGCGGTGATCCAGGCCGTCAGCCCGGCGAAGGCGACGACCACCGCGTACCAGCGCCGCGAGCGCGGGACCGTGTACGGGAGCGCCGCGAGCAGCACCGCCCCGCCGAACAGCATCACGAGACGGGTGACGTTCGACCCCACCTGGGAGTCGATCGCCCAGGTCAGGAACACCCCCACGGTGTACACGGCCGACGCGATCCGGACCGTCTTCCACCCCTTGGGGACCAGGAACAGGATCGCCAGCCCGAACACGAACGGCAGCCACGCCGAACCCAGCTTCATCGGCTGCGTGCCCGAGAAGGGGAACAGCCACGCCGACAATCCGACCACGGCCACCGGCGCCAGCCCCAGCGCGTACGCCCCCGGCCGCCGCCCGCTCAGGAACAGCGCGGCCGCGACCACCCCGAGGAAGAGGCCGGCCACCGGGCTGGAGGCGGTGGCCAGCCCGGCGAGCGGGGCGGCGACGGCGGCCTTGGCCCAGCGCCGCTCGGACCACTTGCGCGGCCAACAGAAGACGGCCGCGACCGCGGCCAGCGCGAACATGGCGCCGAGCCCGAAGGTGACCCGGCCGGAGAGGGCGTTGCAGAGCAGCCCGTACACCCCCGCGAGGGCGGGCCACAGTGGGCGCCGTACGGCCCCGCGGCACCGGGTCAGGATCAGCGCGAGCAGACCGGCCGAGGCCGTACCGGCGAGCATCATCGTGGTCCGGACGCCGAGCACGTGCATGAGGTACGGCGAGACCACGCTGTACGAGACCGGGTGCATGCCCCCGTACCAGGCGAGGTTGTACGCCGTGTCGGGGTGGCGGCCGACGAACTCCGCCCACGCGTCCTGCGCGGCGAGGTCGCCGCCGCTGTTGGCGAAGCTGAAGAACCAGGCGACGTGCAAGGCCGCGGCGAGAACGGTGGCGACGACCACCGGGTGCCGATGCGCCCAGTCCAGGCAGGTCCCTTCGCGCGGCCCGGGGTCGCGGGCGCGCTCCGGTCGTCTGTACTCCTCAGCGGTGGTCACTGCCGACGCCCTCTTCCGTCGCGGTCACGCATCCCGGCCCTCCCGGTCCGTCCGGGCTCCCCGGCCACGACTCCCGCGCCTCCGCGGCTCCCCGCGGCTCCCCGCGGCTCCCGGATTCACAGACGCGCTCAGGCGCCCCGGGGTTGTCCGGGGCGCCTGGGCGGGTGGTGGATCACAGGTGTGGATCACAGGTGTGGGGCGTGGGTCGTGGGGCGTGGGTCGTGGGTTGTGGATCGTCGGTCTCGGGTCTCGGGTCGCGGGTCGCGGGTCGCGGATCAGCCGACGCGAGTCAGTTTGCTGCCGATGCCGGGCGCGACGAGATCGCGCTGCAACGCCACCGGCACCTTCACCTGACTGGCGCCCTCGCCGACGGTCAGCACCCCGACCTCCGTCCCCGCCTTCGCGGTCCCCGGCAGCTTGGCGCCGCCGTCACCCAGCTTCACGGTGATCGTGAGCGAGGGCCAGCCGACCGCCTGCACGTCGGCGGTGGCGACGACCGGGGTGTGCCCGCCGAGCCCGTCGTCCACGTACCCGACGACATCGCCCTTCTTGACCACGGTCGCGTTCGTCAGCGCCTTCTGCGTGGCGATCATGACGTCCTTGCTGGCCGCGATGGCGGTCCCGAGGATCGGGACGCCGTACTGGCCGAGCACCGCTCCGACGATCAGCTGGTTCGTCTTGCCGACCTTCTTCTCGGCGGCGAAGAGCAGGTTGCCGCCGGCCTTGGTGGTGGAGCCGGTCTTGATGCCGACGGCGCCGTTGTACGGGACGAGGTCGTTGTAGTTCCGCCAGGACTTGCCGGAGGGGTCGGTCCAGCTCGGGAGCTTGGTGATCGCGAGCAGCTCCGGCATCTCGACGACCTTGAGACCCAGCTTGACCTGGTCCTCCGCGGTGCTGACCGTCGTCGGGTCCAAGCCCGACGGGTCCGTGTAGGTGGTGTTGGTCATGCCCAGGTCCCGGGCGGCGTCGTTCATCTTCTTGACGAACGCCGCCTGGTCACCGCCGGAGTCCCAGCGCGCGAGCAGGCGCGCCACATTGTTGGCGGACGGGATCATGATCGCGGCGAGGGCGTCGTACTCGGAGATCTTGTCGCCCTCCTTCAGCGTGGTGACCGTCGACTCGCCCTCGGACTCCTTGCGACCGTCGTCGACCGCCGCCTTGTCGACGTCGATCATCGCGCCCTTTTCCTTGGGCTTGAGCGGGTGGTCCTTGAGGATCACGTACGCCGTCATGGTCTTGGCCACGCTGCCGATGGCGATCGGCTTCTGCTCGCCGAAGGTCCCGACGGTGCCGAGACCGGCCGCGGCCATGAAGCCCTGGCCCTCCTTCGGCCACGGGAGGGTGGGGGCGCCGCCGTCGAAGGTGTACGAGGCCTTCGCGCTCATGGCGAGCCGGGGCGCGGGCAGCGGGCGTACGAGCTGCACGACGGCCAGGACCACGGCGAGGAGCACGACGATCGGGGCGTAGATCTTGACCCGCCGGAGCGCGGTGCGCAGGGGTGTCGGCGGCGGGGGCGGGTTGTTGGTGAGGTCCGCCAGCATGTCGAGCGGCGGCTTGGGGGGCAGCGGCTGCTGGGTGGTCCGCTCGGCGTCGGGCGAGGGCTGCGGCCGGGTCGGGCGGCCGGTCGGCTGCGGGGCGGTCGCGGGAGGCTTGGGCCCGTCGCCGCCCAGCGGTACGAAGGTGCTGGCGCGGCCCTGCGGGCCGGGTGCGGCCGGCTTCTTCTCCGGCGCGGCGGTGCCCGGCTTGACCGCCCGGAAGACGGCCGTGCGCTCGCTGTCGGCACCGGGATCGGCCGCCGCCGGCTTGCCCGGGGCGGTACGGGGGTCCCCGGAGGGCTTCTTCTCCGGCGCGGCGGTACGCGACTCCTCGGCCGACTTCTTCTCCGGCGCGGCGG
>NZ_SSBJ01000062.1 GCF_004795055.1 Streptomyces sp. A1136
CTCGATCAGTGCCCACAAGTCGTCGTCCACGATCCAAGGCCGAGTGCTCACACACTCACGAACGGCCGAATCATCACACCGGTTACGCCCGACCAGGGCATCTCAACAAGATCCTGTTACGAGCTCTTAGGGGCTCGTCCGCAGGAGCTCGCGGGCGGCGGACCCGGGCCCGGCCCGCCACGGGGGTCGGGCCCGGGCAAGCACCGGGACGCGCGCCGTACGAGCACTACGAGGCGTCGAATGTGGCACCGTCGCCGGTGACACGCAGGCCTACCGGACGGTCGGAGACGGGGATGGTGCAGCCTTCCGACACGCTGCAACTGGCGTAGCCCAGCGAGACCGACGCGACCCCCTCGCCGTCCGCGTGGACGGGCAGCGTGGTGGTGACGGAGCCGTCCGGATAGACCGGTACCGGGGCGTCGACACCAGGCACGGCGATGGACCGTACCTGCGCGGCGGTCGTGAGCCTGCCCGCCGCCTTCAAGGCACCGGAGACGGTCACCGAGGTCGGTCTGCCCACCCCCTCGACACCGGTGGGCGGCAGATCGGTGCTGTACAGGTGGAACCCCTCGCGCTCCGGGGTGAAGACCGCCGTGAGGGTGCCCGACGCGCCGTGCCACGCGGACATCGAGAGCGTGACGGTGACCCCGTTCTCGGTGAAACGCGTCGTGGGCCCGGCAGCACCGGAGCTTTTGGCGGCCGGCGGGCCGCAAGCGGCGAGGGCGGCCAGGCAGACGAGCACGGCGGCGGTGCCGCGGGTTGTCCGGGCGCGTGGAGCCGCCGCTGGTCTCACGACGCCCACTCGCGCAGGAAGGAGTCGATGCCGTCGGGGGTGAGGGACGGATTGCCCGTCACATGGGTGTCGGTGCGTATCGTGCCGGTCGGGGAGACGACGACGAGCACGGGCATGGTGTACGTGCCGCCCGAGGGGCTGTACTTGCGCAGTTGCGCGGAATTGGCGGAGTCGTTGCCGCCGATGTCGACCTTGACCAGGTGGTACGAGGCCCCGAGGGTGGCGGCGGTCCGCGGCTGGGCGAACACCTTGTCGGCGGCCTTGCAGTTGCCGCACCAGTTCGCGCCGAAGTCGATGAGCACCATCCGCCCGTCGGCCTTGGCCGCGCGCAGCGCCGCGTCGATCTGCTTCCGCGCGTCGGCGGAAGCGTCGTAGCCGGGACCGGGCACGGCGGCCGGGGCGGCTGTGGCGGAGTCACGGGACGGTTTGGCGCCGGGCGTCGCGGTGGCGGCGGCGGACCCGTTCCTCGCGGCCGGTACGGAGGTTCGGGGCGCGGCGGAGACCGACGCTGACGCCGACGCGGTCGTGGACGCCTCGTGGGGGCGGTGGCGGACGCGGTCGCGGAGGGCAGGGTCGGCGCGGTCGTTTCCACGACCGACGGCACGGCGGCTCCGACGGACTGCGTGGCGGGTCCGCACGCGGCGGTCAGCCCGGCGGCGACCACCGCCGCGGCGACCAGCGGCAGCCGCGTCCCCGGGCCCGGCGGAGCGGGACGACGGCGTACGGCGGCCGACGCGGACGGGTCGGAACACGCGGGAACTCATGGCGAAGACACCTCAGGGCATGGTTCGGATGGCGGGAACGGCGAAGACGCCTCCCCGGTGCGGTGAAACCGGCGGCGCGGCGGCTCACCGGGCATTTCGTGCCCGGGGCCGAAGGCCGCTCGGTGACGTGAGCATAGGGCCGGTCCGGGTCACCGGAACCGCCCCGGCGTGATCATCAGGTTGCCCTGAGGAACAGCTCACCTTCCCCTTCGCCGCGGCCCGGACCGGCCCCCTCAGAACGACGTCTCGCGGACGGAGGCGCTGGCGGCCGGATCGACTGTCGCCGTGACGACCGAGCGGTGGTCGTCGCTGGTGAACGTAACGGTGAGGGTGTCGTCCGAGGTCTGCGAGGTGGTGGCACGGAAACCGCGGCTCGGGACAGCGGAGATCAGGCACACTCCCCGGCTGCCGTATCGGACCGTGGCCTTGCCGCCCTGGGAAGGGACGGTGTGCAGGCCCGCTCCCCCCTCCTCGCAGTCCACGGCGGTCTTCGACGCGGGAGTCCGTGCTGTCCCCGAAGGGGCCTTGGCAGGGGGAGGGGTGGTGACGGCCGGGGACGACGGCTGGGCCGACGCCGTGGGCGACGCGCCGGCGGACACGGACGGCGACGGCGTGCCGGGGGAGGGGCTCTGGCCGGCCTGCCACGCCGGCGGCGTCTCGATGACCACCGGGGCGGACCGCGCCACGGGGGGAGTGTGGCGGGTCGTGCCGACGACGAACCGGACCGTGCCGAGCACGGCTGCCACGCTGGCGGCCGTGCACGACAGCCATATGAGCAGGTAACGCGGGATACGAGGCACGGCCCCATAGTGGCCGACGCGCGTGCCTCCCGTTGACCCCGGTCCGCCTACCTCGGGGTGCCGAAGTCCTGCGTCCACCACGGACCGCCGTCACCCTTGTGCACGCCTATGCCGATTTGGGTGAAGGCGCAGTTCAGGATGTTGGCCCGGTGCCCGGGGCTGTTCATCCAGGCGTTCATGACCGCGTCGGCGTCGGCCTGGCCGCGGGCTATGTTCTCGCCCAGACGGGACCAGCCGTATCCGGCGGCCTCCACCCGGCTGGTCATGGTGGACCCGTCGGGACCGGTGTGGGACATGACGCCGCTGCGGGCCATGGTGTCGCTGTACGCCCGCGCGGCGGCGGTCAGTTCGGAGTCCGTGGCCAGCGGTCCGCAACCGGCCGCGGCCCGCTCCTTGTTCACGAGGGCCAGCACCGCGGATTCGGTGCCGCTGTCGGCGGTGCCGGAACCTCCGCCCGAGCCGCCCGAGCCGCCCGAGCCGCCCGAGCCGCCTGAGCCGCCGGAACCGCCGCTCGTGGCCCGGGTCGGTTTGGCCTTGGGCGTGGGCTTGTCGGGCGTGGGCGGCGCCGGCTTGGCCGGGGCGCTGCTCGCCGCCGTCGAAGGCGCCGCCGGAGTGGCGGACGCGGCAGTCGGGGATGCGGAGACGGAGGCGTCGGCGCTGGGGGATGCCGGGGCGGCAGCCGCCGCCGTACCCCTCGGATCGGCGGTGCCCGCACCCGCCGCCTTGGACACCGCGCCGGCGGCACCGTCGGCCCGAGCCTCCCGGTGGCCGTCACCGTCGGAGTCGGCCACCGCGACCCCGACCGCCACGGCCGCGGCCGCGGCGGTGACCGACAGCACGATGCGCGTACGGACGGTCTTCCTCCGCCGCGTCTCGACGCGGGACGGGACGACGGCAGTTCGGCTGCGGCTCATGCCGGTAACACCTCACAAGGCAGGGAAAACAGGGGAGTTCACCCGAGCCTAGGCCGCTGACCAGCGAATTCCGGACCGTGGAGGTGTTCTTCAGACTCCCTTAAGGAACCCCGCAGGACCCCCTCAGGGACAAGCCGGACAATCGACTGCCTTCAGCCCGAACGGTCAGTGGCCGACGGTGTTCATCAGGATGATCGCCAGGAGGTCGGCGAGGATGACGGTGACGACGCAGATGATCGAGGCCCAGGCCCTGCGCGACTCGTCGAGGTTCATGCGTCGCCTCCGGCTGCCGATGCGCGTGTTCCCGGGCCGGCCGCCCGCGTCCGGGCGCACCGATCTCCCGCCATGATGGCCCCGCACCGCGTGGAGCACATCTCGGGAGCCCTGGCCGCCGGCTGTGCCTGTGCCTGGGCCTGTGGCTTCGCGGAGGGCCCGACTCCTGGCGGCGGGACCGCGACGGCCGACAGCGCCGCTCCCGGGCAGGAGTGCCCGGGACCGGCGCTGTCGGCCGTCGGTGAGGTAGCGGCCCCGTCGTATCAGGCCGTGGTGGGAGCCGCGGTCTCGGCGGACTCCGCGGACGGCGGGGTTCCGGCGGTGGCGGAGGTGGTGGCGCCGGGCTCGCTACCGGGCAGCGGGATGCGGTGCAGGCCCCTGCGGTCGTAGAGGCGGGTGACGGCGAAACCGAAGACCAGCGCGGCCACGAGCGCGATGCCCATCGCCGCCCACGCCCGGCTCAAGCCGGCGTCCGCCTGGGCCCCGTAGTAGAGCAGCGAGCGCAGCCCCTCGGTGATCTGGCGCAGCGGCTCGAACTCGGACAGGGCGCGGAAGAACCCGGGCAGCGCCTGGACGGGCACGGTGGCGCCGGAGGAGGGGACGGCCATCGCGACGAAGACGATGGTGGCCAGCAGCATGCCCGGGGTGCCGAACGCGGCGAACAGGGTCAGGCTTCCGACGCCGACGACCCCGATGGTGGCGACCGAGTAGAGCCACAGCAGGCCGAGGTGGGAGGCGTCCATGTCGAGGATGCCGACCGTGGCGACCTCGACCAGGGTTCCCATGACCACGGACAGTCCGAGCATGAGTGTCATGCCGATGGCCAGGGTGCGGACGCGACTGGTGTGCAGGACGGGTTCACGCTTGCGGAAGGGCCCGAAGTCGGTGTGCAGGTAGCCGAGGGCGGTGTCGACCTGGGAGTTGACGACGTTCGCGCCGAGCATGCCGCAGACGACCAGGACCAGCGCGTAGTAGAAGGCGCTCAGCCCCATGGCGCTGCGGGACCCGACGGGGTGGCCGTCCGCGACGTTCACCGTCACCGGGTCGGCCAGCTTGAGCTGGGCGGCCGTCGGGAGCGGCGTCTTCTGGGCCGCGGCCTGCTTCAGGAGTTCCCGGCCGAGCTGGGCGGAGGCGGCGTGAGCGGCCTTCTGGGAGGCCTGGGAGGACAGCGAGGAGCCGATGCTGCCGGCCGCCTGGTTGGTCAGTACGGTCAGGACCGGCGGGGTCGGCTTGCCCTGGGACGCGGGCTGCGGAGCGGTGAGCGCGGTCACCGTGGCGGAGAAGTCCTTGGGTATGACGAGGGCGCCGAAGACCTTGCCCCGGCCCAGCCGCTTGTCCGCCTCCTCGCGGCTGACGACCTGCCAGTCGATGGCCTTCTCGCCCTTGGCGGCCTGCTGGATCCCCGCGACGACCTGCTCGCCCACGTTCACGTGGTGGCCGCCGGCGTCGGCGCCGCCGTCGCTGTTGACCAGCGCCACCGGCAGATCACGCAGGTTGCCCCTGGGGTCGACGTTGCCACCCACGTAGAGCAGGGCGAAGACCATCGAGACCACTGCGGCGATGAGTCCCGTCCCGATCCACAACTGGGGTCGGCGGAGCACGGAGGGGGGCGTGGGATGAGGCATCGATTCTCCGGGGCGGCTGCGTTCGTCGAGCTGGATACTTAAGGTATCCAGCTACTGGATAGTGGCAGTATCTTGTTGTGGTGTCCAATCGCCGAGGACGTAGCCGCTTCGCATCCGGACCGCGTGACGACAGGGAAGCCGTATGAAGATCTCGGAGCTCAGCCGGCGGACCGGTGTGCCGGTCGCCAGCATCAAGTACTTCCTGCGGCAGAGCCTCCTGCCCGCCGGCCGGGCGACTGCCGCGACCCTGGCCGAGTACGGCGAGGAGCACGTGCAGCGGCTGCGGCTGATCAAGGCGCTGACGACGCTCGGCGGCCTGTCCATCGCCGCCACCCGCGAGGTGCTCGGAGCCGTCGACCAGGCCGAGAGTTCCGAGGGTGCCCTGGGGGCGATCAGCTACGCGCTTCCGGTTCCGGTCGCGGCCCAGCGCGCCGCGGCCGGCCAGGAGGAGGAGGCCGAGGCCGACGCGACCGCCGGGGGAGAGGTGGCGGAGCTGCTCGCGGCCCTGGACTGGCAGGCGCCCATGACGTCACCACACGTCCAGGGGCTGACCGTGGCGCTGAAGGAACTGAGGCGGCTGGACGCGCAGTACGATCCCGGCGAGCTCGCCGCCTACGCGAGGCTCGCCGAGTCGGTGGCCAGGCTGGACTTGGAGCGCGCCGCGGGCCTCGACGACCCGGTGGAACTGGCCGAGCGGGCGGTGATCGTCTTCGCGATCTGCGCCCCGGTGTTCGAGCTGCTGCGGCGTCTCGCCCAGGAGGACCAGGTCCGGCGCCGAGCCGCGTCGGACGGCGCCGACTCCGCCGCGCCCCGGTAGCGCACGCAAGGCGCCGGGCGGCCGGTACCGCGCCGGCGGGCCCGGGTGCTGACCACGGCCCTGACCATAGTGGCCCCGACGGCGTGATGTCTACAAACTTGTAGACGAAGCGGCGCTGTGCCATTGTGCCGCTCATGACGACAGCTCAACTGCGGAGGACGGCCCGGCCGTGCCCGTCCGGCAGACGATGAACAAGGTCCCGCAGGTCACCGCAGTGTTCTGGATCATCAAGGTGCTGACCACCGGAATGGGCGAGACGGCCTCGGACTTCCTCGCCCACGTGATGGACCCGATGATCGCGGTCGCACTCGGTGCGCTGGGCCTGGTGATATCCCTCGCCGTGCAGTTCCGGCTCGACCGGTACGTGGCCTGGGTCTACTGGACCACCGTCGTCATGGTCAGCGTCTTCGGCACGATGGCGGCCGACGTGCTGCACGTCGGCCTCGGCGTCCCGTACACCGAGGCCACGCCTGTCTTCGTACTCGCCCTCGCGGTGATCCTCGGCGCCTGGTACGCCACCGAGCGCACGCTTTCGGTGCACAGCATCAACACCCGGCGCCGAGAGGCGTTCTACTGGGCGACGGTGCTCGCGACCTTCGCGCTCGGCACCGCCGCCGGAGACCTGACCGCCACCAACCTCGGCCTCGGCTACCTCGCCTCCGGCCTCGTCTTCACGGCGCTGATCGCCCTCCCGGCCCTCGCGCACTCCCGGCTGGGCCTGGGGGCGGTGGCGGCCTTCTGGTCGGCGTACGTACTCACCCGCCCGCTGGGTGCCTCCTTCGCCGACTGGATGGCCGTTTCGCGCGCCCGCGGCGGTCTCGGCCTCGGGCTCGGTCCGGTCACCCTCGGCTGGACCCTGGTCATCCTCGCGCTGGTCGCCTACCTCACCGCCACCACCCGCCGCGCCATCGAGGCCTGACCACGGACCACGGACCTCCGGGCACACCTGCGGGTCAATGCGGACAAGTGAGGGCGGCGATCACGTCTCTGGTGGCCTGAGCGATGAGTTCGTTGTCCGGGGTGGTGTCCCGGGAGGCATGCGTGGAGAGGATCGCGAGAATGATCGGAGCGGCTTCGGGCGGACGGACGACGGCGATGTCGTTGCGCGTGCCGTAGTCCGCGCTGCCGGTCTTGTCGCCGACCCACCAGCCGGCGGGGACGCCGGCGCGGATGAGTTCATCGCCGGTGGTGTTCCGCCCCAACCAGCCGGTCAGCAGAGCCCTCTTCTCGGCGTTCAAGGCGTCGCCGAGGGTGTATGCGCGCAGGTCGGCGGCCAGGGTGCGGGGTGTGCTGGTGTCCCGCGGATCGCCAGGAGTGGCTTCGTTCAGTGCGGTCTCGTAGCGGTCGACCTGGGTCGTTCCATCGCCGAGGGCGACCAGTGCGGCCTGGAAGCCCTTCGGGCCGCCGAGCGCGTCGAGCAGAAGATTGCCGGCGGTGTTGTCGCTGTAGCGGATGGCGGCGTCGCACAGGGCGCGCAGCGTCATGCCGGTGTCCACGTGCTGTTCGGTGACGGGCGAGTAGGTGACCAGGTCGCCGTGGGTGTAGTGGACGACCTTCTCCAGCCCTTCCAGGGTGTTCTTCCTCAAGACCGCGCCCGCGGCGAGGGCCTTGTAGGTGGAGGCGTAGGCGAACCGCTCGTCCGCACGGTGGGCGACGGTCCTCCCGGTGCCGGTGTCCACCGCGTAGACCCCGAGTCGGGCGTCATGTCCCCGCTCCAGTGCGGCGAAGGCATCCGCTGCTGAGGTCGTCGCAGTCGCAGTCGCAGTCGCAGTCGTCGTCGCCTTCGGCTTCGTCGGCGCACCGCGTGGCGCGGCGCCGGCGGGCGGCCTGGCAAGCCCGAGGAGCGGGCCGGCCGCGAGTCCGGTCAGTGCGGTGAGTGAAGCACGGCGAGTCAGAGCCATCAGGACATCCACTTCGTGCGAGTTCGGACGACGTGTGACGACCGGAGGTCGGCCGCCCCGGTCGGGGACCTCGTCCGCCCGGAGAGGTCGCGCACCAGATCAATACGCCCAAAGCAACCGTGCAGTACGCAAAAGTGTCCAGCGCGTCGACCACTCCGGCTGGATTCGGCCGGGACTTGTCCGGATGTCGTGGTCGTCCCTCGTGGGGCAAACCGACGAGAGACAGGGCCGGCCCGGGGTGGGGGCGAACCCACCCCGGGCCGGGGTCAAGCATTCAGCCGATCAGGCGGTGGGCCGATCCGGCACAGAAGCAGTGCCGGATCGGCGTCGGGCCTACTGCTGGTTGTCGCCGGTCTTGAAGTCGATGAGGACCTCGCCGGTGGACTTGTGGAGCACCAGGGTGGAGTCGGTGGCCCCGAAGGTGAGGTAGGCGCCGTTCTGACCCCAGGTCTTGGTGTCCCAGATCGCGCCGCCCTTGCCCTCGCCTCCGTCCTTCTTGTACGTGACCAGGTTGCCGTCCTTCTGCATCCGGGTGTACGCGCCGGGGCTGTAGTTCCAGAAGCCCCGGCCGTAGTCCTTGTCGCGGTAGAACACCGCGAAGTAACCGCGGTTGTCCTGGGCGAGGATGGAGTTGGTGGCCGACATCCAGGTACCGCGCTCCAGGTTCTGGCCACCGGAGAGGGTGTTGTTGCCCACCTTCCAGGTCTTGGTCGACCAGCTGGCGGAGTTGTCGGCGCGGTACACGACGAGGTTGGCGTCGTCCTGGAAGTCCAGGTGGCCGTTCGGGTTGCCCCAGGTGCCGGAGCTCCAGACGGCCCCGCCCTTGCTCGGACCGCCGTCCTTCTTGTAGATGACGAAGTTGCCGTCGGACTGGAAGACCGCGTACGCGCCCGTGTTGCCGTACGAGCCCGAGGCCCACAGCTCGGCGCCTGCCTTGTGGTCCAGGACGAGGTTGCCGTCCGGCTGCATGAACAGGTAGCCGTTCTCGGTCTCGATGTACTCGTTCGAGGCGAGCACCTCACCCGGCCGCAGCGAGACGGTTCCGGCGGTCGCGCCGAGGGCCGTGGCGCGCTGCTGGTTCTTGGCGGCGGACTTGGCCGGGACGCCGCCCTGCGGCTTCTTGACCGGGACCGTGACGGCGGTCGTGGTGTTGGTCTTACCCCCGGCGGCCTGGGCCACCGGGGAGACGAGCACGCCGGCCGAGACGGCGGCGGCGATGAGCGCGCCGGTCCAGGCGGCACGCTTACGGTTGAGGTTCAATCCCTTACCCCCCATGAGGAACACGTTCAGTTGAACGTGTTCGATTCAACGGCGATCAGTTTGTACGGGCCCTGCCCGAAAGGCAAGCCGATTACGGCTCAGTCGGCGGTGCCGCTCTGCCAGAGGACGGCGTCGGAGTTCCTCGCCAGGAGCACGAGATTCCCGTCGAGTTGGAACACCAGGCGGGCACCGGGGTTGTTCCAGGTCCCGGTGGACCACAGTGCGCCGCCCTTGCCCTCGCCGCCGTCCTTCTTGTAGACGACGAAATTGCCGTCCGACTGCATCCGGGCGTAGGCGCCCGGTGCCCAGGTGTTGGTGGACCAGCGTTCCTCGTGGGTGTTGCGGTCCCGGATGCTGAGCTTCCCGGTCTGCTCCATGGCGAGGATCGCGTTGGCGCTCCAAGTCCAGTTCCCGGAGCCGATCTGCCAGGTCGCGTTCACCGTCGTGTCGACCATCCACGTGCCGGTGTTCCAAGCGGCCGATCCGTCCTGCCGATAGACGACCAGGTTGCCGTCGGACTGCAGTTCCAGGCGCGCGCCCGGGTTGCCGTACGAGCCGGCGGCCCACAGGGCCTTTCCGTCGGCGGAGTACACGACGAGGTTGCCGTCCTGCTGGAACGCCACGGTAGCGCCCGGGTGCCCGTACGTGCCGGTCGCCCACAGGACACCCCCGGAGACGTGCTCCAGCACCAGGTTGCCGTCGGTCTGCAGCTTCAGTACGGCGTTCTTGCTGCGAGCAACCTCACCGGCGCCGTGCGAGGTGCCCGGCTCGAAGCCCTGGGCCTTCGCCGGTGCCACCAGGGTGTTCGCAGTCGCCGGGACCGGCGGTGCCGCCTGAGCCGCGGCCGGGGCACCGACCGCCGCTGCCGTCAGAGCAGCGGCGACGAGGCCGGTGCGCAGCGCCGTGCGCTTGCGTGTGAATGCCATTGTTTCCCCCCACATCAGCGGTGCTTCCATCCGTCGGCCGTCGGGCCGACAGACCTGATGAGAGTGCCATGGCCCTCTGACAGTGGCATGCGGAGGGTCCCGATCTGGCTGCACGGGCGAGCACTTGAGTCTCCGCGGGACCGGGGGGACTTCGCGTGCCGCGTCCGGGTTGCCGTTCCTGGCGCAGGCGCCCGCCGCATACCCGTGCGTCTGCCACACTTGCGCCGTGCGTGGCGCGGGGGCGCCGCCGGGGGGAGGGAGGGGATCTCCGGATGTCCCGATGGATCGTGCTGGCCATACCCGTCGACGGTGTCAGCGAGACAGATCGTGATGCACGGACCCTCGCGGAGTTCGAGGGCACCGCCGAGGAAGCGGAGAGCACCCTACGGCAGACGGCAAGCGTCTACGAGCACAAGCTCTGGAAGGTGCGCCGACGGGAGATCTTCGAGTGCTCCAGCCGGTCGTACTTCATCCGTATCCACGGGCGCATGACGACATACGGCCTCCTGATCCAGCTCGCCGAGTTGGTCCACGACACCGAGTGGCCGACGATCCGGCCCGCAACCTGAGATCCGGTCGGCGGGAACAGACATCTCGCCGATCGAGGCCGCGAGAGGGGCCCTTCGCGCGTCGTCGCAAAGCGCGCCGGCTCTGAGCCCGTTGGGCGGCTTCGCCGGCGGCGCCCGTCCTCGAAGGCGGCTATGTGACCTGAATCGAGTCCACCGGGACCTCGAAGACGAGCGCCAGGCCGTCGCGCACGTTCCCTTGCTCGCCGACGCGCTCGAAACCGAAGCCCGTGATGGTGGCGAGCGAGGCGTCGTTCTCGGAGCCGATGGTGGCCCGCACGGTCCTGACACCGGGTTCGGCCGCGGCCCTGACCAGCAGCGCCTTCAGCATGGCGCGGGCGTAGCCTTGGCGACGGTACTGCGGTACGACGGTGTAGCCGACCTCGACCATGCCGGCCTCGTCCGGCGGTCCGTGAAATCCGGCGTCGCCGACAACGGCCCCGTCCGGCTCGGACACGGCGGCCCGCACCGTCCACGGCGCCGCAGACGGGTCCTTGGTGAGCTGGTCGGCGCGATAACCGAAGATCCGGCGGGCTCGCTCACAGACGAAGTGTGCGTCAAGGGCGATCCCGGCCTCGGCGCTGCCGCCGGCGAGGTCACCGTCGGCCAGCGCCCGCAGCGCCTTCGCGTTGAGCTCGACGAAGCGGACACGTTTGGGGGTGGGCGTGGGTTCGTTGTTCATCGCGGAGATGCTCCCCGAGGGCGGTGGGGCTGTCCACCGCTTTACGGCTTCAGCGGAGACGGGGGATCGTCCGGGTCGGGCTCTGGCGCGCCCGTGGGGCCTCGGCGTGATAGTGGCTGACCGCCCGCCGCTGCGCGAATCGAGCCATCCGCCGCGGGTCCATGCGGGCCTCGGCCACCGCCGGCCCGGCAGACAACGGGCCGGTCCGACACCCCCGCCGAGCTGGTTCACAACGCCGCCGCCGCCGGGCTGGACGTCGTCGCGCTGACCGACCACGACACCGTCGGCGGCTACGCCGAGGCCATCGCGGCCCTGCCGCCGGGGCTCACCCTGGTGACCGGCGCGGAGCTGAGCTGCTGGCTCGACGGGCCACCGCTCGCCCCGCTCTCGGGCCGGCCGGCTGCGCTTGCCAGTCGCCAGGGTCGGTCGGAGACAGGTGAAGGTGACGCTGGAGACACACGGCTTGCCGGCGGTCGAACCTGCACACGCCCAAGGTGCCGGACACGGAAACCATGCCCGAGACGGCCGCCGCCCGGCCGGCCCAGCCGGTGACGGCGGCGCCTCGACGCCCGAGTCGGGCCGACCCGGTCGCGCCGGGGACGCGATGAGCCACACGATCACGGTGGCGGACGGCCGCCTCCTGCCGGACGACCGCGACCCGCTGTGTCCACGGCCCCGGGACGGTGGTCACGACACCACGGGAGCGGCGTCCACTTCGGTCAGCTTGACCGTGCACAGGCCGCCGCGCTCGCTCTTCACGTCCGTCACCTTGAGCTGCGTGCCCGGCGTGAGGATGTACTCCTCCTCCCCGGTGAAGGCGGAGAAGCGCTTGATTCCGACCGCCCGGGCGGGTGTCACCTCGAAGAGCGTCCGCTTGCCGCGGCTGCCCAGGAAGGAGCGGGCCACCGCCGGCTCGGAGGTGCACGAGGAGACGCCCCACCAGGTCACCGTCCGACCCACCGGGTACTGCGCCCGCAGGTCCATGGACACACCGCGCCACAGCGACTGGGTGTGGGCGGGCAGCCCCGAGACCGCCGAGAACAGCAGCCGCAGGTACGGCAGATACGGCGTGACCCGGGTGCGGTCCGGGGAGCGTAGGACGGCGTTGATCTCGCGGTAGAAGGCGGACTCACAGGTGTAGAGGTAGAGCGCGGCGATCGCGTCGGCGGACAGGCTGCCGGAGGTCTGGTCCGCCCGCCGCTTGCCGAAATCGTGTGACCGGTCGATGTGTCCGACGAGCCCGGCCAGTGTCTCGGCGACCGGTGCGAGGGCAGTGCGGAAGTCCATCAGCGGGGTGTCGAACACGCCGGTGATCGCGGGCAGGACCAGGCCCTCGTCCTTGACGCCGGTCAGGCGCTCCAGGTACAGCTGGTGCAGGTTCATGGTCGACTCGATGAAGGCGCCCATGCGTGCCGCGACGCCCCCGGCCGTACCGGCCTCCCCCTCGTCCCACCCCTTGCTCGGCAGCCAGTCGATCACATCGGCACCCAGCGACGCGAGAGCCTCGTTCACCAGGGCGAAGTGGTCGCCCTCGCAGAAGATGTCGCCCTGCGCCGCCGGGTTCGCGTGGTCGATGTGCCGGACCTCCACGTCCGGGTACTTCGCCTGGAGCCGTAGGACGACCGCCTTCAGGTTGCGCGCGTGAGCCCCCCACCACGCGAACACGATCCCGCGGTCCTCCTCGTCGGCGTCCTGCTTGGCCTTGAGGATCTCCTCGATGATCCGCTCGGCGACGGGCCGCCAGAACGCCGTGTGCCGGTCGGTGGCCATCGCTCCGTCGCCGCTCGCGGTGAGCGAGGCGTTCAGCAACAGCACACCCTGTGTCAGCATCGCCTGGAACCACTCGGGCGGCTGGACCGTGTCACGTTCCTTCAACAGCGCGCGCACGTCGGCGATGGGCGTCTTCTTGGCTATGCCGTACTTCCACATCGCCGCCGCCTTGATGATGCAGCGGATGCTGACGACCCTGCCGAACTGGCTGTCCTTCCAGTCGTTGAAGGTGTTGTCGAACATGGCTATGCCGGTCGCGCTCTCCGGCCGCGGGTACGGATTCTGGCCGAAGGCGACGACCTTCCACTTGTGGGGCGGGTGGGGCTTGAGGGCCTGGAAAGTCAGCTCACGGACCGGTACGACCTCGGGGCTGCGGCCCTTCCCGATGAACCGGGCCGCGTCCGGAAGCGCCTCGATAACGGGCTTCAGGAGCGGAAGCCAGGGCTCACCGCCGTCGTTGAAGAGCTCGCCGAGCGCCAGGGGGTCGTCACCGTCGGGCTGGGTCGGCGCCGGGGTCGGGGCCTGGTCGGTCGGGTCGGTCGGGACGGCCTGGTCGGTCGGGTCGGCCTGGTCGGTCATGGGGGAGGGGCCTTCGGTCGTCGTGGTCGAGGGGTGGTCCTGGCCGGCAGGCTCTGCGGCAGAGTCGGGCACGGCGGTCTTCGGCGGCACGACGCGTACACGCTGCTCGACGGGGGCGTTCTCTATGCCGTCCAGCTGGCTGATGATCGTGGCGCGCAACTCGTCGTCGTCCTCGAACCAGTGGTCGTGGAAGAGCGTGTAACCGGTCCACATCAGGTTGGCGCAGACCCTGGCCGGGACCCGCCCGGTCTGCGCGCCCATCCCGACCAGCGCGACGGAGCGGATGCTGCCCGGTACCAACCGGTTCTGCCGGTGGACGGCCTGGAACGCGGCGGCGCATGCCAGCGCGACGTTCAGTGTGGCACTCACGTTCTGCGAGGACCGCACCATCGTGGGCGTCGATATCAGGTACCGGGGGACGGTCGCCCCCGACGGGACGCAGACCGCGCTGCCCACCGGGAGGGCCCCGGCGAACCGATCGCGGATCGCACGCTGCACACGTAGCTGGATGCCGGAGCCGAGGAACCGCTTGATGACGGCGTCGACTCCACCGTCCATCCGGCCCCGGGAGTTGGTCGGCGTCACCCAGGCATCGACGTCCTCGTCGAGGATCGAGCCCCTGCGGATCTCGATGCCGGGGGTGTCCGCGAACGCCGCCCGCCACGCCTCCACCACGCGCTCGTTCACGTCCGTCAGCACCACCCTCAGTGGGGGCTGAACACTGCTCTCGATCATCGTCCACTCCTGTCGGGAACCGTCCCTGGCAACACCCCCAACGTAATCGCCGCCACTGACAACGCTGCGCTCGCAGCAGCGGCATGACCCGCCGTCACACCTGCGGGAACGTCCCGTCGCCGGCCTGTGTCCGCTGCCGGACCCGGGGGCAGACGGCGTGGCCGGACAACCGGCGCCGGGCCGCGCCGGTCGCCGTCCGCTTCTAAGGTTTGTCGAAGGTGTAGAACCGGCGGTGGTCCCACATGTCGGCCGGCGTCACGTTGTTCCACGGCCCCAACGTGCCGTGCAGGTCCACCACATTCGGCGTCGGCACGGCGGGCAGGTAACCCGACTTCGGGTTGCGGGCCTGCCATTCGGCCCACAGCTTGTCGATGAAGGCGTGGTGGAGCCAGAACACCGGGTCGTTGGGGGAAGCCGCAGTGGTCATGTGGCCACCGACCCACACGTGGACCCGGTTGTGCAGATTGACCCCGCGCCACCCCTCAAGGTGGTTGCGGAACCCGTTCGAGGCGCTGTTCCAGGGAGCGGCGTCGTAGACCGGCATCGCCAACACGGAGTCCACGTCAGCTCTGGTCGGCAGCTGCGGCACCCCCGCACCCAGCCCGCGCCGCAGATAGGTCCGCCGGTCCACCCCGACCGTCACGGCCCACCTGCCTCCCGCGTAGGCGAAGGGCCCGTCGAGCACCTGACCGTCGCGGCCCAGTCTGGTGCCGCCCATGAAGTCCGCCGCCCAGAGGGAGGACCTGGCCTCGCGGTCGACGGTCCAGTCCCAGTACGGCAGCGAGACGTTCCTGTCCACCCGTTGCAGCGCCGCCTCGAAGTCCAGCAGGAACCGGCGATGCCAGGGCAGGAAGGACGGCGCCCGGTGCCCGAGCCGGTCACCGAAGTCGGAGTCGGTCATGAGGTAGTAGTTGTGGGCGTTGACGTACCGGTCGTAGACGCCCGTCCGCTTCAGTTCGAGCACGGCGTTGACGAAGGCGCGCTTCTCGTCGGCGGTCAGCGCGGCCTGGTTCTTGCGAACGGTCACAGCTGCACCTCCTTCGCGACGAACGGGGCGAGCTCGGCGCCTTGGAGGCCCCGGACGGCCGCGCGGGCGGCCGCGATCGGGTCCGGGAAGGTCTCGTAGTGGTTGACGACGGTGACCCAGCTGCCGTCCGCGTTGCCCATCAGGTGCAGTTCATTGCCGTCGATCTTGACGGTGGGAGCCCCGACACCGTGGTGCCCGCCCGGCCCGAGGGTGATCTGGATACGACGGCCCTCGTACACCTCGTCGATGCCGCCGGTGGGTATGGAAACGGGCGCACTGGACGCTCCCGAGGCTTTGGCCACGGGAGCGGAAGCCGACGAGGACGAGCAGGCGGTCAGCCCCAGGGCGGTGACAGCCCCGGTACCGATCCCCAGCGCCTGTCGGCGAGTGATCTTCTTCATGGCCTGAAGAAGTATCAGAGGGCCGAAACCACACGATCGTTGGCCCCTGCATCCGGAAATCTTCGAGACGGGCCCGGGTGGCGGTCCGCGATCACGCCCCCGAGCGGTCCACGGGGGCTTCCCAGCCCAAGGAGGCAACCCGAACCGCTCCGCCCCGTCCCGTCGGCGAGCTTGCGCCGGGCGCGCCCGAGCAACAGACCGGGGACACGTGTTCGCGGAGGTGTCCGGCCACGTAGAGTCGTGGTCGCTGGTACGGAAAGTCTTGGTGGGGGGCGGTCAAGGCGGTGTGGCTGAGATGACGGGGCGAAGCGGCAGGCAGTGCCGGGTGCGCCGGGTCCGGGACATGGGGCACGGCGAACACCTCTGTCTGGCGTTCGCCGATGACGACGAGCAGCGACGTGTGGTCACCACGTACCTGCGCCGCGGGTTGGAGTGCGGGGAGCGGGTGCTGTATTTCGCCGATCAGCGCGCTCCTGAACGGGTGCTCGACTGGTTGGACGCGGCCGGTACCGATCCCGGCCCGGCGGTGGCCACCGGACAACTCCAGGTCACCACCGCCGGCGACAGCTATCTGGCGGCCGGCTCCTTCGACGCCGACGCCATGGTCGACACCTTGCGACGGGAGATCGCCTCGTCCCTGGCGGTCGGCTACACCGGCCTCCGCGTCAGCGGCGAGATGGGCTGGGCGCTGCGTGATGTGCCGGGCGCCGACCGGCTGGGCGATTACGAGGCCAAGGTCAACTCGGTGTTCGCCGGCCGCCCCGCCTCGGCGGTTTGCCAGTACGACGCCCGACTGTTCGACGCCGAATCCCTCGACGCCTTCGACCGGCGCCACGGGGGCGCGGTGGAACTGCCGCCCCTGCACCGCGACACCGTGCTGCGGCTGGTACCGGCGTTCCAGGCCGGCCGCAGGACGCTACGGGTGGTCGGCACCGTCGACTACCGCACCACCGGGGCCCTGGCCAAGGCGCTGGCGATCGTCCTGGAGTGGCCCGGGGACGTATGGGTCGACATGGCCGGTCTGGACTTCATCGACCTGGCCGGGGTGAGGGTGTTGGCGCATGCCGCCGGCCGGCTCACCGGCGGGCGACGTCTGCACGTGGTGGATCTCGCGCCGATGCTGTGCCACGTGATCCAGGTGGTGGGCTGGGACGAGGAGCCGGCGCTGGTCGTCACCGCGCGGGAGGAGACCGCGTGACCAATACCCCGACCCTGAACGCTCCGCATTCCGAGCAGGGTCTGACGCACCAGGGCCTGATCTACGGCAGCGACGAGGAGTTCCTGGGCGCCACCGTGCCCTTCTGCCTGGACGGACTCGACCGGGGCGACGCCGTCCTGGCTGTGACCACCGACGCCAACATAGGCCTGCTGCGCCAGGCTCTGGACGGCGCCGCGGACCAGGTGGAATACATCGACGCGGACGACTGGTACAAGACTCCGGGACGCACCCTCGGCGCCTATTACCGCTACGTCGACCGGCGCACCGCCGACGGCCGACACCGGCGGGTGAGGGTGATCGGCGAGCCGGTCTGGCACGGCCGGGACCCGCTGGAGCAGACGGAGTGGACCCGGTACGAAGCGGCGATCAACGTCGCCTTCGCCGACTGCCCCGCCTGGATCGTCTGCCCCTACGACACCCGGGTGCTGCCGCGAGAGGTGGTGGACGGCGCGCGCCGTACCCACCCGCAGCTGTGGACCGGCGCCGGTCCGACCCCCGACCGCAGCAGCCACTACGCGGCGCCGGACACCGTGGGCGGTCCCTGGGAGCGCGGCCTGTCCCCGGTGACCGCCGACGGGGAGGAAGCCGTTCTGTGCTTCGGGGCCGACCTCGCCCCCGTACGAGCCTTCGTCGCGCGGAAGGCCGCGTCGCTCGGCATGCCCGACGAGGGTCTGCGACGGATGCTGTTCGCCGTCAACGAGCTTGCCACGAATGCCGTCCAACACGGCGGCGGCAACGGCCGGTTGCTCCTTCGGCGTGCCGGGCGCCGCATCGTGTGCGACGTCACCAACCCCACCCGCGCGGCCATCGACTGGTACGCGGGCTACCTGCCCCCGGAGCCCGACCGGCCACGCGGGCACGGTCTGTGGGCGGTGCGCCAGATGTGTGATCTGACGGAGGTCGACACGGGTCCGGACACGACTACCGTGCGCCTGCACTGGACGCTGACCTGACCCGGCGGCCACGTATCGCGGGCGTATCGAAAAGCGCATACGTCACCGCAACGCGCCTCCGTCTCCCATGGGGGCGTGAACCACAACGCATCCCTGTCACCACCGCCCCGCCGCACGCGCCGGATCGTGTTCCTCGGCTTGGCCGTCCTCGCCACGGCGAGCGCCGCGTACGTCATACGGCGGCCGCTCATGATGTCCGCTCCGATGTGCATGGCCGGTCGGTGGCACGGTTGCCTCGACACGTTCAACGGAGTGGTGCTCATGACGTTGGTGACGCTGCCCTTGGCCGCGTCGGTGGCCTGGGCTCTGGCGCGTCGTCGGCGCGCCGCCGGCGTCACTTCGGCGTGGCGGCTGTCGCTGGCGGAGGTGGGCATGGTCCACGGTACGGTGTCGTTCATCTGGATGACGATGATGCCGGGGCCGGCATCGTGCCCGGCCGACTCAGCCTGGTACCGCTGCGGGACGTGCTCACGATGGGGCCGGGCGGAATCGTCGGCAACCTGCTGGTCTTCGCGGCGCTGGGGTTCTTCGCCCCGATGCGGTTCGCGGCGGCCGCGTCCCTGCCGCGGATCCTGACGCTCGGCGCCGGCTGCTCGGTCCTCGTCGAAACCGCGCAGTACGTCCTGACCATGCTCGAACGACTTGAGTCACACGTCGGCGAACAGCAGAGGTTCGCCGCGAACGCCTCCCACGAACTGCGGACCCCGCCGGCCATCTCGCGGCCGCTGCTCGACGTCGCCCGAAGGGACCCCGAGCGGGACCAAGGTCACGTCCTCGAACGCCTGCAGGTCGTCAACGGGCGCGCGATCGACCTCACCGAGGCCCTCCTGCTGCTCAGCCGCAGCGACCGCGGGACCTTCGTCCGCGAGAGCGTCGACCTCTCCCTCGTTGCCGAAGAGGCCGCCGAAACCCTGCTCCCCCTCGCCGAGCAGCGCGGGATCACGCTCGACGTCACCGGGGGAGCGGCACTGACGGGCGGCTCCGCGGAACTCCTGCTGCGGATGGTGACGAACCTCGTCCAGAACGCCATCGTCCACAACCTCCCCGCCGGCGGCACCGTGACGGTCCACACCGAGACGCGGACGACGTGAGCGTGCTACGGGTCGAGAACGCGGGCCGTCCAGTGCCACCGGAACTCGTACCGACCCTCACCGAGCCGTTCCAGCGCGGTACGGAACGCGTACGCGCCGACGAGCACGGCGGCGCCGGCCTCGGCCTGGCCATCGTGCACAGCGTCGTCCGCGCCCACGACGGGACCCTCGACCTCGTCCCGCGTCCCGCCGGCGGTCTGCTCGTCACGGTCCGGCTTCCCGGCGCACCGTGAACGACCGGCGGTACGGGCCGGGCTCGTCCCGCTCCGACGAGGCGCCACCGGCAGGTGACCGCTAGGCGGACCTGCGGCGCATGGCCCGGCGGACCACGTACAGGACCACGAGCAGCGCGATGACGACGACCACGACGATCAGCAGTTTCTTGAAGAGCCCGCTTTTCTTCTTGCTCTTCTTCTTGCTCTTCTTGGTCCCGGTGGTGGCCTTCGCCTTGGAGGACGTGGGCGCGTGGAGGCCTGACGCCGCGTTGGCGCCGGCGGGGAGAGCATGCTGCGCGAGCGCCGCCGAGGTGGAAGCCTGCCGGGCAGCCGGCACGGCCGCCGTGGCCGTTGCCGCAGGCCCGAGCAGCAGCCCGGTCAGTACGAAGAGAGGTATGAGCGCCGCCACCACGGGGTGCTTCCTCGGATTGCTGTTCTTTGCCACTGTCTCCCCTGTTCTCCGACGCCCTGACCGTACCCAGTGGAATCCGGACGGTTGGGCCTTGGAGCATCGTGGACGAGTTCGACCGCTCCGGCAAGCAGATGAGCCGCGTAACGCCTTCGAGCAGGTGCTCGACCGCCTCGACCTTCTCCGGTAGCCAACCGCTGCCCCGCCGCGGCGTGAATGAATCAGGTTCGCGCCGTGATTCCGGTCAGGATCAGGTCGATACCCGCGAGGAAATCCGCTCGGTCGTCGTGCCGACGCATTTGGTCGGCCACGGCTCGGGTGAACGGGTACCGCTCGGGGTCGAGCTCTGCCCATGCGGTCGCGGCGGCGTCGAGCATCGCGGCCCGGTCCGTGCCCGGCTGCTGCGCCCGGGCGTTGGCGGCGTTCTGGCCCGCCACCCCGAGGATGTAGTGCAGCAGCGCGGACGCTGCGGTGAATTGGTCGGCTTCCGGTACGCGGAGCGCCTGGATCTGGCGTCCGATGCGTTCGAAGACGTGGACCATCGGCGACTGCCCCGGTGTGCGGGCGACCTGCGTGCCGACCCAAGGGTGGGCGTCGATCGCGTCGAACAAGCCGAGCGCGAGGGTTCGGATCGCTTCCTGCGGCGTAGCCTCGCCGTCGTCGCAGCGGATGGAGGCGGCGACCACGGCGTCGGTGGCCGCGGCGAGGAGTTCGGTCTTGCCCGTGACGTGCCAGTAGATCGCCCCCGGACCGGTCGCCAGGTGCTCGGCAAGCGCGCGGAAGGTGAGACCGCGCTCGCCCACCGTGTCGAGAAGCTCCACGGCGGCGCTCACGATGCGCTCGCGGGAGAGCGGTTCCTGGCGCCGTTCCGAACGACGCGCCCTGGCTGCCATGCCCACCATCCTAAACGCTCTGGAATCGTGTTCCAGCTTGACAGGTCATGGAACGCTGTTCCACCTTGGCCTTCTGGAACGGTGTTCCAGTCGAGACGCGCCGGTGCCGGCTCCGGGTGTCCGCGATCAGGAAGGCAGCACCATGACCACTCCCACGATCATCGGCGCGGGACTCGGAGGGCTGACGTTGGCCCGGGTCCTGCACGTCCACGGCATCCCGGCCACGGTCTACGAGGCGGAGGCCTCCCCGATGGCGCGCACGCAGGGCGGGATGCTCGACATCCACGACCACAACGGCCAACCCGCACTCCAGGCGGCGGCCCTGTTCGACGAGTTCAGCGACCTCATCCTGGAAGGCGGGGAGGCGACGCGGATCCTCGACCGGGACGGAACCGTTCTGTTCGACGAACCCGACGACGGAGCGCGTCGACGCCCCGAGGTGCTGCGCGGCGCACTGCGACAGATACTGCTCGACTCGCTCCCGGCCGGCACCGTCCGGTGGGGCCGCAAGGTCAGCGGCGTCCGATCCCTCGGAGGGGGGCGCCACGAGGTCGCCTTCGCCGGGGGCGCCACCGTCCTCACGAGCCTGCTGATCGGCGCGGACGGCGCGTGGTCACGGGTCCGCCCGCTGCCCTCCGACGCCGTACCCGAATACGTGGGCACGTCGTTCGTCGAGACCTACCTCCTCGACAGCGACACCCGACACCCTGCCGCCGCGAAAGCGGTCGGCGGAGGGGCGCTGTTCGCGATCGCTCCGGGGCAGGGCATCACGGCGCACCGGGAAAGCGGCGGGACCCTCCACGCCTACACCATGCTCAACAAGCCGAAGGAGTGGTTGGACGGCGTCGATTTCACCGATCCGGCCGTGGCCACCGCCCGGATCGCCGGCGAGTACGCCGGCTGGGCCCCGGAGCTCACCGCCCTGATCACCGACTCCGATACCGCGCCGGTCCCGCGGCCCATCCACTCCCTGCCCGAGGGGCACCGGTGGGACCGCGTACCCGGTGTGACCCTGCTCGGCGACGCCGCCCACCTCATGCCCCCGTCCGGCGAAGGCGCCAACCTGGCGATGTACGACGGCGCCGAACTCGGCAGGGCCATCGCCACGCACCCCGATGACACCGAGGCCGCGCTCGCCGCATACGAGAAGGCCCTGTTCCCCCGCAGCGCGGCGGCCTTCACGGAAGCCGTCGACGCCTTCCGGCTCTGCTGCCGGGACGACAACGCCCCCCGTGGCCTGCTCGACATGTTCACCGGACACGGACAGAGCTGACGAGCCGCCCGGGGACGCGTGTGCCCGAAGTGCCGAGCAACCGCGCGGGGGTGGTCGGAGCCTAGAAGGCCGAGTGGGTGAACCAGTGGGCGAGCAGTTCCCGATCGCCGAGCAGGTGGAAGGTGTCGCCGCGGTGGTGGTGGTCCTGGCGACCGTAGAGGAGCAGCAGCAGGTCCGCCGCCGATCCGCGAACCTCCGCGTCCGCCGTACCGGGCCCGACGCGGTCGGCCACCAGTGCGAATCCGTCGGGGCGCAGGGCCACCAGCCAGTCGCCGTCGCCGTCCGTACTCGTGAAGCGGATGGTCCGGTCCGGGGCGCGCAGTTGGGCGGTCTGCGGCGCGAAGGGGAAGGCATACGGCAGGTTGGTCAGGAACTCGTCGACACCATCGACCGCCAGATCGCGGTCGATGTGCGGTGAGAGCCCGAGTGCGAGTTGGGCGTCGACCCGGTGGACCAGGGTCTCGAACAGCATGCGCCGCACCCAGAACCGGGCGTGCTGGTCGACTCCCCAGGCCCACATCGGAGCGTCCAGGTCGGTGGAGGCGAACACCTCCTGGGCCTCGCTCGCGCTCGCGGCCAGCCACTCGGGGAGGCCGTCCGGCTGCTCCGGCAAGCGGAGGTCCACCTCACGGCTCGTCGGTGCCTGCTGGACGCGTCGGCGGAGCAGCTCGGTGAACCAACGGTGCACACTGCCCACGTGCTGGGTGAGGTCCCCGAGGGTCCAGCCGGGACACGACGGCACCGGGGTGGCGAGGTCGGTCCCTGCGACCGTGGCGACGAACTCGGCGGTCTCGGTTGCGACGGCCGCTCCGTGCTGGGCGGGGTTCATGCCTGTGCCCTTCCTCCGGTGGTACAGCCCCAGGGGGCCGACAATGCTTAATCTTCTGGATGGTTTATGTCATTAACTATTGCGGGACGTTAGTTCGCGCCGGCCGGGGATGTCAATTCCCGCCCCGGGCCGGCCGACCCGTACGTACCCGCCGCCGCGATCTTCAGGAATCCGGAAACGAACGCCCCGGGAGCGCCTGCGGCCGGGCAACGACAACTGAGCGAAGAGACCCCTCGGGAGCGAAAGCGATCGCAGCGGCCGGATCGCACGGCGATGTCGCGCCCACACAGCCCCGGTCTCCGCTTCCGGGTCCTCGCCGTCGAACGGTTCGCCGACTCACTCGACCGGGCAGTGGGGCAGCAGGCGTACACCGGCCGCCGCGCGGGCGGCAGGCGAGGTCTCCAGGAACATCCGGCGGATCACCGGCGGATGACGTCAAGCCATTGGCCCCCCTCCCCCGCCCGGTCCCCTGGCGGGGGAGGGGGATGCGGCCCGGGCGTGAGCCCTACCGGCGCCGCCGGGCAAGGACGCAGAACTCGTTGCCCTCGAGGTCCGCCAACACGACCCACGGTTGATCGCCCTGGCCGATGTCGACACGCTGTGCGCCATGAGCCAACAGGCGGGCCACCTCTGCGTCCTGGTCGTCGGGCCTGAAGTCGAGGTGCAGTCGGCTCTTGCCCTTCTTGGCCTCGTCAAGCCGGACGAACTCCAACCCGGGTAGGCGATCGGGCGCCGGGCGGATCTCGAACTCATCCTCGGAGGAATGGACCACCACCCAACCGAGAGCCGTGGCCCACCACTGGCCCAAGGCCGTCGGGTCTGTCGAGTGGACGACTACCTGTTCCCATTCCAAGGTCATCTGCCGATCCTAGAGCTGCCGGTGTTTGGGGGAAACGGTGTACACCGGCCCCTGCCCGCCGCGTGTCCCGGGGAGGCCGGGCCTCCGAGTCGGGAGCGGGAACCCAACGGCGTGTTCCCCTTGAGAGGGGGTATGAGGGCAGCGATCGTCTGCAGCTACGGTGTGCCAGGAGAGTGACCCACGATGACGGATGACGCCTACCTGTTCCTCGCGACCACCGCTTCAGGTTGGCAGGGAACGCCGCTCGCGCTCGTCGGCGAGCTGGAGTGTCTGGACACGCCCGCGGTGCAGGCGTGGTTCGCCGCCCAGGGTGTGAGTCCTGCGTCCCCGAGCGTGCGGGTGGTCCCGCCGGAGCAGAGCCGGCTCATTCCCGACGGAGCCGAGCGGCTCCCGATCCCCCTGGGCGCCGAGGAGCTCGAAGAGGTCCGCCGCGCCACTGCCACGGACTCCGTGGCGAGCGCCGAGGCGGACCTGCTCGCCTTCCGCGAGAGCGAGGACAACCGCGACGCCGTGCTGCGTCGGGCACTCGCCGCCGGTGTGCCGGCCCATCGGGTCATCGAACTCTCCGGGGTCGACCCCACCACGCTGTCCTCCGCCTCCCAGAGCTGAACCCGCCCCGTCCGAGCGTGTCCGGCTCCGTGGCGGCGACGACCGCACCGGGCGGTTCAACGGGAACGGCAGGCGTCGACGTTCTCCGAAGCCCACTGCCGAAACGGCCGGGCCGGCGCTCCCGTGCCTGCGAAACCGTGTCGCGCACCGTCAGCAATGCGTCGTTCACGTCTCGCCCATCACATCGAGGACCGCGTCGGCGGCCTTGGCCCCGACGACCCCGGATCGCAGCCGCCCACCTCAGGGTGTTCGAGGCGAACTGCGTCGGTCGCAGGATCGTCCACGCCATGCCGCTCGCCTTGAGCAACTGCTCCACCGACAGGTTTCCCTCGGCCGGCCCTAGTACTCCAGCCGTAGTTCGTGATCTCGATCGTGAGGGGCACCGAGGAGGCAGCTGGCAGCGTCGATCATCTGGACGAGACCGACCACGCCGTCGCGGGCTTCCGTTCCTTCTCCGCCTACCCGAGTCCACCGGGACGGAGGGCGTTCCTCATCTCGCTGAGCTTCGCGGTCGTCGCCGGGGTCCACTCCTTCGCCTGCTCACCGGGACGGAGGGCGTTCTCAATCTCGCTTAGTTTCGCGGAGGACAGAACGCCCGCTCGCTCGATCAGGTCGTCCCGGGACACGGTGGTCAGCCACGTGCAAGGGGTAAAGCCCGGACGCGGCAACGCGAACCGCAGCACGCCTTCAAAGGGCAGTCCTTCCACGGCGCCTACTGCCACTTCGACGCCCAGACCGGTGATATCGACACCCGCCCGAGCGACGACCTGCATCACCCGGATGCCGGACGCATCGTCTCCCGACAGCAGCACGACCGGCCGCCGCTCGTCGAACTCCACCCACCAGACTTCGCCACGTTGCACATGTCCTCCTGACACCGGTGTGTGAAGACAAACGATCACGCGGTGGCCGCAGGTCACAGCGTAGACCCTGCCCGCCGGCAGGAGGCGTTCGAGGGCCTGATGAGCCGGATAGCGGGACGGTTCACACGGGTCGAACCCCGGTTCCGGGTCCGGAAGTTGGTGCTGCGACTGCTGTGGGACCTGCCGCACAAGAACTGCTGGACCATCGCCGAATGGGCCGGGGAGAGGACCCCGGACGGCACGCAGCATCTGCTGGGGCGGGCCAAGTGGGACGCCGACCGGGTCCGCGACGATGTGTGTGACTACGTGGTGGACCACCTGCACGACGACCAGGCGGTACTGGTGGTCGACGAGACCGGGGACGTGAAGAAAGGCACCGGCACGGTCGGCGTCCAGCGCCAGCACACCGGTACCGCGGGCAGGATCGAGAAATGCCCAGGTCGCCGTCTACCTGGTCTACGCCGGCCGGCGCGGGCACGCGGCAGTGGACCGGGAACTGTACGTCCCGCGTTCATGGACCTCCGACCCTGACCGCTGCCGGGATGCCGGACCCGACCAGGACACCGCCTTCGCCACCAAGCCGGAACCGGCCACTCGTATGGTTGCCCGGTTCCCGGACGCCGGCCACCAGGCCGCATGGGTCGCCGGCGACGAGGTCTACGGCGGCAACCCCAGGCTGCGAACCGCACTGGTGGAACGCGGCACCGGCTACGTCCTCGCGGTGGCCTGCTCGCACGAAGTCACCACCGGGGCGGCGAGGTTCCGTGCGGACACCCTGACCAAGAAGGTGCCCAAGCGGGCCTGGCAGAAGCTCTCCGCAGGGGCCGGGGCCAAGGGCCACCGGCTCTACGACTGGGCAGTCATCGACCTCGCCGACCCCCGACCCGGGAGTCGTCTGCTGCTGATCCGCCGTAACCGCAGCACCTGCGAACTCGCCTACTACCGCTGCTACTCGCCCGCACCCGTGCCTGTCCGTGGTGGTCAGAGTCGCTGGATCAAGATGGCGGGTGGAGGAGTTCTTCCAGTCGGGCAAGGGCCTGGCCGCACTCGCCGAGCACCAGGTCCGCCGCTATGCCTCCTGGTCCCGCTGGGTCACCCTCGCCATGCTCGCGCACGCCTTCCTCACCGTCGTACGCGCAGACGAGCACACCCGCCCCGCACCCGATGCCCCCATTCCGCTCACCTGCAACGAGATCCAGCGCCTGTTCATCACACTCGTCGTCCGACCTGTCCACGATGCCGCCCACCGGCTCGGTTGGTCCGACTGGCGGCGCCGCCACCAGGCCCGATCCCAGGCCAGCCACTACCGTCGACAAGCCACTCAGGCATGAAGATCACGATCTACGGCTGGAGTACTAGTGACCTGAGTCAGAGATTCGGTGGCAGTAGGCGGCGACTTTGTCGAGGATCTCGTCGGCTGTCTTCGTCCAGATGAAGGGCCTTGGGTGGTCGTTCCAGTCGGCGAGCCAGGCCCGGATGT
>NZ_SSBJ01000063.1 GCF_004795055.1 Streptomyces sp. A1136
ATGCCGACGCGCAGGCGTGCGGTCTTGCCGCGGGCGGTCATCCGGGCGCGTTCGAGACTGTCGCGCAGGTTCGCGTAGACCGGCCGCAGGTCGGCGCGTAGCTGCCGGCCGAGCGGTGTCAGGCGGATCTGGCGGCGGTTGGAACGGTCGAACAACAAGCCGCCCAGCCTTCGCTCCTGGCGTCCGATCACCTGGCTGACACGGGCCTGCGTGAGGTGCAGCCTCGCGGCGGCCCTGCCGAAGTGGAGTTCCTCGGCCAGCGTCAGAAAGATCTCGATGTCGCGAACTTCCACCTGTGCCGACCCCCGTCATAAGCCTCAGTTATCGGATCTTACTGATCTTCGACGTTGATGGGTGCGGTGGGGAGTTGGAAGATCGACAGCGGCCGGAACCGCCGCGCGGTGGTCCGTGGGCGGTGCGGCGCCCGTACCGAAACTCCCACACCCGAGACCCCGGCGGACTGAACCCGGGGCGTCTCGTTCCTCAGACAGGAGTACCGCACATGCACGTCTCAGCCGACACCACGAGCCGCGTCTGGTTCATCACCGGCGCCAGCCGGGGCCTCGGCCGCGCCTTCGCCGAGGCGGCGCTGACAGTTGGCGACCGCGTCGCGGTCGCCGCCCGCACCACGGCCCTGCTCGACGAACTGGCGGCCGCCCACCCCGGGCGGGTGCTGCCTCTCGGGCTGGACGTGACCGACCGCGACGCGGTGTTCGCCGCCGTCGCCGAGGCGGTCGCCCACTTCGGGCGGCTCGACATCATCGTCAACAACGCCGGAATGCTGTCGATGGGCATGGTCGAGGAGTTCACCGAGGCCGAGGCCCGGGCCCAATTGGACACCAACTTCTTCGGCGCCCTCTGGGTCTCCCAGGCCGTCATGCCGGTCCTGCGTGAACAGGGCTCCGGGCACCTCGTGCAGGTCTCCAGCATCGCCGCCCTGGGCGGCTTCCCCAGCACCGGTCTCTACAGCGCCGGCAAGTTCGCCCTGGAGGGGCTCAGCGAAGCCCTGGCCGCAGAGGCGGCCGGCTTCGGGGTCAAGGTAAGCATCATTCAGCCCGGCGGCTACTGGACCGACCTCTACGCCGCCATGCGCAACACGATCCCTTTGGAGGCGTACGCCCCGCTGCGGGAGGAGCTGGCCAAGCAGTTCGCCGAGGGCTCAGTCGACAGCGACCCGAAGCTCGCCGCAGCCGCGCTGCTCAAGCTGGTCGACAGCGACGCGCCACCGTTGCGTCTGCTCCTGGGCAGCATGGTCTACGACCTCGCGTTTGACATCGCCCGCAAGCGCATGGACACCTGGGCGGCATGGGAGCACGTCAGCCGCGCCGCAGAACAGGCGATCGACGCTCCCGCCACCACGGTCGAGGAGGCGGGCATCGGCCTTCAGCAGGAGACGCGATGACCCGACGACCCGCAGGCACCGGCCGAACCAGACCTTTCGGGCCACCGGGGGTGCCCGGCCGTCGGCCCGGGCCGGGACCTGCACCGTCCGGAAGCCCGGCTGCCCGGCCGGGCCCGAACGGGAAATGGCAGGCCGATCGTTCCGCCTCCGAGGAGTTGCGGCATTGACGTTCCCTACCACGGCCGAGGTCATCCACTGCTTCAACCGCGCCTTCATCGAGCATGACGCCTCCTCGCTCGCCGACCTGATCGCCGACGACTGCGTAATGGAGGCCAGGGAGCCGGCTCCTGACGGAGCTCGCTACGAGGGCCGCGCCGAGTGCCCGGAGTTCTGCCGGGCACTCGCCGAGGACCACACGATCCAGTTCGAGCCGGAGGCCGGCGTCATCACCGGTGAACGGGCAACGGTGCGCCGGCGGCACCACTTCGGCGACGGACCCACCGACTCGGCCCGCGGCGTGAGCCTGACGCTGGTACGGGACGGGTTGATCGTCGAATCCCTCGGCTACAGCAAGACCACGGGCGACGCCCCGCCGGCCAAGACCGGAATCCATGGAAAGCAAGGGAAATCCTGATATGCGTGTGTTGTTGGTGGCCTACGGGTCACGCGGGGACATCGAGCCGATGCTCGGGCTCGGGGCGGAACTGCGGGCACTCGGCGCGGAGGTGCAGATGTGCGCCCCGCCGGACTTCGCGGAGCTGCTGGACCGTGCCGGCATCCCACTGGTGCCGCTCGGCCAGTCGTTGCGCGCGATGGCGACCAGGGCGGTGACCGGGACGGGGAAGCCGCTGCCGGTGGAGAGCCTCTCCGAGCGTGCGGCCCGGATGCTCGCCGCGACGTACGACTCGGTCGCCGCGGTGGCCGAACGATGCGACGTCGTGGTGGCGACCGGCTTGATCCCGGCCGCGGCCGCCGCGCGGGCGGTGGCCGATGAGCTGGGCGTTCCCTATGTGTTCGCCGCCTACTTCCCGACCTACCTGCCGTCGCCGCACCACCCGCCGCTCGCGTGGCCGGGCCGGCCGCTCCCGCCGGAGGTGACCGACAACCGGGTGCTGTGGGACCTGAACACCGAGCACATGAACGCGCTGTTCGGCGAGGCGGTCAACACCCACCGGGCCGCGATCGGCCTGCCCCCGGTGGAAAATGTCCGCGACCACGTCTTCACCGACCGCCCATGGCTGGCGGCCGACCCGACCCTGAGCCCGTGGCCGCAGCCGGCCGACCTCGACGTGGTCCAGACCGGCGCGTGGATTCGGCCGGACGAAAGCCCGCTCCCGGCCGCTCTGGAGGCGTTCCTGGACGCCGGCGAACCCCCGGTGTACGTGGGCTTCGGCAGCATGCCCGTCCGCGACGCGCAGAGCGTCACCCGGGCGGCCGTCGAGGCGGTCCGCGCGCAGGGCCGCCGCGTCCTCCTCTCCCGCGGCTGGGCCGGCCTGGCCCCGACCGACGACCACGACGACTGCTTCGCCGTCGGCGAGGTCAACCATCAGGTGCTGTTCACCCGGGTGGCCGCCGTCGTGCACCACGGCGGCGCGGGCACCACGACGACGGCTGCCCGGGCCGGCGCGCCCCAGGTGGTGGCAGCCCAGATGGCGGACCAACCGTACTGGGCCGGCCGGGTGGCCGAGCTGGGCATCGGCGCGGCGCACGACGGTCCGACCCTGACCTGCGAGTCCCTGTCCGCCTCACTCGAGACGGCCCTGACCCCCGGGACCCGCACACGAGCGGCCGCCGTGGCCGCCACGATCCGCACCGACGGGGCGAGGGCGGCCGCGAAGCTGCTGTTCGACATGACCGGCCGGGAAAGACCGCCCGCGTCCGTGCCTCACCCCGCACTTGAGGAGAGGGCATGAAGGTCAAGGACCGCCGGGTGCCCGGCGAGCGGAACCTGGTCGCCGGGATGCTGGTGGACGCGGTGGGCACGGGTATGTACGTGCCGTTCAGCCTGGTCTTCTTCCAGCGGATCACCGGACTGCCACTGCCGACGATCGGCACCGTCCTGACCGCTGCCGGGCTGCTGGCGATGGGTGCCATGCCGGTCGGCGGCTGGGCCGTCGACCGGTTCGGTGCCCGGCAGGTGCGGCTGGCCCTGTATCTGGTCCGCGGCCTCGGCTTCCTGGCCTTCCCGCTCGGTACCACCCTGCCGGTCTTCGCCCTGGTCGCCACCCTCACCGCGGCCGGCGCCCAGGCGTTCCCCGCGACCCAGCAGGCCCTGATCGGCGAGCTCGCCCAGGGGGAGCACCGGGACCGGCTGATGGCACTCGCCCGGAGCGTGAACAACGCCGGCCTCGGCGCCGGCGGCCTGCTCGCCGCCGGATTGGTCCAACTCGGCGGTGACCGCGGCTTCCTGGCGGTCGCCTGGCTGAACGCGACCACCTTCTTCGTCGCGGCACTGTTCGGGCTGCGGATCAGGACCCCCCACCCGGTCCGCCCCGCGACCGGTCGGCAGCGGGCCGGCTATCGCAAGGTGCTGCGCGATCGCCCGTACGCCGGGCTCACCCTGGCCAACTTCCTGATAGCCCTGGGCTATTCGGCGCTCAGCGTGCTGCTGCCGGTGTACGCCGTGAGCCAGTTCGACCTGCCCGCCTCGGTGGCCGGTCCGCTGTTCGCGGTCAACACCGCGCTCTGCGCCTTCGCCGGCGTGCCGGTCGGGAGAGTCAGCAGGCGCTTCGCCCGGCGCACCCGGGTGGCCGCGGTCGGCGCCCTGGTCTTCGCCACCGCGTTCCTCGGGTACGCGCTGCTGGGCGGCATCCCCCGCCAAGGCGTGATGGCCGGCCTTGTCGGGCTTCTGGTCCTCTACACGATCGGCGAACTGGTGCACAGCCCGAGCGCCGGCGCTCTCTCGGTGACCGCCGCTCCCACCGAGGCGCGCGGCCGTTACCTGGCCACCTACCAGCTGTCCTGGGCGCTGTCCCAGACCCTGGCACCGTCACTGTTCACCGGCCTGCTGGCCGTCGACGGCCGGCTGCCCTGGCTGGTGCTGGCGGCGAGTTCGATGGCAGGGGCCGTCATTCTGCTCGCCCTGGAGCGGAGCCTGCCGGCCGAAGCTGTGTACACCACGACGGCCGAAGCCGTGCCGCCCGCACGCTGCGAGGCAGCCGAATCGGCGGAACTCAGCCGGGACCGCGCCTAGGACTTGTCCGGGCTGTGACTAGGTCGTCCACCGATCGTTGATGTGGACATGGGGCGGGGCGATCCGACGGATGCCGAGTGGGGCCGGCCGCGTCCGTTCCTTCCGGTGAGCAACGGTCGTTGTGGCCGGTGGCGGGATCACCATCAGGTGATCGACGGGATTCCGCACCGGGTGCGGGCCGGCGTTCAGTGGCGGGACCTGCCCGAGCGGTTCGGCCCGTGGAGGACCGTCTACGAACGCCACCGGCCGTGGTCGGCTGACGGCACCTGGGAACGCCTGCTCCAGCAGGTCCAGGCCGCAGCTGACGCGGCAGGTGAAATCGACTGGGACATCTCGGTGGGCTCCACCATCGTCCGCGCGCATCAGCACGCGGCCGGCGCCCGCACCGATCCGCCCCCTACGCCCGCCTCAGGGCGCCGACGAGGTGGAACACCAGAACGAGACGCCGTGGCAGAGCCTCGTCGGCCGCCTGGTGGAGGTGGTGCTGGAAGTGAGGGCTCGGGCCGTTCGCGGGGCGGGTTCACCAGCAAGGTCCATCTGAGCGCGGACGGCCGCTGCCGTCCGCGCTCTCTAGTCATCACTCCAGGTCAAAGAGCCGACTGCACCCAGTTCAAGCCGGTCTTGGAGAAGATCCGCGTCCCCAAAGTCGGCCCGGGCAGGCCACGCAAGAGGCTGCGGGGACGGCGGCGTGGCCCTGCCCGCAGTACGGGCGCACGGTCACCAGGTTGTCAGGGGCGGCTGGTGGGGCAGGCGCGATATCGCCGGGCGGGTTGTGCGGCGTCTGCGGTTCATCGCCGGCCGGCCATGCGAGGCCGGGAGTTGGCTGAGAACGCCGCTCTGACTCATCCCCGGAGAAACAACCACGCCGGACCTGACGATGAGTCGGGCGCCGGGGCCGGGTTTTGGCCCGGTAGCCAGGAATAGGTCGTGCGCAGTCCGTTGTCTCGGTTCGCCTTGTCCTTTGATGTCGTGCCAACCATGCTGAGAGGTTGCCCCTGCGTCAGGGTCAACCGTCGCGGTGATGGCCTTCCGTCTTCCTGCTCGGCGCCTCCTCAGGCAGTCCGCTGGTCCTCCTGTCTCGCGGCGAGCGCGGTTGCTGCGCTGACCTGCCGGTGGCCGTCTTCTCCGCGGGACCAAATCCACGCCTGACGTTCGCGCGGGAACTCCGTGCTCACGTAGGCGAACTCCTTGACGGCGACGGCGTCGGACATCCGCCAGTTCAGCATCGGGCCTGATGCTTCGGTGACCTCGCCGAGGTTGTCCAGGTGCCGGGCGACAGTGAGGCCGCAGCCGTCGATCGGCCACGGATCCCAAGCCGAGACTTCGTCCATCAGGGCGTGGGAATCGATTCGGTGGATCATGGATGCGTCCGTCTCCTGGAAGACACCGTCGCCGGCGGTGTTCTCGGCTCCCACGCGGCCGTCGGTGTGGAGGAGGTAGCGGATCGGGTGCGCGGCCTGCGGTCCGTGCCAGTCGAAGAACCAACCCCGAACGGGATCGGCCCAGACGTTCGATCCCAGCTCGTGGCTCCAATCGAGACTGCTTGCCGAGCGCCCGTGAATCGCGTCCGCGAGGCTTCTTCGCACGGTGTAGCGCAGTCCGCCGTACCTCTGAGCGAAGCCTTCGCGCCGGATCACCAGTTCCAGCGGCGCGGTGATCAGCAGGCCCTTGTTGTCGCGGACCCGTAGCAGTTCCGTGGGAAGCCTGGGCTCCGTCGGCTCCTGCCGATGTCCGGTGCGATCGAGCAGGGCGAGGGCGCGCGGCGACAGACCTGAGCGGTCGTCCAGGATGTGCATGTTCTTCTTCGACTTGAAGGGTGCGTCGGCGAACGCACCCTACCCGGCTGAGCACAGCACTGTGAAGCCGAAGGAGTTGGCAGGGGGGCATGTGCGGTGGGCTGTGGGGAAGCAGGATGGAATGAACACCATCATGTCGTCCGGGTCGCTGCCGCCGGCCGGTGATGGCCGGCCGGACCTGCCGGGATGGGGCCAGGTCGTCCTCCTCATCGTGTGGGCCACGGGGCTCGTAGTGGTCCTCCTGAAGTTGCGGGCAAAGCACCGGCGACGTTGATCCCCTCGGCAAGCCGCCCCTGGAACCCGTGGTCAGGCCGAACGACACTGTGGCGGCCCCCTGTCGACTGGTTAAGAAGAGACCGGTGCGCATGCGGAGCGTGAGGTTGCCGAGGATCTCGCGCTACCAAGTCACCCCTCAGAGCCGCCGCAGGCGGTCAGAGCCAGCCGCGTTGGGCCGCCTTGAGGCCCGCCTCGAACCGGCTGGTGGCGTGCAGGCGTTCCATCAGACCGGCCATCTGACGTCGCACGGTGCGCAGTGAGACACCGAGGCGCTTGCCCGCGACCTCGTCCGTCAGCCCGGACGCCAGCAGCTTGAGCAGTTCCCGCTCGCCGGCGCTGATGCCGTCCCCGGCCGGCGGTTTGAAGTCGGCGCCCAGCGGCACCGCCGTTTCCCAGGTCTGCTCGAAGAGGGTGATCAGGGAGGCGACGATGCCCGGGGCCGTGGTGCACAGCGCGCCCAGCCGGGAGTTGGCCGGGTCGATAGGGACGACGGCGATGCTCCGGTCGAAGACCAGCAGGCGCGGCGGCAGCATGGGGCTGGTGCGCACCTGGCCGCCGCGCTCGGTGGTCCATTGGGCATAGGCGTGCGTGGCCGGGTCGTTGCGTACGCTGTCCTGGTAGACGGCCCGCAGTTCGACCCCCCGCGCCAGGGCCTGCTCGTCCAGTGGCCGCGAGGCGTCCAGGCTGGCCTGGGACTGGGCGCCGCCCGGGATGATTGCCAGGCATTCCTCGGCGAGATCACGGGTCAGGAGCTCGAGCCTCGTCTGAATGGCGTCCATCCCCACCAGCCGCTCCGTGCCGTCGGTCTCCGTGTTCGGGCGCAGGTGCGCGTATTCGGCGATGGCCCGGGCCGCCGCCGCCTTGCCGGCGGCCAGCTCCTGCTGACGCCGCGCCAAGTCCACCTCTTGGCGGCGCAGGATCAGCTCCAAGCCCACCTCGGGGCTGACGGCCCGCAGTCCGCCGGAGCTTTCACGGGAGGAGGTGAGGAGGTTCAGGTCGACAAGCCGGTCCAGAGCATCGCGTACACGGGCCTCGGAGAGTGCGAGACGCGCACCGAGCTCGGCCACTCCCCCTGACGGGTCCGCCAGCATCCCCCGGTATACGGACTCCACGTCCCCATCGAGCCCCAGTGCTTCCAGCATGTTCAGCCCCCCAGCTGCTTCGTGCGGACGGTGGGTCGAACCGCCCTGGCTGATCTTAGTCGGCCTGCTGGGTGGCAGGTCGGGCGGCATCAAGGTGCCTGGCAGCCTGGTGACAGCCGCACCCCCTTCCTGCCGTACGGAGGGGGCAGCAAGATGGTGATCACCGGGACGGCGGGGCACGGAGCCCCACCCGAGGCCAGGGTCGAAAGACCGTGCCGGAGCAGCGCGCACCACCCGCACCGCACACCGCGCCATCGGCACGCCCAGGGGGATCTCATGTCTCGTACCACCCGCTTCATCGCTGTTGCCGGCCTCGCCGCTCTGCTCTCCGCCGGCGCCGTCACCGCCGCTTCCGCCGCGCCCGTCACGGGCCCCGGCGTGATCGGCTGGGACTCGGCCGGCGCGGTCGCCGCCGGCTCCACCGTCATCGGGTGGGACTCGGCCACCGCCGACAAGCGCGTCATCGGTTGGGACTGACCCTCGTGCGGGTCATCCAGGCCTCGCTGCACCGCACGCTTCCCGGACCGACCCCCCAGGGGACCGCTCCTCTCATCCACGACCTGCTTTGGGCGCACGCCACACTCGCCGACGGCCTGGAACACATCCGGCCCCGCCCCACCGAGCAGGGGCTGGACCTCTTTCTCTTCGTACGCGCCCACAGCGACGCATCGGCCCTGCAGCAGATGCGCACCCTGCTCAACCGGGCCGACGCCCCCATCGCCGCGCACGGTTTCACCGTCGCCACCCCTTGAACTTCCGATCGGGTGTCCGGCGCACGCCACTCCCGCCGGGTAACACCCCGCGTTGGAGTCCCGACGCAGTACCGCAGTAAGCGCACTCCCACCACCCGACGCCATCACCAGGGCACCGCCGTGCCCGATTCGAGGAGACCGCCATGTCCAGCACCAAGACCCCCCTCCGTCTGAAGAGCGGTCTCGCCGCGCTCGTCGTCGCCGCAGCGATTACCGGTCTCGCCATGGTGCCCGCCCATGCCGCTTCGGAGCTGGACCAGATGGCCGCCCTAGCCAAGAGCCAGAACGGCAACGGCCCGTGCGCCAACGGTGGTTATGACGACAACGTCAACCAGAGCAACAGTTGCGACGGCCACGGCGGCCAGTCACAAGCCTGGTGCGCCGACTTCGTGGGTTGGGTCTGGTCCCATTACAACGTCACGGGCATGAGCACCCTCAACGACGGCGCCGCGAGCTTCTACGAGTACGGCGTCAAGTACGGCACGAAGTCGAGCACCCCGCACGTCGGCGACGCCGTCGTCTACGGGTACTCCAACGGCTACGCCCAGCACGTCGCCATGGTCACCGCGGTCAGCGGCGACGTGGTGACCATCACCGGCGGCAACCAGGGCCACAGCACGAACCCCGAGGGCATGGTCAGCACCTACTCGACCACCTCCTACCGGGTGGGCCAGGCGCCCTGGGGCCAGACCATCAGCGCCTACATCTCGCCGAAGCTCCAGGCCGCCACCCCGCCGAAGGTCAGCCTGAGCGGTATCGGGGCCACCGCCTCCGGCGTGGCGAATCTGTCCGCGTCGACCACGGCCGGCACGTACCCGGTCGCCTCCGTCCAGTACTACGTGGACGGCAAGCCGGTCGGCTCCAAACTGACGAAGGCCCCGTACGGCTACGCCTTCGACACCAGCCGGGTCCCGGACGGCAAGCACATCGTGTCCGTCGAGGCGACCGACACCAACGGCAACACCGGCACCTCCCGTGCCCAGGTCATCACCTCGAACGGCGAGGCCACCTCCACCTTCCAGGCCGACTTCAACGGTGACGGCAAGGCCGACGTCGGCGTCATGTACGACTACGGCCAGGAGGACAGCGGCTTCCACACCGGCCTGTGGACCTTCATCAGCAACGGCAGCGGCTTCAACGCTCCTGTGAAGGTGTGGGACAACGTGGCCTCCGGGGCCGGTTCGTGGAACTGGGACCGCTCGAAGGTGACGACGGGCGACTTCAACGGCGACGGGAAGTCGGACATCGGGGTCCTCTACAACAACGGTCAGGACGCGGACGGCACCAACCACACCGCCCTGTGGACCTTCACCAGCACCGGAAGCGGCTTCAGCGCGCCGGTGAAGAAGTGGGACAGCAGCAGTTCCTGGAATTGGAACCGGTCCAAGCTGACCTCGGGTGACTTCGACGGTGACGGCAAGACCGACGTGGGCGTGTTCTACAACAACGGCCAGCAGGCCGATGGCACCAACCTCTCCGCGCTGTGGACGTTCACCAGCACCGGTAGCGGCTTCAGCGCGCCGGTGAAGAAGTGGGACAACGACGACCGCACCACCGGTTCCTGGAACTGGGACCGCTCCAAGGTCGTGGCCGGAGACTTCACCGGTGACGGCAAGGCCGACGTCGGCGTGCTGTACGACAACGGTCAGCAGACCGATGGCAAGAACATCACCGCGCTGTGGACCCTCACCAGCACCGGTACCGGCTTCAGTGGCCCTGTCAAGAAGTGGGACAACGACGACCGCACCACCGGCTCCTGGAACTGGGACCGCTCCAAGGTAACGGTGGGCGACTACAACGGCGATGGCAAGGCCGACGTCGGCGTCCTCTACGACAACGGCCAGACCGAGGACTCCCGCAACGTGTCCGCCCTGTGGACCTTCAGCAGCACGGGCTCCGGCTTCAACGGTCCCACCAAGAAGTGGGACTCCGGCAGCGACAGCTGGAACTCGAAGACCAGCAAGCTGACCTCGGGTGACTTCAACGGCGACGGCAAGACCGACGTGGGTGTGCTCTACGGCTACGGCCAGCAGGACGACGGTACCAACCGCACCGGCCTGTGGAAGTTCTCCAGCACGGGCAGCGACTTCAACAACCCGGCCCTGACCTGGGACAGCGCCAACAGCAGCAGTTGGAACTGGGACGCCAGCAAGCTCGCCTGACGGGCCGGCCGTAGGGCCTGGGCGGCGGGGAACCCCTCCGCCGCCCAGGCCCGCACCCCCCCCCGCACCACCGCACCCCTCTCCCGCGTCCTCCGGCGCCCCCACCTCCAGCTCCAGGAGCAGAATCCCGATGCCCCGCCCTGCCTCGCGCGTCCGCCTCGCCGCCTCCGTCGCCCTCGCCTCCGTCGCCGGAATGTCCGGCTCTCTCCTGGCCGCCGCACCTGCCACGGCCGCCTCTCTCGCCACCTGGGACAAGGTCGCCCAGTGCGAGGCAACTGGCAATTGGCAGGCGATCGACTCCACCGGTACCTACTTCGGCGGTCTCCAGTTCTCCCAGTCCACCTGGCAGGCTTACGGAGGCCTGTCCTACGCCTCTCGCGCGGACCGCGCCACGAAGCAGCAGCAGATCCTGATCGGCGAAAAGGTACTGAAGGGACAGGGCGAGCGGGCCTGGCCGCTGTGCGGGCCGTCGTCCGGGCTCGGGGCGGACGACGCCGACCCCTACCCCAGCCCGGTTCCGCCGCTCTCCAAGGTCACCGGCCCGGGCGCAGGCAGCGTACTGACCGGCCCCGTCACGCTCACCGCCTCGGTGACGGACGCGGTCGGTGCCCCGACCGGCGCGACCTTCTACGTGGACGGCACGGCGGTCGGCACCGACACCGGCGCCGGCCCCTCGTACGCGATCACCCTCGACACCGCCGGTCTGGCCGACGGCCCGCACACCCTCACCGTCAAGGCCGTGAACGACGCCGGCCAGACCGGGCCCGCCTCCGCCGAGGTCTCCCTCTTCACCGCCAACCGGTCCACCACCACCCAAGCCTCGGGCGACTTCAACGGTGACGGCAAGGCCGATGTCGGCGTGCTGTACGACTACGGCCAGGAGGGCGGCGGGGCCTACCACTCGGCGTTGTGGACGTACATCAGCAACGGCAGCGGCTTCAACGCTCCTGTGAAGGTGTGGGACAACGTGGCCTCCGGGGCCGGTTCGTGGAACTGGGACCGCTCGAAGGTGACGACGGGCGACTTCAACGGCGACGGGAAGTCGGACATCGGGGTCCTCTACAACAACGGTCAGGACGCGGACGGCACCAACCACACCGCCCTGTGGACCTTCACCAGCACCGGAAGCGGCTTCAGCGCGCCGGTGAAGAAGTGGGACAGCAGCAGTTCCTGGAATTGGAACCGGTCCAAGCTGACCTCGGGTGACTTCGACGGTGACGGCAAGACCGACGTGGGCGTGTTCTACAACAACGGCCAGCAGGCCGATGGCACCAACCTCTCCGCGCTGTGGACGTTCACCAGCACCGGCGCGGGCTTCAACGCGCCGGTGAAGAAGTGGGACAACGACGACCGCACCACCGGTTCCTGGAACTGGGACCGCTCCAAGGTCGTGGCCGGAGACTTCACCGGCGACGGCAAGGCAGACATCGGCGTCCTCTACGACAACGGACAGCAGAGTGACGGCAAGAACATCACCGCGCTGTGGACCCTCACCAGCACCGGCGCGGGCTTCAACGCCCCCGTCAAGAAGTGGGACAACGACGACCGCACCACCGGCTCCTGGAACTGGGACCGCTCCAAGGTAACGGTCGGCGACTACAACGGCGACGGCAAGGCAGACATCGGCGTCCTCTACGACAACGGACAGGACGCCGGCGGCACCAACCACACCGCGCTGTGGACGATGACAAGCACAGGCTCCGGCTTCGGCGGCCCCGCCAAGAAGTGGGACTCGGGCAGCGACAGCTGGAACGCGGACGCGAGCAAGGTCACATCGGGTGATTTCGACGGTGATGGCAAGACCGACGTCGGCGTGCTCTACAACTACGGCCGGCAGGCCGACGGCACCAACCGCACCGGCCTGTGGTCCTTCACTGGCACCGCCACCGGCTTCAACCCCCCGGCCAAGAAGTGGGAAAGCACCAGTTCCTGGAACTGGTTCCGAAGCGACCTCGCATAAGCCCCGCCGGCGAACGACGGGCGCGCGCCGGACTCCGATCAGGGCGAGGGCGACGGCCCATGGCCGATGTCGACGGTTGCCGAAGCGCGGGCTACGACCGGAACCATTCTTCAGCGCCTTGATCGTTCCCTCCACTTTGGTCCCGAGCAGCCAGCTCCCTCGGCGCCTGCCCGGGACGTCGGGGGGTGTCTCTATGTCCTTCGTCAAGGACGTGGTGCCCGGTTCGAAGCGATTGGGACGGTCCTGCGGCGAGGGCGACGGTGCGGGTTCTGGACTCGTAGAAGGTGCCGTCGCGGAGCATGGCGAACAGGACGCTGATGCGTTGAAGGAGATCCTGACCCTGGTGAGGCAGATGGCTCCAGAGCTTCTCGGCCTGCTCGGCGTCGAGCCGACATCCGCGGCCCAGGTCCTGGTCAGCTGGTCCCCTCAGGGTAGGTTCCGCTCGGAAGCAGCTTTCGCCTCGTTCGCCGGCGTCTTCCCGATCCCTGCATCTTCCGGACTCACCAACCGGCACCGCCTCAACCGCAGCGGAGACCGGCAGCTCAACCCGGGCATACACACCATCACCCTGATCCGCATGCGGCTCGACCCTGCCACGGAGGCGTACGTCGCCCGCAGGATCACCGAGGGCAGACCTCCCGGGACGCACAACGCTGCCTGAAGCGCGTGATCTCCAGGCAGCTGTTCAAGATCCTCGAACGAGGAGATCAGCCCACACAACAGATCACCGCTGGAGATCTTCCTCAAGTAGCTTGACTTGATATAGCAGCCTCGGGCCCGCAAGGGCCGCTCGGGCTGTACGAGGGCGGCTCCCGACCATCAGCCGTTCCGGGTGCCGCGTGCAGGGACGGAGCGGAGGCTGGCACATGTCCGCCAAACGGATCGTCTACCTGCCGGACGTGCCAGGCACGGTTACTCGCGATCGGTTTTCTTGACGTTGGGAGACTGGTCTAGGCTGCGGCCGTCGTCGGCCACCGAGGCCGGCGCGGTCAGGAGAGACAGACGATGCCGCAAGCGGAACACGCGACCAGCCCGGCGGGCAAGCCGGGGCGGCAGACGCCCAGTGCCGTGGAAGAAGCGGCCCGGATGGACGCGGTGCGCCGCTACGACATCCTCGACACCCCTCCGGACGGCGCGTTCGACCGCGTCGCGGCGATGGCGGCCCGGCTGTTCAAGGTGCCGGTGGCGAGCGTGACGATCGTGGACGAGGACCGGATCTGGTTCAAGGCCGCCCACGGCCTTGAAGGCGTCAGCGAGATCGGCCGGGAGCCGGGCCTGTGCGGCTCGGCGATCCTCGCCGACGACACACTGGTGATCCCGGACACACTCACCGACCCCGTCGCCTTCAACAACGGCCTGGTCACCGGGCCGATGGGCGTCCGCTTCTACGCCGCCGCGCCGATCATCACGCACGACGGGCACCGGCTGGGCACCGTCAACATTCTTGACACCAAGCCCCGCCTTATCACCGAGGACGACACCGCCACCCTCGCGGACCTGGCCGCGATCGTGCTCGACGAGCTGGAGATGCGCCTGGCGGCGCTGAACGCCCTGCGCACCGAGCAAGAGCGGCGCATCGAGCAGGAGGAGGCCCGGCAGCGCGCTGACCAGGACAAGAACGCCATCCAGGCGTTCGCCTCCACCCTCCAGCGCACCCTGCTGCCGCCGGCACTGCCGGTGGTACCGGGCCTGGAGCTGGCATGCCACTACGCCACCGCCTCCCCGCAGAACGTGGGCGGCGACTTCTACGACGTCTTCCCCCTCGGCGGGAAGAGGTGGGCGTTCTTCCTCGGAGACGTGTGCGGCAAGGGCCCAGAAGCCGCCGCCCTGACCTCCCTGACCCGCTACACCCTGCGCGCCGCCGCCCTGATCGACCCCGACCCCGATATCGTCCTCACCTCGCTGAACACGGCGCTGCTCCTCGACCCGGCTGTCGGCACCCGGTTTTGCACCGCCGTCTTCGGCGTCCTCGAACCGCACGAGAGGGAAGGGTTCACCGTCACGGTGGCCACCGGCGGGCACCCCCCGGCCTACCACCTGCGCGCCTCTGGAGCGGTAGAAGCGGTGCAGCCCAAGGGAGGCATGCTCATCGGCGCGCTCGACGGCGCGCACTTCGCCTCCCTCACCGTTCACCTCGCCCCGGGCGAAGGACTGCTCCTCTACACCGACGGGCTGACCGAGGCCCGCACCCTGGGGGGAGACATGATCGGCGAAGAGGGCCTGACCCGTTTCCTCGCCGCGCGCACCGGGCCCGTCAGCGCGGCGGCGGTCATAGGGGACACCGTCGACCTCATCGACGCCATGCCCCACGGGGCCGGTGACGACGTCGCCCTGCTGGCCCTGTCCGTCCCCCTCGCCCACGCCGCGGACGGCCTCACCGCGACCGTTTCCGCCCACACCATCGCCCCCGCCGGCGAGACGTCGGAGAGCCGACCGTGACCGATTTCAGCCTTACCGCACAGCACACCGAAGGCGACCTCGTCCTGGCCCGCGTCGCCGGGGAACTCGACATAGCCACTGCCCCCCGCCTGCGCGTCCAGGCACTGGCCCTGATCGAACAAGGCCACCGGCACCTGATCCTGGACCTCGCAGCCGTCACCTTCTGCGACTCCTCCGGCTTCAACGCGCTGGTCGGCATCTTCCGCTGCGCCAAGGCAGTCGAAGGCACCCTGGTCCTTGCCGCCGTCCCCGACCGCCTCGAGCGGCTGCTGGACCTCACCGGCCTGAGCGCCCTGCTGCCCGCCCACCCCACTGCGGCCCACGCCCTTGTCGCGCACACCGGCAGCCAGGACACGGCCCCCGCGTAATCCTTCCGCGGTGGCCGCCGGGCAAAGGCGGCCACCGCAGCTGCATGGATGGCGCCGTCCCGAGTGTGTACCGCGCCGGATCAACCGGCAGCGACTGTTCGTCGCCGGCGCCTTGCGGGCCTGCTGCCGGCTTTCGTACGTGGCGGTATGCAGCTTCGAGCGGGTCGCGTGGACGACGCTGGGCGGGGAGGTCAAGCACGCCGGCGTCGTCACCTTCCGATGCTTCAGCTCGACTACGAACCGGACGGCCTCGCCGAGACCGTCGGCGACAAGCTCGGCATCGTCAAACGCCAGATCACCGGCGACCTGAAGCGGTTCAAGGACTACATCGAGAACCGCGGCCGCGAGACCGGATCCTGGCGCGGCGAGGTCTGACCCCTGCCGGCCTCACCCGGGTGAACACCGGCCTCCCGGCACCACTCGCACCCTCCGGGCCTGGAACGGGTGCGAAGGTGCGCGTGGACCCCGAGGCAGGGAAGCCGTCGGGTCTGGGGCGTGATGCCACGCCCCGGACCCGTCAGCCCCGGTCACGGCGAGGCCCCTTCTCCGCATCCGTAGTGCCCTTGGGCGACGCTGGTTAGGGTTTGCGGCCGACGGGGGTCGGGTCATCCGTTCAGACGTGGCCAGGTGCTTCTCGGGCAAACGGGGCGAAAGCTGGGCGCATGGCCGCCAAGCTGATCGTGTACCCGCCGGACGCCCAGGGCTGGCGCCGGGTCCGCTACGACGGCGTCGCGATCGGGGTCGCGCACCGTCCGGCCGACATCCGCGTCTTCCTCGCCGCGGCCGGGCTCGAGGACGCCGATGACGTGGACCTCACCGGTCAATGAGCAGGTGGCGAAGCTGCTACCAGGGGAGCTCCGCGCAGATGGTCTTGCCGCCTTCCGGCACCGGCTTAATGCGGATGTGGGAAGCGAGTCGCCTGACCAGGAACCACCCCCACCCGCCTGTTCCACCGGTACCGGGGGTGCGGGGCTGGGGAGGCTGGGGGCTGCGGTCGGCGACGCAGACGTCGATGGAGTGGTCCAGCAGTTCCAAGTGCAGAGCGCAGGGGCCGACGGTGTGTCGGATCGCGTTGGAGACGAGCTCGGCCACCACCAGGAGCACATTGTCAACGCTCTCGTTCCCGGCGGGGGCTCGCAGGCGGGCTGCGCGGGCGAGGAAGGCGCGCGCGGCGTCACGTGCAGAGGCGGCAGGCTGGGCGGTACGCGACAGGGGCTGATCCAGGACGGCTGTGCTCATTTGCTCCTCCTTCCGCCCGGCAGGCTCATATGTCGCGCATGCCCCGCTACGCGAGCCGGAATCGGGGCCCGGCCTACCGCATGAGGTCCAGGGCAGGAAGGGGCCGGCCGCGGTACGAGTGCGTGTTCGCGGCCGACCGGATCAGAGGCGATGTGGTGCTCCCGGCGTCGGCACGTCACGTTAAGCCGCCCCCGAGCGGTCATAGACGCGGGCAGAGGGCGTCATCCCTGCCTGCGTCGCGGCCTGCGTGGCCTGCGCCCCGGCCGTGGTCGCCTCCTGGACGGCCAGGGCCGTCCAGGCGAGGGCGGCGAGGCATGTGGATCGATGCGGGCAAGCGCCGAGCGCAGCGATTAACTGGCGCCGTGGGGGCCAGCTCGGCCGGAAGGATCCGGCCGAACCGGGACAGGCTCCCTGCCGCCCTACCGTCCCAATCGATGCCGAGGGTGGCCTGGCGTTCGCGCTGCTGGTCGGGGAGGGCGGGTTGCAGCTGCTGGGTGAGCGGTCGGCAGGGCCGGGCGCAATTGTCGGCGACAGCCCGCCGAGGCCGCCGTTACAGGATTCCCAGCGAGCCGCTGCCGCCGCCGCCGAGAAGGCCGCCGAGGAGGCCATTGCTGACGCGGCTGGGGCCGTTGCTGAGGACGCCGTTGTTGTTGTGGGTGCCGAGGAGGCCGTCGACGACACGTTCGACGACGCCGTCGGAGGGGGCCGCGATGCGGGCGTCAGGGTTGGTGGGTGCCGCCGCTGCGGTGGTGACGGTGAGACCGAGGATGCAGGCGGTCGTGAGGGCGGTGGCGAGGGCGCGCTTGGCAGTGTTGTTCATGCCGTTCCAACGATCTTTCCTCTGCCGGAGACACTCCGGCTTGCCGAGGATGCCCCCATACGGGCACGCCCGGAGGTGCAGACAAACGCCGCGCGGGCGCAGTGCGTCTTCGTCCGAGGGTGCTACCGGAGGGCCGGCGCCATCTGACGGTGGCGCCGGCCCCCCGGGCCGCCGTGCGGTTCCGAGGGGGTCACAGCCGCGGCCGCCCCACGGGTGGCTGCTTGCGTTCAGATTCACCACGGCACGCGGGCAATAGCCAAGATCGAATAGGGTTCCGGCGCGTTCCGAACGCTTGACGCCCAGGTCAGCGCCTGACCCACACCTCCAACCGCATACGGCAAACGGCTCCCCCTCCCCGAGGGCGGAGCCGTTTCGTTAAATCGCGGAAACCGCAGCGCACAGCCCGGTACGGGAGCCGGCCTGCCCTTGGACGACGTGGGGGAGGCCGATCGGTACCGGGCTGTGCGCTGCGGCTGGTTCACACGGCGGTCTGGGATAGCGGCGCGAAGTGCGCCGGGTCCAGGGCCTGGTGTTCGTCAGTATTCGCCGTGCTGCTGGCCCTTGTAGTGGTCCTTGTCGCCGCCGCTCTTGTTGATGCAGACGTTGCCGAAGGCGGGGTTGAGGAGACCGACGACGTTGACGGTGTTGCCGCAGATGTTGACGGGGATGTGGATGGGGACCTGGACGACGTTGCCGGACAGGACGCCGGGGGAGCCGATGGCGGCGCCTTCGGCGGTGGCGTCCGCGGCCGCCAGACCGGCGCCGCCGGCGAGGATGGCAGCGGCTGAGGCGGTAACGGCTACGGCCTTTGTGATACGCGACATCAAAATCTCCTAGTGAATGTGGACCTGCCGCAGGAGTACGGCACGTGCGCCCCTTCAAACAGCACGGGCGGGTAGCCGGTTACGGCAGTTGGGCCAGATCGGTGACCCGGGCCACCTCTTCAGTCGTGCCGGCAGGGCAGGGCGCGGTTCGGCGGGGTCTGTGGTGCGGGCGCGAGGACCCGGTCACTCATGCCCTGTCTCGCCGAGGGCGCGGTGACGGCGGCCCACGCTCGCCGGTGGTGGGTGAGACCTGGAAGTGTTCGGCGGCCCGGCGCAGTGGCCGGCCGGCCTCGACCTCGCAGCGGGCCAGGTACGGCTGTCCGGGCCTGGTCATGGCGGGGGTTATGGTGTGCCGCGAGGGCCTTTCCGGTCGGTGTAGACGTCGCACTCCACACGAACCCGGAGGGCCCTCACCCGTTCGAGATCCCTCAACCGTGACCTGCACCCGTCCACAACCTTGCCGGTAGAACACCTATGGAGGGGCGGGGCACTGGTCGCCACTCCTGCCGGCCTGAGGGCCTCACAGATTCCGTTCGGGAAGCGTTACAGAGACCGTTCCGCAAACGGGGCGGCCGCGGCGCTGCTGGTGTAGACCATCTGGGCTTTGACTGGGCTGTCCGTTGGCAGCCATAAGGAGAAGACAGTCACCGCACGGATGTCGTCGTCGCGATGAGCGCTGTACTGGACCACATTGACGGCGTACCGGGGCTCGCGCTCCGGGAATGCCTCGACGAAGTCGTCGTGGGCGGGCGGCACCCCGGTCCGTGCGACGACGATCTGGTTCTTCTGCTCGTCGATCTTGAAGATCAGGTATCCTCCGGCGTTCTCCGACTGCAAGCGATATTCGCACCGGGGATCACACCGAGCCGGGCTCGCACGCCGTCAGCCCCTACCGGGCCCACTCGATGTCGAGGTTGGGCGAGTGCGGCGCGCTGCGCTTGGTCGGGACGGGCGACACCGATGGCTTGGCCGTCAGACGGTTCCGCTGAGCCGGCTGGGGCCGCGCCGTCCCTCCCGCCCTTGAGACGGTGAATGTTGTCGGCCCGCAGCCCCGCACTGTCCAGGACGATGTCGAACAGCACTTTCTCGCCCTGGCGCAGACGGTTATCGCTTCCATGGACCGCTGAGGCTTCTGCCTGCACGTCAGGCCCCCCTTGCCGGCTGATGAGACCGATCCCCTGGTCAGAGTCGAACCACTTCACGACACCGCTCGGCAACACACATCACCCCTCCGCTTGGCTTGGAGTCGGAAGCCGACACTGTCCGCCCCGTCTCGGCCGGTCGGGAGGGCGTGTGCAGGGGCGTGAAGCAGTGGGATCCAGCGCGGTCGCAGCCGGCAGGCGCCGTACTACTGATCTTTTCGTAAGCTCGGTGGGTGTGGGTGGGTGGATGGTCAGGCCGGTATGGGCGAGGAATGACCATCACAGTCGGGGGTTGGTGTTGATGCGGTGGATGCCTTGCTCGGTGGCGTCGGCGACATCGGCGAGGTGGTCGCCGGCGAGGCCAGCGTGGCGCATGGATGAGGCGTCGAGCCGCGCCACGCCGCCCGCCGGGTGAGCCGGGGGGTGCAGTCGATGCCATGCCTGCGCGGTCGCGGTCCTGTGTCGGTCGGTGTCGGTGACGGTCACCGCGGTGACCTCGCCCCAGGTCTCGGGTCGGCCGAAGACGAACTCGCCGTCATGCTTGGGCGGGCGGCCGCCTTGCGGTGGGCAGATCCGCGGCAGCGGGACGGGCTTGTGTACCACCCGGTCCGAGCGGAGCCGACCCAGCACCTCGACCGGAAGACCGACCAAGAGGTGGGCGATTCGAGGTGCGTCGTAGCCGGCGTCGAGGACTGCCAAGACATCAGGATCGCCCTGCCGCCACTGGCCGGCTTCCACGAGACGTCGATGGCGTCGCGGACCTGGTCGGCGGTGACGTCGGCCAGGTCCGCGCCGGGCTCCAGTCGGATCGCGTCCAGCAACGCCGTCCACGAGGTACGGCCGGTCTCCAGGGCGGCAATGATCGAGTACGGCCGGCCGGGAACCATCTGGTGCTTGCCCGGGCCCCGGCCGCAGGTATGGCAGAAGGAGCGGTCCGAGCACGTATCAGCATCCGGCCGCAGCCACGGGGATACGTCCACCGCCAACACCAGGCGGCCGTCCGCGGCCCTGGGCAGAGGCACCCCGGTCAGGCCGCCGCAGCCGCGCGACATCGATCCAGCCCCGGTTCAGCCCGGAGTACAGAGCGCCGTGGCCCCTCCGATGCTCGGGCGCGAGGGCCAGGTCCACGAGAGTACGGACCGGCCCCTCGGAGCACAGCAATACATCGCACAACTCAAACAGTGCGTCGCTTCTGGAGACCATGTATGCGTACAGCTCCGATCGGAACTCCATCACCCTTGCGCTCACGTCTCGTTGACCCTTGAGCTCGACCAGTTCCACGACGGCCTCCGTGCCGCAGCGACCCTGCCCACAGGATCAGGCCATGGCCCCTGACATGTCCGGTGAAATGGGAAGACGCCGGACAAGTTCGAGCCCGTTCGATGCCCGGACGTTAAACGACAAGCTAGGCGTGTACCGAAAGTGGATCAAGATACTCGTTCTCGCCCTACATGTGTCATGCGATGCTCACGTCATGACTGATCAACGCGAGGTTGCCATCATCCGCTGGCCAGGTCAGGCCCCTTCCGCCCGGGATGGGCTGGCAGAGCTGCTGGCGGCCTACCATGTGCAGACGCAGGCTGAGAAGGGTGAGGCTGTCGCCGATGTGGATGGGTTGCCGGACCGATACCGGGTAGAGATCGCGGATCCACAGGCCGTGTTTGTTGACGATGTCGTACTGCTGGCGTCGAGCGGGGGCACCGCGGTGGGCTGCCTGGTGGTGACCGCCCCTGTCGACGGACGGTCCGAGGTCAAGAGGCTCTGGACGGACCCGGCGTTCCGGGGGCGGGGCATCGCCTGCAGCCTGGTCAGTGCCGCGCTCGTGCATGCTGCGGAAAGCGGCGTCAGCGCGGTGGGGCTGTCGGTGTGGAAGTGGCGGGCAGGCGCGATCGCCCTGTACGAGCGGCTCGGATTCACCGTCACCGAGTCGTGGGACGAGCGAGACCAGCTGGTCTGCATGGAACGAGCCGTGTGAGTGGTCACAGCCATTCGTACGCACTCCACGCATGCCGCGCCTTGTGGTCCGCCGGGTCGACGGACGGCCGCCGCGGGAGCCGCGTTCCTTACCGAGCCTGGTCGGCCTCGTCCGGGATGGTGCAGCGGATACCGCCTCTGCGCAGGTAGGCACGGTCCTTACGGGAGGCGTACGCCTTGTCGGCCCCGTCCCGATCGGGGCGAACGCGCGGCCTCCCTGGACCCAGCCGGGGGCCCGAATGCGGCCCAGGACGACCTCGAACTGCGGCGATTCGCCGCGCTGTCCGGCCGTGATCACAATCGACATGTGCTTGTGGCGCTGCTCGACGGTCAGGCGCTGCTTGGTGGTCGGGGCCGCCGCGCGAGCGTCCGAGCCCGTGATCGTCCGGCTCGGTGGCGATGCCGCCGGGCGGCTCCTTCTGCAGGTTCCCTTTTTCCGCGCCCCGGCGGCATGCTGGTGGGCGCGCACAACGGTGGAATCGACGTTGATGTCCCAGGTCGGACGATCCGCTGCCAGGTGCCGATTCGCTGCCAGCGGCAGAGTAGGTCGTATGCCCGGCCCCAGGGCCCATACTTCTCGGGTACGTCCCGCCAAGTGATGCCGGTGCGGGCCCGGAACCGTATGCCGTCGATCAGCAGACGGCGGGTCCATATCGGCGGCCGGCCGGGCTTCTTGCCCTTGGGCAACAGCGGTTCCAGCACTGCCCACTGTACGTCGGTCGGATCTGCGTCGACTCCAATGTCGAACTGCTCTTTGGATGACCCTGAAGAGGACCGGACTGCAGGCTAGGGAATAGGGAGGGCCACGAGGAAATGACACGGCCGTGAGACGGAACCCTGGCCAACCCGCGTGAGGCAACGCCAACACCCGCAGGTCACAGCATCGCGATACGACACCGCAAGCGAGAACCTACACCGGTTGTAGGGTCTCAAATTTCGTGTCGGCATCGCACGGCTGCTGTCGGATCGGAGTCGGATCCGACATTGAGTTGAGATTTGCAGGTTGTCCTGTCCCAGTGCAGCTGGCGGATTCTCACTCGGTCTCACCCGAGCCGCCGGATTCTCACCGCGTCGCGGCTGGTCGCCGGTTCGTCTCGTCGAGCGCCGGGGCGTGTCACCCCTCCTATCATGGGGACGTGAGTTCGAATACGGATGCTGAGACGCGACCAGAGCTGAGTGCGGCGTTGAGTGGGGACGAGTTGTCCCGCTGGTACTGGACGTTGGCCGAGCTGACCGTGCTTGCCCGCGAGCTCGGGGTGCCGCGGGGCGGTGGGAAAGCGGCACTGACGGAGCGGCTACGGGCCGCATTGGACGGCGTCGCCCCGCCGGCCACGCCGCCCCGGACGCGCAGCGCTGGCCGCCAGCTCGCCGCGCCAGTGAACGGGTTCACCGTGATTCCCGAGGGCCAGCGGTGCAGTCAGGTGCTGCGCGAGTACTTCCGCCGCGAGATCGGCCAGGGCTTCCACTTCGACGCCTACATGCGGAAATTCGTAGCCGAAGGTGCAGGGCGCATACTGGCCGATGCCGTCGCCCACTGGCACGCCACGCGCCAAGCCGCTGCCCAGCTTCAGGAGATCGGCTCGCAGTTCGAGCTCAACCGCTTTCTGCGTGACTGGTATGCCAAGCATCCGGCCGGCAGCCATGCCGAAGCGCTCGCCGCCTGGCGTGCTCAGCGCGACGGGCCTCGTCGCCCGGCCGCGGGGTGACCGGTCCACAGCCGTGTCTGGGACGCCGAGTGCCTCGGGTTCGGATCCCCGCCTCGCGATTCCTTTCGAGAAGGCCAACTCGTCTGAGAACGACACTGGACCGCACTACCAGACCATCTGGTAGGCCTGCTGGTCAGAACCGCACCACCTGGCAACTGGAATGTGACAGGACACAGGTCGTCGCCGCTGCCCAGCCGATCCCGAACTGCTCCCCTTCGGCGGGACTGTCATGGCAGCAGTGCCGGCACCTCATCATCGACCGGTGACCACATCGATGGCCTGCTACTGGGACGAGGAAGCCACCTGGTTCTACTTCGAGGTCGACGCCGAAGGCCCTGTGATCCGGGGAGTTCGAGGAAGTCTGGGGGATTGCCCGCCGCCGGATTGCATCCCGGCCCGGCTGACCGCTCGGCCCTGCGGAGGCTTCTGGGCATCATCGCGGCATTATCCCGACCCTTCCCCGCACCGTCCGAGCCGTCGTCACCGCTCCGCTCCTTGACCTGGCTCAGGAGGCCGACATGCACAGCTTGAGTCGGCGGCTGCCGGTCAGATCGAAGCCGGCGCGTTCAAAGGGTCCGGCTCATCGCCAAGCAGTGTGTCTACAAGGGCATCGTCAGTTGTGCTCGGACTGTGTGCGCACTGCCGTCCCGGGGGCCTGCTTTGCGGGCTTATGTGAGCCAGGGGGTGTTCCAGTCGTCGGCGTCGGGTTCTCCCGCGTTCCCGGCCGGTGTTTGGGGGTTGCCGGTGCCGTGGGGGAGGGCACGGCTGGTGACGAGGAGGGTGAGGATCTTCGGCCAGGTGTCGTCGGTGTTCCACAGGCGTAGGCGTTCGGCGCCGGTGCCAGGGTCCGTAGCGGGTGGGTAGGTCGTGCCAGCGGCGGCCGCCGCTTTGTTGCCAGAGGATGCCGTTGACGATGGTCCGGTAGTCGGGGCCGCTTGGCACGTGGCGGGGCAGCAGGGTGCGGACCGCGTGCCATTCCTGGTCGTCGAGGTCGCCGGGGTGGTTCATGCCGCTTAAACGGTTCTTCCGTCGTGCCGGACACGTCCCTGCCTGCCCCTGGCCGGCTCACGGGCGGTGGTGGCGGAACCGGTTCTGCTGCGGCTCGTTGAAGGGGTTGGGATGCACGCCCCTCCCCGGGTACCCCGAGCTCTCAGGGCCGGGCCCCTGGTTCTGACGTCTGACACGTTCCGCCCTGCCGGGCATGGCGCGAGGGGTGGTGTCACCGCGCGGCGGTGGCCGTGTCAGGTGTCAGGTGTCAGACCTCCACCCATAGGTACGGGGTGGGTGGGAACCCTGTGTACGGCGTGCAGAGAGCGTTTGAGGGAGGCACAGCACCGCCAGGCGTGAGGCATCCCGGGTGCTCTCCGGCAGGCAGCATCACCGAAGCCGACTCCGGGCATCCCTGGACGGGCATGCGGTTCGGCTCGGCGTGGGGCAGCCGCGACGTCCTGGACGTGACCCTGGTCTGCCCCGAGTTGGTCGCCGAGATCAGCGCCGACACCGCCGTCGACCACGGCGGGATCTACCGGCACCCCGTCCGCTTCAAACGCCTGCGCTTGGACCTAGCGGCCCGGGAGGTGCCCCGGTTCGGGGCGGATCCGGACACGGCTGCGGGCTGAGGTGGCAGACCGGTCATGGCCACGCCGCGTCGGGGCTTGTCGTCACGACGGCATCGGGCCGTAGGCCGCTGGGGCTCCGAGGCATGATCCGAGGCGGAAGCGCATCTCGCCTGGCCCGGCGAACCTCTTCTGAGCGGGTCTCGTCCTCGAGGGCGCCCAGGACCATCATGACCGCTCTGGTTTCGTCCTCGGTCAGTGGCTTGAGTCGGGTCTCGCCTGCGGCATCGAGGAGCGCGTCGAGGAAGTCTTGGTCCATGCCGGATCAACGCTCGACGGACTCCACCGCCACAGGCGTGCGCTGCCGGCCGGAGGACACGACAGGGTGTCGGGCCCGGCGGTCCCGCTGGGGCGGTGGAGGTACCGGTGATGGTGCGAGGCTGGATTAAGAGCCCTCGCGAGGAGAAACGTAAATGCACCCTATTTGGTCTGGTGCGATCAGTTTTGGCCTGGTCACGATTCCGATTAAGGTATTTCCGGCTACCGAGTCGCACTCGATCTCACTCCACCAGTTCCACACCGCCGACGGAGGCCGGATCCGCTACCGCAAGGTGTGCGAGGCCGACGGAAAGGAGCTGACCTCGGAGGAGATCACCCGCGGATACGAGACGGCGGTGGGCATCATCCCGGTCACCGACGAGGACCTGGACGCCCTTCCCCTGCCGACGGCGAAGGCCATCGAGATCGTCGCGTTCGTGCCCACCGAGAGCATCGACCCGATCCGCATCGGCGCCTCTTACTACCTGGCCGCCGAAGGCGTCGCCGCCAAACCGTACGAACTGCTGCGCCAGGCGTTGGAGCGGTCCTCGAAGGTGGCGGTGGCCAAGTTCGCGATGCGCGACCGGGAGCGGCTCGGACTGTTGCGCGTGCTTGACGATGTGATCGTGTTGCACGGGATGCGGTGGCCGGACGAGATCCGCGACGCCTCCCAGGTCGACGTCCCCGACGTCGAGGTCTCCGACGAGGAGATCGAGGCGGCCATCGCACTCGCGGACACCCTCGCCGGCCGGGACACCGGCGAGATGCACGACGAGTACCGCGAGGCGCTGGAAAGACTGATCGAGGCCAAGACCGCCGGCACCCGCCCCGAGCCGGTCGAGACTCCCGCCCCGGCCTCGGCGGAGGTCGTGGACCTCATGGCCATGCTGGAGAAATCCGTCAGCCACGCCAAAGCCTCCCGCACCGGCGCCGATGCCACCGTCCACGACCTGCCCGCCGCGAAGAAAACCACCAAGAAGACAGCGGCGAAGAAGACGGCCGCGAAGCAGACTCCGACGAAGAAGACTGCCGGCCGCAAACCCCGCAGCGCCTGAACCGGGCCGGGCCGGCTCGACCTCGCGGGCCTGACCGCCGGCCTTCTTCAGGGGCTTGGCCGGGGTCCGTTTGGGGGGTCCCGGTGGGGGGCGCGTGCCGTGGGGTCGGCGTCTGTGTCCTTGCTTCGTTCGAGGGTGACTGTCTTTCTCCCGAACACGCGGAAATCTGTGTCGGCTGGAGTAGACATTGGATGGTCGGGTGGTTATGGTTTCTCTCGTAACCGAGAAGGAC
>NZ_SSBJ01000064.1 GCF_004795055.1 Streptomyces sp. A1136
CGCGCGCGGCACACTCGGCACACGAACGCTCGGTGCGCGAAGGCTCGGTGCGCGAACACTCAGTGCACGAACGCCGGTTCCGCGGCGGCCTCGGCGGCCGGTTCCTTCTTGGCGCCGAGGTGGTTGAAGGCCAGGTTCAGCACGATGGCCACCACACAGCCCGTGCTGATGCCCGAGTCGAGGACGACGAGCAGGTCCTTGGGGAACGCGTGGTAGAAGCCGGGCGCCGCGATCGGGATCAGGCCGATGCCGACCGAGGCCGCCACGATCAGGGCGTTCTCGCCCTTCTCCATCGCCGCGCCGGCCAGCGTCTGGATGCCGCTGGCCGCGACCGAGCCGAACAGGACGATGCCGGCGCCGCCGAGTACGGGCAGCGGCACCACGCCGATGACGGAGGCGGCGACCGGGCACAGACCCAGCAGGATCAGGATGCCGCCGCCGGCCGCGACGACGAACCGGCTGCGCACCTTGGTCATCGCGACAAGCCCGATGTTCTGGGCGAAGGCACTGCACATGAAGCCGTTGAACAGCGGGCTGAGCGCGCTGCCGAGGGTGTCGGCGCGCAGGCCGCCCTCGATGGTCTTCGCGTCCGCCGGCCGGCCCACGATCTTGCCGAGGGCCAGGATGTCGGCGGTGGACTCCGTCATGCAGACGAGCATCACGATGCACATCGAGATGATGGCGGCGACCTGGAACTGCGGTGCGCCGAAGTGGAACGGGGTGGGGAAGCCGACGATGTCCGCGTCGCGGATGGCGTCGAAGTTGGTCATGTGCAGCGGGACGGCGATCAACGTTCCGGCGACCAGACCGAGCAGGATGGATATCTGCTGAAGGAAGCCGCGCAGGAACTTGCGCATCAGCAGCACGATCACCAGGGTGAGGGCGGCCATGCCGATGTTCTTCATGGAGCCGTAGTCGCCGGCCGTGCGGTTGCCGCCCTGCGACCAGTTGAAGGCGACCGGCAGCAGCGAGACGCCGATCAGGGTGATGACCGTGCCGGTGACGACGGGCGGGAAGAAGCGGACGAGTTTGCCGAAGTACGGCGCGGCGACGAATCCGACGAGTCCGGCGACGATGATCGCGCCGAAGATGACGGGGATGGCGTTCGCGCCCTCGCCCTTGCCGATGGCGATCATCGGGGTCACTCCGGCGAAGGAGACGCCGTTGACGAAGGGGAGCTTGGCACCGATCTTCCAGACCCCGAGGGTCTGGAGCAGGGTGGCGAGGCCCGCGGTGAAGAGCGAGGCGCCCATCAGGAAGGCGGTCTCGGTGGCGGAGAGACCGACGGCAGGGCCGACGATCATGGGCGGGGCGACGACACCCGCGTACATCGCGGCGACGTGCTGCAGACCGCTCGTGAACATTTTCAGCGGAGGCAAGGTCTCGTCGACCGGGTGCTTCTCCTCCGGTACTACGACTGCGTCTTTGCGAAACCTGGGCGTTGCGGCCACGGCTTCCTCCGGTCGGTTAGACACGTCGGCGGGGACGTGGGTGTCAGGGAGGTGGTGCGAAAGCTGTGCGAGTCGAGCCTGTCTTCAGTTGTGGTGGTGCTGCGTGCTGTCCTGCCCGTGGAGATGCGGAAACGATTCGCCCGAGTCGTTCCCGCGCGGGACCGTACGGCGGTGCTGTGGCGCAGGCGCAGTGGCGCAATGGGTTTCAGTGCGGTGCGGTGTCACGGGTCACCGTTCCCGGGAGCGCCTTCGGAATGTTCCTCGGGCGCTTCCCGGGACGGCTGCCGCGGACCCCGCTCGGGTCCGCGGCCGCCGGCCGGGGGCCGTCCCCCCCGGCCGGAGTCCTGGGAGTACCTCCCGGCGGTGGCCGGGTGGGGTGCCCCGGCGCCGGCCGGGGGATCAGGCCTGGGCGGAGATGCGCGCCAGGCGCCGGGCCTCTTCCCGCGTGGACACGGCGATCGCGTCCTCGTCGGCGAAGAGCAGTCGGTTGTTCTCCACGATCTGCTTGCCGTTGACCAGCGAGAGGGTCACCGGGGCGGCCGCGCCGAACACGAGCGCGGTGACCGGGTCGGCGATGGAGGAGTGGGCGAGGGTGCCCAGGTTCCACATCACCAGGTCGGCGAGCTTGCCGGCCTCCAGCGAGCCGATGTTGTCGGCGCGGCCGAGGACCTGCGCGCCACCGTACGTACCGAGGCGCAAGGCCTGGCGCGCGTTCAGGGCGCGCTCGCGGTGGACGGGGTTGAGGCGGTTGATGAGCAGCGCGTTGCGCAGCTCGGTGTGCAGCTCACCGGACTCGTTGGAGGCGGTGCCGTCCACGCCGAGGCCGACGGGTACGCCGGCGGCGAGCATGTCCGGGACCCGGGCGATGCCGGCGGCCAGACGTGCGTTGGAGGACGGGCAGTGCGCGACACCGGTCTTGGTGCGGGCGAACGCGGCGATGTCGGAGTCGTTCATGTGGACGCTGTGCGCCATCCACACGTCCTCGCCGAGCCAGCCGGTCGACTCGAAGTAGTCGGTGGGGCCCATGCCGAACAGTTCCTTGCAGAACTGCTCTTCCTCGACGGTCTCGCTGCCGTGTGTGTGCATGCGCACGCCCAGCCGGCGGGCCAGCTCGGCACCCTGCTTGAGCAGCTCGGTGGAGACCGAGAAGGGGGAGCAGGGCGCGACGGCGACCTGGGTCATCGCGTCGAAGGAGTGGTCGTGGTGCTTCTTGACGGTCGCCTCGGTGTCGGCGAGCGCGCCTTCGAGGGTCTCGACGGCGTGGTCAGGCGGCAGGCCGCCGTCCTTCACGCTGCGGTCCATCGAGCCGCGGGCGAGGGTGAAGCGGACGCCCATCTCGGAAGCGGCGCGGATGATCGCCCCGGAGAGGTCGCCGGAGCCCTTGGGGAAGACGTAGTGGTGGTCCATGGCGGTGGTGACGCCGCCCTTGGCCATCATCGCCAGGGAACCCTGGGCGGCCGTGTACGCCATCTGCTCGTCGATGCGCGCCCAGGTCGGGTACAGCGCGACGAGCCAGTCGAAGAGGTTGTGGTCGGTGGCCAGACCACGCGTGATCCACTGGTAGAAGTGGTGGTGCGTGTTGACCAGACCGGGGGTCACGAGGTGCCCGGTGCCGTCGATCCGGCGGACGACGTTGTCGAGGTTCTCGGGGGCCCTGCCCGCGCCGATGGACTCGATCCTGTTGCCGGCGACGACGATGTGACCCGAGGCGTATTCGGTGTCGTTGGCGTCGACGGTCGCGATCGCGCAGTTCTGGATGACGATGCGCTCGGCGGCGCTGTCCGGGGCTGCTGATGCTGCCATGGGACGTCCTCGTACTTTCAGTGGCGGTGCGGGCCCGGCAAAACCCAGGGGAATTGAGTGCCGGAGCCGGGGGCCTTGACAGCTGACAGTACTGCCGCCCCGTGTGATGCGTCCGGGTGCCGATTCAGAAGGTGTGGAGGTGTCGCGCCGTCCCGGGGCCACTGCGGAGCCCCGGGACGGGCGTGTCGCATCAGAGGTTGGTCATGTCCACGGGGATACGGGCGTCGACGCCGTCACGCAGGACCGTCGCCTCGATCAGACCGTACGGCCGGTCCGCGGCGAAGTAGACCTCGTTGTCGTTCTTGAGACCGAAGGGCTCCAGGTCGACGAGGAAGTGGTGCTTGTTCGGGAGCGAGAAGCGGACCTCGTCGATCTCCGAACGGTGGTTGATGATGCGCGAACCCATCTGGTACAGGGTCTGCTGGAGCGAGAGGGAGTAGGTCTCCGCGAAGGCGTGGAGCATGTGCTTGCGCGCCTCGGCGTAGGACTTCTCCCAGTTCGGCATCCGCTGCTCGTCGTCCGACCAGTTGTAGCGCCAGCGAGCCGACACCTGGGTGGCCAGGATGCGGTCGTAGGCCTCCTTCAGGGTCGTGTACTTGTCCTTCACGTAACCCCAGAACTCGGAGTTCGTGGAGTTCATGACGACGAGGTCCTTGAGGCCGGAGATGACCTCCCAGTTGGTGCCGTCGTACGTGATCTGGGTGACCCGGGTCTCCTGGCCCTGACGGACGAAGGAGTGCTTCACCTCGTCCGACCCGATGAACTTCGAGTTGGCGTCGGAGGTGGGGATGCGGTCCCAGGCGTACTCCTCGATCCGGATGCGCGCACGCTGGATCGGCTCCTGGCTGTTGACGAACCAACGCGCCAGGTGGATGCCGAACTGCTCGGCGGACTCGATGCCGTGCTCCTTGGCGAACGCGTACACCGTGTTCTTGGTGGTGTCCGTCGGCAGGCAGTTGGCGTTCGAGCCGGAGTAGTGGACATCGTCCATGTCGCCGGAAAGGGCGACCGAGACGTTCAGGTCCTTGATGTGGTGGGTGTCGCCGTCCCGCGTGATCTTGACGACGCGGTTCTCTGCTTTGCCGTACTGGTTCTGGCCCAGAATCGTGGCCATGCTAGCTCCCTCGGTAAACGGAGTAGCCGAACGGGTTGAGCAGCAGCGGTACGTGGTAGTGCTCGCCCGGGTTCACCGCGAAAGTGATGGTGACCTCGGGGAAGAACGCACCGCTGTCCCTTACGCGGGGGGCGTCCTGCTGCGCCTCGGCTTGCTTCTTCGAACTGTGCTTATCAGCGAAGTACGTCTCGGTCTCGAAGTCGAGACGTACGTGGGTGGTTCCCTCCGGCAGGGCCGGGAGGTCCTTGCATCGGCCGTCCGCGTCGGTGGCGGAGGCGCCCAGGGCCGCCCACTGCCCGTCGAGGCCCGTACGGGCCGACAGGGAGATGGCGACGCCCTCGGCGGGGCGGCCGACGCTGGTGTCCAGGATGTGCGTGGACACCGAAGCGGTCGTGTCAGTGCTCATGCGCTCTCTTCCTCCACGAGTCGGGTCAGGCGGATCCGGTTGATCTTCACGAGCTCGCCGCGGGCGATCTCCCGCTCCTGTTCCGGCGAGTTGTCGATCCGTACCTTGACCGCGTCCCGCATGAACTCACCGGTCGCACCGGTGGCGCAGATGAGGAAGACGTGGCCGAACTTGTCCTGGTACGCCAGGTTCAGTTCGAGGAGTTCGTTGCGGAGCTCCTCCGAGGCGCCGGCCATGCCGCGCTGCTCGCGGGCGGAGGTCGGGTCCCCCGGCTTCGGGCGGCCGATCGGCGCGTGCCCCGCCATCGCCTCCGCGAGGTCCTCGGCGGTGAGCTCCGCCATGGCGGACTCGTTGGCCGAGAAGAGTGCCTCGACGGTGGCGAAGGGGCGCTGGGCGAGCAGTTTGCCGCCCCACGCCGAACTGGCGCACACCTCGTGCAGCGCGGCCGTGGCCGCGCTGTCGTCCAAGGCGTTGAACCGGGTGAGACCCGGGGTCGGACTCGAAGTCACGGTAGGCCTCCGTGGCCTGTTGTTGCTTTTGACGGGCTGCGCATAGCTAACGCCCTCCACAACACGTCGTCAACACTTTGTTGAAACTTCCCGTACACAAAAGCCGCCGCCCGGGTGAATCGGGCGGCGGCTCGTCACGGTAGGTCAGGGGGCACTCACTGCCGGCTGCTCTTATCGGCTCCCTTGGAAGGGCCCGAGTCCCTGTTCAGGTAGTTGTAGACGGTGAAGCGGCTGACGCCCAGGGCGCCCGCGACCGTCTCCACGCCGTGCCGCACGGAGAAGGCACCGCGCGCCTCCAGTATCCGCACCACGTCCTGCTTGGACTTCCGGTCGAGCTGAGCCAACGGTACGCCGTGCCGACGCTCCAGCGCCGCCAGGATGTGGTCGAGCGAGTCGGAGAGCTGGGGCAGCCGGACGGCGAGCAGCTCCCGCCCCTCCCAGCTCAGCACGACGTCGTCGGGCTGCGCCTGGGCGGGGTCCATCAGCTCGCCGCCCATGGCGTCCACCAGCGGCTTCACGGCGGCGACGAAGGGGTGGTCGCGGGGCTCGGTCATGGGGTGGCGCCTTCCGCGATCACATTGACCTGGAGCGACACCCGGGTGGCGCCGGCCTCCAGCGAATTGCGCAGCAGCGCGGCCACGGCGGTCAGCACCTCGTCGGACTCCCCCTCGGCGGTGTTGCCGAACGGGCCGACGTCCACCGCGTCCAGCCGCGCCTTCTGGATGACCTCGCGCGCGGCCACGGCATGGGCGGGGGCCTCTTCGAGGTCGAAGGGCTCGGTCGTGAACTCCACTCTCAATCGCACGCGGGTCAAGCTACCCCGCAGGTGGGACTTTTCGGGAGTGCGCACTTGACAGCCACGCGAACCTCGATGCAGTCTTCCATCAAGCAGAAACTAACTTCCGCAATACGGAAGGAGCGCACACCCCTCATGGGATACACGGACCAGCGCTTCGATGTAAACCTTTCGATCCTCTTCACGGAACTCCCGCTCCTGGAGCGCCCCGCGGCAGCCGCCGCGGCCGGCTTCACGGCGGTCGAGCTGTGGTGGCCCTGGATCGAGACCCCCACTCCCGCCCAAGCGGAGCTGGACGCCCTCAAGAAGGCTCTCGAGGACGCCGGCACGCAGCTGGTGGGCCTGAACTTCTACGCCGGCCAACTGCCGGGCCCGGACCGCGGCGCGGTCTCGGTACCCGGTGAGGAGTCGGACCGCTTCAACGCCAACATCAACGTGGCCGCCGACTTCGCGGCCTCGGTCGGCTGCAAGGCGCTGAACGCCCTCTACGGCAACCGCGTCGACGGCGTGGACCCCGCGGTCCAGGACGAGCTGGCCCTCAAGAACCTGGTCACGGCCGCCAAGGCCGCGGACCGGGTGGGCGCCGTCCTCCTGATCGAAACCCTCAACAAGCCGGAGTCGCCGCTCTACCCGCTGGTGAGCGCCCCGGCCGGCATCGAGATCGTGGACAAGGTGAACGAGGCCACCGGCCTCGGCAACGCCAAGTTCCTGCTCGACCTGTACCACCTGGCGATGAACGATGAGGACCTCTTCGAGGTCATCGAAAAGTACGCCGCCAAGACCGGACACGTCCAGATCGCCGACAAGCCTGGTCGCGGCGCCCCCGGCACCGGCGAGCTCCCCCTGGAAGAGCTCCTCGATCAGCTGAAGAAGGCCGGATACGAGGGCTACGTGGGCCTGGAGTACAAGGCCGCCGATGCGGCCGCGTCCTTCGCGTGGCTGCCCGCCGAGGCCCGCGCCGCCAAGTAGGCGGACAAAGTCCGGGCGATCAGCCAGGCACCTCCCGCACTTTTCGTACAAAGCATTAAGAGAAGGACCCTCATCATGAGCACCTCCACCGCGCTTCCCTCGATCGCCTGGATCGGCCTCGGCATCATGGGCTCCCCCATGTCCGAGAACCTCATCAAGGCGGGCTACTCGGTCACCGGCTTCACGCTGGAGCAGGACAAGCTGGAGCGCCTGGCCGCGGCCGGCGGCACCGCGGCCGGCTCGATCGCCGAGGCCGTCAAGGACGCCGACGTGATCATCACGATGGTGCCCGCGTCCCCGCAGGTCGAGGCCATCAACTACGGCCCCGAGGGCATCCTCGCGAACGCGAAGTCCGGCGCGCTGATCATCGACATGTCGTCGATCACCCCGCAGACCTCGGTCGACCTCGCCAAGAACGCCGCCGAGAAGGGCATCCGCGTCATCGACGCCCCGGTGTCGGGCGGCGAGGCCGGCGCCATCGAGGCCGTCCTGTCGATCATGGTGGGTGGCGAGCAGGCCGACTTCGACGCGGCCCTCCCGATCCTGGAGACGCTCGGCAAGACCATCGTCCTGTGCGGCCCGCACGGCTCCGGCCAGACGGTGAAGGCCGCCAACCAGCTCATCGTCGCGGTCAACATCCAGGCGTGCGCCGAGGCCGTCGTCTTCCTGGAGAAGTCGGGCGTGAACCTCCAGGCCGCCCTGGACGTCCTCAACGGCGGTCTGGCCGGCTCCACGGTCCTGACCCGCAAGAAGGACAACTTCCTGAACCGCGACTTCAAGCCCGGTTTCCGGATCGACCTGCACCACAAGGACATGGGCATCGTCACCGACGCCGCCCGCAACGTCGGTGCGGCCCTCCCGGTCGGCGCGGTCGTCGCCCAGCTGGTCGCCTCGCTGCGCGCCCAGGGTGACGGCGGCCTGGACCACTCGGCCCTGCTCCGCGCGGTCGAGCGCCTCTCCGGCGCCCAGGTCTGATCCTCAGGCCCGCCCCCGGGTCCGCCACGCGGACCTGAGCGCCCCCCTCACGGGGGCCCCGAGTTTCCGGATGGTGCCGGTGCTGACACCTGTCCTGTCGCGCCCAAGCGCCGGCACCGTCCGGATCACCTCCACTCTTTCTTTTCAACAAACTGTTGACGTCGTGTTCACGCCGAAATTAGGCTGTTCCGCATGACGGAAGACGCCTTCCGTCTCAGCAGTTTCCCGTACGGAAGGTCACCATGTCGAAGCGCACGCTGACGACCGAGTCCGGCGCCCCGGTCGCCGACAACCAGAACTCCGCCACCGCCGGCGTCGGTGGCCCGCTCCTGATCCAGGATCAGCAGCTCCTGGAGAAGCTCGCCCGCTTCAACCGCGAGCGCATCCCGGAGCGCGTGGTGCACGCCCGCGGCTCGGGCGCCTACGGCTACTTCGAGGTGACGGACGACGTCACCGCGTACACCAGCGCCGCGTTCCTGAACACGGTCGGCAAGAAGACCGAGACCTTCCTGCGGTTCTCCACCGTCGCCGACTCCCTCGGTGGCGCGGACGCCGTCCGCGACCCGCGTGGCTTCGCGCTGAAGTTCTACACCGAAGAGGGCAACTACGACCTCGTCGGCAACAACACCCCGGTGTTCTTCATCAAGGACCCGATCAAGTTCCCCGACTTCATCCACTCCCAGAAGCGCGACCCCTTCACGGGCAAGCAGGAGCCGGACAACGTCTGGGACTTCTGGGCGCACGCCCCCGAGGCGACGCACCAGATCACCTGGCTGATGGGTGACCGCGGCATCCCGGCGTCGTACCGTCACATGAACGGCTACGGCTCCCACACCTACCAGTGGACGAACGAGAACGGCGAGGCCTTCTTCGTCAAGTACCACTTCAAGACGAACCAGGGCATCCGCTGCCTGTCGTCCGAGCAGGCCGCCGAGCTGGTCGGCAAGGACGCCAACTCGCACCAGACGGACCTGCTCCAGGCCATCGAGCGCGGTGTGAACCCGAGCTGGACCCTCTACGTCCAGATCATGCCCGCCGCCGAGGCCGCGGACTACCGCTTCAACCCGTTCGACCTCACCAAGGTGTGGCCGCACGCCGACTACCCGCTGCAGCGCGTGGGCCGTCTGGTCCTCGACCGCAACCCGGACAACGTCTTCGCCGAGGTCGAGCAGTCCGCCTTCTCCCCGAACAACTTCGTCCCGGGCATCACCGCCTCGCCGGACAAGATGCTCCAGGGCCGACTGTTCGCGTACGCCGACGCCCAGCGTTACCGCCTCGGCGTGAACCACACCGTGCTGCCGGTCAACGCCCCGAAGGCGACGCAGGCCGACAACTACGGCCGCGACGGTGTCATGGCGCTGCGCAACGGCTCGCGCCACGACAAGAACTACGAGCCCAACTCGTACCAGGGTCCGACCGAGACCGGTCTCGCCCTGGGCGCCCCGAAGGCCGTCTCCGGCTACACGGGCACCCACGAGGCCCCGGCCCACACGAAGGACGACCACTTCTTCCAGGCCGGTGAGCTCTACCGTCTGATGTCGGAGGCCGAGAAGCAGCGTCTGGTGGCGAACATCGCCGGCGGCCTGTCGCAGGTCACCCTCGAGGACGTCATCGAGAAGAACCTGGCTCACTTCCACGCCGCGGACGCCGACTACGGCAAGCGCGTCGAGGAGGCCGTCCGCGCCCTGCGCGACGCCTGAGCCACCCAGCTGTGCCGGGGGTCTGACGGGAGGTCAGGCCCCGGGTGCTGAGCCCGAACCGCGGACCCGGATGAGGGGTGGTACGCGGTGAGGGCGGACAGCGCCGGTCCTCGTGACCGGCGCCGCGTGAGGACCGTGGCGAGCGTGCGAGCCAGTGCGGTGGTAATGGGTTCCGAGGCCCGTCTCTTGACCTGAGGGAGACGAAGCCGAAGCTCCCGTCGCCCGCCCGCCACGGTCCCAGCCACTTGTGTACAGGGGCCACGCACAGAGTCCCCTGTACACAAGTCACCTGCCCCGCCCGGCGGCGCGAACGTCCTGTCGCGCCAGCCTCGCACCGTCGGGCGGTCACAACCCAAAGCGCCGAGTCACGGACGGTCCCGTGACTCGGCGCTTTGTCGTGCGTGGGCCTGCCTTCGCGTGGGCCCGCCTGCGCCTTGAGCCCCTCGGCATGCCCGCGGACGGCCGGGGGGAAGGCGTACGGACGGGCCAGGGCGCCCGCGTGCAGGACCAGGGGGTGGCCAGGGGGCCTTGGCGGACCGGGCGGTGGAGGCCGCGCCGCCGTGGTCCGTGAGGAACGTCCGGACGGCGACCGGTGGCGCCACGCCCACCGCGCCGGTCAATCGCCTTACGGCGTCCAGAACTCCGGAGGCGGACCCCACCTCGGTCCCGGACGACGCGGCCGGCATGACGTAGAACAGCGGCGGGATCAGGAACCCGTGCCGAGGCCGGTCACCAGCGGGCCCGGAGCCCCGCCGGCCGTCCACGGCCCAGCCGGCGGAGACGGCGAACACCAGGAGCCCGAGGGCGGTCGAGACGTTCCCGCCCTGGACCACCACGCGCCCGCGCCGGTGTCGGGGTCACCACGCGGCACCCCGGAGCGCCCGGCACAGGGCCGAGGCCGCGGTGAGCCCGGCCTCCGTCGCGGCACCTTCGGGGTACGACCCCGAGGCCCCTCCCGGGACGCGCCGGCACCCCCTCGTCTGCGCCCCGTCTCATCGAGGAGCGACAGGCCGGACCGGACCCGGCCCGGTGCCCGCGCCTCGCCGCACGCACGAGTCGGCGGCCGGACCGGACCCGGCCCGGTGCCCGCGCCTCGCCGCACGCACGAGTCGGCGGCCGGTCCGGCCGCCGCGCGGCTCGTGCTCGGCGTCGGGCGCCGATCGCGGGCGTCGCCCCGGGTTGGGCCGACGCCTGGGCCGGAACGGGGAACGGCCCCCGGAAACCGATGGTTTCCGGGGGCCGTTCTTATGGCGCGGTGACGCCCGTGGATCAGGCCGAGATCGGGCGGATCGCGGTCGGGGCGTGGCCCGGCTCGGTCGCCAGCTCCTCGAACTCGGTGACGTCGCTCATGTCGACCGTCTTGCTCATCGAGATGTTGGTGACGCGCTCCAGGATCGCCTCGACGACGACCGGGACGCTGTACTCGGCGGCCAGCTTCTTGGCCTCCTCGAAGGCGGCGCCCAGCTCGTTCGGGTCGGTGACGCGGATCGCCTTGCAGCCGAGACCCTCGACGACCTTGACGTGGTCGACGCCGTAGACGCCCAGCTCGGGCGCGTTGATGTTCTCGAACTCCAGGTTGACCTCGAAGTTGATGCCGAGACCACCCTGCGCCTGGCGGATCAGGCCCAGGTAGGCGTTGTTCACCAGGACGTGGACGTACGGGATCTTGTGCTGCGCGCCGACGGCCAGCTCTTCCAGCATGAACTGGAAGTCGTAGTCACCGGAGAGCGCGACGACCGGGTTCTCCGGGTCGGCCGAGGCGACACCCAGCGCGGCCGGGATGGTCCAGCCGAGCGGGCCGGCCTGGCCGCAGTTGATCCAGTGGCGCGGCTTGAAGACGTGCAGCATCTGCGCACCGGCGATCTGGGACAGACCGATGGTGGTGACGTAGCGGGTCTCCGGGCCGAACGCCTTGTTCATCTCCTCGTAGACGCGCTGCGGCTTCATGGGGATGTTGTCGAAGTGCGTACGGCGCTGCAGCGAACCCTTGCGCTCCAGGTGCGAGGCGACCCAGGCGCTGTAGTCCGGGAGCTTACCCTCGGCCTTGAGCTCCTTGGCGATCTCGATGAAGAGCTCCAGCGCGGCCTTGGCGTCGGAGGCGATGCCGAAGTCCGGGGCGAAGATCTTGCCGATCTGGGTGGGCTCGATGTCGACGTGGACGAACTTGCGGTCGCCGAGGTAGGCGTCCAGGTTGTAGCCGGTGTGACGGTTGGCCCAGCGGTTGCCGATGCCGAGGACGAAGTCCGACTCCAGGAAGGTCGCGTTGCCGTAGCGGTGCGAGGTCTGGACACCGACCATGCCGGCGCTCAGCTCGTGGTCGTCGGGGATGACGCCCCAGCCCATCAGGGTGGAGATGACGGGGACGTTGGTCAGCTCGGCGAACTCGACCAGCAGGTCGGCGGCGTCGGCGTTGATGATGCCGCCACCGGCCACGATCAGCGGGCGCTCGGACTCCAGCAGGAAGCGGACTGCCTTCTCCGCCTGGGCGCGGGTGGCGCGCGGCTTGTAGACCGGCAGCGGCTCGTAGGTCTCCGGGTCGAACTCGATCTCGGTCAGCTGGACGTCGATCGGCAGGTCGATGAGGACCGGGCCGGGACGGCCGGAGCGCATCAGGTGGAAGGCCTCCTGGAACACGCCGGGGACCTGCGCGGCCTCCAGGACGGTCGTGGCCTTCTTGGTGACCGGCTTGGCGATCGAGGCGATGTCGACGGCCTGGAAGTCTTCCTTGTGGAGCTTGGAGACCGGGGCCTGGCCGGTGATGCACAGGATCGGGATCGAGTCCGCGATCGCCGAGTACAGGCCGGTGATCATGTCGGTGCCGGCGGGGCCGGAGGTACCGATGCAGACGCCGATGTTGCCGGGCGCCGTGCGGGTGTAGCCCTCCGCCATGTGGGAGGCACCCTCGACGTGGCGGGCGAGGGTGTGCTTGATGCCACCGACGTTCTTGAGCTCCCGGTAGAACGGGTTGATCGCGGCGCCGGGGACGCCGAACGCGTGCGCGACACCCTCGCGCTTGAGGATCTCCACTGCAGCGGCGGCGGCTGTCATACGAGGCATCGAGGTCTCCTGCGGTGTGGCGGTCAGGCAGTTTCCGTAATACGGAAGTTTTGTTCTGCTATACGGAACAAGCTAAGCGGCGAGCTCTGTGCACGTCAAGGCGCTTCGACACCCCGGAAACCACCAAATGCCGCTTCTCGGTCGGTCGGTCGCACAAATCCCCGCCCCCGTGGCGGGAAATCGGGGCGACGCCACCCGGGTCGGTCGCTGGTGGTGGACCATGGAGCAACGCACAGCGACGGAGGGGGTCCAGGTCTCATGGCGGAAGCGGTACCGGTGCGCTGTCCGGCGTGCCAGCGCGAGAACGGGTACACGGCGCCGGTCTACCCCTGCGCCTGCGGGAGTCCGATCACCCCGCCGCTGGACCTGGTCGCGCCCGTGCTGCCGTTGACACACCGGACGTGGACCGACGGCTGGGTGACCGTGCGGTGCGCGGCCTGTGGGCGGGAGAGCGACTGGCCGCATCCCGAGGTGGGGTGCGCCTCCTGCGGGACCGTGGTGCTCATCCCGGTCCACGAGCCCGGGCCGCCGCGTGCGGTCGCCGGTCCCCGGGACGGCGTCGCGGCCGAGGACGGCCTACGGCCGGAAGGCGGCGCCCCCGGCTCCGGGCCGACGGCGCGGCGGGAGCCGGGGCGGGGCCCGGGAGCCGTTCGGGGACGCGTTCCGGGGACCGGGCCGAGTCCCGGCCCGGAACAGGACCCGGGGCAGGGGCAGGACGGGGCGGCGCGGACGGGCCCGTCACAGTCGCGGCCGCCGTTTCGGCCCGTGACCATCCGTACGGCCCGGGACGCGGTGGCGACGGCCGCGCTGTACCTGCGCTGGCTCGGCTTCCGGGACGTACGGCAGCCCGACGGGCCGCCGATCCCGTCCGCGACCGTCGACCTGCGCGCGCCGGGCGTGGTGGCCCAGGTCGATCCGAGTACGGCGCCGGCCGGGCTGCGGGCGGTGGAGTGCGTGTGGCTGAACGGGCTGACCGCCTCCGCGACCAGCGTCTACTTCTCCCTCGCCGGCTACACCTCGGACGCCCGGGCGCGCGCCGACGACCTGGGGATACCGCTGTTCGTCATGGATCTCACGGGCATGCCCCAACCGGTCAACGACCCGGCCGACGCACTCGTCGGTACGGGGCCCTAGGCTCGGGGGCATTACTTTTCCCGCGTCTGCCGAGGAGAGCCCGATGGCCCTGTACGACATCCCGCTGACCACCCTGTCCGACGAGCCGACCAGTCTGGCCGCCTACAAGGGCAAGGCGATCCTGCTGGTCAACACCGCCTCCCAGTGCGGCCTCACCCCCCAGTACTCCGGGCTGGCCCGACTGCAGTTCAAGTACGAGGAGAAGGGCTTCACGGTCATCGGCGTGCCGTGCAACCAGTTCGGCGGTCAGGAGCCGGGCTCGGCGGACGACATCCAGACGTTCTGCGCGTCGGGTTTCGGCGTGACGTTCCCGATGCTGGAGAAGTCCGAGGTCAACGGCGAGAACCGGCACCCGCTCTACCATGAGCTGGTGAAGACCCCGGACGCGGACGGGGAGGCGGGGGACATCCAGTGGAACTTCGAGAAGTTCCTGATCTCCCCCGCCGGTGAGGTCGTGGCGCGCTTCCGCCCGCGCACCGAGCCGGAGGCGCCCGAGGTGATCGCGGCGATCGAGGCGCAGCTGCCGGCCTGATCCGTCAGCCGAGGTCGCCCTCGTCGTACTCCCTCGTCGAACCGGCCTCGGTGAGCTCCCTCAGCTCCACCCGGCGGATCTTCCCGGACACGGTCTTCGGCAGCTCGCCGAACTCGATGCGGCGGATCCTCTTGTACGGGGACAGCACGGCCCGGGAGTGCTCGAACAGCACCCGGGCCGTCTCCTCCCCCGGCTCCCAGCCGGCGGCGAGCGTCACGTAGGCCTTGGGGACGGCGAGCCGCAGCGCGTCGGGGGCCGGGACGACGGCCGCCTCGGCGACGGCCTCGTGCTCCAGCAGGGCGCTCTCCAGCTCGAACGGGCTGATCTTGTAGTCGGAGGCCTTGAAGACGTCGTCGGACCTGCCCACATAGGTGAGGTAGCCGTCGGCGTCGCGCGAGGCGATGTCGCCGGTGCGGTAGAGGCCGTCCGCCATCGCCTCGGCCGTGCGCTCGGGATCGTCGCGGTAGCCCGTCATCACCCCGGCCGGGCGGGTGCGCAGGTCCACGCAGATCTCGCCCTCGTCGGGGGACTCCTTGCCCGTGACGGGGTCCAGCAGGACGATCTCGTAGCCGGGCGCCGGACGGCCCATCGAGCCGGGCTTGACCGGGGCGCCCGGGAAGTTGCCGATCTGCAGGGTGGTCTCCGTCTGACCGAAGCCGTCGCGGATGGTCACGCCCCAGGCTTCGCGGACCCTCTCGATGACCTCCGGGTTGAGCGGCTCGCCGGCGGCGACGGCCTCGCGCGGCGGGTTGCGCAGCAGACCGAGGTCGGACTGGATCAGCATCCGCCAGACGGTCGGCGGGGCGCAGAAGGTGGTGACGCCGCCCCGGTCCATCTCCGCCATCAGCCGCTCGGCGTCGAAGCGCGTGTAGTTGTGGACGAACACGGTCGCGCCGGCGTTCCAGGGCGTGAAGAGGTTCGACCAGGCGTGCTTGGCCCAGCCGGGCGAGGCGATGTTGAGGTGGACGTCGTCGGGACGCAGTCCCACCCAGTACATGGTGGACAGGTGCCCGATCGGGTAGGACGCGTGCGTGTGCTCGACCAGCTTGGGGCGGGCGGTGGTGCCGGAGGTGAAGTAGAGCATCAGGGGGTCGTCTGCGCGGGTCTCGCCGTCGGGCGTGAAAGCACTGGGCGCCTGGTACATGTCCTCCAGGCGGCGCCATCCGGTGGGCACCCCGGCACCCGCGGCGATGCGGGTGTAGGTGCCGGGCACCTCGTCGAACTTGCCGGTGTCCTCGGCGCGCACGATGACGTGGCGCACCTGTCCGCGTTCGACCCGGTCGCGCAGGTCCGCGGGGCCGAGCAGCGGGGTGGCGGGGATGACGACCGCGCGCAGCTTCATCGCGGCGAGCATCACCTCCCACAGCTCGCGCTGGTTGCCCAGCATGACCAGGACGCGGTCGCCGGCGACGACGCCCTGGGCGCGCAGCCAGTTCGCGGCCGAGTCCGAACGCACGGACAACTCCCCGAAGGAGACCCCCCGGCTCGTGCCGTCCTCCTCGACGATGCGCAGGGCATCGGCGCCGTTGCCGGTGGCGATGTGGTCGAACCAGTCCAGGGCCCAGTTGAAGCGCTCGGGGCGGGGCCAGGTGAAGCCGGCCCGGGCGGCCTCGTAGTCCCCCCGGCGTTCGAGGAGGAAGTCGCGGGCGGCCAGGAACTGTGCGGTGGCGCTGTTCTCCGTCATGTGAGGCATCGTGCCGCGTGACGCTGTGGATCACTAGACGGCGTCAGTCGCGGATCGCCCCGAAGCGGACACCGCCCCGGCCGGCCGGGGTGCCGCCCGTCCGCGCGTCGCTCCCCATCCCCGCGAGCAGCCGTTCGCCTTCGGCCACGATCTGCGCCTCGACCGCCTTGGTCACCGCGGAGAACGGCTCGACCGTGAGCACGCCGGCGTCCTCGGTCCAGAGCCCGGCGAGGAACCCGTCGACGAGGAGAGTGCGGTGGGCCTGGTTCCCCGTCCAACTGCGCCCCTTGACCTGCGGCGGAACGACGCGGGTGCGGTCGGCGTGCGAGAGAAGGAGGTTGTCGAACTCGGGGAGGAAACGGGGCGGGGCGGGGGTGTCCGGGTCGGGGCGGGGCGCGTCGGGGAGGTCGAACAGTTCGACGCCGTTCTCGTCCCGGAAGCCGAGCAGGCGCGGCCGCAGCCGCTCGAAGGCGGGCCTGAGCCGGGTCAGGCCCGCCCAGGTCTGCATGTCCTTCACGGAGGCCGGCCCGAAGGCGCCGAGGTAGCGCAGCACCACCTCGTCCGGAGACTGCGGCTCCCCGGCCGGGCGCCCGAGCCAGTGCTCGGCGGTGGTGAGCCGGACCTGGCCACTGCGGCCCCACACGCCGCGGGGGGTGACCTGCACGAGCGGCAGCCGGCATCGGGCGGCGACCGACAGGGCTCGCGGGTCGGCGTCCGGCCAGTGGGTGAGGAGTTCCTCCCGGATCTCCGCCATGGTGCGCGGGGCGGCCTCCACGAAGGCCCGCGCGGTCCGCGTGAGCCGGTCCAGGTCGACTCCGGTGAGCCCGGCGCGGAAGTACCCGACCTCCCGGTCACGGGCGTCTTGGACGAGCGGCCTGAGGGTGAGGGCGTCGTGCGCGGTGTGGGTGTGGAGGGTGGAGCGCATCGTGACCATGCGGACCACTTCCCGGGACTCCATCAGACCGGCCAGCTCGGCGGGGCGGAAGCCGGCGAGGCGGGCGTGCAGCTGGAAGTAGGGCGGCCTGACGTTCTGCGCCTGGAGTCCGACGAGGTGCGTGACGGCGTCCACCGCGGACATCCGGGCGCGCCCCAACAGCAGCTGGCGGGCGAGCGTGGCACGGTTCAGGGCACGGGTGTCGAGTACGGGACCGGCGGTCGTGGAAGCCATGACCGCACGCTAACGCGGCTTGCGGACACCCACCGTCCGCGATGTCGGCGGCCGCCGTTCCCCACAGTGCCCTTTCGCCCGTATATCCTGCCCCTTGCCCCGATACACACGTCGCCGAGACCGCGCACGAGAGCGACCCACGAGACCACCAGACGAGACCGTCCGACCAGACGGCCCGACGAGACCACCAGACGAGCCGCCCGTCCAGACCGCCCGACCAGACCGCCCGTCCAGACCGCCCGTCCAGACACCCGAGCCACCGGGAGCTGACTGCGATGCCGGAGCGCCCAGACCGCCGCCCCCCGCCGCGCACGGGCCGACCGAGGCAGCCCGCCGCGCCGACGCCGTCGGACCACCGCAGCGTCGTCGACTCGGCGGTCTACCGCGACGGCCGACGCGTGGCCTCCCCCGCCACCCTCGCCGACACCTTCCGTCAACTGCGCGAACAGAGCGACGGCATGGCGTGGATCGGGCTGCATCGCCCGACGGAGGCCGAACTCCATTCCCTGGCGGCCGAGTTCAACCTCCACCCGCTCTCCGTCGAAGACGCCTTGGAGGCCCACCAGCGCCCCAAGCTGGAACGCTACGGCGACACCCTCTTCGTCGTCCTGCGCGCCGCGCGCTACCTGGACGCGCCGGAGGAGGTGGACTTCGGCGAACTCCACATCTTCGTCGGCCCGGACTTCCTCATCACGGTCCGCCACGGTGCCGCCCCCGACCTCTCGGCGGTCCGCCGCCGCATGGAGGCTGCCCCGGAGCTCCTCTCCCTCGGCCCGGAGGCCGCCTTGTACGCCATCCTCGACGCGGTGGTCGACGGCTACGCCCCCGTCGTGGAGGGCGTCCAGAACGACATGGACGAGATCGAGACCGAGGTCTTCCGCGGCGACCCCGAGGTCTCGCGCCGCATCTACGAACTCTCCCGCGAAATGGTCGAGTTCCAGCGCGCCACCCGCCCCCTGGTCGGCATGCTCCACGGCCTGATGGCCGGCTTCGCCAAGTACGGCACGGACGAGGAACTCCAGCGCTACCTCCGCGACGTCGCCGATCACGTCACCCACACCAGCGAACGCGTGGACGGCTTCCGCCAGGCCCTCACCGAAATCCTGACGGTCAACGCCACCCTGGTCTCCCAACAACAGAACGCGGAAATGCGCGCGTTGGCGGAGGCCGGCTTCGAACAGAACGAGGAGATCAAGAAGATCTCCTCCTGGGCCGCCATCCTCTTCGCCCCCACCCTGGTCGGCACCATCTACGGCATGAACTTCGAGAACATGCCGGAGCTGAAGTGGGCAGCGGGCTACCCCTTCGCGCTCCTGCTGATGGCGGTGGTCTGCGTAAGCCTGTACGTCGTCTTCAAGAAGCGCGACTGGCTCTGAGGGACGAGCAGCAGAGGGCTGTCGACGCGCATTGGACGAAGGTGCCATTGCGATGTGACGAATCGGTCTCGGCTCGGGGAAAACCGACGTCCCGCCCCGGCGGAGGGTCTTGCCTGGGCTCGGCGGTCGAGAAGAGGCCGCTCCGTGCGCTCGACGTGGGCTCTGCCCGCGCGGCGTGTGGATACTCCGCAGGAAGGTGCCACATGACCGCGCCCACCACAGTGGACCTGACGAAGGCGTCGCCCACGGTCTCGCTGGACAAGCACGGGGTGACCTCCGGTTTGATCAAGGTCAATCTGAACTGGACGTCCCCGCGCGCCGCGGCCGCGACGGCAGCCGGGGAGGCGCGCGGCCTGTTCGGCCGGATACGGGCGTCCATGCGATCGGCCGCGGCCAGGGAGGTGGACCTCGACCTGGGGTGCATGATCCGGTGCACCGACGGCACCAAGACGGTGGTCCAGGCCTTGGGGAACGCGTTCGGTGCGGCGGACCGGTTCCCCTACGTCGCCCTGGACGCGGACGACCGGACCGGGGCGCTCGCAACCGGCGAGAACCTGGTCGTCAACCTGGACCACCAGGCCGAGTTCCAGAAGTTGTTGCTCTTCGTCTACATCTACGACGGCGCCGGCGACTTCCGCGGGCTCGACGCGGTGGTGACCCTCACCTCCGACCGGGGTGACCGCTTCCGGGTCCGTCTCGACGAGTGCCCGCCCCAGGCGCACGCGTGCGCCATCGCCCTGATCAAACGACAGAAGGGCGAGCTGGTGATCGGACGCGAGGTGCGATGGTTCACGCCACAGGCCGGGACCGGCATCCAGGACGTGATCTCTCGGGCCTATCGATTCGGTATGAAATGGACGCCGGGCTCCAAGTAGACGGGGCACGGCGTTCAAGAGCGGGAAGGGAGGGGTGTGGTGGGGACGAGCGGGGCGGCTGACATCGACGGTGAACTGGGGTCGGCACTGGCCGCGTTGGGGGTCAGGGAGCCGGTGACGCCGGAGAATCTCGCGGCGTGGCAGGAGCGGGATGCCGTGGGCAGGCCTCGGCCGACCGCGCGGGAGCTGCGGGCCGGTGGGCGGTTCGAGGTGGACGAGCTGCGGGTGCCGGGCGCCTCGGGCGCTCCGGACGTCACGCTCGTGAGCGCCCGGCCCGCCGGGGCCACCGGGCCGCTGCCGTTGCTGTACTACATGCACGGCGGCGGCATGATCACGGGCAACGCGTGGTCGGTGCTCCCGCGGTTGCTCCGCGAGTGGGCGCTCCCGCTGGGATTGGCCGTCGTCTCCGTCGAATACCGACTGGCTCCGCGGACCCGGTACCCCGGCCAGGTGGAGGACTGTTACGCCGGGCTCCGCTGGGTGGCCGAACACGCGGCCGGGATCGGCGTCGACGCGGACCGCGTCGTCATCGGCGGCAAGAGCGCCGGCGGCGGACTCGCGGCGGCGCTCGCCCTGCTCACCCGCGATCGGGGCGGACCCGCCCCGATCGGGCAACTCCTCCTGTGCCCGATGCTCGACGACCGCGACGACACCTTCTCCGGCCGTCAGATGGCCGGCGTGGACACCTGGGACCGGACCTCCAACGCGACGGCGTGGCAGGCGCTGTTGGGCGACCGGTACGGGGCCGCCGACGTGCCGCCCTACGCGGCCCCCGCCCGCGCCTCGGACCTGTCCGGCCTGCCCCCGGCCTATATCGACGTCGGGTCGGCGGAGACCTTCCGGGACGAGGGCGTGGCCTACGCGAACGCCATATGGCAGGCCGGCGGCCGGGCCGAACTGCACGTGTGGCCCGGGGCCTTCCACGGTTTCGACACCTTCGCACCGGAGGCGGCCCTCAGCCGGGACGCCCGTGAGGCCCGTACGCGCTGGCTGCGGCGCGTCCTGGCACCGTCCGGCCCGGGCGACGGGCCGGCCCGCCAAGCCCCCGGGGCCGCGGGCCGAGGCACCACCCGCCAAGCCGCCGGGGCCGCCTGAGGCACCGCCCGCCGAGCCGGTCGGACCGGCCGGGGCGCCCCCGCCGAGCGACGGGCCGGCTACGGTTCGGTCGGCGTCGGCAGGCCGCGGAGGATCAGACGGATGCCGAGGGTGAAACCGCGGGTGTCCAGGGCGGGGAGCCCGCCGGGGTGGGCGGCCGACGCTTCGAGGGAGGCGGCCAGGGCCGGGTAGTCCGGGTCGTACCGCGCCGGGGGGAGGACGAAGCCGGCGGTGAAGGTCTCCAACGCGGAGCCGAGTACGAGGTTGTCGATGGCGGCGGCGGCCTCGGCCGCCTCGGCCGGGGTGCACCCCGAGCGGGTCAGGGCGTCCAGCAGGGTGTCGTAGCCGCGCAGGGCCTTGTCGGAGGCGACCCGGCGGCGGGCGACCAGCGGGATCATGTGCGGGTAGCGGAGGTAGACACCCCGGTAGCCGTGGGCGTACGCGGCGATGCCCTCCACGCCGCCCGGGTCCGTGAGCGGGCCGAGGTCGATCTCGTCGTTGATCAGCTCCGCGACCGCGTCGAGCAGGTCTTCCTTGGACGCGACGTGGTGGTACAGGGAGGCCCCGCGCACCCCGAGCCGGTCGGCGATCGTGCGCATCTTCAGCGCTTCGACGCCCTGTTCGTCCAAAAGGTCCAGAGCCGCGCGGGCGATGAGCGCGCGGCTGAGGAGGTTCTGGCTCGGCCGTGCCATCGGGGGCTCCCTCGTCTCGGCTTGCAGATTACCTGCCGGGAACGCTTCACAAGCCGTCGGGAGCACCGCTACATTCACGCCACCCCGTTTTCCTAACGCGGTTAGATTTAGCGGCGCCGGCGCCGTCCCGGCTGCCCGCGCCCGGTGAGGTGATCATGAACGACACGTCGAAGCCCGATGCGGACGCCGCTCGGCTCCATGCGCTCGGCTACCGCCAAGAGCTGCGACGCAGCCTCGGCATCCTCGGAAACATCTCGATGGGGTTCGCGGTGGTGTCCCCCGTCGTGGCCCTGTACGCCGTCTCCATGGTGGGAACCACGGTGGCCGGCCCGATGTGGATCTGGGCCCTGCCGCTGGTGCTCGCCGGCCAGTGCCTGGTCGTCAACGTCTACGCCGAGTTGACCTCGCAATGGCCGCTGGCCGGCGGCCCGTACCAGTGGGGCAGGCGCCTGTTGGGGCCGGCGTTCGGCTGGCTGGGCGGTTGGGTCTGGCAGTTCGCCGTCATGTTCGGCAACACCACGGTGGCGTACCTCGCGGCGCCCTGGGTCTACGCCCTCTTCGGGGCCGTGCCGACGCCCGGCGGGCTGGTCGCGGTGGCCGTCGCCATCCTGCTCGTGTGCATGCTGGTCAACGCGTACGGGATCACCATCCTGCGCTGGTTCGTCTCGCTCGGGATCGCCGCGGAAGCGGTCGCCTCCGTACTGGTCGGCCTGATCCTGCTGCTGTTCTTCCGCGAGCACGGCTTCCCGCTCTTCACCGAGACGCTCGGCGCCGAGGCGCTGTCCGGTGGCTCGACCGTCGCCGGTTTCCTCGCGGCCGTCGCCGTCGCCGGCTGGGCCTTCATCGGCTTCGACGCCTGCGTGTCGACCGCGGAGGAGACCAAGGACGCCGGCCGCCAGGTTCCGCGAGCCATGTGGTGGGCGCTGCTGAGCGTCGGCGCCGTCGTCATCCTCAACGCGATGGCCGTCGCGCTGGCGCACCCGCACCCGGAGGCGGTGGTGGCCGGCCAGGACGTCGACCCCGTGACGACGGCCGTGGTGCACGCCTTCGGCGGTTGGTCGGACAAGCCCTTCGTGGTGGTGGTCCTGATCGGGTTCCTGGCCTGCGCGATGGCCTCGCAGGGCGGCGCGGCGCGCGGCCTGTTCTCGCTCGCGCGCGACGGGGCCTTCCCCTCCTCCCGGCACGTGCGCAAGGTCAACCGGCGTCAGGCGCCCATCGGCGGTCTCGTCGCCTCCACCCTCATCAGCGGGAGCGCACTCGCGCTCGGGCTCAACGCCACCGCCATCGGCAGCCTCATCTCCTTCGGCACCGCCGCCACCTACCTGCCGTTCTTCCTCGTCTCGCTCGCCGCGCTCATCGCCCGGCTGCGCGGGAGCTGGGTGCCCTCCGGTCACATCCGGTTGGGCGCAAAGGGCACCTTCCTCAACGTCCTCGCCGTGGCCTGGACGGCCTTCGAGGTGGTGAACGTCTGCTGGCCGCGCACCACCCTCGCGCCGCCGGACGCCCCCTGGTACCAGGTGTGGGCCGCGCTGCTCGGCACCGGTGTGGTGCTGGGTACCGGCCTGGTCTACCTGGCCGTCCGCCGCCCGCACCACCGGCTGCGCGACGAGGCGGCGGCGTCCGCGTCGCCGCGCGCCGAGGGCCTGGAGGTCGCCGCCGAGCGCCCCTGACACGGCGCCGCGGCCGAGCACCCCCGCCCACGGGGCCGCCGCCCCGGAGCCGTACGACTCCCCCCGATCCGGCCACCCCCCGCACCGCACGCCTCCTCGGAAGGACACCTCGCATGGACCTGCCCCGCCCCACCCGCCGCACGTTCTGTACGGGCGCGCTCACCGCCGCCGCGACCGTCTTCCTCACCTCCCGCGGCGCCGGAACGGCATCGGCGCTGCCCGCCGACGGCGCACTCGCCGTCCCCGCCGAGTGGGAGAGCCACTCCGGCTGCGTCATGGCCTGGCCGTGGGACCGCACGGACGGGTGGGGCGGCCTGCTCCCCCAGGTGCAGGCCGAGGTGGCCGCCATCGCCAAGAGCATCGCGCGCTTCGAGACCGTCCTGATGTTCGCCGAGCCCGGTACCGTCGCCGACGCCCGGCGCCAGTGCGGGGCCACGGTGACCGTCGTCGAGTACCCGGTGAACGACTGCTGGACCCGGGACACCGGACCGATCTTCGCCCTGAACGCGGCCCGCACCCAGCGCACGGGGTTGGACTTCCGATTCAACGGCTGGGGCGACAAGTACCCGTACGACAAGGACGACCTGCTGCCGGTCGGCGTCTGCTCGTACCTCTCGGTACCGCGCAAGCCGGTGGACCTCGTACTGGAGGGCGGCTCCGTCATCACCGACGGCCAGGGAACCCTCATCACCACCGAGGAGTGCCTGCTCAACCCGAACCGCAACCCGGGGATGACCCGCGCCCAGATCGAGGCCGCGCTGCTCGCCGCGTACGGGGCGAGCAAGGTGATCTGGCTGCCGTACGGTCTGGACAACGACCTCATCACCAACGGGCACGTCGACCTCGTCGCCTCCTACCTCGGCCCGGCGAAGGTCCTGCTGCACACCCAGCCGAACACCTCCAGCCCCAACCACGCGCGCATGGAGGCCAACCGGGCCGTGCTGCTGGCCGCCACCGACGCCCGCGGAAGGCGTTTCCTGATCGAGGAGCTCCACCAGCAGCCCCACTTCCAGGTGAACGGCGCGACGGTGGACACGTTCAGCTACACGAACTACTACCTGACCAGTGGCAGCGTCGTCGTCCCGACGGCCCAGGAGCCGGACGACGGTGCCGCGCTGGCCCGGTACGCCGAACTCTTCCCGGGCCGGGAGATCGTCGGCATCCCGGCCCGCACCCTGGCCTGGGGCGGGGGCGGCGTCCACTGCGTCACCCAGCACGTCCCCGCGGTGTCCTAGGGACGGGCGGACCACCCCCGCGGAACCGCGGGGGTGGTTCTTGAATGGTCACTCATGTATGTTTGCCCCATGCCCCGACCTCGCGAGTTCGAACCCGAAGACGTCCTGAACCAGGCCATGCTGCGGTTCTGGGAGCGCGGGTACCGGGCGACCTCCATCGAGGATCTGGTGAAGGCGACCGGCGTGAAGCCCGGCAGTCTCTACGGCGCCTTCCCCGGCGGCAAACACACCTTGTTCCTGAAGGCCCTGGAGCGCTACTCGAAGCTGGTCGTCCCCGGGAAACTCGGCGAACTGGAGGCGCCGGACGCCTCGGTGACCGAGATCCGGGGTTACTTCGACGGACTGGTGCAGGACCTGCTCAGTCCGGAGGGACGCCAGGGCTGCCTGCTCGTCAACACCGCGATCGAACGGGCCGCCGAGGACGACGAGGCCGCCGCCGTCGTACGGGGCCATCTGGCGCGCCTCGAACGGTGCATGACCCACGCACTGGGCAACGCGGTGCGGCGGGGCCAGGTGCGCGCCTCACTGGACCCCGTCGGCAGTGCGAAGTTGCTGGTCGCGACCTGCCAGGGGTTGATGGTCGTCGGGAAGGCGAATCCCGACGAAACCCTGCTGCGGGCGATCGTCGACAACGCCTTCGTCGCCCTCGCCTGACACCAGGGCTCCTCTGGCCACCCTCGTGGTGGCCCTTTTTTCGGTCGCATATTTGAATGACTACTCAAGAATGGATCGCCCCATATGAAGGCCATCGTCATTTCCGCCCACGGCGGCCCCGAGGTCCTCACCCTCACCGAGCTGCCCGATCCGGTACCCGTCGACGGCGAGGTGCTGGTCCGCGTCAAGGCGTTCGGTCTCAACCACGCCGAGGCCTACATGCGCGCCGGCGCGTGGGGCGAGGTCGCCGCGGTCCCCGGGATCGAGTGCGCCGGTGTGGTCGAGCACGACCCGTCCGGCCGGCTCGCCACCGGCACCCGCGTGGTGGCGATCCTCGGCGGGATGGGCCGGACCCGGAACGGCAGCTACGCCGAGTCGGTGACCGTGCCCGCGACCAACGTGGTGCCGGTGCGGTCGTCGCTGGGCTGGGCCGAACTGGCGGCGGTTCCCGAGGTGTACGCGACCGCGTGGAGCGGCCTGTTCGGCACTCTGGACCTGCGGCCCGGCGAGACGGTCCTCGTCCGGGGGGCGACCTCGTCCCTCGGTCAAGCCGCCGTCGACCTCGCCGTGGACCACGGCGCGACCGTGGTCGCCACCACCCGGAACCCGGCGCACGCCGCGCTGTTGCGGGAACTCGGCGCCCACGACGTGCTCATCGACGACGGCGCGCTCGCCGCACCGGTCCGGGAACGGGGGCTCGGGGTCGACGCGGTGTTCGACGTCGTCGGCAACAGTGTCCTGCGCGACTCCCTCGCCCTGGTCGGACCGCGCGGCCGGGTGTGCCAGCTCGGATTCCTGGGCGGGTTCGAGCCGGTACGGGACTTCGACCCGATCGCCGACCTGCCGAGCGGCGTGCGGCTGAGCTTCTTCGGCAGCGCCTTCGTCCTCGGCACCCCGCACTTCCCGCTCTCCGACGTCCCCTTGGAAGAGATCTACGCCAAGGTCGAAGCGGGCGCGCTGCGGGCCCGCCCCGCACGGGTCTTCGCCTTCGAGGAGATCGTCGAGGCCCACCGGGTCATGGAGGCCGGGACCGCCCTCGGCAAGATGGTGGTGACCGTCGACTGACTGGGCGGTCCGGGCGGTCCGGGCGTACCGGCCCGGGGCACGGCGCCG
>NZ_SSBJ01000065.1 GCF_004795055.1 Streptomyces sp. A1136
TCTGGCGTTGATTTTTGGCACGCTGTTGAGTTCTCAAGGAACGGACGCTTCCTTCGTACTCACCCTCGCGGGTTTTCCTCCGGGCGCTTCCTTTGTTCTTCGTTTTGTTCTTGCGTTTCCGACTCTATCAGACTCTTTCGTGTCCGATTCCCGGTCGAAGCGGGATTCGCTTTCCAGTTCTCCGCTTTCGCGTTTCCCTTTCCGGCGAGACCGACTCTATCAGAACCTTTCGGGCCTGACTCCCGGTCAGCGGGATGTGCCGGTCGGGCTGTTGGGCCCTCGCGGCGAGTGAGACAGTAGCGGATTCCCTGCCCCCGAAGCCAATCGGCGGCTGCGTCCTAGGACACGGATTCCTCATTCGCAAATACGCATGAAAACAAGACGACACAATGCGCCGTTCGTTCGAATGTGTAGTGCGGGATGGCCGTCCGGGGACCGACCGGGGTCGGCGCTCACTTCGGACAACTCGAAGAACCTTACGGAGCTGCCACAGGTGTGTCAACCCTGGCGGGACGGCCGGCTCGCCCGCTAGCCTCTTCCTCATGACTACGCATGCGCTCACGTCCAGCCTCCGCTGGTGGGCCGCCTGACGGCGGCCGATCCCAACCCGAGCACGCATGCGCTCACGGCCGCCGCTTCGGCGGCCGTTTCTGTTTCTCCCCCCGGGAGTGGCTCGGTCGCCCCACGCGGCGCCCCCGACCGGTTGGCCGCACGGCCGACCGGACACTCACACAGGGAGACAGGACATGACGAGGATCTTCAGCGGGATCAAGCCGAGCGGGCACCTGACGCTGGGGAACTACCTGGGCGCCATCCGGCAGTGGGTCGCGGTCGAGGGCGAGCCGGACGACGCGCTGTTCTGCGTGGTGGACCTGCACGCGCTGACCGTCGACCACGATCCGGTGCGGGTGCGACGGCTCACCAGGCAGGCGGCCACCCTGTTCCTGGCCTCCGGGCTGGACGAGCGGAAGTGCACGCTGTTCGTGCAGAGCCACGTGGACGAGCACACCCGGCTCTCGTACCTGCTGGAGTGCACCGCCGGCGACGGTGAGATGCGGCGGATGATCCAGTACAAGGAGAAGGCGGCGAGGGCGCGGGAGGCCGGGGACGGGGTGCGGCTGTCGTTGCTGACGTATCCGGTGCTGATGGCCGCCGACATCCTGGCGTACGGGGCGTCCGAGGTGCCGGTCGGCGAGGACCAGCGGCAACACGTCGAGTTGGCGCGCGATCTGGCGGTCCGGTTCAACCAGCGGTACGGGCACACCTTCACGGTGCCGCGGGTGGTGCTGCCCACCGTGGCCGCGCGGGTCATGGACCTCCAGGACCCCGCGTCCAAGATGGGGAAGTCGCACGAGAACGGGGCGGGGATCGTCTATCTGCTCGACGAACCGGCGGTGATCACCAAGAAGGTGATGCGGGCGGTCACCGACAACGGGGACGGCGGGGTCGTCCACGACCGGGCCGCGCGACCGGGGGTGGCCAACCTGCTCGACATCCTGTCCGCCTGTACGGGCGTCGAGCCGGCTGTGCTGGCCGAGAAGTACACGGGGTACGGGGCGCTCAAGCGGGACGTCGCCGAGGCCGTGGTCGAGCTGCTGCGTCCGGTGCAGGCCCGGCACGCGGAGCTGGCGGCCGATCCCGCCGAGGTGGAGCGGGTGCTGCGGGCCGGTGCGGAGCGGGCGCGCGGGCTGGCGCGGCCGGTGGTGGACCGGGCGTACCGGGCCATCGGATTGCTGGAGCGCTGAAGGCCGGGACTCGCCCCGGTACGGTCCCCGCTCCGGGGCGGGGACCGTACCGCTGTCGGCCGTCGGCCGTCAGCTGTTGCCTGAGGCGAGCTCGCGGCTGCGGTCGCGGGCGGCTTCCAGGGCGGCGATCAGGGCCGCGCGCACGCCGTGCTTCTCCAGCTCGACGATGGCGTTGATGGTCGTGCCGGCCGGGGAGGTGACGGCCTCGCGGAGTTTGACCGGGTGCTCGCCGCTGTCGCGGAGCATCACGGCGGCGCCGATCGCGGCCTGCACGATCAGGTCGTGGGCCTGGGCGCGGGGCAGGCCGAGGAGGATGCCCGCGTCGGTCATGGCCTCGACCAGGAAGTAGAAGTAGGCGGGGCCGGAGCCGGAGAGGGCGGTCGCGGCGTCCTGCTGGGACTCGGGGACGCGCAGGGTCTTGCCGACGCCGCCGAAGATCTCCTCGGTGTGGGCGAGGTGCGCGGCGGTCGCGTGGCTGCCGGCGGAGATGACGGACATGGCCTCGTCGACGAGGGCGGGGGTGTTCGTCATGACCCGGACGACGGGCGTGCCGGGGGCGAGCCGTTCCTCGAAGAAGGAGGTGGGGACTCCGGCGGCGCCGCTGATGACCAGGCGGTCGGCGGGGACGTGCGGGGCGAGCTCTTCGAGGAGCTTGCCCATGTCCTGCGGCTTGACGGTGAGGATGAGGGTGTCCGCGCGCTTCGCGGCCTCGGCGTTGCTGACGGCCTCGACGCCGTAGCGGTCGCGGAGTTCCGCGGCCCGTTCGGCACGGCGGGCGGTGACGAGGAGCTTGCCGGCCGGCCAACCGCCGCGGATCATCCCGCTGAGCAGGGCCTCGCCGATCTTTCCGGTGCCGAGGACGGCGACTGTCTGGGTCATGTCCTCATCCTTGCACCCGGGCGGGGTGCCGGGCCCTGGTGTCCGCAGTGCGGTCAGTGCGGTACGTGCGGTCGGCGGCGGGGGGCTACGGGGTGCGGCGGCGCAGGGTGGCCGCGCCGAGGGCGAGGACGAGCAGGGCGCAGGCGGCGACGATGACGACGTCCCGGACGAAGTCGGCGGTCATGTCGGTGTGGCCGAGGACCTGGGTCATGCCGTCGACGGCGTAGGACATCGGCAGCACGTCGGAGAGGCCCTCCAGGACGGGTTGCATGGTGGCGCGGGGCGCCAGGAGGCCGCAGAGCAGGAGCTGGGGGAAGATCACCGCCGGCATGAATTGGACGGCCTGGAACTCGGAGGCGGCGAAGGCGGAGACGAACAGGCCGAGGGCGGTGCCGAGGAGGGCGTCGAGGAGCGCCACGAGCAGGAGCAGCCAGGGGGAGCCGAGGATGTCCAGGCCGAGTACCCAGAGGGCGAGGCCGGTGGCGAGGAGGGACTGGACGACGGCGACGGCTCCGAACGCGAGGGCGTAGCCGGCGATGAGGTCCCCCTTGCCGAGCGGCATGGCCAGGAGGCGTTCCAGGGTGCCGGAGGTGCGTTCCCGCAGGGTGGCGATGGAGGTCACCAGGAACATGGTGATGAGGGGGAAGATCCCGAGGAGGGACGCGCCGACGCTGTCGAAGGTGCGTGCCCTCCCGTCGAAGACGAAGCGGAGCAGCGTCAGCATCAGTACGGGGACCAGCAGCATCAGCGCGATCGAGCGCGGGTCGTGGACGAGCTGACGCAGCACGCGGCCGGCGGTGGCGGTGGTGCGGGCGGTGTTCATCGGGTCTGCTCCCGGGCTCGGGCGTCGGCCTCGTCGACGAGGCGCAGGAAGGCTTCTTCGACGGTGGCGCAGTGGGTGCGGGTGCGGAGCGCGTCGGGGGTGTCCTGGGCGAGGATGCGGCCTTCGCGCATGAGGAGGAGGTCGTGGCAGCGCTCGGCCTCGTCCATGACGTGGGAGGAGACGAGGAGCGTGGCGCCGCGGACGGCGGTGAGTTCGTGGAAGAGGTTCCACAGGTCGCGCCGCAGGACGGGGTCGAGGCCGACGGTGGGTTCGTCGAGGACCAGGAGTTCGGGGGCGCCGAGTAGCGCGACCGCCAGGGAGACGCGGCTGCGCTGGCCTCCGGAGAGGTTGCCGGCGAGAGCGGTGGCGTGGGTGGTGAGGTCGACGTCGGCGATGGCGCGGGTGACGTCGGCGCGGCGGCGTTCGGCGACGGCGCGGCCGGGATCGAGGACGGCGGCGAAGTAGTCGAGGTTCTGCCGGACGGTGAGGTCGTCGTAGACGGAGGGCGCCTGGGTGACGTAGCCGATGCGGGAGCGCAGCTCGGGGTGGCCGGCGGGGCGGCCGAGGACGTCGAGGGTGCCGGTGACGTGGGCCTGGGTGCCGACGATGGAGCGCATGAGGGTGGATTTGCCGCAGCCGGAGGGGCCCAGGAGGCCGGTGATGCGGCCACGGGGGACTTCGAAGGCGAGGTCGTCGAGCACCGTGCGGGGGTTGCGGCCGGCGCCGCGGCGCACGGTGAGGTGCTGGGCGTGGACGGCGGGCGCGCCACCGTCGGGCGATTTATTCATCACTTGATGAATAATGCTCCCGGCGGTGCCCGGGCGTCAACCGGTCCGGGCGGACGGCGGCGGCTGTGGGGCGGTCCTGGCTACTTCTTGCGCTTGGGCCGGCGGGCGGCGGGGTTGCCCGTCCGGGTGTCGCGGCGGCGGGCGTACTCGGCGCGGGCCTTGTCGTACTCGGCGCGGGCGAGCTTCTCGCCCGGGGCCTCGGTCAGGCTGCGCAGGAAGTACGCGATGAGGGAGCCGATGAAACCGATGGCCTTGAGGCCCTTGAGGGCGGCCTCGTCGGAGGACGGCCGGGGGCGGCGGCCGAACGACTCCCAGGTCTTGACGAACGCGATGGCGCTGGCGATCGCGAAGAGGACCACGACGGAGATGCTGAGGAACGGGCCGACGTCGCCGATCTCCAGCCCCTCGTAGGCGAAGCGCAGCAGGTACGCGGCGGCGAAGGCGGAGACCAGGGACCCGACGGCGACGCCGGCGCGGCGCAGGGCGTAGCCGCCGTCGTGGTCGACCCAGGTCGTGCCGAAGAACCGGAGGGGTTCGGGGCGCGGTCCGGCGGCGGTCGGGGCCGGCTCGGCGGGCGTCTGGTCTCGCTGGTCGTCGCTCACACCGACGATTATTCCAGCCGGAGACGCACCCGACGGGTGCGTCTCACCTGGCAGAACCGTGGGACGGTCGCGGCGGGTCAGCCGCAGCGGGTGGCCACGTACCCGTCACTGCCCGTCTTCACGTACGCGTCGGACACGAACTCGCCGTTGCCGACGCAGTCCCAGATGTCCGTGGTGCCGTAGGGGCCGGAGACCGTGGTGCCGTCGCACTGGCAGTGGATGGAGACGTACGCGCCGAGCGGCAGGACCCGGGAGATGGAGTAGCCGGTACCCGGGCCGGTGCGGACGTTGACCTGGTAACCCGGGGCTACCGGAAAGGTCGGGAAACCGGACCCGGACAGGCTCTGGACCTGGCCGGAATCGTTCTGGGCCGTCATGTGAGAACTCCCCCCGTGGGTGTTGCCCCGCACAACTCGCGCAGGGCGGCAAGCCCTTGGATGGTCGCACGGGCCATCGACTAGGCTCCGGCGGGGGTGGTGAGTGGTGCATGCGCGGCGCGCGGACTACGCGGGCTTTCCCGAGTACGCCGGGCACTACCGGCTCGAATCCGTGCTCGGCTCCGGCGGCATGGGCGTCGTCCACCTGGCCACCTCCAGCTCGGGGCTGAAACTCGCCGTCAAGGTGGTGCACGCGCAGCACGCGGTGGACCCGGAGTTCCGGGCGCGGTTCCGGCAGGAGGTCGCGGCCGCGCGGCGGGTGAGCGGGGCCTTCACCGCGCCGGTGGTGGACGCCGACCCGGACGCCGAACGGCCCTGGATGGCCACGCTGTTCATCGACGCGCCGACGCTCTCCGAGCGGGTACGCGAACGCGTGCTGGACGCCGCCGAGCTGACGCGGCTCGCCGCCGGGCTGGCCGAGGCGCTGCGGGACATCCACCGGGCCGGGGTGGTGCACCGGGACCTCAAGCCCAGCAACGTCCTGATGGCCCCGGACGGGGTGCGCGTCATCGACTTCGGCATCTCGCGGCCTGCCGACAGCGACCTGCGGACCGAGACGGGCAAGCTGATCGGGACGCCGCCGTTCATGGCGCCGGAGCAGTTCCAACGGCCGCGCGAGGTGGGCACGGCCGCCGACCTGTTCGCGCTGGGCGCGGTGCTGGTGCACGCGGCGACCGGGCGCGGCCCCTTCGACTCCGACAGCCACTACCTCGTCGCCTACCAGGTGGTGCACGGCGAGCCGGATCTGACGGGGCTGCCGGGGCCGCTCGTCCCGCTCGTCGCCCGCTGCCTGGCGAAGGACCCGGCCGAGCGGCCGACCGCCGACGCGCTGATCGCGCGGATGCGGGAGCTGGCCTACCCGACGGGCGAGGACACCCAGACGTTCACCCCGCAGCCGCGCCGGGCGGTCGGGGTCGTCGCGGCGGGGGGCGTCGGTGCCCGTGGCGCGGACGTCGACACGCACCGACGGGAGAGGCTCGACCCTCCCCCCGCGCCCGACGGGTCCGGACCCGGTGGCGCCGGCGCGGGCCGACCGGCGCGCCGGCGGGTCCGGACGGCGTGGGCGGCGGGCCTGGTGGTGCTGCTCGCGGGTGGCGCCGTCGGCGGCTACCTCGGCTCCGCGACGGGGGAGGAATCGCCCGCCTCACCGGCCGCGAAGAAGGCGCAGGCCGGTCCGACGAAGGGCTTCGCGCCCTGGTCGGTGGCCCTGGGCGGGTCCGACGCCGGGAAGCGGATCGGGGCGTGCTCCTGGGGGGCCGTCGCGCTGTACTGCGCGGGGCAGGGGCTGGCGGCGGCCCGGCTGGACCCCGCGAACGGTTCCCTCGGCTGGACGGTCCCCGCGCGGGCGGTCCCCGGGCCGGTCTCCGCCCGGGCGCCCCTGTACGCGGGCGGTCTCGTGCTCACCGTCGGGACGGGCGGCGATGTACTTCAGGCCCTGGACCCGGCCACCGGCGCGCGGCGCTGGCAGCGGAACCTGCCCGGCGGGGCCCAGGTGGTCGCGGAGACCGGGCACGTCCTGACCGCCGCCTCGGACGGGGACGTGACCCTGCTGGACGCGGCGACCGGCGCACCGAAGTGGAGCCGGCGGATCGGCGGGACCGGCTCGGTGTGGTGGGCCGGCCCCGACGCCTCGGGCCGGCCCGCGCTGTACGTGGCGACGCGCGAGCCGGACGGCTCGCGGACCCAGGTGGCGGCGGTGGACCCGGGCGACGGGAGTGTGCGCTGGCAACTGCGCACGGCGGGGCTCCTCCAGCCGGTCGCCACCGTGCAGGGCGGCGCGTACCTCCTGGCGAACGACGCGCAGGGCAAGACGGACGCCGTCGTCCGCGTGGACCTGACCACGCGCGCGGTGCGGCGGGTCACCCTGGCCGTCCCCCTGTACGAGGCGCAGGCGACGGCGGGCCCCGACGGCGTCGTGTACCTCGTGGGTTCCTCGGGCGGGCTGGCCGCGGTGGGCCCGGAGCGGGAGCGGTGGCGGCTGGAGACGGGGTTGGCGGTCGCGTCCCGGCCGGCGGTCGCCGACGCGCGGGTCTACCTGACCGCGCCGGACGGGCGTCTGCTCGCGGTCGGGGCCTCGGACGGACGGCTGACGGGGCAGACCCGGCCGCGGATGGGCGCCGGTCCCGGCGCCTTCGCCGCGTCGCTGCCCGCGCCCGTCGTCGCGGACGGCGTGGTGTACGCGTCCGCGCCCGACGGGTCGGTGTTCGCCGTGGACGCGGCGAACCCCGCCGGGTGGTGAGGACGACCGGCGGGGTTCGGGGGCGGAACGGGGCGGGCGCTCAGCTCAGGCGGGACACGTCGCGGACCGCGCCCTTGTCGGCGCTGGTGGCCATCGCGGCGTAGGCGCGCAGCGCCGCCGAGACCTTGCGTTCGCGGTTCTTGGGGGCGTAGACGCCGCCCAGGGCCGCGCGGCGGGCCGCCAGTTCCTCGTCGGAGACGAGCAGCTCGATCGAGCGGTTCGGGATGTCGATGCGGATCCGGTCGCCGTCCTCGACGAGCGCGATGGTGCCGCCCGAGGCGGCCTCCGGGGAGGCGTGGCCGATGGAGAGGCCCGAGGTGCCACCGGAGAAGCGGCCGTCGGTCACCAGCGCGCAGGTCTTGCCGAGGCCGCGGCCCTTGAGGAAGGAGGTCGGGTAGAGCATCTCCTGCATGCCGGGGCCGCCCCGCGGGCCCTCGTAGCGGATGACGACGACGTCGCCCGCCTTGATCTCCTTGCGCAGGATCTTGTCGACGGCCTCGTCCTGCGATTCGCAGACCACGGCCGGGCCCTCGAAGGTCCAGATCGACTCGTCGACGCCCGCCGTCTTGACCACGCATCCGTCGGCGGCGATGTTGCCGCGCAGGACGGCCAGTCCGCCGTCCTTGGAGTAGGCGTGCTGGACGGAGCGGATGCAGCCGCCCTCGGCGTCCAGGTCGAGGGTCTCCCAGCGCTCGGACTGGGAGAAGGCGGTCGCGGAACGCTTGCAGCCCGGGGCCGCGTGCCACAGCTCCATGGCCTCGTCGGAGGCCGTGCCCGAGCGGGCGTCCCACGTGGCCAGCCAGTCTTCGAGGTTGTCGGAGTGGACGGTGGTGACGTCCTTGTTGAGGAGGCCGCCGCGGTGCAGCTCGCCGAGGATGGCGGGGATGCCGCCGGCGCGGTGGATGTCCTCCATGTAGTACGTGCCGCCGGGCGCCACGTTCGGCGCGACCTTGGCCAGGCACGGGACGCGGCGCGAGACGGCGTCGATGTCCTTGAGGTCGTAGTCCAGGCCCGCTTCCTGCGCCGCGGCGAGGAGGTGGAGGATCGTGTTCGTGGAGCCGCCCATGGCGATGTCGAGGGCCATGGCGTTCTCGAAGGCCTCGCGGGTGGCGATGTTGCGCGGCAGGACCGAAGCGTCGTCCTGCTCGTAGTAGCGCTTGGTGATCTCCACGATCGTCCGGCCGGCGTCCTCGTACAGGGCGCGGCGGGCGGTGTGCGTCGCGAGGACCGAACCGTTGCCGGGGAGGGCGAGACCGATGGCCTCGGCGAGGCAGTTCATCGAGTTGGCGGTGAACATGCCCGAACAGGAACCGCAGGTCGGGCAGGCGTTCTCCTCGATGCGGAGCACGTCCTCGTCGGAGACGTTCTCGTTGGAGGCGTCGACCATGGCGTCGATCAGGTCGAGCTTGCGGACGGTTCCGTCGACGAGCGTGGCCTGGCCGGCCTCCATCGGGCCGCCGGAGACGAAGACGACCGGGATGTTGAGGCGCATGGCGGCCATCAGCATGCCGGGGGTGATCTTGTCGCAGTTGGAGATGCAGATCAGGGCGTCGGCGCAGTGGGCCTCGACCATGTACTCGACGCTGTCCGCGATGAGGTCGCGGGACGGCAGGGAGTACAGCATGCCGGCGTGGCCCATGGCGATGCCGTCGTCGACCGCGATGGTGTTGAACTCGCGCGGGACCGCCCCGGCGGCCAGGATGGCGTCGGAGACGATGCGACCGACGGGGGCCAAGTGGGTGTGGCCGGGGACGAACTCGGTGAAGGAGTTGGCCACCGCGATGATCGGCTTCCCGATGTCCGCGCTCGCTACGCCCGAGGCGCGCATCAGAGCGCGTGCGCCTGCCATGTTGCGGCCGTGGGTGACGGTGCGGGACCTCAGCTCGGGCATCGGGTTCACTCCCCATGAGTACGGCGGCGTTCGCACGCCTCCGCGACTGTGGATAAGGCTCGGTTACGAGGCTACGCTCCTCGCCCGGGATACGGACAAGGCGTCCGGATGCCGGGACGGCCGGCTCAGTCCTCGGTCAGGTAGCGCTGCAGCGTAGGGGCTACGAGGGCGACGATGGACTCCGGTTCGGCGGAGGCCAGGGGCTCGACCTGGACGACGTAGCGCAGGATCACGATGCCGACCATGTGGGAGGCGGCGAGTTCCGCGCGGAGGGTGGGGTCGGGCACGTTGAGCTCGGCCGCGACCCGCTCCAGGACCCGGCGCAGGATGAGCCCGCGCAGCACCTTCGCCGCGGCTTCGTGGGTGAGCGCCGACCGGATGACGGCGAGCAGCGGCACCCGGGTGGCGGGGTTCTCCCACACGCCCAGGAAGTAGCGGGCCAGGCGCTCGCCGATGCCGTCGGGGCCGCCGCCGAGGATCTGCGGGGCGACGAGGGCGGGCTCCAGGCTCAGCTCGATCGCGGCGGCGAAGAGGTCGTCTTTGCTGCCGAAGTAATGGTGCACCAGCGCCGGGTCCACGCCGGCGGCCTTCGCGACGCCGCGCACGGAGGTCTTGTCGTAGCCGCGCGCCGCGAACTCGGCGCGGGCCGCGACGCGGATGCGCTCCTGGGTGCCGGGCCCCTCTTCGACCTCGTCCTGGCGGGGGCGGCCGGGGCCGCGGCGGCGGCGCGGTGCGGGCTCGGTCATGGGCGGCGGGCCGGCTTGGGCACGTCGGGGACGGCCGCGAGGTGGGCCCGGGTGAAGGCGAGGGCCTCGGCGAGGTCCGCCTCGCGTTCGGCGGACGACATGGCGCGGCGGGTGTTGACCTCGATCACCACGTGCCCGTCGAAGGAGGTACGGGCCAGGCCGGCCAGCAGTTCGGCGCAGGGCTGGGTGCCGCGGCCGGGGACGAGGTGCTCGTCCTTGGCGGAACCGTTGCCGTCGGCGAGGTGGATGTGGGCGAGGCGGTCGCCCATCCGGTCGACCATGGCGGCGGCGTCGGTGCGGGCGGTGGCGGTGTGCGAGAGATCGACGGTGAAGTGGCGGTAGTCGTCCTTGGTGACGTCCCACTCGGGCGCGTACGCGAGCATCTCGCGGTCGCGGTAGCGCCAGGGGTACATGTTCTCGACGGCGAAGCGGACGTCGGTCTCGTCGGCCATGCGCCAGATGCCGCTGACGAAGTCACGGGCGTACTGGCGCTGCCAGCGGAACGGGGGGTGCACGACGACGGTGCTCGCGCCGAGCCGCTCGGCCGCGGCGCGGGCGCGGCGGAGCTTGGTCCAGGGGTCGGTGGACCACACGCGCTGCGTGATGAGCAGGCAGGGGGCGTGTATGGCGAGCACCGGGACGCCGTGCCGGTCGGAGAGGCGGCGCAGCGCGTCGATGTCCTGGCTGACCGGATCTGTCCAGACCATCACCTCGACGCCGTCGTAGCCGAGGCGCGCGGCGATCTCGAAGGCGGTCGCCGTGGACTCCGGATAGACGGAGGCGGTGGAGAGGGCGACCTTGGGAGTCGGGGTCCGGGGTGGTTTTGCCACGGGGACAGGTTACCGATGCCACCGCCCGGGCCGGCCGGGGCGGGGGTGGGGGCCGCGGAGCGGGACGGGCCGGGCGGGCGGGGCGCGGGCGGGGCGGTCCCGGCCCGGGGTCACGGTCGCGCGGAATGGCGTCTCGCGGCGCCGGACCCGGGCCGGCGGGGCGGGTCGCCGGGGTTCGGGGGCCCGGGCCGCAGCCGTACTCGTGCCCCCGCCGCGGGAGCTCTACGTCGGGAGGTGGTCCAGGCGACGGAGGATGACGCCCTCGCGGAGGGCCCAGGGGCAGATTTCGAGTTCGTCCACGCCGAAGAGGTCCATCGCGCCCTCCGCCACCAGCGCCCCCGCCAGCAGTTGGCGCGCCCGCCCCTCGGAGACCCCCGGGAGGGCGGCGCGCTCGGCGGTCGTCATCGCCGCCAGTCGCGGCACCCACTCCTCCAGCGCCTTCCGCGTCAGGTCGCGCTGCACGTACAACCCCTCCGCCGAGCGGGCCGCGCCCGCGATCCGGGCCAGTTGCTTGAAGGTCTTCGACGTCGCGACCACGTGGTCCGGTGCCCCGAAGCGGCTGAACTCCCCCACGGTCCGGGCGATCTGCGCCCGCGCGTGGCGGCGCAGCGCCTTCACGTCGGCCGGGGCCGGCGGGTCGCCCGGCAGCCACGCCGAGGTGAGGCGGCCCGCGCCCAGCGGGAGGGACACCGCCGCGTCGGGTTCCTCGTCGATGCCGACGGCGATCTCCAGCGAGCCGCCGCCGATGTCCAGGACCAGCAGCTTGCCCGCCGACCAGCCGAACCACCGCCGCACCGCGAGGAAGGTGAGGCGGGCCTCGTCCTCACCGCTGAGGATGGGGAGGTCGACACCGGTCTCGGTCTTGACCCGGGCCAGCACCTCGTCCGCGTTCGTCGCCTCCCGCACCGCGCTCGTCGCGAACGGCAGCACGTCCTCGCAGCCCTTGTCCTCGGCGGCCACGACCGCGTCGCCGATCACCGACACCAGCCGTTCTATGCCCTCCGGCGTGACCGAGCCGCGCTCGTCCAACAGCTCCGCGAGCCGCAGCTCCACCTTGTGGGAGTGCGCCGACAACGGGCGCGCGCCGGGATGCGCGTCCACCACCAGCAGATGAACCGTGTTCGAACCCACGTCAAGGACACCGAGTCTCATAACCGGAAACGCTACTGGGCTCGTCGCGTATGAGTGAGGTAAGGGGCGCTTAGGCTTGGGTTTGTGCCAAATACGAAGAAGGCCAACATGTCCAAGACCCCCAAGAAGCCGAAGGTCGTGGCCGACGAGAAGGGGCTCGACTTCCCCCGGGCCTGGGTGGAGTTCCCCGACCCCGCCGACGACGAACAGGTCTTCCGCTGCGACCTGACCTGGCTGACCTCCCGCTGGACGTGCATCTTCGGCAGCGGCTGCCAGGGCATCCAGGCCGGCCGGGCCTCCGACGGCTGCTGCACGCTCGGCGCGCACTTCTCCGACGAGGACGACGAGAAGCGCGTCGCCGGACACGTGGCCCGGCTCACGCCCGAGCTGTGGCAGTTCCACGACGTCGGCAGCGAATCGGGCTGGACGCAGCTGGACGACGACGGGGAGAAGCAGACGCGCCGCTGGGACGGCGCCTGCATCTTCCTGAACCGGCCCGGCTTCCCGGCCGGCGCGGGCTGCTCGCTGCACATCCTCGCGCTGAAGAGCGGCCAGGAGCCGCTGGAGACGAAGCCCGACGTGTGCTGGCAGCTGCCGATCCGGCGTACGTACGACTGGATCGACCGGCCCGACGACACCCGGGTGCTCCAGGTGTCGATCGGCGAGTACGACCGGCGCGGTTGGGGTCCGGGCGGCCACGACCTGCACTGGTGGTGCACCTCCGCCACCTCCGCGCACGGCGCCGGCGAGCCGGTGTACGTGTCCTACCGGCCCGAGCTGACGGAGCTGATGGGCGAGGCGGCGTACGCGGAGCTGGTGAAGCTGTGCGAGGCGCGACTGGCGTCGCTGCTGCCGATGGCGCCGCACCCGGCGGATCCGCCCGCGGCGCGGTAGCGGACCTGGTCCGCCGCAGGCCCTGCCCCCCTAGGGCGCCGAGACCGAGGGGTCGGGGGCCGGGTCCGGGGAAACCGTTCCTTCGGGCGCCGTCGGAGTCGGTGTGGGGCTCGGCGGCGTCGGGGTCGGCGTCGGGTCCGGGGTGGGCGTGGGCGTGGGGCTCGGCGGCGTCGGGGTCGGCGTCGGGTCCGGGTCCGGGTCCGGGGTGGACGGCGGCGTGGGCGTCGGCGCCGGGCGACCGCGGCCGCGTACGGAGACCACCGCGCCGTCGGGGTCGATCCCGACCCGGGCCGTCCAGGGTCCGACCGGCTGGGCCCGGGTGTCGACGGTGATCCACAGGGTGACCGATTCTCCAGGTGCCAGGGTGCCCGCGCTCCGGCTCGCGCGGAGCCACGGCGCGTCCGACCACAGCCGCCAGTCGACCGGGGCGCCGCCGGAGGCGGTGAGGGTGAGCAGGGTGGTGCCGCCGCGGGTCTGAGCGGTCACGCCGATGTGGCCCGCAGTGCCCGGGCCACCCTGTTCCGGGGTGCCGGACGCGCCGGGGCTGATCACCTCGACGGAGACGTCGGGGACGTCGGCGCCCCGCGCGAAGCCGGGCTCGCCGGTGGTGTGGGCGGTGTTGCCCGCGTTCTCGTAGGCGGCCAGGGGGTGGCCGTCGATGTGCGCGGGCGGGAGGTCCGATTCGCCGGCGAAGATCCGGGCGGCGGTGCCGCCGACGGGTTCGCCGGTGTCGGGGGCGCCCCGGTACGCGGCCCACAGCGCGAGGACGGGCGCGGCGACGACGGTGGCGACGACGGTGGTGGTGACCGCCCGCGCCCGGAGCCGGTCGCGGCGGGCCGCGCGGTCCTTGGGGTCCATCGGGAAGCCCGTGCGGTCGAAGCGCGGGCCGGGACCGCCCCGGCGGCGCCGGCCGGAGCGCAGCATCGCGGCGTGGACGGCGGTGCGGGGGGCTGGGACCAGGGGGAGACCAGGGGTGTGGACCCCGCCGGAGCCGGGCCAGGGGGCCGCGGCGCCCACCCGCTCGGCGACCCGGCGGCAGCGCGGGCAGTCGTCGACGTGGCGCACCAGCTCGGCGCGCAGGGTGGTGGACAGCAAGACCTGGCCGTCGCCGGTGAGCCGGGACACGGCCGGACAGTCGCCGGTCTCGACGACGGCGAGGGCGGCGCGGGTGCGCTCCACCTCGCAGGCGGCGCCGGTGAGCAGTTCCCTGGCGGTGGCGGCCTGGGTGCCGAGGACCGCGGCCAGCTCGGATACGGCGAGGCGGTGGCGGACGGCGAGTTCGAGTGCCTCACGTTGTTCGGGGGTGGTTCCGGCCGCTTCCGGCCACGCGAGGCGGGCGAGTTCGGTACGGCGGTAGGCGCTCACGTCCAAAGCCTCCGGCGCACGCTCTTCATCGGTGTGCTCCGGCGTGCGCCGGGCGGAATGCGCCCCCTGGCGCCCGCGCCGCTGTTCGCCCAGCCGGGTCAGGCAGCCCCAGCGGGCGAGGGCGTACAGCCACGCGCGCCGGTCCCCTTCGTCGGGGCACCGACCGGGATACCGCTCGGCGACGGCGAGGACGTCACCGAGCACGTCGGTGGCGGTGTCGTGGTCACACAGCACCGACAGGCAGTAGGTGAACAGTCCGTCGAGGTAGGGCTCGTGCCGGAAGGGGGGCGGCTGCTCGTCCGCGAGGCCCGGCTCGGGTCCTCGGGAGGGCGTGCGCCCCTGCGCCCGGTGTGCGCCGGTGCGCGCCGGGGATTGCGGTTGGTTGCTGCTGTTCACTCGGCGACCGTAGGCGGCGCGCCGCCGGCGGTCCGGAAGCCTTCAGCGGTTTTAGCCCTTACGGGTGAACAGATCAGGCCCGCGCTGACAGCGCCCCTGACGCGGCGACCGGCCGCTCGCCCGGCCGTCGACCGGCGGGCCGCCCGCGGACCCGTCGTACCGGTCGCGCGGGCGACGGTTTCGACGGCGGTGTCGGTGGCGGCGACTACGGTGTGCGCATGGCTGCCCGTACATCTCGTTCATCCGCCAAGGACCGGCCGTCCTACCGCTGCTCCGAGTGCGGCTGGACGACCGCGAAATGGCTCGGTCGGTGCCCGGAGTGCCAGGCGTGGGGCACGATCGAGGAGATGGGCGCGCCCGCCGTGCGGACCACCGCGGCCGGCCGGGTCTCGTCCCCCGCCGTCCCGATCGCCCAGGTCGACGGTCGTACGGCGACCGCCCGCAGCACCGGCGTGGACGAGTTGGACCGGGTCCTGGGCGGCGGGCTCGTGCCGGGGGCCGTCGTGCTGCTGGCCGGCGAGCCGGGCGTCGGGAAGTCGACCCTGCTGCTGGACGTCGCCGCGAAGGCGGCCGGTGAGAACCACCGCACCCTGTACGTGACGGGCGAGGAGTCCGCGAGTCAGGTGCGCCTGCGGGCCGACCGGATCAACGCGCTGAACGACCACCTCTACCTCGCCGCCGAGACCGACCTGTCCGCCGTCCTCGGACACCTGGACGCGGTCAAGCCCTCGCTGCTGATCCTGGACTCCGTGCAGACCGTCGCCTCCCCCGAGATCGACGGCGCGCCCGGCGGCATGGCGCAGGTGCGCGAGGTGGCCGGGGCGCTGATCCGGGCCTCCAAGGAGCGCGGGATGTCGACCCTGCTCGTCGGCCACGTCACGAAGGACGGCGCGATCGCCGGCCCCCGGTTGCTGGAGCACCTGGTGGACGTGGTGCTGAGCTTCGAGGGCGACCGGCACGCCCGGCTGCGCCTGGTGCGCGGTGTGAAGAACCGTTACGGGGCCACCGACGAGGTCGGCTGCTTCGAGCTGCACGACGAGGGCATCACCGGGCTCGCAGATCCGAGCGGGCTGTTCCTGACACGCCGCGCGGAGGCGGTGCCGGGGACCTGTCTGACGGTGACGCTGGAGGGCAAGCGGCCGCTGGTCGCGGAGGTGCAGGCGCTGACGGTGGACTCGCAGATCCCCTCGCCGCGCCGGACCACCTCGGGCCTGGAGACCTCGCGCGTCTCGATGATGCTGGCGGTGTTGGAGCAGCGCGGCCGGATCACTGCGCTGGGCAAGCGGGACATCTACAGCGCCACGGTGGGCGGGGTGAAGCTCACCGAGCCGGCCGCGGACCTGGCGATCGCGTTGGCGCTGGCCTCGGCGGCGAGCGACGTCCCGCTCCCGAAGAACCTCGTCGCGATCGGCGAGGTCGGCCTCGCGGGCGAGGTGCGGCGGGTCACCGGCGTCCAGCGGCGCCTCGCGGAGGCCCATCGGCTCGGGTTCACGCACGCGCTGGTCCCGGGCGATCCGGGGAAGGTACCGGCCGGCATGAAGGTGATCGAGGTCGCGGACATGGGTGACGCGCTACGGGTCCTGCCGCGGGGCCGCTCCCGCACGCCGGCCCGGGAGCGGGCGGCCGAGTAGCCGGGCCCGCGGGCTCTCGCCGGGACACCCGGCGGGAGCCCGCGACGGCGATACACGACAAGGCCCGGCGGAGGCGCAGACCGCGCCGGTAGACTTTGTGCTGGTCCGCCCGGCCGTACGCAGGCGGCGCAACCCGCGACCGGAGGAGTGCAGTGGCAGCCAAGGACGGTGCAGCAGCATCCGGGAAGTCGGGCGCGAGCTCCAGGCAGGAAGCCATGATGCGTGCCTCGCTGAGCGCGGTCGCACCTGGTCAGCCCCTGCGCGACGGCCTCGAACGGATCGTCCGCGGCAACACCGGCGGCCTCATCGTCCTCGGGATGGACAAGTCCGTCGAGGCGATGTGCACCGGCGGCTTCGTGCTGGACGTGGAGTTCACCGCGACCCGGCTGCGCGAGCTGTGCAAGCTCGACGGCGCCCTCATCCTCGACAAGGACCTCACCAAGATCCTGCGGGCGGGCGTGCAGCTGGTCCCCGACGCGTCGATCCCGACCGAGGAGACCGGTACCCGGCACCGCACGGCGGACCGGGTCTCGAAGCAGTGCGGTTTCCCCGTCGTGTCCGTGTCCCAGTCGATGCGACTGATCGCGCTCTACGTCGACGGGGAGCGCCGGGTCCTGGAGGAGTCCGGGGCGATCCTGTCCCGGGCGAACCAGGCGCTGGCCACGCTGGAGCGCTACAAGCTGCGGCTGGACGAGGTCGCGGGGACGCTGTCGGCGCTGGAGATCGAGGACCTGGTCACGGTGCGCGACGTGACGGCGGTGGCGCAGCGGCTGGAAATGGTTCGCCGCATCGCCACGGAAATCGCCGAATACGTGGTGGAACTCGGCACCGACGGACGACTCCTGTCGCTCCAGTTGGACGAGCTGACGGTCGGGATCGAGCAGGAACGGGAACTGGTCATCCGGGACTACGTCCCGGAGCCGACGGCGAAGCGTTCCCGCACGGTGGACGAGGCGCTGCCGGCGCTGGACGCGCTGACGCACCCGGAGCTGTTGGAGCTGGGGATCGTCGCGCGGGCCCTGGGGTACACCGGCTCGCCGGAGACCCTGGACTCGGCGGTGTCGCCGCGCGGCTACCGGCTGCTGGCGAAGGTGCCGCGGCTGCCGGGGGCGATCATCGAGCGGCTGGTCGAGCACTTCGGGGGCCTGCAGAAGCTGCTGGCCGCGAGCGTGGACGACCTCCAGACCGTGGACGGTGTGGGCGAGGCCAGGGCGCGCAGCGTCCGCGAGGGCCTGTCCCGCCTGGCGGAGTCCTCGATCCTCGAACGCTACGTGTAGGCCCGGGAGGCGGCTCCGCGCCGCCTCCCGCCGGCTCAGTCCTGCTTGAGGACGAACGAGGTGCGGGCGACCGGCATCCCGGGGGCCTTGACCTCGACCACGTAGGTGTCCGGCGCCGCCGAGCCCGCCGGGGGCGTCTGGCACTGGTCGGGCGCGCTCGGCTTGCGGTCCCACTCCAGCGACTGCTTGGCCTCACCCTGCGCCGGCAACCGGTAGAAGACGTTCCCCGCGCCCGTCGGGCAGTCCGCGCCCGACCAGACCGGCTTGTTGCCGCTCGCCTGAGTGATCGTCACGACGGCCTGCTTCGGGCCGAGTCCGACCTTGCACGCGGTACCGGACACGTTGCGGACGATCAGTTCGAGCCGGGGCTTCTCGTTCGCCTCGTACTCGTTCTTCACGCTCTTGACCTCCCACTGCACCACGCTCGGCGCGCACGCGGGCAGCGGGGAGTCCACGGGGACCGGGGCTCCGGCGCCCGATCCGCCGGCGCCGGAGCCGTCGCCCGGACCGGCGCCGCCGGTCTCGCCGTTCTTGCCCGCGCCGGCGCCCGTACCGGAACCGGTCCCGGCGCCCGCGCCGGAACCGGAACCCGGGTCACGGCCGCCCGGCGCCTGGCTGATCGCCGGGCCGGAGCCCGAGGGGCCGGGGGTGATCGAGGTGACGGGGCGCGGACCGCCCTTGCCCTCGCCGTTCGTACTCGGCTTGCCCCCACCGGAACTGACGGTCCATACGGCGAGGAGCGCGAGGAGCGCGGCGACGGACGCCAGCACAGCCCTCCGTCGCCAGTAAATGGAGGAGGGAAGCGGCCCGACCGGATTGCGCAGTGATCCCACGAACGGAACTTTACGAGAACGGGGACCGCGATCAGCGCCCCACATGCCGCGCAACCGGCTTGTTTTGCCGATGATCATCCTGCCGGCCCCGTCCGGCCGCAAAGATCAGGCCATATGAGCGGCCGGCGCGCCTCGGACGACGCCTACGGTGGGTGATCGCGCGGCCCGCCACGCCCGGCCGGGTACGGCCTTCGGCTCCGCGAACCTCCGATCCACCGCGCCGGGCCCGGCGCGAAGGGGGCGAAACGTGCCAGGATGCGTGTGCCATGACTGCATCCACCTCCCCCTCCCCCGACGTCTCCCACGCGCTGCACTCCCCCGTGATCGCGTGGTTCGACGAACACGCCCGCGACCTGCCCTGGCGCCGCCCCGAGGCCGGCCCCTGGGGGGTCATGGTCAGCGAGTTCATGCTCCAGCAGACCCCGGTCAGCCGGGTCCTGCCGGTGTACGAGCAGTGGCTCGCCCGGTGGCCCCGCCCCGCCGACCTCGCCGCCGACGCCCCGGGCGAGGCCGTACGGGCCTGGGGCCGGCTCGGCTACCCCCGCCGGGCCCTGCGCCTGCACGGCGCGGCCGTCGCGATAACGGAGCGGCACGGCGGCGACGTACCGCGGGACCACGCCCAGTTGCTCGCGCTGCCCGGGATCGGCGAGTACACGGCGGCGGCGGTGGCCTCCTTCGCGTACGGCCGGCGCCACGCGGTGCTCGACACCAATGTCCGCCGGGTCCTCGCCCGCACCGTGACCGGCGTCGAGTATCCGCCGAACGCCACCACGGCCGCCGAACGGCACCTGGCCCGGGCCTTGCTGCCCGCCGACGAGGCGACCGCCGCGCGCTGGGCGGCGGCCTCGATGGAACTCGGCGCGCTGGTGTGCACGGCCAAGTCCCCGGACTGCGCCCGCTGTCCGGTGGCGGGGCAGTGCGCGTGGCTGCTCGCCGGGAAGCCGCCGCACGACGGGCCGCCGCGGCGGGGGCAGACGTACGCCGGAACGGACCGTCAGGTGCGCGGCCGGCTCCTCGCGGTGCTGCGGGAGGCGGTGGGCCCCGTTCCGCAATCGGTGCTCGACACCGTGTGGGACGAACCGGTGCAGCGGGCGCGCGCGCTGGACGGGTTGGTGTCCGACGGGCTGGTGGAACCGCTCGCCCAGGGGATGTACCGACTGCCGCGCACCTGACGCCCGAGCGGGTGGTTCCGGAGCCGCGCGAAGTTGACTCCGCGGCTCCGCTTCGGCCGGGGAAACCGCAGCTCAAAGGCGTTGTTACACAACCTACGGGTGTCCGTGCGCCCACCGAAGGGTGACCCGCACAATGCCGTGACAACGCCTCCGTACCTTCGAATCCGTAACGAGCGGATGCACGGTGGGACGGAACGGAGGCGGTCTGAGATGGCGCACGGCGAGGTACTCGAATTCGAGGAGTACGTACGCACCCGGCAGGACGCGCTGCTGCGCAGCGCCCGGCGCCTCGTCCCGGACCCCACCGACGCCCAGGACCTCCTCCAGACCGCGCTGGTGCGCACGTACGGCCGCTGGGACGGCATCGCCGACAAGGCGCTGGCCGACGCCTACCTGCGCCGCGTCATGATCAACACCCGTACCGAGTGGTGGCGGGCCCGCAAGCTCGACGAGGTCCCCACCGAGCAGCTCCCCGACGCCTCCGTCGAGGACGGCTCCGACCAGCGCGCCGACCGCGCCCTGCTGATGGACATCCTGAAAGTCCTGGCACCCAAGCAGCGCAGCGTCGTCGTGCTGCGACACTGGGAGCAGATGAGCACCGAGGAGACGGCGGCGGCGCTCGGCATGTCGACGGGAACCGTGAAGAGCACCCTGCACCGCGCACTGGCCCGCCTCCGGCAGGAGCTGGAGAGCCGGGACCTCGACATGCGCGCGTTGGAGCGCGGTGACCACACGGCGCGGTACGAGGGGCGGGAGCGGTGCGCGGCCTGAACGGCCAAGGCAAGGAAGCCGGCGGCAGAAGGCCGCTGGCGCTGATGTCGGCGGGGACGGTCGTCCTCGTCGGCACGGGGCTGCTCGCGGCCGGTTGCGCCACGGGCGGCACGGGACTGCGCGACGGCGGCCCGGCCCGCACCGAGACCGTGGCCCGCACCGGCGGACCGGTCGGCTCGGCCGCGTCCCCGCACGCCGAGACCTCCGCCGCGGCCTCGGGCCGGCCGGCCGCGAAGGTGGACCCGGTGGCACTGCTGAAGGCGGACCCCAAGGTCAGCGCCGAGGTCAAGCGGGACCTCAAGCCCTGCACGGGCAAGGAGTACCCCGTCGACGTCAGTTACGGGAAGGTCACCGGCGGCGCGGTCGTCGACATCGTGGTGAACGTGCTGTCGTGCGCCGACGCGTTGGGGCGCGGCTCGTACGTGTACCGCGCCGAGGGAACGACGTACGAGAATGTCTTCGCGGACGAGCAGCCGCCCGTCTACGCGGAGATCGACCGGGGCGACCTCGTGGTCACCAAGCCGGTGTACGCGAAGAGCGACGCGCTGTCCTACCCGTCCGGCGAGGACGTGATCACGTACCGGTGGACCGGGGACAGGTTCTCCGAGCAGGACCGGGTCCACACGGACTACAGCAACGTCGACGGCGGTACCCAGCCCGCCCCGGCCGTGACACCCAAGAACTGAAGCGAGGCTCCGCATGGCCGAGACCCATGTGCTGTTCGTGGAGGACGACGACGTCATCCGCGAGGCCACGACGCTGGCGCTGGAACGCGACGGTTTCGTGGTCACCGCCGTGCCCGACGGCCTCGCCGGGCTGGAGTCCTTCCGGGCGAAGCGCCCCGACATCGCGCTGCTCGACGTGATGGTGCCCGGCATGGACGGCGTGAGCCTGTGCCGCCGCATCCGCGACGAGTCCACCGTCCCCGTGATCATGCTGTCGGCGCGCGCCGACTCCATCGACGTCGTCCTGGGCCTGGAGGCGGGAGCCGACGACTACGTCACCAAGCCGTTCGACGGCTCCGTCCTCGTCGCCCGCATCCGCGCCGTGCTGCGCCGCTTCGGGCACGCCAACGGGGTGAACGGCGGCGGCCCGGGGGCCGAGGAGGACTCCGGCGAGCGCGGCGTCCTGGCCTTCGGCGACCTGGAGGTCGACACCGAGGGGATGGAGGTGCGCAAGGCGGGCGCCCCCGTGGCCCTGACCCCCACCGAGATGCGGCTGCTGCTGGAGTTCTCCTCCGCGCCCGGTACCGTCCTGTCGCGCGACCGGCTGCTGGAGCGGGTCTGGGACTACGACTGGGGCGGCGACACCCGCGTCGTGGACGTCCACGTCCAGCGACTGCGCACCAAGATCGGGCAGGACCGGATCGAGACGGTCCGCGGCTTCGGATACAAGCTCAAGGCATGAGACGGTCCACGCAGTGAAGCAGTTCACCCTGCGCACCGGCATCCGCTGGAAGATCGCGCTCGCCGTCGCCGCGGTCGGCGCGCTGATCGCCGTCGCGCTGAGCCTCGTGGTGCACAGCGCCGCCCGCGTGTCGATGTTGGAGAGCGCCCGCGAGGTGCAGTTGGACCGCGTGCAGTTCATCTCCCGCAACGCCGAGGCCGGGCGCAAGCCCCCCATGGGCGCCAAGCTCAACGACCCCGACCTGCCCGCCGAGCTGCGCGAGAAGGCGCGCAGCGGACGGCGCGGTACCTACGTCCAGGAGAGACCGGGAGGGCTCCCCGAGGTGTGGGCCGCCGTACCGCTCGGCAACGGCCAGGTGGTGTCGCTGCACACCCAGTTCCGCGAGAGCGCCAACATGGTGCGCGACCTGGACCGGGCGCTGGTCGTCGGCTCGCTGTCGGTGGTGCTCGCCGGCTCGGCGCTCGGCGTGCTCATCGGCGGGCAGATCTCGCGCCGGCTGCGCAAGGCGGCCGCCGCCGCGCAGCGGGTGGCGCACGGTGATCCCGACGTACGCGTACGGGACGCGGTGGGCGGCGTCGTACGGGACGAGACGGACGACCTCGCGCGGGCGGTGGACGCCATGGCGGACACCCTCCAGCAGCGGGTGGAGGCCGAGCGGCGGGTGACCGCCGACATCGCGCACGAGCTGCGCACCCCGGTCACGGGTCTGCTCACGGCGGCGGAACTGCTGCCTCCGGGCCGGCCGACCGAGCTCGTACGGGACCGGGCGCAGGCGATGCGCGCGCTGGTCGAGGACGTGTTGGAGGTGGCCAGGCTGGACAGTGCCTCCGAGCGGGCCGAGCTCCAGGACGTGGCACTCGGCGAGTTCGTGACCCGGCGGGTGCGGGCGCTGATGCCGGAGGCGTCCGTACGGGTCGTCGCGGACGAGATCGTCAGCACCGACCCGCGCCGGCTGGAGCGCATCCTGGGGAACCTGCTGGCCAACGCCGGGCGATACGGGCGGCCGCCCGTCCAGGTCGACATCGAGGGCCGGGTCGTGCGCGTACGGGACCACGGGCCGGGCTTCCCGGAGGCGCTGCTGCGCGAGGGGCCCAGCCGTTTCCGTACGGGGTCGACGGACCGGGCCGGGGTCGGGCACGGATTGGGACTGACCATCGCGGAGGGCCAGGCGCGGGTCCTGGGGGCCCGGTTGACGTTCCGCAACGTGGCGGCGCCCGCGGCGGCGGGCGAGGGCGCGGCCGCCGGGGCGGTGGCCGTGCTGTGGCTGCCGGAGCACGCGCCGACGGCGACGGGCAGCTTCCCGATCCTCCTGCCGCCCGGGCAACCGGGGGCCAAGGGCGCCTGATCCGGATCGGTTCCCGATCGGAACACGGGGGCGTTCGCTCCGCGGGGCTCATGTCTTAGCATCCGTGGAATGACCGACGGTACGAATCCCCCCAGCAGCCCGCAGCCCGAGCAGCCCGCCCCGGGGAGCGGCGGCTACGGGTTCCCGCCGGGAACTCCCGCCTCCGGCGGCTACGGCTTCCCGCCCGGCGCTCCCGGCGGCCAACAGGCGGCGGGCGGCTTCGGTCCGCCGCCGCAGACGGGCGGGTACGGCTACCCGCAGCAGCCCCCGCCGGGCCCCTACCAGCAGGGCACCTACCAGCAGGGGCAACCCCCGCAGCCGGCCCCGCAGCAGCCGCTGCCGGTCCCCGCCCAGACCTCGCAGCCCGACTGGGAGGCGCTCGCGGACCGTTCGGCCGCGGCGCGGCGCAAGAAGCGGCTTTGGCTGATCGTGGGCGGGGTGACCGTGGTGGCGCTGCTCGCCACCGGAGGAACGTTCCTGCTGCTCGGCAAGGGCAAGGACGGCGGACCGGACGAGGGCGCCGACGGCAAGCCCTCGGCGTCCGCCTCCCCCTCCCAGAACGGGACGCCCACCGACCTCACGCCGACCGTACCGGGCGACCAGACGACCATCCGGGACCAGATCGGCAAGTTCAACCTCAAGATGGGCCCCGACGCCGGGGTGTTCCCCATCGACAAGCGCTACGAGGTCCGCCTCAAGGGCAACCCGAACTCGTTCGCCGAGTCCCAGCAGCGCGTCGTAGACACGTCCAAGAGCTTCACCGTCTCGGCCCGCGCCTGGAACCGGACCGCCACGGGACGCCAGATCGCCATCAGCCAGGGCAACGAGAAGTCGTTCTCCTTCGAGCTGGGCCTGGACGAGGTGAACGGCAAGCCGGCCTGGGTCTTCCGGGTGCAGACCGGTGAGCAGGGCGCCGAGAACACCACCACGGTCGTCTCCGGCGTGAGCTCCAAGATGGTCAGGACCTTCTCGGAGCTGACGGCGACCTACGACGCTCCCACCAAGAAGATCACCCTGTACGTGAACGGCAAGAAGGCGAACGAGGCGTCGGTGCCCGCCGGTATCTTCGCGGCCCCCGGACCGCTCCAGCTCGGCCGCTCCCGCCACCAGGACAACTGGACGGCCCCCTGGAACGGCGCCCTGGACAGCCTGCGGATCTACGCCGACGCCCTGCCGCAGGACCGCGTCGACGCCCTCAAGGCGGGCAAGCTCGACCCGATGGCCCGCCGGACGTCTGCCTGGCTGCTGTACTGAGCCCCCGCGCCGGGGTGGGGCCGCGGCTACGGCCGCCGCCCCGCCCCGGGCGGAACGGGACTCAGACGGTGATGCCGACCTTGCGCAGGAAGGCGACCGGGTTGACGGCCGAGCCGTAGTTCGGGGTCGTGCGGATCTCGAAGTGCAGATGCGGGCCCGTGGAGTTCCCGGTGTTGCCGGACAGGCCGATCTGCGCTCCCATCGCGACCTTCTGGCCGATCCTGACCTGGATCCGCGAGAGGTGCGCGTACTGCGAGTACGTGTTGTTCGCGTGCCGGATCACGATGGCGTTGCCGTAGGCCGGACCGTCGCCGCCGCCGTTGGGGCCGGCCTTCACGACCACGCCCGCGCTCGCCGCGTGCACCGGGGTGCCGATCGGGCAGGCGAAGTCCTGACCGGAGTGCTTGTGCGCCCACAGGCCGCCGGCCTGGGCGAAGGTCGCGGAGAGCGTGTACCGGGCGACCGGCTTCTTCCAGGTGACCGCCGGCTTCGCGGCGGTGGCGGCGGCCTGGGTCTGGGCCCGCGCCTGGGCGGCCACGAGCCCGGCGGTACCGGTGAGGGCGCTCTGGGCCTCGTCCGCGAAGGCGGCGGTCGTCCCGGCCCCGAGAGCCAGAGCCGCACCGAGACCGGTGGCGGCGAGGGCGAGACGGGTACGACGGGTGCTGACGCGCTTCGCGGACATGCGGGGACCTCCGGGGCCGGGAACAGGGCAACAAGCGGCCCGGCTCGCTCGGGGGTGCCGAGGGTGCCGGGCGGTGCTCGCCCACTTTGGTAACCCGGCGCCCCGCTCTGCCCCAAACCGCCCTTTTACTACCGAAGGTCGTAGCAGCGCGGGAGCCCCCGGCGCCTGTTGACGGCCCCCCGCCAGGCGAAAGCGGGGGGCAAAACGGACACTCGATCTACGAAAGGTGGTAGGAGGTCCGATTTGCCCTGTGCGGCTTGTCACCGCCGGCAGGGCGTGTACGACCGGCCGGCCTGGGCAACGCCCGCGCGTCGGGTTCACTCCCCCGCACGCGAAGAAGGGCGGCCCCGGGACCTTTCGGTCCCGGGGCCGCCCTTCTTGCCGCTATGGGCAGTCGGTGCTACGCGCCCTTGGAGAGGTCCGGGCCGGAGCCCGTCGCCTCGATCGGAGGCATGTCCGGCAGAGCCGTCTTCTCCTCGCCGCGGAAGGTGAACTT
>NZ_SSBJ01000066.1 GCF_004795055.1 Streptomyces sp. A1136
TTCAAACGACTCGCCGTCCGCTGGGAACGCCGCACCGAACTCCACGACGCCTTCGTCTCCCTCGCCTGCAGCCTCATCTGCTGGCGGCGCCTCAACAAACCCGAATCATGATCGTGTTACGAGCTCTTAGGTCCATCAGCTCGTTGTCTTATTTCCCTTCGATATGAATTGTGAATCAGGGCAAATCGCCTCGAATGAATCCCGGTGCTGCGTAGGTTTCTGCGTAATATGCCAGCGACAGAGCGACGGTCCTGTGTGACCGAGACCGTCAATTACGCCACCATCCCTTTACCGGAGTTGGCCCTCGATGACACTGAATATCTCTGGCGCGGCGCTACGGCGCACCACGCCGGTGTGGATCGCGACGGTACTCGCAACAGTGCTGGCCTCTGCCTTGGTCGCGGTGACGCCGAACCGGGCTGACGCGCTCGCCACCCCCGTCCCCCTCGGCACGGCGACCAGCTTCGCGGTGCTGGCCGGCGCGGCCGTCACCAATACAGGCCCGTCGGTCATCACCGGAGACCTCGGAGTGCATCCGGGGACGTCCATCTCCGGCTTCCCGCCCGGGCAAGTGAACGGAACCATGCACTCCGCGGACACCGTGGCCCTACAGGCCAAGACCGACCTGGTCGCGGCGTTCAACAACGCCGCCGGACAAGCCACGAACGGCGCCCTTCCTCCCGACGCCGGCGGTCTGACACTGGTACCCGGCGTCTACACCGCCTCGTCCACCCTCGGGCTCACCGGCACGCTCACCCTCGACGCCGGCGGTGACCCCAACGCCGTCTGGATCTTCCAGATCGGTTCCGGTCTCACGACGGCCTCCGCGAGCCGGGTGCTCCTCACCAACGGCGCCGCACCCTGCAACGTCTTCTGGCAGGTCGGCAGTTCCGCCACTCTCGGCACCAACTCCACCTTCGTGGGCACCATCATGGCCAACGCGGCGGTCAACGTGACCACCGGGGCTTCCATCGACGGGCGCGCCCTGGCCATCACCGAGGCCGTGACGCTGGACACCAACCGGATCACCCGGGCGACGTGTGCCGCAGGCACCACGGGCGGCACCACGGGCGGTCTGGTCACAGGCGGTCTGATCGCCGGCACCACCACAGGTGGTCCCACGGGCGGCACCTCGACCACTGGTGGCACGGCGACCGGTGGCACGGCGACCGGTGGCACCGGCGGCCTGCTGGGTGGCGTGCTCGGCGGGACATCGACAGGAGGGGGCCTGCTGGGTGGCGTGCTCGGCGGAGCAACAGGCGGCCTCGTTGCCGGCACCACCACAGGTGGTCCCACGGGCGGCACCACTGGCCCGATCACGGGTGGAACCCTGGGTGGCGCAACCGGAGGAGGCTTCCCCAAGCCGCCCGGCAAGCCCGACCACCACAAGCCCGGTAAGCCCGGTCACGACCACCAGGGTGAGCACGACCACCAGGGCGAGCACGACCACCAGGGCGAGCACGACCACCAAGGTGAGCACGACCACCAGGGTGAGCACGACCACCAGGGCGGATACGGCGAGCAGGGCGGATACGGCGACGGCGAGTGATCACTCACCGCGCACCGCAGTAGCGGGTCGCGCACAGTCCCCGTGGCGGGCTGACTGCAGGGGCAGTCGCCCGTAGCACGAGCGGGACAACGGCGTGCGACGGAACCGACGGTTCCGTCGCACGCCGCTCGCCGAGCCGCGAGAAACGGACAAGTGGGCAGTCTCGATGGGAAGGCCGGGTGTGGCCGTGCCCGGTGGCCAGCACGAGGAGACCGTCGAGGCGACCTTCAGCCCCGAGGCTGACCGGCAGCCACTTGACGAGTCACCAGCCGGCGGCCACCTCCCGACCGAGACCCGTCGCCGGGGGACAACGGCCGTATCGTCGGTCCGCTTCCAGCCCCACACCCGCCGCCGACGAGACAGGCAGACACGGCGCCACTTCTGATCGAGTAGCACCGACGGGGTGGTGAAGCAAGGGCGTGGGATCTGTTCTCCCCCGCTTGAGCCGGCACCCACACCGCCTCCCCGGGAAGCGACGTCCCGATACCTGGGCTTGGCAGATAGGCCGACTCTTCGGGCGGATGGGTGGGAAGGTCGTGGCATCTGGGTGAGCCCTGTCCGGGTGTGTCCGCACCTTCGCGCCGAATCACCGATGCTCGGACCGAGAGGCTTTCTTCACTACTGTGCCGAGAGCCCCTTCTGTCAGGCGACGCGGTGGCCAGGCCTTATCGAGGGGCCCCTGGCCGCCGCATCGCTGCGAGGCCACCCGTGATCACCGCCCGCCAGTCGATGCCTTCGCCCAGCACGCGGCAGTTGGACATGATCGCCCGCCCGGCCCGGGACCCGAACTGGCGGAGTTTCTCGGCCCGGGTGTCGGGGTCGTGGTCCCCGTCCCCGTACAGCCACCCCGCCCAGACCCGCCCGGGGTGCCGCTCGGGGTCGACGGCGTGCAGCCGGCGCGCCACGGCCGGCAGTCCCTCGCTGAACGCACGCGCCTCCAGGGTGCGGTGGTGAAAGGTGATGGTGGAGCGCAGCCGGTGCTTCGTCATCGTCTCCAGCAACGCGGCCTGAAGCACCGCCAGGCGCTCCCCACACACCTGCTCCTCGTTCCGGTTCTCCCCGTACAGCACATCCGGCGTCAGCCGCTCGTCCCGCAGCTCCACCACCACGATCTGGTACCGCGCCAATAGCCCCCGAGAGATCGCATCCCCCAACGACAGCTCCCACAGGATGGGCCCGTAGATGGACTGATCATCCATCGAACAGGCCATCTCCTCAGGCAGCCGATTCAGCGGATTCGGTCCCTCCAGTCCCTCCCCCTCTGTCCTCTCCTCCTCCCTTTGGTGACAGAGCGCCCCCGTCTCACTTCGGCTGGGCCGACGGTGAGCCCCGGCCAGTTTGGGAACAGGCCAATGTCCGCTGTTCAGGCGTGACAACCGATATCCGGTGTAACCCTGTGATCACGGATGGCTACAGCGAAGGGTTGCTCATGAGCACAGAGGACACTGGCACGTCGGCTGCGGAACAGGGTGATGCGGTGGCAGGCGACGATGCCGCTCAGGTCGCCGGGACATCGGGTGAGGTGGCGGCCCCGCAGTACACAGTCAGTGATGCGGAGGGCCGCCAGATCGCCGACGAGGCGATGGAGGAAGCGCGGCGCCTGGAGGAGGAGCTGGTCGCCGCTCTGCCGCAGGAGCGGCAGGACGCGATCCGCGAGATTCAGAAGCAGCTGGCGTCCAACGGGCAGGATGTGCGCGCCACCAAGGACTGGTGGGGCTTTGCGGTCCACCTCAGCGCCAAGGCTGCCCAGGATGTCGCGGACATCGCCGAGATGATCGGTGACGTCGCCGGTGAGCTCCTGGGCGGGAAGATCGGAAAGCTGGTCGAGGCGGCCTGCAAGGCCAGGGCGTTGCTGATCCGGGCCGTGGGCAAGGACTACGGCTGCCGGCTGGTCTCCCCCTGGGTCGCCCCCGCGATGCTGTTCCCGATCCCCGCGGCACCGGCCGATGACACCCACCTGTGGTGGACCGTCCTTGGCACCGACTCCAACGACTGGAGCCCGGACGAGAAGTTCACTGCCCACCGCTCCAAGTCGAACCCGGCCCTGGCCGTCCACAACGGCAAGCTGTACTGCGTCCACCGCGGCGACGGGGACAACAAACTGTGGTGGACCGTCTACGACCCGGACACGGACACCGGCTGGAGCCCAGACACCGCCTTCCCCGGCCATCTGAGCTCGGCCGGCCCGGCCCTGGCCGCCTTCAACGGCCACCTGTACTGCGTCCACAAGGGCAACAACGACAACAATCTGTGGTGGACTCGCTTCAACGGCACCAGCTGGAGCACCGACACGCAGATGGCCGGCAGGACCGACCGCGGCCCGGCCCTGGCCGTCCACGGCGGCAAGCTGTACTGCGTCTACAAGGGCGCGGGCGACAACACCCTGTGGTGGAGGACCTTCAACGGCACCAGCTGGAGCGGTGAAGACCAGCTCGGCGGCCGCACGAACTCCAACCCCGCGCTGGCCGTCTACAACAACAACCTGTACGCGGTGTACAAAGGCCACAACACCAACAGGCTCTACATGACCCGCTTCAACGGCAGCGGCTGGGACGGCGACAACGCCCTGCCCGGCCACACCAGCGCCGAAGGGCCTGCTCTGGCCGCGTTCAACGGCCACCTCTACTGCCTCCACCGCGGCGGCTCCGACGGCAAACTCTGGTGGGCCCGCTACAACGGCAGCACCTGGAGCACCGACACCAGCCTGCCCGGCCACTACAGCGCCCAGGGGCCGGCCATCTCCGTCTTCCGCGACAAGAACGGCACCAAGGACCAGCTCATGTGCGTCCACCGCGGCTCATAGCCCCGGCGCCCTTGAGTACCTCAGCAACCCACGCCGCCCGGCCCCTCACGGGGCCGGGCGGTCGCATTCCACGGTCCGACGGCATCCGACGTCATGGTGGACGCCTGGCTCGAACGCAGAGTCGGGACAACGGCTGCCGGTCACCGGCTCGTCAGCGCATGATCAGCGGTCCAACTTCGAGGTCAAACGGTCCGACTTCAGTGTCAGAGGACACATCGCGACCGGCACGGCCACGCCGTCCGGCAGATGCCCGCCGCGGCTCGGGGCGAGGTTCCTCGTACAGGGCGGGGATGAGCCCGGACTCTTTCCACGTGATCATGACCTTTCAGAAGGACGGCCCTGCCATCGCCGGGACCTGGGAGAGCGGTGCGGTGGACGCGGTCAAGTTCCAGAAATTCGTCGGCTCCCACGGCAGTGTCGACGGGGTCGAGACCACCTCGTGGGCGGAGTCCGGTGGGCAGCGGGAGCGGCTGCGGACCCGGACGGGCTGGGGATCCACCTCGAGGCGTAGCCTGCGCCGCCAAACCCGCTGCGCCCGGGTGGCCGGCCGCGAGCCTGTGCTCTCCCCGCTGCCGGGACCCTGGCAGCGCGCGGTATCGCGCCTGCCGGGCGGCGTCGATGGGACCGCTCTTCGGGGCCATCACCCTCCGAATCGAAGGGAACGAGGGCGTGGTGCGGGCAGGAAGAAGGCCACCCGGTCGGGCGGCGGCCGGTGGCTAAACGGCGCGCCCCGCGTTTGGGAAGGGATGCGCGTCTGCATGATCCGTACGTCAGGCGGGCAAGCCCGTGCGGCTGAACTTCTAGAAGTGGACAAAGCAATGGACCTCAGAAAGGGAGATCGCGTTGAGTACAAGGGGCAGGAGGACAGCCAGCACCACACGGGCACGGTCGTGCAAGTGATGGGCGGTGGAAGCAGCGTGATGTACAGCGTCAACAGGGACCACACACAGACGTTCGAGCCCGTCAGCGCGGACCAGGTGGTGCGGCGGCTGGGGTAGCAACTCCACCAAGAGTCGAACTGCTTGCACATCGACGCATCGGCCGGAAGCCGACTCGTGGGGGACGAGGGACGGCCCCGCCGGGCGGATGCCGAGCGGGGCCGTGGAATCACCGGCGCTGTTCACCAGCGGTGCGGATTTACGGGACGACAATCCCGAAGGCTTGGTCTACCCACCTGTTCGGCATTCCCGTGATGACGTGAATGGTGCCTGCGCGGCCTCCGCAGTCAGGGTGCGGCCAGTACGAGATGCGGATCCCGTACTCGAAGGACGTGTACTGGAGGGTCGCCACCGGGACGAGCTTGGTGAGGTCCAGGTCTTTGTCCTCCAGCTCGACGCAGTACTTTCCGACGGCGGGCTTCGTGACGCTGCTGATGCCCTTGGACCGGTTGATGCTTCCGTCGGCGTTGACCACTGCGGCGGCCTGCACGTACGGGGCCGCCGCCCTGGCGCCGGGAGCGGCCGCCTTGGCAGCGGGAGCGGCCGAGGCTCCTGCCACCCCCGCGCACACCCCTCCGGTCACGAGACTGAGCGCGGCTGCCACCCAGACTGCCGTGCGCGTTGTCTTGCTGTTGTTCTTGAGCATGCGGAGTGAGTCCTCTCCAAGGAAACGTCCGCCGGCTTCAACGAGCCCGGCCGCTACGGACCGTAGGCGCCCGCACCGCGCTATTTGCGACGTTCAGTAGACAAACCCACCGGAAGAGCGAAGTTGGAGCTCACTGCAGGCGCTCAGGAATCACGTTAAGTAGCCGGAGCGCGGTTCCTACTCGGCCCCGGACGTACTGCGACATCACAAACGGAATCGAACAGCCGCCGACCGTTGTGCCTTTTGAAGTGGTGCTGCTGTCCGTTCTCGTGAACAAAGCCAACAGCGGCTGGAAATTGCCGATCTGCTGGGAATCGGCTCTTCCCTCTCCCGCAAGATCGACCTTGCCGGGAGGTTGGTGTCAGCGAACCGCGAGGGCGATTCGTACACGCAACCGGAAGTGAGGTCTGATGATGCCCATCTCTTCGAACCTGGTGCCCGCGTCGGTCACCGCGGTCAGCGGCCTGGCCGCCGCGACGGCCGGGGCGCCGTGGTGGGCGTCGTGATCTGCCTGGTCCTGGCCGCGACATCCGTACAGAACGTTTTCCCCCAGAACTCCTCGGACCGGCTCACCTGGTGGACCAACCTGTGCGATCACCAGACACGCCGTCGCATCAACGGCCGCCGGCTCGCGGAGCACCCCGTCGTCTCGGACCGGTAGGGATGAGCCACCCGACTTCGGGTGGCTTCCCGGCCATTGACCACCGTGCCGAACCCGCAAAGGGGGGATACCCCATGGGGGACCGGCCGGGGCATCCGGTCAGCGGCAGTTGTCGGTGGGGTCCGTGAGGTGCCTTACGGAGCCGCCCCCCGGTCGGTGTTAGGGGGAATGCGGCAGGGCCGACCCGGCGGCGCGGGCCGGCCCTGCCGTGTGCGGCACCCACGCAGCCACGTGCTGCTGTGTGCCCGTCTGCGACCCTCACCGGCATTCGAGGGACTCCGCCGGGGCCCTTCTTTCGGATCAGCGGGCGGACCGCCTAAACCCCGCTCTACCCCTCGGCGGGTGCGCCCGGACCCCGGTCGGGGCGCACCCGCCCATGTATGTACCGGCCCGTGTCGCCCGGCTATGCCGAAGTTTCGGTCCCGGCGCTGGGGGTGAACCCGCTCCCCTGCTCGGCGAACACCTTGATCGCGGCGCCCAGGAACTCGACCATCCCGGGGTGGTAGGAATTGTGGAATGCCCTCATGGCCTCATCCTCGGCGTAGAAGAGGGACATGCCGACGTAAGCCTCCCTGGAGGGGGTGTAGAACCGGCAGACGATGTCGAAGTGCCTGCGGACGAGCTCCTGGATCTTCTGGTCTCCGGGCAGGGAGCCGCCGTCCAGGAGAGGCGTCATCTCCCGGTACAGGACGTCCCAGTCCAGGTGGACCCGCTCCCTGTCCACATGTTCCCAGTGGTTGGTCTCGGCAAGGCTCTTCGCCTGCTCCTGGGCCAACGACCGGCGACACTCGTCCTCGTAACTGTTCCCCACGGCACCGGTTCCCATTGTTGCGTCGCCTCTCCGGTGGATCCCGAGAGGCCGCCGACATGTCGACATTGACCGGCCGCCGATGATCAACTGCCGGTCCAGGCCGAACGGTGACACACAGCCACCGGTTCGGCAAACCATTTCTTGGACCCTCCAGCGGGGGGAGGGCTCTGGTCTGTCGCAGTGCATGTGTGCGAACTGCCGGTACGGGTGCGAAGAAGTCCGCAGAACGATTGTTACTTGATCAACTACTCCGGGTGGGTGAGACGGGGCAGGAGTGCGCCTGGTGGTGCGCCGGAGCGCGTTCTCGCTGGGCGCCGTTTGCGGGGCGGGCGAGCGTGGGGGCGAGGAAATGTCAGGGCCACGCTGGCCAGATGTGCATGGGGCGTACAGGCGAGTGTGACGGAAATGTCCCTGCCCGGTAACCGCCCTCACGGGGTGCTGCGCCTGGGCCGGTTCGGGGTCGAGAGTGTGGGACTCGGCTCACTCCGGGCCGGGATTCCGCACCGGTTGCCGTCTCCTGCTTCGGCGGGTCGGCACTGTTGTTGAGGGAGCGTCACCATGTCTTCTGCTTCTTCCTCCGTTCGTCGTATCGCCGCGACCGTTCTGGCCGCCGGGGCCCTGGTGGGCGTGGCCGCGCTGCCTGCAATCGCCCAGGACCGCGACCACGGCCGGCATCCGCGGGTGGAGATCAGCCGGGTCCAGGCCGACAGCCCCGGACGCGACGATCGCTCCAACCGCTCCCTCAACGCCGAGTGGGTGGAGATCACCCGATGTCCTGAAGGTCGGCCTCCCTGGGGGCCGGAAAGACATATGCCCTGAAGGGGCCCGCACCCGTCGCCAGGGTGCGGGCCCTTCGCGTCTCGGTGGAGGTCGGCCCGCGCTACAGGCATGGCGCGGCCCGGAAGATGGTCCTGCCGGCGGTGCGGTGTGGGTGGTCTACCGCGTGGCCGCGGGGTGCCGGGTTTGGCCGGGGCGCGTCGTGTTGAGGGCGAGGACGAGGGAGAGGGCCATGGTGGTGGAGTGGTCCTTGATGGTGGCGGCGGCTTGGCGGAGGCGGCGTCGGCGGTCGGTTGCGGGGACGGCGACGGCGATGCAGGCGGTGCGGCCGGGCAGGATCAGTGGGCTGGCTGCGCAGGCGTCCTGGTCGGAGTACTCCTCGAAGTCGTACTGGACGGGTGAGAGGTCGAATGCGCGGAAAAGGCTGTCGGGGTCGGTGATGGTGTGGCCCGTGAGCTTCCTGGGCCGGTAGCGGGAGAGGTGGTCGAGGCGCGCTTCGCGGCCGAGCTGCGCGAGGTTGGCTTTGCCGAGTGCGCTGGCGTGGGCGGACTCGCGGAAGTCGACGTACTGGTCGACGGTGGGGATGCCGGGCTGGGCGGCTTCGTGGGAGACGTGGATGTCGCCGTCGGTGTAGGTCCGATGTAGATCGCGCCGTTGGTCTTGAGGCTGAGGTGGTCCAGGAATTCCTGGACCACGTCACGGCCTTCGGCGGCGGCGTTCAGGATGGGGCCGCGGGCGTGGCCGCCGTCCTTGCCGGTGGTGGTGAAGCGGCGCTCGCGAAGCCAGCTGAGGACTTCGGAGGTGTAGCGGGTCGGGAGGCCGCAGGCGTGGCTCAGGGTGGTCAGGCCGACGGGCATGTTGGCGCTTCGTATGACTTCGAGGATTTCCAGGCGTCGCTGGAGCGCGTCGGAGTCCTGGTTGCCGCGGCGGGTGCGTGAGGTCCACAGCATGTCCGGCCGGTGCGGGCGGCGCGCTGACGGGGCGGCCTGGCGGGGTGTGCGGGTGCCAGCGGTGTCGAGGGAGGGCCGGTCGCTGGTGTGGCCGGGGTCGGGCTCGGTGTGGGGTGGGGAGACGAGGGCGGAGGCGACCATCATCCGCTGCCACAGCGGTCGCACGTCGTCGGGCTGCCCGCGCAGGGCTGTGGCCAGGGCGGCGACGAACGGCCAGTCGTCCAGATCCCGCTCGGGCCGCTCGCTCAGCAGAGCGCGCGCGACCCGGCGGGGGGTGAGCGTCAGGTGCTGGAAGCAGATCTCGTCGGGGGTGGGAGAGCCGGCAGCGATGCACATGCCGCGCAGCGCTGCCTTGAGCGAGGCGGCGGCCTGGAGAAAGTCTTCGGGTCCGGGCAGCGCGACCGGCGGGATGCCCTGCGCTTTCTCCCACAGGGGTCTGAGGTCGGCGGGGTCGGCGTTGCACAGTTCGGCGATTGCTTTGACGGTCTTCCACTTCGGGTGCCGCTTGCCGAGCAGGATCAGTGAGAGCAGGGATGCGGAGATGCCGACTTCGCTGGCCAGCCACCGTTGGGTGTGACCCGAGGCGCGGTGCAGGTGGGAGAGAGCGGTGGTGAGTTGGTAGGCGGGGTCCCCGGGCAGGGCGGGACTGGGCAGGGTGTTCTCTCCTTTTACGGAGTCGGGGGCGGAGGTGGGCCGGGAGGGGCGCGGCCGTGCAGGGCGGTGTCCGGGGCCCGAGCCGCGTTCGGCCCGCCAGTGACGGATCTTGGCGACCTGCTCGTCGCCGTACCTGGCCCGGGTGGCCGACACGGACATCGACAGTGCGTGGCCGATATCTGTCCACGGGGCCCCGTACTCGGAGGCCTGCCGGACGGCGACCGCCTTGAGGTCGGCCACGTCGCGTTCCAGCCGCAGTGTCTCCAGCAGCAGTTCCAGGGGACGGGCCGGCAGCGGAAGCTGACCGTGCTGCAGGGCCGCAGCCGCCCGCGCCGCGACCGACTTCGCGATCCTCGCGACGTCCTGGTCGTGCTTGTGCGAATAGCGGAGCCCCGTCTTCTGCCGCGCGCGGTAGGCGGCGGTACGGCAGTCCGTTCCGCAGTACTTCGGCGGCCGCCCGCTTGTCTTCGGGCGGAAGAACCTGGTCTTGCAGTGCGGGCAAAGGATCTTCAACATCACATTATGCGACATATAACTCCTTCATGGGGCATGAAGGGGTGGCGCGCCACCCCACTTTCTTCCCGTGACTCCCCAAGGCCTTGGGCCTAACGGGGAGGAAGAAACGCCCCACTCGTCACAGCGGACCGCGACGAGTAGGGCGGGCCGGGACGCCTCAGGCGGTGGGTCCCGCGGTCGGATTCTGCGCAGTCCAGGACCACGAACGCCGCACGGACCAGTGAGAACGCCGCGCATAGGCCAGCAGCACGGGAAGAATCACCAGCACCACGGAGACCTGTGAAGGGGCGAGAATGAGAATCAAGCCCGTGAAAACAACGGCCAGAAACGGCATCAACTGCACGTCGACACATTTGTCGATGGTCCCCGAGGACTGGGCCACCCTCAGAGTGGGCATGCTACGGTCCAAACCGCTGCTCAGGGCCCTAAGACGCTCGGCAGACTCTCGGATAACGGACATGACGCTCCCTTGTTCGAGACGGTGAGAGGAGAGCCCCTGTCATTGGTTGACGGCCGGGCAGGGGCCTCCGAATTCGAGACACTAATCGGTCGAGAGACGCCCGAATCCGCAGTCGACGAGAGAACCCGAGACGCGCCGGATTGAGCCAGCAAAACATCACAATGCGCATGCGAAACGGTCAATGCCGAACAAGTGCGAGGCGTGGTTCCGCATGGCCGTCGGCAACCGCTGATCACCGAAGTCGAACGCGACCATGGTTCGGCGCCGGGGGATCCCGCCGGACTTTCCACGGGTTTTGCACCGTGGCTCCGGCGTGTGCGTCTGTCTCGACTCCGATCCCAAACCTTCGCTGCGGGTTCGTCGGGTTCCGCCGTCCGGCGCCCTTCGTCGGGCCGCAGGCATCGGTGCGGGTCAGGCTGGGGCCGGCGTCGAGGACGAGGGAGGCCCTGGGGATGGTGTTGCGTCCGCCGGTGGAGCCGATGTTGGCGCAGGCCGCCGAGGTGATCCCGCCGGTGCGTCCGCTCGTCTCCGGGGTGGCGTATGAGCAGAAGTTCGACGGGTACCGGGTGCTGGTGTTCACCCCGGCCGGGCCGGGTGGGCGGGTGCTGCTCCAGACCCGCCGCGGGGCCCTGGTCCAGGGTGCGTTTCCTGATCTCGTCGCGGCCGCAGAGGCGCGGCTACCCGTCGGCCTGGTCTTGGACGGCGAACTCCTCGTGTGGGACGTGGAGGCCGGCGTCTTGTCGTTCGAGGGGTTGCAGCGTCGGGCCGCCGCTCGCACCCGTAGCGCTCCCGAGCTGGCCGCGAAGCTGCCGGCCTTTTTCGTGGTGTTCGACGTCTTGCAGTTCGACGGCCGGGAGCTGCTCGACCTGCCGTATGTGGAGCGCCGCGCCCGCCTGGGGGCCTTGTTCGCCGAGCACGCCCTGACATCCCCGTGGACCCTGTGTCCGATGACCACGGACCCGGCCAAGGCCCGGGAGTGGCTTGAGTCTTGGACGGATGTGTCCGGCGTCGAGGGCATCGTGGTCAAGCCCCAGACCAGCCGCTACGTGCCGGGCCACAGGGGGCGTCACCAAGGTCCGCCGGCGGGACACCACCGAGGCGATCATCGGCGCGATCACCGGCACCCTCACCCGCTCGCAGCTCCTCGTCCTGGGCCGCCACGACCGGGACGGCCGGCTCCGCGCGGTCGGCCGCACCGTACCGCTGCGCACGGAAGCGGCCCGCCTGGTCGCGGAGCACCTGACCGCCGCCGACCCGGCCACCCGTGGGAGGGCATGCGGTTTCGCCTCCGTGTGGGGCAGCCGCGACGCCTTGGACGTGACCCTGGTCCGTCGCCGAGATCACCGCCGACACATCCGTCGACCACGGCGGCATCTACCGACACCCCGTCCGGTTCAAACGCCTGCGCCTGGACCTCACAACGCGGGACGTACCCCGGTTCGAGGCGGAACCGGACACGGCTGCGGGCTGAGACAGCAGACGGTCCTCACGCACGCCATCGGGCGTCTGTCGCCGGGATGGCGCCCGGTCGTAGGAGTCCGCCGGGGCTCCCAGGCGTGATCCGAGACGGAAGCGCATCTCGCCCGCGGCCGGCGAACATCGTCCGAGCGACTCTCGCCTTCAAGGGCGCCCAGGAGCATCATGATCGCTCTGGCTTCGTCCTTGGTCAGCAGTTTTAGTCGGGTCTCGCCCGCGGCATCGAGGAGCGCGTCGAGGAAGTCTTCATCCATACCGGATCAACCCTCGACGAACTCCACCGTCACAGGCAGGCGCGGACGGCCGGTCGGTCGGGCGTCGGGTGTGCGCCCGACCGGCCCTCCTGGGGCGGTGGAGGGGCCAGATCGCGATCTACGGCTGGAGTATGGGGACCGCCGCGGGGTGGCGGCCCGGATCCGAAGGCGCCTCCGGCCGTGCTTGGCGGAGCCAAAGGCACCTCCCCGTATGGCCCTTGGGAGCTCTACCTCAGCCAACCTGCCCCGTCGGCCGCACGGTGATGTGGTTGATGTCCACGCCCGCGGGCTGGTTGACGGCGAACACGATGGTGTCCGCGATCTGCTCGGCGGTCATCGTGGCGGCTGCCTCGGGGGTGCCGCCGCGGACGTGCCAGAAGGGGGTGTCCACAATGCCGGGAGCGACAACGGTGACGCCGACCCCGTCCTGACCGACCAGGAGGCGGGTGTTCTCGGCCAGGGCGTGGGCGGCCCACTTGGTGACGGAGTAGAGGTTGCCGGGGGTGTGGCGGACGCCGGCGACCGAGCCGATGATCACGATTCGGCCCTTGGAGGTCCTCAGGTGGGGCAGGCTCTCCTGGATCAGCAGGGCGGGGCCCAGGACGTTGGTGAGGATCATGGCGCGCATGTCCTCAGGGGCGTGGGTCTCCAGGTTGCCGGGCAGGGAGAAACCAGCGTTGGCTATGACGTTGTCCAGCTGGCCCCAGGTGTCCATCACGTGGCGGACGGCGGCGGCGACGTCATCTGCTTCGCCAGCGTCGCCGGTGATCGTCAGCAGCCGCTCGCCCGCCCCCGCGGTGGTGGCGAAGGCGGCCAGCTTGCCCGCGTCGCGTCCGGTGACGGCCACGCGGTGGCCCTGCTTGAGCAGGGCGCGGGCGGTGGCGGCGCCGATTCCGGTCGAGCCACCGGTGATCAGCGTGACGGGTTCCATGGGACGGCCTCCTCGGCGACGGGGTCATCGGGGCAAAGCGCCTGCACTCTACTCGGCGATCTTCGACGCTCGCTCCCGGCTTTCTCCGACGGCTCCGCTCCTGACTGTGGATCAGAAGTTAGACAGTGTCATGCCGATCAGTAGGGGGCTCAGGGGCAGGGGCACAGACCTTGGTGATCATGGAGTTGCGACGCTCTGTGATTACTGGGGAGACCTGTGCCCGCCCTGCCCTCATGGCTGACCGACCTCCTCTGGGACTTCCAGCCACGCCCGCGCATCAGTGACCGAATCATCTTCGACGAGCTCCTGCAACTCCTGAGCAGGAACTCTTGCCGGCTGCAAGACAGCTCACGCAACAGAGTCCAACGCCGGGGCAATTGTGACGAAGGCTCGGTCAGTCAGTTCGGCGGGGTCCTCAATACCGTCGCTACCGCTCCATCGTTGCAGCACGGCGTCAAAGGCGGTGAGCGCCATCCCGGCGGCTAGCTGCGGGTACAGATCGGTGTCGGGGTCTAGGCCCAGGCGGTGCGCCAACTCTGCTGCCAGGTCGTCACGCCACTGGTCCTGGCGCTCCAGGAAGCGTGCGCGCAGGGCGGGGGTGCGCAGAATCAGCTGAACCACGCGCAGGGCCCTGTCGGAATGGTCGGCGCAGGCGGCCATGGAGACCCAGACCGTGTGCTGCAGGGCCACGGAAGGCTGCTCCTCGATGGGGCGAGACGCCAGCGCTGCGCGCATGCCGATGCCCATGTCGGCCAGGAACTGGACGACCACGTCTTCCTTGGAGGCGAAGTACCGGAAGAACGTTCGCTTGGACACGCCGGCGGTGGCCGCGATCTCTTCGATGGTGACCGCGTCGAATCCCTTCAGTGCCAGTAGCTGCAGCGCCGCTTCGCTCAGCTCGTGGGAGACGAGTTGGCGTTTGCGTTGGGCCATGGTGACTTCAGGGCGGGGGCTCACCGGGCAATCCTATCGCTATGCCATCCATGGCACTCGGTAACTGCTTGACACTGAGTGCCATAGACGGCAACGTGTGCCGCATGAGGAAGAACCAGCACTGGACCGCCGATCTGATCCCGGACCAGGCCAAGCGGGTGTTTGTCGTCACCGGAGCCAACAGCGGCCTCGGTCTGGCGACCACCCGGGCACTCGCCCGCAAGGGCGGCCACGTGATCCTCGCGGTACGCGACGAGGCAAAAGGCCACCTGGCCGCCGCAGAGATCACCGCTGAGCAGCCTGGCGCCGCCCTTGAGGTGCGCCGCCTCGACCTGGCCGATCTCGATTCGGTCCGAGCATTCGCCGATCAGTTGCGGGCCGATCATCCGCGGCTGGACGTGCTCGTCAACAACGCCGGCGTGATGGCACCGCCCCGCTCACTGAGCCCCCAGGGCCACGAGTTGCAGTTCGCCTGCAACCACCTCGGCCACTTCGCGCTCACTGGTCTACTGCTCGACCTGCTGACCGACGGCAACGACCCCCGCGTGGTTACGGTAAGTTCGACCAACCACCGGCAGGGGCACCTCTACTTCGACGACCTTTCCGGCGAGCGCAAATACTCGCCCATGGGGTTCTACAACCAGTCGAAGTTCGCCAACGCCGTCTTCGGACAGGAACTCCACCGGAGGCTGACCGCGGCCGACAGCTCGGTGCGCAGCCTGCTTACCCACCCCGGCTACACCTCCACCAACCTCCAAACAAGCGCGCCGGTCGGCATGGTGAAGGTACTGTTCGGCCACATCCTTGCCCCGCTCGCCCAGCCCCCCGAACAGGGTGCACTGCCCCAGCTGTACGCGGCCACCGCCCCGGACGTGAGGAGCGGTGAGTTCATCGGGCCGGACGGCTTCGCCGAGCTGCGAGGCGGCCCGACGCGTGTGCAGCTGTCCACCGCGGCAGCCGATCCCGGGACCGGCCGCCGTCTGTGGGAACTGTCGGAACAACTCACCGACGTGCGGTTCCTGTTTCCAGCCACCTCCTAACGAAGAGGTCGCGCGGATGGGCGTGGGGTCATGGCCGGCGATTCGGGCGTTCGGCCCAGCGGTGGGTTGTCCACGCGGGAGCGGTGAGACTGCAACCCCTGGAGAAACATCGTGCGACTGCGTTGGTCCCTTCCACTGCCGGGTCCGTAGTCCATCGGAGGCTCCATCCGGCTCACCCCGGGCCGCAGCCGCAAGGGCGGAGACGGTCTCATTTCACGACGCGACGGCGCTGGCCCGCTCGACCCGCCGACGCCGTGGCGATCACGGTCTACAGCCACGTTTTCGACACCAACTCCGCCTTCCCGGATGCCCAGATCCTGCTCTTTGACGACGCGCACGCCGCCGAGAACTACGAAGCGGACGCCTGGGCGGTGAGATCCCGACCCGGCCGGGATGGCCGGGGTCAAGATCAGGGTGACCGGGCATCAGCAACGACCGGCACCCCACCCCTTCGAGATCAGGAGAACCCCAGCATGCAGCATCACCCCGCCGTCTTCGCCGCCCTGCTCGGCCTGACCCGCGCCGACAGTACCGTCGGCGCTTACTGGGTTATCGGCCGAGACACGTGATCTCCCCGTCGAAGACGGGGAGATCACGTGTCTCGGCCGATCTCGACGAGTCGCTACGGAAGGCGGACACACCCGACGCCGCCCGGGGCGAGGTTCATACGTGCGGGTAAGGAGTTTGGAATTTCAGCCTCTACGAGTTGCCGGGAACGGCCGCCCCTATTTCCGGCCGCCCAGCGATTGATCTCGGGCGTGCTGGACCGGGGATTTGACGGGCTGGTTGTTCAGTTAGCGCAGGTCGACCCGTTACTCGTACCGGTACTTTAGCGAATCCGCCTCGGCCTGCTCGACGTCAGCGATCGTCACCTCCGGCATCCGCAATTGGGCCAGCGTCACCTCGGCCGAGGTCGGCTGGGCGTCCCTCGGCAGCCACTGCTCCGGCTTCCAGGACCCGCTGCGCAGGAACGACTTGGGGCAGTGCGGGTAGACCTCCTCGATCCCCAGCACCAGCGCGCTGGCCGGCGGCTTGCCCACGGCGGTCAGCCGCGACAGCAGCTCTGGGCGAGTGGAGACGCAGGCCCGGCCGTTCACCCTGAGCGTCGTGGTACGCCCCGGGATGACGAACAGCAGCCCGGCCCGCCCGGTGGCGATGATGTTCTGCAGGGTGTCCAGACGCTTGTTGCCGGTTGCGTCCGGTATCGCCACCGTCCGTGCGTCCAGGACGGCGACGAACCCGGCGGGGCCGCCGCGCGGGGAGACGTCACAGTTGCCCTCGGCGTCCGCGCTGGCGACCAGGACCAGCGAGGAGCAGTCGATCAACCGCCGTGTCTGCTCCGTGAGTTCGGTCATCTGCTTACGTATGGCCGTGTCCTTGGGCAGCTCGTAGACCCGGCGCAACGCGTCCTGATCGGGCACGGCGTCGAGGCGGAGCGAGTCGAAGGCACTGCTGGCAAGGGACGTCATCATGCCACCGACCCTAATGGGCCGACCTGCGACTGATCTCGGTCGGTGAGTGCGGGGGCATAGAGACGGTCGCGCCTGCTGATCCACTACCGCGAACCCGCGGGCCAACACGCCCCGAGATCAATCGCGGGTCAGCCCGTTAGGGACCGGGTGGCGCAGCTCGACCGCCACGCCGTGGTCGCTTGGCTGCTGGTCCTCGACAAGATCGAAATCCCGACGGGGCCGACGGTCGCTTCTGTGGTGCTGGCCGGCCCCAACGGCGCCACCCGACGGTTCCGCCTCTGCCGCTGGAGCAGCCCGATCAGCGTGAGGAGATGCTCGCGCGAAGCAGACTCCAACCCCCGGCGACATGACCACGGATCCTGCCGCACCCACTCGCAACCCGTCACATCGTCAGGCAGGCAGCGAGCCCACGCACGACCTTCTTCCGTCGTCGACTGTTTCGTGTAGTCAGAAATGGCGAACACTGGTCCCTTGACGCTGTGCGTTCTTTTGTGTGGATCAAGAAGAATGTCCCGATATTCAGGCCGCGTGAGTCTCGCCTTACAGAGCGTTATTGGCGGGCGTTGATCTGCAGTGAAACATCGGTATGCCAATTTTCTGAGGAAATTACCTACCGATCCATCCAGTTCCCGGCAGTAGTCGATTACAGGCCATCGTTGACGGTCTCAAATATGGCCGGTATCTTCATGGTCGCTACACTGGCTGCCATTTCTGGAGCCTGCCATTCGCGTCAGGAAAAGACAGGAGGTTGAATCGTGTCTGTAATGACAGGGGCCGAAACTCAGCTCGGCAAGGGAATCAACATCACGGACGTGATCGCGCTGGTCACGACGGATGAGCTCAACGACTCTTCCGAGCGCATCGACAAACTCCTCACCGAGGATGCGTGGAACGTCATGAACATGGTGGCGTTCGACTAGTTTGCCGTAATCCGGGATCATGGCAGATTCGCCGCGAAAGCATGAATCTGCCATGGTCCCGGGTGCGCGATCTGCCCTGAAATTGAGAAATGATGGGATTTTCATGCTGACTCTGTATGGAACTGACGAAGTGATCCGCAACGTCTACCGACTGTCGCGCGGCGAACGGAAGCAGCCGGTGACCACGACCGGGGAACTGCGGGACCAGTATCTCGACTTCCTCTCCGGAGACAGATTTAAGGCACCAGTCAACCTCGGTACGGAAATATTCATCAAGGACCCGGAAACAGAAAGGCGGCTGGCGGCGGCCTACTCCGGTGGCATCCTGAACGACCTCGACCAGACCAACGTCATCGGAGATTCGTTCGACGATGAAGTGCGCGACCGGAAGATCGCGACGGCGAGGTCGGCGCTGGCCGAACTGCTCACGCTGAACGAGGACATAGCGGTGGTCTTCCCGTTGGTCATTCACAGCGTCTTCCTCAAGCAGACGAACAGGCTGGACAACGGGTCCGCCGCCCACGGCGGATCGTCGAGCAACGCGATCGGCTCCATCTGGCTCTCGCTCAATGACACGCTAACGCAAAACGATGTCATGGAGCTGTTCATCCATGAGCTGACGCATCACCTCCTGTTCATCGATGAGTACAGCCACAACCATTTCGTGTACGAAGAGATCGGCAAGAAGGAAAACTACGCTCTGTCCGCGATCCGCGGCACGCACCGGCCGCTCGACAAGGTAATCCACAGCATTGTGGTGGCTACCGAGCTGGTGACCGCACGCGAGCGCTACCTCGGGCACGGCGGCGGCGAGCTCGAAGTGCATCCGGAGAGTCACAAGATCCTGGAGGACACGCTGGCCTCCTGCGCCAGCGTTCTTGCCCTGGAAAACCTTGAGAAGCTCGTATCGGACCGCGCGATCGACTTCGTGAAGTCCTGCGCGAGCCGGTGCGAGTCACTTCAAGCCGCGCGAGAAGGGTCGATCGATGAATGAGGCGTATGACAGCCTCGTGGCTGTAGCCGACCGCATCGGCGCCGAATGGGAGAAGACCGGCAACGATTGCGCCGCTTTCCCGGAGATCGCCTGGCAGGAGACCGAGGGACTGGATCTGTCCCATTTCGGAGAGCTCTCCAACCTATCTGCGCTGCTTCGCCACCCGGAAGTCTCACGGCTACAGCGCCACTCGACCTTCTCCGACCTGTATTTCATGCTGTACGACAACGGGCACTTCTGGGTCGAGGTTCTGAACTGGTGGGGGAGTGATATCAATATTCATGACCACGACTTCTCCGGTATACAGATGCAGCTGGCCGGCCAGTCGCTCAACGTCAAGTACGACTATGTCGGTGAGGACGCGGTCGACGGTCTGCTCGGTGACGGCAGGATCACCGTCAAGTCCGCCGAGATCTGGGAGCCGGGCGACCGTTCGTTCGTCCGGCCGGGCGACGTGGAGCCGCACACCGTCAACCACCTGAGCATCCCGACGGTGAGCCTGCTCTTCCGGACGCACCCGGTTCCTCGGTACGGACCGCAGAACAACTACTTCCCGCCGGGCATACGCTCCACCTACGGCATCGCCGACATCAACTTCCGGACCAACGTGAAGTTGCTCCGAGTTCTGGCGCGGGGCGACAAGAGGAAATTCCACGAGACCTTCGCCGAGGTCGTCGCGACGCAAACCCCACCGCAGACGCTGTTCACGCTCATCAAGATGACCGACATCCTGTTCCACCGTGAACACATCCAACTGGTACGGGACTTCTCCACCAGTGGCCATGTGCTGGCCGAGAAGATCGTGGAGGCGGCTGCCTACCACCGGGCGACAGACTTCCTCATCAACAACGTGAAACGGACGCCGGGCCTCTCGGACGAGCAAGTGTTCGCGGTGGCCGTTCTCGGGTCGGTGTACGACGCCGAGAGCCTCAAGGCAATCCTCGCCAGGCTTGACGAGCGCGGACGGTCGGTCGACCTCAACTCGATCGTCCCGGGCATCCTGTCGCACTGCGGTGATGCCAAGGCACAGGAAGTTCTCAACGTACTCAGACTGTTCGGGTTGACCGAGGCGTTCGACCTGCTGGCGAGTCCCGTTCCCAAGAGGTAGCACATGCCCCGAATAGCGCTGATGACAATGCCGTTCGCGTCGTCCACCAGGCCGTCCCTGCAGTTGGGGCTGCTGAAGGCCGTCGCGGAACGGGAGGGATGGGCCGCGGACACTTTTCACTTCAATCTCGACTTCGCGGCGTTGATCGGACGTCATCATTACGAGGCGCTGTGCCAGCACCGGGGCGTGCAACTAGGCGACTGGATCTTCGCGAACCAGGCCTTCGGCGACGCATCACCGGACCGGGCTGGCGAGTTCATCGACGAGTTGACCTTCGACATCGCCGCGGCCGTCGGCCACACGGGAGAGGGGGACGCGCGGGCCTGGCTCCGTGACGTCCGAGACCGGCAGACTCCGTGCTACCTCGACGAACTGGTCGCCGGTGTCGACTGGACCGAGTACGACGTCGTCGGTTTCACCTGCACGTTCCAGCAGAGTGTGGCCTCGTTCGCGCTTGCCCGCAGGCTGAAGGCCGCATTCCCTCATCTGGTGACCGTCTTCGGCGGCGCCAACTTCGACTCCGGCATGGGGCTCGAGCTGATCGCGTCGGTGGATTCGGTCGACGTCGCGGTAATCGGCGAAGGCGACCTCCCCTTCCCGATGCTTTTGAAGGCGCTGCGAGACAAGGAAACTCTCGCCGGCATACCGGGTGTCGCCTGGCGGCAGGACGACGGATCGATCTCCTACACGGAGACGAAGACTCCGTTCAACGATCTCGACAGCCTGCCGATGCCGGACTACGAGGAGTACTTCGAGCGTGCGGAGTCGCTCGGGTTCTTCAAGAAAATTTCCCGCTCCCAGGTGGATCTCCCGTTCGAGAGCGCACGAGGATGCTGGTGGGGCGAGAAGAACCATTGCGTCTTCTGCGGTCTCAACGCGAGCGGCATGCAGTTCAGGTCGAAGTCCCCCGAGCGGGTGCTGCAGGAGATCGAATGGCTTTCGTCACGACATCGCAGCCTGCGACTGGAGTCGGTAGACAACATCCTGAACCGGTCCTACCTCTCCTCCGTCATCGATCCGCTGGCGGAAAAGAACATGAACCTCAACATCTTCTACGAAATGAAGAGCAACGTGTCCCCGGCCGAGGTTGAACGCCTTGCCAGCGCGGGCGTGAAGAGGATCCAGCCAGGCATCGAGTCACTCTCCACGCCGATACTGAAGTTGATGCGAAAGGGCGTCACCGCGCTTCAGAACATAAATCTTCTGAGGTGGAGTAGGTTCCATGGAATCGAAGTTGGCTGGAATCTCCTGTGGGGATTCCCGGGAGAGCTGGCGGAACACTACTCCGCCCAGGTCGCCGTGCTCGAAAAGATTCCCCATCTGCAACCGCCGGGCGGCGATGGTCGGTTGTGGCTCGAACGTTTCAGTCCCATGTTCATGGACAGGGTCACGTTCGGCGTCCGCAACGTCGCACCGCTCCCGTCGTACAAGCAGGTCTATCCTGCCAACGTCGACCTGGCCGAGGTGGCCTATTTCTTCGACTACGATGTGGCTGACTGCCTCCCGGTGGAGACGTTCGATGCCACCCTGCAGGTCTTGAGATCATGGCGAACGGCGTGGGAAAAATCTGATCCGCCCGCGCTGATATGCCAGTTCGGCCCTGGCTTCATGAAAATAGACGAACGTCGTCCAGGATTCGCGCACCGCTCGTACGTCGTCGATGGAGTGCACGCCGACCTCTACCGCCGCTGTTTCACCAAACCTCGATCAATTCGCGCAGTCAGCCGAGAAATGGGTTACTCCGAGGAGTCGGTCCTGGAGATGGTCGCCGACTTGGCCGGTCTGGGGCTTCTCCTGCGCGAGGACAGTAGGATCCTGGCCCTCGCGCTCCCTCCTGCCGGCGGCTGGCGACACTTTTCAGAGAGTCGAACGTGATCAAGTTTTACCGCCTCTGGGTATCCACCGCGTCCTCGAACTTCGGAGACGGGCTGCTCCGTGTCCTGCTGCCGCTCCTGGCCCTGGCCTGGGGTGCCTCCGGCTTCGAGGTGTCTGTCGTTGTCGCGTCGAGCTACCTGCCGTGGTTGTTTGGAAGCCTGCTCATCGGGGTCTTCGTCGACCGGCTGAACCGGTCCACCATCATCCGCGCGGCGAACGCCATACGCGTACTCGCGACCTTCGCCCTCCTGGCCGTGACGGTCGCCGATCTGGCGAGCATCCCACTGCTGGTCGCGCTGGCCCTGGTGTACGGGGTCGCCGAGGTGGCCGCCGACCTGAGTTCACAGAGCGCGGTCTCCCAGGTGGTCGAGAACGAGCAGCTGGAAAGCGCGTACGGGCGGATATCCGTATCCCAGGTGGTCGCGAATACGCTGGTGGGACCAGCGGTGGCCGGACTTCTGTTCGGGCGGACACAGGCCGCCGTGATCGGACTGATCTGCGCCTGCTACGTCGTCGCCGGCCTGTCGGTCCCGGCCACTCCCGACAGCGACCAGGACACCCCGAAGCCCTGGGCTCCCCGGCAGATCTGGCGAGAATTGCGCATCGGAGTATCGGCCGTCACCAGCCATTCCTGGCTGCGACGCGCCGCGCTGTCGGTGGGTGTCATGAACTTCGCGTCGGGCGCCAATGCCGCACTACTGGTCACGTACGCGGTGAGTCCCGGTCCGCTCCGGCTCACCACGGGTGAGTACGGATTGCTGCTGGCGGCCCTGGGCATCGGGTCGATGACCGGCAGTGCCGTCGCGGCCCGGGTTACGCGGTTACTCGGGGAGTCCCACGCGGTGGCGGTCGGCGTCGGGGGACTGCTCACCACCATCGCTGCGCCCGGTCTCTCGGACAACGTGTGGGTCATCGCGCTGTTGATGACCGCAGGCAGCGCGGTGGGCACCCTCTTCGGGGTGAAGGTCATTTCCATGCGGCAGCGATCAGTGTCGAACGAACTCCTCGGCCGCGTCAATTCCGCGTTTCAGTTCGTCGGGATCGGGTCGGCGCCCCTCGGTGCGACATTCGGAGGGCTGTTGGCATCGATGGTGGGTATCCGGCCTGTGTTCCTGCTTCTGAGCGCGGTCGCCGCGCTGACCGTTTTGCTGCTCAGGCCGTGGCGCCGGGAACCGGTCTCCGTGGCGGCGTGAGCCCTCGCCGCTCCCGCACCGGCTCCGGGCGTGGTGGAGAGCCGGTCGGCTGGTGTGCCGAGGCGCGGTAGTTGGTTCACCCACCGAAAGTCCGAGGTGAACGGCATCCCGCCCGCATTCCAGCATCTGCGCGCCCGCGCAGTAGCCGCCGATGCCGCCGCCCGCGCACTGCGGGAGGACAAACGACTCCGCGAGCACGTCGCCGTCTACGCCCAGGTCATCCACGAACTCCGCACTGAACTGGACCGGCGCACCGACAACACCACCCAGCGCAGCCCTGTCCGGAGTCTCCCAACCAGCATCACCTGACACACGAGGCGGGGCCGGTGAGCTCTGCCAAAGCCCGTTTGTACGGGGAACGGCATCTGAACCATTGTCGGCCTGCACGAAAGATTTCAGAGCGCTGGGTCTGGTCTGCGGACTGAGATCTATCCACGCGTGTTCTGGGACATGTGCATCGAACGAAGTATTTCAGTGTTCGCGAAGGTTTATCGTCTCCTTCCGTTTTTGTCGGTGATGTCCGCTACCCCTGCCGATGCCCTCTGCGGCTTCGACGGGGCGGTAGTGGGTGGGAAGGTCGCGCTGGGTGCGTATCGGACTGAAGGCGAGGATTAGCCAGCAAGGGGCGAGAACACCCGTCATGATCCACATGGCGGTTCGGGGACCTAGGGCGTCGCCCAGGAAGCCACCGAGCAGGGAACCGAGCGGAATGGTGCTGTGGTTGAGCATCATGCTGGTTGCCACCACCCTTCCTAGGAGATGGGGAGGGCAGTACATCTGGCGGAAGCTGCCCAGGATGACGTTGCACGAGACGATGCCGACACCAATCACGAAGGCGCCGGACGCGAAGAACAGCAGGCCCGCCCCGCCAGACGCCAGCGGCATGAGCAGCGCCCACGGTCCGGTGAGCATCTGCATCACCAGCATTCCGCGAGCGGTGCCGAATCGGCGTCCGATGGACTTGGCGAGCGTTGCGCCCAGGATGCCCCCGAGGCTGCCTGCTATCAGAACCAGCCCAACCGTTCCGGGGGTGATTCCGACGGTGCGGACCAAAAAGACGACCTGCACCGCCTGATAGCCCATCAGCGCCAAGTTGACTATGGCCCCGTAGATCACCATCGGTCTTAGGTAGCGGTCTCGTTGTACGAATCTCAGTCCCTCGGCGACCTGGCTACGCAGGTTTCCGTCCCGTCCGTCCTTCTCGGGCGGCGCCTCCTGCGCATGGATCGAACGGAGGCACCACGCCGAGACGAGGAATGTGAGCGCGTCCACTAGCAGCCCGGCCACCGCGCCGAAAGCATGGGCGATCAGACCGGCCAGTCCCGGACCGGCCACACTCGTCCCGGCTTCACTCACCTGAAGTTTGGAGTTGCCCTCCAGCAGATCCCGCTCGGCCAGGACGGTGGGAAGGTAGACATGGTTGGCGGTGTTGAAGAAGACCGCGGCTGTGCCTCCGGCCAGCGCGACGATCAGCAGATGGGTGAAGGTCAGGGCGTCGAACCAGCCAAGAACCGGCACGCTCGCGTACAGACTCGCCGACACCAGATTGCAGGCGAGCATCACGGGGCGCCGGCGCACCCGGTCCAGCCACGCACCCGCTGGCAAACCGACCACCAGCCAGGGCAGCCAGATCGCTGCGGACAGCAGACCCACCGCGGTGGCATTTGTGTCCAGCACCACGACGGCGATCAGCGGAAGTGCCACCGAGGTCACGCTGTTGCCGAGCGTGCGCGCTGTCTCACCGAACCACAGCAACCGGAAGTCGCGCTGCCGCAGCACCCTGCGATGCTCCATCTTCTCCATGGAGGCAATCTTGTGTGACTGCGAGGGGATCACCGCAAGCCGATTACCAGGGCGTCTCGTTGAGCCTGGATATCAGCGGAATGTCGCTCTCAACGCGGTCGGGTCTGTCCAGTAAACGGCTCTGTCTCACATTCGGTGGTAGCGGAGGGTGGAGTTACCCGAGGAGGATGCGGTGGCGGAGCAGGGTGAAGCCTGCTCGTCCGTGCATCTGGCGGGCCATTCGTTTGGTCTTGGTG
>NZ_SSBJ01000067.1 GCF_004795055.1 Streptomyces sp. A1136
CACATCCTCGACGACCAGCGGCGATATCCCCGAAAACACCATCCGCACAAGCTCGTTGCCATCCATCACACCAACAACAACGACCTCGACCACCCTCCGTCACCACCGAATGTGAGACAGAGCCGTTCCTTTTACAGTCCCCGACGATCAGCCGGAAATCGGTACGCTCGGTCGGCCGGTGCAGCGGCATGGCCACTGGTACCGGGCACTCGCTGAACAGGCACTCGGCATGGAAGACCCGAGCTGTCAGCATGCGGCCTGTCAGGATGCCAGATCGGTGGTACTCGGCAGGCACCAGTCTGAGCATTCCGTTCAATTCGACTGCCACTGTGCGGTGTACGAGGTCTGCCTCCGTGTGGGCGGGTCGGGGCGTGTCATGCGCGTCAGGAACGCGCGGGGGCGGGGTCACCGTACCGTCAGCCTTCCGGTAGCTAGGGGGATGTCGTAGCGCATCCAGGACCGCATGGCTGCGGCGGTATGGACCTGGCCGGTACCCACGGTGCGGTATCCGTCGAAGGTCCAGGCCGTCACTTCCAGGAAGCGGCCTTGGCCTGTGTGGATGTTCAGTTCCAGGTTGAGGTAGACGGGACGCTTCGCGACGGCGAAGCCCTGCCAGGAGTGATCCCAACGGAAGAGGCCGCCGAGATCGGGGTCTTCCCATACCGGGAGACGGTTGCTTCGGAAGGCTGCCCGGCAGTTCAGAATCCATAGATCGGTATGCGCCTCCCGGGCTGTGACCTCTGCGGATGGGAGGCCCCTGCACTGTGCTTCGGCTCGCTTGCCGCAGCGGAGGTAGCAATCGGCCCGCCGGTTCCCGAGCCGGATCTCGGCTTCCACTCCCCAGCGTATTCACGCAGGTCGTAGACGGGGTCATTGGGGGTGATGCGTTCCAGTCGGTCGAGGAGGAGTTGGGGGCTGGTGATGGTGCGGGGGGTGAGGCGGGCGGCCTTGTGGCGTGCGAGGTGATCGATTCGGGTGGCCGGGTCGAGTTGTGTCAGCAGGCATTTGCCCACGGCGCTGGCGTGGGCGGCCGCCCGGAAGTCCACCCACTCGGTGACAGCCGGCGTGATGGGTCCGTCTGCCATCTGCGTGATCCGAACCACGCCGTCGGCGTAGCGGCTGAGGTAGACGGCGGCTCCGACGCTGTCGCGGGCCAGGGCGAGCGTGTGCTGAAGCTGCTTGGTCAGCCCGCCGGGGGAAGCCAGGCGCTCGAGCGCCGGTCCCGGAGCGTAGACGCTGCTTTCGGTGATGGGCTGGGCGAAGTCCTCCTCCCGTAGCATCGCCAGGACCTGCTGGAGCTGCTCGCCGGGGACTCCGGACTCCCGAGAGATCTGTCGGACGCCCACGCCCAAGGGGTGCTGTTCCAGGACTCGGACAACGCGTTCGGCGATACGGGCTCGCCGCATCGCGTCGCTGTCTCGTGGGCCCGGGCAGTCCTGCGCATGGTGCGGTGCCAGCACAAGCGACCAGCCGATGAACAGCAATAGAGCGGCAGCGAGCAGCGCAGACGTAGTCGGGAAGTTCGCGTCGAGCGCCACCCTCTGTGGCTGTGGGAAGACCGTGTTCTCCCGAAGGCCCAGAGAGGGTGACCAACGGTGGATCAGCGGGTGAAGGTGCTCCGGCGCCGGCGGACGCTGGTTTCCATGGTGTGCGGGGCGGTAACGGTGCAGTCTTTCGGGACGGTCCGGATGGCCAGTGTTACGCCGCTGGTGATCTGGCAGCGGCGGCCGATGGCGACACCGGGCCCGATGCTGATGTTGTTGCCCGTTTGGGTGTCGTCGCCGATGACGGCTCCGAATTGGGTGGTCCCGGACCGGTACAGGCCGCTGCCGGTCCGCATGATCACTTCTCGGTCGGGCTTCCGCATGTCTGAGGTCATGTTGATCGCGGCCACGGTGACTCCGGCGGACAGGTGGGCTCGGGCCCCGAGGATCGTTCGGTTGACGCCGATCCGGTGCCCGAGAACGGCACCTTCCCCGACGAAGGCGCCGGTGACTTCGCAGTTGAAGCCGACCCGGGCTCCGGCGCACAGCACGCTGCCCTTGCGCACAGTCGTGAACTCGTGGACCTGGACGTCCGGACCGATGATCACATCGTCTCCGACGATCGCTGTGGGGTGGATGAACGCGGAGGGATGGATGCGCCGGTCCTCCCCCAGTGTGACGAGGGCTTCGCGCTGCAGGCCCGTCCACTGGGCCAGGAAGTCGGCGAGCTCGAACTTTTCCAGGCTGCCGTACGGTGTCGTGGCGATGGCTCCCCGGGTGGGGGCGGTGACGTAGTCACCGAGGATGATCTGTTCCATTGCAGTGGCCTTTCATACGGTTCGGGGCTCGGGTTCGTCGGGGGCACCACGCTGTTCATCTGGTCCCGGAAGGAAGTGGACCTCGGCGTGTGGGTGGCGCTGACCGTGGCCCGCACCCGGTCCGTGGCGGGGCTGAGGGCCTGGTGCGCGGGAGTCACCGAGGGTGTCCGGACGTCCGGCGGCCCCCGGCGCCCGATGCGCTGGCGAACGGTCCGGCGACTGACCAGCCTGTGCTTCCTCCGGTCGTCTAAGCCGCGGTGTGCTCCCGCCGAAGCCATTCCGGGGCGGCGGCCGGGGTGTTCTGGAGCCACTTCACATATCGGGTCACCCCCTCGGCGATGGTGACCTTCGGTTTCCAGCCCAGGATGTTCTCCATCCGGCGGGTGGCCGCGTACCCGCCGAGGGGGTCGCCGGCGGGAAGCGGCGTCTCCAGAAGCGGCGTGTTCGGGTAGTGGTCCTGGACCAGCTGTGCGATCTGCCTGACGCTGGTGGGGACGCCGGTGCCGATGTTCAAGGTCTCGGTGTGGGCGCGAGGGCTGACCAGGGCCCGTAAGGTGCCCTCGGCGATGTCGTCCACGTGGATCATGTCCCGTACCTGCCTGCCGCCGCCGTTGAGGTGGAGTGGGAGACCGAGGTGGGCCCGTGCGGTGAACCAGGCCACGACCCAGGAGTGGGAGTTGGGCTTGATGGTCTGCGGTTCGCCGTAGACGGAGAAGTACCGGACGATCGCGTAGGAGGTGCCGACCTGGTCGAGGAGGAGCGCGGTCTGCTCCTCGCCCCAGGCCTTGGTGTTGCCGTACACGGACTTGGGACGTGTGCGGGTGAACTCGTGGAACTGGGGCGGGATGCGTCCGTGGACGGATTCCAGTAGCTGGCGCATGGTCAGGAGGTCGGGGCTGTCGGTCTCCTCGGGGTTCCCGTCGCCGTAGACGCTGGCAGAGGAGACGAACACCATCCGGCGGACGCGCTCGGTCGCGGCGACGGCGTCCAGCACGCTCTGGGTCCCCGCCACGTTGGTGTCGATGGCGGCCAACGGGTCGCGGGTGCAGGCGGCGACGTCCGCCAGGGCGGCGGCGTGGATCACGTAGTCCGATTCCGCGACGAGTTTCCGTACCAGCACGGTGTCCCGGACATCTCCCAGCACCACGTCCGGGTCCCCCAGCCGGACACCGAACAGGTCGGCGTACACCTGCTCGGGGTAGGCGTTCATGGTGCACAGAACAACCGGGCGGGCGCCGAGGTCGCGCAGCTGAGCGGTAATACGAGAGCCGATGAGACCCGCGCCGCCGGTCACCAGGACGGTGGCGCCGGTAAGAGCACCGAGGTCTGAGCGGTGGTGCACGATGCCTCCAGAAATGGGTTCGGGTGGAACGTGGCGGGCGGCCTGCCTTGCAATCAGTGAAGCGGTGACCACAGTGCGCAGGTACCGTGGGCACTGGAGCAGTCCGTTCAATCCGTTCAAGATCGGTTCAGGGAGTGCGAGTTGTCGGACAGCCGGAATCCGAACACCGCGCTGGCGGACGTCATCGCCGAGGCCGGGTGCACGTACGAGTCCCTGGCCAGGGACATTCGCACAATCGCCGCCGAGGCCGGGACGGAACTACACACCTCCCGCTCAGCCGTCCACTCCTGGGTCACAGGCGGTACCCCTAACGGCCAGACCCGCGCCTACATCGCCGAGGCCCTCACCAGACGGATGAAGCGGAAGGTCACGCTCGCCGAGATCGGTCTAGGCTGCGCAGGCATCGGGGAAGCCCTGGGGGCCGATCCGTTGGCCACCGCCACAGACCTCGGGAGATTCGTGATGCTCCGTCGCAGGGACTTCCTCAACGCCGCCTTCGCCACGGCTGCCGTCGGTCTGCCGCTCACCTACGACCACGAAGCTGTCGCCGCCACGCTCAGGGCGGCCGAACGCGGCGGCAGCATCGGTGCGGAAGAAGTCGCCACTGTCCGGCAGCTCACCGAAACCTTCCGCAGCGTGGACGACCGCCTCGGCGGCGGCCACGGGCTGACCACAGTGACCGCCTACCTCACCGACACGGTCATCCCCATGCTGGAGGGACGCTTCGGCTCCACATCGGTGCGACAAAGCGCCTTCGGGGCGGCGGCGAGTCTGGCGTGCCTGGTCGGCTGGAAGCACCACGACCTGGGCCGCGAAGGCGCAGCCCAACGCTACTACCTGCTCGGATTCCAACTGGCCTGCGAGTCCGATCCGGACGGGCACGGCGCGTGGATGATGCGGGCCCTGACGCACCAGGCACTCGACCTCGGCCACCCCGCCTCCTGCATCGGCCTGGCGGAGGAAGCGCTTCGACGCTCTTCAGGCAAGGTCGACCGCCAGACCGAAGCACTCCTGCGAGTCACGTGCGCCAGGGCCTACGGAGCCGGCGGAGAGAGCGAGAAGGCGGCGGCGGCCTTGGTGTCGGCCGAAGACGCGATGCTCGCCGGCAACGACCAGGTGCCCTCCTACGCGGCCGCCTCCGGGCCCGTCTCGGCCACCCTCGCCTCGCACACCGGCAAGACCCTGACCGAAATGAAGGACCACCGGGCAGCGGAGAAGCACTACCGCGCGGCACTCAAGGGCCGGGTCCCGGGCACCTACCAGCGCGTGCACGGCCTCACCATGGTCAACCTCGGCAAGTCGGTCGCCGCCCAGCACCGGCACGAGGAAGCCGTGGCCCTGTGGAATCGCTCCCTCAACTTCATGGACGGCGTGGCGTCCGACCGGAACCGGAAGGAAATCCGATCGATCCAGTCCGCGGCGGCCGGCTACCGACAACGCCGAATCCCCGGAGCCGACGCCCTCAGCCGGCGCGCCACCGACCTGCTGCGAGCCCAGGCATGAACGACCCCCGTACGAACACGCCCACCGTCGGCGTCGTGATCCTCACCATGGGAGACCGGGAGAAGGAACTCCAGGCCCTCCTCGACTCGGTAGCAGCCCAAGAAGGGGATCCCACGCAGGTCGTCGTGCTCGGTCAGGGAGTAACCCTGCCTCCCCTTCCCGACGGGGTCGCGGCCGTCGAACTACCGATGAACCTGGGCATCCCCGAAGGCAGGAACGCCGGAGTGCGGTGGCTTCGCAAGCACGGGGGCGTCGACATCGTGCTGGTCCTGGACGACGACGGCCTACTCCCCCAGACCGACACGCTGCGACTGGTCAGGGAGGCTTTCACCACCAACCCGCGCCTGGGGATCGTGGGCTTTCGCATCGCGGACGAGGAAGGCGTCTCCCAGCGCAGACACGTTCCCCGCCTCGGCGGCGCCGATCCACTGCGCTCAGGACGGGTCACGACCTTCCTGGGCGGCGCCCACGCCATCCGGATGAACGTGATCGACGAGGTCGGCGACTTCCCGGCACAGTTCTTCTACGCCCACGAGGAAACCGACTTCGCCTGGCGCGCCCTCGACGCCGACTGGGACATCGACTACCGCGCCGACTTGGTCCTGACCCATCCCCGGACCCCGGCGTCCCGCCATGCCGTCTACTACCGCAACACCGCACGCAACCGCGTCTGGCTGGCGAAACGGCACCTGCCCGCCATCCTGGTGCCGGTCTACCTCGCCTCCTGGGCGACGTACACCCTAGCCCAGCGGCCCCCGCTGGCAGGGCTGAAAGCCTGGTGGGCCGGATTCTTCGAGGGCATGCGAACCGCGTGCCCGCCGCGCCGTCCCATGCGATGGCGGACCGTGTGGCGCATGACCCGGCTGGGCCGACCGCCGGTGATCTAACACCACCAGCCTCCATTGCCTTGCCTACCAAGCCGAAGCTGGGCGGACTACCGCGTTCGTTGAAAGCCCATAGGCAACGCCCGTGTGCCTCCCGCGTGCGTCTCGCGCGAGTTCCGATTCGCGCTGAAAAGCAAGGGCTGCCCTGCGCTACCGCAACTACAGCACCGAGGCTGGAACCATGACGAAGCCTTAGCGACTTGGGGTCCCAGAGAAAGTCTGTCACCAGCCGCCATCTCGGTGGGTGGGCTGGTTCAGGTGAGGAGCGAGGCGAGGACTGCGGTCGTGGTGGCGGCGAGGGTGATGACCGTGGCGAAGGTGGTGGCGGCACGGGTGAGGGCGGCGGGGTAGCTGGCGCCGTCCATGCGGGCGAGTTTGCCCGCGCTGGCCGCGGCCAGCAGCGCGATGAGGAGTACGAGTGCGGTGGTCAGGAGGACAACGGCGACGGTCACGGCAGGCTCCAGATGTTCGGTGAGATGTTGACGTGCTCGAAGGTCGCGGAAACCGTGTGCGCCGGGGTTCGCCGGGACGAAGATGAACACCGGCGAACACATCCGGGGGCAGGGGCGAGCACATGCAAGGCGAGCAGGGAGGCCACACGCCGGCACTGACCGAACTTCGCGGGAGACTGTCCGCCGGGCTTGCCGCGGCCGACCTGGACCAGACGCAGCTCGCCGCCCGGGCGGGACTGGCACGCACCACCGTGTCGGAGGCGCTCTCGCCCAACAAGCCTGTGCCGTCTCCGCGGACGGTGGCGGCGCTGGCCCGTGCATTGAAGTTGCCGGTCCAGGAGTTACTTGCGTTGCAGGGAACCGCGGCCGAGGAGTCGGGCACGGTCACCACGCACGGGCCGGGGCGTCCGATCGCCGATTGGGAGCCGCATTCTCTGGAGGTGCATCCTGCCGGGCCCAGCACCGGATCACAGTCCGATACCTCCATGGCGCGGGCGCTGCCCGGGTATGTGTCCCGCGAGCACGACCGGGCGCTGAGTAGCGCGGTCCGGGATGTCATGGCCGGTCACAGCCGGATCGTGGTGCTGGTGGGCACCTCGTCGACGGGGAAGACACGGGTGGCTATGTCAGTGGTTGTGGGAGGCGTTTGTCGCTGAGTTGGAGTGTCGCTCGGGGCCTCAGTGGGTCTCGAATATCGGCGAGTTTGGGAGTCGCCTGAACGTTCGATCACCCCTCGGAGGGGTGCGGCTTGGGCCGTAGGATGCGTGTGTGGCTCGATTTGATGAGGTCAAGGCGACGTTCTGGGGTGAGGGCCTCTATGGGGTTCAGCCACCGTTGACTGACCAGGCTGTTCAGGACGCTGAGGTTCAGCTCGGGGTCCGTTTGCCGTCTTCGCTTCTGGAGCTTCTGCGGGGCCAGAACGGTGGTGTGGTGGCGGCGCGATGGGACGCCTTCCCGACTGATACGCCAACTTCGTGGAGCGAGGGCCATGTTCCGCTCGACATGATCATGGGAATTGGCCGCCACAATGGCCAGTCGTCGTTGCTGGATACCGGCTATTTGGTGGAGGAGTGGGGACTGCCGTCCCCGCTCGTCCTGCTCTCAGGCGATGGGCACTGCTGGATCGCGCTCGACTACCGGGTTTGTGGCTGGCAGGGTGAGCCGTCGGTGACGTGGTTCGATACGGACATGAACTCGGAACTCGCCCTGGCTGCGGACTTTAGGGCATTCGTGGAGGGCCTCACCTCCGCTGAGGGCTTCGGCGTCGACGGTTCGGACGGGGATCTGCCAGCGCACTGACCCGGAGCGGCTGGTGTCGCTCTTTAGCCCGCCGCCCTGTCTGCCTGGGCTTTGGTGTGGGCGAGGCGGTAGGACTCGGTTCCGGTCTGGATGATGTTGCCGCCGAAGGTGAGGCGGTCGACGATGGCCGCGCAGAGCCGGGGGTCGGTGAACGTCTTGGTCCAGCTTCCGAACGATTCGTTCGAGGCGATCGCCACACAGTTCTTTTCCTCACGCTCGGTCAAAACCTGGAAGAGGAGTTCGGCGCCGCGGCGGTCGAGTTCCATGTAGCCGAGTTCGTCGATGCAGAGAAGGTCGACGCGTCCGTAGCGGGCGATGGTCTTGGTCAGCTGCTTCTCATCCGCGGCCTCGACGAGCTCGTTCACGAGCTTCGTGGCCAGGGTGTAGCGGACCCGGTGGCCCTTCATCGCGGCCTCGGTGCCCAGCGCGATCAGCAGGTAGGACTTGCCGGTCCCGGAGTCGCCGATCAGGCAGAGCGGCTGGCCCTTGCGGACCCACTCGCACTTGGCCAGCGTATGGATGGCGGCGGGGTCGACGTTCGGTTGGCGTCGAAGTCGAAGGCCCGCAGGGACTTGTCGCGGGGAAAGGCGGCGGCTTTGATGCGGCGCTCGGAGCGGCGGCGGGCCCGGTCGTCGCACTCGGACATCAGGAGCTCGGCCAGGAACCCGCGGTAGGACATCTGCTCGCGGGAGGCCACGGCTGCAAGGTCGGGGAACTGGCTTCGGATGGTGGGCAGCCGCAGCATGCGGCAGGCCTGGTCGATCGCTGTGGTGGCGGCTTCTTCGGTGAGTTCGCGCTGGCGGGGGACGGTCATGTTGCTTCTCCCTGGCTGGTGCCCCGGCCGCCGCTGTGGCGGCGGTTGAGTAGTTGGTCGTAGGCGGCCACCGAGGGCAGGGGCCGGGTGTCGGGCGGCAGGTGGGTCAGCCGGTAGTCAGCGAGGAACGTCACCGTGGCATGCTCCTCCCGAAGTGGGGCAGGCGGCTCGGGAGCCGGAGCGGGCGGTGCTGGGGTGTCGCCTTCGGCGGCCCTGCGGGCCTCCAGCGCGACCGCGTCGGCGTCAGGGCGCTGGCCCGGAAGGCGGCGGCCAGGCCCGCGACGACGTGCTCGTGGCGCATGTGACGGCCGAGCAGAAGCACCTGGATCAACGCCCGGGTCCCTTCGGAGTCTCCGTGGGCCGAGCGGACCGCGGCCCACCAGTTGTCATGAACCGGGGTGAACAACCTGCCAGCCGAGCGGGCCTGCTCCAGCGCGGTCGAGCCGGGGAAGGCACCGGGCTTGCGGATGAGGGCTTCGAGGTAGTGGTCCAGGACCAGATGGGAGCCGCCCCGGGTGCTCAGGCGCTCGTGCTGGGCCACTTCGCTGCGGCCGTCGTAGACGACGAGGTCGTTGGCGTTCAGGAGCACCCGCACCGACTGGCCGATGTGGCGACCGCAAGGGGAACGGCTACCACTCGGAGAACCACATCCTGGACCAGCTGACCGCCAAGGGGTTCAAGCCGACTCAGATCACCGAACTGTACAGCGAGCGCAGTCCCTGCCCGGTGTGTGGCCCCATGCTGGAAGACGCCCTGCCATCGGGTACTCCGATCTCATGGTCCGTCCCCGACGGACCGGGTTCAGGCGATCTCCTTTACAGCATGATCCGCGCATTCGGGGGGAGGTCTGGGTTCAGCCGATCCGAAGAGCAGTAGCGAACGTAACAGGGGTGTGTGCCGGACCTCCTCGCGAGGTTCACCACGCCCACCAGGAGAAATGAAGAAACATCATGACTGAGTTCGGGTTCACCCGTGCCGCCGACGACGTGGTCGCCATTCGAATCGAGCTAGCCGACCTGGTTGTCCAGGCACTTCAGCGCGCCGGCTTGCCAGCCTTCCGCGACGGGGAGTCCGACAGCCCGGACCAGGCAGGCGCGGTCGTCTACGTCGATACCGATGCCGAGACGGCCTCGGCAGCCGTATCCGTGGGCTGGAGGTGTGACGCCGGCCCGCTCCAAGCCGCTGTGGACGCTCTCGTCTCACGGAGTTCTCCTGATGCACGCGCCGTCCGTTATCCCGGAATGGTCGGTCTCCACATGCAAAGTGCGTTGATTAGAATCCTCTTGACGGCGGGGATCATCGCAACTCTGGAGAACGACAACATGAATCCGGACTACGTCCTGGTATTCGGTCAGGTCTCCGACTTGCCACCAGCACTGCGGCCCACGTTCAGTCCCGCCGCGAGCTAACCTGCACATCTGCGAAAGGTCCGCCGGTCTTTCCGGCGGACCGTTTCGGCTGCTCTGAGCCGCACGTACGGTCCGCAGCATCCTGGCTGGTACGCGAGTGGCATGAACAGCGCCGGCGCCGGGAAGCGAGGCCTGGCCGTGCCCCGAGTGCGGATGCGCGGTCTGCCCGCCCGACCAGGACGGGGACGGCTGGAACACAGAAGCCGCCGCGCCTGGCGGACCGGTGCGGCATCCGGCGTTCCCGCGCTGAGGACATCGCCCGCGAGGCGCGCGAACGCGCGGAAGAAGCGGCTTTGGAGCGTCAGGCCAAGGGAAACGGCTGGTCGCTTTCCGCCGCGCAACCGTCGATCTCCAGGCGAACGACCCCCCGGCCAGGCCAACGCGGTCAACGGGTGGCCCGCCTTGGGGCCGTCAGTGGTCGACGAGGTGATGGGGCCGGCGGGCCGCGAGAGCGGGCCCTGCCGGCGAGGCCGGTGTCGCAGCTGGTGCCGGGCGGTGCCTCGCGTCTTGTTGCGTCCCGCGGTTTGGGTTACATGCGGCGTTCGCGGTTGTTCCAGATTCCGTAGAGGGCGGCGATGGCGACGGCGTAGGAGGCGAGGTCTTGGGTGGTGATGTGGCCGAAGAGGATGAGCAGGCTGCCGATGCCGAGTGCGGCGGCGAAGGCGGCAAGGTCGGTGGAGGGTCGCTGGGGGCTGGGAGTGGAAGACATGCCGGTGCTGCCTTTCAAGTCGGTGGAACCGGTGGCTGCGGGTGACCGGTTCTTACAGACTTGGTCGGCGGCGGGTTGTTGCGGAAGATACCAAGATCGTTGTTGCCGGTACTCGGTGTCCGGCAATAACCGGTGGGGAAGCTGGGGGCAATGGCGGGTGGGGGGAAGGGCGGGAGGCCCGGGTGGCGCGACCTGGAGGGTGAGGACGGCCGTCGGAAGAGGTGGAGTCCCGAAGGCGGTACGGCCGGTGGCGAGGAGTTGGCCGCTTGGGTGGAGCATCTGCGTGATCTTCTGTCTGTCTTTGCCACGGACCGGGAAGCGGCTGCGGTCCTCAAAGAGGACACGGGCAAGATCTCCCTGTACGTGAACGGACGTGCGGTTCCGCCGGCCGGCTTCGTCGACAAGCTGCTGCGGGCAGCGCGTCCGGCGGGTGCTCCGGTCACCGATGAAGTCCGCGTGGTGACACGTACCCGACATTTGGCGGCCCTGGAGACCATCAGTCCCGTCCGCGCCGAGAAGTACAGGGCTGCCTACGAGCGCGATGCGTTGATGAGGGAAGTCGAATTGTTGGAGGAACGGGAGAGGGTTCTCCGGCAGGAGATCGCGGCGTCATCCCGGAATGCGCATGAGGAGATTCAGCGGCTGCGGGCGGGACACGCCGCAGAACGGCAGCGGCTCACCGAGGAGCTCGGCCACGCCCGGGAACAAGTGCGCGCACTGGAACAGCGGCTCGCCGAAACCGTCCGGCTCGCCGAACAGGCTCAGCAGGCGAATGAGGCAGACCGGCGGCAACTGATGCGTTCCCGCGACCGGGAAAGGAGCCGGCTGAACTCCGCCCGGCAGCGGATTGTCGAGCTGCAGGCCGAAGCTGGTGTGCGCGAGCGTGCCCGTCAGGCAGAGGCAGAGCGCCTGTCGGCGACGGCCCGCGGGCGGATCGAAGCTCTGGAGGACGAGCTGGCCCACACGCTCCGTGCCCTCGCCGAAGCCGAGGAGCGGGCGGACTACCTCCTTGAGCGCCTGCTGGATTCGCAGACCGAGATCGAGCGCATCCGTTCGGCTGAGGACCGCGAAGCCGCCGCCGCCCAGGCGGTAGCGGAAGCACTGAGCGTCGTGGACCGCGCCTACGCACAGCAGCAGGCCGAGCCCGACGATGAGCCTGATCCGCCGAAAGTACTTGTTTCCGTTTCGCCAACAACTGCCACCAGCAACGAAAGCGATGCATCCCAGGGCCCGCGACCTGTCGCGGCCGCCGGCCCGAGCCCCGGCCGCGGCGCCGGATCAGCACGACCGTGGGCGCCGCACAACCGGCGAAAACGGAGCCCGTGGGCGCGCCGGGCTGCGCTCTACACCGGACGCGCGGTCATCTTGATCCTCGGCCTGACAGCCCTCGCCATCGGGCTGGTCGAAGCAGCCGATCTCCGCCACGACACGATGGCACCCCAGAACGCATCACGCTGCGCCCCCACTGGCATTGCCACCGCTCGCGACGATTGCCTGGGCCGCGAGACCGGACACGTCGCGGATATGAAGCCCGGGGACGACGCCACCCCCTACCGGCTGACCATCACCAGGCCCTCGGGGAAGACCGAGACCGATCTCGTGGTCGATTTCGACCTCTACCGTGCCGTGCGCAGCGGATCCGCCGTGGACCTGGACATCTGGAAAGACCACATCGTCAAGATCGGTGCGGCGGGCAAAAGCAGCCGCATCGAGCACACGGCGCTGCCCGCCACTGTGCGGATATGGCTGCTCCTCACGTTCGGAACACTGGCAGCGCTGTGTGCTGTGCTGGCGGACAAAGGGACGCCATGGATCTGGATCGGCATTTGCGTCGCCCCGTTGCTCGCCATCTGGACAGCCTGCGCATCCACCGCGGCCCTTGGGCTCGTCGAATGGTGGGCTGTGGCAATATCCATCGTGTTCTGGCTACCCGCACCAGCGTTTACTGCCGCCTTCCTCATATTCAACCGTGACTCATGAGGCGATGCGGACGGCGGCCAGGCGTTCGCGTTGTAGCTCCTCGGTGTGGCCGTGGGGGCCCAGGACGTGTCCTGTGCGGCTTGTGTCGACGGTGCCGGGCCCATGTCGTGTTCGTCAGCCGGGCATGCCGAGGGCGGTGTCCGGGCCGCAGTACGGGCAGGGTTCCACGCCTTCGGCGAGCATGCGGCGCGCCTGCTCCCGGCCGATGGGCTTGCCCTTGCCCATCCGGCACGCGCCGAGGTGAACACGCAGCACCTGTGGGCTGCCGGGGGTCCGTATCGCCTCCGCCTTCCAGTCCGGAGGCGGCGGCAACGGTAGCCGGCTCTGCTCCTCGGCCAGGGCCGCCTCCAGGGCGGCGATGGTGCGCGCGACCTGGTGCTGCTGCCAGGTCAGCCATGCCTGGACGGCCCGCCACCGCTCCAGCCGCTCCTTCGTGTCGCTCATGACGGTCGCGGTCCTGGGTCGGAGACGGTGAAGGTGCCGTCGGTGTAGCGCACCACCAGCTGCTGTTCCCCGCCCGCGGCGGCCTCGGCGGCCCGCCGCAGCTCCACCCGCCGGACCGCGCTGTACCCGCCGGCCCGCCAGAACGGATGCCCGCTGATCAAGCAGGACAGGCCGATCAGTTCCCTCCGCAGCTCCGCAGCCCCCTTCTCCTGTCCGACGGCAAGCAGGTTGTACGTGCGGGTCCACTGCTGCCGGAGGTGGATCAGGTCGTCGGGGAAGGGGAATGATGCCATCCACTTAGTGAAACATGTGTTCGAATACTTACGCGACGCGCCCACGAGGTCATCTCCAGAGGCGGCGAAACGGTTCACTACAGCCCCGTCATCGAGAGGACCCGCCCATGAGCACCCCCATACCGCGCCCTGTACCCGTGACCTGGTCGCGGGACCAGGCCGGCCCCTGCCGGCGATGTCAGACCACCACCCATAGATACGGGATGGGTGGGAACCCGCTGTGTACGGCGTGCCGAGAACGTCTGAGGGAGGCATAGCACCGCCATTCGTGAGGCATCCCGGGTGCTCTCCGGCAGGCCGCCTTGGAGGGCTGACGCTGGTCGTGGGGACCTGCGCGTGTGAAGGAGGGCCCGGAGTGACGTTGCGGCCGCCGGTGGAGCCGATGTTGGCGCGGGCTGTGGAGTCGGTGCCGGGCTCCGGCGTGCTGGGCGAGCCGGCGTTTGAGCAGAAGTTCGACGGTTACCGGGCGCTGCTCTTCACGGAGACCGGGGCGGCCGCAGACCGGCTGCTGGTGCAGACCCGGCGCGGGATCCTGATCGAGGACCGGTTTCCCGACCTCGTCGCCGCTGCCGAGCAGCTGCCCGACGGCTTGGTCCTCGACGGTGAACTGGTCGTCTGGGACATGGCTGCGGGCCGGCTGTCGTTCGAGGGATTGCAACGCCGCACCGCCGCCCGTGGCCGCGCCGCGCGCGAGCTCGCCGCGTCGCTGCCCGCGTTCTTCATCGCCTTCGACGTCCTCCAGGAGGACGGTGTCGAGTTGCTGCGCCGCCCGTATCGCCGGCGCCGCCTGCGGCTGGAGGCCCTGTTCGCCGGCCACCGGCTGAAGACGCCGTGGACGTTGTGCCCGATGACCACGGATTTGATCACGGCGCAGAAGTGGTTGGAGTCCTGGACCGATGTCCCCGGCCTCGAAGGCATCGTGGTCAAGGCCATGGACCAGCCCTATCAGCCGGGATACAGAGGCTGGTACAAACTGAGGCGGCGGGACACCACGGAGGCGATCATCGGCGCGATCACCGGCACTCTGCTGCGGCCACAGCTCCTTCTCTTGGGCCGCCACGACGCCCACGACCGGCTGCGCCCCACCGGCCGCACGGTCCCCCTGCGCCCGGAAGCGGCCCATCTCGTCGCCGGCAGCATCACCGCCGCCGACGAGGACCACCCCTGGACCGGCATGCGGTTCGCCTCGACGTGGAGCAGCCGCGACTCCTTGGACGTGACCCTGGTCCGTCCCGAGCTGGTCGCCGAGATCAGCGCCGACACCGCCGTCGACCACGGCGGCATCTACCGCCACCCCGTCCGCTTCAAACGCCTGCGCCTGGACCTCACGACGCGGGACGTACCCCGGTTCGGGGCGGAACCGGACACGGCTGCGGGCTGAGACAGCAGACGGTCCTCACGCACAACATCGGGCGCCTGTCGTTCAGGACAGCGCCCGGTCGTAGGAGTCCGCTGGGGTTCCCAGGCGTGATCCGAGGCGGAATCGCATCTCGCCGGCCGCCCGACGAACCTCCTCTGAGCGGGTCTCGTCCTCAAGGGCGCCCAGAAGCATCATGACCGCTCTGGCCTCGTCCTCGGTCAGCAGCTTGAGCCGGGTCTCGCCCGCGGCATCGAGGAGCGCGTCGAGGAAGTCTTCGTCCATGCCACCACAACGCCCCACGGCCTTCGTCGTCACAGGCATGCGGGGCTGACCGATTGCGGGGGCCGGCTGCCGGCCGTCGGGTGTTCGCCCGGCCGGCCCCCTGTGGCGGTGGAGGTACCGGTGAGGGTGCGAGGCTGGAATGAGAGCCTTCGCAAGGAGATGTGAAGATGCGCCCTATTTGGTCCGGTGCGATCAGTTTTGGACTGGTCACGATTCCGATCAAGGTCTACCCGGCTACCGAGTCGCACGCGATCTCACTCCACCAGTTCCACGTCGCGGACGGGGGCCGGATCCGGTACCGCAAGGTGTGCGAGGTCGACGGCAAGGAGTTGACCTCGGAGGAGATCACCCGCGGCTATGAGACGGCGGTGGGCACCATTCCGGTCACCGACGAGGACCTGGACGCGCTGCCCCTGCCCACCGCGAAGGCGATCGAGATCGTGGCGTTCGTGCCCACCGAGAGCATCGACCCGATCCGCATCGGCTCCTCTTACTACCTGGCCGCCGAGGGCGTCGCCGCCAAGCCGTACGAGCTTTTGCGCCAAGCCTTGGAGCGGTCTTCGAAGGTGGCGGTGGCCAAGTTCGCGATGCGCGACCGGGAGCGGCTCGGGCTGCTCAGGGTGCTGGACGATGTGATCGTTTTGCACGGGATGCGGTGGCCGGACGAGATCCGCGACGCTTCCCAGGTCGACGTCCCCGACGTCGAGGTCTCCGACGAGGAGATCGACGCGGCCATCGCCCTCGCGGACACCCTCTCCGGCCGGGACCTCGGCCAGATGCACGACGAGTACCGCGAGGCGCTGGAGAAACTGATCGAGGCCAAGACCGCCGGCACCCGGCCCGAGCCGGTCGAGACCCCCGCCCCGGCCTCGGCGGAGGTCGTGGACCTCATGGCCATGCTGGAGAAGTCCGTCAGCCAGGCCAAAGCCTCCCGCACCGGCGGCGCCGATGCCACCGTCCACGACCTGCCCGCCGCGAAGAAGACCACCAAGAAGACTCCCACGAAGAAGACGGCCGCCAAGGAGGCTCCGGCGAAGAAGAGCGCCGGCCGCAAACCCCGCAGCGCCTGAACCGGTCCGGGCCGGCTCGGCCTCGCGGGCTGACCGCCGGTCCTTTTCAGGGAGCTTGGCCCGGGGTCGGTTTGGGGGTCCCGGTGGGGGTCGCGTGCCGCGGGCCGGTGTCTGTGCCCTTGCTCCGTTCGAGGGTGACTGTCTTTCTCCCGAACACGCGGAAATCTGTGTCGGCTGGAGTAGACATTGAATGGTCGGGTGGTTATGGTTTCTCTCGTAACCGAGAAGGACCGCAGGGCCTGGCAGAGACGAACTGCCGGGCAGTAGTACACGCAGTACCCGTAGTTGCAGTGCGCAGGACGGTGCGGTGACGGAGTTTCGAAGCCAGGGTTGTTGCAGGACGGCGACGGGACTGGTGACCGGACCGGGTGGCCCGCGGTGATCAGGGGCCGCCGCAAGCAGTACCGCAGTTGGTAGTACCAGCAGTGAAGTAGTGGGCAGCACCTCGGTGAAGGCGTCGGCTGCGGGCGCGCGCATCGGGAGGTTCGGCAGTGGGGTTCTAAGCCAGAGCAGACGCAGGATGGGCGACGGGGCTGGCTGCCGAAGTGGCGCTCTGACAGGTCACCAGCAGTACGCAACACCCGGCAGTACACGCAGTTCGCAGTATCAGCAGTACCCGCGTGGCAGCAGTTCGCAGTATGAGCAGTACGCAGTTCCCGTTTGGTAAGTGAGTGATCCAGAGGGAAAGAACGGAGGAACCAGGGCGCCATCAGGATCGCCCGGACGAGCAGTAAGGAGTCCGGGTACCGCAGGACATCGATAGTGAGGTGGTCTCCGGTCACGCATCCGCGATCCCCGCACCCCCGACGCCGTTCAGGTCGGGTGGGCGGAAACAGAAGGCCGGCGCAGTACCAGGGCCGGCAGATGGTGTGAGTAGTTCCTTCGGGGCCCTGGTGCCATTGGCACCAGGGCCCCTCCACGTGTTCCACAGAGAGGTTCGATGACCGCAGACGATCCGTTCGGCCGTCTCGATGACGACGACTACCCCGCCTACACCATGGGCCGGGCCGCCGACATGCTCGGCACCACCCAAGGCTTCCTCCGCGCCATCGGCGAGCACCGCCTGATCACCCCGCTTCGCTCGCCGGGCGGGCATCGCCGCTACTCCCGCTACCAGCTGCGTATCGCCGCCCGCGCGCGCGAGCTCGTCGACCAGGGCACCCCGATCGAGGCGGCCTGCCGGATCGTCATCCTCGAAGACCAACTCGAGGAAGCAAAGCGCATCAACGCCGAATACCGCCGCACCGCCCAATCCCCGTTCCCTCCGGCCGCGGCCTGAAGACCGGCCGGAACCGCCGCCACGTCAGGCGACCCGCCGCACCCGCGCACCGCCCCCGGGGTGGTCGTGCGGCGGCCGTGTTGCGGAACCGATTCTGCTCCCGCTCGCCGAGAATGGGATCCACACCGCCCCGGAAGGCCCCGAGCGTCCGGGGCGGCCCTATGTACTGCCGCGTTCTATGCAGCCGTCGGGTTTTGCCGCCGCCGGGGGAGCCGCGCCGTCCCTGGGACAACGCCGGCAGGGTCCGCCCGGCCGGTGTCCGGTACGCCCCGATCAGGGCCGCCCGCTGTGTGTCTGGCCTGCCGCATCAGACGAAGACTGAGGCGAGCGGTGCGTGTGTGTGCGAAGAATTCCGCAGAACGGTTGTTACTTGATCAACTACTCCGGGTGGGTGAGACGGGGCAGGAGTGCGCCTGGTGGTGCGCCGGAGCGCGTTGTCCGTGGCTGCCGTTTGTGGGGCAGGTGAGCGTGGGGGCGAGGAATGTCAGGGTCACGGCGGGTGGATGTGGGTGGGGTGTACAGGCGAGTGTGACGGAAATGTCCCTGCCCGGTAACCGCCCTCGCGGGGTGCTGCGCCTGGGCCAGGCGGGGGTCGAGAGTGTGGGCCTCGGCTCGCTCCGGGCTCGGGATTCCGCACCGGTTGCCGTCTCCTGCTTCGGCGGGTGGGGCACTGTTGTTGAGGGAGTGTCACCCATGTCTTCTGCTTCTTCCGTTCGTCGTATCGCCGCGACCGTTCTGGCCGCCGGGGCTGTGGTGGGTGCTGCCGCGCTGCCGGCGACCGCGCAGGATCGTGACCACGGCCGGCATCCGCGGGTGGAGATCAGTCGGGTCCAGGCCGACAGTCCCGGACGCGATGACCGCTCCAACCGGTCGTTGAACGGGGAGTGGGTGGAGATCACCAATACCACGCGCGATGCCGTCAACCTCCGCGGCTGGACCCTCCGGGATGAGGACGGCAACCGGTACCGCTTCGACAACGTCCGCATCAACGGCCGCGCCACCATCCGCATCCACACCGGCAGCGGCCACGACACCCGTACCGACCTGTTCCAAAACCGCCGCGACTACATCTGGGACAACCACGCCGACACCGCCACGCTGCGCGATGACCGCGGCCGCACGGTCGACACCGAGTCCTGGGGCCACCGCCACCACTGACCGGTGTCAGGGTGCGGGCGGCCGTCTGGACGGCGGGCGGCCGCTCGCACCGCACTTCACAGGGCGAGCCGGCCGGCCCGGGTGATGGAGCAGGGCAGTACCGGCTGCGGGGCTGTCCGGGAGCCAGGGGTACGCCCGTGGGATCGGGCCTGGCTGTCACGGGGCCGACGGTGGGCGACGAGAGGGTGAGGCCCGGGAGTCAGGGGGAAGGGTGACGCCCGGGCCGGTGTCGCGTACCGCGGGGGAGCGGTGTGCATTGCGTCGCGACACCTGGAGGAACGATTCGCCGGCCGGGAGGTAGCGGGCCTGGAAGGCGGAATCGGTCTACGGCTGCCCGGACTGGGGCGGGAGCCGGCGGGTCTGGTGGCGGGGCAGCGGTCATGTGACTGGTCACGCCAGGCGGCACCTCCCCCAGCACCGCCAACAGGCCGGTGCCCGGCGCGGTCAGCCGGTGCAGCGACGCCCCGAACTCCCGGGCCGTCAGCTCGGCGAGAGTGTCGGCGTCGGTGGACCAGCCGGACAACCGGTTCTTCCCGTTGGCTGGTCGGCCAGGACCAGCTACGGGTCATGGAGCCGGAACCGGTGCGCGGCGCCTGTGGGACCGGAGCGGGACCGGCTGATACACCTTGCTTTGAGGTCTGCCGAGGCGGGAGGAGCCTGCTTTCCCCGCCTCGGCCGGGCGTCAGTTTCGTCTCAGTGGGGCGTCTCAGCCGCGTGGTTAAGGCTGTATTTGGGGATCTCGACGGTCAGGTCTTCGGTTCCCACGCGGGCCTGACACGACAGCCTGGACGTGGGCTCCAGACCCCACGATGTGTCGAGGTAGTCCTCTTCCAGATCATCGACCCCGTTCAGAGAACCGAATCCCTCGCGACGTGGGGTGCAGGCACACACACCGCCGCATGCAGCCTCGATTTCGATGTGGTTGTCGTGGGCGACCTCGAGGATCGACCTGCCGGGCTCGGCCAGACCTGTGGCCCGGCTCGCGGCCGTCGCGCTGATCGCTGACCGCAAGCCCAGTTCTGCCGCGATCGAAGGAGGGGAGCGTGCAGTTGTGCCCGGAGCCGGTTGGACCGCCTGCCTCCGGGCACGTGGCTGCATCCACCGGCAGGCCGTCGACGCGCGGAGCAGTGATCGTTTCTTCGGTGAAACATGGCGTCCAGCCGGGTGAGTTGCCCGACAAGCAGCTTCCGGTCGTGCCGCTCACTCGGCTACAACCCGGGTCGTGATCAAGACATTGATGCGGCGTGGCCTGCCCGTGCTCGCCCTTGCCGCTTTACCCCTTCTCGCCTCCCCCGTTACCGCGGTCGCCGGCATGTCGGCCGGGAGTGGACCGCCTGCTGCTCAGGCCGCTCCTGGTGCGGCGGGTGCCGCGGGGCTGCGGGCACCGTTGCCGCTGTTCGAGGCGATCGACCGGCTCCCGGTCGCGCAGGAGCACCGCGCGGGCTACAAGCGGGATCTGTACAAACACTGGAACCGTGGCCTGAACGCCGGCGACGGCTGTGACACCCGCAAGGAGGTCATCCTGGCGGAAGCCGTGACGGCGCCGCAGGTCGAGGCGGGCTGCAAGCTGACCGGCGGTTCCTGGCGCTCCGCCTATGACAACGTCGTGGTGACCGACGCGGCCCGTCTCGACGTCGACCACTTCGTTCCGCTTGCCGAGGTCTACGACTCCGAACGGACGCCGTGGTCGGCGGCACGGCGCGAGGCGTACGCGAACGACCAGAACAGCCCCGACACGCTGATCGCGGTCTCGGCCGCCTCCAACCGCTCCAAGGCGGACAAGGATCCCGCCGAGTGGCTGCCCTCGGACGGCGCCTACCACTGCACCTATGCCGCGACCTGGGTCGGCACGAAGCTGCGCTGGGACCTGGCCGTCGACGACGCCGAGCGCCAGGCCCTCCTCGGCCTGGCCGAAGACTGCGCGACGACCACCGTCGTGTACGAGCCCGCACCGTAAGCCCTGCGCAAACCCCCCAAGCCCTTGTTTCCGGTCGTGCGTGGATTGCGCACGGCGTACCCAGAACGGAACCCTCAGCATGACCATCGCCCCCCGCAAGGCCCTCGCCGTCGCCGCGCTGTTCCTGACGGCATCCCTCCTGCCGGCCGGTCAGGCCCAGGCGACCGACACCGCCCAGCCGGCCGCGCTCACCCCGGGCCTGTACTGCCTGGCCAACGCCTTTGGCACCCCGGACATCTCCACGAAGCCCTGCGACGGCGCGGACCGCGGTCAGCACTGGACGGTCTCGGGCCAGCAGATCTCCCTCACCAACGCGCGCGCCTACTGCCTGGCCAACACCTGGAACACCCCGACCGTCTCGGTGAAGCCGTGCAACCCCAAGGACCAGGGGCAGTACTGGAACGTGACGGGCCAGCGGATTTCGCTCGCCTTCACCCCCGCCTACTGCTTCGCCAACACCTGGAACACCCCGAACCTTTCCACCAAGCCCTGCGACGGCGCCGACCGCGGACAGAACTGGGCGATCTTCAACGACCAGATCAGCCTGGCCCTGGCCTGACGCACCCCGCCGCGCCCGGGGCAGGCACACCGGCCCCGGGCGTCCCGGCAGGCACCGGCCGGGGAGGCGGGACCCTTCCAGTGCGTGGATGGTGTTGCGTCCGGCGGTGGAGCCGATGTTGGCGCAGGCCGCCGAGGTGATCCCGCCGGTGCGTCCGTTCGCGTCCGGGGTGGCGTATGAGCAGAAGTTCGACGGCTACCGGGCGCTGGTGTTCACCCCGGCCACCCCGGGTGGGCGGGTGCTGCTCCAGACCCGCCGCGGCGCTCTGGACCAGGGCGCGTTCCCCGATCTGGTCGCGGCCGCCGAGCAGCTCCCCGCCGGCCTGGTCCTCGACGGTGAATTGCTCGTGTGGGACGCCGAGGCGGGCGCCCTGTCGTTCGAGGGGTTGCAGCGTCGGGCCGCCGCCCGCACCCGCAGCGATCCCGCGCTGGCCGCGAAGCTGCCGGCCTTTTTCGTGGCGTTCGACCTCTTGCAGCAAGGTGGCCGGGAGCTGCTGGACCTGCCGTATGTGGAGCGCCGCGCCCGCCTGGAGGCACTGTTCACCGACCACGCCCTGACGGCCCCGTGGACGCTGTGTCCGATGACGACGGACCCGGCCCAGGCCCGGGAATGGCTCGACTCGTGGACGGATGTGTCCGGCGTCGAGGGCATCGTCCGGGCTTCTTGAGGTGTGTTCACGCACACGCGGGTCGTTGGCGGTGCGCGCCCCGAAGGCGCGATGTCCTTCGGGGCGCGCGGCAGGGGTTCGGGTTCAGGCGTTGTAGCCGCCGTGGGCGTCCAGCACTGCGCCCGTGACGTACGACGCGGCGGGGCTCGCCAGGAAGGCGATCGCCGCGGCGATTTCGTCGGGGTGCCCCATGCGTTGCAGGGACAGCGAGCTGAGCAGGGCCTTGAGGGTCTCGGGGTCCGGCGGTTGCATGCCGCCCTCCATCAGTCCGGCCTCCACGACGTTGGCCGTGATGTTCCGGGGCCCGAGGTCGCGTGCGACGCCCATGGTGTACCTCTCGATCCCGGACTTGGTCGCCGAGTAGTCGGCAAGGCCGGGGGCGCCGACCCGGGAGCCTAGTCCGGAACTCACTGTGATGATGCGGCCGCCCGCGCGCAGCACTCGGGAGGCGGCCCGGATGACGGCGATCACGCCGAGGTAGTTGGTGGCGTGCATCCGGTCCAGTGCGGCGGTGTCGGCATCCGGGTCGTCCACCCTGCCGGCCACGGAGATCGCCGCGTTGTTGACGAGGATGTCCAGGCCGCCGAAGTGCGCGACCACGTCGTCGATCAGCGCCGGCGCCCGGCTCGTGTCCGCCTGGTCGGACTGGAAGGCGACGGCCACGGCTCCCTTGCCGTGCACCTCGTCGACGACGGCCTGCGCCTGTTTCTCGGAGCTGACGTAGGTGAAGGCGACGTCGGCGCCCTGCTCGGCCAGCAGTCGTACGGTCGCGGCTCCCAGTCCGCGCGACCCCCCGGTGACCAGGGCGATCTTGCCCGTGAGTGGCTTGCTCATTCTTCTCACCTCGTTGATTGACCCTTCCCGGCAGTCGCAACGTTAATTGTTACGACAGGCTGTTGCAACCTTCACTGTTACGACTGCCGTAACATGAAGCGTTGCGGCCGAGAGGAGGAGTCCATGAGCGCCAACAGCAGGCTGACCATCGCCGCCCACGCGCTGGCCTGGATCGGCCTCTACCAGCGCCAGGGCCATGAGGTCGCCACCTCCGAGCAGATCGCGACCAGCGCGAACACCAACCCAGTGGTGATCAGACGGCTGCTCGGCGAGCTACGCAGGGCCGGGCTCGTGGAGTCCCGGCGGGGCGTGGGCGCGGGCTGGTCGTTGGCACGCGAGCTGGAGTCGATGACCCTGCTCGACGTGTACGAGGCAGTGGAACCCGGCCCGCTGTTCGCAATGCACCGCACCACCCCGGATCAAGGATGCGTGGTGGGTCACGGCATCCAGCCGGCGATGCAGAGCATCTACGAGGGCATCGAGGAGACCCTGAGACACGAGCTGGCCCGCGTCACGCTCGCGGACGTACTCCGGGACGTACTCGCGGCACCTCGCTAGCCTCCCCGTTACGCCCTGACATCACCAAGACCCCCATCCATGCCCAGGCCGGCGAACAGCCTGGCAACCAGTCACGCCGCAGACCGTTGCGGTATCAGACCGTGTCCTACGAGCTCGTAACTTGATCTTGTTGTAGTGCCCTTGTCCGGCGTGACCGATGTGACGATTCCGCCGGTCGGGAGGATGTGAGCACCCGGCCATGGATAGTGGACGACGACTGTGGGCGCTGATCGAGCCGCTGCTGCCGCCCTGGCCAGAGAAGTCGCCGGGCCCACGGCCGGTACTGGACCGGCTGTGTCTGCAGGGCATCCTGTACGTCCTCTACAACGACATAGCCTGGCAACTCCTGCCGCTGGAGCTGGGATTCGGCTCGGGACAGACCTGCTGGCGGCGCCTGGACCGCTGGCAGCAGGCCGGAGTCTTCGACCAACTGCACCGCATCCTGCTCGCCGAGCTGAACGCGGCCGGCGAACTCGATTGGTCCCGCGCGTGCGTGGACGGTTCCCACATCCGCGCGAAAAAGGGGGCGCCGACACCGGTCCGTCGCCGGTCGACCGCCGCAAGACGGGCAGCAAACACCACCTGATCTGCGACGGACGCGGCACCCCGCTCAAGGTCATCACCACCGCGGCCAACGTCAACGACGTCACCCAGACCCTCCCCCTGGTCGATGGCATCCCGCCCGTGGCCGGACGGCCCGGGCGGCCACGCCGCCGCCCCGACTCGCTCCTCGGCGACAAGGGCTACGACTCCAACCCCGCCCGCCGAAAGTTGCGCAAGCGGCGGATCCTGCCGGTCATCTCCCGCAAGGGCGCCCCGAACATCAAGGGCCTGGGCAAACTCCGTTACGTCGTGGAGCAGACCCTCGCCCTGCTCCACCAGTTCAAACGCCTTGCCGTCCGTTGGGAACGCCGAACCGAACTCCACAACGCCTTCGTCTCGTTGGCCTGCAGCCTCATCTGCTGGAGACGCCTCAAGAAGGCCCACCCATGATCGTGTTACGAGCTCTATGCCGCGCAGTACCGACCGACGTGCAACAACGTTGTTTCCGTGTGAGGAACGGACCGGGCTCTACTAGGGCCTGTGTGAGGTTGTGATCAGTCGGGGGGTTTGAGGAGGTCGTCGATCCAAATCATTGCGGCGCGGAGGTGGAGGCCGGCGAGGTAGCTTTCGGGTGACTTGTCGTAGCGGGTGGCGATG
>NZ_SSBJ01000068.1 GCF_004795055.1 Streptomyces sp. A1136
CGGGCGCCTGCACGGCCACCCCGGCCTGTACGTGATCGACGGAGCGCTGATCCCCGGCAACACCAGCGTCAATCCGTTCGTCACGATCACGGCGCTCGCCGAACGGAACATCGAGCAGATCATCGCCCCCGACGCGCCCCGAGCCCGCCCCGGCGGCGCCCCGCGCCCTGACGCACACGGCTCCGGCCCGGCGGGACCCTCGCACGGCCAGGGTGACGCGACCGCCCACCCCGCCCCCGACGGGCCCCGCACCGCCGGGGGGCCTCCCGGCGCGCCGCACTCCACCCCCGCGCACGGCTCGCGCGCCGCCGACCCGGCCGGGGTCGACGGCCGGCCGCACCCCGCGCCCGTCGGGGGTGGGACGCCCCGGGTGGGGGCTCCGGCCGCGGTGTGGCCCGCGCCCCCCGGCTCCGCCGTTCCCGCCGGGGGCGGCCGGCGGCGGGGCATCGGGGCCTGGGCGCGGAAGTGGGTGCGCGGGGAGGACATCGCCGAGCCCGCCGTCGAGGCCGAGGCGCCGCCCGTCGCGGCGCCCGCCGCCGACGACCCCGCCGCGCTGCTGCTCGCCGCCCTCGGGCCCACCGGCCGGCTCTGGTCCCGCCCGCCCGGCGCCCTCGACGTCGGGCTCGGCGCCGGCAGCCGCGTGGACCTGCGCGAGGTCGGCGCGCTCGGCATCGCCGGGCCGCGTCCCCGTCTCACCGGTGTGGCCCGCTCCGTGATCGCCCAGCTCGCCGCCCTCCACTCCCCCGCGCAGTTGGAGATCGTGCTCCTCGCGATGGACCCGGCCACGGACTGGAACTGGCTCGGCTGGCTCCCGCACGTCCGCCCGGCGCACGGCCAGCACTGCCGGCTCCTGCTCGCCCACGACCGGGAGCAGGCCGCCGCCCGCACCGGTGAGCTGACCCGGCGCCTCGACGACAGTCCCCTCGGCACCGGCTGGGCCACCGCCGGGCCCGAGGCCGTCAGCCGGGCCGCGTCCGCGTACGAAGGGCCGTACACCCTCGTCGTCCTCGACGGAGACCCCGGCACCGGCGCCCTCCGCGAGGCCACCGCGCGGCTCGCCTCGCACGGGCCCGCCGCCGGCGTCCACCTCCTGGTGCTCGCCGAGGCCCCCGCCGCCACCCCCGCGAGCCCCCTCGCCGACACGTACGAGGCGGCCGGCGCGAGCGCCCCCGCCTTCCGGTCCTGCGGGGCGGTCGCCGTGCTCAGCGGCGAGGTCGCCACCGCGGTGCGGATCTTCCCGGTCAGCGGCGGCGTGCCCGTCCGCCCCGGCGAGACGGCCGTCGCGGACGCCGTCTCCGCCGCCTGGGCGGAGCGGTTCGCCCGCGCCCTGGCACCCCTGCGCGCCGAGCCGGCCGCCTCGGGCGGCTACCGTCCGGCCGCCGCCAGCCTGCCGCAGACGGCCCGCCTGCTCGACGAGCTCGGCCTGGCCCGGGCCACCCCGGCCTCCCTGATGGCCCGCTGGGCGACGGCCACCGGGCAGGGGCAGACCGTCGGCGGTCTCGCCGAGGTGGTGCTCGGCGCCGGCCGGCGCGGCCCCGTCGGCGTGGAGCTGGTCCACGACGGCCCGCACCTGCTCATCGAAGGACCGCCCGGAAGCGGCCGTACGGAGCTGCTGCGTTCCGTCGCCGCCTCCCTGTGCGCCGCCGCCCGACCCGACCGGCTCGGTCTCCTGCTGATCGACGGGGCCGGCGGCGAGCGCGGCGAGGGGCTGCTGCCCTGCACCGAGCTGCCGCACGTGTCGGCACACCTCGTCGCCTCCGACCCGCTGCGCATGCGGGAGTTCGCCCAGGCGTTGGGTGCCGAGCTCAAACGTCGTCACGAATTGCTGGACGGCGTGACCTTCGCCGAGTGGCACGCCCGGCGCGAGGTCTCGGACCGGATGGTCTCGCCCCGCCGGCCCGTCCCGGAGGAGACCCAGGGCGCGGCCCGGGGCTCGGGCACGATCGGCGGTGAGGAATCCCAGCGGACGGGGACCTTGCGGCTGCGCGCCTCCGCCCCCCGTACCGGGGCGGCCGCGGGGCCCGGCCCGTTGCCCCGCCTGGTGGTCCTGGTCGACGACTTCGACGCGCTGGTGGCGCCCGGCCTCGGCAGTCCGGGCCGGCCGGCGGCCGGTTCGGTGGTCCGCATCCTGGAGGGTCTGGCCCGGGAGGGCGGCCGGCTCGGCGTGCACCTGGTGGCCACCAGCGCCCGCCCGGACCGTACCGCCGGCACCGAACCGGCCCGTCTCGCCACGCTGCGGGTCGAGCTCGACGCCCCCGACCAGCCGGGGCCCGGCCGGGGTCTGCTCCACTACGGCGACGGCCGGACGGTCCCCTTCCAGGCCGGCCGGATCACCGGACGGATTCCCCGGACCGCGACGTCGAGGCCGACGGTGGTTCCGGTGGAGTGGGAGCGGATGGGTGATCCACCGGCCCGCCGTCCGGTCCGCGAGCTGGGCAACGGCCCGACGGACCTGGCGTTGCTGGCCAGTGCCCTGGACCGGGCCTCGCACCTGGTCTCCGCGATACCCGTCCTGTTCCCGGCGGCCCCCTGAGCCCACCGCGCCCCGCCCGGAACGCCCCGTCGGAGCCCCGTGACGCCGTGAGGCGGTATTGCGGGGGTGCGCCGCTCGGCGTAGACCTTGTGGCACGGAACACACCACGAGCACCGGCATCGGGGGCACAGGCATGCGCAGGGAGCACGGAACCGGCCACGAGGAAGCCCGCGGAGGGCGTCAGAGGACCCGTACGAGGGCACACGCCTGGGCGGCCCTGCTGGCGACGGGCGCGCTCGCGCTCACCGCGTGCGGCAGCGGCGGCGACAAGGCGGACCCCCCGGCGGGTTCCGGGCCGTCCGCGAGCCCGCGGGTGGCGTTACCGCAACTGTCCGGGGAGAAGCTGGAGGTCGCGGCGGTCTGGACGGGCCCGGAGCAGGCCAACTTCACAAAGGTCCTCAAGGAGTTCGAGAAGCGCACCGGCGCCACCGTCACCTTCGTCCCCGCCCAGGACCCGATCGTCACCTTCCTCGGTACGAAGATCGCGGGCGGGCAGCCGCCGGACGTGGCGCTGCTCCCGCAGGTCGGGGCGCTGGTCTCGGCGGTTCGGAACAAGTGGGCACAGCCGGTGGGCCCGGAGGCCAAGGCGGAGCTGGAGAAGAACTACTCGCAGGGCTGGAAGACGCTGGGCGCGGTCGACGGCACCCAGTACGGCGTGTACTACAAGGCGGCCAACAAGTCGCTGGTCTGGTACAACGCGAAGGCCTTCGAAGCGGCGGGCGTGCAGCCGCCGAAGACCTGGAAGGACCTGATCGCGGCGGCGGACACGCTCTCCGCGTCGGGCACCCCGGCCGTCTCGGTGGCCGGCGCGGACGGCTGGACCCTGACGGACTGGTTCGAGAACGTCTACCTGTCCCAGGCCGGTCCCGAGAAGTACGACAAGCTCGCCAAGCACGAGATCAAGTGGACGGACGACAGCGTCAAGCAGGCCCTGACGACGCTCGCCGAGTTGTTCGGCCGCAAGGACTACCTGGCGGGCGGGCAGAGCGGCGCCCTGGCGACCGAGTTCCCGAAGTCGGTGACGCAGACCTTCACCGGTGGCGACCGACCGGCGGCCGCGATGGTCTTCGAGGGTGACTTCGTGGCGGTGAACATCGCCCAGACGGAGGCGAAGGTGGGCAAGGACGCCCTCGTCTTCCCCTTCCCGGCGGTCGGCGCCGGCAAGGCCCCGGTCGTCTCGGGCGGTGACGTGGCGGTCGCGCTGAAGCCGTCCAAGGGCGCGCAGGCGCTGCTGACCTTCCTGGCCTCCCCGGACGCGGCGGAGATCCAGGCCCGCGAGGGCGGGTTCATCTCGCCGAACAAGTCGGTGAATCCGGCGGCCTACCCGAACGACATCCAGCGGGGCATCGCCAAGGCGCTGATCGCGGCGGGCGACGACTTCCGCTTCGACATGTCGGACCAGGCCCCGGCGGCCTTCGGCGGGACGCCGGGCGCCGGCGAGTGGAAGGATCTCCAGGACTTCCTGGCCAACCCGTCGGACGTGGCGGGCGCGCAGGCGAAGCTGGAGGCGGACGCGGCCAAGGCGTTCGGGAACTGACCCGGTGGCCGCCCCCGACGTCTCACGGGCGGGGGAGGTCAGGCGCCGCCGTCTCATAGCGGCGGCCTTCCTCCTCCCCGCCCTGGTCCTGCTGGGTGCGCTCGTCGTGCACCCCATCGGCTACTCGCTGTACCGCAGCTTCTTCGACCGCTCGGGCGACACCTTCGTGGGCGGCGCCAACTACACGGAGATACTGCGGGACGACACGATCCGGACGGCGCTGAGGAACACGGCGCTGTGGGTGGTGCTGGCCCCGACGACCGCCACCGCGCTCGGGCTGATCTTCGCGGTGCTCACCGAACGGGTCCGGTGGGGGACGGCGTTCAAACTGCTGGTGTTCATGCCGATGGCGATCTCGATGCTGGCCGCGGGCATCATCTTCCGGCTCGTCTACGACCAGGACCCGGACCGCGGCGTCGCCAACGCCGTCTGGGTCGGGGTGCACGACACCTTCGCCGAGTCCTCGGCCTTCCCGAAGGCCCGCCCGGGTCGGGACTCACCGCTGGTGGCGGTCGCGGGGGGCGCGTTCGAGACCCGTGACCCGGTACGGGCGGGGACCGTCGTACCGGTGCCGCTGGTCGGTGTGGCCCCGGACGCGCTGCCCGACGGGACCCGCACCGCCAAGGCGCCCGCCGCCGAGCCCGGCAAGGTCACCGGGACGGTCTGGCAGGACTTCACCCGGGGCGGCGGCGGCCGGACGAACACCGTCGATCCCACGGAGTCGGCGCTCAAGGGGATGCGGATCGAGGCGATCAAGGACGGCCGCGTGGTCGAGCGGACCACCGCCCGCCCCGACGGCACCTTCACGCTGTCCGCGAAGGCCGACGGGGCGCGGCTGCGGCTGCCCGCCTCGAACTTCCGCGAGGCGTATTCGGGCGTGGAGTGGCTCGGTCCGACGCTGGTGACCCCGGCGGTGATCGGGGCGTACGTGTGGATGTGGGCCGGGTTCGCCATGGTGCTGATCGGGGCGGGACTGGCCTCCGTACCGCGGGAGCTGCTGGAGGCGGCGCGGGTGGACGGGGCGAACGAGTGGCAGGTGTTCCGCCGGATCACCGTGCCGCTGCTGGCACCCGTCCTGGCGGTCGTCCTGGTCACCCTCGTCATCAACGTGATGAAGATCTTCGACCTGGTGTTCGTGATCGCGCCGGGCGCGGTGCAGGACGACGCGAACGTGCTCGCGCTCCAGCTGTACCGCACGTCCTTCGGTACGGATGCCGATCAGGGGCTGGGCAGCGCGATCGCCGTGCTGCTGCTGGTCCTGGTGTTGCCCGTCATGCTGTACAACATCCGCCGGATGCGCCGGGAGGCCCGCCGATGAGCGCCGCACCGTGGTCCTGGTCCCCGCGGGGCCTGGTCGCCAGGCTGGCCGGCGGGGCACTGCGTGTCTTCCTGGTCCTCGCGGGCCTGTTCTGGCTGCTGCCCACGCTGGGGCTGTTGATCTCCTCGTTCCTTTCGCCCACGGACCTGAACAAGGGCGGCTGGTGGCAGGCGTTGAGCGCGCCCTCGCGGCTGACGGCCGAGAACTACGCACACCTGCTGTCCAACGAGACGATCACGGGGTCGCTGCTGAGCACGGTCGCGATCACCGTTCCGGCGACCGTGCTCGTGGTCACGCTGGGCGCGCTCGCCGGGTACGCGTTCGCCTGGCTGGAGTTCCCCGGCCGGGACTGGCTGTTCCTGATCGTCGTCGGGCTGTTGGTGGTCCCCGTCCAGGTGGCGCTGATCCCGGTGTCGGAACTGTTCGGCGCGATCGGCCTGTTCGAGACGACGGCCGGTGTGGTGCTGTTCCACACCGCCTTCGGGCTGCCGTTCGCGGTGTTCCTGCTGCGGAACTTCTTCGCGGAGATCCCGCGCGAGCTGCTGGAGGCGGCGCGGCTGGACGGCGCGGGCGAACTGCGGCTGTTCGCCCGGGTGGTGCTGCCGCTGGGCGGTCCGGCGATCGCCTCGCTCGCCATCTTCCAGTTCCTGTGGGTGTGGAACGACATGCTGGTGGCACTGGTGTTCGCGGACTCCACGCATCCGCCGGTCACGGTGGCCCTCCAGCAGCAGGTGCGGCAGTTCGGCAACAACATCGACGTGCTGGCGCCGGGCGCGTTCGTGTCGATGGTGGTGCCGCTGGTCGTCTTCTTCGCCTTCCAGCGGCAGTTCGTGTCGGGGGTGACGGCGGGGGCGATCAAATGACCCGGCGCCGGGCGGTGATCGCAGGGGTCACCTGCGTCGTCGACGCCGGGTCAGCCGAACGCTCCGGGTGCATACCCGGCGCTCACGCCGAGCCCGAGCCCCTGGCCGTAGCGCCCTGGCCGTAGCGCCCTGGCCGTAGCGCCTTATCCGGCGGCGGCCTTGAGGCCCGCGACCACCGACCGCGCCAGTTCGTCCAGGTAGGCGGCCGGCACCTCGTCGCGGACCACGACCTGCCGCCAGTACAACGGGCCGATGGCCAGGTCCAGCGCCCGGCCGGGGTCCGTGCCCGCCACCAGCTCCCCCCGGGCGACCGCCTCGGAGACGATCACCTCCGCCATGCCCCGCTCGCCCGCCAGCAGCGCGCCGCGCACCGCGTCGGCGATCTCGGGCTGGCGCGCCGCCTCCACCAGCAGGTCGGGGATCACCGCCGACGCGACGGGGTGGCGCAGTACGTGGGACATGACCTCCAGCAGGGCCCGTACGTCCCCGTAGAGCGAGCCCGTCGCGGGCACCGGGAGCCCGTCGGTCGCGAAGGCGCCGACCAGGTCCAGCACGAGGTGGAGCTTGGACTTCCAGCGCCGGTAGACGGCCGTCTTGCCGACGCCCGCGCGCCGCGCGATGCCCTCGATCGACATCCGGGCGAAGCCGACCGTGGCCAGTTCCTCCAGGACCGCCGCGCGGATCGCCCGGGTCACGTCTTCGCGCAGGACGGCGGCCCCTGCCGGGGCGCGGCGGGTCGGGGCGACGGGCTCGGAGACGTGGGCGGCGGGCTCGGAGGTCATGGAACAGAGCATAACGGCGCGGACCGTCACCACCACGTCGCGACGACACGGTTGCGTCTCGACGTGATGACACCTACTCTCGGCGTCACGACGATACGTAACCGTTCCGTCGGACGTCCGACGTGTCTCCCCGTCGAAAGCGACCCCGTGACCGTGACCGTGCCCCCCGTGACCGCACCGCCGCCGCCGGCAGTGGAACAGATGACACCGGCAGAGCTGGCCGCCGCCCACGGCCTGACGCTCAGCGGTGCCCGCCCCTCCCTCCCCCGCTACGTCGCGCAACTGTGGGAGCGTCGCCACTTCGTGACGGCGTACGCCACCGCCCGCATGCACGCCACCTACAGCACGGCCCGCCTCGGCCAGGTCTGGCACCTGGCGACCCCGCTGCTCAACGCGGCCGTCTACTACTTCATCTTCGGCGTGATCATGAACGCCGGGCACCAGGTGGCGGACTACATCCCCTTCCTGATCACCGGCGTGTTCGTGTGGGACTTCATCGGAAGCTCCATCAACGCGGGCACCCGCGCCGTCCACAGCAACCTGGGCCTGGTCCGCGCCCTGCACTTCCCCCGCGCGGCCCTGCCCCTGTCCACGGTCATCCAGCTCTTCCAGCAGTTGCTGGTCACCGTCGGCGCCCTGGTCATCCTGCTGCTCGCGCTCGGCCAGACACCCGGCCCGTCCTGGCTCCTCGCGGCGCCGGCCCTGCTGCTGTGCGCCGTCTTCTGCGCCGGCTGCGCCCTGGCCATGGCACGGATCGGCAGCAAGAACCCGGACGTCAGCCAGCTGATGCCGTTCATCCTGCGCACCTGGATGTACTCCTCGGGCGTGATGTGGTCCATCGAGCAGACGCTCAAGTCGGACCACCTGCCGCACTGGGTGACCACGGCCCTCCAGCTCAACCCGGCGGCCGTCTACATCGACCTGATGCGCTTCGCGCTGATCGACAGTTTCAAGGCGGGATCGCTCCCGCACCATGTGTGGCCGATCGCCATCGGCTGGGCCCTGATCGCGGGCCTCGGCGGCTTCGTCTTCTTCTGGAAGGCGGAAGAGGAGTACGGACGTGGCTGACCAGACCGCCATCCCCACCGTCATCGCGGACGAGGTACACGTCGTCTACAAGGTGTACGGCACCGGTACCCGCAAGGGCGGCGCGACCGCCGCCCTGAGCCGGATCATCTCCCGCAAGCCCGCCCCCGGCGTCCGCGAGGTGCACGCCGTCAAGGGCGTCAGCTTCACCGCGTACAAGGGCGAGGCCATCGGCCTCATCGGCTCCAACGGCTCGGGCAAGTCCACCCTGCTCGCGGCCATCGCCGGCCTCCAGCCCGTGGCCCGCGGCCGCGTCTACTCCCACGGCCAGCCGTCCCTGCTCGGGGTGAACGCCGCCCTGATGAACGACCTGACGGGCGAACGCAACGTCATACTCGGCGGCCTCGCGATGGGCATGTCCAAGCAGCAGATCCACGAGCGCTACCAGGACATCGTCGACTTCTCCGGCATCAACGAGAAGGGCGACTTCATCTCGCTGCCCATGCGCACCTACTCCTCCGGCATGGGCGCCCGGCTGCGCTTCTCCATCGCCGCGGCCAAGGACCACGACGTCCTGATGATCGACGAGGCCCTGGCCACCGGCGACGCCGCCTTCCAGCGACGCAGCCAGGACCGCATCGCGGAGCTGCGCAAGAGCGCGGGCACCGTCTTCCTCGTCAGTCACTCCATCGGCACCGTCCGCGAGACCTGCGACCGGGCGATCTGGCTGGAGTCGGGGGTCCTGCGCATGGACGGGCCCGCGCAGGAGGTCTGTGACGCCTACGAGGCCTTCACCCGGTCCGGCTGAGACTCCACCCGGCCCCGGCCCCGACCCCGGTGGCCCGGCGGCAACGGCGACGCACAGACGAGAACGGCGGCCCCGGGACGAGAGTCCCGGGGCCGCCGTTCCATCCGCTCACTCCTGTCCGCTCACTTCTGTCCGCTCACGCGGACCGCGCGGGTCAGGCGTGCGAGCGCAGCAGCGACCGCATCGTCCGCATCGCCACGGACAGGTTGGCCAGGTCGAAGTCGTCCGACCCGCGGATCTCGTCCAGGGTCGTCCGTGCCCGGCCGATGATCGCCGCGTTCCGCTCCTCCCACGCCTTGAAGCGCTCCTCGGGAGTCGCGTCGCCGTCGCCGGCCGCCAGCACGTCGGCGGTCAGCGCCGCGTGCGCCGCGAACAGGTCCTCGCGGATGGAGGCGCGGGCCATGGACTGCCAACGGTCGGCCCGCGGCAGCTCGATGATCCGGTCCATCAGCTGGGTGATGTCCAGGCGGTCGGCGAGGTCGTAGTAGACCTCGGCGACGTCCAGCGGGTCGACGCCGGTGCGGTCGGCGATCGCGACGACGTCCAGCGTCGGGAACGCGGACGAGAAGCCGGCCACCTTGGCCGCCAGCTCCTGCGGCACGCCCTCGCCGGTCAGCTCGTCCATGATCGACTGGTACCACTCCAGGTCCGCGCCGCGCACCAGCTTGGGCAGTTCCGCCCAGACCCGGCCCACCCGCTCGCCGAAGAGCTCGATGGTCTCCGTGATCGCCAGCGGCTGCGGCCGGTTGTTGAGCAGCCAGCGGGTGCCGCGCTCGACGAGCCGCCGCGAGTGCAGCCGTACCCGGGTCTGGACGCTGGCCGCGACCTTGTTGTCCAGCGCCTCCACCGCGTCCCAGACCTCGGCCAGGCCGAAGATCTCACGGGCCGCGAGCTGCGCCCGGACGATCTCCTCCGTGGCGGCCCCCGTCTCCTCGCGCAGGCGGTGCAGGAACGTCGAACCACCGGTGTTGACGGTGTCGTTGACCAGGAGGGTGGTGATGATCTCACGGCGCAGCGCGTGCGCGTCGATCTGCTCGCCGAACTTCTCGCGCAGCGGGGCCGGGAAGTACTCGTGCAGCAGGCGGCGCAGGTACGGGTCGTCCGGCAGCACCGTGTGGATCAGCTCGTCCGCCACCGTGATCTTGGTGTAGGCGAACAGGACGGCCAGTTCCGGCTGGGTCAGGCCCTTGCCGTTGTTCAGCAGCTCGCGGATCTGCCGGTCGTTGGGCAGGAACTCCAGCGCGCGGTCCAGCAGCCCGTCCCGGCCCAGGCGGCGCATGAAGCGCTGCTGGGCGTGGAGCAGGCTGGGGGCCTGCGCCGCGCCGTTGGCGAGCGCGACGTTCTGCGCGTAGTTGTTGCGCAGCACCAGCCCGCCGACCTCGTCGGTCATCTCGGCCAGCAGCGCGTTGCGCTGCTTGACGGTCATGTCGCCGTCCGCGACCACCGAGTTGAGCAGGATCTTGATGTTCACCTCGTGGTCGGAGGTGTCCACGCCGGCGCTGTTGTCGATGGCGTCGGTGTTGACCTTGCCGCCCTCGCCGTCGGCCCCGACGCGGGCGAACTCGATGCGTCCGAGCTGCGTCAGGCCCAGGTTGCCGCCCTCGCCGATGACCTGGGCGCGCACGTCGGCGCCGTTGACGCGGATCGCGTCGTTGGCCTTGTCGCCGACGTCGGTGTGCGTCTCGGTCGACGCCTTGACGTAGGTACCGATGCCGCCGTTCCACAGCAGGTCCACCGGGGCCTTGAGGATGGCCTGCATCAGCTCGGCCGGCGTCAGCTTGGAGACGCCCGCCTCGATGCCGAGGGCCGCCCGCATCTGCGCGTTGACCGGGATGGCCTTCGCCGTACGCGGGTGGACGCCGCCACCCGCCGACAGCAGCGCGGTGTCGTAGTCGGCCCACGAGGAACGCGGCAGGTCGAACAGGCGCCGGCGCTCGGCGTAGGAGGTCGCCGCGTCCGGGTTCGGGTCGATGAAGATGTGCCGGTGGTCGAAGGCCGCGACCAGGCGGATGTGCTCGGAGAGCAGCATGCCGTTGCCGAAGACGTCACCCGACATGTCACCGACGCCGACGACCGTGAAGTCCTCGGTCTGCGTGTCGTGGCCCAGCTCCCGGAAGTGCCGCTTCACGGACTCCCAGGCGCCGCGGGCGGTGATGCCCATGCCCTTGTGGTCGTAGCCCGCGCTGCCGCCCGAGGCGAAGGCGTCGCCGAGCCAGAAGCCGTAGGCCTGCGCGACCCCGTTGGCGATGTCGGAGAAGGTCGCGGTGCCCTTGTCGGCGGCGACGACGAGGTAGGTGTCGTCCTCGTCGTGACGGACCACGCCCTTCGGCGGCACGACCTCGCCGGCGACCATGTTGTCGGTGATGTCGAGCAGCGCCGAGATGAAGATCTTGTACGAGGCGATGCCCTCGGCGAGCCAGGCGTCGCGGTCCACCGACGGGTCCGGCAGGTTCTTCGCGACGAAGCCGCCCTTCGCGCCGACCGGCACGATCACGGTGTTCTTCACCATCTGCGCCTTGACCAGGCCGAGGACCTCCGTGCGGAAGTCCTCACGCCGGTCGGACCAGCGCAGGCCGCCTCGGGCGACCTTGCCGAACCGCAGGTGGACACCCTCGACGCGCGGCGAGTAGACCCAGATCTCGAAGGCCGGGCGGGGCGCCGGCAGGTCCGGGATGGCCTGCGGGTCGAACTTCATCGACACGTAGGCGTGCGGCTCGCCCGCGTCGTTCATCTGGAAGAAGTTGGTGCGCAGCGTCGCCTTGATGAGCGTCAGGAAGGAGCGCAGGATGCGGTCCTCGTCCAGCGAGGCGACCTGGTCCAGGGCCCCGTCCAGCTCCTCCAGCATCGCGTCGACGAGCTCGGTGCCGGCGGTCTGCCGGGCCGGGGACATCCGCGCCTCGAAGAGCGAGATCAGCAGCCGGGTGGTGTGGACGTTGTTGCGGAGGGTGTCCTCCATGTAGTCCTGGCTGAAGGTGGAACCGGCCTGGCGCAGGTACTTGGCGTACGCGCGCAGCACCACGGCCTGCCGCCAGGTGAGCCCGGCGCTCAGCACCAGGGTGTTGAAGTTGTCGTTCTCCGCCTGCCCCTGCCAGACCGCCGCGAAGGCTTCCTGGAAGCGCTCGCGGGCGTCGTCGCCGAGGTGGCTGTCGCCGTTGCCCGACGCCAGGGGCATCCGCAGGCCGAAGTCGTAGATCCAGGCGTGGGTGCGGTCACTGCAGCGCAGCTCGTACGGCCGCTCGTCGGTGACCTCGACGCCCAGGCGCTGGAGCACCGGCAGCACGGCGGACAGGGAGACCTGCTCGCCCTGCCGGTAGATCTTGAAGCGGCGCTCGCCGGGACCCGCGCCGACCGGCTCGTACAGGGAGAGGTCGAACTCCCGGTCGCTCTCGGACAGACGCTCCAGGCGGACCAGGTCGGCCACGGCGGCGCGCGGCGAGTGGTCGGCCTTGTAGCCCTCGGGGAAGGAGTTCCCGTAGCGGCGCAGCAGTTCGGCGGCGCGCTCCTCGCCGGTCTCGGCGATCAGCGCCTCGCCGAAGCCGTCGGCCCAGGATCGGGCGGCCTCCACCAGCCGGGCCTCGATGCGCTCGACGTCGGCGTCGGTCAGCGCGGGCAGCTCGGTGCCCTGCGGGACGCGGACGACGAAGTGGATGCGGGAGAGGATCGACTCGGTGTTCCAGGCGGTGAAGTCGACGCTGGTGCCGTTCAGCTCCTCCTGGAGGATCGAGATCAGGCGCAGCCGCACGCCCGTGGTGTACCGGTCGCGCGGCAGGTAGACCAGCGCGGAGTAGTAGCGCCCGTACTCGTCCTGGCGCAGGTACAGCCGCAGCCGGCGGCGCTCCTGGAGGTACAGGACCGAGGTGACGATCTCCCGGAGCTTGTCGACCGGGGTCTGGAACAGCTCGTCGCGCGGGTAGGTCTCCAGGATCTGGAGCAGGTCGCGGCCGTCGTGGCTGTTGGGCGAGAACCCGGCGCCTTCGAGGACCTCGGCGACCCTGCGGCGGATCACGGGCACGCGGCGCACCGACTCGGTGTACGCGGCGGAGGAGAAGAGCCCGAGGAAGCGGCGCTCGCCGACGACGTTGCCCTCGGCGTCGAACTTCTTGACGCCGACGTAGTCCAGGTACGAGGGGCGGTGCACGGTGGCGCGGCTGTTGGCCTTGGTCAGCACCAGCAGCCGGTGCTCGCGGGCCTTGGCGCGCGCGTCGGCGGGCAGCCTGTTGAAGGACGGCGAGACGGGGTGCGTGTCCTCCTGGCCGTGGTGGACCGGGTCGGAGCGCAGGATGCCGAGGCCGGTGCCGGGCACGGCGGCCAGCGCGTCGCCGTCGACCAGGTTGTACTCGCGGAAGCCGAGGAAGGTGAAGTGGTCGTCGGCGAGCCAGCGCAGCAGCTCGCGGGCCTCTTCGAGCTCGTACTCGCGCAGGTCGGGCGCGGTCGGCTCGCCCGGAAGCTCGTCCGCGAGGCGCAGCGCCGCGTCGCGCATCTTCTCCCAGTCCTCGACGGCCTCGCGCACGTCGGACAGGACGCGCTGGAGGTCGGCGGTGATCTGCTTGAGGTCGGCGCGGTCGGTCTCGCGGTCGATCTCGACGTGGATCCAGGACTCGACCAGGGAGTCGTGGGGACGCGCGGTGCGGGGGCCGTGGGCGTCGCAGTCCGGGCCGAGGATCTCGATGAGCTTGCCGGTCAGGTCACGGCGGACGACGACCTGGGGGTGGATCACGACGTGGATGCCGCGGCCCTGGCGCGACAGCTCGTTGGTGACGCTGTCCACGAGGAACGGCATGTCGTCGGTGACGACCTCCACGACCGAGTGGCTGGAGGTCCACCCGTTCTCCTCGACGGTGGGCGTGTGCACGCGCACGTTCGCCTTGCCCTGCGGGCGCTGCTCGGCCAGCCGGTAGTGGGAGAGCGCGGCGCCGAACACGTCGACCGGATCGCGGTCCAGCAGGTCCTCGGGGGCGGTGTGCAGGTAATAGCGCTGGAGGTAGGCGAGCGTCGTGCCCGGGTCGGGACGCTCCCCTTGTTCGGACCCAGTCGGAAGTAGCCCCCCGGCCGGGCTGTTCTCAGCTACCCGTGCCGCCCGCGCGAGCAGCTCGGCCTTTGCTTCGTCCAGCTTGGTCTGCATGTCCTCTGGCTCCTGTCGCGCGCCATTGCGTGACGTAGGTGAAGGAAGGAATGACGTAGCGCCGCGAGGCGGGGTGTCCGTTCGGGATCGACGCTATGTCGTGGAGAGAGGCGACCGGGAGGGAATCGGCCATGATCGGCGGCACGTCCCGGCAGCGGGGATCAGCGAAAGCCCGGGCACGGTCGTGCGCCGGGCGAGTGCCGGGGGCATCGATGCCCCCGATGGTTATCGCGCTGATCACGAGTACCAGGCTATCCCCCCTGACCCCCGACTCGTCACGAGCGGCTTCTGTACAAATCAGGGGGTGGATTTTTGCCGCTGTGGACAGCGACGGACGGTCGTGTTCGTGCAGAGCGCGGACCGCCGCCCGGATCAAGGCGTTATCCGGCCATTTCCCGCGCTATGGCCACGGCCTCGGCGAGCGTGTCGACCACGGGCACACCGGCCGATTCCAGACTGCGGCGGCTGTGCGAACCACCCGTGTACAGGACCGCCCGCGCGCCCACGTGGGCAGCGGCGAGCGCGTCGTCCAGGGCGTCCCCGATCAGCACGCAGCGGGCGGCGGTCACACCTGCCGACTCCAGGGCGGCCAAATGGCGTACGAGGTGGCCCGCCTTCGTGGTGTGCGAGGGCCCGGTGCGCCCGTCGACGCGCAGGAAGTGCCGCTCTATGCCGAGGGTGCGCACCAGCGGGACCAGCTTCTCGTGTGGCGCGAGCGACAGCAGGGACTGGGTGGCCCCGGCCCCCTCCCAGTCGCGGAGCAGCTCCAGGGCACCCGCGGCGAGCCCCACGGCGTCCGCGGCGGACCAGTAGTACCGGTGGAAGGTCTCGTCCATGACGAGCCACTCGGCGTCCGTGGGCATGCGGCCCATCAGCCGCTCGTAGAACTTGGGGACCGGTACGACGTACAGCTCGCGGTACGTCTCCAGGGTGATCGGGTCGAACCCGAACTCGGCGAAGGAGGCGTTGGTGGCGGCGAGGACGGCGTCCACGTCGTGCAGGAGGGTCCCGTTCCAATCCCAGACCAGGTGCGGGTGCGCGTGCGGAACCCGGCTCACGGGAGCAGCCCCGGGATCTCCTGCACGCCGAACCACAGCAGCTCGTGGTCCTCGGCGCCGTCCACGACGAAGCGGGCGTCGTCGTCCCCGCGGTCGGCGGCCTCGACGGCGCCGGCGGCGGCCTCGACGTCCGCCAGCGCGTCGTCGGCGTCGACGTGCACGGCGGCGGCGACGGTCAGCCGAACGGCACCGGCCAGGCCGACCTCGCCGAGGGTGGCCTCGTCCACACCCGGGACGGCGGTGGCCGCCTTGTCGTCGACGTCGACGGCGACGACGACGCGCTTGCGCGGGGCGGACGGGTCGGCGGCGAGCAACCGCAGCGAGGCCTCGGCGGCCCGGCTGAGGGCGGCGTACTCCAACTCCTCGATGTCGTCCGAGACGTACCATTCCCGCAGTCCGGGAGTGACGGCGTACGCGCGCAGCGGCGCGGGGCCCAGCTCGCCGGCCTTGTACACCTCGGCGAGCCCGGAGAGGGTCAGGGGGACGTACACGCGCATGGCCGGCCGCTTTCGTTAGTCGGAAAACCCCCTCAGGATACGGCGACCGTCGCCCCGCGCGTCCGACCGGGGGACGACTCCTGTCCCCCTTCGGGGGCGATCCGCCGGCGGCGCCGCGTCCACCCGACACCCCCGCGCGCCGGCCGCGCCACCCCCGGCGCCGCCGGCCACCCCCCTGATAGGTGAACGGCCGCGCCCCCGACGCCGGGGACGGCCGCCGTTGCGGAGCGTGACGGGGGGCCCGTACAAGTTCCCCCGTACCTAGTGACCGCCCGGCACCCACAGGGCCCGGGCCCGGCCTTCCCGGGGACGACCGCCATGACCAGGACCAGGACCACCACCCGCCCGCCGAGCCGCCGCGACCAGCGGGCTCCCGGCGCCCGGCGCCGCCCGCGCGGCCCGCACGACTGGTTCGCGGAACGCCTCCTGGCCGTCCTCAGCGGCCGCCGCCCGGTGCACTCGCTCCTGGGCCACACGGTCGGCCCCGCGTACGAACAGCTGGTCACCCTGGCTCCCTCGGACCCCTTCCGCGACCGCCTCACCCCGGTCCTGCGCCACTGCGGCCGCTTCCACCCGGGCCCGGGCGTCATCGAAGCCTTCGCCCGCATCGCGACGGGTGACCGCGTCTCGGCGATGGCATTCCGCCTCGAACAGGGCCCCGACCTCCGCTGGCGCTGCGCGGCCATCGAGATCCACGGCCCCCGCACCTGATCGCGACCCGGCCCGGCCGGGGCCACACCACCGGCGCCGCCCGCGAAACGCGGCCGGGGCCGGACACCCGTACAGCGGTGTCCGGCCCCGGCGGCAAGCGTTCCGACAGGCGGCGGCTACTTCTTCCGGCGCCGCCCGCCGGAGGCCTTCTGCGCCTTGCGCCGCTCCGCCCGCGTCATCCCGACGCCGGCCTCCTCGCCGTCCACATCGGCGTCGGCGTCGAAGTCGCCCTCGACGACCCCGCCCTCACCGTCCACCGTCGGCGCCGAGAAGTGCAGCCGGTCCGGCCGCTGCGGGGCGTCCAGCCCCTTCGCCCGGATCTCCGGCTTCGCCGGCGCCGGCACGGTGTCCTGCACCGGGAGCTCCTCGACCTGCTGCTCGACCTGGACCTCCAGGTTGAACAGGTAGCCGACGGACTCCTCCTTGATGCCCTCCTGCATGGCGTTGAACATGTCGAAGCCCTCGCGCTGGTACTCGACCAGCGGGTCCTTCTGGGCCATCGCCCGCAGGCCGATGCCCTCTTGCAGGTAGTCCATCTCGTACAGGTGCTCACGCCACTTGCGGTCCAGCACCGACAGCACCACGCGCCGCTCCAGCTCGCGCATGATGTCGGAGCCGAGCGCCTTCTCGCGCTCCGCGTACTGCTCGTGGATGTCGTCCTTGACGGACTCGGCGATGAACTCGGCCGTGATGCCCGCCCGGTCCCCCGCCGCCTCCTCCAGCTCCTCCACGGTGACCTTCACCGGGTACAGCTGCCGGAAGGCGCCCCACAGCCGGTCCAGGTCCCACTCCTCCGCGAAGCCCTCGACCGTCTCCGCCGCGATGTACGCGTCGATGGTGTCGTCCATCATGTGGCGGACCTGCTCCTGGAGGTCCTCGCCCTCCAGGACGCGCCGGCGCTCGCGGTAGATGACCTCACGCTGGTTGTTGAGGACCTCGTCGTACTTGAGGACGTTCTTGCGCGTCTCGAAGTTCTGCGTCTCGACCTGCGACTGGGCCGACGCGATCGCGCGCGTCACCATCTTGTTCTCGATCGGCACGTCGTCCGGCACGTTCGCCATCGCCATGACCCGCTCGACCATCTGCGCCTTGAACAGGCGCATCAGGTCGTCGCCCAGCGAGAGGTAGAACCGGGACTCGCCCGGGTCGCCCTGTCGGCCGGAGCGGCCGCGCAGCTGGTTGTCGATACGGCGCGACTCGTGCCGCTCGGTGCCCAGCACGTACAGCCCGCCGAGTTCCTTGACCTCCTCGAACTCCGCCTTCACCGCCGCCTCGGCCCGCTTGAGCGCCTCGGGAAGGGCGTGCGCCCACTCCTCGATGTGCTCCTCCGGGTCCAGGCCGCGCTGACGCAGCTCCGCCTCGGCGAGGTCGTCGGGGTTGCCGCCGAGCTTGATGTCGGTACCGCGGCCGGCCATGTTCGTGGCGACGGTGACCGCGCCGCGGCGGCCGGCCTGGGCGACGATCGAGGCCTCGCGCTCGTGCTGCTTCGCGTTCAGCACCTCGTGCGGGATGCCGCGCTTGGAGAGCTGCTGGGAGAGGTACTCGGACTTCTCGACCGACGTCGTACCGACGAGGATCGGCTGGCCCTTCTCGTGCTTCTCCGCGATGTCGTCGACGACGGCGGCGAACTTGGCGACCTCGGTCCGGTAGATGAGGTCGGGCTGGTCCTTGCGGACCATCGCGCGGTTCGTCGGGATCGGGACGACACCGAGCTTGTAGATCTGGTGGAACTCGGCGGCCTCGGTCATGGCCGTACCGGTCATGCCCGACAGCTTGGTGTAGAGGCGGAAGAAGTTCTGGAGGGTGATCGTGGCGAGCGTCTGGTTCTCGTCCTTGATGTCCACCCCTTCCTTCGCCTCGATCGCCTGGTGCATGCCCTCGTTGTAGCGGCGGCCGGCGAGGATACGGCCGGTGTGCTCGTCGACGATCATGACTTCGCCGTCGATGACGACGTAGTCCTTGTCGATCTTGAACAGTTCCTTCGCCTTGATGGCGTTGTTCAGGTAGCCGACGAGCGGGGTGTTCACCGACTCGTAAAGGTTGTCGATGCCGAGCCAGTCCTCGACCTTCGCCACACCCGCCTCGTGGATGGCGACGGTGCGCTTCTTCTCGTCGACCTCGTAGTCGCCGGTCTCCTCGATGCCCTTGAGCGGGTTGCCGGGCTCACCCTTGGTCAGGCGGGTGACGAGCTTGGCGAAGTCCGCGTACCACTTCGTCGCCTGGTCGGCCGGGCCGGAGATGATCAGCGGCGTACGGGCCTCGTCGACCAGGATCGAGTCGACCTCGTCGACCACGGCGAAGTTGTGGCCGCGCTGCACCAGCTCGTCCTTCGACCACGCCATGTTGTCGCGCAGGTAGTCGAAGCCGAACTCGTTGTTCGTTCCGTAGGTGATGTCGCAGTTGTACTGCTCGCGGCGCTGGGCCGGCGACATGTTCGCCAGGATGCAGCCGACCTCCAGGCCGAGGAACTTGTGCACCCGGCCCATCAGCTCGGAGTCGCGCTCGGCGAGGTAGTCGTTCACCGTGATCAGGTGCACGCCCTTGCCGGACAACGCGTTCAGGTAGGCGGGCAGCGTGCCGACGAGGGTCTTGCCCTCACCGGTCTTCATCTCGGCCACGTAGCCGAGGTGCAGCGCCGCGCCACCCATGATCTGGACGTCGTAGTGCCGCTGGCCGAGGACGCGCTTCGCGGCCTCGCGAACGGTCGCGAAGGCCTCGGGCAGCAGGTCGTCCAGGCTCTCGCCGTCCTGGTACCGCTGCTTGTACTCGTCCGTGAGCGCCCGCAACTCGGCGTCGGAGAGGTTGACGAAGTCCTCTTCGATGGAGTTGACCTGGTCCGCGATGCGGTGCAGTTTGCGCAGGATCTTGCCTTCGCCTGCACGCATGAGCTTGTTGAAGACGGACACCGAGGTTTGTCTCCTTGCCGGTCGGGCCTGGCACTGGTTCGTACACGGGCACGGAGGGTGGGCCCCACCGCAACGGCCATCGTAAGCGAGGACGCGGTCGCGTCGGGAGGTCCGCACTATCCGCAGGGCGCGGGCGCCCGGAATGAGAACGTACGGGGGGCACGGAAGGTGCCGGTGTGGGCGAAAACTGTTAGCCCCCGCCGCGCGCCGGCCGCAGAATCCGTCCATGGACCCCATCACCCTGAGCACGGAGCGCCTGAGCCTGCGGCCCTTCACCCCCGCCGACGAGGACGAGGTGTACGCCGCCGCCCAGGACCCCGACATCCAGCGCTGGACCATGGTCCCCTCCCCGTACGAGCGCGCGCACGCCCGCGCCTTCGTCGGCGAGATCGTCCCGGCCGGATGGCGCGAGGACACGGGCTACAGCTTCGCCGTACGCCTGGGCGCCGAGGGCCCGCTGGTCGCGGCCGTCGGCGTGCACGTGCGCGGGGCCGACGCGTTCGAGATCGGCTACTGGGCCACCAAGGAGCACCGCGGTCACGGCCATATGACCGAGGCCGTGCGCGCCGTCGCCCGTTGGGCCTTCACCGAGGTCGGCGCGGTCCGGCTCGAATGGCGCGCCGAGGTCGGCAACCACGGCTCCCGGGCCGTCGCGCAGAAGGCCGGCTTCCGCTTCGAGGGCCTCCTGCGCGCCGCCCTCATACGCAACGGCACCGCCCGGGACTGCTGGGTCGGCGCCCTGCTCCCCTCGGACGTGGGCCTGCCGTCCGTACTCCCGTACCTGCCCGCTGTCAGTGCCACGCCCTAAGGTGCGGCCATGACGAGCACACCGCCGCCGACCGTGTCCCTGTCCGCGGACGACGCCCGCCGGATCGCCCTGCGCGCGCAGGGTTTCCTGGGCGCGCCCGACCGCAGGGGCGGGGTGCGCGGCGTGTTGCGCCACCTGGGCGCCGTACAACTGGACACGATCTCCGTGCTGGCCCGCTCGCACGAACTGATCCCGTACGCGCGCCTGGGCGCGGTGGGTCGCGAAACCGTCGAGAAGGCCTACTGGTCCGATCGTCACGCCTTCGAGTACTGGTCCCACGCGGCCTGCGTCCTGCCCATCGAGGAGTGGCCGCACTTCGCCTTCCGCCGCCGCGCCCGCCGGGCGCGCGGCCACCGCTGGCACGTCCTGAAGGACAAGGAACGCTCGACGCGGGCCGTCCTGGACCGTCTGAGGGCCGACGGCCCGCTGACCTCGACCGAGCTGGGCGGCGCCAAGAACGGCGGGGAGTGGTTCGAGTGGTCGGAGACCAAGATCGCGGTGGAGTGGCTGCTCGACACCGGTGAGGTGGTCTGCTCGGAGCGGCGCGGCTGGAAGCGCGTCTACGACCTGCCCGAGCGGGCCGTCCCGGACGCGCTGCTCCACGACGACCTGGACGACCGCGAGTGCCTGCGCCGGCTCGTCGCCCTCGCCGGGCACAGCCTGGGCGTCGGGACCCGCGCGGACATCGCGGACTACCACCGCCTCAAGGGCGAGCAGGTCGACGCCGTGATCGCCGACTCGGGACTGGTCCCGGTGACCGTCGAGGGCTGGGGGCGCGACCGCCGCGCAGGAGCCGCGTGGGCCGACCCGGCGGCGCTGGCGAGCGCCCCGCGCGGCCGCCACCGCACGACGCTGCTGTCCCCGTTCGACTCGCTGGTGTGGGACCGGCCGCGGACGGAGCGGATCTTCGACTTCACGCACCGGCTGGAGGCGTACGTCCCCAAACCCCGGCGGATACACGGCTACTTCGCGATGCCGCTACTGACCGGCGGCCGCCTCCGGGGCCGGGTCGACCCGGCACGCGAGGGCACCACGCTGGTGGCCCGGCAGCTCTCCATGACCACCACCAAGGACGCCCGTCCCATGGCCGAGGCCCTGCTGGAGGCGGCGTCCTGGGTGGGCTGCGACGCGGTCCGCGTGGAACGCGCCGGCACCCCGGCGGAGGCGGCGGCGGTCACGGCGGAACTGGCCGCGCTGACCTGACGCCGCGCCGGTCACCTGATCTCCAGGATCTTCTCCCGCATCGCGTAGACCACGGCCTCCATCCTGGAGTGCAGTTGCAGCTTCTCCAGGATGTTGCGCACGTGGTTCTTCACCGTGTTCTCGGAGATGAACAACTCCTTGGCGATGTCACGGTTGTTCATCCCGGTGGCCACCAGCTTGAGGACCTCCAGCTCCCGGTCGGTCAACCGGGGCGCCGGCACCAGCCTGCGCTCGTCCGTCCGCTGGATCATCGACTTGAACTCGGTCAGCAGCTTCGACGCCATCGAAGGGCTGATCTGCGACTGGCCGTCCGCCACCGCCCGGATCGCCGTGGCGACCTCGTCCGTCGAGATCTCCTTCAAGAGGTATCCGGTGGCGCCTGCCTTGATCGCGTCGTAGAGGTCCGCCTCCTCGTCGCTGATCGTCAGCATGATGATCTTCGCGGAGGGAGCCACCTCCTTGATCGAGGTGCACGCCTCGATACCGCCGCGCCGGGGCATCCGGACGTCCATGAGGATGATGTCCGGCAACAGGTCGGCGGCCTTGTCCACCGCCTCCGCCCCGTCCCCCGCCTCTCCGACGACCTGGATGTCCTCCTCCTGGGCGAGGACGATCTCCAGCCCGCGCCGGAAGAGGGCGTGGTCGTCGACCACGAGCACCCGGATCGGCTCCCCGGCCGACCCCTCCCGCGGGGCGTCCGCGTGGCCGCCGGTCACGCGCCCCGCGTCGCGAAAGCCCGCGCCGTCGTCACCGCGTACCGGCCCGAAGCTGTCCACCATCATTCCTCCCCCTGCATGTGCCGAGCTGCTGACCTGCTCATCCGCTGACCGCTCGTGCTGCCTGTCGGGTCAACCGGACGGACGGGGCCGCCGCTTGACTGCCCGCCATGATTCCATGCCCGGGCCTCGGGGAGGGGCTCGATCGGGGGGCCGACTGGCTCATACCCGTCATACGAGTGCCCCCGCGGAGGCCGGGACGGCGCTCCGCGGGGGCAGGGTTCGAACACTCAGCCGCCGAGCGATCCGCCGGCGCCGCCGCGCGGTTCCTCCGTGCTGGAGGCGCCGTCGGGGTTGACGTGGATGACGCCGTAGTCGTAAGCGTGACGCCGGTAGACGACGCTGGGCAGCTTGGTGTCGGCGTCGACGAACAGATAGAAGTCGTGGCCGACCAGTTCCATCTCGTACAGCGCCTGGTCGAGCGACATGGGTGCGGCGGAGTGGGTCTTCTCGCGGACGATGAGGGGGCCTTCGCCCTGCACCTCCAGCGGCCCGATCCGGGTGGTCGGGACCCCGTCCGTCTTCTCCTCGGAGACCGGCTCCCCGTTGCTGTTGAGCTGCGCGACGCCCGGCACCACGTCGGCGACCTCGGCCGCCGAGAGCCTGCCGTTGCCGCGGCGGGTGTAACGCTTGTCGTGCTGCTTGCGCAGCCGGGCCTCCAGCTTGTCCTGAGCCAGGTCCAGCGCCGCGTACGGGTCTGCTGCCGCGGCCTCGGCCCGGATCACCGGGCCCCGCGAGTGCAGGGTGATCTCCACGCGGTCGGAACGGTCGGCCTGGCGCGGGTTGTGCTCCTTGGACACCTCGACGTCCAAGCTGATCACCTTGGCGTCGAGCTTCTGGATCCGCTCGGGATTCAGCTTCTCTGCCACGTGCTTGCGGAACCGCTCGGGCACTTCGGTCTTGCGGCCCTTGACGACGATGTCCACGCAGAACTCCGTTCCCGGATAGCTCCGCCTCTTGGGGCGAAGCGTCTCCCTTTCGCACCAGGCTCCGGTGAGCACCAGAGCCTCGGACTTGGCGACATTCACCTCCTCCTCCCCCGCCGGCAAGATCCACATCCCACCGACTTCGGAGCAGAGAGACACCCTCTGACACGAAGATTCGAAAAACGGGCGGATCGGTGCTCCGATGACGTGGGGCCCAAGGATCGCCAGTCCTCACAACCGAACATATCTCTCAATGACGGTTGTCGGCACCCGCTACCGGAACAAACCTCCGTTCGGTTCCGTTCAGCCGAATTCTTCCTCGTGTGCACCTCGTGGGCATCTCTTGTCACCGGTAACGATGCGCCTTCCCCAGCGGTTCCAGATCTATGCGATCCGTCGCCGTTTTCCCCGCTCACGCGGGAATCCGGCGACCGGGGCGGCCCGGAAGGAGTCCGCGGGCGCCGCCACCACCGCCGCGCCGGCCACGCGCAGCCCGGCCGCCCGCAGCGCCCGCGCCGCCTCCGCCAGCGTGGCGCCGGTCGTCATCACGTCGTCCACCACCACGATCCGCGCACCGGCCGCCGACCGGACCTCCGCCGGACGCGCCTCCAAGGCCCCGGCCAGGTTCTCCCGCCGCTCCCGGGCCCCCAGCCCCGCCTGGTCCGCGACCCGCCGCCGCAACCGCAGTACGGGGGCCACCCGCGCGGGCACCCCGGCCCGGCGCAGCCGCGCCGAGGCGGCCAGCGCGTCCTTGGACTCGGCGGCGCCGATGAAGCCCACCGGTACGCCGATCACGGCGGCGGGGCGCGGCGCGCCCTCCTCGATCATCTCCAGCAGCCGGAACAGCGCGGTCGGCGCGTTGC
>NZ_SSBJ01000069.1 GCF_004795055.1 Streptomyces sp. A1136
CCGCCCGGCCCGCCCGGCCCGCCCGGCTCGCCCGGCTCGCCCGACCCGCCCGGCTCGCCCGGCACGTCCGACCCGCCCGGCACGGGCGGTACCGGCGGCCCGCCACCCGCGTGACGCAGCGACTGGACGCCGAGGAAGCAGAGGTAGCCCGCACCCGCAAGCTTGACCACGAGGTACACCTCGGCGGACGCGGCGAGCAGTGCCGCGAGCCCCGCGGCCGTGAGGGCGCCCCAGAGGAGCAGCCCGACGGCGATCCCGCCGACCGTGCGCAGCCCGTCGGCGCGGCCGCGCGACACGGCCCGCTTCGTCACGATCGCCATGTCCGGCCCGGGGACGAGGGTCAGCAGGGCGAGGACACCGGTGGCGGTGAGGAGTTGGGTGTACACGCGGCCCAGTCTGGCACTCCCACCTCGACCTCGACCTCGACCTCGACCGCGACCGCGACCGCGACCGGGCCCGCGACCGGGCTCGCGGCCAGGCTCGCGGCCAAGGCACGCGACTCGGCACGCGACTCGGCCCGCGGCTCGTCAGCGGCTCAGTCAGTGACTCAGTCCGCGACCAACGGCTCGACGTACCCGGCCCGCCAGCGGGGCGCCGGGTCCTGGCCGGGGCTGGTCCAGTATTCCCGGGCTCCGACGACCTCACCGTCGCGCACCGTCCACAGCGAGACGGCCCGGTAGACCACGTGCTCCTGGGGTATCTCCACCTCGGTGACGACCAGGTCCCCGTCGGCGAGGAGGCGCAGGACCTCCACGGACGCCCCGTGCGCGTCCTCGCCCGGGTCGCCGACCCCGGCCCCGGACCCGACACCGACGCCGTCCGCGTCGTCGTCCTCGGCGAGCACGGCGATGAAGTTGGCCCGGCCCACGATGCGCTCACCGCTGACCGGCCATTCGATCACGGCGTCCTCGGCGACCAGCTTGGCGACGCCGTCCCAGTCGCGCGCCTCGATCCGCTCCCACAGTCGTGCCACTACCTTCAACGGCTCCATGTGCGGCAGTCTGCGACGGGCCCACGGCACGCAACAAGCTTTGCTTGCAGGCTTATTGACTTCGACACAATCGGCGCGGCCTACCGCCCGGTCTCCCGCGCGCCGAGCCCGTCGACCGCGTCGGGCGCACCGTCTACGTCCGGCGGCCCGACCACGTCCGGCGGCCCGAGCGCGTCCAGGGCGGCGGACAGCCGTTCCAAGGTCCGCACCGTCTCCGCGAAGGCCTCCTCGCCGAGTTCCTCCGCCAGCCGGCCGGCCAGCGCCGCGTGCCCGGGAGCGATACGGGTGATCGCCGCTCGCCCTTCCTCCGTGGGCCGCAGGAGCTTCGCGCGCCGGTGGGCGGGGTTCGGCACGTACTCGGCGAGGCCGTCCGCGGCCAGCAGGTCGGCGACGCGTTGGACGCTCTGACGCGTGATGCCCATGACGCGGGCGATGCCCGCGACCGGCAGGGGCTCGCGCAGCACCGCGCCGAGCACCTGCCCGCGCGCCGCCGTCAGACCGGCCGGGCGCGCCAGTTCCTCGGAGACGGCCAGGAACCGGCCGTTCAACCGGAAGACACCGAGGGCCGTACGGCTCAGCAGGTCCCGGCAGGCCCGCACTGAGGGCTCCGGCGCCGAAGCGGGCACGGGCACGGGTCCCGGCTCAGGCATCGCCGCTTCCCGCGGCGGCCGTCAGGACCGGGAACGCACTGGCGTCCGAGTCGTGGAACAGCCGGTACCAGGCGTCCAGCGCCTCCGGCTCGTACACCTCCAGCCGGGCGAAGACCTCGCGGGCGAACGCCACCGGTTCGGTCGGTCCCGCCGTGATCAGATCCCCGTCCGTGACCGCGTCGGCCTCGACGTAGTGCGGACCGCCCGCGTACCCGGGCTGCGCCGCCAGGTATGCGGCGGCCCCGCTCGTGTGCCGGTGGCCGTCCAGCAGGCCCTCGCGGGCGAGACCGGCCGTCGCGCCGCAGATCGCCGCGACGGGTACTTGCGCCCCGAGGAACTCCCGCGCCTTGGCCGCGAACGGGGCCAGGGCGTCCCCCGTGTCCCACAGATCGGCGCCCGTGAGGAGCAGCAGGGCGGAGTCCTCGGGGCGGAGGTCCGCCAGGGCCAGGTCGGGCAGGACGCGGACGCCGCCCATGGTGGTGACGGGAACGTCGGCGGCGAAGCCGACCGTACGGACCCGGTGGCCGCGCCGGGTGAGGTGCGCCGTGGTGTGCCCGGTCTCCCAGTCCGCGTAGGTGTCGTACACCGCGAGGTGGACCGGCTTGCGGGGTGTCGCGCGCGTGGCGTCGTCCATGTCGAGCTCGCCTCCTCGGGAGGGCTGCCGACCCCTGGCGGGTGGGCCCCCAGGTTATGACAACACGCTGTCATGTCGGCCGGATGCCGTCCATCCGGCGGGCCGCCCGCAGACAGACTGCCGAGGGTGGGGGGCCACCCCCATACAGTCCGCCGATGTCCCGCCCCACCTACACACTCCTAGCGTGACCGCATGACCCCTCATGTCACCGGCGCGGCAGTGAAGGCCGCCGATCGCGCCCACGTCTTCCACTCCTGGTCCGCCCAGGCCCTGATCGACCCCCTGGCCGTCGCCGGCGCCGAGGGGTCGTACTTCTGGGACTACGACGGGAACCGCTTCCTCGACTTCGCCTCCCAACTGGTCAACACCAACATCGGCCACCAGCACCCCAAGGTCGTCGCCGCGATCCAGGAGCAGGCCGCCCGACTCTGCACGCTCGCCCCGGGCTTCGCCGTGGACGTCCGCTCCGAGGCCGCACGCCTCATCGCCGAGCGCACGCCGGGCGACCTGGACAAGATCTTCTTCACCAACGGCGGCGCCGAGGCCGTCGAGAACGCCGTCCGGATGGCCCGGCTGCACACGGGCCGACAGAAGGTGCTCTCCACCTACCGCTCGTACCACGGCGCCACCGCCGCCGCGATCAACCTCACCGGTGACCCCCGTCGCTGGCCCTCCGACACGGCCGCCGCCGGCGTCGTGCACTTCTGGGGCCCCTACCTCTACCGTTCGCCCTTCCACGCGACGACGGAGGCCGAGGAGTGCGAACGCGCCCTCGCCCACCTCGCCGACACCATCGCCTTCGAGGGACCGCAGACCATCGCGGCGATCATCCTGGAGACCGTGCCGGGCACGGCCGGGATCATGACCCCGCCGCCCGGCTACCTCGCGGGTGTCCGCGAGCTCTGCGACCGCTACGGCATCGTCTTCGTCCTGGACGAGGTCATGTCCGGCTTCGGCCGCACCGGTACGTGGTTCGCGGCCGAGCACTGGGACGTGACCCCGGACCTGATCACCTTCGCCAAGGGCGTCAACAGCGGCTACGTGCCGCTCGGCGGCGTGGCCATCTCCGGCGCGATCGCCGAGACCTTCGCCACCCGCCCCTACCCGGGTGGACTGACGTACTCCGGCCACCCCCTCGCCTGCGCGGCGGCCGTCGCGACGATCAACGCGATGGAGGAGGAGGGCGTCGTGGAGAACGCCGCCCGCATCGGGCAGGACGTGCTCGGCCCGGGGCTCGCCGCGATCGCCGAGCGGCATCCGTCGGTCGGGGAGGTCCGCGGCCTCGGTGCCTTCTGGGCCGTCGAACTCGTACGGGACAAGGAGACCCGCGAGCCGCTCGTCCCGTACAACGCGGCCGGCGCCGACAACGGGCCGATGGCGGAGTTCGCGGCCGCCTGCAAGGCCTCCGGCCTGTGGCCGTTCGTCAACATGAACCGGACCCACGTGGTCCCGCCCTGCACCGTCACAGAGACGGAGGCCAAGGAGGGTCTGGCCCTGCTGGACGCGGCGCTGGAGGTCGCCGACCGCCACACGACGGTCGGCTGACGGACGCCGACCGCCACACGACGGCCGGCTGACGGACGCCCCCCGCGACACCCCCACCACCCCCCGCCCAGCGCTGCACGCCCGACCGGCGAAGCGTGCCGGCGTCACACGCGACATAGCGCCCGAATATCGGGCGCTATGTCCGTTTAATTCCTGTCCAGCGATCGGTTTCGGCCGGATCGGCCGGCCTAAGGTGTCCGAAGTCCTACGGAGGAGACGGACCCCTATGCCAGGCAGCGGAGCTGTCACCCGCAACACACTTCGCCAGCAGATAGCGGACGCGCTGCGCGACGAGGTGCTCGCGGCGCGCCTGGCTCCCGACACCGAGTTCACGGTCAAGCAGATCGCCGAGAAGTACGAGGTCTCCGCCACCCCCGTGCGCGAGGCGCTGGTCGACCTCTCGGCCCAGGGCCTGTTGGAGTCCGTACAGCACCGCGGCTTTCGGGTGCGCACCTACAGCGTCGAGGACTACCGGGGCATGGTCGAGGCCCGCGTCCTGGTCGTCGACGGGATCTTCCGCCGGCTCGTCGAGCGCGGCACCGCCGTGGGCACCGCGGAGCTGCTGGTCTCCGTACGGCGTCGGGCCGAGGAGGCGCGACGGGCGGCGCGGAGCGGTCCCCTGGAAGTCCTGATCGGCTACGACCTGCGCTTCTGGCGGGAGTTGAGCGGGCTGGTCGGCAACGCGTACATCACCGAGTTCCTGCACCGCATCCGCGTCCAGTGCTGGGTCTTCTCCGTGCCCCACCTGCGGAAGGCGACGGCGGCCGAGATGCGGCGGGTCCTGTGGGACGGTCACGGCGAACTGGTGGACGCCGTGACGCGCGCCGACGCCGAGGAGGTGCGCCGCATCGTGCACGCCTACAACCAGCACGGCCTGGACTGGGCCGCCGGGCTGTAGCCCCCGGCCGCCCCACCGAGCACGCCGCCCCGGCGAGCGGCAGCCCCCATCGCGCCGTCCGGCCCCCCACGCAACCCCCACCACGCCGATCGCCCCGACGCCGCGCCACCTCGCCGGCCGCCCCGACGCAGTCCGGTGGCCGCCGACCCCTTCGCGGAGCGTGTTCGGCGCACTACGCTGGCTCGATCGGCGACAACGACTGATCGGAGCCCGCGTGGCCTGTGACCTGTGGCTGGTCCCCCTTGTCGACGTGCTGTGCCACAGCCCCGACAACCCCTTCGCGGAAGAGATCGCCTCGTACGACAAGGCGCTGGGCGAGGCGGGTCTGCCGTCCGTCCCGGTGTTCGCCTACATGCCGGGCCTGAGCGGCGATGTCGCTCCGGTGGCCGGTTTCGACTACGACGCCCTGCACTTCCTGCGCCGGGCGTACCTGCTCCAGATCTGCGGGCTGCCGGTGACCCCGGTGGACGAGCTGGGCGGTGACTACGAGCAGTTGCTGGAGATGTTCGAGCCCACGGCCCAGCAGTCCCACCTCGTCTGGCACTACGACCACGCCGGGGCGTACGTCCCGGTCGACTTCGCCGCCCCGCTGGCCAACGAGGAGCTGCTGGCCGGCGGCGGACCGCTGGGCTCCGCGCAGGGTCTGCTGCGGGAGCTGGCCTTCGTGGCGCCCGCGATCGGCATAGATCCCGGCAATCCACCGGCCGCGCCCGCGCCTCCGGGCCGTCCGACCTCGCTGGAGGAACCCGCGGGGCCGATCCCGTACGACGACAGTCCCTTCGCGCGGGAGCGGCACGTGTGGCTCGGACTGCACGCGGCGGCGACCCGGAGCCTCGGCCAGGGCTCGATGATCATCTTCAGCTGAGCGTGCCGGTCGGGTCCCCGGGTCGGCCTCAGCGGGGCTGTTCCGGGGGCCGCTGGCGCGGCATGTTCGGGCGGGTGCCCGGGGGGAGCGCGAAACGGGTCGGGGGGACGCCCGACTCGGGCCGGCCGGCCGCGGCGCCCAGCGACTGCATGACCAGCGGCGCCGGTCCGGCCCGGAACTCGACCATCCAGTCGGCGGTCTCGGAACGCACCAGCTCCGTGACGTCCTCCGAGAACCGCCGCAGGACGGTCAGGCAGCGTTCCGCCGCCTCGCTCGCCGTGCCCTCGGTCGGTCCGAGCACCTCCCGTACGTTCTCCGAGGCCCAGTCGAACTGGAGGGTCTGGAGCCGGCGCTGCACGGCCTGCGCCGTGGCCACGTCCCGCATCCACCCGGAGGTCAGCCCGAAGAAGCGGTCGCAGGCCAGGCAGGCCGCACCGAGCAGCAGGCACAGGTAACCGTACGAGGCCGCCCCGGGGGCGGAGCCCGTCAACTCCAGCAGCGGCATCGAGGCGCCCGCGACGGCGCCCACGGCCGCGCCCACCCGCAGGGTGCGCGCGCCGCGCCGCTTCAGCGTCCGGTCGGCCAGGTACCACTCGGCGGTGCGCAGGGCGTCGGCCTCGACCCGCCGGTAGAGCTCGTCGAGCCGCTCGGCGGGCTCGCCCCAGTCCCCGAGAGGAAACGGCCGGCCGGTCAGGTCGCCGTCCTCTGCGGGATCCCGGGGTGGCCCCTCGGGCTGCATCTCCGGCTGACTCACCGGCACTCCCTCTGCCTGCGCTGACGTGTGGTGGTGCGCGTGTGCGCAATGGTGCGCATGCACTTCCTACCTTCGAATGCCGCGCGATGGGCGGCGAATCCCGCGATTTCCGCTCACAAGGAGGGCTCCAGCAGGTGCGCGCACCCCGGCTCTCTCACTCGAAAGAGTTGGTCCTCACGGCGTAGGGCGCTGCGCGCGGGGAGCACGTAGGCTCGGATTGACCGAGCGTTGAGAAGTATCCGTAGTGATGGAGTGAGTGCCCTGTGATTCCCGGTGGTGGCCAGCCCGACATGCAGAAGCTGCTCCAGCAGGCCCAGAAGATGCAGCAGGATCTCGCCGTGGCCCAGGAGGCACTGGCGCAGGCCGAGGTGGAGGGCCAGGCCGGCGGCGGTCTGGTGAAGGCGACCGTCACCGGCTCCGGGGAGCTGCGCGCCCTTGTCATCGACCCCAAGGCGGTGGACCCCGAGGACACCGAGACCCTGGCGGACCTGGTGGTCGCGGCGGTTCAGGCCGCCAACGAGAACGCCCAGGCGCTCCAGCAGGAGAAGCTGGGCCCCCTGGCCCAGGGCTTCGGCGGCGGCGGCATCCCGGGCCTGCCGTTCTGATCGCCCCGACGACGGCGTGATCCGCCGGGCGCAGATCCGTAGAAGTCCATGAGACGCAGAAATCGAAAGAAGGCAGTCCGTTGTACGAAGGCGTGGTCCAGGACCTGATCGACGAACTGGGCGGGTTGCCCGGCGTCGGGCCCAAGAGCGCGCAGCGGATCGCCTTCCACATCCTGCAAGCCGAGCCCACCGACGTCCGTCGCCTCGCGCACGCGCTGCTAGAGGTGAAGGACAAGGTCCGGTTCTGCGCGGTGTGCGGGAACGTGGCGCAGGAGGAGCGGTGCGCGATCTGCCGCGACCCGCGCCGCGATCCTTCGGTGATCTGCGTCGTGGAGGAGCCCAAGGACGTGGTCGCCATCGAGCGGACGCGCGAGTTCCGGGGGAAGTACCACGTCCTCGGCGGTGCGATCAGCCCGATCGAGGGCGTCGGCCCGGACGATCTGCGCATCCGCGAGCTGCTGGCGCGCCTCGCCGACGGCACGGTCACCGAGCTGATCCTCGCCACCGACCCGAACCTGGAGGGCGAGGCCACCGCCACCTACCTCGCCCGCATGATCAAGCCCATGGGCCTGAAGGTCACCCGCCTGGCCAGCGGCCTCCCCGTCGGGGGAGATCTGGAGTACGCGGACGAGGTCACGCTCGGGCGGGCCTTTGAAGGAAGGCGACTTCTCGATGTCTGACGCAACGCTGCACGCCTTGGGCCAGGATCCGGACGACTTCGCCGTCCAGATCGCGGACCAGATCGACTCCTTCATCGTCGCGGTCACCGAGGTGGCCAAGGGCGAGGACCCGGACAGCGCGGTGCCCTTCCTCCTGCTGGAGGTCTCGCAGCTGCTGCTGGCGGGCGGCCGACTGGGCGCCTACCAGGACGTCATGCCGGACGAGCGGTACGAGCCCGACCTGGGCCCGGAGCCGGACGTGGACGACCTGCGCGAGCGGTTCGCGTACATGCTCGACCCGGTCGACGTGTACTCGGAGGTCTTCGACCCCTACGAGCCGCGCAAGGCGCCCGTCGCGCACCGGATCTCCGACGACCTCGCCGATGTCGTCGCCGACCTGCGGCACGGGCTCGCGCACTACCGGGCGGGCCGCACCACCGAGGCGCTGTGGTGGTGGCAGTTCTCCTACTTCTCCAACTGGGGCTCGACGGCCTCGGCCACCCTGCGCGCCCTCCAGTCGCTGGTGGCCCACGTGCGCCTCGACCAGCCGTTGGACGCCCTCGACGGCCTGGACACGGACGAGGACCTCGCCGAGGACGACCTCGCCGAGCAGGCGGGCGAGGTCATGGCGCAGGAACTGGGCGGCATCGGACGCGTTTAGACCGTCGCGGCGGGCGCGGTCCTGGGATGAAGCGAACATCTCATGATGTGGTACGTGCCGGTCGGATTCCGGTCGCTCGTTAGACTGCGTGACTGACCGCAGTAATGGATTGAGCGAGGAGCGCACGTGGGCCTTGTCGTGCAGAAGTACGGAGGCTCCTCCGTAGCCGATGCCGAGGGCATCAAGCGTGTCGCCAAGCGGATCGTGGATGCCAAGAAGAACGGCCACCAGGTGGTCGTCGTGGTATCCGCGATGGGCGACACGACGGACGAGCTGATCGATCTCGCCGAGCAGGTATCCCCGATGCCTGCCGGTCGTGAGTTCGACATGCTGCTGACGGCGGGAGAGCGGATCTCCATGGCCCTGCTGGCCATGGCGATCAAAAACCTGGGTCACGAGGCCCAGTCGTTCACCGGCAGCCAGGCAGGTGTCATCACCGACTCGGTCCACAACAAAGCGCGCATCATCGATGTCACGCCGGGCCGTATCCGCACCGCGCTGGACGAGGGCAACATCGCCATCGTCGCCGGCTTCCAGGGCGTGTCGGCCGACAGCAAGGACATCACCACGCTCGGCCGCGGCGGCTCGGACACCACCGCCGTCGCGCTGGCGGCGGCGCTGGACGCCGAGGTCTGCGAGATCTACACCGACGTCGACGGCGTCTTCACCGCGGACCCCCGCGTCGTGAAGAAGGCCCGGAAGATCGATTGGATCTCCTCCGAGGACATGCTGGAGCTCGCGGCCTCCGGCTCCAAGGTGCTGCTGCACCGCTGCGTCGAGTACGCGCGCCGCTACAACATCCCGATCCACGTCCGCTCGTCCTTCTCCGGACTGCCGGGCACCTGGGTCAGCAACGAGAATCCGCAAGGGGACGAGCCGGTGGAGCACGCCATCATCTCCGGAGTCGCGCACGACGTCTCCGAAGCCAAGATCACGGTCGTCGGCGTCCCGGACAAGCCGGGCGAGGCCGCGGCGATCTTCCGCGCGATCGCGGACGCCGAGATCAACATCGACATGATCGTGCAGAACGTGTCGGCCGCCTCGACCGGGCTGACGGACATCTCCTTCACCCTCCCCAAGGCCGAGGGCCACAAGGCCATCGAAGCCCTGGAGAAGGCGAAGGGCGCGATCGGTTTCGACTCGCTGCGCTACGACGACCAGATCGGCAAGATCTCCCTGGTCGGCGCCGGCATGAAGACGAACCCCGGCGTCACCGCCTCGTTCTTCCAGGCGCTGTCCGACGCGGGCGTCAACATCGAGCTGATCTCGACCTCCGAGATCCGCATCTCGGTCGTGACCCGCCAGGACGACGTCAACGAGGCCGTCCGCGCCGTGCACACGGCCTTCGGGCTCGACTCCGACAGCGACGAGGCCGTCGTCTACGGAGGCACCGGACGATGACCACCCGGTCGGCTCCGGCCCCGGCACTCGCCGTGGTCGGGGCGACCGGAGCGGTCGGCTCCGTCGTCCTGCGGATACTGTCCCAGCGCGCCGACGTATGGGGCGACATCCGCCTGATCGCCTCGCCGCGCTCCGCCGGGCGCCTGCTGGCCGTGCGCGGCCGGGAGACCGAGGTGCTCGCCCTCAACGAGGACGCCTTCGACGGCCTCGGGACGGGCGATGTCGTGCTGTTCCTGACGCCGCCCGAGGTGTCCGCGCGATGGGCCCCCGCCGTGGCGGCGCGCGGAGCCGTGGCCGTGGACCAGTCGGCGGCCTTCCGGGACGACCCCGAGGTGCCGGTGGTGGTGCCCGAGGTGAACGCGCACGCCGTACGGGTCCGCCCGCGCGGCATCGTCGCGGGGCCCGACTGCGTGACCGCCACCATGATCGCCGCCCTGGGCGCGCTGCACGCCGACTACGGACTGACCGACCTGGCCGTTTCCTCGTACCAGGCCGCCAGCGCCGCGGGCCGGGCCGGCACGGAGGCACTGCGCCGGCAACTGTCGCTGGTCGCCGGGACGTCCCTGGGGGAGCAGCCCGGGGACGTACGGCGGGTCGTGGGTGACGACACCGGGCCCTTCGCGGCGCCGCTAGCGCTGAACGTGGTGCCGTGGTCCGGTGAGCTGCGCGAGGGCGGCTGGTCCTCGCACGAGCTGGCCGTGCGGTCGCAGACCCGGCGGATCCTGGAGCTGCCGGAGCTGCCGATCGCGGTGACCTGCGTACAGGTTCCCGTGCTGGAGGGGCACTCGCTGACGGTACGGGCCCGGTTCGAGCGCGAGGTCGACGCCGGGCAGGCCCGCAAGACGCTGGAGACGGCGCCCGGGGTGGTCGTCGTGGACGATCCGGCGGCGGGGGAGTTCCCGACGCCGGTGGACGCGGCCGGGACCGATCCCGCCTGGGTGGGCCGGGTGCGGGGCTCCCTCGACGACAGTCGTTCCCTGGAGTTCTTCGTCTGCGCGGACAACCTGCGCAAGGGCGCGGCCCTGAACGCCACGCAGATCTCGGAACTGATCGCGGGTGAATTCGCGTAAATCGCTTTGTAGGATCGGTGACGATCCCTCGATCAAGGTGATGGCCCGACTGCCGCCTGGACAAACGAGGCGAACGGGAAGATCGGGTGCGCATGAGGGCAACGGGGAAATGGCCGACCACCACGCCCCGCGCGTACAACCCCAGAGGGACGACGCGAGTCCAACGGGCGTGGCAGAGGCATTGCTCGACTTCACCGTCGCCCCGGCGCGAGGCGCCGCCGGCCGTACCTCCGGGGGGCTCGGCGCTCCGGCGCGTCGGCGCTCCCCCGTGCCCGGCGGGTTCCCGATGATCCTTCCCGTCCCGCCGACCGGCGTCCCGGCGGCCGCCCTGCCGAGCCGGGGCGGCCGGGTGCCCGCGCCCCGCGAGAGCGCGGAATCCGCCGGGAGCGCGGCCGTGGCACCAACGGCGGAGCCCGCCGCGGCCCCCGCCGAGAAGGCCGTGGTCGCGGGCACCACCGTCGACCACCTCACCGAGACCTACCAGGCGCACTACCGCTCCCTGCTCGGGCTGGCCGCGCTGCTCCTCGACGACACGGCCTCCTGCGAGGACGTGGTCCAGGAGGCCTTCATCCGCGTCCACTCGGCCCGCAACCGGGTGCGGGACCGCGACAAGACGTTGGCGTACCTCCGCCAGACCGTGGTCAACCTGTCGCGCTCAGCGCTGCGCCGCCGCATCCTCGGCCTCAAGCTCCTCTCGAAACCCATGCCCGACATGGCGAGCGCGGAGGAGGGCGCGTACGACCAGTTGGAACGCGACGACCTGATCAAGGCGATGCGAGGCCTCCAGCGACGGCAGCGCGAGGTGCTCGTACTGCGGTACTTCGCGGACATGACCGAGGCCCAGGTCGCCGAGACGCTCGGCGTCTCGCTCGGCTCGGTGAAGGCGTACGGTTCGCGGGGCATTGCCGCGCTGCGGGTGGCGATGGAGGCTGCGCAGTCATGAGGGACGACGACACCACCTGCCGGGACGGCGCCACCCGCCCGGACGAGGCCGGCCGCCGGCCCGGCACCACGGACCCGGACAACCTCGACGCCCTGGAGGAGCGGCGGCTGCGCGCCCTGCTGAGCGGCGCCGTGCAGGGCCTGGAGCCCTCCGAGCACGCCCTGGAGCGGCTGCGGCACGCCGTCCCCGCCCGCCGGACCCGCAGGCGTCGCGCCCTCGTCGGTGCGGCCGCGGCCGTCCTGCTGGCCGGGGCGGCGGTCCCGACGGCCCTGCGCATGACCGGCACCGCGGGCAGCGGCGCGGTCGGGCACCCGGCCATGGCCGGGCACGGAGAGGTGCGGGACGGCAAGGCGGGCAGCTCCTCCGACCCCCACCAGAACGGCTCGGGGACCCACGCCTGGTCCACGGCCCCCGCCCGCAAGGACCCGGGGGCGGGCGACGTCGGGGGCGGCCCCGCCCCCCACCCGAGCGGCTCCTCCTCTGACGGCGCCGTCGCGGGCCCGACCACCGGCGGTGCCTCGGCCGGTACCTCCGGCCACCCGGACCACAACCACCCGTTGCCCCCGATCGGGGCGGTCCCCGGGCTCCCCGAGTGCACCGCCGGGCAGCTCGGCGTACTGGGCAGCGCCCGAGCGCCCGGGACCGACGGCAAGGTCTACGGCAGTTTCAAGGTCACCAACGTCTCGGACCGGGGCTGCCTGGCCTCCGGCAGGGACACGGTGACCGCCGCCCCCGCGGCCGACCCCCCGCCGCCCACCCGGAACCCGGTGGTGTCCGTGGTCGGGCACACCGCGGGCGACCCGGCGAGCGCGCTGCTCCCCGACCCGTCCGCGGAGGCCCCGGCGGTGGTGCTCCAGCCGAACGCCGCGTATGAGGTCCGTTTCGCCTGGGTGCCCTCGGAACGCTCCTGCCCGGCGGGAGCCGCCGACCCCTCGGCGAAGCCGGCACAGGGCGGGAGCGGCGCGGCCGGCCCGGCGACGGGCGCCGTCGGCCCGGCCGCCGCCTCCGACCCGCTGGCCGTCTCCGCGCAGCCGGCCCCGACGGGGGTCGAGGTGTCCCACACCCCGGCGGCCGGCGCGCCGACGACGCAGGCGACCATCCCGGCGGCCTGCGGCGGCACGGTCTACCGGACGGGTGTCATTCCCCTGACGACGCCGTCGAAGCCGTAGCGGCCGGCCGGATCTGCTGCTCCGGCACCAGACCGGCCTGCGCGTCGCGCAGGGACTCCACCTCGCGCCGGTAGAAGCGGAACCACATGAACAACACGAAGGCGGCGAAGACGAACCACTCGCCGGTGTAGCCGAGGTTCTGGAAGGCCTTCAGATCGAGCCCGGTGTTGTCCGGCGCCTTCGCGGGCACCGGAAGCATCCCGTCCGACGGGGTCTGCACGGTCAACCACGCGTCGTACAGCGGCTCCGGCACCAGGTTCACCAGGGTCGCCGCGCCGATCACGCCGAGCTGCCCGGCGGGCAGGCCGCCCTGCGCGTGCGCGCCCTTCGTGCCGGAGTTCTCGGAGGCCTGGAGGGCCCCGGTGACCTCCACCCGACCGCCCGGCGCGGCCGGCGCCCTCGCCGTGTCCGCGTCGCCCGGCAGCCAGCCCCGGACCACCGGGACGGCCTTGCCGGAGTCGGTCTTCAGCAGGTTCAGGACGTAGAAGCCGCTCCTGCCGTCGAGGTCGCGCTCGGGAACCAGCAGTTGTTCCGCGTACACCCCGGCCGTGGAAGCCAGCCGTCCGGACGTCTTCTTGTCTACCGGGAGCAGCGATTCCAGCGGCGCGGCGGCCTGCTCCCCGGGCCGCTGGGCGGCGGCCTCCCGGTGGTCGCCGACGCGGTCCTCGAAGCGGCCGAGCTGCCAGGTCCCCATGAACAGGCAGAAGGGGATGGCGAGCGCGACGAAGACGTTGATCCCCCACCAGCGCGGGGTCAGGAGAAACCGGTGCACCCCACCACCGTACGGGGGGCGCACCGGATCACCGGTGTCGGGTCAGGCGGGAAGGTGCTTGAGGGCGAACTCCAGATCCATCCGGACCTGCTTGATCCGCTCCTCCACCACGAGCGAGCCGTGCCCCGCGTCGTACCGGTACACCTCGTGCACCGCCCCGCGCGCCGCGAGCCGCTCCACGTAGTTGTCGATCTGCCGGATCGGGCAGCGCGGGTCGTTCACGCCCGCCGCGATGTGGACGGGGGCCTTCACCGCGTCCACGTACGTCAGCGGCGAGGACGCCTCGAACCGCTCGGGGACCTCCTCGGGCGTGCCGCCGAAGAGGGTGCGGTCCAGCGACTTCAGCGCCTCCATCTCGTCGTGGTACGCCGTCACGTAGTCCGCCACCGGTACGGCGGCCAGGCCGACCGCCCAGGCGTCCGGCTGCGTGCCCAGGCCCAGCAGCGTCAGGTACCCGCCCCACGAGCCGCCCGACAGCACGAGCCGGCCCGGGTCGGCGAGGCCGGAGGCGACGGCCCACTCGCGGACCGCCGCGATGTCCTCCAGCTCGATCAGCCCGACGCGGTGCTTGAGGGCGTCGGTCCACTCCCGCCCGTATCCCGTCGAGCCGCGGTAGTTGACGCGGACGACGGCGAAACCGTGGTCCAGCCAGGCCGCCGGGGTGGCGGCGAAGGCGTCGCTGTCGTGCCAGGTGGGGCCGCCGTGGATCTCGAAGACCGTCGGGAAGGGTCCGTCGCCGTGGCCGACGGGCCGCTGTGCCAGGGCGTGGACGCGCCCGCCCGGCCCCTCCACCCAGGCGTCCTCCACCGGGACCGAGCCCGGCGGCCGGAACCCGGGCGGGTCGAGCACGACCCCGCCCGCCGTGGACCGGATCGTCGACGGCTCGGCGGCCGAGGACCACTGGTACTCCACCGTGCCGTCCGGCCGGGCCGTCGCACCCGAGACGGACCCCGGCGGCGTGTCCACGCGTACGAGTTCCCCCGCCGCGAGGTCGTAGCGCCACAGCTCGCTGCGCGCCTCGAAATCGTGGTGGATCAACAGCGCCGAGCCGTCCGGGTACCACTCGGCGCCGACGTCGCCCGGAAGGTCGATCGCCAGTTCCTCCTCGGTTCCGGTCGCCACGTCCCACACCATCGGCTCCCAGCGGCCGCGCCGCTGGTGCCCCACGAGCAGTCTGGTGTCGCCGGCGACGGGGGCGAAGCCGAGCACGCCCAGGCCCAGCTCCACGGTGCCGCCCTCTGAGTCGTCCAGCTCGGCGACGGTGGCGCCGTCGAGGGTCACCACGCGCAGCGCCGAGTGCATGGCGTCGCCGTGCTCGGTGTGCTCGATCACGACCAGCGTGCCGTCCCGGGACAGGTCGCCGACGCCCGCCGACTCGTGGTGCCGGTAGATCACGGTCGGCTCGTCCCCGCCGGGCCGGACGACGTGGACGGTGGTGCCCTCCTCGTCGGTGGAGCGGCCCACGACGGCCGTGCCGTCCCGGCCGATGGCCAGTCCGGCGGGGTACGAGGGCTTCAGGCCGGGGGTCGCCGGCTCGTCGGGACCGCCCGCGAAGGGCTGGCGCACCCAGGTGCCGAACTCGTCGCCGTCGGTGTCGGAGAACCACCAGATCCACTCGCCGTCGGGGGAGAGGGTGCCGTCGGTGGTGCCGTTGGGGCGGTCCGTGACCTGCCGCCGGCTGCCGGTGGCGCGGTCCCAGGCGTAGAGCTCGTAGGTCCCCGTCGCGTTGGAGACGAAGAGCGAGCGGTCCGGGGCGTCCTCGGCCCATTCGGGCAGCCCGACGCGCGGAGCCCGGAAGCGTTTCTCCCAGTCGGGCATCTCGGGGGACGGTACGGAGGTCACGTCGGTGTCGCTGGTCATGGCCCCACCTTGCCGTACCGCGCGCCGGGATGCCGACTGCGCCGAACGGGCGCATCGTGGGGGCGTCCCCGGAGCGGGCCGCCGGGGCCCGAGCCGAGGCCGGCGGCCCGTGGCGAGGCCGGCGGCCCGTGGCGAGGCCGGCGGCCCGTGCCGTGCGGGTGGTCGCCCCTGACGTGCGGTCGGGCGGCGCGAAACGCGGGGCACGCGGCACAAGGCCCGACCGAGCGCGGCCGGTGCCCCTACGCTGACCGCATGCGGATGATCGTCCGGGGCGCCCGGCTGCTGCACGCACACGGCCTGTCCGATGTGGAGGTGTCCGAGGACGGACGGATCGCCCGCGTCGTCCCGTACGACGATCAGAAGGAGCCACCGGCGACCGGGGTGCTGATCGAGGCGCACGGCGCGCTGCTCTCGCCCCCCTTCGTCGAGCCGCACATCCACCTCGACACCGCCCTGACCGCCGGTGAGCCGCGCCCCAACGCGTCCGGGACCCTCTGGGAGGGCATCGCCTGCTGGAGCGAGCGCAAGAAGACCCTGACCCGCGAGGACGTGATCGCCCGGGCCACCGAGGTGCTGCGCTGGCAGGCGGCGCAGGGGGTGCTGCACGTACGGACCCACTGCGACGTCACCGATCCGACGCTCACCGCGCTCGACGCGCTGCTGGAGGTCCGCGACCGGGTGCGGGACGTCATGACGCTCCAGATCGTCGCGTTCCCGCAGGAGGGCATCGTCTCCTTCCCGGACGGCGGGTCGCTGCTGCGCGAGGCGGTCCGGCGCGGGGCGGACGTCGTCGGCGCGATCCCGCACTTCGAGGACACCCGCGAGGACGGGATCGCCTCGCTCGCGACCGCCTTCGCACTGGCCGAGGAGCACGGGCTGCGCGTGGACGCGCACTGCGACGAGATCGACGACGAGCAGTCGCGGTTCGTGGAGGTACTGGCCACCCTCGCGCTGCGCTCGGGCTTGCGGGAGCGGGCGACGGCCTCGCACACGACGGCGATGGGTTCCTACGGCGGCGGGTACAGCTTCAAACTCCGGCGGCTGCTCTCGCGTTCCGGGATCAACCTCGTCGCGAACCCCTTCGCCAACCTCAACCTCCAGGGCCGGTTCGACGGTTACCCCAAGCGGCGCGGCCTCACCCAGGTCAAGGAGATGCTGGCGGCGGGGGTGAATGTGGCCTTCGGCCACGATGACGTGATGGACCCGTGGAACGCGCTCGGGACCGGCAATCCGCTCCAGACCGCCCTCGTCGGCCTGTACGCGGCCCAGTTGACCGGCGCGGACGAGATCCCGGTGGCGTTCTCGATGGTGACGGACCGCGCGGCCCGCGTGCTGGGGCTGTCCGGGACCGAGTACGGCATCGCGGCGGGCGCGCCGGCCTCGTTCGTGCTGCTGGCGGCCGAGTCACCACAGGAGGCGATCCGCCGCCAGGTCCGCCCCAGGTACGTCGTCTCGCGCGGCAGCGTCCTCGCCGAGAGCCCGCCCGCGGTGACGCGGCTGCTGTCCTGGCCGGGGGAGGACGGGCCGGCGGAAGTGGACTTCACCCGTGACCGGGAACCCCGTGGGTAGGACGGCAGTTCGACGGCAACGCCTACGCTGCGCCTCATGACGTGGACCTTTGACACCGACGCCGGGCGCGCCGCGCTGGAGATCGCCTCCGAGTACGCGGACACGACCCTGCTGAACCACTCGATCCGCTCGTACGCCTTCGGGGCCTGGTACGCGCGGCAACACGGGTTGACCCATGACGCCGAACTCTTCTACGTCAGTGCCCTGCTGCACGATCTGGGCCTGACCGCGCCGTTCGACAGTCACACGCTGCCCTTCGAGGAGGCGGGCGGTCATGTGGCGCGCGTCCTGACGGCGGGGCTGGGTTGGCCGCCGGCCCGGCGGGCGCGGGCGCAGGAGGTGATCGTCCTGCACATGCGGGACGACGTCACGGCCGGCCAGGACGTGGAGAGCCACCTCCTCCAGGTGGGTACGAGCGCGGACGTGTCGTGGCTGCGGGTCGGGGAGTTCCCCGAGTCGTTCCTCGCCGACCTCCTCGCCGAGTACCCCCGGCTCGGCTTCGGCAAGGCCTTCCTGACGCTGGTGGAGGACCAGGCGGTGCGCAAGCCCGACTGCGCGGCGGCCGCCTACGTGGCGGGCGGCGCGGAGGCCCGTATCGCGGCGAACCCCCTGGACCACCGCGCCTGAGCCCCGACCGCCGCGCCGAGCCCCGGGCGCGCGGCTCCCTGCCGGTGGGTGCCGCGTGTCCGGGGCGGTCCGGGCCGGCGTGCTCCGGTGTCCGGCATCCCCTGCGGCGACGCCTCCCCGAGGTCACCCACATCCGCCGCCACGTCGGATAGCGTGCCCGCATGTCCTGGGACGAGAGCGGTCCGCCGCATCCCCTCGCGGAACGCCGATCGGGCCGCAGCGAGCAGGAACCGGACCGGCTGCCGGAGGTGCGGGAGCTGGAGGCCCTCGGTTGGGAGCCCGCGCCCGAGACCTACGCCTGGATCTTCCTCCCGTACGTCTGGCCCCCGGCGGCCCGCACCTGGATTCCGGACCGCGGCACCCGCTGGGCCGTGGAAACCCGCCTCGACGGGCACGGCCACGTCGTGGAGGTGGAGTGCGCCCCGCTCGCCGAACCGGACCTCGACCTCCTCGAAGCCGAGGCCGCCGAAATCATCGCCGCCCTGGGCCTCCCGCCCCGCCCCCGCGGCCGCGTCTGGCTCCTGCGCCCGCCCGGCCCCTTCCCCTCGGTCGAAGCGCTCCTGACCCACCTCAGCGAACTCGCCCGCGCCCGCGGCGTGGACCCCCTCCACCCCTCGCCCGAACTCCTCGCCCTGACCCGCACGGAACTCGCCGCCCTCGCCGACCCTTCCTAACTGCCGGCACGACGCCCGAACTGTCCGCCACCTTGGGTCAGGATGCGCTGCTCGACGTTGACGAGGCCCAAGAGCGCTGCGGACAGGGCGGCGGGCTCCAGCAGCTGCCGCACGTCTTCCTCGCCCATCAGGATCGGGTCACCTCCCTCGGTCTTGCCGACGAGGGTTCCGTTCAGCCGTTGAGCGTGGACCACGTGTGCGACTGCCTCTTCACCGTAGACGCGCTGCACCAGCTCCTGCACCTTCCCCCCGTCTGCCTTGGGCCAGATCTCGTTGGCCCAGTGGGAGAACTCCTGGACGAACACCGGATGGGAGGAGTTGAGGTACACGACTCCTCGGTGCTCGATGTCGTTGATCACGCAGGTGGCGTTGTGCACGTACTGCGCCAGGTACTTGCACTCGTCGGGGTCGAAGGACTTCCACTCGAACGCCGGATAGCCGCCTCGTACCCGTGCGGGCGATCCCTGCGTCGAGCCGGCCGGCGCCGGCACCAGGACGTGTCGAGGGCCCGACGTCCCACCGGCTCCTCCGGGCTGCCCGGAGGAGCCGGCGGTCCGGGGGCCGCGAGCACCCGGAGTACCGGCGAACGATCCGCCTGGGTTCCCGGGCACCTTGCCCATCGCTGAGCTGACAAGCCGGGAAGCCTTGAAGCGAGGGTTCAGCCGGTCCAGGATGCGCGCGAGGTTCTTGGCCATCGACGGATCGGTCTGCGTGGTGCCCTGAGCACGGGCCGACTCTTGTGCCTTGGACAGTTCCTCGGGGAAGTTGTCGAAGAAGCGATCCCCCCACTCCTCCCACGGCAACTCCGAGCCCCCCTTGCCGAAGAGCATGTGCCGGGAGGCCTGCGTGATCACGCCCCACCGGGTGGGCTGACTGTCGCTGTATACCGGGGGGCGCACGATCAGCCAGGTACGACCCATGATTTCGTCCGTGACGCCGAACAGGCGGTACCGGCTCTTGCCCCGATCCGCGTGGTACGCCTCTCCCTGGTAGTCCACGACCGCGACGGGGCGTTGGGCGATGTAGTCGGACGTACCGCCGACCGGCGCTTCCGGCTCCGGAACGTAGAACCAGTCCACTTGCGTGCCGTGCTCATCGACGGCGACGCTGCCCCTCACAGCGACGTCGGGAATGAAGTGCCGCAAGCCGTGGACGCGCCGAGGGCGCCACACCATGGCCTTGCCGTCAGGCAGGCTCACCGTCTTGTCGCGGGTGCTCCGGCGGTCGCCGGCCTTCTTGGCGTACAGGTCGACGACGGTGGTTTCGATGGGCACGCCGTCCCGCTTGGGCACGTCGATCAGCCGGCTGTTGAGGTATCGGATGAGGTCGTCGACCGTCTCCTTGCGGGAGGGGTCCTGGTCGCCCATCCACGTGTCGCTGTCCGGAGCCGACCCCAGAAGCACCATGATCGTCCCCGTGCGCATCCACGGGGGACGGATGTTGCTCCAGTCGCAGCCGTGATCGTCGTCCAGGAACGGCTGGACCACGGGCGTAACGCTGACGAAGTCACCGTTCTCGTCTTCGGCGGACCATTCCTTGAGGGCGTAGTTGCCATCGCCGTCGCGATAGATCCAAAGCATTGCGCCCTCAGGCGCTTCGGCCGTGTAGCTGATCACTACCACGCCGTAGGGGTTCCACGGCAAGACGGAGGACTTGAACCCCTGCCCGAAGTTGCCGTCAACCCCGATGGGCTTGCCCCCACCGCCGAACGTCGTCAGGAAGACCTTCAAGTCGTCCGGCCGCATCCCGTCGCCATTGTCCATGATCGTGCGGCGCAGCACGCCCTGTCGTTCTGCGGCCTGTTCCTCGATCCCGAAGTGGATGATCGAGGCTCCGCTCTCCTCGGAGTTCTTCCATGCCTCCCGAGCCCACTGATAGGGCCCGCCCGCTTCGTACGCCTGGCGAATGAGGTGAGGCGTGGCCTCCGCCGGGACATGAACGTACATCGGCATGTTCTCCCCCTTCTCCTAGAGCCGCGGCCCTAGAAGTCCCGACAAGAGCGGCGGCCCTTGTCGGAGGCACCGTACTTCTCCGCCTCGGAGGGGGTGACCGCTTTGCGGAGATGGGCGCTGTGCGCCGGACGACTGATCGCCTCCGCATGACCCTCCGTGGGCTCGCGGCCGGGACGCGATCCCGTCGAGACTCTCCCATCAGTCCCGAAACCACTCAGGGGCCTGATCCACTGAGTGGATCAGGCCCCTGAACTGGTACTACAGCGTCGGGGTGGCGGGATTTGAACCCACGACCTCTTCGTCCCGAACGAGGTTCACGCAAGATCCCCACCAGCACAAACCACGTTTCTCCTGGTCAGCGCCGTGGCCTCGGACGGTCTGGGGCAGTCTCAAGGCGCCTCGGGGAGCAGAGCGGCTCCCAGCTGGCTCCCAAGAGAGAAGGCTGCTCAGCTGATCGTGCCCTGCGCGAGGACATGCTGCGATGGGCGTCCCCACTGGTGTCCGGTCAAGGCCAGCACGTTCTCTAGCAAGGCATGCAGTAGGAACGGCGGGTCCGCGACGGCGGTGCGAGCCGCTTCCAGGTACGTCGCTGCGTTCTTGCCGTCCGTGCCCTGGCCTTCATCGATCAATTCCTGCCTGCGTACGTCCCAGGCGGGCCAGTGCTCGGCGAGGTGGACCTCCAGGTTGTCCTCGAAGACCGTGTACCAAGCAGAAGACTCGTCGGAGGGCTGGGGAACGGGGGAGGCGCCGAGGTACCGGAGAAGATCAGCGTTCTTCTTCCGAGTCTGTTGGGCCTCGCGTTCGAACTTCAGCTCTTGCTGCCGGCGCTGGTCCGGGAGCAGGTGCTGAACCGATTGCAGCCTGGCGTCCTCCTGGCGGGCGTCACCATCGAACACCACGTGGCAAGGCACCCCCAAGCAGCTGAAGATCGCATGGGAGATCATCAGGTTGTCCTTCCCGTTGACCTCGACAATGGAAATGCCCTCGGCGCCGAAGCTGATGCCCACTCGCTCCGCGCAGCCCACAAGGACAGCCTCGTCCCCTGCGCCCTCGACCAGCACTACGGCATTGGCGAAGAACCCCTCCGCGAACGAGCTGGTCAGCTTGCCGACTGTCCGCCGCTTGATTGTGTCTGCATTGATCAACTCCTCAAGGGACTCGCACAGCTTGTCCTCGGTCGCTTGCCAGACCTGGGTAACGGGATGCGCCTGATCAGTAGCGCGGGACAGACGTCGGATCTGGTGGTAGCGGCTGGGATCGATGAAGACGGGACTGTGCGTGGCGTACATAACCTGGGTGCGCCCCTCCGGGGAGGTGGCCACCAGCTCGCGCAGCACCTTTGCGAAGGTCCGTGCCTGCGGAGGGTGCTGAAACAGCTCGGGCTCCTCGATCGCCAGACACAGGGTCCGCGTGCCATCCTCCGGGCGTCGGCGATCTGCCAGGTACTTCAGCGCAGCGATGATGAGGGCACGCTGAAACCCGTGCCCTTGTCGGTACACCGAAGTCTCGGCGGCACCGTCTCGGATGCTGACCTGGAACGCGGTCCGGGCAGGCCTTGGTGCCTGCACTGTGGGGGTCACCACCACCTGGCGTCCGGTCGTGAACTTGGCGACTTCCGAGGAGAGCGCTGCGGCAATGTCGTCGAGCCGGGGACCGTACACCTTGGCGTGGATCTCTTGGCGGGCTTGGTGCGCGTTCTCCTCGACCTGATCAAGCTGCTCGTTCGCCTCGGTCCGGTCCACTGCGTGGTCGAGAATGCGGCCGAGTGCCGTGGCCTTCTGGTCGTCCGCCTCCTCGTAGGCGCGCAAATCAGCGGAGATGAATACGAAGTCGATCAGCTGGGCCAGGACGCTCTGTCCGGCGAAGCCGAAGAAGTGCGTGTCCTCGACCTCAGATTTGGTGAGCTTGTCGCGGTGTGCCAGCTCCCAGTTCCGCATCGCTTCCTGTGCTGCAGGCGCGCTACCAGCGTGAGGAAGGCCGAGGCTCGGGTCGCTCTCCATGAGGTCTTTGTAGGCAGCCCGTAGCGGAGTTGCCTTCTGGTGCCGGCGAACCTCCTCGAACGGGGCATACGCGAGAGCCTTGCCCGTGATCTTGTCGTCGCCGTCCTGCCAGGTCCGCCAGATACTCACGCTCTCAGCGCCGTCTGGAGCGTATCGGCCGAGGATCTCGCGGTCATGGCTGGTGAGGCCGTCGAACTCGACCTCGACAGAGATGCGGCCACCCTCCGTAGCCGAGTGGACGTCGTCGGCGCTCAGGGAGAGGGACTTTTCGCCGTTGAAGAACCAGTCGAGGGCGCGCAGCACAGTGGACTTGCCGACACCAGTCGGGCCGATGAAGGAGGTTATCTCCTCGAAGGAGACGTCCACTTTGTGCAGACAGCAGAAGTTCTCGATGCGTACTCGCTTGATCTTCACGGTCGTCCTGAAAACGCGGTTCGGAAGGGGGTGCTGATCCCCAAGTGACGATGGCGATGCTAGCGGTAGTGCTGATTCCCCATCAGGGCATTTTCCCAGCGGTCGGTATCAGCCACACGTGAAAGGCCTTCGATCTACGGTCGCCCGTGCCGGAGGAGCTGGCCGTCTTGCAGAGACCGGAGGTGGCGGTGCTGGTGAGGCCGCGTCGATCCGGGAGCAGTCCGTGCATGACACGCTCGCCCGTAGACCCCGGAAGCAGAAAGTGAAGGGGAGCCCGCCGTCGGCACTGGTGCTCGGGCTCACCTGGTGTTGATGAGCCATTCTTCGGGGCAGCCGGGCAGGGCGCTGGCCTCAGTACGCAAGCTGCGCCATGCGGCCCGCTTGCGCTGCTCGGACTGCGTGCTGTCGAGGAGCGCCTTCATTTCGGCGACCTGGCGGGGGAGATACATCAGCCGTATGCCGATGCTGTCCGGCAGCGGGGCGCCGGTTTCGGCGTACGACTGGGCTTGCGTGACCAGTCCTTCGGCGAGAAAGTCCCGCAGGCGCTCGACGGCCTCTGGCTTGGGCAGTGGCCCCCAGTCCTCAACGCTAGGGCCTGTGTGAGGTTGTGATCAGTCGGGGGGTTTGAGGAGGTCGTCGATCCAAATCATTGCGGCGCGGAGGTGGAGGCCGGCGAGGTAGCTTTCGGGTGACTTGTCGTAGCGGGTGGCGATGC
>NZ_SSBJ01000006.1 GCF_004795055.1 Streptomyces sp. A1136
AAGGCTCCCAGTAGACGACTGGGTTGATAGGCCAGATGTGGAAGCCCGGTAACGGGTGGAGCTGACTGGTACTAATAGGCCGAGGGCTTGTCCTCAGTTGCTCGCGTCCACTGTGTTAGTTCTGAAGTAACGACCGTGTTTTCATCCGGTTGACATCTTCATAGTGTTTCGGTGGTCATAGCGTTAGGGAAACGCCCGGTTACATTCCGAACCCGGAAGCTAAGCCTTTCAGCGCCGATGGTACTGCAGGGGGGACCCTGTGGGAGAGTAGGACGCCGCCGAACAACCCGCCCTTTTAGCTCAGTCGGTAGAGCGTCTCCATGGTAAGGAGAAGGTCAACGGTTCGATTCCGTTAAAGGGCTCTAATAGAAAAGGCCCCCGCCATTTGGCGGGGGCCTTTTTGCGTTGGCGGGTTGCGCCGGCCCTGGTTAAGGTGGTTTGGAAGGGCAAGACAGGTACGACCGGCGGCTTTGACGTGTCCTGGGGGCCGTCCGGCCTGCCTGGGAGGCGTGATGACCTTTCCCCCCGACGCGGCGGCACCGCGGCACACGCAGAGCGACCCGGAAGACGTCCTCAAACAAGTCGGAGCGTCGTGGCGCTGGGCGCTCGGCTTCGCCCTCGCGACCCTGATCCCGGGCATTCTGGTCCTCGTGTGGCCCGATGAGACGCTGCACATCCTCGCCGTCATCATCGGTCTCCAACTCCTCGCGGCAGGAGTCTTCCGCTTCGTCACGGCCTTTTCGCACAGCCAGGACGGCGGTGGCCGGCTGGCCGGCGTGCTGGTCGCGTTGCTGGCGCTGCTGGCGGGCGTTCTCGTACTGCGGCATCCGATGCAGACGATCGGTGCGCTGTCCCTGATCCTCGGGGTGTTCTGGCTGCTGACCGGAGTGCTCACGGCGTACGCCGCCATCGCCGACCGGGGCCTCGCCCACCGGGGCCTGTTCTTCGGCCTGGGCGCCCTCGGCACCGTCGCAGGCATCGTCGTGCTCTGCTTCCCGGTCGACTCCGCGGTCGCCCTCACCCGACTGCTGGGGCTGTGGCTCGTCCTGCTCGGCGTCTTCGAAGTGGTGCTGGCCTTCGCCCTGCGGTCCGCCACCCGCGGCATCAGATCCGCGCCCCGGCGTGAACCTTCGGCGTGAACCCCGGGCCGCGCGTGGCTAGGCGCCCTCGCGCGGCTGGGGTACGCGGAAGGCCAGGATCGCCATGTCGTCGGAGGCGGGTTCGGCCGCGAAGCGTTCCACCGCGCGCAGGATACGGGCGGCGACCGCGCCGGCGGTGAGGCCCGTACAGGTGGTGAGGACCTCCGCGAGGCCGTCGTCGCCGAGCATGCGGGTGCCCTCGCGGCGCTCGGTCACGCCGTCCGTGACGCAGAGCAGGACGTCGCCCGCGTCCAGGGTGAGGGTCTGTTCGTAGAGTTCGAGGTCGTCCATCACGCCGAGCAGCGGCTGGGGTTCCGCGGCGGGGATGACCTCGCCGTCCGGGCGCAGACGCAGCGGTAGGGGGTGGCCGGCGCACACGACCTTCATCAGGGCGCCGCCGTCCGCCTGGGGGTGGAGTTCTCCGTAGAGGAGGGTGAGGAAGCGGCTGCGGGCGCCCTCGTCGAGGATCGCGGCGTTGAGGCGCTCCAGTACCGCCGGGCCGCCCAGTCCCTCGCGGGCCAGCAGGCGCAGGGCGTGCCGGGCGAGGCCGGTGACGGCTGCCGCCTCGGGGCCGGTCCCGCAGACGTCGCCGATGGCGAAGCCGTAGACCCCGGGGCGGATGGGGAAGACGTCGTAGAAGTCGCCGCCCACCTCGTTGCCCTCGCCGGCCGCGCGGTAGATGACCTCGACCTCCATACCTGGAATGGCGGGGGAGCCGGGCGGGAGGAGACTGCGCTGGAGGGAGCGGCTGATGGCGGTGCGCTCGGAGTAGAGGCGCGCGTTGTCGAGGGCCAGGGCCGCCCGGCGGGAGAGGTCGTCGGCGAGTTCGAGGATCTCCTGGCGGAAGTGTTCCTCGGACGGCTTGCCCAGCGTGAGCATGCCGATGACCCGGTTGCGGGCCAGGAGGGGGAGGACGACGGTCTCCCCGCCGACGGCGCGGGCGGACTCCGGCCAGGGGCGGGCGCCCGCCTCACGGAGCGGCTCGGGCGGGCTGACCCGCGAGAGCAGGGCCTTCAGTCCGTCGATGCGCTCTTCGTCCTCGTGCAGCACGTAGGAGAGGTACGGGTCCGAGGTCTGGTCGGCGATGGTGTAGACCGCACACCAGGTGGCCAGGGTGGGGACGGTCATCTGCGCCATCAGGGCCAGCGTCTGGTCCCGGTCGAGGGTGCCGGCGAGCAGGTCGGAGGCTTCGACGAGGAAGGAGAGCGAGCCGCGGCGCAGGCGTTCCAGCTCGCCGAGGCGGGCGGATTCGACGGCGAGTGCGATCCGGTCGGCGGCGAACTGCAGGCGCAACGCGTCCTCGTTGGAGTAGCGGCCCGGGCTCTCGCTGGAGACGCCGAGGGAGCCTGTGAGGCGGCCCTCCACCTTGAGGGGGACGGTGACCACGGAGCGCATGCCGGTGGACTCCAGGAGCGGGACGGCTCCGGGGACGGCGATGAGGTCGTCGTGGACGGCGGGCATGCGGGCGGAGCCGTACCGGTTCGCGCCCGCCTCGACGGGGACGCGCGCGAAGCGCTGTCGGGTGGACGGCAGTCCGGTCGTGGCGCGGACTTCGAGTTCGGTCTCGTCGTCGGTGGCGAGCAGCAGGAACGCGGCGTCGGAGTCGAGCATGTCGCGGGCCCGCTCGACGGTGCGCTGGAGGAGTCCGTCCAGGTCGTCGGGGGCGGGGGAGCCGATGAACACCTCGAAGGGGTCCACGGGGCGGGCGTCGGTGAGCTGGCCGGCGTCGCCGGAGGGGATGCGTACGGGGGTCTGGAGGAGGGCGCGCTCGTCGTCGTGGACCAGGAGGCACACGATGGACGGCTCGCCGTGGGCATCGCGTACCCGCAGGTGCGAGGCGTAAACCGGGATGACGCGGCCGTCGGCGCCGCGAATGCCGTAGCTGCCCTCCCAGCGGGACAGCCGCAGGGCCTCGGCGATGCCGGTGCCGGTGCCGGGGGTCTGGGGCCAGGCGGCGAGTTCGGCGAGCGGACGGCCGAGGACCTTGTCGGCGGCGTGGCCGAAGATGTGCTCGGCGTCCTCGTTCCAGGCGGAGACGGCGTCGGAGGCGTCGATCTGGATGACGGCGACCCGGACCCGGCTGTCGGCGAGGGGGAGCAACTGGTCGGGGACGACCGGTCCGGCGGAGCGGGTACCGACCGGCCGGTCCGGGAGGTCGAGGCGGAACCACACGTGTTTGTGCGTGCCGGTGTACTCGACTCCCCAGCGGGTGGCGAGCGCGGCGCAGAGCATGAGGCCGCGGCCGTTCTCGCGGTCGGGGTCGGCGTAGGGGCGTTCGCCGGGGGGTTGGAGCGGGAGCTCCCGCTCCGGGTACCGGTCGGCGACCTCGACGCGTACGCCGCCCTCGGTGCGCAGGCACAGTACTTCGGCCTGGGTTCCGGCGTGCACCACGGCGTTGGTGACGAGCTCGCTGGTGAGCACGACGGCGTCGTCGACGATGTCCGCGAAGCCCCAGCCCTGGAGGGTGTCGCGGACGAACGCGCGGGCCCCGGCGACAGAGCGCCCTAGGGGATCGAAACTGGCAGCCGCCCGTGCCGTGATCACAAGACTCCTTCGACGCGGTGGGACATTCGGGTGCCAGGTTACTTACCTTCACGGTCCGCATGGTGCCGTCGTAGGGGATTCCACCCGGGGAGTGCGGCCGGTGTGCAATGGTGCCGAAGTGTTATGGCCGGGTTCGGCCAGGGTGAAACACTGGGCAGGATGGTCTAGCCGGGCGTTTGACTCGCCGGGTTTCGGTGGAACAGTGGTCGACCCTTTCGGGAGGGACACGGTGGAGTCTGGCGCAGCGGTGCGGCGTACGGGAACGCGCCCGAAGGGGGGTCGTTCCCGGCGGAACGGTACGACGGAGGTCGATACCGCCGCTCTGAACCGTCTGCTCACGGCCCTGGTGTCGATGCGGGACGGGAATTTCCGCAAGCGGCTGACGGTGTCCGGCGAGGGCGTGATGGCGGAGATCGCCGCCGTCTACAACGAGGTCGCCGACCGGAACCTCCACCTGACGGGGGAGCTATCGCGGGTGCGGCGGATGGTGGGCCGCGAGGGGAAGCTGAGCGAACGGCTGGAAACAGGCGCCTGTGAGGGTTCCTGGGCGGCCGCGATCGATGCCTCGAACCAACTCGTGGACGATCTCGCCCGGCCGGTGTCCGAGGTGGGTCGGGTGCTGTCGGCGGTCGCCGAGGGCGACCTGGACCAGCGGATGGATCTGCGGACGCAGACGGCCGACGGGGCCGGGCATCCGCTGCGCGGGGAGTTCCTCAAGGTCGGGCGGACGGTCAACAACCTGGTCGACCAGCTGTCGGCGTTCACCGACGAGGTGACGCGGGTGGCGCTGGAGGTGGGCACCGAGGGGAAGCTCGGCGGCCAGGCACAGGTGCGCGGCATGTCCGGGTCCTGGAAGGACCTGACCGATTCCGTCAACACGATGGCGTACCGGCTCACCGCCCAGGTGCGTGACATCGCCCTGGTGACGACGGCGGTGGCGAAGGGCGACCTCTCGCGCAAGGTCACGGTGCACGTGGCCGGCGAGATGCTGCAGCTGAAGAACACCGTGAACACGATGGTGGACCAGCTGTCCTCCTTCTCCTCCGAGGTGACGAGGGTCGCCCGTGAGGTGGGTACGGAGGGTGAGCTGGGCGGCCAGGCGAAGGTGCCCGGGGTCGCGGGCGTGTGGAAGGACCTGACCGACTCCGTCAACACCATGGCCGGGAACCTGACGGCGCAGGTGCGGGGGATCGCGCAGGTCACGACGGCCGTCGCCAACGGCGACCTGTCGCAGAAGGTACGGGTCAGCGCGCGCGGCGAGGTCGCGCAGTTGGCGGAGACGATCAACCAGATGACGGAGACCCTGCGGACCTTCGCGGACGAGGTCACGCGCGTCGCCAGCGAGGTCGGGGCCAAGGGCCTGCTGGGCGGTCAGGCCCAGGTGCCGGGCGCCGCGGGGACGTGGAAGGACCTCACCGATTCGGTGAACACGGTCTTCCGGAACCTGACGACGCAGGTACGCGACATCGCGCAGGTGACGACGGCGGTGGCCAACGGCGACCTGTCGCAGAAGGTCACGGTCGACGTGGCCGGCGAGATGCTGGAGCTGAAGAACACCGTCAACACGATGGTCGACCAGCTCCAGTCCTTCGGTGCCGAGGTGACCCGCGTGGCCCGTGAGGTCGGTGTGGAGGGTGAGCTGGGCGGTCAGGCCCAGGTGCCGGGCGCCGCGGGGACGTGGAAGGACCTCACCGATTCGGTGAACACCGCCTTCCGCAACCTGACCGGTCAGGTGCGCAACATCGCACAGGTGACGACGGCGGTGGCCAACGGCGACCTGTCGCAGAAGGTCACGGTGGACGTCTCCGGTGAGATGCTCCAGCTGAAGAACACCGTGAACACGATGGTGGACCAGCTGTCCTCCTTCGCGGACCAGGTCACGCGGATGGCGCGGGACGTGGGCACGGAGGGCCGCCTGGGCGGTCAGGCCCGCGTGGAGGGGGTGTCCGGAACCTGGAAGGAATTGACCGACTCGGTCAACTTCATGGCCGGGAACCTGACCTCGCAGGTGCGCCAGATCGCCCAGGTGACGACGGCGGTGGCGCGCGGTGATCTGTCGCAGAAGATCGACGTGGACGCCCGGGGCGAGATCCTGGAGCTGAAGAACACCATCAACACGATGGTCGACCAGCTCTCGGCCTTCGCCGAGCAGGTGACCCGCGTCGCCCGCGACGTGGGTACCGAGGGGCGTCTGGGCGGTCAGGCGCAGGTTCCCGGGGTGGCCGGCGTATGGCGTGACCTGACGGACTCCGTCAACGGCATGGCCGGGAACCTGACCTCGCAGGTCCGCAACATCGCCCAGGTCGCGACGGCGGTGGCGCGCGGTGACCTGTCGCAGAAGATCGACGTGGACGCCCGGGGCGAGATCCTGGAGCTGAAGAACACCCTGAACACGATGGTCGACCAGCTGTCGAACTTCGCCGAGCAGGTGACCCGGGTGGCCCGCGAGGTGGGTACCGAGGGCATCCTGGGCGGTCAGGCGGAGGTCAAGGGCGTCTCCGGCACCTGGAAGGACCTCACGCAGTCCGTCAACTTCATGGCGAACAACCTGACCTCGCAGGTGCGCAACATCGCCGAGGTGACGACGGCGGTCGCCATGGGCGACCTGTCCAAGAAGATCACGGTGGACGCCAAGGGCGAGATCCTGGAACTGGTCACCACGGTCAACACGATGGTGGACCAGCTGTCCTCCTTCGCGGAGCAGGTGACCCGGGTGGCCCGCGAGGTGGGCTCCGAGGGCATCCTCGGCGGGCAGGCCCGGGTGCGGGGGGTCACGGGCATCTGGAAGGACCTCACCGACAACGTCAACCTGATGGCCAACAACCTGACCTCGCAGGTGCGCAACATCTCGCAGGTCTCGGCGGCCGTCGCCAACGGCGACCTGACGAAGAAGGTCACGGTCGAGGCGCGGGGCGAGGTCGCGCAGCTCGCCGACACCGTGAACACGATGGTGAAGACCCTGTCGTCCTTCGCGGACGAGGTCACGCGCGTGGCGCGCGAGGTGGGCACGGAGGGCCGGCTGGGCGGTCAGGCGCACGTGCCGGGAGTGTCCGGGACGTGGAAGGACCTCACCGACTCGGTGAACTTCATGGCCTCCAACCTCACCGGCCAGGTGCGGCAGATCGCCATGGTCACGACCGCCATCGCCAAGGGCGACATGACCAAGAAGATCGACATCGACGCGCGCGGCGAGATCCTGGAGCTCAAGACCACCATCAACACGATGGTCGACCAGCTCTCCTCGTTCGCCGACCAGGTGACCCGGGTGGCCCGCGAGGTGGGCACGGAAGGCATCCTGGGCGGCCAGGCCCGCGTCCGAGACGTCGACGGGACGTGGCGCGACCTGACCGAGTCCGTGAACGAGATGGCCGGGAACCTGACCCGGCAGGTGCGCGCGATCGCGGCGGTGGCCACGGCGGTGACCCGCGGGGATCTGAACCTCAAGATCGACGTGGACGCGGCGGGCGAGATCCAGGTCCTCCAGGACAACATCAACACGATGATCGCCAACCTGCGCGACACCACCTTGGCCAACAAGGAGCAGGACTGGCTCAAGGGCAACCTGGCCCGCATCTCCGCCCTGATGCAGGGGCGGCGGGAGCTGGACGACGTCGCGTCGCTGATCATGAGCGAGCTGACCCCGGTGGTCTCCGCGCAGCACGGTGCCTTCTTCCTCGCGCTGCCGACCGGCGGCAGCACCGAGATCGGGACGGACGGCGGCGCGGAGGGTTCGTACGAGCTGCGGATGCGCGGGAGCTACGCGTACGCCGGCGGACAGATGCCCATCTCCTTCCGGCCCGGTGAGGGATTGATCGGGACGGTCGCCGAGGAGAAGCGCACGATCCTGGTCGAGAACACCCCGCCCGGCTATCTGAAGATCTCCTCGGGACTCGGCGAGGCCCCTCCGGCGCATGTGATCGTGCTGCCGGTGCTGTTCGAGGGGAAGGTGCTCGGCGTCATCGAGCTGGCCTCCTTCACTCCCTTCACGCAGATCCAGAAGGACTTCCTCAGCCAGATCGCCGAGATGATCGGTACGAGCGTCAACACCATCAGCGTCAACTCCAAGACGGAAGTGCTCCTCAAGCAGTCGCAGGAGATGACCGAGCAGTTGCGGGAGCGTTCCGACGAGCTGGAGAACCGGCAGAAGGCGCTCCAGGCCGCCAACGCGGAGCTGGAGGAGAAGGCGGAGCTGCTGGCCCGTCAGAACCGGGACATCGAGGTCAAGAACACCGAGATCGAGGAGGCGCGGCAGGTCCTGGAGGAGCGTGCCGAGCAGCTCGCGGTGTCCATGCGGTACAAGTCCGAGTTCCTGGCCAACATGTCGCACGAGCTGCGCACCCCGCTCAACTCGCTGTTGATCCTGGCCAAGCTGTTGGCGGACAACGCGGACGGGAACCTCTCGCCGAAGCAGGTGGAGTTCGCCGAGACCATCCACGGCGCGGGCTCGGACCTGCTCCAGCTGATCAACGACATCCTCGACCTGTCGAAGGTCGAGGCGGGCAAGATGGACGTCTCGCCCACGCGGATCGCGTTGGTGCAGTTGGTGGACTACGTGGAGGCGACCTTCCGGCCGTTGACCGCGGAGAAGGGGCTGGACTTCTCGGTCCGGGTCTCCCCGGAGCTGCCGGCCACCCTGCACACCGACGAGCAGCGGCTGTTGCAGGTGCTGCGCAACCTGCTGTCGAACGCGGTGAAGTTCACCGACGGCGGCGCCGTGGAGCTGGTGATCCGCCCGGCCGGGGCCGACGTGCCGTCGGCGATCCGGGAACAGTTGCTGGAGGCGGGCTCGCTGCGGGACGCCGACGCGGACCTGATCGCGTTCTCGGTGACGGACACCGGGATCGGGATCGCGGCGAGCAAGATGCTGGTGATCTTCGAGGCGTTCAAGCAGGCCGACGGGACCACGAGCAGGAAGTACGGCGGTACGGGGCTGGGCCTGTCGATCAGCCGCGAGATCGCCCGGCTGCTCGGCGGCGAGATCCACGCGGCCAGCGAGCCCGGCCGCGGGTCGACCTTCACGCTGTACCTGCCGCTGCACCCGAGTGAGCTGCCGCCGCAGGGGTACGCCCCGCCGACGCCCGGCGGCGCGCGCGGCGAGTACCGCAGGCCGGCCGAGGAGGCGCGGCCCGCGCCGTCGGTGACCCCGGCGGCGACCGTGCCCGTACCGGCGGTCGAGGCGGGGGAGCGGCGTGCGGCGCTGCCCGCCGCCGGGTCCGCCCGGGCGGCGCAGGGGCAGGGCGGCCCGGCCGCGCTGTTCCGTCGGCGGCGCAAGTCGGTGAGCGACCTGGAGCCGCGCACGGCGGTGCCGGGGCAGCCCGACACGACGGGCGCCGCGGACGGCTGGAGCGGTGAGCTGGAGGAACTCCCGGCGGTGCCGCGGACGTACGACTTCCACGGTGAGAAGGTGCTCATCGTGGACGACGACGTGCGCAACGTCTTCGCGTTGACCAGCGTGCTGGAGCAGCACGGACTGGCCGTGTTGTACGCGGAGAACGGGCGCGAGGGAATCGAAGTCCTGGAGCAGCACGACGACGTGACGGTCGTCCTGATGGACATCATGATGCCGGAGATGGACGGGTACGCGACGACCTCGGCGATCCGGCGGATGCCCCAGTTCGCGGGACTGCCGATCATCGCGCTGACGGCGAAGGCGATGCAGGGGGACCGGGAGAAGGCGATCGATTCCGGCGCTTCCGACTATGTCACCAAGCCGGTGGAACCCGATTACCTGCTCTCCGTCATGGAACAGTGGATGCACGCGAAATGATCGAAGAGCGAGCGCACTGATATCGATTGTTGACTCAGTGTGGCGGAAGCGGTGTGGAAGGGCGGGATACGGGGAACCTTCTGCTCTCCCACACCGTTTCTGCTTCGTGCACAGTGACATCTTGGTGACAGGGTGTGGCGATCTCGGGACTGGGGCTACGATGACCGGCACAAGGACGGACGGCGCAAGGATGCCGTCCTCTGGGGCGGGGCCCGGCGTACAGGCCGGTGCCAGGAGCCGGGGAGGCCCCATGCCGGGGCGAGGAGGACAGGGCATGGTGCAGAAGGCCAAGATCCTCCTGGTCGACGACAGGCCGGAGAATCTGCTGGCGCTGGAGGCCATCCTCTCCGCGCTCGATCAGACACTGGTCAGGGCGTCGTCGGGAGAGGAAGCGCTCAAGGCGCTGTTGACGGACGATTTCGCGGTCATCCTGCTGGATGTCCAGATGCCGGGCATGGACGGTTTCGAGACGGCCGCGCACATCAAGCGGCGGGAACGGACCCGGGACATCCCGATCATCTTCCTGACCGCGATCAACCACGGTCCGCACCACACCTTCCGCGGTTACGCGGCGGGCGCGGTGGACTACATCTCGAAGCCGTTCGATCCGTGGGTGCTGCGTGCCAAGGTCTCGGTCTTCGTCGAGCTCTACACGAAGAACTGCCAACTGCGCGAGCAGGCGTCGCTGCTGCGGCTCCAGCTGGAGGGCGGCGGCTCGAACGGCGTGGACACGGGCAAGGAGACGCCCGGGCTGCTGGCCGAGCTGTCGGCCCGGCTCGCGGCCGTCGAGGAGCAGGCGGAGGCGCTGACCAAGCAGCTCGGCGAGGAAGCGGCCGACGCGTCGGTCGTGGCGACCGCGGCCCATCTGGAGCGCAAGCTCACCGGCCTGCGCAGGGCGCTGGACGCGCTCGAACCCGGGGCCGGCGGCGGCGCGACCGTGCTGCCCCTCCAGGGCTGAGGTCCCCGGGGGAGCGGCCCGGGCGTCGCGCCGGCGGCTCGTGAGGGCGTGTCAGGTCTGGCGGCCCGTCAGGTCCGCGGTCGCGACACGAACGGGTGAAGGGGTGGTCACGCGTGTCCCCCGGCGTGCGCACCGGTAACCTCGGGCGCATGGCCTCACGTACGTCCGGCAAGGGTTCCCAGAGCGCGGCGGGCGCCGCGAAGAGCCGCACCGGCCGTACGACGGCGCCGGCGGGGAAAGCGGCTCCCGCGCGCAAGCCTCCGGCGAAGAAGGCCGCGGCGGCCCGGCGCCCCCCCGTCAAGAAGGTCGCCGCCAAGCCGGCGCCGTCCCCGACCGGGGGTGTGGTGCGGCTGGTGCGCCTGGTGTGGCTCGGCATCGCCCACGCGGTCGGCTCCGTCTTCCGCAGCGTCGGCCGGGGGGCCAAGAACCTCGACCCCGCCCACCGCAAGGACGGCCTCGCCCTGCTGCTGCTCGCCCTGGCACTGATCGTGGCGGCCGGGACCTGGTCGAACCCGGGCGGGCCCGTCGGGGACCTGGTCACCATGCTGATCACCGGTGCGTTCGGGCGGCTCGACCTCCTCGTGCCGATACTGCTCGGCGTGATGGCGGTCCGCTTCATCCGCCACCCCGAGCAGACCGACGCCAACGGCCGGATCGGCATCGGCCTGTCCGCCCTGGTCATCGGTGTGCTGGGGCTCGTGCACATCGCCTGCGGGGCGCCGGGGCGCGGCGAGGGCACCACCGCGATGCAGGACGCGGGCGGTCTCATCGGCTGGGCCGCCTCCAAGCCGCTGATCTTCACCATGGGCGCGCCGCTGGCCGTGCCGATGCTGGTCCTCCTCACCGTGTTCGGACTGCTGGTGGTCACCGCGACGCCGGTGAACGCCATCCCGCAGCGGCTGCGCGGGCTCGGCATCCGGCTCGGGCTGGTGCAGCCGAACGCGTACGACGAGGGCTTCGGGCAGCCGTCGGGCGCGGCCCCGCAGGACCGGCCGGCGGGCGCCGACCCGGTGCGCCGTCGGGCCGGGACCTCGGACCCGGCGGGCGCCGCGGAGGAGGAGGCCTTGGCGCGGCGGCGCAAGCCGCGTCCGAGCGCGACCCGGCCCGCCATGGACCGGGAGATGGACGCCGTCGACGTCGCCGCGGCGGCCGCCGCGGCGCTGGACGGGGTGGTCTACGGGGGACTGCCGCCCTCCCCGGTGGTCGCCGACCTCACCCAAGGGATCAGTGCCGGGCGCGAGTCCGGGGCGGTGGAGGTCACCACCCCGGTGCCGCCCGCGCGGGAGGAGCAGCCCGCCGCGGCTGCCGGCACCGCCGCCCCCGCGCCCGGGTCCGTCCGGCCCACGGCGGGTCCCCACGACAGCACCGCCGCGGCCTCCGGCACCCTCTCGGTGCCCGACCTCACCAAGGCCCCGCCGCGCGCCGAACCGCTGCCGCCCCGCGCCGAGCAGCTCCAGCTGCGCGGGGACATCACGTACGCGCTGCCCTCCCTGGACCTGCTGGAGCGCGGCGGCCCCGGCAAGACCCGCAGCGCCGCCAACGACGCGGTGGTGGCCTCGCTGACCAACGTGTTCACCGAGTTCAAGGTCGACGCGCAGGTCACCGGCTTCACCCGCGGCCCGACGGTCACCCGCTACGAGGTGACGCTCGGCGCCGCCGTGAAGGTCGAGCGCATCACGGCCCTCGCCAAGAACATCGCGTACGCCGTCGCCTCGCCGGACGTGCGGATCATCAGCCCCATCCCGGGCAAGTCGGCGGTCGGCATCGAGATCCCGAACACCGACCGGGAGATGGTCAACCTCGGGGACGTCCTGCGCCTCGCGGACGCCGCCGAGGACGACCACCCGATGCTGGTGGCGCTCGGCAAGGACGTCGAGGGCGGCTACGTCATGGCCAACCTCGCGAAGATGCCGCACGTCCTGGTCGCCGGCGCCACCGGCTCCGGCAAGTCCTCCTGCATCAACTGCCTGATCACCTCGGTGATGGTCCGGGCCACCCCGGAGGACGTGCGGATGGTCCTCGTCGACCCCAAGCGGGTCGAGCTGACGGCCTACGAGGGCATCCCGCACCTGATCACCCCGATCATCACCAACCCCAAGCGGGCCGCCGAGGCCCTCCAGTGGGTGGTGCGCGAGATGGACCTGCGCTACGACGACCTCGCCGCCTTCGGCTTCCGGCACATCGACGACTTCAACCAGGCGATCCGGGACGGCAAGATCACGTTGCCGCCGGGCAGCGAGCGGGAGCTCAGCCCGTACCCGTACCTGCTGGTGATCGTCGACGAGCTCGCCGACCTGATGATGGTGGCCCCGCGCGACGTCGAGGACTCGATCGTGCGCATCACCCAGTTGGCCCGCGCCGCCGGCATCCACCTGGTGCTCGCCACCCAGCGGCCCTCGGTGGACGTCGTCACCGGCCTGATCAAGGCGAACGTGCCCTCGCGACTGGCGTTCGCCACCTCCTCGCTCGCCGACAGCCGGGTCATCCTCGACCAGCCCGGCGCGGAGAAGCTGATCGGCAAGGGTGACGGACTGTTCCTGCCGATGGGTGCGAACAAGCCGGTCCGCCTCCAGGGCGCGTTCGTCACCGAGGACGAGATCGCCGGGATCGTGAAGCACTGCAAGGACCAGATGGCGCCCGTCTTCCGCGACGACGTCACGGTCGGCCAGAAGCAGAAGAAGGAGATCGACGAGGAGATCGGCGACGACCTGGACCTGCTGTGCCAGGCGGCCGAACTCGTGGTCTCCACCCAGTTCGGCTCCACCTCGATGCTCCAGCGCAAGCTCCGCGTCGGCTTCGCGAAGGCCGGTCGCCTCATGGACCTGATGGAATCGCGGGGCGTCGTCGGCCCGAGCGAAGGTTCGAAGGCGCGCGACGTCCTGGTCAAACCGGACGAGCTGGACGGGGTCCTGGCGGTCATTCGGGGGGACGACCAACCGTGAGGGTCCGGCGGGCAACCGTTTCCCCCGGCCGTGCGTCAAGTTGAGGGATACGGCTCACACCGCGCTCCGGCGCGGTGCCGTCGTACCTCCTCCACACCACCCGGAGACCCGATGATCATTCGGATGGCCTAGGGACTCCACCCCTCCGGTTGCTCCACCCTTTCGTCACCCCCCTAGACTGGACAGCCAGCAGGTGGCTACACGCTCGAAAGGCGCCCTCGTGTCCATCGGCAACGCCAACTCCCCCGAAGAAGAGCGGCCTTCGACCGACGACCGGTCCGAGGACCGTCTCGTCGAACGTACCGTCGAAGGACCGTCCATCGGGACGGCCCTCAAGAAGGCCCGGATCGTCGCCGGGCTCACTGTCGACGAGGTCAGTTCCACCACCCGCGTGCGCATCCCGATCGTGCACGCCATCGAAGAAGACGATTTCTCGCGGTGCGGCGGCGACGTCTACGCCCGCGGTCACATCCGTACGCTCGCCCGCGCCGTCCACCTCGATCCGGCACCCCTGGTCGAGGCTTACGACGCGGCCCACGGCGGCCGGCCGGCGCCCACCCCCGCCGCGCCGTTGTTCGAAGCCGAACGCATCCGTCCCGAGCGGCAGCGGCCGAACTGGACGGCGGCCATGGTCGCCGCGATCGTCGCCGTCATCGGTTTCGTGGGCTTCACGGCCTTCGGCGGCGACGGCGGCGCGAAGGAGAACCGGCCGATGGCGGAAGGTTCCGCCGCCTCGGCCGCGCCCAAGCCGGCGGGCAAGCCGGCCGCGTCCCAGCAGCCGCCGAAGGCGCCGAAGCCCGCGCCCTCCGACAGTGCCATCGCCGCCGCGCCCAAGGACCTCGTCACGGTCGTCCTGACGGCCAACGACGGGGAGAGCTGGATCTCCGCCAAGGACCACAGCGGTCGGTCGCTGTTCGACGGCACGCTGGCCCTGGGCGAGTCGAAGACCTTCACCGACAAGGAGTCCATCGACCTCGTACTCGGTGACGCCGGGGTCGTCAAGCTCTTCGTGAACGGCAAGGAGATCAAGGACCAGTTCCAGCCGGGGCAGGTCGAACGGCTCACCTACACCAAGGACGACCCGCGTCAGGGTCAGGCGCAGGCAGGCTGACCAGCGCGGACCGTGTGGTTCCGGATCCCCGGGAGGCCGACCGGCCGCCCGGGGATCTCGTCTTGGGGGATGTGCGGCGGGGGCCGCCGCCGGGACGAAGTAGTCTTGAGTCCATGCCCGAACGCCGTACCGTCGCCCTTGTCACTCTTGGCTGCGCCCGTAACGAGGTGGACTCGGAGGAGCTCGCAGGCCGCTTGGCGGCGGATGGCTGGGAGCTCGTCGAGGACGCCGCCGACGCGGACGTAGCCGTCGTCAACACCTGCGGCTTCGTCGAAGCCGCCAAAAAGGACTCCGTAGACGCCCTGCTGGAAGCCAATGATCTGAAGGATCACGGCAAGACCCAGGCCGTCGTCGCCGTCGGCTGTATGGCCGAGCGCTACGGCAAGGAACTCGCCGAAGCGCTCCCCGAGGCCGACGGCGTGCTCGGCTTCGACGACTACGCCGACATCTCCGACCGCCTGCAGACCATCCTCAATGGCGGCATCCACGCCTCCCACACCCCGCGTGACCGGCGCAAGCTGCTGCCGATCAGCCCGGCCGCCCGCCAGGACACCGAGGTGGCCCTGCCCGGACACGCCCAGGAGCCCGCCGAGGCACCCGCAGACCTGCCGGAAGGCCTCGCGCCCGCCTCCGGGCCGCGTGCGCCCCTGCGCCGGCGTCTGGACAAGAGCCCGGTCGCCTCGGTGAAGCTCGCCTCCGGCTGCGACCGGCGCTGCTCCTTCTGCGCCATCCCGTCCTTCCGAGGCTCGTTCATCTCCCGCCGCCCCAGCGACGTGCTGGGCGAGACGCGCTGGCTCGCCGAGCAGGGCGTCAAGGAGGTCATGCTGGTCTCCGAGAACAACACCTCCTACGGCAAGGACCTCGGCGACATCCGACTGCTGGAGACGCTGCTGCCGGAGCTGGCCGCCGTGGACGGCATCGAGCGCGTCCGCGTCAGCTACCTCCAGCCCGCCGAGATGCGGCCCGGCCTGATCGACGTCCTCACCTCGACGCCGAAGGTCGTCCCGTACTTCGACCTGTCGTTCCAGCACTCGGCCCCCGACGTGCTGCGCGCCATGCGCCGCTTCGGCGACACCGACCGGTTCCTGGAACTGCTCGACACCATTCGCGGCAAGGCCCCGCAGGCCGGCGTCCGCTCCAACTTCATCGTCGGCTTCCCCGGCGAGACGGAAGCGGACTTCGCCGAGCTGGAGCGTTTCCTCACCCATGCGCGGCTCGACGCCATCGGCGTCTTCGGCTACTCGGACGAGGACGGCACCGAGGCCGTCGGCTACGAGAACAAGCTGGACGCGGACACCATCGCCGAGCGGCTCGCGCACATGCAGCGGCTCGCGGAGGAGCTGACCTCCCAGCGCGCGGAAGAGCGGATCGGGGAGACCCTGGAGGTACTCGTCGAGACGGTCACGGCCATCGGCGAGGACGACGAGGACGGCGAGGGTGCCTACGGGCGTGCGGCCCACCAGGCGCCGGAGACGGACGGCCAGGTGGTCTTCACGGACGGCACCGGCCTGGTGCCCGGCCGCATCGTGACGGCGAAGGTCGTCGGCACGCTGGGCGTGGACCTGGTGGCCGAGCCCCTGGACCTGGATCTCGAGGAGGCGGCCGGATGACCGGAGTCCCGGCACCAGCGGCGGGCGGGACAGGCCGCCGGCCCTCGCCCGGCGCGGGGCTCGGGACCGCGGCCGTCCATCAGGCCGGCCTGTGGAACATCGCGAACATCCTGACGATGATCCGGCTCGTGCTCGTGCCGGGATTCGTGCTGCTGCTGCTCGCCGACGGGGGATACGACCCCGTCTGGCGGGCGCTGGCGTGGGCGGCGTTCGCCGTCGCGATGATCACGGACATCTTCGACGGGCACCTCGCCCGGACGTACAACCTGGTCACCGACTTCGGGAAGATCGCCGACCCCATCGCCGACAAGGCGATCATGGGCTCGGCGCTCATCTGTCTCTCCTGGCTCGGCGACCTCCCCTGGTGGGTGACCGGTGTGATCCTCGGTCGGGAACTGGGGATCACGCTCATGCGTTTCTGGGTCATCCGGTACGGGGTCATCCCGGCCAGCCGGGGCGGCAAGCTGAAGACCCTCGCCCAGGGCACGGCGGTCGGCATGTACGTGCTCGCCCTCACCGGACCGCTGGCGACCATGCGGTTCTGGGTGATGGCCATCGCCGTCGTGCTGACCGTGGTGACCGGTCTGGACTACATCCGCCAGGCCGTCGTCCTGCGCCGCAGGGGGCTGGCCGCGGAGCGGGCAACGACGTGACACGAGCGGCGGGTGATTTTCCGGAGGCGGCCGGCGCCGTGGAATCCGCCGCCTCTTCTGCGGACGGCACGGCGGAAGTGGCCGGTGTCGTACTGCGGCTGCTCGCGCAGAGTGACCAGACGGTCGCCGTGGCGGAGTCCCTGACCGGTGGACTGGTGGCCGCCGAGCTGACGGCCGTACCGGGGGCCTCGAAATCCTTCCGCGGCTCGGTGACCGCGTACGCGACCGAGCTCAAGCACCGGCTCCTGGGAGTGGACGCGGCGCTGCTGGCCGCCGAAGGCGCGGTGAACGCGCAGGTCGCGGAGGAGATGGCGGCCGGAGTGCGGCGGGCGCTGGGCGCCTCGTGGGGGATCGCGACGACCGGGGTGGCCGGTCCCGACCCCCAGGACGGGCAACCGGTGGGCACCGTTTTCGTCGCCGTGGCGGGTCCGGGGGGCAGGAAAACGGCCCGGCTGCGGTTGAACGGCTCCCGGACGGAAATCCGTAGGGAGAGTGCACGGACAGTGCTCGAACTCCTCTCGAGCGAACTCCGCGAGAATCTGCGGGGGCAGGATACGGAACAGAACGGGGGGATTTGATGTTTGCAGCCCTGAGTGAACACGACATCGCTCCCCGCACGGCCGCGGCGCGAGGCGGTACGGTGGGGCGTGAAGGTTACGGCTACACGGTCAGAGGAGGGAGCCACCGATGATTCTGCTCCGTCGCCTGCTGGGTGACGTGCTGCGTCGGCAGCGCCAGCGCCAGGGCCGTACTCTGCGCGAAGTCTCCTCGTCCGCCCGAGTTTCTCTCGGCTATCTCTCCGAGGTGGAGCGGGGGCAGAAGGAGGCATCCTCCGAGCTGCTCTCCGCGATCTGCGACGCGTTGGACGTACGGATGTCCGAGCTGATGCGCGAAGTCAGTGACGAGCTGTCGCTGGCGGAGCTTGCGCAGTCGGCCGCGGCAAGCGAACCGGTGCCGGCACCGGTGCGCCCGATGCTCAATTCGGTATCCGTGGCCTCGGTCGCGGGCACCACGGAGCGGGTGACCATCAAGGCGCCCGTGGAAGCGGTGAACGTCGTAGCCGCGTGAAGGCGAGCGCGTGAAGCGCGTATGAGTGTGGCCGGAGCCCCGGCCGGTGCCTGAGGCATCGGACGGGGCTCCTTGCCGTTCTGGGTGCGCCGACGGGGGCGGTGCGGGAGGATGGGGCCCGTCCGGATTCCGGCCCTCCTGGAGGCGGCCGTGCGCTGGCTACTCATACCCGTCGTCCTGACGGCCGGGGTGCTCTGGTGGTGGGCCGTACTGCGGCTGGCGCTGGAGCCCGCGGACGCGGGACCCGTCGAGGGCGCCGTGGCCGTCGGCGGGTGGGGGCTCGGGCTTCTTCCCGTGCACTGCGTGCCCGGACCGGCGCGCGGACGCCGGCGGCCCGCGACCGAGGGCGCGTCACTCGACGGGGCGTCGTTCACCAGGGCATCGATACCCCCCCGTTCGGGCGAAGGATCTGGCCCGTCATGAAGGACGAGGCGTCCGAGGCGAGGTAGAGCACCGCCTGGGCGATGTCCTCGGGCTCGCCGACCCGGCGCAGCGGCGACATCCGGATCATCGCGGCCTCGGTCCGCTCCAGTTCCTCGGCGCTGTGGCGGCCGGTCATGGGGGTGCGGATCCAGCCCGGCGCGACGGCGTTGACGCGGATGCCGTGCGGGCCGACCTCGGTGGCCAGGGTCTTGGTCAGCTGTACGACGGCCGCTTTGGCGGCGCTGTAGCAGAGCAGGCCGGGCTGGGCGGCGTCCACGGCGCCGGAGGCCATCGTGACGACCGAACCGGGACGACCGGCGGCGATCATGGCGCGGACGGCCTCCTGGCAGGTGCGCAGGACGCCCTTGAAGTTGATGTCCAGGACCCGGTCGAGGTCCTCGTCGGAGGTGTCCAGGACGCTGCCGGTGTGCATGATCCCGGCGATGGCGGCGGTGATGTCGAGCGGGCCCGCGGCCTCCACGGCTTCCCGGAGCGCGGCGCGGTCGGTCACCTCGAGGGTGTGGGTGGCGGCCTTCCCGCCGGCTTCCGTGACCAGGCGGGCCGTCTCGTCCAGGCCGGGCGCGTCGCGGTCGGCGCAGTGCACGGCCGCGCCGGCCCGGGCGAGGAGTACCGCGGTGGCACGGCCGATCCCGCTCGCGGCGCCGGTGACGAGCGCGGTGCGGCCGGTGAGGTCGTACGGGGCTGTGGGCATGTCCGGACCGTACGACCGTATCTGACGGGGCGTCAACTACGGGGTCGGGCCGGATTGGCAGCGGGGGCACCAGTACGTGGGGCGGTCGTCCTTCACGAAGCGGCGTACCGGGGTGCCGCAGCGCAGGCAACCCCGCGGGGCGCGCCCGTAGACGAAGAGGGACTGCCCCCGTCGGCGGCTGCCGGTCGTGTTGCGGGTCTCGCCGGTGCCCAGGTTGGCCGCCAGCAGTCGCCGGGCGGCGCCGACCAGCCGGACGGTGGTCACCTCGGGGTCCGGGAGCGCGCCGACCGGGGTCCAAGGGGTGACCTGGGCGAGGAAGCAGAGCTCGCACATGTACACGTTGCCGATGCCCGCCAGATTGCGCTGGTCGAGCAGCGCGTCTCCCAAAGGGCGCTCGGGCTGCGCGAGCAGGTTCGCGGCGGCTTTGGCGGGGTCCCAGTCCGGGCCGAGGAGGTCGGGGCCGAGGTGGCCGACGACCTTGTCCTCGTCGGCGGTGCGCAGGAGTTCGAGGACGGGGAGGCGGTAGCCGACGGCGGTGTCGGAGGCGGTGCCGAGGATGGCGCGGATCTCGTAGGCAGGACCGCCGTGCCACTTCCGTCCGGTGGGGAAGACGTGCCAGGCGCCGTCCATGCGCAGGTGGCTGTGGAGGGTGAGGCCGCCGTCGCCGTCGATGCGGGTGAGCAGGTGCTTGCCGCGCGGGATCACGTTCAAGGTGGTGCGACCGGTGAGGTCCACGGTGGCCAGGCGCGGGACGCGCAGGTCGCTGCGGGTGATCTCGTGGCCGGCCAGGGCGGCGTGCAGCCGGGTGGCGGCGCGCCAGACGCTGTCTCCTTCGGGCATGGCCCCATTGTCGCTCCGGGCGCCTGCCGGCGCGGGGAGGCCAGGGTCGCCGGGGGCCGGCGCCGTGAGCGTCGTGAAACGCCGCAGCCCCCGCGGCGGGGTGTCCGCGCGGGGGCCGGTGGTGCCTGGAGAGTGACTACTTCCAGGTGAGGGCCTTCTTGCCCACCGTGCTGTACGGCTCGCCCCAGTACTCTCCGCCGACCACCTTCACCTGGGCCGACGGCGCCAGGGCGATCGCGCAGTTGGTCTGCGAGTGGCCGTTGGTGAAGCCCTTGGGCAGCGACTCGTCCTTGCACTTCTCGAACGTGCCGATGACGGAGACCCCGTCGGCCTCGCTGCCGTCCGGAAGCAGGCCCTTCATGTGGCCGACCGAGGCGTAGCCGAGGTCGGTGGTGCCGACGTTCTTGACCGTGTAGCGGACGTAGTAGGGGACCATCCCCTTCACCTTGTCGCCCAGCTTCAACGAGTCCAGGTCTGCCGCCTGACCCTGCTCGACGGAGGTCACGGTGAGGGCGATCGTGCCGCTGGTGGTGGTTCCGTAGGTGAACGGGACCGTCGCCGTCTCGCCGATCTTGAAGCTCTGTCCCGGCTTGGCCGTGCCCCCGGCGCCGGCCGGCGCCGCGCTGCCGGCCGCCGACGGGCCGGCGCCGGTGCTGGGTTCGGCGTAACCGCCCGCGGGCGAGGAGGCCGCGGGCGAGCTGGGTGCGGCCGAGCTGGGCGCCGCCGGGGCCGCGTCCTCGTTGCCGCTCTTGCAGCCGCTCAGCGTCAGGGTGGCGGTGACCGCCAGGCCGATGGTGCCGAGTGCGGTCTTGCGCATGGTTGTGGTGCTCACTTCTCAGGTCCCCCATGGACTGTACGTTGACTGCGCATCGTCAATCCCGATGCCTTGGCGATCTTAGGGGCGGGGGAGTGGGCGTCCGTACGCTCTGGGTCCTTCGTGACGGGCTCAGGACATAAGCGCAACATAAGCGGAATGGTCGGGCCGGAACCGGCCCTGCGGCGGCGGCCGTTCGGGCCGGGCGCCGCAGGGGTCGTGTCACGGTCTCAGACGCAGGCCGCGCGGGGTGGCGTGGAAGCCCGCCGCCTCCAGGGAACGGCCCAGCGGCGAGGTCAGCGCGGGCGCCGCGTTGATCCGCTCGACCGTCAGGGGCGGTACCGTGCCCGCGCGGCAGGCCACCGCCAGCGACGCCACGGCCGCCTCCAGGCGCGGCTCCTGGGCGTCGGGCCACGCCAGCAGGGTCTTCCCGCCGCGCTCCAGGTAGAGGACGAGTTCCCCGTCGACCAGGACCACCAGGGAGCCGGCCTTGCGGCCCGGCTTGTGCGTGGCCCCGCCCGGCGGCTCCGGCCAGGGCAGGGCCGCGCCGTACGCGTTCGCCGGGTCGGCGGCGGCCAGCACCACGGCGGCCAGCGGGGGCGGGGTCCGCTCCGCCGCACGCAACCGGTCCACCGCTCCGTCCATCGCGAACTGGGCGGCGCCCAGCCCCTCCACGACATAGCCCCGCCGGGCCTGTCCGCTGTCCTCGAACGCCGACAGCACCCGGTACACGGCGCTGAAACCGCCCTCCACCCCCTCCGCGGCCACCGCACCCCGGGTCACCACGCCGTGGCGGTCCAGCAGGGTCCGGGCCAGGGCGTGCGCCCGGTGGGTCGGGTCCGGTGCCTGGTCGGGCAGGAGCGACCAGCGGCCGGAGACCGTGGGCGGGCCGGTGCGGGACACCGTCGCGCTCAGGGTGCCGTAGCGGCCGCGCGGGACCGTACGCCGCGCCCGGTGCGCGGTGGAACCCGCGGTGCGGCCCGATCCCAGCAGCGAGCGCAGCGGCGCCAGGGTGTCGTTCGTCAGCCGCCCCGACCAGGCCAGGTCCCAGAGCGCCTCGGAGAGCTGGAGGTCGGACGCCTCCGGCCACTTCGCCCGCACCGACTCCACCACCTGGCGGAAGAACAGGCCGTATCCGCCCGAGAGGGTGTCGAGGATCGCCTGGTGCAGCGGCGTCGGCTCCAGCGGATGGGCCGGTGGCAGCAGCAGGGGAGCCGCCTCGGCGAGGTAGAGCGAGACCCAACCGTCCTTGCCGGGCAGGGCCCCGGCTCCGGCCCAGATCACCTCTCCCGTGGTGGTCAGTTCGTCGAGCAGGGCGGGGGAGTAGCCCGACACGCGCGAGGGCAGGATCAGCCGCTCCAGGGCCGAGGCCGGCACCGGTGCCCCCTGGAGCTGCTCGATCGCCCTGGCCAGGCCGTCGATCCCGCGCAGGGCACCCCCCAGGTGCTGCCACTGCGGCAGGAAGGTGGCCAGCGAGGCCGGCGGCACCGGTTCCAGCTCCTGCCGCAGGGCCGCGAGCGAGCGGCGGCGCAGCCTGCGCAACACCGCCGCGTCGCACCACTCCTGTCCGATGCCCGCGGGGTGGAACTCGCCCTGGACCACCCGGCCCGCCGCGGCCAGCCGGTGCAGGGCGCCTTCGGTGACGGCCGCGCCCAGGCCGAAACGGTCGGCCACGGCGGTGGTGGTGAAGGGACCGTGGGTCCGGGCGTACCGGGCCAGAAGGTCCCCGAGCGGGTCCTTGACCGGTTCGGTGAAGGCCTCCGGGACCCCGACGGGCAGCGCGGTGCCCAGCGCGTCCCGCAGCCGACCCGCGTCCTCGATCGCCGCCCAGTGGTCGGCGCCGCCGACGCGGACCCGGATCGCCCGCCGCGCGGCGGCGAGTTCACCGACCCAGGACGGCTGCGCCCCGCGCTCGGCCAGCTCGCCGTCGGTCAGCGGGCCCAGCATGCGCAACAGGTCCGCCACCGACTCGACGTCCTTGGCCCGGCGGTCCTCCGTGAGCCACTGGAGTTCGCGCTCCAGCTCCTCCAGCACCTCGGCGTCCAGCAGTTCGCGCAGCTCCGCCTGGCCGAGCAGCTCCGCCAGCAGTCGGGAGTCCAGCGACAGCGCCGCCGCCCTGCGCTCGGCCAGCGGCGAGTCCCCCTCGTAGAGGAACTGGGCGACGTATCCGAAGAGCAGCGACCGCGCGAAGGGGGACGGCTCGGGCGTGGTGACCTCGACCAGCCGGACCCGCCGCGCCTCGATGTCCCCCATCAGCTCCGTCAGGCCCGGCACGTCGAAGACGTCCTGGAGGCATTCCCTTACGGCTTCCAGGACGATCGGGAAGGAGCCGAACTCAGAGGCCACCTGGAGCAGTTGGGACGCGCGCTGGCGCTGCTGCCACAGCGGTGTGCGCTTGCCGGGATTGCGGCGCGGCAGCAGCAGCGCGCGCGCCGCGCACTCGCGGAACCGGGAGGCGAACAGGGCCGAGCCGCCGACCTGGTCGGTGACGATCTGCTGGACGTCGCCGCGGTCGAAGGCGACGTCGCCGGCGCCCAGCGGGGCCTGTTCGTCATCGAACTCGAAGGACTGCGCGGGGGCCGCCGGGTCGTGGTCGAGCAGGTCCATGGACAGCAGGTCCGCGTCCGGCAGGCGCAGCACGATGCCGTCGTCCGCGTGCATGACCTGCGCGTCCATCCCGTACCGCTCCGCCAGGCGGGCCCCGAGCGCCAGCGCCCACGGGGCGTGCACCTGCGCGCCGAAGGGGGAATGGACGACGACCCGCCAGTCACCCAGCTCGTCCCGGAACCGCTCGACCACGATCGTCCGGTCGTCCGGTACGTGGCCGCAGGCCTCGCGCTGCTCGGCGAGGTAGGCGAGGACGTTCTCCGCGGCCCAGGCGTCGAGCCCGGCCGCCAGCAGCCGCAGCCGGGCGTCTTCGGGGGTGAGGCCGCCGAGCTCGCGCAGGAACGCGCCGACCGCACGGCCCAGTTCGAGGGGGCGGCCCAGCTGGTCGCCCTTCCAGAACGGCAGCCGCCCCGGCACCCCGGGCGCCGGGGAGACCAGCACGCGGTCCCGCGTGATGTCCTCGATGCGCCATGAGCTCGTGCCCAGGGTGAACACGTCCCCCACCCTGGACTCGTAGACCATCTCCTCGTCGAGCTCGCCGACCCGGCCGCCGCCCTTCTTCGGATCGGCCCCCGCGAGGAAGACGCCGAACAGGCCGCGGTCCGGGATGGTGCCGCCCGAGGTCACCGCGAGGCGCTGGGCCCCCGGCCGGCCGGTGATCGTCCCCGCCACCCGGTCCCACACGACTCGGGGCCTGAGCTCCGCGAACGCGTCCGACGGGTAGCGGCCGGCCAGCATGTCCAACACGGAGGTGAACGCCGACTCCGGCAGCGCCGCGAAGGACGCGGCCCGACGCACCAGGGCCAGTAGGTCGTCCAGCTGCCAGGTGTCCATCGCGGTCATCGCGACCAACTGTTGGGCGAGGACGTCCAGCGGATTGGAGGGGATGCGCAGGGACTCGATCGACCCCGTACGCATCCGCTCGGTCACCACGGCGGCCTGCACCAGATCCCCCCGGTACTTGGGGAACACCACGCCGGTGGAGACCGCGCCCACCTGGTGGCCGGCCCTGCCGACCCGCTGGAGCCCGGACGCCACCGAGGGCGGCGACTCCACCTGCACCACCAGGTCCACCGCGCCCATGTCGATGCCCAGCTCCAGGCTGGACGTCGCGACGACGGCGGGCAGCCGGCCGGCTTTCAGGTCCTCCTCGACCAGCGCCCGCTGTTCCTTGGACACCGAGCCGTGGTGCGCGCGGGCCAGCAGCGGCGGGGCGCCCTGCGCGGCCCCCGACTGCGCCATGATCTCGGCCGGCGACGACCCCTCGGGCAGCTTCTCGCCCATCGCCCGCTCGTACGCGATCTCGTTGAGCCGGTTGCACAGGCGCTCCGCCAGCCGCCGGGAGTTGGCGAACACGATCGTGGACCGGTGGGCCTGCACGAGATCGGCGATCCGCTCCTCCACATGGGGCCAGATGGAGGGCTTGTCCCCGCCCTCCCGTCCCTCCGTCGCCGGAGAGCCGCCCAGCTCGCCCATGTCCTCGACCGGGACGACCACCGACAGGTCGAACTCCTTCGTGGACGGCGGCTGGACGATCTCCACCTTCCCGCGCGGCGCGAGGTAGCGCGCCACCTCCTCCACGGGCCGGACCGTCGCCGACAGACCGATCCGGCGCGCCGGCCGGGGCAACAGCTCGTCCAGCCGCTCCAGCGACAGCGCCAGGTGCGCGCCGCGCTTGGTGCCCGCGACGGCGTGCACCTCGTCCAGGATCACCGTCTCCACACCGGCGAGGGCGTCGCGCGCCGCCGACGTCAACATCAGGAACAACGACTCCGGGGTGGTGATCAGGATGTCCGGCGGCCGGGTAACCAGCGCCCGGCGCTCGGCGGGCGGGGTGTCCCCGGAGCGGATGCCCACACGGATCTCAGGCTCGGGCAGGCCGAGGCGGACCGACTCCTGCCGGATGCCGGTCAGCGGACTGCGCAGATTGCGCTCCACGTCGACGGCCAGGGCCTTGAGCGGCGACACGTACAGCACGCGACAGCGCTTCTTCGGCTCGGCGGGCGGCGGGGTGGACGCCAGCTGGTCGAGGGCCGCGAGGAACGCGGCCAGGGTCTTGCCGGAGCCGGTGGGCGCCACGACCAGGACGTCCGAGCCCTCGCCGATCGCCCGCCACGCGCCTTCCTGGGCGGACGTCGGCATGTCAAAGGCCCCCGAGAACCACGAGCGGGTCGCGGGGGAGAAGGAGTCGAGCGCGCTACCGGACATGCCCCCATCGTGCACCCGGCCACTGACAACAGGCCGGACCTGCGTAAACGCGCCGACGGACCGGAGCGCAGAATGAGGGAATGGGCACGGACGACGGCCGCCGGGAGTGGGCGCGGCACTGGCGCTACCCGGAGCTGCCCGGGCTGGACCTGCTGCGCGCCCACTACGTAAGCCACACCTTCCCGCGCCACGCCCACGACGGGTACGTCATCGCGGCCGTCACCGGCGGCGTCGAGGAGATCGGGCTGCCGGCGGGCACCCTGCGCGCCGGCCCGGGCAGTGTGGTCCTGATCAACCCGGAGGTGGCGCACACCGCACGCGCCGGGGTCCCCGAGGGCTGGGCCTACGCCACCCTCTACCCGTCCCGCGCGCTGATCACCGAGGTCGCCGCCGAGATCGCCACCCTGCGCGGGACCCCCGGCTTCACCGCCGACATGGTCCCCGACCCGCACGCCTCGCGGGTGATCGCCGAGGTGCACCGCGCCGCCGAGGCCGGGAACGCGCTGGCCGCCGACACGCTGCTGCGCGGAGTCGTGGCGCGGATGCTGACCCGGCACGGCGGACCGTTGCCGGCCCGTACGGTGCGGCGCGCGGGCGGCGCCGACGCGGAGCGGGCCAAGGCCGTACTGGAGGAACGGATCGCGCGACCGCCGTCGCTGGAGCAACTCGCGGCGGAGCTGGGCACGAGCCCGTTCGCCCTGCTGCGGGCCTTCCGGGAGCGGTACGGGATGCCGCCGCACACCTGGCTGACCGACACCCGGGTGCGGCGCGCCCGCCGGCTGCTGGACGCGGGTACCCCGCCCGCCGAGGCGGCCGTCGCCGTCGGCTTCACCGACCAACCCCACCTGAACCGCCACTTCACCCGGATCGTCGGGGTCCCGCCGGGCGCCTACCGGAGGGAGCGCGGGCAGAGCGGTTGAGCCCGGAGCCCGGAGCACGTGACGGCGCGGGCGGCCCGGGCAGCGGCGCGTCGATCCCGGGCGCGCGCAAGAACGTACAAGACCGCTCGCCGGTCCCGCGCATAGCGTCACCGCGTGGGAGAACATCAGATGGTGACACAAGAGGCCCCCCAGGGGGTCGAGCGGCCACGCGCCGCCGTCGTACGGGACGCCCTCGGCGTCGGGGTGGCCGTCGGTCTTTCCGGATTCGCGTTCGGGGTGACCGCCGCCGGCTCCGGGGTCGGCGTGCTCCAGGCCTGCGTCCTGAGCCTGCTGGTCTTCACCGGCGCCTCACAGTTCGCGCTGGTCGGAGCCCTCGCCGCGGGCGGCAACCCGTTCACCGCCGCCGCCGGCGCCTTCTTCCTCGGGACCCGCAACGCCTTCTACGGACTGCGGCTGTCCCAGCTGCTCGCCCTGCCGAAGGCCGTCCGGCCCCTCGCCGCGCACTGGGTCATCGACGAGACGACCGCGGTCGCCCTCGCCCAGCCCGGCCGCACGTCGGCGCGGCTCGGTTTCACGGTGACCGGCCTGAGCCTGTACGTGCTGTGGAACCTCACCACCCTGCTCGGCGCGCTCGGCGCCGAGGCCATCGGCGACACCACCGTCTGGGGGCTGGACGCCGCCGGGCCGGCCGTCTTCCTCGCCCTGCTCGCCCCGATGGTCAAGAGCCCCACCGAGCGGGCCGTCGCGGCCCTCGCGCTCGTCCTGGGCCTCGGCCTGCTGCCCGTACTGCCCTCCGGGGTGCCCGTGCTGGTCGCGGCACTGGCCGCGCCCGCCGTGCTGTGGATGAAGGGACGCCGCTCGTGAACGTCTGGATCGCCATCGGGCTGACCGTCGTCGGCTGCTACGCCGTCAAGCTCGCCGGGCTGCTCGTACCCGCCGGAGCCCTGGAGCGGCCGGCCGTGCGCAAGCTGTCCGCGTTGCTGCCCGTCGCCCTGCTCACCGCCCTCACCGCCCAGCAGACCTTCAGCACCGGCCACGAACTCGTGCTCGACGCCCGCGCCGCGGGCCTGGCCGCCGCCGCGCTCGCGCTGGTGCTGCGCGCCCCGTTCCTCGTCGTGGTCGGCGCGGCGGTCCTCGTCACGGCCGGTCTGCGAGCGCTGGGCGGCTAGGGCGATCAGGGGAGGCGGCCGTAGGCGCGCAGTGTCAAGAGCGCCTCAAGCGTGGCGATCGGGCGCCGCTCGGGGGAGCTGCCCGCCCCTCGGGCCCCGGTGGGCGCCGGCCAGCCCCCGTCCGGCTGCTGCCGGGCGGCGAGGAAGTCCAAGGACCGGCTCATCTCCGCGTCCGTGAACCAGCCCCGAGCGGGCGACTCGGGGCGGCGCGCGAAGTCGTACGGGAACAACCGCTCGCCCGGCGCGTACCCGGGAGCCGTCGGGTGAGCGTCCCGGCGCGCCGGATCGAGCACCACCAGGTGCCCTTCGCGCACCAGCCGTCCCAGCCGGTCCGCGGCCGCCGCGGCCCGGCCCCGGTCGGGCACGCCGTCGAGGAACGCCACCGCGCCCTGGACCTCGTACGGGTGCCAGTGGCGCAGCGTCTCGACGCGGTCCCAGCAGAATTCGGTGGCCCGGAACAGCCAGGCGTGCCACACCCGGTTGCGGTGCAGCGCGCCGACGACCGGGCCGGTGGTCAGCAGCGCGCCCGGCGGATCGTCGTGCGGCGGGTGGTCAGGGGCCGTCGGCAGGTCGTCCTCTGCGGGGAACACCGCCGGGAGCGCTCCGTCGGGGGTGGAGAGCGAGGCCAGGTGGGTGCAGAGCCGGTCCACCCGCCGGCCCCCGCAGCGGCCGAGGGTATCGAGCACCCGCAGGGCGTACGCGGCGTGCGGTGGCCGGCTCAGCGGTCCGCGCAGGTCCGGGTCGAGGGCGTGCCCGTAGCCGCCGTCGGCGCCCAGGTACGCCTCCAGGGCGCGGTCCACGGCGTCGGGGTCGCCGCCGAGGAAGTGGTACGCGAACCGGTGCTGCTCCAGCACCCGCGCCGTGAGCCAGATGAACCGCTCGGCGCGGGCGAGCGGGGTCGGCGCAGCCGACGCGGCTTCGTCTCCAGGCATGTCGGAACCGTAGGGCGCCGGACCTGCGGTCGGGGGTGCGAACGCCGCCGGTGCACTCTCCGGGGCGCGATACTGGTGGCATGCGGTTGACGATTTTCTGGGAGCGGATGGCCGAGCACTTCGGGGCGGCCTACGCGGACTCCTTCGCGCGGGACCACGTCATGACGGAGCTCGGCGGGCGCACCGTGTACCAGGCGCTGGAAGCCGGCTGGGAGGCCAAGGACGTGTGGCGCGCGGTGTGTTCGGCGATGGACGTGCCCGCCTCGCGGCGCTGACCGGGCGCCCGGCCCGCCCGCCGCGGCACGGGGTGGGTCAGACTGGGGTGCGTGGCAGCGACAGAAGAGACGACCCCCCTCCGGCCCGAACGACCGGAAGAACCCGGACGAAGCGCGGGAACCGAACGAATCGAAGGGGCCGAGCACGGCGGACGGGCCGGTGACGGCCCGGTCACACCGTCCCCCCGGGCCATCGGACCGGTGGCCCGGTCCGATGCGGCGGACGCGGCCCGGATGCCGCGCTGGCTGCCCCGCGCGGTGATCCTGGTACTGGCCCTCGTCGCCTGTTTCCAGCTCGGCAGCTGGGCCTTCCACCAGCTGATCGGGCTGCTCGTCAACATCCTGATCGCCTTCTTCCTCGCGCTCGCCGTCGAACCCGCCGTGTCCCGGATGGCCGCCCGCGGCATGCGCCGCGGGCTCGCCACCTTCCTGGTGTTCCTCGGGGTGTTCGTCGCGGGCGCCGGATTCGTGGCCCTGCTCGGCTCGATCCTCGCCGGGCAGATCGTCGACATGGTGGAGGGCTTCCCCCGCTACCTCGACTCCGTGATCAGGACGGTCAACACGACGTTCCACACCGATCTGTCCCGGCTGGAGATCCAGGACAGCCTGCTGCACTCGGACTGGTTGCAGAAGTACGTGCGCAACAGCGCGAGCGGGGTGCTCGACGTCTCCGCCACCGTGCTCGGCGGCCTGTTCAAGCTGCTGACCGTCGGGCTGTTCTCCTTCTACTTCGCCGCGGACGGTCCGCGGCTGCGGCGCGCGCTGTGCTCCGTGCTGCCGCCCGCCAAGCAGTCGGAGGTACTGCGCGCCTGGGAGATCGCCGTCGCGAAGACGGGCGGGTACCTGTACTCGCGCGGACTGATGGCGCTGATCTCCGGCATCGCCCACTACGTGGTGTTCGCGGTCCTGAACGTGCCGTACGCGCCCGCGCTCGCCGTGTGGGTGGGTCTGGTGTCGCAGTTCGTCCCCACCATCGGAACCTACCTGGCGGGCGCGCTGCCCATGCTGATCGCCTTCACGGTCGACCCCTGGTACGCGCTGTACGTACTCGGCTTCGTGGTGATCTACCAGCAGTTCGAGAACTACGTGCTCCAGCCCAAGCTGACCGCGAAGACGGTGGACATCCACCCGGCGGTCGCCTTCGGGTCGGTCATCGCGGGCACCGCACTGCTGGGAGCGGTCGGGGCGCTCATCGCGATCCCGGCCGTCGCCACGCTCCAGGCCTTCCTCGGGGCGTACGTGAAGCGCTACGAGGTGACGGAGGGCGCCGACACGTCCGACGGCGGGGGACGGGACGGCGGGGGACGGGCGGACGACGGGGGACGGGCGGACGACGGGGACCCCGCTACTCCGGGGTCGTCCCTTCGACGATTGCTGCCAGGGCGTCGGTGACGGTCGCCTCGACGGCGCCCTTCTCCAGGCCGAGGCCGCTGAGCACGCCCTGACCGTTCTCCAGTTCGAGGAGGGCGAGCAGCACGTGCTCGGTGCCGACGTAGGGGTGGCCCAGGCGCAAGGCCTCGCGGAACGTCAGCTCCAGGGCCTTCTTGGCGCCGGCGTCGAAGGGGATCAGGGCGGGCAGCTCGGCCGGATCCGCGGGCTCCGGCAGGACCGCGGCGACCGCGGCGCGCACGGCGTCCTCGGTGACGTGGTGCCCGTCGAGGACGAGCGCGGCGAGTCCCTCGGGCTCGGCGAGCAGGCCCAGCACCAGGTGTTCGGTGCGGATCTCGGTGCTCCGACCGGCGCGGGCCTCGTTCTGCGAGGCCACGACGACGCCCCGGGCGCGGGGGGTGAAGCGGGCGAAGCCCTGGGCCGGGTCGATACCGGCGCCCTCGCCGCTGTCGCCCCCGGCCTTGTCGGCCTTGGGGACGAAGCGCTTCTGGGCGGCCTGGCGGGTGACGCCCATGCTGCGGCCGATGTCGGTCCAGGAGGCGCCGGAGCGGCGGGCCTGGTCGACGAAGTGGCCGATGAGGTGGTCGGCGACGTCGCCGAGGTGCTCGGCGGCCACGACGGCTCCGCTGAGCTGTTCCAACGTGTCGGGGTGGACCTTCTTGATCGCCTCGATCAGGTCGTCGAGGCGTACCGGACTGGTCATGCGAACTGGTTCCGCGGAAGGGTTCGTCATGGTGCAACCGTAGGTTGACAACTCAGGAGGTGTCAACCGGAGGTTGTCACCTGAGTCGGAACCCTTCGCCGCCGCCCGATCCCGGTGGGGCCCGGCGACCGGACCCGCCCCGTGGGGTGAGATCCGGCCACCGGTGCGACCGCGTCAGGCGACCGGCTGCTGCTGGGCCGTCAGCAGGCCCAGGAGCTGGTCCATCTCGTTGCGCCAGAGGCGGTGCACATTCATCCGGGTCGGCCGCTCCTGGCCCGGGAGCTGGAAGCGGAACGAGCTCCAGACGGCGTTGCGCTTGATCTCGGTGACCGCGCCGACGGCCTGGGCCGGCGGTATGGCGAAGACGATCTCCTGCGGCCGGTTGCTCATCCGGCTCGCCTTGTGCAGGACCACGGCCTGCTCCGTCACGGTGACGAAGTAGTAGGTGAGGAACATCTGGCCGATCAGGCCGAGCATGCTCATCAGCCAGACGCTGGGGCCGGCGATGGCCTGGATTGTGACGATGGGCCGGTCGGCCGGATTGATCTGGGCGATGGCCTCGGCCACCTGCTGCTGGATCGTGGCCTTCTTGATGGCCATGGTTCCTCCAAAGCGGAATGAGCGCCCTCGGTCCCGGGGGCACCGCAGGGTACCGATGGGCATGGGGGAGTCGGGGGCCGGGGCCGGGTGGGGACCCATGGGGGCGGTTATGCCGCTCCCGCCCCCGTTCGGTACCGGATGCGGCCCTTGCGGCAGTTGGGGGCGGCGCGGGGGACGGTCAGGGAGGTGGTTTCGGCCGGCGGGCCGTCAACTGCCGGGGTGATAGCGGCTTTCGTCAACTCGCCATGCCCTCTTGTGGGTTGGGGCCCGACGTCCCAACAATGCGCATGACAACCGGAGGATCTTCGGTTGCATCGTCACCAGAGGGGAACCCCCACATGAACAAGCCTCTCGCCGGCGCCGTGCTCTCCCTGCTGCTGATCGGAGCGGGAGCGGCCCCGGCCGTGGCCTCCGTACCCCGGGACGCAGCCCCGCAGGCACCGGCCTCCTCGCGGGACCGGGCCGCGCAGGCCGTCACGGTCACCTACGCGGGGACGGTCGCGCTCAGCAACTGCTCCGGCTCCGTCGTCCGCGCCCCCGGATCGCAGCCGACCGACCCCGCGCTCGTGCTGTCCAACGGGCACTGCCTGGAGACCGGCTTCCCCGAGCCGGGCCAGGTCGTCAAGGACCAGCGGTCCACCCGGTCGTTCTCACTGCTCAACGCCAACGGCAGCAAGGTGGCGACGCTGCGGGCGAGCAAGGTCGCCTACGCGACGATGACCGACACCGACATCTCGATCTACCAGCTGACCTCGACGTACGCGCAGATCCAGAGCCAGTACGGCATCAGCGCCCTGACCCTCAACGACGCGCACCCGGTTCAGGGGACGCCGATCAAGGTGGTCTCGGGCTACTGGAAGCGCACCTACAGCTGCGACGTCGACGGGTTCGCCTACCGCCTCAAGGAAGGCGCCTGGACCTGGAAGGACTCGGTCCGCTACACCTCGTCGTGCAACACCATCGGCGGTACGTCCGGCTCGCCGGTGATCGACACCGCGAGCGGCAAGGTCGTCGCCGTGAACAACACGGGCAACGAGAACGGCGAGCGCTGCACGGACAACAACCCGTGCGAGGTGGACCAGAACGGCGTGGTCACGGTCCGCGAGGGCATCAACTACGCCCAGGAGACCTACATCATCGTCCCGTGCATAGGCGCCGGCAACAAGATCGACCTCACCCGCCCCGGCTGCACCCTGCCCAAGCCGTAACCCCACACGGGCCGTAACCCCCACGCGCCGTCCCCGTTGCCTCGCGGCGGGGGCGGCGGCGCCGCGGCCCGGCCCGCGCCGCCCGCGCCGCCCCGCTCAGTGGAGGCAGAGGCAGAACGGGTGGCCGGCCGGGTCCGCGTAGACCCGCCAGTTGGCCTCCAAGCGGAGCCGGTCCGTCCGCTCCAACACGGTCGCGCCGAGGGCGAGCACCCGCTCCTCCTCCCCGTCGAGGTCGTCCACGTCGAAGTCCAGGTGGAGCTGCTGCGGGTGCTCCCCACCCGGCCACCGCGGCGGTCGGTGGTCGTCCACCCGCTGGAAGGCCAGCGGCGTTCCCTCGAAGCCGTGCACCTCGAACCAGTCGGGATCCTCCGGGTCGGCGACCACCCGGCCGCCGAGGAGTTCCGCGTAGAACTCCGCGAGCCGGACCGGATCGGCGCAGTCCAGCGCGACCGCCTGCAGCTTTCGAATCACTTTGGACACCCCTCGTCGCGTGGACCGTTTCCGCGCCCGTGTACGGAGGGGGTCGTACCCACCGCCACGACGGGCATGCGCAAGGTGTCGACCCGCTGCCCCTGGGCCATCCGGTCACCCTCGACGTGGCCGGCTTGACACGGAAATCGAACACGCATTCTCATTGGTTATCCACAGCCGAACCGGGCGTGGGAGCGCATTGTCAGTGGCAGGCGTTAGCGTCAATGGCGTGAAGCGATCGACTCAAGCAAACCGGGTGGAACCCATGGCAGGCACCGACCGCGAGAAGGCTCTCGACGCCGCGCTCGCACAGATTGAACGGCAATTCGGCAAGGGTGCGGTCATGCGCCTCGGCGACAAGCCGAACGACCCCATCGAGGTCATCCCCACCGGGTCGACCGCGCTGGACATCGCGCTCGGCGTCGGCGGGCTGCCCCGCGGCCGTGTGATCGAGGTGTACGGACCGGAGTCCTCCGGTAAGACGACCCTGACCCTCCACGCCGTGGCCAACGCGCAGAAGGCCGGCGGCACCGTCGCCTTCGTGGACGCCGAGCACGCGCTCGACCCCGAGTACGCGAAGGCGCTCGGCGTCGACACGGACAACCTCATCCTGTCGCAGCCGGACACGGGCGAGCAGGCGCTGGAGATCGTGGACATGCTGGTCCGCTCCGGCGCGCTCGACCTGATCGTCATCGACTCCGTCGCGGCGCTCGTGCCGCGCGCGGAGATCGAGGGTGAGATGGGCGACTCCCACGTGGGTCTCCAGGCCCGACTGATGAGCCAGGCGCTCCGCAAGATCACCGGCGCGCTCAACCAGTCGAAGACCACCGCGATCTTCATCAACCAGCTCCGCGAGAAGATCGGTGTGATGTTCGGCTCGCCCGAGACCACCACCGGTGGCCGCGCGCTGAAGTTCTACGCCTCCGTGCGCCTCGACATCCGTCGTATCGAGACCCTCAAGGACGGCACCGACGCGGTCGGCAACCGTACCCGCGTCAAGGTCGTCAAGAACAAGGTCGCGCCGCCCTTCAAGCAGGCCGAGTTCGACATCCTCTACGGCCAGGGCATCAGCCGCGAGGGCGGCCTGATCGACATGGGCGTGGAGCACGGTTTCGTACGCAAGGCCGGTGCCTGGTACACGTACGAGGGCGACCAGCTGGGCCAGGGCAAGGAGAACGCCCGCAACTTCCTCAAGGACAACCCGGATCTCGCCAACGAGATCGAGCGGAAGATCAAGGAGAAGCTGGGCGTGGGCGTGCGCAAGGACGCCGCGACCGCGGAGGCCGGTGCGGAGGCTTCCGCCGACGCCGCGGCCGTGCCCGCCCCCGCGTCGAAGGCCAAGACGACGGCCAAGGCCGCCGTGGCCAAGAGCTGACCCGTGCGGGAGCGGGAACGGGGCGACAGGGAGAGCGGCCGGGAGGGCCGTCAGGAACTGCCGCCCCAGAGCCCCGAGGAGCAGGCGCGGGCGATCTGCTTGCGCCTGCTCACCGGGATGCCGCGGACCCGGCGCCAGCTCGCCGACGCGCTGGAGAAGCGGGGCATCCCCGAAGAGGTGTCGCAGGAGGTCCTCTCCCGGTACGAGGAGGTGGGCCTGATCGACGACGCCGCCTTCGCCGGTGCCTGGGTCGAGTCCAGACACCGGGGCCGCGGCCTTGCCCGCCGGGCGCTCGCCCAGGAACTGCGGACCAAGGGGGTCCACGCCACGCTCGTCCGGGAAGCCCTGGAACAACTGGACTCCGACCAGGAGGAACAGACGGCCCGGGAGCTCGTGGAGCGCAAGCTCCGGGCGACCCGGGGCCTTGAGCGGGACAAGCGGATGCGGCGCCTCGCCGGGATGCTGGCGCGCAAGGGGTATCCGGAGGGCGTGGCCCTGCGGGTGGTCCGCCGCGCGCTGGAATCGGAGGCCGAGGGGGAGGACGGGGACGGATACCCCGGGGACTGAGCCCCGGGGCACCGGCGCGGCGGGACACCGGACGGCGGCGTGATCGGTGCCGGCGTGGCACCGGGGTCCGCGCCGGCGGGGACCGCGATCACGGTCGCGCGGCGGCCTCCGGTGGGGCGACCGGCAGGCCGGCCGCTTTCCAGGCCTGGAAGCCGCCGGTCAGGTCCGTCGCGCGGTGGAGGCCCAGCCCGTGCAGGGAGGCCGCCGCCAGCGTCGAGGCGTAGCCCTCGTTGCAGATCACCACGACCCGCAGGTCGTGACCTGTCGCCTCGTGGAGCCGGTGGGACCCCTGGGGGTCGAGCCGCCACTCCAGTTCGTTGCGCTCCACGACCACGGCGCCCGGGATCAGTCCGTCCCGTTCGCGCAGTGCCTGGTAGCGGATGTCGATCAGGAGCGCCCCCTCGTCCCGCCTCGCGGCCGCGGCCTCCTCGGGGGAGACGCGCGCGTAGGTCGTACGGAGTCGGTCGACCAGGGCGTCGATGCCCTGCGGCACGCCGCTCACTGCCAGTCCGCCGGGCGCTCGACGTGCTCCAGCCGGAGCACCGGGCCGGTGCGGCTGTAGCGGCGGATCAAGGGGAGCGGCGGATAGTACGCGTGCACCGAGACGGCGTGCTCGGTCCGCGACTCGTTGAGCACCTCGTGGACGTGGTGCTCACCGAAACCGCGCCCCTCGCCCGCCGGGACGCCCCGGCCGCGGTCCACGTCCGGCGCCAGCTCCAGGCTCCGCCAGCCTTCCGACGGCAGGCGCACGGCCAGGGAGCGCTCGGTCAGCTTCCCCCGGGCGGTGGCGAACGCGCCCCGCGACTCCGCGTGGTCGTGCCAGCCGGTGCCGGTGCCCGGCGGCCAGCCGATCAGCCAGGCCTCGCTGCCCCGGGGGCCGTCCAGCCGGATCCAGGTCCGCCCTTGCGGGTCCAGGGGGAGCGAGGCGACGAGCTCGGAGTCGGCCGCGGTGCGCAGCGCGAAGGCGAGCAGTTCCGCCGTCGTCGGTGCGGCGGCGGCAGGGGAGGAGAGGAGGGCGGAGGGAGAAGCGGCGGGAGAGTCGGCGGCGGAGGTGGCCGGGGCAGGCGCGTGCGTGGGCGCAGACATGGGATTGACCGTCCTGGGGGTTCGCGGGTGCGCGCCGCCGGTCCCGGAAGGACACGGGAAAACGGGGCGCGGGAAGAAGGGGCGAATCAGCAGGAAGGGCGACACACGCAGCCCGCGTAGCGGAGCAGGTCCATGTGGACCCTCCGCCACAGGCGTACGTCGTTGCCGGTCATGACCGCGAGTGAAGCACGGGAAGGCAAGAGGGTCAATCGATCACACCGGTGGGCGTGGTGGACGTCTCATCGAGCGCAGAGGGAACGCCGGCCGCCGGAGCCGGGGGACCGCAGCGGACGGCGTCGGCCGCCTCGTACAGTTCCGCCGGCCGGACCCCGGCGAAGGTGGCCGCCAGATGGCCGTCGGGGCGGACGAGCAGCACGGTGTGCGCGGGAGCGCCCGGGTAGCCGTCGGCCACCAGGAGTTCGGCCCGCACGGGGAGGGCGCTGACGGCCGCCGCGAGTCGGGGCATCAACCCGGCGCCCAGCCAGTGTCGCCGGTCCCACACCCCGGTGCCCGGGGCGACCAGGAGCACCAGCAGCCTGCCCCGCCCCAGCAGGTCCCGCAGCGGCACCGTCGACCCGTCGGGCGCGGTCACCGGCACGTTCGCCACCGGGCCGCCGGGTTCGGTGGCGGTCGGCACCTCCCGTACGGCCACGGGCGGGGCGTACGTCGGCTCCCCGCCCAGCGCGCCCCGGCCGAGGTGGCCGTCGGTGAGCAGGCCCTCCGCGGACCGTGCCGCCCCGGGGAGGTACGTACGCAGCCCGGCCCCGCCGCGCAGGGCAGGCAACGCCTGGTCGGCGACGCGCAGCCGGGCCGCGACCGCCCTGCGCCGCTCTTCCTCGTAACTGTCCAGCAGCGCCTCGGAGGCCCCCTGGTGCCAGTCCAGCGCGAGCTTCCAGGCCAGGTTCTCCGCGTCCCGCAGCCCCTCCTCGACCCCCTGCGTGCCGAGCGCGCCCAGCAGGTGCGCCGCGTCCCCGGCGAGGAAGGCCCGGCCGTCGCGCCAGCGCCGGGCGAGGCGGTGGTGCAGGGTGTGCACGCCGGTGTCGATCAGGTCGTACGGCGGGGTCGTGCCCCCGCACCACCCCGCCAGGGTGTCGCGGATCAGGGTGACGAGCGCGTCGGGGGTGACGAGCCCGCCGCGCGGCGGGAGCAGCCAGTCCAGCCGCCACACCCCGTCGGGCAGCGGCCGGGCGGTGACCTCGCCCGTCGCGCCCCGGTGCAGCAACGCCTCGCCGGGCCAGGGCAGTTCGGTGCGCAGGGCGGCCACGGCGTGCCGCTCGACGGCGGTGCGGCCCGGGAAGCGGATGCCGAGCAGCTTGCGTACGGTCGAGCGGGCTCCGTCACAGCCCACGAGGTGACTTCCGCGCCACCAGGTGGTCTCGGCGCCCCGGGTGTGGGCGGTGACCCCGCGGCCGTCCTGCTCCAGGGAGTCCAGGCGGGTGTCGGTGACCAGTCGGACCAGAGGCTCGGCGACGGCGGCGTCCCGCAGGCCGCGCGTCAGGGCGTGCTGCGGCAGGTGCAGCGGCGCCGGGAGGTCCTCGAAGGTGATCCGCCCGGAGTCCCGGCCCCGCCGCATCGTGCGCCAGGCCGCGTAGTAGGCGCCCTCGTCGCGCAGTGTCGTACAACCGAGCCGGTGGGCCATGGAAACGGTGTCGGAGTGCAGGACGACGGAACGGGCCGGTCGGGGCTCGTCCTTGCCGGGCCCCTCGTCCAGTACGACGCAGGGCACGCCTTGGCCGGCCAGGGCGAGGGACAGCGACAGCCCGACGGGCCCCCCGCCGACGACGATCACCGGGTCCATGGTGCGGCTCCCGATGTCCGGTATGTGATCACACAACGTATGCAACCGACTGGAGGTGCCTGCGTCAAGTGACACCGGTCCGGACAGCACTGTGTGGTGCGGCGAAGGATTTCGCCGCACCACACAGGCTACGCACTATGACTGACTTCGCATCAGCGGACTTACCGTCAGCGGGAGTGGTCTCCGCGAACCGTCGCCCGCCGTAGGAGGGCCCTCACCCGGTGCTGTTGTTGCCCGTGGCAAGATCGCCGGCCTCGGCCACGCCCACGACCGCGCCGGTGCTCTTCTTCGACTGCCGCAGCCGGCGCTCCAGCCAGGAGGCGGCGGCGGCGAGACCGTAGTTCACGGCGACGAACAGCGCCGCGATCACGATCAGCGTCGGGATGGTGTTGCTGTAGTTCGCCGAGATCTGCCGGTTCATCGACAGCAGCTCGCCGTAACCGAGGACCGCGCCACCGAGCGCGGTGTCCTTGAGGATCACCACGAGCTGGCTCACCAGCGCGGGCAGCATGGCGGTCACGGCCTGCGGGAGCAGGACGTACGCCATGGTCTGGCCCTTGCGCATGCCGATCGCCTTGGCCGCGTCGGTCTGCCCGCGCGGCAGCGACTGGATGCCGGCCCGGACGATCTCGGCGATGACCGAGGCGTTGTACAGGACCAGGCCCGTGACCACCGCGTACAGCGGCCGGATCTCGGACTCGACGTTCGAGAACTTCACGTACAGCGCGAAGCCGAACAGCATCAGCATCAGGACCGGGATGGCGCGGAAGAACTCCACGACCGCGCCGACCGGGACGCGCACCCAGGCGTGGTCGGAGAGCCGGCCGATGCCGAGCAGCGCGCCGAGCGGAAGCGCGATCACCATCGCGATCACAGCGGCCTTGAGCGTCCCCAGCAGGCCGGGGATCAGGAACGTCGTCCAGATCTGCCCGTCGGTGACGAACGGGCTCCACTTCTCCCAGTCGAGCTGGCGCTTGTCCGCCATGAGGCCCAGCGCCCACCACAGGGCCAGGCCCAGCAGCACGAGGAAGACGGCGGAGTAGATCCAGTTGCGGACCTTGGCCTTGGAGCCGGGGGTGTCGTACAGCACGGTACTCATCGCTTCACCGCCATTCGCTTGGCCACCCAGCCCAGCAGCAGGCCGGTGGGCAGGGTGAGTACGACGAAGCCGAAGGCGAACACGGCGAAGACCTCGAAGAGCGCCTGCGCCTCGTTCTCGATCATCTCCTTCATCAGCAGGGCCGCTTCGGCCACGCCGATGGCCGCCGCCACGGTGGTGTTCTTCGTGAGGGCGATCAGTACGTTCGCGAGCGGCGCGATGACCGCCCGGAAGGACTGGGGGAGCACGACCAGTGTGAGTACCTGGAAGAAACTCAGGCCCAGCGCGCGGGCGGCCTCGGCCTGCCCGACGGGCACGGTGTTGATGCCGGAGCGCAGCGCCTCGCAGACGAAGGTGCCGGTGTAGGCGGTCAGACCCAGGACGGCCAGCCGGAAGCCGGTCTCCTTGAAGGTGCTGCCGCCGAGCGTGATGCCCAGGGTCTGGCTGAGGCCCAGCGAGCAGGCGAGGATCAGCACGGTCAGCGGGGTGTTGCGCACCACGTTGACGTACACGGCGGCGAAGCCGCGCATCAGCGGGACGGGGCTGACCCGTATCCCGACCAGGACGGTGCCCCATATGAGGGAACCGACCGCCGAGTAGAGGGTGAGCTGAACCGTCACCCAGAAGGCTCCGAGCAGGTCGTACTGCCCGGAATCAAGAAAGTCGAACACGTTGCCCTGCGCTCTCCCCAGGATGGCCGGTGGGGCGCGCCGCCGCCCGCGGCAGGCGGGCGGCGACGCTCCTCACCGGGGAATCAGCTGCCTTCGGTGATCTGCGGGGCAGGCTCGTTCTTGTAGTCGGCCGGCCCGAAGTTCTTCTTCACGGCCGCCTCCCAGGCACCGTCCGCGACCATCTTCTTGAGCGCGGCGTTGACCTTGGTCTGCAGGTCCTTGTCGCCCTTCTTGAGGCCGATGCCGTAGTTCTCGTTGCTCAGGTTCAGCCCGACCAGCTTGAACTTGCCCTTGTTCTTGTCCTGCGAGGCGTAGCCCGCCAGGATCGAGTTGTCCGTGGTCAGGGCGTCCACGGCCTTGTTCTCCAGGCCGGTGAGGCACTCGGAGTAGCCCGGGAACTCCTGGAGGTCGGCCTCGGGGGCGAGCTTGGTCTTGACGTTCTGCGCCGAGGTGGAGCCGGTGACGGAGCAGAGCTTCTTCTTGTTGAGGTCCTCGGCCTTGGTGATCGAGGTGTCGTCGGCGCGGACCAGCAGGTCCTGGTGGGCCAGGAGGTAGGGGCCGGCGAAGTCGACCTTCTGCTTGCGCTTGTCGTTGATCGAGTAGCTCGCGACGACCAGCTTGACGTCGCCGTTGGCGATCAGGTTCTCGCGCTCGGAGCTGACGGCCTGCTTGAACTCGATCTGGCTCGGCTCGTAGCCGAGTTCCTTGGCGACGTACGTCGCGACGTCGACGTCGAAACCGGTGAACTTGCCGTCCGGGGTCTTGAGACCCACACCCGGCTGGTCGAACTTGATGCCGATGACGATCTTGCCCTTGGAGTCACCGGACGCACTGGTGCCACCGGAGGACTTGTCGCTGCCGCCGCCACAGGCGGTCGCGGTCAGGGCGAGAGCGACGGCCGCGGCGACGGCCGCACCGGCCTTGTAAACCTTCATCGTGAACTTCCCTCGTATGAGACGTTGTTGGACGGCGGGCGACACGTGGCTCCGGGCCGCCACCGGATCACTACCAGACGAGGACCGTCAGTGGTGAAGGATCTTCGACAGGAAGTCCTTGGCGCGGTCGCTGCGCGGGTTGGCGAAGAACTGCTCCGGGGTGGCCTCTTCGACGATCTTCCCGTCGGCCATGAAGACGACCCGGTTGGCCGCGGAGCGGGCGAAGCCCATCTCGTGCGTCACGACCACCATCGTCATCCCCTCCCGGGCGAGCTGCTGCATGACCTCCAGCACCTCGTTGATCATCTCCGGGTCGAGGGCCGAAGTGGGCTCGTCGAAGAGCATCACCTTCGGGTCCATCGCCAGCGCCCGGGCGATCGCCACGCGCTGCTGCTGACCACCGGAGAGCTGCGCCGGGTACTTGTCCGCCTGGGAGCCGACCCCCACCCGGTCCAGCAGCGACTTCGCCTTCTCCAGCGCCGCCGCCTTGTCCGCCTTGCGGACCTTGAGCTGACCCAGCATCACGTTCTGCAGCACCGTCTTGTGCGCGAACAGGTTGAACGACTGGAAGACCATGCCGACATCGGCCCGCAGCCGCGCCAGCTCCCTGCCCTCGGAGGGCAGTTCCTTGCCGTCGACCGTGATGGTCCCCGAATCGATCGTCTCCAGGCGGTTGATGGTCCGGCACAGCGTGGACTTGCCCGATCCCGAGGGACCGATCACCACGACGACCTCACCGCGGGCAATGCTCAGATCGATGTTCTGAAGCACGTGCAGCGCGCCGAAGTGCTTGTTGACGTTGCTCAGTACGACCAGGCCGTCCGCGGCCCCCGCCGCGTCCTGAACGTCCTCGGTCACTGATACTCCGCTCATCGGCTTCTTGCTCCGTCCTCCGTCGGTTGGGAGGACAGTAGTGACGTGACGCTCACACCGTCATCACATCTGAGGGAGAATTGAGCATAACGATCCGGCCTCGCCCGGATACGCTCCGTGGGCGACCGCGGCCGACGCCCTTCCTTACGCGTACCGGGTGCATAACGGAAGACTCGCGAGACCTGAACCCTCTTGACGTGGGACTCTGCATCGGCGTGGATGCAGGGTGGCCACGCGCGCGTGCCATCGACCGACCGAGGAAAGGGGACCCCGTGAGACTGCTGCTCGTCGAGGACGACGACCACGTCGCCGCCGCGCTGTCCGCGATCCTCGCCCGGCACGGCTTCCAGGTCACCCACGCCCGCAGCGGCGAGGAAGCCCTCCACGCCCTGCTTCCGGCGGGTGCCCCGACCTCTCCCTACGGGGTGATCCTGCTCGACCTCGGCCTGCCCGACCAGGACGGTTACGAGGTCTGCGGCAAGATCCGCAAGCGCACCGCCACGCCCGTCATCATGGTGACCGCCCGAGGCGACGTACGCTCCCGCATCCACGGCCTGAACATGGGCGCCGACGACTACGTCGTCAAGCCCTACGACACCGGTGAGCTCCTCGCACGCATCCACGCCGTCGCCCGCCGCACCGGCGCCTCCGAGGAGGCCGCCGCGACGGGGACCGGCGTCCCGTCCGTGGTCCGGCTCGGGCCCGTCGCCATCGAGCTGCCCACCCGCCGCGTCACCGTGGACGGCGCCGACGTCCCGCTCACCCGCAAGGAGTTCGACCTGCTCGCACTGCTCGCCCAGCGCCCCGGCGTCGTCTTCCGGCGCGAGCAGATCATCAGTGAGGTCTGGCGCACCAGTTGGGAAGGCACCGGGCGGACCCTCGAAGTCCACGTCGCCTCGTTGCGCTCCAAGCTGCGCATGCCGGCCCTCATCGAGACCGTGCGCGGGGTGGGCTACCGGCTCGTCGCCCCGCCCGCCCCCTAGCAAGGCCCCGTCGTGCGCGCCCGGCTGCTTCCCCTGCTCGTCGTCCTCATGGCGGGCGTCCTGCTCGCGCTCGGCTTCCCGCTCGCCGTCAGCCTCGCCGCCGGTCAGCAGCAACGGGTGGTCGTCGACCGGATCGACGACAGCGCCCGCTTCGCCGCCCTCGCCCAGTTCGTCATCGACGCCGAGGGCTCCGCCGCCACCGGCGCCGATCAGCGCCGCGAGACCCTCCAACTGGAACTGGCCCGCTACCAGGAGCTGTACGGCATCCGCGTCGGCATCTTCTACCGCGACGACAACGCCATGGTCCGCGCCCCCGGTTGGTGGCAGCTCCCGGAATCCGGCGAGGGCCGCCGGGCCTTCGAGGAAGCCCTCGCCGGACGCCGAAGCCACGACCCGGGCCAGGTGTGGCCCTGGCAGACGCATGCCAAACTGCTCGTCGCCTCCCCGGTCGTCCTCGACGGGGACGTCGTCGCCGTCGTCGCCACCGAATCACCCACCGGCCAACTGCGCGCCCGCATCCTGCAAGGCTGGCTGCTGATCGCGGGCGGCCTCGCCGCCGCCATGCTGCTGGCCTTCGGAGCCGCCCTGCGGCTCACCAGCTGGGTCCTCAAGCCCGTCCGCACCCTCGACGCCGCCGCGCACGGCATCGCCACCGGACGCATGAACTCCAGGGTCGCCGCCGCCGGCGGCCCCCCGGAACTCCGACGCCTGGCCCACTCGTTCAACGAGATGGCCGACAACGTGGAAGACGTACTGGAGCAGCAGCGGGCGTTCGTCGCCGACGCCTCCCACCAACTGCGCAACCCGCTCGCCGCGCTGCTCCTGCGGATCGAGCTGCTCGCCCTCGAACTGCCCGAGGGAAACGCGGAGATCGCCTCCGTGCGCACCGAGGGCAAGCGCCTGACCCAGGTCCTGGACGACCTGCTGGACCTGGCGCTGGCCGAGCACGCCACCGCCGAGATCACCCTGACGGACGTGGGCGCGCTCGCCGCCGAACGGATCGCCGCCTGGCGCCCCTACGCCGAGGAGAAGGGCGTACGGCTGACCGAGACCGGCCCGGCCGCCGTCACCGGGTGGGCCGACCCCATCGCGCTGTCCAGCGCGCTGGACGCGGTCATCGACAACGCCCTCAAGTTCACCCCGGAGGGAGAGGAAGTCGAGGTGTCGGTCGCCGCGCAGGGCCGCACCGTCCACGTCGTCGTCGCCGACCGGGGACCCGGCCTGACCGAGGAGGAGCTCCAGCGCGTCGGCGACCGCTTCTGGCGCAGCGGGCGCCACCAGAACGTCAAGGGCTCCGGCCTCGGCCTGTCCATCTCCCGGGCGCTGCTCGCCTCGGGCGGCGGGTCCCTCTCGTACGAGACGAACCCGCCCCACGGACTGCGCGTGACGGTCACGGTGCCACGCACGGCCCCGCACTCCCCCTGAGCCTCACTCCCAGCCGAGGGCGGTGCGGGCCGGGGCGGAGACGGCGTACAGCTCGTCGACGGCCCGCACCTCGAACCCGGTCGCGGGCTCCCGGCCGCAGCGGCTGACGGCGGGCAGGTACAGGGCCGTGCCGCAAGTGCCGCCGAGGAAGCGACGGTCGCCGCCGGGAAGCCGCCGGTGCAGCTCGTAGTGGCGGACGGGACCGGCCGCCCGACGCCAGGAGAGGCGCAGCTCGGCCGTACCGTCCCGCCGGGCGGAGGCGTCCACCCTCAGGGCGGCCGGGGCTCCCGGGGGCCGCCGGGCGGTGGCGTCGCGTACCGCCAGGGCACCGAGCCGCCAGAGCACCGGTCCGGTGCCGCGCGCGGTGATCCGTACGGCGATCGCGTACGCAGTCGTCCCGGCCGGTGCGTCGAGACTCGCCCGGGCGCGCAGCCAGCCCCGCCCGGCGCTCCGGGTCACGGTCGCCGGCCAGGTGTACGGGACCGGTTCGCCCGGAGCGGCCGGCTCGCGCAGGGCGATCCCGACCTCCACCCCCACCGGACCGGACCCGGCGGTGTGGACCAGTTCCACGGCGGTGGGGCCGGACAGGGGCAGACGGGTGGAGTGCAGGCCGATGACGACGGGCGCGGTGAGCGCGCCCGCCACGAGCAGGCTGGAGCCGCCGCGCCAGGCGTCGGCGAAGTCCAGGGTCACGGCGGGGCGCACCCCGTCGGTTTCCACGACCCAGCGGCGGCCCGGGAGCCGGTCCTGGAGCCCGAGATGGTTCCACGGCGCGTCGGAGGTGACCTTCCCGTCCTCGTACCAGCGCAGCCCGTGCCCGGTGTTGAAGGCGCAGGCGAAGGGCAGCGCCGCGACGGTCGAACGGTCCGCCACGGCGGTCGCCGGAGCCCGCCAGCCGGTTTCGGGCGCGGGTCGGGCCGGGTCGAGGGAGTCGCCGGTCCAGAAGCGGTCGTCGGCCCGGTGGAAGGCGTCGGGGGAGCGGTCGGAGAGGTGGCCGAGCGTCCACTCGGGCCGGTAGAAGCCGTAGCCGACGACGTGATCGCGCTCGCGCGGGATGACGGCGTCCCAGTCGACGGGCGTGTCCCAGCCCCGGGACTCGGTGTCCACCGCCGCCCACAACTCGTACGGGGAGCGCCCCAGTCGGGCGGCGAGCGCGCCGGAAGCGGCCAGGGAACGCGCGGTCCACCGGAAGTCGACGAACATCGTGTCCGCGACCCGACCGGCCCGGTCCTCGAAGAACTCCTGGTTGAGGGCGTCGAGTTCCCCCTGCCAGCCGACCCTCCCCGTGCTGTTCATCGCGTCGTACCAGGTGATCCGCAGGCCGTACGGCTCGCCCGCGGCGCGCAGCGCGCGCAGGAACCCCCGCATCCGGGTGGCCAGGACGCTGTCCCCTCCGTCGGTCTCGGCGTTCACGAACCAGCCGTCGAAGCCGTACGCGCGCGCCACTGCGACGAGCTTGGCGGCGATCGGGTACCGGCCCAGGGAGTCCCGTTGGACCAGGTCCCGGGTCCACCGGAGGTCACCGCCGTACGCGATGGGCGGCAGGAAGACGTTGCCCAGGACCCGGACCCCGTTGCGGTGGGCGGCGTCGACGACGGGGGCGTTCGGCGCGAGCACGATGCCCTCGCCGGCGGAGCCGCCCCAGAACACCAGCTCGTCGAGGTACGCCCAGTGGGTGAGGGCGTAGTAGTCGGCGGTCGCGGAGCCCTGGGAGGGGTTCCGCGCGGTCGGCGCGAAGGAGACCAGGGCGGAGATACGGGCCTGGTCGGCGCGGGCGTCCGGATGCGGCGGCACCGGCGTGAACCGCGGCGCGAGCGGGACGCACGAGGCGTTGTGGGCCAGGTCGGGGTCCGATTCGGGTGTCCACCCCGCGAGGGAGCGCCAGGTGATCCCGGGCCCGGGGACGCCGTCGGGCAGCGAGTCCGGGAACCAGTAGGAGGCGTACGGGGCCAATGCCGGGGGAGAGGTCGGGGCGGCCGGGGGAGAGGTGGGCGCGGTGGCGGCCCGGGCCGGGGCGCCCGCTCCCAGGAGCGCGGCCGCCCCGGAGACCGCCCCGCCGGCGAGCAGGCCGCGCCGGCTCGGACGGGCACGGGCGGCCGGGGTACGCGGGTCGGGGGTGCGCGAAATGGGGGTGCCGGGTGCGGGGGTGGGCGGGGTGGCGCTGCTGCCGGACTCGGGCACGGGGGCTCCTCGGACGGTGCGTCGGGGGCGGGTCGGGCGGTGCCGGTTCAGGCGGTGCGGGTGGGGCGGTGATGGCCTCAGGGTTACGGGTTCGGGGGTTGTGGGGTGCGGGCTTCGGGAGGTGCGGGCTCAGGCGGCGCCGGTGACGTCGTCCACGCGCAGTACCTCGGTGATGCCGCGCGCCCAAAGGTGTCCCGGGTCGTGGGCGAGGTCCGCCAGGACCACCGCCGGGCGCACCCCCCGCGCGGTCAGCGCGGCCCAGGCCTCGAAGAACGCCCCGCCCGGCCCGCACACCGACCGGTCGGGTGCGGCCTCCGCCCCGCCGACGTCGACGGCGAGGGCGGTCCTGCGGGGTGCGGGCCGGTGCTCGCGGCCCCGCCACAGGGCGGCCATCCGGGCCAGCGCCGCCCCGGCGGGTTTGATCCGGCCGTCGTTGGTGAGCAGGCCGAGGCCGTACTCCAGCTCCGGGAAGTCCGCGAGCTCCCGGGACACGTCGTGCGAGCACCACCAGGTCACCCCCCACACGTCCGCGCAGTCGAGCGCGTTCGTCACGGTGGCCTCCGTGAACCGCGCGGCCCGGTCGGGCGGCACCAGCGGGGCCGGCGCCCCCACTTCCTGGAGCCACACCGGCCGGTGGGGGTCCGAGGCCCAGGCCTTGGAGAGCTCGATCAGGTACGCCGCGTGGTGCTCGGTCGCCGTCCCCGCGGCCCCGTGGCGCTGCGCCGTGCCGTTGAAGACCCAGGAGTGCACCACGGTGGCCGCGCCCAACCGCGCCGCCTGGGCAGGGGTGAAAGGATGCCCGTCCTGGTACCAGGCGGCGTCGTACTCGGCGTGTACGTGGAACCCGCCGGGAGCGCCCTTGTCGCAGGCGGCCAGCATCCGCTCCAGCCAGCGGGCGGCCCCGGCCGGGTCGACGCGGTCGGGGTCGGGGTGCGGGGCGTCGGCGAACTGGTTGATCTCGTTGCCGATCGTCATGCCGAGGAAGTTCGGTCGGTCGGCCAGGGCGGCGGCCAGCGTGGTCAGGTACTCCTCCTGCGCGGCCACCACGTCCGGGTCGTGGAAGATGTTGCGTCGGTGCCAGGTCCCGGTCCACGCGGGCAGGAAGTCGAAGCTCGACAGATGCCCTTGGAGACCGTCCACGGCGACGTCCAGCCCGCGCTCGGCGGCCGCGTCGGCGAGCGCGACGAGCTGATCGACCGCGCGCGGCCGGATCAGTGTGCGGTTCGGCTGGAACACCGGCCAGAGCGGGAAGACGCGGACGTGGTCCAGGCCGAGGGCGGCGACCGAGTCGAGGTCGGCCCGTACGTCGTCGAGATCGAAGTCCAGCCAGTGGTGGAACCAGCCGCGCGCGGGGGTGTAGTTGACGCCGAAGCGCGGGGCGCGGACGGGCGGTGGAGGGGGGCGGTCGTCGGGCATGTGGGTCCCGGAGTTCGCAGGAGTTCAGCGGACTCCCCGCAAATTGCCGGGATTTGGGGGCGAAGTCAACAGGGTGATTCGCGCCGTGCGCGGACCCTGCGGTGACGTCCGCCCAACAAGCTTGTGCATTGCGGTACTTAAACGCTTCAGGCCTTACGGGCGGCGACGTGCGGGCCGGTCGCCCGGCCGCGCTAATGCGGTTCAGTCCTCATTCCGCCGGCGATTTCCTCGTGAACCTCCTTTGCAAGAGCCTTACTTCGTCGTCCGTCCCGAGCGTGTGACCCCTTCCTCCCGCCGCGATGTGGCCGTGGCACTCGCAGGCGCCTCGCCCGCGCCGGATCGCGTACGGTCCGGCCATCGCAGTTCGCGCCACCCCAGGAGGATGAGCCGGCCATGGCCCGCAGACCCACGATCAAGGACATCGCCCGTCGTGCCGGCGTGTCGGAGAGCGCCGTCTCCTTCGCGCTCAACGACCGGCCGGGCGTCTCCCGGGACACCCGGGCCCGCGTCCGGCGCGTCGCCGAGGAACTCGGCTGGCAACCCAACAGCGCGGCCCGGGCCCTGTCCGGGGCGCGCGCCGGTGTGGTGGGGCTGATCCTCGCGCGGCCCGCGCACACCCTCGGAGTGGAGTCGTTCTTCCTCCAACTCGTCTCGGGCATACAGGAGGTCCTGGCGGCCGGACGGATCGCGCTCCTGTTCCAGGTGGTGGAGGACATCGACGCGGAGTGCGCGGTCTACCGGCGCTGGTGGGCGGAACGACGCGTGGACGGGGTCATCGTCGTGGACCCGCGTACGCGGGACCCCCGGCCGGAGCTGCTGACCGGGCTCGGTCTCCCGGCGGTGATGGTCGGCGCGGCGGCGGCGACCGGGGCCGGGGCCGGGGCCGGGGCGGATATGGAGACAACCGCGCCGACGAGCCCGACGGACGATGGGGTGGGCGACCCGGTGGGCGGCGCGGTGAGCCGGGTTCCCGAGGGCGGCGCCGCTCGGGACGGCTCCGGCGCCCCGGCCGCCGCCCTGTCCACGGTGTGGGCGGACGACGCCGGAGCCATGACCCAGGTACTGGACCACCTCCACCGGCTCGGGCACCGCCGGATCACCCACGTCGCCGGCCTGCCCGGCCTTGCCCACACCGCCCGCCGAATGGCCTCGCTGCGTACCTGGTCCGAGCGGCACGGGCTGGGCCCCGGCCAGGTCCGATCGGTGGTGACCGACTACTCCGACGCGGAGGGCGCCGCCGCCACCCGGCGCGTACTCGCCGACCCGCGGCCGCCCACCGCCCTCGTCTACGACAACGACGTGATGGCGGTGGCCGGTGCCGCCGTCGCCGCCGAACTGGGGATACCCGTCCCCGCCCGGCTCTCCCTCGTGGCCTGGGACGACTCCGCCCTCTGCCGGGTCACCCACCCCCGATTGACCGCCCTGGTCCGCGACACGGCGGCCTTCGGCAGGCTCGCGGCCGAGGAACTCCTCGCCGTCCTGGCCGGGGGCCCACCGCGGGTCCGGGCGAGCGAGCTGCCCCGGCTGGAACCCCGGGACAGTACGGCGCAGGCCCCGGCCGCATACTGAACCCCGACCCCTTCCAGGAGAGCGCCGCCGTGACCACTCACCCCTCCGCCCCCTCCGCGCAGCCCGGCCGGGCCGACGGCCTCACCGTGGCGATCGACATCGGCGGGACGAAGATCGCCGGCGCGCTGGTGCACCCCGACGGCGCCATGACGGGGACCACCCGCCGCCCGACCCCGCGCGGGACCGACGCCGAAGGGGTGGTGGCCGCGGTCGCCGAAGTCCTCGCCGACCTCGCGCGCGACCCCCTGTGGCCCTCGGTGGTCCGCTGCGGCGTCGGCAGCGCCGGTCCGGTCGACACCTCGCGCGGCACGGTGAGCCCGGTCAACATCGGTGCCTGGCGCGACTTCCCCGTCCTGGACCGGGTCTCGGCGGAGCTGGCGGCCCACGGAGCCCGTATCCCGGCCGTGCTGGCGGGCGACGGCGTGGCCATGACGGCGGCCGAGCACTGGCTGGGCGCCGCGCGGGGCCACGCCGACGCCCTGTGCATGGTGGTCTCCACCGGTGTCGGCGGCGGCCTCATCCTGAACAACCGGCTCCACCCCGGACCCACCGGCAACGCCGGTCACATCGGCCACATCAGCGTCGCCTTCGACGGCGAACCGTGCGTCTGCGGCAGCCGGGGCTGCGTCGAATCCATCGCCTCCGGCACGGCCATCGCCCGCTGGGCCCTCGCCCAGGGCTGGACCCCCACCGCGGGCCAGGACGCCACGGCGGCGGGAGTGGCCGCCGCCGCCCGGACCGGCGATCCCGTCGCCGTCGCCGCCTTCGACCGGGCGGGCCGGGCCCTGGCCGCCGCCATCGCGGCCACCGCCACCCTCGTGGAGACGGGCATCACGGTCATCGGCGGCGGGGTCGCCGCCTCCGGGGACACCCTCTTCGAGCCGATCCGGCGGCACCTGGCCTCGTACGCGACCCTGTCCTTCGTACGGGGCCTCAAGGTGGTGCCCGCGAGCCTCGGTACCGACGCGGGCCTGATCGGCGCGGCCGCCGCGGCGACGATGCTGCTGGGCGGACCGGCCGGCGGCCCTACGGCTTGACCGAGCGGTAGTACCGGGCGGCGCCGTCGTGCAGGGGCAGCGGATCGGTGTAGATCGCCGTCCGCAGGTCCACCAGCTGCGCGGCGTGCACCTCGTGGCCGATCCGGTCGCGGCTGGAGATCACCGTCGCGGTGAACCGCTCCGTCAGCGCCGGACTGGTGTCGTCCCTCGTCACCAACAGGTTCGGCACCGCCAGCGTGGCCACCGACGAGGTGTTGCGGGCCCGCGCGTACGCGTCCTGCGGCATCACCGCCGATCGGTAGTAGCGGGACGGAGTGCCGCTGCCCTGGAGCCGGTCGACGAGGTCGCCCAGCTGGACGAGTCTGATCTCGAACCGCTCGGACAGTTCGCGCACCGCCGTGGTCGGCAGGCCGCCGGACCAGAAGAACGCGTCGATCCGCCCCGCCTCCATCTCCGCCGGCATGGTGTCGATGCCTATCGACACCGGCGTGATGTCCCGCTCCGGGTCCAACCCGGCCGTCGCCAGCAACCGGTCCGAGATCAACCGCACCCCCGAGCCGGCCTGGCCGACGGCGACCCGCTTGCCCTTGAGGTCCTTCGTCGACTGCACCGGCGACCCCGCGGGCACCACCAGCTGCACGTAGTCGTCGTAGAGCCGCGCGACTCCGCGCAGCCGCCCGGCTCCCGGCTTTCGGTCCAGCCGGTACTTGGCGACCGCGTCCGCCGTCGCGATGGTGAAGTCGGCCTCGCCGGCGGCCACCCGCTGCAGGTTCTGCTGGGACCCCTCACTGGGCTCCAGGCGCACCTTCATACCGGGCATGTCCGTCGCCAGCGCCTGTTGCAACAGGTCCCCGTACCGGTGGTAGACGCCGGTGGGCACCCCCGTGCTGAAGGTGATCTCGCCCCTGGGCTCCGGTTCCCCGAAGGGCCTCAGCCACCACACGGACAGCGCGAGGACGGCCAGCAGCGCCGCCAGGCCCCACAGGGCGCGACGCCGGCTCACGCGGGGCGGTACGAGGTGCACGCCGGCGATCCTGCCACCCCGCCCGGCGTCCTGTCACGGCCCGGCGGCACGGCGCGGGGCAGGACCGGTGCCCGGCGGCCCTCGGGGCCGGAGGGCCGCCGGGGAGCGCCTACCCTTGTTCCATGACCAGCAGCAGCGACCGGAGCACGGCAGTGGACGTCAAGGGAACTTACGAGGTGCGCACCTACGGGTGCCAGATGAACGTGCACGACTCCGAGCGACTCTCCGGTCTGCTGGAGGACGCCGGCTACACGCGGGCGCCGGAGGGCTCCGACGGTGACGCCGACGTGGTCGTGTTCAACACCTGCGCGGTCCGTGAGAACGCCGACAACAAGCTGTACGGCAACCTCGGCCGGCTCGCCCCGATGAAGACCAAGCGCCCCGGCATGCAGATCGCCGTCGGCGGCTGCCTCGCGCAGAAGGACCGGGACACCATCGTCCGGCGGGCTCCCTGGGTCGACGTCGTCTTCGGCACCCACAACATCGGCAAGCTGCCCGTCCTGCTGGAGCGCGCCCGCGTGCAGGAAGAGGCGCAGGTCGAGATCGCCGAGTCGCTGGAGGCCTTCCCCTCGACACTGCCGACCCGCCGCGAGTCCGCCTACGCCGCCTGGGTCTCGATCTCCGTCGGCTGCAACAACACCTGCACCTTCTGCATCGTCCCCGCCCTGCGCGGCAAGGAGGAGGACCGCCGCCCCGGAGACATCCTGGCGGAGGTGGAGGCCCTGGTCGCAGAGGGCGTCTCGGAGATCACCCTGCTCGGCCAGAACGTCAACGCCTACGGCTCCGACCTCGGCGACCGCGAGGCCTTCTCGAAGCTGCTGCGCGCCTGCGGGCAGATCGAGGGCCTGGAGCGGGTCCGCTTCACCTCCCCGCACCCGCGCGACTTCACGGACGACGTGATCGCGGCGATGGCCGAGACCCCGAACGTGATGCCGCAGCTGCACATGCCGCTCCAGTCCGGCTCGGACCCGATCCTCAAGGCCATGCGCCGCTCGTACCGCCAGGAGCGCTTCCTCGGCATCATCGAGAAGGTCCGCGCCGCGATCCCGCACGCGGCGATCTCCACCGACATCATCGTGGGCTTCCCCGGCGAGACCGAGGAGGACTTCCAACAGACGATGCACGTGGTGCGCGAGGCCCGCTTCGCGAACGCCTTCACCTTCCAGTACTCCAAGCGCCCCGGCACCCCCGCCGCGGAGATGGAGGGGCAGATCCCCAAGGAAGTCGTCCAGGAGCGCTACATGCGCCTGGTCGCCCTCCAGGAGGAGATCTCCTGGGAGGAGAACAAGAAGCAGGTCGGCCGCACGCTGGAGGTCATGGTCGCGGAGGGCGAGGGCCGCAAGGACGGCGCCACGCACCGGCTCTCCGGCCGGGCCCCCGACAACCGTCTCGTGCACTTCACGAAGCCGGACGAGGAGGTCCGCCCCGGTGACGTCGTGACCGTGGACATCACCTACGCCGCCCCGCACCACCTGCTGGCCGAGGGCCCGACCCGCTCCGTGCGCCGTACGCGCGCCGGGGACGCGTGGGCGAAGCGCAACGCGGCTCCGGCCCAGCCGGCGGGTGTCATGCTCGGCATCCCCACCCTGGGCGTCCCGGCCCCCCTCCCGGTGGCCACGTCGGGCTGCGCGGCACCCTCGGCCTGACACGGGGGGCGATCCGGCCGCGCCGGCTCGGGGTTCGGTTTCGGCTTCGACTGCCATACCGGCCCCGGCCTCGGCGCCGGTTCCGGCCGCGGCCCCGGTTTCGGTTTCGGCTTCGGCAGGAGAACGGCCGGCCCGCCCCCCGCGCCGCCCGGCGACGGCTAGGCTGCGGATCATGCTCGTAGCCGCCGCCGTCTGTCCCGCCCCGCCGCTCCTCGTGCCGGAGGTCGCCGCGGGGGCCGCCGCCGAACTGGACGGTGCCCGCACCGCCTGCTCCGACGCGCTCGCCGTACTGGCCGCGTCCCGCCCCGACCTGCTGGTCGTCGTGGGCGCCGCCGAGGCCGGGCAGGCCGGCCCGTATCCCCGGGGGTCCCGAGGGGACTTCCAGGGCTTCGGCGTGGACGTCGGTGTACGACTCGGCGAGGGCGAGGCCGAGGGGAAGGCGGACGGAGCGGACGACGGGAAGCGGCCGCTCCCGCCGGCCCTGGCCGTGGGCGCCTGGTTGCTCGGCCACGCCCGCTGGGGCGCCCCCGTCGAGGGGCTCGCGGTGGCGGAGTCCCTGGAGACCGAGGCGGCGCTGCGCGCCGGCGGGGAGCTCGCCGCCCGGGCTGACCGGGTCGCCCTGCTCGTCATGGGGGACGGCAGCGCCTGCCGCACCGTGAAGGCGCCCGGCTACCTGGACGAGCGGGCCGAGGGCTTCGACGCCGCCGCCGCGGCGGCCCTCGGCGCCGCGGACACCGCGGCACTCGCGGCCCTCGACGCGACGCTCGCCGCCGAACTCAAAGCCGCCGGCCGGGCGCCCTGGCAGGTCCTCGCGGGCGCCGCGCGGGGTGCGGGGCTCGACGGACGGCTGCTGTACGAGGACGCCCCCTACGGGGTGGGTTACTTCGTCGCCGCCTGGTCCTGAGACCTCGGGCTCCTGCCGCGACCCCGGTCCGGCCCGGAAATCCCCGGCCCGGAAATCCCCGGCCCGGGAATCTCCTGCCGTTCGAAGCCGGGCCGGTCCCGGACACGCGGAAGGGGTGCGCGGTCCTCAGGACCCCGCACCCCTTCACGGACCGCGTCAGGGAGCCTCCGGCGGCGTCGGCCCGCCGGAACCGTCCTTGTGGGCGATCTTGCCCAGGGCGCCCTTGGCCTTGCTCGTGCCACTCGTGATCCGGTCGCTGTACTTGCCCCTGGTCCTGGAGTCCACGGCCTTGGCCACCTTGTCCAGACCCTCACCGATCTTGCCCTCGTGCTGCTGGGCGAGGTCGCCGACCTTCTCCTTCGCCGGCCCGAGCCTGGCCTTCAGATTGTCCAGGAGGCCCATGGGTCGCCCTTCCCTCGCCGGTGCCTACGTACGGGCGCCCTCGCCGGTCTCGCTGTCCGCGGCGGCCTCAACCGACTGCTGCTTCGGGATCTCCACGGCCTCCGCCGCCTGACCCTCCGCCTCAGCAGGCACCGCCTCCGCTTCCTCGGGCGCGGCCGTCAGGGCCTCGGGAGCGGCCTCTTCGGTCGAACCCTGATCCTTACGGCCAAAAAACCGGCCAAAAACACCCATGTCTACTCCCATAAACGTTACTCGTGCGAGTGGGGTTCCGCCTCGGCCCGATCGGCCATTCCCGGGCGTGCCGGGCCCGGAACCCCGCCAAGGCAACGACCCCGACCGCATCCCGTCACGTCACTCGATCGGGTATCCGCCGCAGGGTTTGCGAGACTGTGGCAGTGAGGAATGCAGCCCCCGCCCCGCGGGTCATCGCCGTCGTCGGTCCCACCGCGGCCGGAAAGTCCGACCTGGGCGTAGCCCTGGCCCACCACTTCGGCGGGGAGGTCGTCAACGCCGACTCCATGCAGCTGTACCGGGGGATGGACATCGGCACCGCCAAGCTGACGCCGGAGGAACGCGAAGGCGTCCCGCACCACCTCCTCGACGTCTGGGACGTCACCGAGACCGCGAGCGTCGCCGAGTACCAGCGTCTCGCCCGCGCGGAGATCGACAAACTGCTCGCCGAGGGCCGTACGCCCGTCCTCGTCGGAGGCTCCGGGCTGTACGTCCGCGCCGCGCTCGACGCCATGGAGTTCCCCGGCACGGACCCGGCCGTACGGGCCCGGCTGGAGGACGAGCTCACGCTGCGCGGTCCCGGCGCCCTGCACGCCCGCCTGGCCGCCGTCGACCCCGACGCGGCACACGCCATCCTGCCCAGCAACGGTCGCCGGATCGTCCGGGCCCTGGAGGTCATCGAGATCACCGGGCAGCCGTACACCGCCAACCTCCCCGGCCACGAGTCCGTCTACGACACCGTCCAGATCGGTGTCGACGTGGCCCGGCCGGAGCTGGACGAGCGGATCGCCCTGCGCGTGGACCGGATGTGGGAGGCGGGGCTGGTCGACGAGGTCCGGGCGCTGGAGGCGAAGGGGCTGCGCGAGGGGATCACCGCCTCCCGCGCGCTCGGGTACCAGCAGGTGCTGGCGGCCCTCGCGGGCGAGTGCGGCGAGGAGGAGGCGAGGGCCGAGACCGTCCGCGCCACCAAGCGCTTCGCCCGCCGCCAGGACTCGTGGTTCCGCCGGGACCCGCGCGTGCACTGGCTCAGCGGAGCGGCCGCAGACCGCGGGGAACTCCCCGGACTCGCGCAGTCGTTGGTCGAACGAGCGGTCACAGCCTGATCACGTGATGGCATCGGGACGCCCCGTGCGCCCGTCTCGGCCTCTGGACCGTGCCATCATCAAACTGCTGAACAGCGGCGTACGAAGTCCGAGTGGGGAGGGCGCGTGGCTATGGAGGCCGGCCCTCGTGACACTGGGCGGGACGACACCGGGCGGGAAGCGGACCCGATGCTTCACAGCGGGACCGCGGAGTTCGCCGGGCGCGAGGAGCCCGCCGGGCCCGCGCCGGAGCCTGCCTCCGGGCCGGTGCCGCGCCAGGAGGCGCGGCCCGCCGGGGCCGACGCTCTCGACGTGCTCGGGCTGCCCGCCGATCCCGCGCGCCTGACCCCCGACGGCCCTGAAGCCCCGGACCCCGTCGCCGAGGGTGCCACCGGCCCCGAGTTCGAGGTCGAACTGCGCCCGCAGCGCCGCCTGCGCATCTGGCAGATCACGCCCATCGTGATGCTGGCCGCCTCCGGCTCGCTGATGTTCGCGTTCCCGCTCGCCTTCGAGTTCGGCGACGGCGGAGCCGTGGTCGCGATGCTCGGCTTCCTCATCAGCTGTTGCGCCGGCGGCTGGGGCATGATGGCCGCGCGCCGGGTCGGGTACTCCCTGCCCGGGCTTCCGCCAAGGGGCAGCGGCCGCGGCCCCGACTGGCGCATGGTCGCGCTGTACGCCCTGGTCGCGCTGGCCGTCGTGGCGCTGGCCGTGTACCGGGTGGCCCGACTGCGGTAAGGCCCCGTCCTCTACGATGGGCCGGTGACGCACACCACCCTCTCCTTCCTCAAGGGCCACGGGACCGAGAACGACTTCGTGATCGTCCCGGACCCGGACAACGCCGTCGAGCTGCCCGAGAGCGCCGTCGCCAAGCTCTGCGACCGGCGGGCCGGCATCGGCGCGGACGGAGTGCTGCATGTGGTGCGGTCCGCGGCCCACCCCGAGGCCTCTCACATGGCCGGCGAAGCCGAATGGTTCATGGACTACCGCAACAGCGACGGCTCCGTCGCCGAGATGTGCGGCAACGGCGTGCGCGTCTTCGCCCGCTACCTCCAGCACGCCGGCCACGTCGAGCCCGGCGACCTCGCCGTCGCCACCCGCGGCGGCGTCAAGCGCGTACACCTCGACAAGACCGGCGACGTCACCGTGTCCATGGGGCGCGCGGAACTGCCCGAAGGCGAGGTCACCGTCTCCGTGGGCGAGCGCACCTGGCCCGCGCGGAACGTGAACATGGGGAACCCGCACGCCGTGGCCTTCGTCGAGAGCCTCGACGACGCCGGGAGCCTGCTCACCGCCCCGCCGTACAGCCCGGCGTCCGCCTACCCCACGGGGGTCAACGTCGAGTTCGTCGTCGACCGCGGCCCCCGGCACGTCGCCATGCGCGTCCACGAGCGCGGCTCCGGCGAGACCCGCTCCTGCGGCACCGGCGCCTGCGCCGTCGCCGTGGCCGCCATCCGCCGGGACGGCGCCGACCCGGCCGTCACCGGCCGACCGGTCACGTACACCGTCGACCTCCCCGGCGGCACGCTCCTCATCACCGAACACCCCGACGGGCGCGTCGACATGACCGGACCCGCCGTCATCGTGGCTTCCGGGGAGTTCGACGCGGCCTGGCTGACCGAAACGGCTTTCGCCTGAAGCTTCCCTCTAATGGGTGATCCGTTTCACGCTGTGCGAGAGGTGGACTGCGCCACGTGGTGGGGTCGGTAACATCAGGCACCGGCCCTGAGGGCTCACCCCATGCCCACCACCGCCGGTCGAAGCCGCCGGAGGTTCCCATGAGTGCAGAGGCCACGAACCCCGAAGCACATCCCGAAGCGCGCCCTGAGCTGCGCAGACGGAGCCGGACCAGGCTTGACCTGCGTCGGCTCGGGCGCGCCGCCCTGCTCGGTCCGCCGTCCCGCGACCGACTCCCGGACGCCATCGGGCACGTCGCGGAGGCCCATCGTGCCCACCATCCGGACGCCGATCTGTCCATCTTGCGGCGCGCCTACCTCCTCGCGGAGACCTCCCACCGCGGTCAGATGCGCAAGAGCGGTGAGCCGTACATCACACACCCGCTCGCCGTCACCCTCATCCTCGCCGAACTCGGGGCGGAGACCACCACGTTGACGGCGTCCCTGCTGCACGACACCGTCGAGGACACCGAGGTGACCCTCGAACAGGTCCGCGCGGAGTTCGGCGACGAGGTGTGCTTCATCGTCGACGGCGTCACCAAGGTGGAGAAGATCGACTACGGGGCGGCCGCCGAACCTGAGACCTTCCGCAAGATGCTCGTCGCCACCGGCAACGACGTCCGCGTCATGTCCATCAAACTCGCCGACCGGCTCCACAACATGCGCACCCTCGGCGTGATGCGCCCCGACAAACAGGCCCGCATCGCCAAGGTCACCCGCGACGTCCTCATCCCGCTCGCCGAACGGCTCGGCGTCCAGGCCCTGAAGACCGAACTGGAAGACCTCGTCTTCGCGATCCTGCACCCCGAGGAGTACGAGCACACCCGCGCGCTCATCGCCGCGCACGCCGGCGAGAACGACCCGCTGCCCGCGATCGCCGACTCCGTACGCGCCGTCCTGCGCGACGCCGGCATCGCCGCCGAAGTGGTCGTCCGACCACGCCATTTCGTCTCCGTCCACCGCATCTCCCGCACACGCGGCGAGCTGCGCGGCTCCGACTTCGGGCGCATCCTCGTCCTCGTCGCCGAGAACGCCGACTGCTACGGGGTGTTGGGCGAACTGCACACCTGCTTCACGCCGGTGGTATCCGAGTTCAAGGACTTCATCGCCGTCCCGAAGTTCAACCTCTACCAGTCGCTGCACACCGCCGTCGCCACGCCCGACGGTCACGTCGCCGAAGTCATCGTCCGCACCCGGCAGATGCACCGCGTCGCGGAGGCCGGCGTGGTGGCACTGGGCAACCCGTACACCACCGGCGAAGCCGCCGACAGCGACGAGGAACGCGTCGATCCGACCCGTCCCGGCTGGCTGTCCCGCCTCCTCGACTGGCAGCAGTCCGCGCCCGACCCCGACACCTTCTGGACCGTCCTGCGCGCCGAACTCGCCCAGGACCGGGAGATCACCGTGTTCGGCGTCGCCGCCGCCGCCACCTCCCCGCGCGCCCTGACCCTGCCCGCCGGCGCCAGCTGTATCGACGCCGCCTACGCCCAGTACGGCGAGGCGGCCCACGGCTGTATCGGAGCCCGCGTCAACGGGCGCCTCACCTCACTGTCCTCCCGGCTCCGCGACGGCGACACCGTGCAACCGCTGCTCGCCCACGACGCCTCCTCCGGGCCGGCCGCCGACTGGCTGGACCACGCCACCACCCCCGCCGCCCGGATCGCCATCAGCAGCTGGCTCGAAGCCCACCCCGACGGCGCCGCGGCCACCACCACCGCAGCCGCGCGGGCCCCCCTGTCCGTCGTGGGCGCGCGCGGGGGCGGCGGCAACGCCGTCGCCGACCTGCCGAACGCGCACGTACGACTCGCCGGATGCTGCACCCCCGTGCCGCCGGACGCCGTCGCCGGGTTCGTCGTACGGGGCGGGGCCGTCACCGTGCACCGCGTGCACTGCCCGGCCGTGGCCCAGATGCGCGCCGTCGGCCGCACCTCGGTCGCCGTGCACTGGCGGGCCACCGCGGACTGCCGCGTCACCCTGGTCGCCGAATCGTTCGGCCGCCCGCACCTGCTGGCCGATCTGACCGAGGCGATCGCCCGCGAGGGGGTCGAGGTGGTGTCGGCGACCGTGGAAGCACCCGTCGAGCAGCGGGTCCGGCACACCTACACCCTCCAGCTCCCCGACGCGGCCGGACTCCCGGCGCTGATGCGGGCGATGCGCGACGTGGCGGGCGTCTACGACGTCAGCCGGGCGTAGCGGGCCCGGGCACTAGCGGGCCCGGGCACTCCAAGGCCCGGCGTAGGCCGGTCCCCGGCCCGGCGCCCTCGTTCGGGTGGCCCCGTCGCGCGCCGGTCGCAACGGGACGCCGGGCACTGGTAAGCGATGGTGGATGCAGCTCACCTCCCCCCGCCTGCGCGCCGCGCTGCTCGCCGCGGCCTCCCTCACCCTCGTCGCCGCGGTACTGCCGCCGCCGAAGGCGCTCGGCATCGGCGACCGCCTCTTCCCGGAACTCGGCAACCCCGGCTACGACGTCCTCTCGTACGACCTGTCCTTCACCTACAAGGACAACCACAGCCCGCTCGACGCCGTCACCGTCATCGACGCCCGGGCCCTGGAAGACCTCCAGCGCGTCAACCTGGACTTCACCCACGGCACCGTGGCCTCCGCCGAGGTCAACGGCGAACCCGCGCGCTTCGAGAGCGCCGGGGAGGACCTCGTACTGACCCCCGCGCGCCCGGTGGCGGCCCACACGCCGCTGCGCATCGTCGTACGGCACACCAGCGACCCGCGCGGCCGCGACGACGGCGGCTGGGTGACCACCGACGACGGGCTCGCCATGGCCAATCAGGCCGACGCCGCCCACCGGGTCTTCCCGAGCAACGACCACCCCGCCGACAAGGCGTTCTTCACCTTCCGGATCACCGCCCCGGACGGTCTCACCGCCGTCGCCAACGGCCTGCCCGCCACCCTCCCCGCACGACGCTCCGGACAGCCCACCACCTGGACCTACCTGACCGTGCACCCCATGGCGACCGAGCTCGCCCAGGTCTCCATCGGCACCTCTGCGGTGACCTCCGGCACCGGGCCGCACGGGCTGCCGCTGCGCGACGTGGTGCCGGCCGCCGACCGGCAGCGACTGGAGCCCTGGCTCAAGAAGACCCCCGAGCACATCGCGTGGATGGAGAAGCGGGTCGGCCGCTACCCCTTCGAGAACTACGGCGTGCTTATCGCCCGCGCCAAGACCGGCTTCGAGCTGGAGACCCAGACCCTCTCGCTCTTCGAGAGCGGCCTGTTCACGGCCAACACCTATCCCCAGTGGTACGTCGAGTCCGTCATGGTCCACGAGCTCGCCCACCAGTGGTTCGGCGACAGCGTGACCCCGCGCACCTGGTCCGACCTGTGGCTCAACGAAGGGCACGCGACCTGGTACGAGGCGCTGTACGCGGACGGCCTCGGCAAGTACTCCCTGGAGCGGCGCATGCGCGAGGCGTACCAGCGCTCCGACCAGTGGCGGGCTGCCGGCGGCCCTCCGGCGGCGCCCAAGCCGGCCCCGCCCGGGGAGAAGATCGGACTGTTCCGTCCCGTGGTCTACGACGGCTCCGCGCTGATCCTGTACGCCCTGCGCCAGGAGATCGGCGTCGACGCCTTCGACCGCGTCGAGCGGCGCTGGGTGGCCGAGCACGCGGACTCCACCGCCGGCACGGACGACTTCGTACGCCTCGCCTCACGCGAGGCCGGGCGGGACCTCGAAGCCTTCCTCAAGCCGTGGCTGTACGGCACGACGACCCCGCCGATGCCCGGACACCCGGAGTGGAGCGCGTCGGAAGCCCCGAAGACGGCCGGGACGGGAAAGACGGCCGGGGCCCCGAAGCCGGCCGAGCCGGGAAAGGCGGCCGAAACGGGAAAGAAGGGCGAAGCGGGGAAGAAGGGCGAGGCGGGGAAGAGGGGCTGAGGGCCGAAAAGCGTGTGACGGGCGCCGAACGGGCATGTCACCATCGACAGGCCGGTCCGCGGGGCCACGGGCCCCCGGGTCCGGGAATCTCCGGGCGGTGTGACACGTTGAACCTGACAGTGCTATGTCACGACCGTGTCATGTCACGCCTGGCGGCAGCCCCGGCAGTCGCCGTACGCGGACACATCCGAATCGACGTAAGGATCCAATGACCTCCTCTTCTTCCCCTTCCCAGGACGCGCGGGACGCACAGGACGTGCAGGACTCGCCGAGCTTCACCGAGAGCCTTCGGGCCGATGCCCTGATGGAAGAGGACGTCGCCTGGAGCCACGACATCGACGGAGACCGCGACGGCGACCAGTTCGAGCGCTCGGAGCGCGCCGCCCTGCGCCGCGTCGTCGGCCTCTCCACCGAACTCGAGGACGTCACCGAGGTCGAGTACCGACAGCTCCGCCTGGAGCGCGTCGTACTCGTCGGTGTCTGGACCTCCGGCACCGTGGACGACGCCGAGAACTCCCTCGCGGAACTCGCGGCGCTCGCCGAGACCGCAGGCGCGCTCGTACTCGACGGCGTGATCCAGCGCCGCGACAAGCCCGACCCGGCCACCTTCATCGGTTCCGGCAAGGCCCGCGAGCTGCGTGACATCGTCATGGAGAGCGGCGCGGACACCGTCGTGTGTGACGGCGAGCTCAGTCCCGGCCAGCTCATCGCCCTCGAAGACGTCGTCAAGGTGAAGGTCGTCGACCGGACCGCCCTCATCCTCGACATCTTCGCCCAGCACGCCAAGTCCCGAGAGGGCAAGGCGCAGGTCGCCCTCGCGCAGATGCAGTACATGCTGCCGCGGCTGCGCGGCTGGGGCGCGTCGCTGTCCCGACAGATGGGCGGCGGCGGCGGTGGCGGCATGGCCACCCGAGGCCCCGGTGAGACCAAGATCGAGACCGACAGGCGACGCATCCGCGAGAAGATGGCGAAGATGCGCCGGGAGATCGCGGAGATGAAGACCGGCCGCGACATCAAGCGGCAGGAGCGGCGTCGCAACAAGGTGCCCTCGGTCGCCATCGCCGGCTACACCAACGCGGGCAAGTCCTCGCTGCTCAACCGCCTCACCGGCGCGGGCGTGCTGGTGGAGAACGCGCTGTTCGCCACCCTCGACCCGACCGTGCGCCGGGCCGAGACGCCCTCGGGCCGGGTCTACACCCTGGCCGACACCGTCGGCTTCGTCCGGCACCTGCCCCACCACCTGGTCGAGGCGTTCCGCTCCACGATGGAGGAGGTCGGCGACTCCGACCTCATCCTGCACATCGTGGACGGCTCGCACCCGGCCCCGGAGGAGCAGCTGGCGGCGGTCCGCGAGGTCATCCGCGAGGTCGGCGCGGTCAACGTGCCCGAGATCGTGGTGATCAACAAGGCGGACGCGGCGGACCCGCTGGTCCTCCAGCGCCTGCTGCGCATCGAGCGGCACTCCATCGCGGTCTCCGCGCGGACCGGCATGGGCATCGAGGAACTCCTCGCGCTCATCGACACCGAGCTGCCCCGACCGGAGGTCGAGGTGGAGGCCCTGGTGCCGTACACCCGCGGCTCGCTGATCGCCCGGGCACACGCCGAGGGCGAGGTCATCTCCGAGGAGCACACCCCGGAGGGCACCCTGCTCAAGGCGCGGGTCCACCAGGAGCTGGCCGCGGACCTGGCACCGTACGTGCCGGCGAAGCACTGACGCCGCCGACACCGGCCGCACGACATGAGAGAGGGCCCCCGCCGACGCGGGGGCCCTCTCCGTCTTCGCCTACTTGAACTTGTTGCTCACCGCGGTGTACACGCCCTTGGCCTCCGGGCCCAACCGCGGACCGGCCAACCAACCCGCCTTGGCGGGACCGATCGACGTGTTCGACACCAGCGCGGGCTTGCCGTCCGCGCCCGCCGCGACCCAGCCGCCACCCGAGGAACCGCCGGTCATCGTGCAGCCGATGCGGTACATCACCGGGGCGGCCGCCGTCAGCGACAGCCGGCCGGGCTTGTCCGTGCACTGGAACGCACGCTGACCGTCGAACGGGGCCGCCGCCGGGTAACCCGTCGCCGTGATGCTCGCGACCTTCTGCACCGCCGGGGCCGCGAACTCCACCGGCAGCGCCGAGCCGACCGTCTCCTCCAGGGACTTGCCCGATCCCTTCTCCGGGGTCACGTGCAGCACCGCGAAGTCGTACGGGGCGCCCGCCCCGCCCGTCGGACCGCCCGTCGCGATCCACTGGTCCGAGGTCTGCGCCCAGTCGCTCCACCACACGCCGTACGGAGCCACCTGGTCCCGCGGTGCCCCCTTGAGCTGCGCCGCGGTCTTGCCCGCGTTGTTGTAGGAGGGGACGAAGGCGATGTTGCGGTACCAACCGCCGGCCTTGCCGGCGTGCACGCAGTGGCCCGCGGTCCAGACCAGGTTGGACTTGCCGGGGTGGGCCGGGTCCTTCACGACCGTCGCCGAGCAGACCATCGAGCCTTCCGGCCCGTCGAAGAAGACCTTGCCGGACGCGGGGACGTTGGCGTGGTACGGAGCGTCCGCCTGCTTCGCCACCACCGGTGCGGGGGTGGGGTCGGTGACGCCCTGGTCCTTGCCGGCGTCTGGGTCGACGGCCGGGGGCTGCGGCGTCTTGTCGGCGTCACGCATCCGGTCCGGGTCCCACAGGCCCTCGATGACCGGGTTGATGTAGTCGCCCGCCTCGCGGAGCCAGTCCTCCCGCTTCCAGTTCTTCCACGCACCCCCCTTCCACTTCTCCATGTCTATGCCGTGCTGCTTCAGCTTGTCCTTGATGTCGTCCGGGATCTTGATCCCGTCGGTGGAACCGGACGGCAGGCTGGCCGCCACGCTCGGCTTGGCGTCGCCGCCGGCCTGGTCGTCACCGGGCCCGCAGGCCGCGGCCGTCCACACGAGCGCGACCGCGCACAGCGTCGCGGTGACCGGTCGGTTCGGTCGCATGTCGTAAGTCCCCCTGGTGGTTCGAGGCGTTGAACGGGGTGCGGTGCTCCCGGCACGCCCCTTCGCGCGCCGCCGGCACAGCACCCCACTATGCCGCTGCGGTTCAGGACGACACAGGCCGGGGCCGCGGTTCCACTTCACGGGCCGTCTGCCACCGCGCGCCCAAGGATCTTCCGCCCACCCGTGATCCGTCGCCGTCACCGTCGTTGGTACGTACGGGGGATGGGGGAGCAGCGTTCCTGTTCGAGACGCAATCCGGACGAGAGTTCCGGACGGGAGGACCGACACTCGTGGCGTGGAGCGAGCCTTTGACCGAGCCGGCCGCAACCGAGGCCGAGACCCGGGGCGCGGTGGTGGGGCAGGACGCGGTGCAGCAGTCCGTCGTGCAGCAGTCCGTCGTGCAGCAGTCCGTCGTGGGGCAGGACGCGATGGGGCAGGGCATGGTGGGCCATGACGCGGTGGGCCATGGCGCGATGGGGCGTGGCGTGATCGCCGAAGGCATCCTGCGCCGGCAGTCCTCGCGGGAGTCCGCCGCGCGGACCTACGCACGCTCCCTGCCCATCGTCCCGGTACGCGCCCGGGGACTGACGATCGAGGGAGCCGACGGACGGCGCTACCTCGACTGCCTCTCCGGCGCGGGCACGCTCGCCCTGGGGCACAACCACCCCGTGGTGCTCGAAGCCATCCGGTCGGTGCTCGACTCCGGCGCCCCGCTGCACGTGCTGGACCTAGCGACCCCGGTCAAGGACGCGTTCACCACCGAGTTGTTCTCGACCCTGCCGCCCGCACTGGCGGCGGACGCCCGGATCCAGTTCTGCGGGCCCGCGGGGACGGACGCGGTCGAAGCGGCGCTCAAACTGGTCCGCACCGCCACCGGGAGGTCGGGACTGCTGGCCTTCACCGGGGCGTACCACGGCATGACGGCCGGGGCGCTGGAGGTATCGGGCGGGGCCTGCGACGTACGGGTCGTCCGGCTGCCGTTCCCGCAGGACCACCGGTGCCCGTTCGGGGTCGGCGGAGCCGAAGGGGAGCGGCTGTCGGCGCGGTGGACCGAGAGCCTGCTGGACGACCCCAAGGGCGGGGTGCCGACGCCCGCCGGGATGATCGTCGAACCGGTCCAGGGTGAGGGAGGGGTCCACCCCGCTCCGGACGGGTGGCTGCGCCGGATGCGGGAGATCACCGCCGCACGGGGCATCCCGCTGATCGCGGACGAGGTGCAGACGGGGGTGGGGCGCACCGGCGCCTTCTGGGGAGTCGACCACGCCGGGGTGGTGCCCGACGTCATGGTGCTGTCCAAGGCGATCGGGGGCAGCCTGCCGCTGGCCGTGATCGTGTACCGGGCGGAGCTGGACGTCTGGGCGCCCGGCGCCCACGCGGGCACCTTCCGCGGCAACCAACTGGCCATGGCGGCCGGAACCGCCACCCTGGCCTACGTCCGACGCAACGGTCTCGCCGAGCGGGCCGCCGTGTTGGGGGAGCGGATGCTGACGGTGCTGCGCGAACTCGCCGCCGCCCAGCCGTGCGTGGGGGACGTCAGGGGCCGCGGTCTGATGATCGGAGTCGAAGTCGTCGACCCCGACACCGGAGCCGCCGCCCCGGAGCTCGCCGCTGCCGTCCGTCAGGAGTGTCTGGACCGGGGCCTGATCGTCGAGCTCGGCGGCCGTCACTCCAGCGTCGTGCGCCTCCTGCCTCCGCTGACGCTGACCGACGAGCAGGCCGGGGCCGTCCTCGACCGGCTGACCGACGCCGTCCCCGCCGCCGCCCGCCGGCCCCGCTGACCTACCCCAAGGACCGCCCGATGCCCGACCCCACCCCACCCCCGAGCCCGGCCACGCCCCAGGACGGCACCCCGACACCGCCCCCGCCCTCGGGCCTGGCCGCGCCCCAGGACGGCACCGCGACACCGCCCCCGCCCACCCGCCCCCTCGGCGCTTCCCCGTCCCCGGGCGCTACCCCCGCCCCGGCCCGGATCGAGAGCGCATTCGGCGGTCAGGCCGCCACCCCGCCCCCGGGCGCCGTGCCGCCCGGCCCCACCACGCCGGGCACCACCCCGCCCCCCGCCCCCACCCCCACCCCGAGCCCGGGGCCGGGCGGTGGCCCGGGCGTCGGGGCCGGCCCGGTGTCGGCCGTCGGGCGGGGCACCGGGCCCGGTGAGGCGCCCGTGCCGGGCTCTGCGTACGAGCCGGCCGGCTGCACCACTCCCACCGCCGCGCCCCATGGCACCGCCCCGTCCCCGAGTGCCCCGCTCGGCACGCCGCGGGCCACCACCCCGAGCCCGGCGCGGGACGGCGACCCCGGCCGGGGGCAGGGCTTCGGATTCGGTTCCGCGCCGATCGTCAGCCTGGGCACCGGGCCCGGTCGGGCGCCCGCGCCGGGCACCGGACCCCGGCCGGTCGGCGCCCTGGACGCGGACGCCGCCCCCGCCGAGCCGGCCCTCCCCGACCCGGTTCAGCGCCCGGCCGACCTCCCTGAAGGCGGGACCGCCTCCGGCCCGGACTCGGTCGAGGTGGCGCCGACGGCCGGCCGGCCGAGCCAGGTGCCGACGCCCGCCCGAGAGCAGGCCGGCGCCGCCGCACAGCCCCCGCCGCCCGAGGCCTGCCCCACCTCCCACGAGGCGCAGGCAGCACACCTGTCGGGCGACCGTCACCGGCCGACGGCACCCGCCGCCGTCGGCGTGCCGCGGCAGAAGAGGCCCACCCTGCGGCCCCTCCCGGCCGGAGCCGGCCTCCTCGGCCCCGACCCGGAGGCGTTGCCCGACCTGCTGGACCACCCCGACCCCGGCATCGCCGCCGAAGCCGCGACGGTGGAGAACCTGCTGCGGTGCTGGGTCCGCGAGAGCGGCCTCAGCCGACCCAACGGGCCGGTCGGCACCCTCCTGCGCGTCCCCCTTCCCGCATCCGGTGTGACGCTGCTCGTCGCCGTCCGCCATTGGTCCCCCGCCGGCTGGCACCGCTTCGCCCCCGCCCGTCTCGAAGGCGCCCCCGCCGATGCCCCGGCCCTGGACGCCGTCACCCTCGCCGCCCTGATCGCCCGGGAGGGCACCGGCCGCGCCGCGGACCTCGTCGGCCGGGTCGCCGACTCGGTGCGCCGCACCGCGGAGTTCATCGCCGACCGGCGCCGACGCCCCACCCCGCCCGCCCCCATCGCCGCGGACCGCTTCCTGACCGCCGAACAGTCCCTCCTCCTCGGTCACCCCCTCCAACCCGATCCCAAGAGCCGCGAGGGGCTCTCGGAAGCCGACGTACGCCGCTACTCACCCGAATTGCACGGCTCCTTCCCCCTGCACTGGTTCGCCATCGACCCCTCCGTGCTCGCCACCGACTCCGCCTGGACCGAACGCGGCCGGCCCGTCCCCGCCGCCCGGCTCCTCACCCGCCTTGCCCCCGGCCTGCCGCTGCCCGTCGGAACCACCCCCTTGCCCCTCCATCCCTGGCAGGCCCGCGACCTGCTCGACCGCCCCGCCGTCGCCGCCCTGCGCGACGCGGGACTTCTGACCGACCTGGGCCCGTACGGCGACCCCTGGTACCCCACCTCCTCCGTCCGCACCGTCCACCGCCCCGGCGCCCCCGCGATGCTCAAGTTGTCCCTCGGCCTGCGCATCACCAACTCCCGCCGCGAGAACCTCCGCAAGGAACTCCACCGCGGGGTCGAGGTACACCGACTCCTGCGCACCGGTCTCGCCGAACAGTGGCACGCGGCCCACCCCGGCTTCGACATCGTCCGCGACCCCGCCTGGGTCGCCGTCGACAGCCCCGACGGCACGCCCGTCCAAGGTCTCGACGCCCTGCTGCGCCACAACCCCTTCCGCTCCGGCGACGACGCCGTCTGCATCGCCGCGCTGACCGCTCCCCGCCCGTGGCCCGGCCGGACCACGATGCGCAGTCGGCTCGCCGAGACGATCTCCCGGCTCGCGGCGGCCACCGCTCGCCCCGTCCCGGCAGTCGCCGCCGAGTGGTTCCTGCGCTACCTCGACCAGGTCGTCCTGCCGGTCCTCGCCTTCGACGCGCTCGCAGGCATCGCCCTCGAAGCCCACCAGCAGAACACCCTGGTGCTCCTCGACCCGGCCGGCTGGCCGATCGGCGGCCGTTACCGCGACAACCAGGGCTACTACTTCCGCTACTCCCGCCGTGCGGAACTGCAGTCCCGGCTGCCCGGCGTCGGCGACGCCGGTGACACCTTCGTCTCCGACGCCGTCACCGACGAACGCTTCGCCTACTACCTCGGCATCAACAACGTCTTCGGCCTCGTCGGAGCCTTCGGATCACAACGCCTCGCGGACGAACGCGTCCTGCTCGCCGCCTTCCGCCGCTTCTTGGGCAAGGCGTCCCACCTCGGTCCGCTTCCGGCGCTGTTGCTCGATTCACCGACCCTGCGCTGCAAGGCGAACCTGCTCACCCGCCTGGGCGGCCTGGACGAGCTCGTCGGCCCCGTCGACACCCAGTCCGTCTACGTCACCATCACCAACCCCCTTCACACCTGAACGCCGACGCCCTAGACGCCCCTCGACGCCTGCACGACCGCACGGCACAACGACCGGAGGGCACAAACGACCGGACGACGCGGAAACCGCGCGAAGCAGCGAAGGCCGCACCGTTCAACAGCTCCATCACGCAAGGCCCGAACGACGGAACGACTGAAAGACCGACGCGCCCCACCGACTCGGAGAAGAGCCCGATGCCGTCCACCCGCACCCCCATCGGACCCACCCGCACGGCCGCGGCCATCACCACGGTCATCGGGCAAGCCGTCCAACCGCGGCTCAACGCCCAGCGGTTGCCGTTGCTCGCCGAGGCAGACCTGCTCGACTCACCGGCTGCCTGGAGCGCCGCCGCCACATCGGTCGGGGCCTTCCGCCTGGAACCCGTACGACCACACCGGGACCTGGCACTCCTCGCACGCTGGATGAACGACCCCGAGGTGGCGGCCTTCTGGGAACTCGCGGGTCCCGCCACCGTCACGGCCGCACACCTGCGCGCCCAGCTCGAAAGCGACGGCCGCAGCATTCCCTGCCTGGGCCTCCTCGACGGCACACCGATGAGCTACTGGGAGATCTACCGGGCCGATCTCGACCCGCTTGCCCGCCACTACCCGGCGCGCCCCCACGACACGGGTATCCACCTGCTGATCGGGGACGGCACGAACCGCGGCCGCGGTCTGGGCACCACACTGCTCCGCGCCGTCGCCGACCTGGTGTTCGACAACCGGCCACGCTGCGCTCGCGTGATCGCCGAACCGGACATTCGCAACACCCCCTCCGTATCAGCCTTCCTGAATTCCGGTTTCCGCTGTTCCGCGGAAATCGACCTACCCGAGAAGCGCGCGGCGCTGATGATCCGTGAGCGGGCGCTGCGCAATCTCCTCTGATTGCCGCCCCGCAGTCCCGGCATCGCCATCGCTGGACGCTTCTGCAATTGAAAACTCCGCGCCGTGGACCGAAGTTCCCGCTACCCGAGGAGTCCCGTGTCGAATTTCCCCGCCGCCTCAGGCTCCACAGGCCCCCACTTCCCCGAGGCGGTGACGTCCTCGCCCCAGGACCCCTGCACGCCACCCGAGATCAACGGGGTGACCTGGGAGTCCGCCACCCGTCGACTGCTCGCCAAGATGCTCGGGGAATTCGCGTACGAGGAGATCATCAGCCCCCTCCCGGCCGCCCCCACCGCCGTCAACCCGGCCCTCACCGCCCCCACGGCCGCCGGTGACATCTGGAGCCTCCCGCTCGACGACGGCAGCACCCTCGGCTTCCGCGCCCGCCGCCGCTCCTACGGCAGCTGGCACGTCGACGCCCGCACCATCACCCTCACCCCGCCACCCCCCTCGACCCGGCCCCCGACCGCCTTCGGCGACCCGTTCGAGTTCCTGATCCGCGCCCGCACGCTCCTGTGCCTCGACGGCGGGACCCTCGGCCACCTCGTCCGCGAACTCAGCGCCACCCTGTCCGCGGACGCCCACCTAGAGCACCACGCGCTCACCGCCGACGTCCTCGCCGACCTCGACTACGCCGATCTCGAAGGCCACCAGACCGGCCACCCCTGGCTCGTCCTCAACAAGGGCCGTTACGGGATGTCGGCGGCCGACACGGCCGCCTGGGCACCCGAGTCCCGCGTCCGTCAACGACTGCCCTGGCTCGCCGCACACACGTCCCTGGCCGAGTACCGCGGAACCGCCGGTATGGAAGACCCCGCCCGCCTCTACTCCGCCGAGCTGGACGCCGTCACCCGCGCCGCCTTCGACCGGACCCTGCGCGACCGAGGCCTCGACCCGAGCGGCTACGTCTACCTACCGGTGCACCCCTGGCAGTGGGACGAGATAGTGCTCCCGCTGTTCGCACCCGCCCTCGCCTCGGGTCAACTGGTGCCACTGCCGGCCGACCCCGACGTACGACTGCCCCAGCAGTCGATCCGTACCTTCCTCAATCTGACCAGGCCCGAGCGGCACAGCGTCAAGCTGCCGCTCTCCGTCCTCAACACGATGGTCTGGCGCGGACTGCCCTGCGACCTGACGCTCGCCGCCCCCGCCGTCACCGCCTGGATCCACTCCCTGCGGGACAACGACCCCTTCCTCCGGGACGAGTGCCGGGTGCTCCTCCTCGGGGAGGTGGCCTCGGTGACCGTCCGCCATCCCGTCTACGACCGGCTCCCCGAGGTCCCGTACCAGTACAAGGAACTGCTCGGGGCGATCTGGCGCGAGCCCCTGACCGGTCGTCTCGCCCCGGGTGAGCGGGCCCGTACGCTCGCGTCCCTGCTGCACACCGACCCGCGCGGGCGTTCCTTCACCGCCGAGCTCGTCGCCCGGTCCGGACTGGCCCCCGCCGTGTGGCTCCAACGGCTCTTCGCCGCCCTGCTGCCACCGCTGCTCCACTTCCTCTACCGCTACGGCACCGTCTTCTCCCCGCACGGCGAGAACACCATCGTGATCTTCGACGAGGGTGACGTCCCCGTCCGGATGGCGGTCAAGGACTTCGTGGACGACGTCAACATCAGCCGGGAAGCGCTGCCCGAACACGACGCGATGCCCGAGGCGGTCCGAGCCGCCCTGCTGACGGAGCCGCCCGCCTACCTCACGCAGTTCATCCACTCCGGTCTCTTCGTCGGGGTCTTCCGCTACCTGTCCGCGATCTGCGAGGACCGGATGGGAGTCCCGGAGGACGACTTCTGGTCGCTCGTACGGGCGGAGATCCTGCGCCACCAGGCCCGCTTCCCCGAGCTCAAGGACCGCTACGAGCTCTTCGACCTGCTCACCGAGCGGATCGACCGGCTCTGCCTCAACCGGAACCGGCTCCACGAGGACGGTTACCGCGACCGCCCGCACCGCCCGCACGCGGTCACCCACGGCACCGTTCCCAACCCCCTGCACCGCCCGTGATCCGTCGACGATGCGGTTCCTGTCGGTGCGGCCCCGTAGGGTTGGCAGTGCTATGACGAAGCCCTCCCTCCCCGACCTGCTGCACGCCGCCGTCTCCGCCGTCGGCGGCACGGAGCGGCCCGGCCAGGTGGCCATGGCCGAAGCCGTCGCCGAAGCGATCGACGAGAACTCCCACCGACTGATCCAGGCCGGTACCGGCACCGGTAAGTCCCTCGGCTACCTGGTGCCGGCCCTCGCGCACGGTGAACGCGTCGTCGTCGCCACCGCGACGCTGGCCCTCCAGCGGCAGCTCGTCGAACGCGACCTGCCCCGGACGGTGGAGGCGCTGCATCCGCAGCTCCGCCGCCGCCCGCAGTTCGCCATGCTCAAGGGGCGATCCAACTACCTGTGCTTGCACCGCCTCCACGAGGGTGCGCCACAGGACGAGGAGGAGGGCCTCTTCGATCAGTTCGAAGCGGCCGCGCCCACCAGCAAGCTGGGTCAGGACCTGCTGCGGCTGCGGGACTGGGCGGACGAGACCGAGACCGGGGACCGGGACGACCTCACGCCCGGTGTCTCCGACAAGGCCTGGGGCCAGATCTCGGTCTCCTCCCGCGAATGCCTGGGCGCGACGAAGTGCGCGTACGGAGCCGAGTGTTTCGCCGAGGCAGCCCGCGAGCGGGCCAAGCTCGCGGACGTCGTCGTCACCAACCACGCCCTGCTCGCGATCGACGCGATCGAGGGCGCCCCCGTGCTGCCCCAGCACGAGGTGCTGATCGTGGACGAGGCGCACGAACTGGTCTCCCGCGTCACCGGCGTCGCCACCGGCGAACTCACCCCGGGCCAGGTCAACCGGGCCGTCAAGCGCGCTGCGAAACTCGTCGACGAGAAGACCGCCGACGCCCTCCAGACCGCTTCGGAGTCTTTCGAACGCGTCATGGAGCTGGCCCTGCCCGGCCGGCTGGAGGAGGTCCCCGAAGACCTCGGGTACGCGCTGATGTCCCTGCGTGACGCGGCGCGCAATGTGATCTCGGCGATCGGTTCCACGCGTGACAAGTCCGTCCAGGACGAGGACGCCGTCCGCAAGCAGGCCCTGGCCGCGGTGGAGAGCGTCCACGCTGTGGCGGAGCGGATCGTGCTCGGCTCGGAGTACGACGTCGTCTGGTACGAGCGCCACGACCGGTTCGGCGCCACCCTGCGGGTCGCTCCCCTCTCGGTGTCCGGCCTGCTGCGCGAGAAGCTGTTCGAAGACCGCTCGGTGGTGCTCACCTCCGCGACGCTCAAGCTCGGCGGCGACTTCAACGGCGTCGCGGGTTCGCTCGGCCTGTCACCGGAGGGCGTGGCCGGAGACGACGTGCCCGTCTGGAAGGGCTTGGACGTCGGCTCGCCGTTCGACTACCCCAAGCAGGGCATCCTCTACGTCGCCAAGCACCTGGCCACCCCCGGCCGCGAGGGAACACGCGGCGACATGATGGACGAGCTCGCGGAGCTGATCGAAGCGGCCGGCGGCCGGACCCTCGGCCTGTTCTCCTCCATGCGCGGGGCCAAGGCCGCCGCCGAGGAACTGCGCGGGCGGCTGGACAACCCGATCCTGCTCCAGGGAGAGGAGACGCTTGGCGAGCTGATCAAGGCGTTCGCGGCGGACCCGAAGACGTGTCTCTTCGGGACCCTGTCGTTGTGGCAGGGAGTCGACGTGCCCGGGCCCAGCTGCCAGCTGGTGATCATGGACCGGATCCCGTTCCCCCGCCCCGACGACCCGCTGATGAGCGCCCGGCAGAAGTCGGTGGAAGAGCACGGCGGCAATGGCTTCATGGCGGTCGCCGCCACCCACGCCGCGCTGCTGATGGCCCAGGGCGCGGGCCGGCTCGTACGGGCGACCGGGGACCGGGGTGTCGTCGCCGTTCTCGACCCGCGGCTGGCCACGGCTCGCTACGGGACCTTCCTGCGCGCCACGCTCCCCGACTTCTGGTACACCACGGACCGCAACCAGGTCCGCCGGTCGCTCGCCGCGATCGACGCCTCGGCCCAGGCGGACGGCAAGTAGCGCGGCCGCGGGCCCTGAGGGCACAAAGCAGCTCCGGGACCGGCGCAGGGGTCCCGGAGCTGGATGGGGGCGACGGGTGTCAGACCCGGCGCAGTACGGCGACGACCTTGCCGAGGATGGTCGCCTCGTCTCCGGGGATCGGCTGGTACGCGGCGTTGTGCGGAAGCAGCCAGACGTGGCCGTCCTCGCGCTTGAACCGCTTGACCGTGGCCTCGCCGTCCAGCATCGCGGCGACGATGTCGCCGTTCTCCGCGACGGGCTGACGGCGGACGGTGACCCAGTCGCCGTCGCAGATTGCCGCCTCGATCATGGAGTCACCGACGACCTTGAGGACGAAGAGTTCGCCGTCACCGACCAGCTGGCGGGGGAGCGGGAAGACGTCCTCCACCGACTCCTCGGCGAGGATGGGGCCGCCGGCCGCGATCCGGCCGACGAGGGGCACGTACGAGGCGGCGGGCTTGCCGGTGGTGTCCGCGGGCTGCGAGCTGGGCTGGTCCGAGCCGCGCACCTCGTAGGCCCGGGGGCGATGCGGGTCGCGCCGCAGGAAGCCCTTGCGTTCCAGCGCCATCAGCTGATGGGCGACCGACGACGTGCTCGACAGGCCGACCGCCTGGCCGATCTCGCGCATCGACGGCGGGTAGCCCCGGCGCTGCACCGAATCACGGATGACTTCGATGACCCTCCGCTGCCGGTCCGTGAGCCCGGAGCTGTCGGCGCGGATGCCTGGAGGTCGCCCGGGCAGCGAGCGTGCGGGGCGCACGGACTCCGCCTCCGGGTTCTGACGAGCGTCATTCATGGCATGCACCGGCTCAAGTCGGCTCTGGGAGCGGTTCTGGGCAGTGATGGTGGCACTGTCTGCGGTCGTGGTCACGTCGGCCCCTCTCGAAATGTTCTCCCTAGCTGGACAACGGTAGTAGCTTTCGAAAGGTTGCGCCAAACACACGTTCGAGTGAAATATCGCAGATCGTTCACCTGGAGCAGTGCTGGAGGTGTATGGACCGACAGTCTGACCGAACGCGGGTTCGGCCGTTCCCACGCCGCCTACGGTACCCTTCCGGCTCGGATCGCCACCGGGCGGGCCGGCGTCCAGTCTGGCACCGCGGACCCCGGTATCCGGACAACCGGAACCGCGACACGCGGCGGGCTGTAAATCCACTACAACCCAAGATCTAGTGGTTGGATGAGCGCGGCCACCCAGAAGTTGTGGTCCCGGGTCCGTCGCAGGTCCCGGCATCGCATATGCTTGTGGCTGCTTCACGAGCCCCCGGCAGAGCCTCGTTCCTGCCGCTCAGGGGCCCCGTGAGGTGATCAGTCGTGCCGAAGAGGGAGGGTGAGGGAACCATGCACTGCCCCTTCTGCAGGCACCCCGACAGCCGGGTCGTCGACAGTCGCACCACCGACGACGGCACGTCGATCCGCCGACGCCGTCAGTGCCCCGACTGCTCCCGTCGCTTCACGACGGTGGAAACGGCCTCGCTGATGGTGATCAAGCGCAGCGGGGTGACCGAACCCTTCAGCCGCTCCAAGGTCATCTCTGGCGTCCGCAAGGCGTGCCAGGGGCGGCCGGTCACCGAGGACGCCCTCGCCAAGCTCGGCCAGCGCGTCGAGGAGGCGCTGCGCGCCACCGGAAGCGCCGAGCTGACCACCCACGACGTGGGTCTGGCCATACTCGGTCCCTTGCAGGAACTCGACCTGGTCGCGTACCTGCGGTTCGCGTCCGTGTACAAAGCGTTCGACACCCTTGAAGACTTCGAGACCGCCATCGCGGAGCTCCGCGACGGACGGCCTCACCCCCATGAGTGCGAGCCGGGTGGGACCCCTGCGGTCGTTCCCGTGCCCGCCTCCGCCGCCGACTGACCGGACGGCCGCGAAGCGGTCGGGCCGGTCGGCCAGGCGAGATTCGAAGATTCGTAGATACAGACACACGGCACCGTGCTGCGGAATATCGCTGGCACTTCAGGGCGTTTTTGCCCGCATATGGGAGGCGGAGCATGACAGAGACGGCGAGCGGCTCGGCACGAGGTTCCCGCGCCAAGGGAACCAAGGCTGCCAAGAGCGGCCTGCGGATCGAGCGCATCCACACCACCCCGGGCGTGCACCCGTATGACGAGGTGAGCTGGGAGCGCCGTGACGTCGTCATGACCAACTGGCGCGACGGCTCGGTCAACTTCGAGCAGCGTGGCGTCGAGTTCCCCGACTTCTGGTCGGTGAACGCGGTCAACATCGTCACCAGCAAGTACTTCCGCGGCGCGGTCGGCACCCCGCAGCGCGAGACCGGTCTGAAGCAGCTCATCGACCGGATCGTGAAGACCTACACCAAGGCCGGCGAGGACTACGACTACTTCGCTTCGCCCGCGGATGCCGAGATCTTCGAGCACGAGCTGACGTACGCCCTCCTGCACCAGATCTTCAGCTTCAACTCCCCGGTGTGGTTCAACGTCGGAACGCCCCAGCCGCAGCAGGTCTCCGCCTGCTTCATCCTGGCCGTCGACGACTCCATGGAGTCGATCCTCGACTGGTACAAGGAAGAGGGCATGATCTTCAAGGGCGGCTCCGGCGCCGGCCTGAACCTCTCCCGCATCCGCTCCTCCAAGGAGCTCCTCTCCTCCGGCGGCAACGCCTCCGGCCCGGTCTCCTTCATGCGCGGCGCGGACGCGTCCGCCGGAACGATCAAGTCGGGCGGCGCCACCCGCCGCGCGGCCAAGATGGTCGTCCTGGACGTGGACCACCCGGACGTCGAGGACTTCATCGCGACCAAGGTGAAGGAAGAGGAGAAGATCCGCGCCCTGCGCGACGCGGGCTTCGACATGGACCTGGGCGGCGACGACATCACGTCCGTCCAGTACCAGAACGCCAACAACTCCGTCCGCGTGAACGACGAGTTCATGACGGCCGTCGAGAACGGCACCGAGTTCGGCCTGCGCGCCCGCATGACCGGCGAGGTCATCGAGAAGGTCGACGCCAAGGCGCTCTTCCGCAAGCTCGCCGAGGCCGCGTGGGCGTGTGCCGACCCGGGCATCCAGTACGACGGTGTGATCAACAACTGGCACACCTGCCCCGAGTCCGGTCGCATCACCGCGTCCAACCCGTGCAGCGAGTACATGCACCTGGACAACACGTCCTGCAACCTCGCGTCGCTGAACCTCATGAAGTTCCTCGACGACGACGGCAAGGGCAACCAGTCCTTCGACGCGGAGCGCTTCGCCAAGGTCGTCGAGCTGGTCATCACCGCGATGGACATCTCCATCTGCTTCGCGGACTTCCCGACGCGGAAGATCGGTGAGAACACCCGCGCCTTCCGTCAGCTCGGCATCGGCTACGCCAACCTCGGCGCCCTGCTGATGGCCACGGGCCACGCCTACGACTCGGACGGCGGCCGCACGCTCGCCGCCTCGATCACCTCGCTGATGACCGGTACGGCGTACCGGCGCTCCGCCGAGCTGGCCGCGATCGTCGGTCCCTACGACGGCTACGCCCGCAACGCCGAGTCGCACAAGCGCGTCATGAAGCAGCACGCCGACGCCAACGCCGTCGCGCCGCGCACCGATGACCTGGACAACGCGGTCTGGGCCGCGGCCACCGAGGCCTGGCAGGACGTGCTGCGCCTCGGCGAGAAGAACGGCTTCCGCAACTCCCAGGCATCCGTCCTCGCCCCGACCGGCACCATCGGTCTTGCGATGTCCTGCGACACCACCGGTGTCGAGCCGGACCTGGCCCTGGTCAAGTTCAAGAAGCTCGTCGGCGGCGGCTCGATGCAGATCGTCAACGGCACCGTCCCGCAGGCCCTGCGCCGCCTGGGCTACCAGGAGGAGCAGATCGAGGCGATCGTCTCCCACATCGCCGAACACGGTGTGGTCGTCGACGCCCCGGGCCTCAAGACCGAGCACTACTCGATCTTCGACTGCGCCATGGGCGAGCGTTCCATCTCCCCGATGGGCCACGTGCGCATGATGGCCGCGATCCAGCCGTGGATCTCCGGCGCCATCTCCAAGACGGTCAACATGCCGGAGTCGGCCACCGTCGAGGAGATCGAGGAGATCTACTTCGAGGCGTGGAAGATGGGCGTCAAGGCGCTCGCGATCTACCGCGACAACTGCAAGGTCGGCCAGCCCCTCTCCGCGAAGAAGAAGGAAGAGGAGAAGGAGGAGGTCACCGCCAAGGCGGAGGACACCATCCGCGCCGCTGTCGAGAAGGTCATCGAGTACCGCCCGGTCCGCAAGCGCCTGCCGAAGGGCCGCCCGGGGATCACCACCTCGTTCACGGTCGGTGGCGCCGAGGGCTACATGACGGCGAACTCCTACCCGGACGACGGCCTGGGCGAGGTCTTCCTCAAGATGTCCAAGCAGGGCTCCACCCTCGCGGGCATGATGGACGCCTTCTCCATCGCCGTGTCCGTCGGCCTCCAGTACGGCGTGCCGCTGGAGACCTACGTCTCGAAGTTCACGAACATGCGCTTCGAGCCGGCCGGCATGACGGACGACCCGGACGTGCGGATGGCCCAGTCGATCGTCGACTACATCTTCCGCCGCCTGGCGCTCGACTTCCTGCCGTTCGAAACCCGCTCGGCGCTCGGCATCCACACCGCCGAGGAGCGTCAGCGCCACCTCGACACCGGTTCGTACGAGCCGTTGGACGAGGAGGAGTTGGACACGGAGACCCTGGCCCAGTCGGCCCCGCTCGCGGCGGTCCCGTCGGAGCCGAAGCCGATCGCGGCCGCCCCGGTCTCGGTCCCCGCCCCGAAGACGGCGCACTCCAGCGCCGAACTCGTCGAGATGCAGCTCGGCGTCTCCGCCGACGCCCCGCTCTGCTTCTCCTGCGGTACGAAGATGCAGCGCGCCGGTTCCTGCTACATCTGCGAGGGATGCGGCTCGACCAGCGGTTGCAGCTGACCGTGAGCCCCCGGCGGGCGTGAGCCGGGAGCTCGGGTGGGGTGTCGACGATCATGTCGACACCCCACCCGGCGTTTCGCGACCACGCGACCGCGACCGCGGCGGCCGCGTGCAGATGTCGGAGCTGGACGGACTGGCGTGGCGGGTCCCTCGCGACGATCATGGTGTCGGGGGAGGGGCGACCGCCGCGAACCCCGGATGTGACTGGGGGAGCGGGGGAGCCATGTGGAGCGGTGACGAGCTTGACCTCGACGCGTATCTGGCGCGCATCGGCATCGGGAGAGGCGGCACGCGGGGAGGCGAGGAGCGGGAACTGCGGCCCGACCTCGCGACGTTGTACGCAGTGCACCGGGCCCACATCGCGGCCATCCCCTTCGAGAGCCTTGACGTCACGCTCGGCCGCCCCGTCGCGCTGGACGTCAAGTCACTGCAGGACAAGCTCGTGCACCGCCGCCGTGGCGGCTACTGCTACGAGCAGAACTCGCTGTTGGCGGCCGCCCTCCAGCGGATCGGCTTCGAGGTGTCGGGGCGCGGTGCCCGCAACCGGTCCCGTGGGGACACCCTGCTGCCGGTGACGCACGCCGTCCTCGTCGTCACCGTCGCGGGTGAACCCTGGCTGTGCGACGCCGGGTTCGGCCATCCCGGACCGTTCGAGCCTGTCCCGCTGGCGCGGCCCGGAGTCGAGGTGCGGCAGGGGGACTCGACGTACGCCGTCCACCGCGAGGAGGGGGACGTCCTCGTCCTGCGCCGGTCCTGCGAGGGCATCCGGCAAGACCTCTACGCCTTCACCCCGCAGCCCTATCACCCGGTCGACTACGTGGTGCTGAACCACTACAGCTCCTCCCACCCCCGCTCCGCCTTTCTCGGCAAGGTGATCGTCCAACGGCCCGGCGAGGACGTCCGGGTGGCCCTCCTGGGGCGCGAACTGACCCGTTGGTACCCGGACGGCCGGGTGGAGCGCGAGATCGTGGCTCCCGAGGAGCTGATCGCCCTGCTCGACCACGAGTTCGGCCTTCGGCTGTCCGAGCGGGACGAGGCCGATCTCGTGCGGATCTTCCGCGCCGAGGACTGACCCGGGCCGCGCCGGGCCCGTACGATGGCGCGGTGCTGGTCAAGTGGATTCGCTGCACGGTGACGGACCGACGCGGGTTCGAGCGTGGGCAGCGCAAATGGGCGGGGCTGCCGGGCGAGCCCGGATTCCGGGGGCAGGGCGGCGGATGGAGCCGTGGCCGGCAGGGGGTGGCGCATGTCTTCGCCTTCTGGGAGAGCCGTTCCTTCTACGACTCCTTCATGGCGCGCTCGTACGATCGGTTGGCCGCCTCCCAGAACGGCACCTTCACCGACGCGCGGGTCACGCTCTTCGACTACCGCTTCGATGTGAAGACCGGGTTCGAGCCCCGGTTCTCCGACGCCGACGTGGTCAGGGTCGCCCATACGCGGGTGCGGGAGGGCCGCGTGGAGCACTTCGCCCTGATGCAGGAGAAGGTCTGGAACCCGGCGATGGCCGGGTCGCCCGGCATGATCCGAGGTCTCTTCGGGGAAGCCCCGGGGCGGGAGTTCCTGGTGCTGTCGATGTGGCGGGCGGCCGCCGAGCACGGCAAGTACCGGCAGGAGCGGGTCGAGCGGCTGTCGTTGCGCGCGCAGACCGAGGCCGACGTGGAGGCGCTCACCGGAGACGTCGTCGACCTCGAACCCTCCTGGACGGTATGACCGTAAGACGATCGGCTGCCTGATCGGCGTGCCCGTTCGAGCCACGCACCGATGGCCGAATAGGGTCGTGGAATGGTACGACCACGGCGCATCGTCCTCGTCCGGCACGGGGAGTCCCAGGGCAATGCCGATGACACGGTGTACGAGCGGGAGCCCGACCACGCCCTGCGGCTGACGCAGACCGGGCGCGAGCAGGCCCGGCAGGCCGGCGCACGGCTGCGCGAACTGTTCGGGGACGAGCGCATCAGCGCGTACGTCTCCCCGTACCGCCGCACCCTGCAGACCTTCCGCGAGCTGCGCCTGGACCCCACCCGGGTCCGCATGCGCGAGGAACCGAGGCTGCGCGAGCAGGACTGGGGGAACTGGCAGGACCACGACGACGTGCGCCTGCAGAAGGCGTACCGGGACGCGTACGGACACTTCTTCTACCGTTTCGCGCAGGGCGAGTCGGGCGCCGACGTGTACGACCGGGTCGGGTCCTTCCTGGAGAGCCTGTACCGCAGTTTCGAGGCCCCGGACCACCCGGAGAACGTGCTGCTCGTGACGCACGGACTGACGATGCGGTTGTTCTGCATGCGCTGGTTCCACTGGTCGGTGGCCGAGTTCGAGGCCCTGTCCAACCCGGGGAACGGTGAGTTCAGGACACTGCTGCTGGGCCCGGACGGCCGCTACCGCCTGGACCGCCCGTTTGAGCGGTGGACCACACCCGAGCCTTACGACCTGGACGACTAAAGTGACGTGGGATGACCGCTGACTCCACTCCCGAGACGCGCTACGCACGCGCCCTGTCCAGCCTTCGAGGGCTGGCCCTGGGGGACGCCCTGGGCTCCCAGTACTTCGTTCCCGTGAACTACCCGCTGCTCAAGCGGCGCGAGCTGCCGGCCGGCGGTGATACCTGGCAGTGGACCGACGACACCGAGATGGCCTGCTCGGTGCTGGCCGTACTCGCCGACCACGGCCGGATGGACCAGGACGCGCTCGCCGCCTCGTTCGCCCACCACCACGACTTCGACCGCGGCTACGGCCCTGCCGTCAACCGGATGCTTCGGCTGATCCGGGAGGGTGAGGACTGGCGCACCCTGGCCGCCGAGCTCTTCAACGGACAGGGATCGTGGGGCAACGGCGCCGCCATGCGCATCGCGCCGCTCGGCGCCTGGTACGCGGACGACCCCGAGCAGGCCACGCACCAGGCGGAGATCTCCGCGTACACCACGCACCAGCACCGCGAGGCGGTGTGCGGGGCGATGGCCGTCGCCGCCGCGGCCGCGCTCGCGGCGGACGCCGCGGGTCCGCCGAAGGCCGCCGACCTGCTGGACGGGGTCATCGCGTTGGTGCCGCGAAGCGCGGTGGGCGCCGGGCTGCGGCGGGCGCGGGACATGCTGGACTACGGCGACGCCACCACCGTCGCGGCGGTACTGGGCTGCGGCCGGCGCACCAGCGCCCATGACACGGTGCCGTTCGCGCTGTGGTCGGCGGCGCGCTCGTTGGACGACTACGAGCGGGCGTTCTGGACCACCGCCCAGGTGGGCGGGGACGTGGACACCACCTGCGCGATCGTGGGCGGGGTGTTGGGGGCGCGCGGCGAGGCGGTTCTGCCGCGGGCGTGGCTGGCGCGGACCGAGGCCCTTCCGGAGTGGTTGCCCGGGGCGCCCCGCTGAAAAGCGGGCCGGGGGCGACTTGTGACCGGGCGCGGACCCGGGCGCTCAGGATGACTCCGGGCGCCCCGGTCCGCGTACGGTCCTCCCCGCTCAGGCCGCCGGACCGGCCTCCGCGGCGGCTCCGTTGAGGGCCTCCAGGTCGCTCTTGCGTACCCGGATCACCAACAGCGCGGTGACCAGGGCGAGCCCTGCCATGGCGACGGCGGCCAGAAACGCGGTGGAGATGCCCTGGGTGAGCACGATGTCGCCCCAGGGGTCGGGCAGCCGGCCGGTCGCCTTGAAGGCGGCCAGCTGACCGGGATCCGCTTTCGCCAGGAAGTCAGGGACCTGCTTGGCGGCCTCGTCGCGGCTCGCGGTGCCGAATACGGTGACCAGGATCGACAGACCGAGTGAGCCCCCGACCTGCTGGCTGGCGTTGAGCAGCCCGGAGGCCGCGCCCGCCTCGCGCGGCGCCACCCCGGAGACGGCGGTGAGAGTGAGGGTCACGAAGTTCAGGCCCATGCCGAAGCCGAACAGCACCATCGGCCCGAGGACCCCGGACACGTACGAGCTGTCGGTCTCGATGAAGCTGAGCCAGGCCAGCCCCGAACCGGTGAGGGCGGACCCGGCGACCATGAAGGGCTTGGGTCCGAAGCGGGGCAGGAGCCGTTGGGAGAGCCCGGCGGCGGTGCCGATGGCCACGGTGACGGGCAGGAAGCCGAGACCGGACTGGATCGGCGTGAAGCCGAGCACGTTCTGCACGAACTGGACGATGAAGAAGAACATGCCGAACATCGCGGCGGCCAGCCCGAGCATGATCAGGTAGGTGCCGGCGCGGTTGCGGTCGGCGAACATTCGCAGCGGGATGATCGGTTCGGGCGCCCGGGACTCGACGACGACGAACAGGGCGAGCAGCGCCAGCGCGGCGACGAAGGAGCCGATGGTGAGCGAGTCACGCCATCCGTCCTCGGACGCGCGGATGAACCCGTAGACCAGCGAGGCCATACCGCCGGTGGAGGCGAGCGCTCCGGCGATGTCGAACCGGCCCGGATGGCGCTCGGACTCGCTGATGAACAGAGGGGTGAGGACGGCGATCAGTACACCGATCGGCACGTTCACGAAGAGGACCCAGCGCCAGTCGAGCCATTCCGTCAACATGCCGCCGGCCAACAACCCGAGTGCGCCGCCGCCGGCCGAGACGGCGGCGAACACGCCGAAGGCCCGGTTGCGTTCGGGTCCTTCCGGAAACGTCGTGGTGATCAGCGCCAATGAGGTCGGCGAGGCGATGGCGCCACCGACCCCCTGGAGGGCGCGGGCGGCCAGGAGCTGCCAGGGCTCCTGGGCGAAGCCGCCGAGGAGGGAGGCGAGGGTGAAGAGCAGGATGCCGGTCATGAAGACCCGTCGGCGCCCGAGGATGTCGCCGGCCCGGCCCCCGAGCAGGAGCAGGCCGCCGAAGGTGAGGGTGTAGGCGCTGAGCACCCAGGACAGGTCGGTGGTGGAGAAGGCGAGTGCCGTTTGGATGTGCGGGAGCGCGATGTTCACGATCGTCGCGTCGAGCACGACCATCAGCTGGCACGCGGCGATCACCGTGAGTGCCACGCCGGGCCGGTTCGGGTGGCGCGCTGCTCCCGGTATGCGTGGTTTGTCGAGTTGCACGCTTGTCACTGAGGATCCCCCGAAGTGAAATAGTGAACGCATTCGTTCACTGCCGACCCACGGTAGGAGCTACATTTAGTGAACGCAAGCGTTCACTAAGCCTGAAAATACGTGCGCCGGGCACGCGGGCCGGTCGGAGGTGTAGGGCATGACGGGTACCCGCTGGTCGGAGCCGCCGCTTGGGCGCAGGAGGGGCCCGGAGCTTGAACGGGCCATCCTGGACGCGGCCCTGGAGCAGTTGAGCACCGTCGGTTGGAACGCGCTCACGATGGAGGGCGTCGCGACCGCGGCACGGACCGGCAAAGCGGCGCTCTACCGGCGCTGGCCGTCCAAGGCCGCGCTCGTGGCAGAGGTGCTGCGGGCCGGACTGCCACCGCTGGACCGCATTCCCGACACCGGTTCGATCCGCGACGACCTCTTCGGGTTGTGCGCGCGGATGTGTGAGGTCATGCGTTCGCGCGCCGGCGTGGCTCTGCGCGCGGTCCTTCACGAATGCGACCACGACCACGCGGACCGGTTCCGCGGAGTGATCTGGAACGGGCTGCACGAACCTGCGCAAGCGGTGATCAGGACGCTTGTGCGGCGGGGGATCGAGCGGGGAGAAGTCCGACCGGACGCGGACACTCCGTTCCTTGTCGACGTCATTCCCGCCATGCTCATGTATCGCGCGAAAATGTACGGAAGCGAATGGGATGATCAGGACATCGCGCAGCTGGTCGACGGGGTGATGGTGCCGATGCTCCGGGCGTGAGCCCGCGCGGGACCCCGGCTGCCCTCCCTCCCCGGGCCGGGGTGTGCAGGCGGCGCGGGGCGGCGTACCCTTGCTGGCGCCATGCCGTACGAAGCACCCACCCACACCGTCGAGCGCTCCCTCCGTGCAACCACCGGCGCCAAGGTCATCGCCGGGGTCGACGAGGTCGGACGAGGGGCCTGGGCCGGTCCGGTCACCGTGTGCGCGGCGATCACCGGTCTGCGCCGGCCGCCCGCGGGACTCACCGACTCCAAACTGCTCACCCCCAAGCGCCGGGACGCGCTGCTCGACATCCTGGAGGGCTGGGTCACCGCCCACGGTCTCGGGCACGCCTCGCCGGAGGAGATCGACGCACTGGGCATGACCGCCGCGCTGCGGCTCGCGGCGACCCGCGCCCTGGAGGCCCTGCCGGTGCGGCCCGACGCGGTGATCCTCGACGGCAAGCACGACTATCTCGGCGCGCCCTGGCGGGTCCGTACGGTGATCAAGGGCGACCAGTCCTGCGTCGCGGTCGCCGCGGCTTCGGTGATCGCCAAGGTCCGGCGGGACCGGATGATGGCCGAACTCGGCGAAGGCGGCGCCTCCCTCGCGGACTTCGCGTTCGCCGCGAACGCCGGCTACCCCTCGCCCGTGCACCGGGCGGCCCTGGAGGAGCTGGGACCCACCCCGTACCACCGGCTCTCGTGGTCGTACCTCGACGCGCTGCCCCGGTGGCGGCACCTCAAGAAGGTGCGCCGCAGCGAGGAATCGACGGAGCTGGAAAACGGAGGCCAACTCGGCTTCGATTTCTGATCGCGTCCACGTGCCATCCGCCGGTACGTTTCGTACCGGTGTTTGATAGATGTCAACTCATGCCTCTCACCCCCGAGGAGCCTCAGATTCACGAGAGTGCCCAGGGTCCCCGCGTTACGCCGGCCGCGAGCCGCACCGCGCAGACCCCCCGCCCCGTACCTGGTCCGCGTCCCGCGGTCGTACCCCGGCCCGGCCGCCCCGGGCCCTCCCCCGCGGCGGCGAGCCGTGCGGGAAGTGCCCCCAGGCCCGCTCCGCCCGTACAGCGTGCGGCGCAGGCCACCCCGGGACCTGTTCCCGCAGCCCCCACCGCACCGTCCGTCTCGGCGGCGGTGCCCCAGGTCCAGCTGATCCCGGCCTCCGTCGAGGGTGCGCTGGACGCGGCCGAGGAGGCCGTCGACCTGCTGCTCGACACCGGGCGCGCGCCCGGTGACATCCTGGTGCTCACCACCGGCGACCCGCACCCGTGGGCCGCGCACGAACTGTCCTTCGGCGAGGCCGCGTACTGGGCCCAGCACGACGCCGGGGACGACGTGTTCTACGCGGACGCGGCGCAGGCCGAGCGCGCCTCGGGCCGTCCCGTCGTGGTCTTCGCGGCCAACGGCGGTCCGGCCGACGCGGTGGCCGGCACGCTGCCGGCGGCCTTGGCCCGGGCCGGTGCGCTGCTGATCGTGTGCGGCGACGCGCAGCAGATCAACTCCGTGCTGAGCGCGAGCGTCTGACGGCCCGTACTCCGGTAGGGGCGGGGAGAGCGGGGCGGACCGGGCGTCGGCCCCGCTGCGGCCCCGGTCGCTCCGCGCGCCGCCGCTCGGCGGAGCCGCCGACCTGCCGGGTCGGTGTGCCGAGAGGGAGGCCGGGCCGGTGGAGCGTGGTCGGGCCGGGTCCTCTGGTGTGGCTCGGCGCTCAGCGGGCGGCGGTGTGGCGCAGCGCCTCGGCCGCACCGCCACCGGTGCGCAGAGGCACCTGTACGGGGTCGGCGGAGAAGGCGCCGAGGAGTTCGGGCCGGGAATCCGAGCTGGGTCTGCGGCCACCGCGGCCTTCGCCGAGCACCTGCCAACCACCGCGGGTGAGCGTGATGTACGCACCGCAGCGCAGCCCGTGCAGGGTGCACGCGTCCCGCAACCCCCACATCCAGGCGCCGTCCTCCTCGGTCCACCGCTCGTCACCCTCGCGGCAGTACAGCAGCACCGCCGTGCGTACAGGGGTCCGGCGGCGCAGGTCGTGCGGCAGGACCCGGCGTAGTCGCGACAGCAGGGCGTTGCGGTACTCCCAGCCGTCGGCCGACACTGACCGCTGCACGAACGAGGCGCTCGCCACGAGCCGTTCCTCCGGGTCGAGCACGGCGATCACCGCCGTGGACGGCACGGGATGGTGCCGCGAGTGGAGCCCGCTGACGACCTCGCGCGGATTGCTCAGCAGGGGGACACCCGCCGCGGACCACTCGGCCGGTTCCAGCAACCTGCCGTGCCGGCTGGCGCCACCTGTGGCCGTGCTCAGGGATGTGGTCGAGGGCGGGGCGAATCCGATGGTCACGGTCCTCCCTTCGGGTACACGCCCGCGGACGGGCACGGCTGGGATGTGGGCGCGCCGCGGCACGGCCCTGGAGAGTGCCGACGAGCCGAGCGGGAGCTCTCCGATTCTCGCGTGGCCCGCGAGCGTGGGGCAATGAGCATTTGGGGCCGCCGACCGGAATTCGCCGGTATGCCGTTCATATCCTTGCCCCGCCACGCCGTGCATGACGCATTCGTTACGGCTGGAGCGCCAACACCAGCGGGAACACCTCCTTCGCACCTGCCCGGCGGAGCAATCGGGCAGCCACAGCGAGTGTCCAGCCGCTCTCCGCGCGGTCGTCGACGAGGAGCACCGGACCGTCCGCCTGCGACAGCGTCGCAGCCAGGGCAGGAGGCACGGTCAAGGCGAGATGGAGTCCGCGGACGCGCTGGGCGCTGTTGGAGGACGGCAGGCCGAACTCCGGTGCCTCGTCGGTGTAGGAGAGTGCCCCGAGCAGGGGCATCCGTCCGACCTCCGCGATCCGGGCGGCAAGGGAACCGACCAACTGCGGACGGCTGCGCGAGGGCAACGCGACGACGCCGACGGGCCGTGCGGGGGCGTCCGGTGCACCCGACGCCCAACCACCGGGGCCCCGGGCCCAGTCGGCGAGCACCGCGACCACGGCTTGCGCGACATCATCCGGAACCGGCTGGTCGGGTGCCTGGCGTGCGAGCATCGGGCGCAGCCGGTTGCCCCAGCCGATGTCTGAGAGCCGGCCGAGCGCACGCCCCGTCGAAGCCTGCTCCCCGGCCGGGATACGTCCCTTGAGGTCCACGCCCACAGCCGACAGGCCGGTCGGCCACATCTTGCGCGGCTCCAGTTCCACTCCGGGACGCCCCAGTTCCCCTCGCGCGGTGTCCAGGGCGGTGGGGGAGACCTCCGCGGTGAAGCGCGTTCCGGCGCAGTTGTCGCACCGACCGCAGGGCGCCGCCTCCTCGTCGTCGAGCTGACGCCGCAGGAACTCCATCCGGCACTCCGCGGTCGACGCGTAGTCGCGCATCGCCTGCTGTTCCGCGGCCCGCTGTCGGGCCACCCACGCGTAGCGTTCCGCGTCATAGGCCCACGCCTCGCCCGTCGACGTCCAGCCTCCCTTGACGCGGTGTACGGCGCCGTCGACATCCAGGACCTTCAGCATCGTCTCCAGGCGGGTTCGCCGCAGGTCCACCAGCGGTTCGAGCGCGGGGAGCGACAACGGCCGCCCCGCTTGGGCCAGTACGTCGAGGGTGCGGCGGACCTGCTCCTCGGGCGGGAAGGCGACGGAGGCGAAGTACTGCCAGATGGCCTCGTCTTCACGGCCGGGCAGCAGCAACACCTCGGCGTGTTCGACACCACGGCCGGCGCGACCCACCTGCTGGTAGTAGGCGATGGGCGAGGAGGGCGAGCCCAGGTGTACGACGAAACCCAGGTCCGGCTTGTCGAAGCCCATTCCCAGGGCGGACGTGGCGACGAGGGCCTTGACCCGATTGGCCTGGAGGTCGTTCTCGGCCTGCTCGCGATCGGCGTTCTCCGTCTTGCCCGTGTACGACGAGACCGTGTGCCCCCGGTGTCGCAGGTAGGCGGTGACCTCCTCGGCGGCCGCCACGGTCAGCGTGTAGATGATCCCGGAGCCGGGGAGGTCACCCAGGTGGTCGGCCAGCCAGGCCAGCCTGTGCGCCGCGTCGGGAAGGGCGAGCACCGAAAGGCTCAGGCTCTCCCGGTCCAGCGGGCCGCGCAGCACCAGGGCGTCCGTCCCCGCGCCGGTGCCCAGCTGTTCGGCGACGTCGGCGGTCACCCGGGCGTTGGCCGTGGCGGTGGTGGCGAGCACGGGCACGCCCGGCGGGAGATCGGCCAGCATCGTGCGCAGCCGTCGGTAGTCGGGGCGGAAGTCGTGTCCCCAGTCGGAGATGCAGTGCGCCTCGTCGACGACGAGGAGGCCCGTGGCGGCGGACAGCTTGGGCAGTACCTGATCCCGGAAGTCCGGGTTGTTGAGCCGCTCCGGACTCACCAGGAGGACATCGACCTCGCCGGCCGCGACCTCGGCCTGGATGCCTTCCCACTCCTCGGGGTTGGCGGAGTTGATGGTGCGGGCGTGGATACCCGCCCGGGCCGCCGCCTCGACCTGATTGCGCATCAGCGCGAGCAGGGGGGAGACGATCACGGTGGGACCGGCTCCGTTCGCGCGCAGCAGTGAGGTGGCGACGAAGTAGACCGCGGACTTGCCCCAGCCCGTGCGCTGCACGACCAGCGCCCGCCGCTTGTGCGCGACCAGGGCCTCGATGGCCCGCCACTGGTCCTCGCGCAGCCGTGCGGTGCCCGTGGGGTCGCCCACCAGGCGGGCGAGTACGGAATCGGCCGAGGACCTCAGGTCTGCGTTCATGCCCCCATGCAACCCGATCCCTCTGACATCGCGCCAATGCCGCACTGCGCCTGTGGATGTTGAAAGCTTGACGAGTTATCCACAGGCCTTTCCGGAAACGATCAGAGGCGGGACCGTCGACGCATGACGAAGAACCACGAATCCCCCAGTCCGGCCGGACGGCGGTCTCCCAGCACCTCCGGATCACCCACGGCGTCCCAGATCACCCTGCGCAGTCCGGCCGAGCTGGCCGACGCCCTGCCCTACATGCTCGGCTTCCACCCGACCGACTCGCTGGTGCTGGTCGCCGTCCACGGTGAAGGGGGCCGCTTCGGCGGCCGACTCCGCGTCGGCATCCCCTCGGCGCCCACCGAATGGGCGGACACCGCCCGGCAGGCCGCCGAAACCCTGATCCGTGGCAGTGAGCGCCGGGGCGGCAAACCCGACGGTGTCGTCGTCTACCTCTGTCAGGACCCGCTCGTCGGGGAAAGCGCGCAGCGGGTGATGACCCGGCTGCGACCGCTGGCCCACCGACTGAGGCTGGCCTGCGGCGCGCTCGACGTGCCCGTCATGGAGGCACTGTGCCTCTCCGACGGCCGCTACTGGTCCTACACCTGCCCGGATGAGCGCTGCTGCCCGGCGGAAGGCAATCCGATGGCCTTGCCGGGCACCTCGGTCATGGCCGCCGCGGCCACCTTCGCCGGAATCCGGGTCAGGGGGTCCCTCAAGGAGATCGAGCGCCGCCTGGCCCCTCTGGACGGGGCGCAAGCCGTCGAACAGGAGAAGGCGCTGGAACGCGCCGCCATCGCCCTGGTGCCGAAGATCCTCGACGGCGCGAGCCGGGAGGAGGTCGGGGCGGAGACGCTCGCGCTGGCCAGGAATCTGATGCGGCGCATGACCCTCGCCCCACCCGCGGAAACAGGCCCGGGAGCCGACGACTGGGACGACGCGCTGCTCGACCACGATGAGGCCGCCGCGATGATCATCGGCCTCCAGGACCGCGAGATCCGCGACATCGCCGCCGAATGGATGGAGGACGAGGAGGCGGCGCCGGCCCTGCGGCTGTGGCGGGCGCTGGCCCGGCGCTGCGTCGGGGCGTACGGGGAGCACGCCGCCGCCCCGCTGACGCTGGCCGGCTGGGTGTCCTGGTCCACCGGGGACGAACCCACCGCGCGGATCGTGCTCGGGCTCGCCCTCCGAGCCGATGCCGACTACCGGTTCGCCCAACTCCTCCACCATGCCTGCAACGAGGGCATCGATCCCGAGGGGCTCAGGCAGTGTCTGCGGGAGGAGCGCAGGCGGCGGGAGCCCGGGCGCAAGCGGTCGAGCGCGAGCACCCGCCCACCCCGCAGCCGCCCGAGGACGAACCGCCGCGCGCCGCGCCGAAGCGCGGGGAGCGAGCAGTGAGCCGGAACGGGAGGACACCGGCCTGGCGGCCGGCCGGTCTCGGGCACGAGGTCGCGGACGGCTGGAGCCGAGCCGGGGGCACTCCCCGCCCGTACGTGTGGCTGCGGCCGGGAGGCCCGCAGGCTCCGCCGGTGTGGGCGGCCACCACTGCCGGTGCGGTCCTGGGGCGGGTCCGACGCCGGTTACGGGGAGTGCCGACAGCGCGGTCCGACAGGCCGGGCGACTCCCGGGCCGCCGGCGGATGTCGCGGCCACGGGGCGGGTCGTCTCCGAGCCACTCGCCGGCAGCGGCCTGGGGCCGTCCGGGCCGTCGGCTGCTCGCCGCTCGGGCGCAGGGCCGCCGGGGTGTTCGGCAGCGCCCCGCGGGGGACCGGGACCACCAGCGCGAGCCCCTCAGGGGTCGGTCGTCGGGTCGAGCCGTCACACGGGCCCGTGACCCCGGCGGGGTCAGACACGTTCAGCTGGGGGGTGGTGGGTGACCGGCCCCGCCGCCGAGCAGCGAAACCGACCGGAGCGCAGACAAGGCGACGCATGGCCCACCCCGTACCCCCTGCCCGCAGGCCGGAATTGCCGCCCGTGCACGACGCCGTCATCTGCGTCGCCGCGCCCTGTCTGGTCATCTCGCCCGAACACGGTCAGCTGACGGGCCGGGGGCTCGACGGGATCTACCGCGCGGGGCGCCGGCTGCTCTCCCGATGCGTACTGCGTGTCGGGGGCCGCGACCCGGTCGCGGTCCAGGGGCGCAGCATGGGGGCGGATCGGGCGGCCTTCACGGCCACCGTCCGCACCGGCGCCGAGGTCGGCCCCGACCCCGACATCCGGGTCGAGCGCGTGCGCCACGCGGACGGCACCGAACGCATCACCCTGCGCAGCTATGCCGCCAGGCCGGTGCGCCTGCCCGTGGAACTCTCGCTCGGCACCGACCTGGCGGAGCTGGCGGCGGTGGCGGGCGGCCGGGCCGGGGCGGAGCTACCCGCAGTCGTGCACGCGGCCGGTTTGCGCTGGAGCACCGGCGAGGCGCAGGCCGTGACCACCGCCGAACCGGCCCCTGACGACGCGCTCGCCTCCTCCGGTCTGCTGCGCTGGCAGGTCGAACTGGGGCCGGGCGAAACCCGCACCATCGAACTGCGGACCACCACCGCCGACCGCACCGCCCGGGCCCCGGCCGGTCAGGTGGCGAACCCGCTGTCCGAAGCCCGGGCCGAGGGGGATGACCCGAGGGCGGAGATCTGGTTCCGCACCAGCGTCGAGGATCTGGGAGCCCTCCTCCTGAGGGACACCGCCGAGCCGGCGGACGCCTATGCCGCGGCCGGGGTCCCGTGGCGGCTCGGCCTGGCCCCGGCGGAGTCGCTGTGGGCCGCCCGGATGGCCCTGCCGCTCGGCACCGGCCTGGCGGGGGCCACCCTGCGCACCCTCGCCCGGACCCAGATCACGGGCCAGGGACCCGACGTCGGGAAGATCCCCGGGCCGCTGCGCGGGGCCGGACCACAGTTGCCGCCCGGCTGCACCGGGACCGAGGCCACCCTCGCCTTTCCGGTCGTGCTGGCCGAGGCATGGCGGTGGGGGTTGCCCGAGGCGGAGGTGGCCCGGCTGCTGCCGACCGCCGAGCGTTGCCTCGGCTGGTTGCGCCGCGCCATGGGTGGGGACGGCTTCCTGGCCGATCCCGACCCGGGACCCCGCCGGTGTGAAACGCAGGCACACGCGCACCGGGCCGCGCTGCTCGGCGCCGACCTGCTCGCCGGGTGGGGGCGCGACGGAGCCGAGGAGTGGCGGGGGTGGGCGGCCGGACTGCGGGAAAGGTTCCGGGCCGGGTTCTGGATCGACGGTCCCGACGGGGGACGCCCCGCCGCGGCCCTGCACCCCGACGGGCGGCCGCTGCCCCGGCTGAGCGGGGCCGCCGCCCATCTGCTCGACACCGGACTGACGAGCGGTGGCCGACCGGCCCCCGGCCTGCTCGACCGGGTCCGTACCGAACAACTGGCCAGGCTGCTCGGGGCCCCGGCGATGGACTCGGGGTGGGGCCTGCGGAGCATGGCGGCCCGTGAACCGGGCCACAATCCCTTCGGCCACCGCTCCGGCGCGGTACGGGCCTATGAGAGCGCCGTCGCGATCGGGGGTCTGGCCCAGGCCGGCTTCGAGAAGGAGGCAGCCGGGCTGCTGCGGGGCCTGCTCGACGCGGCGGAGAGGTTCGGGTACCGGCTGCCGGAGATGTACGCGGCGGAACAGCGCACCGCGGGCAGCGCCCCCTTCCCGCACCCGGCCGCATGCCGCCCCGCCGCGGTGGCGGCGGCGGCGGGAGTCCACGTACTGACCGCTCTCGCGGGCGTCCGCCCCGACGCTCCCGCGGGGACGGTCGCCCTCGCACCCCTGTCGGGCGCCCCGCTCGGTGCCCTGCGGCTGTCGGGCCTGCGCGTGGCCGGGGAACCGTTCGCCGTACGCGTCAGCCGTCTGGGGCTCGGCATGGTGGAGGAGGCGGCTGATGCGCTCCAATTGGGAGGCTGAGGTCCGGATCACCGTCTCCGGCATCACCAAAGCCCTGTTTATCGTCAGGCAGACGACTATGATCGCGGCATGTCGCCCTACGACCCGTCGGCCTTTCCGCCCTTCGCCGTCACCGTCGATCTGGTCGTGCTCACCGTGCGGCGCCACGCCCTCTGCGCGTTGGTCGTCCGACGGGGTGAGCAGCCGTTCCAGGGGCGCTGGGCCCTGCCCGGCGGCTTCGTGCGCGCCGAGGAGGACCTGGCGGCGGCCGCCGCCAGGGAGCTCTCCGAGGAGACCGGCCTGTGCGCGCACGACCCGGGTGTTCCCGGCGTGGACAACGGCGCGCATCTCGAACAGCTCGCCACCTACGGCGATCCGAAACGGGACCCCCGGATGCGGGTGGTCAGTGTGGCGCACCTGGTGCTGGCCCCGGACCTGCCCGCGCCCCGGGCGGGCGGCGACGCCAACAGCGCGCGCTGGGCCCCCGTCGACGAGCTCCTCGCCGCCGGCGAACAGGACTCCGCGGGGCTCGCCTTCGACCACGCCCAGATCCTCGCGGACGGTGTGGAGCGGGCCCGGTCCAAGATCGAGTACTCCTCCCTGGCCACCGCCTTCTGCCCGCCGGAGTTCACGGTCGGGGAGCTGCGCCGGGTCTACGAGGCCGTATGGGGCGTGGCGCTCGATCCGCGCAACTTCCACCGCAAGGTCACCGGTACCCCCGGGTTCCTGGTGCCTGCCGGGGGGACCACGACCCGTCAGGGCGGCCGCCCGGCCCAGCTCTTCCGGGCCGGTGAGGCGACCCTGCTCAACCCACCGATGCTGCGCCCGGAAGTCTGAGGCCCCGAGGTCTGAGGCCCCGAGGTCTGAGGCCCCGAGGTCTGCCCCGCGGTCTGACGCGCCGAGAGTCGACGCTGCCAGGCTTGACGCCCCGCGGTCTGAGGCCCCGAGGTCTGACGCGCCGCGAGTCGACGCCGCGAGACCTGACGCCCCGGGGGCGGGTGCCCGAGGTCGGGTGCCCGGGGGTTCGACCCCCTGCCGTCGGGGACCGGTGCGCCCAGGGTCGGCTCACCGGGGTTGGCCCACACGCAGGGGTGCCTCGCCTGCTGCCGGCCCACCCCAACCAGGGGCACCCCGGCCCGGGTGGCCCCGACCCACAGCGGTCAGCCGGTGCTTGCCAGGCTCCCTCCCGGTGGGTCGGACTCGCCCGGCGACACGGGTGTGTTCGCGGGCCACCTGCCCCGAAAATCGGACATATCGCGTTATCTTGCTTGCGGTACTCACCCTGCCGCAGAGCGGTCTCACCCCCCGCGAGAGAAGCGATGCTCCAGGCCATCGGACTCACCAGTACACCCCGTCGAGACCTCCCGCCCATCGTGGACGACCTCACCTTCGAGGCCCGCCCCGGGTGCGTGACCGCCCTGCTGGGCGAACCGGGCTCGGGCAAGACCACCGCACTGCGACTCATGCTCGAACTCGAACCGGGCCGCGGCGTCACCTACTTCCGGGGCCGCCCGCTCCACCGGGTCCCGCAGCCGGGCCGTGAAGTGGGAGTGCTGCTCGGTGACGTGCCCGGCAACCCGGCGCGGACCGTCCGCAACCAGCTGCGGATGCTCTGCGCCGCCGCCGGGGTGCCGGCTTCCCGGGCCGACACCATGCTGGAGGTCGTCGGTATCGCCGGTTTGCGCGACCACCGGCTCGGCTCGCTGTCGCGTGCGATGGAGCGCCGGTTCGCCCTCGCCGCCGCGCTCCTGGCCGACCCGTGCACGCTGCTGCTCGACGAGCCCGCCGCCGAGCTGTCGTCGCGCGAACGGACTTGGCTCTACGGGTTGTTGCGTGGGCACGCTTCCCTCGGCGGTGCGGTGCTCTTCACCACCGACGACGCCAGGGAGGCCGCCCGCGGCGCCGACCGGGTCGTCTCCATCGAGGCGGGCCGACTCGTCGCCGATCAGGACGCCGCGGACTTCGCCCGCACCCGGCTCCGGCCCAGGGTCGCCGTACGCACCCCGCACGCGGCCCGGCTGGCCGACGTCCTCGGCCGCGAGGCCCGGGCGGCCCGGCGCGCCGTCGAGATCGTCGCGGAGAGCGGTACCCGCCTGTCCGTGTACGGCAGCAACTGCGCGGAGGTGGGCGAGGCCGCCTTCCGCAACGGCGTCCTGGTCCACCAGCTCGCCGACGAGACCGGGGACGCGGGCGGCGCCGGCGAGGCGACTGCAGCGGCCCGACCGGTCCCGCAGGCGCGCACCGAAGCCGGCACCGAAGCCCGCGCCGCGGAGGCCCGTAGCGGCGACATCCGCGCGCAGGCGCGTATCGACGCCCGTGCGGAGACACGCGCCGAGGCGGGTCAGCAGGTCGCCCCCGAGGCCCGCACCACCGCCTCCGGCGGCCCGGACAGCCCAGAACTCCCCTTCGCGACCCGGGCCGACGGCTGGTCCGGTGGCGAGACCGGCCGGTGCCTCTCACCGGCCCCCGACGATGTCCCTGACGGCCGCCCCGGCCTGCCGGTCTCGGCGGTCCGCCGCGTCGGGGGCCCGCTGCGGCCCCTGCGCTACGAGCTGCACCGCGTCTTCGGCACCGCCACCCCCTGGCTCACGGCGGCCGTCGTCATCGCCGTATCCGCGCTGACCGCCGTCCTGCTCGCCCGGACCGGCGCCGCCCCACGCGACCGGATGCTCGCCGCGTGGCCCGCCTTCCTGCCCCTGCCGCCCGCTGCCATCGGCGCGGGGCTCCTCGGCGCCCTGGCCTTCGGCGAGGAGTACCGCTACCCCGCCCTGGCGGCGGCCCGGGGCACCGTGCCGCGCAGGCTGGGACTGCTCGCCGCGAAACTCGGCGTCTGCTCCGCCCTCGCCCTGCTGATCGGCGCCCTCGCCCTGGTGGGCGACACCTGCGCCGTCGGGCTGGTCTTCGGAGCCGCTCCGCTCCGCGCGCCCGCGCAGTGGATCATCCCGGCCGCGAGCTGGGCGGGATTGCTCGCCGGCTGCGCCTGGGCCGGTGTCCTGGCCTCCGCGGTCTTCCGTTCCACGGCCGCCGGCCTGGCCGCGGTGCTCGCCGTACCGGTGGCGGTCGTACCCCTCGTGCGCAAGGTGCTCGCCGAGCCGTCCGCGTACCCGGCCGACGGGATGGTCGCGCGGCTGCGCGGGGTGTCCGCGGCGCACTGGCCACCGGAGGCGGACCGCTTCGTCCTGGGCGCCCTGCGGATGATGACCCAACCCGTCGGGACGGCACTGGTGTTGTCGTTGATCGTCCTGTTGTGCGCCTATGGGTTCACAGGACTGCGGAGCCGGGTGCGCTGGTGAGAGACCGGTGCTGATCGTTCCGGTGCGATACGGGGTGCCAACGGGATCGTTGGCGTCCACGTCACGCGAAACGGATCGCAACTCCCCGTAATAGGCCCGGTTCTTTACGATAAGTCGTCAATTGCGTAGGTGGCACCGATCACCCTTTCGTGTGCTTTTCACCAAAGACCTCAAGGGTGATGGAGGCACAGCCGACAAAGGATTCGTGAGTACCCTTGCGCACACCATGATGACCGCCGCCCGCCACGCCGACTCCGGTCTCGCAGGCCCGGGCGAACTCGACCGCTATCCCTTCGCGGAGACCCCCGGGTCCGACCGGGTCGGGCCACCCCACTGGGAGGGCGCCGACGTCGAGTTGAGCCGCGTGGGCCGCCGCGCGGCGGGCAGCCGGGGCCGCGGGCTGCACGGCCAACTCGTCCAGCAGCTCGGCCAGATGATCGTCTCCGGCGACCTCGGCGCGGACCGCCCCCTGGTCCCCGAGGAGATCGGGCAGCGCTTCGAGGTCTCGCGGACGGTCGTCCGCGAGTCGCTGCGCGTCCTGGAGGCCAAGGGCCTCGTCAGCGCCCGCCCGAACGTGGGGACGCGGGTCCGCCCGGTCGCCGACTGGAACCTGCTCGACCCCGACATCATCGAGTGGCGGGCCTTCGGTCCCCAGCGCGACGACCAGCGGCGCGAGCTCAACGAGCTCCGCTGGACCATCGAACCGCTGGCCGCCCGACTGGCCGCCGGCCACGGTCGCCCCGACATCCAGCAGCGACTCGCCGACATGGTCGAGATCATGGGCCACGCCCTCGGTCAGGGCGACGCGATCACCTTCGCCCGCGCCGACAACGAGTTCCACGCGCTGCTGATCCAGGTCGCGGGCAACCGCATGCTGGAGCACCTCTCCGGCATCGTGTCCGCCGCCCTCCAGGTCTCCGGCAGCCCGGTCACTGCCTGCGACCGGCCCAGCGAGACCTGCGTCGCGCACCACGCCCGCATGGTCGAGGCGCTCGCGGCCGGTGACGCGCTGGGTGCCGAGAACGCCATGCGTCAGCTGCTCACCGTGCACCCGGAGGTCGAGCGCGTGGTTCCGGCCCCGCGCGAGCACTGACGGGCGACGCGCGGGGGCGCGGGGGTTCACACGTGTCGCCGGACCCGGTGCGGGTCCGGCGACACCGGTGTGGGTGCCCGGCGTAGCCACGCGAACTGCGCGTATGGCCGTATGACCGGCATTGGCGTAAAAGTGGTGTGACTCGGACCACGAAGATTGGGCGTAACGCTCCGCGACGTGACGCGATGACTTAAGAGGTGATGGCCGACGGAGGGAAGACAGCAGCCCTTGCGGGTGCTGTGCAGCTCCCCGGCCCCTGCCCGCGCCCCCGGCCCATCCCCAGTCGGTGGTCGTCGGCCACGGTCCAGCACCACCAGGCCGGGGTCGGAAGCCGTTCCCATCGTTCCGAGAGGTTGTTCGTGTCGGCCAGCACATCCCGTACGCTCCCGCCGGAGATCGCCGATTCCGAGTCTGTGATGGCGCTCATCGAGCGGGGCAAGGCCGAGGGGCAGATCGCCGGCGATGACGTGCGTCGGGCCTTCGAGGCTGACCAGATTCCTGCGACCCAGTGGAAGAATGTTCTGCGCAGCCTCAACCAGATCCTCGAGGAAGAGGGTGTGACGCTGATGGTCAGTGCCGCGGAGTCGCCCAAGCGCACCCCCCGCAAGAGCGTCGCAGCGAAGAGCCCGGCCAAGCGGACGGCGACCAAGACCGTAGCGGCCAAGGCGGAGGCCGTGTCGGCCGCCGCGCCCGTGGCACCGGAGCCCGAGACGGCCGAGACGGACACCGTCGGCACCCCGGTGGAGGAACCCGGGACCGAGGCCGTCGCGAAGAAGGCCGCGGCCAAGAAGACGACGGCGAAGAAGGCCGCGCCCGCCAAGAAGGCCACCGCCAAGAAGGCGGCGGCGAAGAAGACGGCGGCCAAGAAGGACGCGGACGAAGCCGACGAGGAGACCCCCGAGGAGGGTCCCGTCGCCAAGGCCGAGTCCGAGGAGGAAGAGGACGGCGGCGAGGCCAAGGGCTTCGTGATCTCGGACGACGAGGACGACGCCCCGGCCCAGCAGGTCGCCGTGGCCGGCGCGACCGCCGACCCGGTCAAGGACTACCTCAAGCAGATCGGCAAGGTCCCCCTCCTCAACGCCGAGCAGGAGGTCGAACTCGCCAAGCGCATCGAGGCCGGCCTGTTCGCCGAGGACAAGCTGGCGAACTCGGACAAGCTGGCGCCCAAGCTCAAGCGCGAGCTGGAGATCATCGCCGAGGACGGCCGCCGTGCCAAGAACCACCTGCTGGAGGCCAACCTCCGCCTCGTGGTCTCCCTCGCCAAGCGCTACACCGGCCGAGGCATGCTCTTCCTGGACCTGATCCAGGAGGGGAACCTGGGCCTGATCCGCGCCGTCGAGAAGTTCGACTACACCAAGGGCTACAAGTTCTCGACGTACGCGACCTGGTGGATCCGGCAGGCGATCACCCGCGCGATGGCCGACCAGGCCCGCACCATCCGCATCCCCGTGCACATGGTCGAAGTGATCAACAAGTTGGCCCGGGTCCAGCGCCAGATGCTCCAGGACCTGGGCCGCGAGCCCACTCCGGAGGAGCTGGCGAAGGAACTCGACATGACCCCCGAGAAGGTCATCGAGGTCCAGAAGTACGGCCGCGAGCCGATCTCCCTGCACACCCCGCTCGGCGAGGACGGCGACAGCGAGTTCGGTGACCTCATCGAGGACTCCGAGGCCGTGGTCCCCGCCGACGCCGTCAGCTTCACACTGCTGCAGGAGCAGCTGCACTCGGTCCTCGACACCCTCAGCGAGCGCGAGGCGGGCGTGGTGTCCATGCGTTTCGGCCTGACCGACGGGCAGCCGAAGACCTTGGACGAGATCGGAAAGGTCTACGGGGTCACGCGCGAGCGGATTCGCCAGATCGAGTCCAAGACCATGTCGAAGCTGCGCCACCCCTCCCGCTCGCAGGTCCTGCGCGACTACCTCGACTGAGCGGCCCGCACACGGACGGCGCGAGACGTCGGCGGTGGTCGCGCGGGTGCGCACGCCCACCGGGCGTCCCACTCTGGGTGGAGTCATGCACACCCAGAGTCAGGAGGCCTCATGCGTCGTTTCTTTGCCCGCGTGCTGTCGGGCGCGTTGACGCTGGCGGCGGGAGCGGCCGCGGCGCATCCGGCCCAGTTGCCACGGGCGGCCGCGGACGGTGTGGTGATCGGGGGCCAACCCGTGAAGGTGGCCGACAGTCCGTGGGTCGTGGCGCTGGCCAGCCGTGACCGGTTCGGGGGTACGCGGGGCGGCCAGTTCTGCGGAGGTGTCCTCGTCGCTCCCGCCACCGTCGTGACCGCCGCCCACTGCCTGGGGCGGCAGGTGCTGGGCGGGCCCGTCGATGCCGTGCCCGACCTTCGGGTGATCACGGGACGCACGGAGCTGCGCGCCGCGGACGGACGGGAGATCGCGGTGCGGTCGGCCCGGGTGAACCCGGAGTACGACCCCAAGACCAACGCGGGGGACATCGCCGTACTGGAGCTGGCAGAAGCGGTACCGGCGCACTACGTCCTGCCCATGGCCGGACCGGGGCACCCGGCGTACGAGCCGGGCACGCGGGCGGACGTGTACGGCTGGGGGGACACGAGCGGGTTCGGCGACTACGCCTACGGGCTGCGGGCCGCCCACGTCACCGTGCTGGCCGACGAGGTCTGCGCGAAGGCGTACCCGGGGGACGCGGACGGGCAGTACCGGCCCGAGTCCATGGTGTGCGCGGGGGAGCAGGAGGGTGGCAAGGACGCCTGTCAGGGGGACAGCGGCGGGCCGCTCGTCGCCCAGGGGCGGCTCATCGGCCTGGTGTCCTGGGGGAGAGGGTGCGGGCGGGCCGACAGTCCGGGTGTGTACACCCGGGTAGCCGCGATGGTCGGCTTCGTGAGCAGCCCGGAGAGGGCCGTACCGCGGGTGACCGAGCACCGGCCCGCGATGGGTCCCCCGAGGGCCTCAGCGCGTCGCGCAGGCCCTCTCGAAGGGCTGTAGGGGCTGCGCGTCTGTAGGGGCTGCGCGTCGGCTCCCGTCCCTCGCACGGCGAGAGGGCGGGAACCGACGGCCGGCAAATGAGGACGGGCGGCTCCCCCCGGGTCTCAGGGGAAGCCGCCCGTCGACCGGCCTGGCCGGTCCTGGCTCGTCGGATGCGAGGGTAGGCCTGTGTCAGCGGTCCTCGGTGTCGGCGGCATTGGCAGCCGGAGCGGACGTAAGCCGCTCGGTCTCATCCTGTATTTCCGCGGCGATCTTCTTGAGTTCCGGCTCGAACTTACGCCCGTGGTGGGCGCAGAAGAGCAGTTCACCGCCGCTCAGCAGGACGACGCGCAGATATGCCTGGGCGCCGCAACGGTCGCATCGGTCTGCGGCCGTCAGCGGGGTCGCGGGTGTCAGAACAGTAGTCACGTCGCCTCTTCTCTAGCTCGACGAGCTGTCGTACCAGGGTCAACATCCAACCAGGCCGAAAACGTTCCCGCTCGCGGCTTTCTTTCGAAACTTCCTTCCGAAGCTGGCCGGCTGTTGCCGGTTGGCGGCGAAGGAGCCGTATTGCGTTGCTTTACGGTTTCGCGTTGTCAGTCGTTCGCTTGTTGCGGTTCCATCCTCCCCGACATGAGCGCCGGGTTGTTCATGAGGACGTGCCCGAACCCTAAATGGTTCATGCGTGGAAGGGAACGTGATGTTTGCGTCACCCCCACGGGGGATCGAACATCCGTGCGGATCTGCACTAGGCTGGGCAGGCGACGAGGGTGGCGTTGCATCCGCTCTACCAGGCCTCGGTACCCTCTGACGGGCGACCGAGCCACCCCTGCGCCCAACCGGGCCAGAAAAGAAATTCAGCGAGGAGCGAACTGCGTGACCGCCGACACGTCCGTGCCTTCCAGCGCGCTGCTGTCCGGAGCAGACCGGGACGGCTCCAACTACACCGCGCGGCACCTGCTCGTCCTCGAAGGTCTTGAGGCCGTCCGCAAGCGCCCCGGCATGTATATCGGCTCGACCGACAGCCGAGGCCTGATGCACTGCCTCTGGGAGATCATCGACAATTCCGTCGACGAGGCCCTCGGCGGCTACTGCGACCACATCGAGGTGATCCTCCACGAGGACTCCTCCGTCGAGGTCCGGGACAACGGCCGCGGCATCCCCGTCGACGTCGAACCCAAGACCGGCCTCTCCGGTGTCGAGGTCGTCATGACCAAGCTGCACGCCGGAGGCAAGTTCGGCGGTGGCTCCTACGCGGCCTCCGGCGGCCTGCACGGCGTCGGCGCTTCCGTCGTCAACGCGCTCTCCGCCCGACTCGACGTGGAGGTCGACCGCGGCAGCTCGACGCACGCGATCAGCTTCCGCCGCGGCGTGCCCGGGATGTTCACCGAGCAGGACCCGGACAGCCCCTTCGAGCCCGCCAACGGCCTGCGCAAGATCAAGCGGATCACCAAGGGCAAGACGGGCACCCGGATCCGATACTGGGCCGACCGCCAGATCTTCCTCAAGGACGCCAAGCTCAACCTGGAGACGCTCTACCAGCGGGCGCGCCAGACGGCCTTCCTCGTTCCCGGCCTGACGCTCGTCGTCCGCGACGAGCGGGCCCTCGACGGCGCGGGCAAGACCGAGGAGGTCTTCCGCTTCGACGGGGGCATCAGCGAGTTCTGCGAGTATCTCGCGCAGGACAAGGCCGTCTGCGACGTCCTGCGGCTGAGCGGCACCGGGACCTTCAAGGAGACCGTCCCCGTCCTGGACGACCGCGGCCACATGACCCCCACCGAGGTCACCCGTGAGCTCGGCGTCGACATCGCCCTGCGCTGGGGCACGGGGTACGAGACCAACCTCAAGTCCTTCGTGAACATCATCGCCACGCCCAAGGGCGGTACCCACGTCTCCGGCTTCGAGCGATCGGTCACCAAGACCGTCAACGAGGTGCTGCGCTCGGCGAAGCTGCTGCGCGTCGCCGAGGACGACGTGGTCAAGGACGACGCGATGGAGGGCATGACGGCGGTCGTCACCGTCCGTCTCGCCGAGCCGCAGTTCGAGGGCCAGACCAAGGAGGTCCTCGGTACCTCCGCGGCGAACCGGATCGTCGCCGCCGTGGTCGCCAAGGAGCTCAAGGCCTTCCTGACCTCCACCAAGCGCGACGACAAGCAGCAGGCCCGCTCCGTCATGGAGAAGATCGTCGCGGCCGCCCGTACCCGGATCGCGGCCCGCCAGCACAAGGAGGCGCAGCGTCGGAAGACCGCGCTGGAGTCCTCCTCGCTGCCGGCCAAGCTGGCCGACTGCCGCAGCGACGACGTCGAGCGCAGCGAGCTCTTCATCGTCGAGGGCGATTCGGCCCTCGGCACCGCCAAGCTCGCCCGCAACTCCGAGTTCCAGGCGCTCCTGCCGATCCGCGGCAAGATCCTCAACGTCCAGAAGTCCTCGGTCTCGGACATGCTCAAGAACGCCGAGTGCGGCGCGATCATCCAGGTCATAGGAGCCGGCTCGGGCCGGACCTTCGATCTCGACGCCGCCCGTTACGGCAAGATCGTCCTGCTCGTCGACGCCGATGTGGACGGCGCGCACATCAGGTGCCTGCTGCTCACGCTCTTCCAGCGGTACATGCGGCCTATGGTGGAGGCGGGCCGGGTCTTCGCCGCCGTACCGCCGCTGCACCGCATCGAGCTCGTCCAGCCGAAGAAGGGCCAGGACAAGTACGTCTACACCTACTCGGACAACGAGCTGCGCCAGACCCTGCTGGAGTACCAGCGCAAGAACATCCGCTACAAGGACGCGATCCAGCGTTACAAGGGTCTGGGCGAGATGGACGCCGACCAACTGGCTGAGACCACCATGGACCCGCGGCACCGGACGCTGCGCCGGATCAACATCGGGGACCTGGACTCCGCCGAGTCGGTCTTCGACCTCCTCATGGGCAACGAGGTAGCCCCGCGCAAGGAGTTCATCACCGGCTCCGCCGCCACCCTGGACCGGTCGCGCATCGACGCCTGAGCCGATCGCGGTTCCGACGGTACGCCGCATACCGGCGCCCTTCACTCTTTCGCCTCACCTGAACGAGTGAAGAGCGCCGGGAGGGCAGTCCGGAAAGCCCTCAATGCCCACATCCTTGTGCCGCGCGGCCAATGCGGTCGCGGACAAGGAGAGTTCGGTGGACAAGCGCGAAGGTCGTGATGCCGGAACGATCCGGCTCGACGACCCCTGGTACGACGCGTTGGCGGTCGGCTGGGGTGAGGGTGCCGCAACCGATCCGGCGCGCCCGCCGGCCGGTGGCGGGCCCGCTCCCGGACCGTCCGACATCTACCTCGAGGTACAGCGCAGCGCGGCCTTCCAGGAAGTGCGGAGCCGCTACCGGAGGTTCGTCGTCCCCGCGACCGCCGGCTTCTTCCTCTGGTACGTCGCCTACGTGGTCGCCGCCACGGCGGCGCCCGGCCTGATGGCCCGGCCCGTCGTCGGCGCGGTCAACGTGGCCCTGCTCGCCGGCCTCGCGCAGTTCCTCAGCACGTTCCTCCTCACCTGGGCCTACGCCCGCCACGCGCGGCTGCGCCGGGACCGGGCCGCGCTCGACCTGCGTTGGACGGTCTTCGAGCAGGAGCGGGGCCGGCAGCGCGACCGGGCGCGGGGGGAGGAGCGTTGAGCACCGCACACCAGGCCCTCGCGCTGATCCTGTTCAGCGTCTTCATCGCGATCACCCTCGGCATCACCACATGGGTCAGCCGCAACCGGCACGGCTCGGCGGAGGAGTTCTACGCCGGAGGGCGTCTCTTCTCCCCGTTGGAGAACGGGTTCGCCATCGCCGGTGACTACATGTCGGCCGCCTCCTTCCTCGGCATCTCGGGCCTCATCGCCCTGTTCGGCTACGACGGCATGTTGTATTCGGTGGGCTTCCTCGTCGCCTGGTTGGTGGTCCTCTTCCTGGTCGCCGAACTGGTCCGCAACTGCGGGAGGTTCACCCTCGCCGACGTGGTCGCGGCCCGGATGAGCCAGCGGCCGGTCCGGATCGCGGCCGGCGCCTCCTCGGTCGTGGTCTCCGTGTTGTACCTCGTCGCGCAGATGGTCGGCGCGGGCAGTCTGGTCGGGCTGCTGATCGGGGGCTCGGGCACCGCCGCCAAGACCCTGACCGTGGTCGGGGTCGGCGCGCTCATGGTGGTCTACGTGTCGTTCGGCGGCATGCGGGCCACCACCTGGATCCAGATCGTCAAGGCCGTGCTGTTGATGGGTGGCGCGATCACGCTGACCGTGTTGGTGCTGCTGCGGTTCCACGGCGACGTGAACCAACTGCTGAGCACCGCCGCCGAGCGCAGCGGACAAGGAGCCCGGTTCCTGAGTCCGGGCCTCAAGTACGGGGCCGACTGGACCGCCCGCCTCGACTTCATGAGCCTGGGCCTCGCGCTCGTCCTCGGCACGGCCGGACTCCCGCACATCCTGTCCCGCTTCTACACCGTGCCGACGGCGCGGGCGGCGCGCCGGTCCGTCGTCTGGGCCATCGCCCTGATCGGCGGCTTCTACCTGATGACCATCGTGCTCGGGTTCGGCGCGGCCGCGCTGCTGGGGCCCGATCAGGTCCGGGCGTCCAACGCCTCCGGGAACACGGCGGTTCCGCTGCTCGCGGGCTTCCTGGGCGGGGGAACCGATTCAACGGGGGGTGCGGTGCTGTTCGCCTTCGTCGCCGCCATCGCCTTCGCGACCATCCTCGCGGTGGTCGCCGGGATCACCCTCGCGTCCTCGGCCTCCGTGGCCCACGACCTGTACGCCTCGCTCAAGCGCCGCCACGGCCGCCGGCGCGGCGAGGTGGCGGTGGCCAAGGTCGCGGCCGTCGGGATCGGGGCGGTGGCGATCGGCCTGGGGCTGCTCGCCCAGGACCTGAACGTGGCGTTCCTGGTCGGGCTGGCCTTCGCGGTGGCCGCGTCCGCGAACCTCCCCGTGCTGCTGTACTCCCTGTTCTGGCGCGAGTTCACGACGCGGGGGGCGGTCTGGTCCGTGTACGGGGGGTTGGTGCCCGCGGTGCTCCTGGTCGTGCTGTCCCCGGTGGTCTCGGGCAGCCCGCAGTCCTTGTTCCCCGGAGTCGACTTCCAGTACTTCCCGCTCCAGAACCCCGGGATCGTGTCGATCCCCCTCGGGTTCCTCGCGGGCTGGTTGGGCACGCTCACCTCGGCGGAGGCGCCGGACGCGGCGAAGCACGCGGAGACGGAGGTCCGGTCGCTGACCGGTGCCGGCGCCGTGTGACGCGCGGTCACGCGGGGCCGGGGTCCTGCGGGCGCCAGCTGTAGCGGTGCTCGGGGCGGCCGGTCTCGCCGTAGCGCAGGGCGAGCGTGACCCGGCCGGAGCGGTCCAGCAGCTTGAGGTAGCGCTGGGCGGTCTGGCGGCTGATGCCCGCGCGGTCGGCGATCTGCTGGGTGGAGAGCGGTCCGGCGGCCGTGCGCAGGACCTGCCGGACGAGTTCGGCGGTGGTGGGGGAGTGGCCCTTGGGGAGGTCGTTGGGGCTCTCGGCCGCGGCCAGGGCGCCGAAGAGGCGGTCCACCTCCGCCTGTTCGGCCTCCCCGCCGGCCTCCAAGGCGTCCCGGAGGGCCCTGTACGCCTCCAGCCGGGAGCGAAGCCCGGCGAAGGTGAAGGGCTTGACGAGGTACTGGAGGGCGCCGAGGCGCATGGCCGCCTGGACGGTGGCCAGGTCACGGGCGGCGGTGACCATGATGACGTCGGTCCGGTGGCCGTGCTGGCGCAGGCGGCGCACCAGGTCCAGGCCGTTCTCGTCGGGGAGGTAGTGGTCGAGGAGGATCAGATCGACCGGATGGGACTCCAGGAACTCCAGGGCCTCGGCCGCCGAATGGACCTGGGTGGACACTCGGAAGCCGGGAACCTTCGCCACGTACGCCGCGTTGATCAGGGCAACACGCACGTCGTCGTCGACGACCAATACGTGCATCGGGGTCTCGTTCATCGCAGGGCCTCCGGGAGTACGACGGAGAACTCCGCCCCTCCGTCCGCTGTCCCGCCGGCCCGGACCGCGCCACCTTGCCGCTCCGCCAGGCGGCGCACCAAAGCGAGCCCGAGTCCGCGCTCGCGGAGGGCCGAGGGCTGCTTGGTCGACCAGCCCTCCGTGAAGATCTCCTCGCCGTGGCCGGCGGGGATACCGGGACCGCTGTCGCGGACGTGGAGCACCGCCGAGCGGCCCTCGGCGCGGAGCTCGACCTCGACCCAGGGCGCCGCCGAGCCGGCGGCCGCGTCCAGGGCGTTGTCCACCAGATTGCCCGTGATGGTGACGAGGTCGCCCGGATCGACGAGGCGGTCCGGGAGCAAGGTGCGGTCGGCGAGGCGCAGGGAGACGCCCCGCTCGGCGGCGACCGCCCCCTTGCCCACCAGGAGCGCGGCCAGCAGCGGGTCGCGGACCCTCTCCGTGACCTGCTCGGCGGTACTGCGGTGCACTCCGGCGACCTCGGTCACGAACTCCGCGGCCTCGTCGTGGAGGCCGAGCTCCAGCAGGCCGAGCAAGGTGTGGAGCCGGTTGGCGTGCTCGTGGTCCTGGGCGCGCAGGGCCTCGATCAGGCCCTGGGTGGAGTCGAGCTCCCGGGCCAGGTGCTCCAGCTCGGTGCGATCGCGCAGGGTCGCGACGGCGCCGCCGTCCTCGGTCACCATCCGGTTGGCCACCAGCACCCGGGCGCCCTGGACGGTGAGCAAGTCGCGGCCGGTGACGCGGCCGGCGAGGACATCGGTGGTGCGGCCGGCGCCGAGTACGTCGTCCAGGGCGCGCCCCGCCAAGGCGTCGACCGAGTGCGGCGAGAGGCCCAGCAGCCGCGCGGCCTCATCGTTGACCAGGCGGACCCGACCGGCGCGGTCGAGGGCGATCACGCCTTCGCGGATGGAGTGCAGCATCGCCTCACGCTCGGCGAGCAGGGCAGAGATATCGGAGAAGGCCAGGTCACGGGTCTGGCGCTGGATTCTGCGGGAGAGGAGGTAGGCGGCCAGCGCCCCGGCCGCCAGGGCGCCGCCCGCGTAGGCGAGCAGCCCCGGGATGGCCCCGAGCAAGCGTGCCCGGACGCTGTCGTAGGCGATGCCCACCGAGACCGCGCCGACGATCTCCCCGTCGGCGGCCACCAGCGGTACCTTGCCACGGGCCGAGCGGCCCAGGGTGCCCTCGTCGATCTCCATGACGTCGCGGCCCGCGAGCGCGTCACCCGGGTCGGTGGAGACCGGCCGGCCGATGCGGTCGGGGCTGGGGTGGGAGTGGCGGATCCCGTTCAGGTCCACGACGACCACGTACTCGGCGCCCGTGGCCCGACGGATGCGCTCGGCCGCCACCTGAACCGGACCGTCCGGGGTGGGCGCGGAACGCAGCAGGTCCGCGGCCAGCGCCGGATCGGCCGCCGCGCTCTGGGCGATGGCGAGGGCCCGGCGCATGGCCTGGTCGTCGAGCTGCGCGCCGAGTGGCGCCAGGAACAGCCCGGTGGCCAGGACCGCGACCCCGGCGGCGATGGCGAGCTGCGTCAGCAGGATCTGGGAGACGGCCCGTCTGGGCCGCCCGAGGCGCCGAGCGCAGGTGAGGAGGAACCGCATGGGTAGCACCGTAGGTCGGCTTTCGGCCAAGCGGAATCCTTGGGGGAAGCCGGAGGCGGGTCGGTCGGGTTGATCACGATGGGGGAGCCGGAGTCTCGCCCGGCGTGCCGCGGGGAGGTGGTCCGGGTGGTAGGACGACCGGGGCCCGGCGTGCGGCGGCCGCCAGGTTGGCACAGGACAGGGGCGGTTCCGTGGACGGCTGGAACAGTTCGGCCGCACGGCAGTGGTGGTGGGACGTGGCGGGGACGGCCCCGGGAAACCCCGGCCCGGCGCACGATCGGCCGGTGTACCGAAGGTAGGGGTTCTTCATCCGCCCCTCTGCGGCGGCCGGGTGAGGGGGTGGCCAAGCCGTGCGCTCGGGGCCGGCGGGTGCCAGGCTCGCAGGCCGTCGGTGAGAGCGTGGCGGCCGACCCTGGCACCGGTGCGTCGCGGCGCACCTTCCGATGGCCACCGCGAGGCTGCGTGCCGACCACGAGCGGTCCGGACGGTCCGTTCCCTCGGCCCGGGTGTGGCCGGGAAGCATCGCCCCGGCGGTCGCTCCCGGTCACGCACCTCTCCGAGGTCTTCGGGCCCTTCCGCGCGACGACCCTCGTTGCGCTCGGTGAGCCGCGCGGAGCGGCCGAGCGGACGAGGACCCCGGGCCCCATGCCGAAGTGGCGACCGTCGGCGAATTCGTCGCGGCCCCGGACGGGCCCCCGGGGGAGTCGGCGGGCCGGCCGGCGTCGGTCCCGCCCGGCCGGTGACTCCCGTTACGGCAGAGGCCGGGGCGGGCGGGGGCCGGCGTAGTGGCCGCTCGGGCGCATGCGCAGGGGTCGCTCCTGGTATTCCTCCAGCGCGTGCGCGATCCAGCCCGCCGTGCGGGACACCGCGAACACCGTCTCACCGGCCTCCGCCGGCATGCCGTACGACACGGTCAGCACCGCCACGGCCAGGTCCACATTGGGGTACAGCCCGCCGCCGTGGCGGGCCATCACCTCGGCCACGTCCCCGGCGGCCTCCAGGGCGCGCGAGGCCTGGGGCAGTGCTTCCAACCGGGCGAACAACGCTCCCGCGCGCGGGTCCGGGCCCCGGTACAGCCGGTGGCCCAGCCCCGGCACGCGCCGCCCCGCCCGCAGGTACTCGGCCACGACCGGCGCGGCCCCGCCCCGCTCCAGGACCTCCGCCAGCATCCGGTGCGCGAGCCGGCCGGCAGCCCCGTGCAGGGGGCCTTCGAGCGCCCCGAGTCCGGCCGAGACCGCCGCGTACGGATGGGCGCGCGCCGACGCCGCCACCCGCACGGCCAGGGTCGAGGCGGCCAGGTCGTGGTCGGCCAGCAGGCCCAGGGTCAGGTCCAGCACGGCCAAGGCGTCCGGGTCGGGTTCCCGCGCCGTGAGCCGGGACCACAGGCGCCGGGCCAGTCGGGTGTCACCACCCCACCGGGTGGGGCCCACCTCGGGCAGTGCGCCGACCAGAGTCGGGATCAGGCAGCGCGCGGAGCCCAGTACGGCTGACTCGGACAGGTCGAACCGCAGCGGATCGGCCACGGCCGCGGCGGCGACGGCCACCCGGAGCCGGTCGATGGGACCGCTGTGCTCGGGCAGCGCGGCCACCGAGCGTCGGGCCGCGGCCAAGGCCTCCGGCGGGGCGGTGAAGCGGGCTCCGGGGGCCGGCGTTCCCGTCCAGAGCCACTCCGCGACCTCCTCGTAGCGGTGCCGGGAGGCCAGCTCCACCGCGTCCACGCCGCGGAAGTAGTACCGGTCGTCCTCGATCAGGGTGAGGGACGTCCGGACGGAGAGTTCCCCGGAGGCGACCGCCGGTCCGGCCGCCTCGCGCCGGTTGCGTCGGGCCAGCGCCTCGACCTCGCGCGCGTCGAAGCTGCTGCCGCGTCCGACCGGATCACGGCGGCTGGTCAGCTGCCCCCGGCTCACGTACGCGTACACGGTCGCGGGTTTCACACCGAGGACTTCCGCCGCTTGCCGCGTGGTGAGCCGTCGCTCGTCTTCCGCCTGGTCCTTCATGACGGTCACCCTACATATATTGATCCGATCAATATTGACAGGGATTGAATCCATGATGGATGGTCGATCCATGAACTCCACCGTCGAAGTACCCCGCGGGCTCGCGGGAGTCGTGGTCACCGAGACGCAGCTCGGGGACGTCCGAGGCCGCGAGGGCTTCTACCACTACCGCCAGTACTCCGCTGTCGAGCTCGCGGCGAGTCGCAGCTTCGAGGACGTGTGGCGGCTGATGTTCCGAGGGGCCCTGCCCGAGGACGTCACCGAGCGCGCCGCCTTCGCCGCCGAGGTCGCCCCGCTGCGCCACCTACCGGCCGAGGTGCGCGAGGCCCTCCCGGCCCTCGCCGACGCCACCGCCCTGTCCGGCCCCCTGGCCGGGCTGCGCACCGCGCTCTCCCTGCTCGGCGCCTCCGCCGGCTTCCGACCCGTCTACGACGTGGACCCCGAGCGCCGGGCGGCCGACGCGCTCGCCGCCTGCGCCGCCGTACCGACCCTGCTCACCGCACTGCACCGGCTCGGACAGGGCTTGGAGCCGGTGGACCCGCGCGACGACCTTCCGTACGCCGCCAACTACCTCTACATGCTGAGCGGCCAGGTGCCCGAGCCGGCCAAGGCGCGCGCCGTCGAGCAGTACCTGATCTCCACCATCGACCACGGGTTCAACGCCTCCACCTTCACCGCCCGCGTCATCGCCTCCACCGGCGCGGACGTGGCGGCCTGCCTGACCGGGGCGATCGGGGCGCTGTCCGGACCACTGCACGGCGGCGCCCCGAGCCGGGCTCTGGATACCCTCGACGCGATCGGAACGGCGGACAGGATCGATCCCTGGATCCGCGAACGCGTGCTCGCCGGGGACCGGATCATGGGCTTCGGCCACCCCGTGTACCGCACGGAGGACCCCCGCTCGCGGATGTTGCGTGGCATCGCCCGAGAGTTCGGCGGGCCGCTGGTGGACTTCGCCGTCGAGGTTGAACGGCAGGTCGAGGAGATCCTCGCCGAACTGAAGCCGGGCCGTGAGCTGCACACGAACGTGGAGTTCTACGCGGGCGTGGTCATGGAACTGTGCGGACTGCCGCGTGAGATGTTCACTCCGACCTTTTGCGCGGCCCGTGTGGTCGGCTGGAGCGCGAACGTCCTCGAACAGGCCGCCGACTCGAAGATCATCCGCCCTGCGGCCCGCTACAGCGGCCCCACCCCGCCCGAGCCGGTGCCCGCGTTCGGCTGACTACGATCAGTCGGGTGCACCCGACATCACCGACCAGCGGACGGCCCGACCGGAGCGTTCCCACCATCCCCGTCGTGCTCCTCGCCGGATTCCTCGGCTCCGGCAAGACCACCCTGCTCAACCATCTCCTCGCGCACCGCGGCGGTACGCGCATCGGAGTCGTCGTCAACGACTTCGGCGCCATCGAGATCGACGCGATGGCGGTCGCCGGACAACTCGGCGACTCGATGGTCTCCCTCGGCGGGGGCTGCCTGTGCTGCGCGGTCGACGGTAGCGAGCTCGACGCGTACCTGGAGAAGCTCTCGGCGCCCGCCCACCGGATCGACGTCATCGTCATCGAAGCCAGCGGACTGGCCGAACCGCAGGAACTGATCCGGATGCTGATGGCGAGCGAGAACCCCGCGATCAGGTACGGCGGGACGGTGGAGGTCGTGGACGCGGCCGAGTTCGACGCGACGCGGGCGAAGCACCCGGAGATCGACCGTCACCTCGGGGTCGCGGACCTGGTGGTCCTCAACAAGACCGACCGGATCGACTCCGCGGAGCGCTCCCGCGTCGAGACCGAACTGGGGACGCTCTGCGCGCCCGGCACGCCGGTGGTGGCCGTTGACCACGGGCGCGTCGACCCCGAGCTGCTCTTCGACCGCCGCCCCTGGACCGAGCCGCGGGGACAGCTCTCCTTCGAGGACCTGCTGGCCGGGCAAGCCGCGGACGAGGACGGTCGTGACCGGCACGGCCACGGCGGCCACGACGAGCACGGCGGGCACGACGGGCACGTCCACGCGGCTTACGAGAGCGTGGACTTCGTGTCCGAGCAGGCGATGAACCCGCGCCGGTTCATCGAATTCCTCGACCGCCGGCCCGCCGGCCTCTACCGGATCAAGGGCTTCGTCTACTTCGGTGTCCCCGGGCACGAGGAACGCTACGAGGTCCAGGCGGTGGGCCGCTTCCTCCGCTTCGCCACCGCCCCCTGGGGACGGGGCGAGGCCCGGCTGACCCGGTTGGTGTTGATCGGCTCCGAGATGGACGGCGCCGGGCTGCTCCGCGAACTGGAGGCCTGCCGCGAACCGGAGCCGCGACAGGTGAGCCCCGAGAGCATGTGGGGAGTCCTGCGCTACGTCGCCCGACCGGTGCGGGAAGAGGATGCCGAGGGCCGCCCGGAGGAAGACCGGGGCGTCTAGCTAGGCGACTTCTATGCCGAATTCGCCCAGCAGGTCCTCCAGGCCGCCCCGGTAGCCCTTGCCGCCGATCACGAACTTCCAATCGCCCCCCGGACGGCGCCGGAAGGACCCGAGGACCAGGGCGGTCTCGCCTGGCCGGCCGTCGGAGACCTCCAGCTGGTCGAGTTCCTGTCCGGCGGAGTCGAGGAGTCGGATGCGGGCGTCGGTGAAGCCGGCGAGATCGGCGTTCGGATCGACCTCCGGGTCGATGGCGGCGACGAGCACCAGACGGTCGGCGCGTTCCGGCAGGCCGTCGAAGTCGACCTCGACGGCGGCCTTGTCGGGCGCCGTGTGGGCCCCGGACCGCACGGAGCCGTCCGGGGTCCGGGGGTTGTTGTAGAAGACGAAGTGGTCTTCGCCCAGCACCCGGCCGCCCTCGCAGACCAGCGCGCAGACGTCCAGGGCGACGGCGCCCGCCCAGGACATGCCGAGGACGTTGTACGGGGCCGGGTCGGCCGCCTGCGCGGGTGATGACGCCTGCCCGGACGCGGGGGAGGGCGCCACCCCGCGGTCGGTGGCCGCCGCCTGCGCCGTGGGTCGGCCACCGTCGCCCAAGCGGCCCCGAAGCCCGTGCTGGTGCAGCAGGGCCACCAGTTCGGACCCGGGAACCAACTCCAGCGGCTTGCCGTTGACAAAGGTGTACGACCCCGGCCCGAAGGACGCGGTGGTGACCAGCACCCCCTTGTTCGCCCCCCTGTCCTGCACGGTGCCGTACAAGTCCCGCACCGCCGTCGGCGGGACGGTGTTCCGGTAGCGCTTGACCTGGACGACGATCCGCCCACCCCGGATCGGCGCCGGGTCCAACGCCTCGACGTCCACGCCGCCGTCGCCCGATCGCTGCGTCGTCACCGCTTCCATGCCCATGGCCCGGAACAGCTCGGCGACCAGGTTCTCGAAGGCGATCGGGTCCATCGTGAACAGGTCGGGCTCCTCCTCGCCGTCGCCCGCGTGTCCGCCGTGGCTGACCACACCCCCGACCTCGCCCGGCCTGCGGCCCGGCCGCACCGCCGTCAACTGGTCCGGCCGGGCGGACAACTGCCCGCCCAATCCGTCGAGCAGACAGTCCACCGCGCTCACCTGCTCCAGGCGCAGACCGGCGAAGGCCTCGCGCTCGGCCCGCACCGTGGCCAGGACGATCTGCGCCTCGCGCCCCGTCACCGGATCGTGGTCGTCCACGAACCCGTTGACCACCACCGAGTCCAGGGCTTCGAACTCGTCCGCCGCGTACAGCTCGCGCAGCACCAGCAACACGCACTGGGCCAGCAGGTCCCGGTACAGGGCCCGCCGCTGGGTGGCCGGACGGGCCGTCTCCTTGTCCTGGTCGGTACTCGGCACGTACCGGACCACCTTGATCTCCGGAACCACCTCGAAGCGGGGCAGTTCCCAGTCCAGCACCAGTTGGCGGGCGGCACGGTCGTACGCGGCGGACACCTGCCTGGGCAACTGTTCGGGCCAGGCCGCGGAGGCGTAGAGGGCTGCCGAGAAGTACTCGACCGCCGCGTCGGCGTCACGGTCGCGCAGTCGTCCGGCCAGCTCGTCCAGCCCGCGGTTGTGTGCCCGGATCGCGGCGAGCTGCTCGGCCGCCCAGCGCTCGTACTGCCGGCGGTTCTCGGCCAGCTGCTGTTGGCGCCGGGTCTCCGCCGACTGGGCCTTCTGTCGGGCCCGCGCATAGCGCGCCTGCTCCTCGCGCTCCGCCTGCACCCGCCGATAGGAGCCCAGCGCCATGCCACTGCTCAGCTGCTGGAACTCCTCGATGCGCGGCAGCGCCACCGGGTGGGCCAGGGGCCCGGGACGGAACGGTTCGAGTATCTCGCTCCGTACCAGCGAGGCCATCCGGAACGCCGTCGCCCGGCAGCCCTGCGCCAGCAGGTTCTGCAACGCCGCGACTTCGGCCTCGATGCCCTCCGTGCGGCTGCGGGCCTCGGCTTCACGGCGTTGCCGGTAGGCGGCCTGCTGCTCACGCTCGCCCCGGGTCACGTCCCGGTCCCAGGCCCGTCGGCGGCGCTCCGCTTCGCGCTGCTGGATCAACTGCGTCCGCTGCTGCCTGCGCTGGGCCTCGGCCCAGTCCCCGATCATCCCGCTCGACTGACGGCTCATCAGTTTTCCCCCGCCCCCACCACAAGCACCAACGGGAAAACACTAGTCGGCATTCGGGTGGTACGTCCCCCGGCGCGTACCACCCGAACCGACTGTTTGCGCTACAGCGCGCCGCCCGCCAACGCCACGGCCGCCGCCGGGAGCGCCGTGCCGGAGCCGTCCCGGCGCGGGTCGACCGCCGGCAGCTCGGCCGGCGCGCCGCCGGCCGTCGCCGCGCGGACCGGGGCGTTGCCCGCCCAGGCCAGCGTCAGTACGTCCTCGCCCTTGAGGAACCGCTGGCAGCGCACGCCACCGGTGGCCCTGCCCTTGCGCGGGTACTGGTCGAACGGGGTCAGCTTCCCGGACTGGACCGAGTCGTCGAGCGTGCCGTGGGAGCCGGCCACGGTGAACACCATGGCCTCGCGCCCCGGGTCCACGGCCGAGAAGTGGATCACCTTCGCTCCCTCGGAGAGCTTGATGCCCGCCATACCGCCCGCCGGGCGCCCCTGCGGGCGTACCTGAGCCGCCGGGTAGCGCAGCAGCTGGGCGTCGTCGGTGATGAAGACGAGATCCTCCTCGCCCGTGCGCAGCTCGACCGCGCCGACGATCCGGTCACCCTCCTTGAGGGTGATGACCTCCAGCTCGTCCTTGTTCGCGGGGTAGTCCGGTACGACCCGCTTGACCACACCCTGCTCGGTGCCCAACGCCAGACCCTGGGAGCTCTCGTCCAGCGCGAGCAGGCAGACCACCTGCTCGTCCGCCTCCAGCCCGGACAGGAACTCGGTGACCGGGGCGCCCCCGGCCAGGTTCGGCGCGGTGTGGGTGTCCGGCAGCTGTGGCAGGTCGATCACGGACAGCCGCAGCAGCCGCCCGTACGAGGTGACCACGCCGACCTCGGCCCGGGCCGTCGCGGTGACCTGCGAGACGATCAGGTCGTGCTTGGCCCGGGGGCCGCCCTCCTCCAGCGGCAGCGGTTCGGCGGTGACCGTCCGCGCCAGCAGGCCGGTCGAGGACAGGAGTACCCGGCAGGGGTCGTCCGCGACCTCCAGCGGAACCGCCCCCACGGCCGTGGCCCCCGACTCCAGCAGGACCGTGCGCCGTTCGGTGGAGAACTTCTTCGCCACGGCGGCCAGTTCCGAGGAGACGAGCTTGCGCAGCTCGCTGTCGGACTCCAGGATGCCGGTCAGTTCGTCGATCTCGCCGGTCAGCCGGTCGCGCTCGGACTCCAGCTCGATGCGGTCGAAGCGGGTGAGCCTGCGCAGCGGGGTGTCCAGGATGTACTGGGTCTGGATCTCGCTCAGCGAGAAGCGCTCGATCAGCCGTTCCTTCGCCTGCGCCGAGTTGTCGCTGTCCCGGATGATCCGGATGACCTCGTCGATGTCGACGAGGGCCACCAGCAGACCCTCGACCAGGTGCAGGCGGTCGCGCCGCTTGCCCCGGCGGAACTCGCTGCGCCGCCGTACGACCTCGAAGCGGTGGTCGAGATAGACCTCCAGCAGCTCCTTGAGGCCCAGCGTCAGCGGCTGCCCGTCGACCAGCGCGACGTTGTTGATGCCGAAGGACTCCTCCATCGGCGTCAGCTTGTAGAGCTGTTCCAGGACGGCCTCGGGGTGGAAGCCGTTCTTGATCTCGATGACCAGGCGCAGGCCGTGCGAGCGGTCGGTGAGGTCCTTGACGTCGGCGATGCCCTGGAGCTTCTTGGAACCGACCAGGTCCTTGATCTTCGCGATGACCTTCTCGGGACCGACCGTGAAGGGCAGTTCGGTGACGACCAGGCCCTTGCGGCGGGCGGTCACGTTCTCCACGGCCACCGTCGCGCGGATCTTGAACGTCCCGCGACCGTTCTCGTAGGCGTCCTTGATGCCCGACAGGCCCACGATCCGTCCGCCGGTCGGCAGGTCGGGGCCGGGCACGAAGCGCATCAGCGCCTCCAGGTCCGCCTGCGGGTAGCGGATCAGGTGCCGGGCGGCCGCGATGACCTCGCCCAGGTTGTGCGGCGGCATGTTGGTGGCCATGCCGACCGCGATCCCGGAGGCGCCGTTGACCAGCAGGTTCGGGTAGGCGGCGGGCAGTGCCACCGGTTCCCGCTCCTGGCCGTCGTAGTTGGCGGTGAAGTCGACGGTGTCCTCGTCGATCGACTCCGTCATCAGTGACGTGGCGTCGGCCATCTTGCACTCGGTGTAACGCATGGCCGCGGGCGGGTCGTCGTTGCCGAGCGAACCGAAGTTGCCGTGGCCGTCGACCAACGGCAGCCGCATCGAGAAGGGCTGGGCCATCCGCACGAGGGCGTCGTAGATCGACGCGTCGCCGTGCGGGTGCAGCTTGCCCATGACCTCGCCCACGACGCGGGCGCACTTCACGTACCCCCGGTCGGGGCGCAGGCCCATCTCGTTCATCTGGTAGACGATGCGCCGGTGTACCGGCTTCATGCCGTCACGGGCGTCCGGCAGGGCACGGGAGTAGATCACCGAGTACGCGTACTCGAGGAAGGAGCCCTGCATTTCGTCGACGACGTCGATGTCGAGGATCTTCTCCTCGAAATCCTCCGGCGGCGGGGTCTTCGTGCTGCGGCGGGCCATCGCTGCGCGGCTCCTTAACCAAGAATGGGTGTACTCGGGGTCTGACGGTGGGACGGTTGGGGCGGTCTGACGGTGTTCGGGTCCGGCGGTACGTGTCGGTCCCGACGGTCCGGCCGGGCAGCCGACCGGTTTCGGCCGATGCCGACGCGGACCATTGTGGCCCGTGGCACCGACAACGCCGACTCCGACCCTGGGGTCCCCCTGGACGGAGTCGCGGGGAAGCCGGGAACTTCTCCGGTCTCCGACGCGCTTGCATACAGTGGCAGGTCTGACAGAAATCTCTGCATCGCGATTCGAAGGGACCACATGCCCATGGGTCACACGGCCACAGCCCAGGCCGGCTCCGGCGGCCTGACAGCGACCGAGCACCGGCTGGCCAACGGCCTGCGCGTGGTGCTTTCCGAGGATCACCTGACTCCGGTCGCCGCCGTCTGCCTCTGGTACGACGTCGGCTCCCGCCACGAAGTCAAGGGACGGACCGGTCTGGCTCACCTCTTCGAGCACCTGATGTTCCAGGGCTCGGCGAGCGTACCGGGCAACGGGCACTTCGAGCTCGTCCAGGGCGCCGGCGGTTCGCTCAACGGCACCACCAGCTTCGAGCGCACCAACTACTTCGAGACGATGCCCGCCCATCAGCTGGAGCTCGCGCTGTGGCTGGAGGCGGACCGCATGGGCTCGCTGCTGGCCGCCCTGGACGACGAGTCCATGGAGAACCAGCGCGACGTCGTCAAGAACGAGCGCCGGCAGCGGTACGACAACGTCCCGTACGGCACGGCGTTCGAGAGGCTGACCGCCCTCGCCTACCCGGAGGGCCACCCGTACCACCACACGCCCATCGGGTCGATGGCCGACCTGGACGCCGCGTCCCTGGAGGACGCCCGCGCCTTCTTCCGTACGTACTACGCGCCGAACAACGCCGTCCTGTCGGTCGTCGGTGACATCGACCCCGAGCAGACGCTCGCCTGGGTCGAGAAGTACTTCGGCTCCATCCCCGCCCACGACGGCAAGCAGCCGCCGCGCGACGGCTCGCTGCCCGAGATCATGGGCGGTCAGCTCCGTCAGGAGATCGTCGAGGAGGTCCCGGCCCGCGCGCTGATGGCCGCGTACCGGCTGCCGCACGACGGCACCCGCGAGTGCGACGCCGCCGACGTGGCGTTGACCGTCCTGGGCGGTGGCGAGTCCTCCCGCCTCCACAACCGCCTGGTCCGGCGAGACCAGAGCGCCGTCGCGGCCGGCTTCGGCCTGCTGCGCCTCGCGGGCGCCCCCTCCCTGGGCTGGCTGGACGTGAAGACCTCCAGCGGGGTCGAGGTGCCCGCCATCGAGGCGGCCGTGGACGAGGAACTCGCGCGGTTCGCCGCCGAGGGCCCGACGGCCGAGGAGATGGAGCGCGCCCAGGCGCAGCTGGAGCGCGAGTGGCTGGACCGGCTGAGCACGGTGGCCGGCCGCGCCGACGAACTGTGCCGCTTCGCGGTCCTGTTCGGCGACCCGCAGCTCGCCCTGACCGCGGTCCAGCGCGTCCTCGACGTCACCGCCGAGGAAGTCCAGGCCGTCGCCGCGGCCCGGCTGCGCCCCGACAACCGCGCGGTGCTCGTGTACGAGCCGCTCAACGCGGAGTCCGGCGCGTCCGACGAGACCGACGACACCGAGAACGAAGGGGCGGAGCAGTGAGCGACACCGCAGCCGTCACGATGACCCTCCACCCGCAGCCGCAGGCCGGCGAGGCCAAGCCCTGGGCCTTCCCGGCCCCCGAGCGCGGCGCGCTGCCCAACGGCCTGACCCTGCTGCGCTGCCACCGCCCGGGCCGGCAGGTGATCGCCGTCGAGATCAACCTCGCCGCGCCGCTGGACGCGGAGCCCGAGGGCCTGGACGGCGTGGCCACCATCATGGCCCGCGCCCTGTCGGAGGGCACCGACAAGCACTCCGCCGAGGAGTTCGCAGCCGAGCTGGAGCGCTGCGGTGCCACGCTCGACGCGCACGCCGACCACCCGGGCATCCGGGTCTCCCTGGAGGTCCCGGCCTCCCGCCTGGCGAAGGCCCTCGGTCTGGTCGCCGAGGCGCTGCGCGCCCCCGCCTTCGCGGACGGCGAGGTCGACCGGCTGGTGCGCAACCGGCTCGACGAGATCCCGCACGAGCTGGCCAACCCGCAGCGCCGGGCCGCGAAGGAGCTCTCCAAGGAGCTCTTCCCGGCCACCCTTCGGATGTCCCGACCCCGGCAGGGCACCGAGGAGACGGTCTCCCGGATCGACTCCGCGGCCGTACGCGCCTTCTACGAGGCCCACGTGCGCCCCTCGACCGCCACCGCGGTGGTCGTCGGCGACCTGACGGGCATCGACCTCGACGCGGTCCTCGCGGACACCCTGGGCGCGTGGACGGGCGACCGCTCCGAGGCGCTCCCCGTGCCCCCGGTGACCGCCGACGACACCGGGCGCGTGATCATCGTGGACCGGCCCGGCGCGGTCCAGACGCAGCTGCTGATCGGCCGCATCGGTCCGGACCGGCACGACCGCGTCTGGGCGGCCCAGGTACTCGGCACGTACTGCCTGGGCGGCACCCTCACCTCGCGCCTGGACAAGGTGCTGCGCGAGGAGAAGGGGTACACCTACGGGGTGCGCGCCTTCGGCCAGGTGCTGCGCTCCACCGCCGACGGCAAGGGCGCCTCGATGCTCGCCATCAGCGGCTCGGTGGACACGCCCAACACCGGCCCGGCGCTGGACGACCTCTGGACGGTTCTGCGCACCCTCGCGCAGGGCGGCCTGACCGACCCCGAACGGGACGTCGCCGTGCAGAACTTGGTGGGTGTGGCCCCGCTGAAGTTCGAGACGGCGGCCTCGGTCGCGGCCACCCTCGCGGACCAAGTGGAGCAGGAGCTCCCGGACGACTACCAGGCGCGCTTGTACGCTCAGCTCGCCGCGACCGGCACGGTGGAGGCGACCTCGGCGGTCGTCGCGGCGTTCCCCGTGGACCGGTTGGTCACGGTCCTGGTGGGCGACGCGGCGCAGATCGCGGAGCCGGTACGGGCCCTCGGGATCGGCGAGGTCACCGTCGTCGCCAACTGACGCGCGGGCGAGGCGACTTGGCTTGAGGGACTCCGGCGGCTTGTCCGCCGGAGTCCCTTTTCGTCTGTTTGGTGGTGTGGTTGTTCGTATGTTCTGTGGCGTAGGTAACAAAAACGCGCGTCTGTTTGGAGATTGACTGATGATCCGCCTAGCGTCGTCCGTGCTGTCCGTCAGTTGTGCCCGCCGCACCCGCGGCACCGGGCAGCGATCGCCGAGTCCCCGTCAGGCGCGAGCCTGGGGAGCCGGGGACCCACTTGTGTCCCTGGGGTGAATCGGACCGCCTCGCAAGAGGGGCCCGTAGGAGACCTTCCTGCTCCGAACCCGTCAGCTAACCCGGTAGGCGAGAGGGAAGGAAAGGATCAAACCCTTCATGGCGTTTGGCAGTCGTGCCGCCGGTAAGCACCGTGGTTCCAGTCGTCTGAGCCGCAAGACCGCCGGTTACGCCGGCATAGCCGCCCTCGCCACCACGGGCGTCGTCGGCACGTTGGCCGTCCCCGCGTTCGCCGCGGACAAGGCCGCCGCCCCCTCGATGGAGGACACCGGCCTGGGTGCCGTGGTCGTCGCCGACGAGCTCCACAGCGAGATCGAGTACCAGGCCGAGTCGCAGCAGCGCGCCGCCGAGGTCACCGCCGCCAAGGCGCAGGCCGAGGCCGACGCCAAGACGCGCGCCGCCGAGGCCAAGCGCCTCGCGGAGGCCAAGGCGAAGGCCGAGCGCGACGCCGCCGAGCGCGCGGCCCGCGAAGAGGAGCGCAAGCGCCTCAACACCTTCGTCGCCCCGATCGACGGCTCGTACGTCAGCACGCAGTACAAGGCCGGCGGCAGCATGTGGTCCTCCGGCAGCCACACGGGCATCGACTTCCACGCCGGCGAGGGCACCACCGTCCACGCCGTGGGCGCGGGCACCATCGTCGAGGCGGGCTGGGGCGGCGCGTACGGCAACAACGTCGTCATCCGGCACAACGACGGCACCTACACCCAGTACGGGCACCTGCTCTCGCTGAGCGTCTCGGTCGGCGACCAGGTCACCGCCGGCCAGCAGATCGGCATCTCGGGCTCCACGGGCAACGCCAGTGGCCCGCACCTGCACTTCGAGGCCCGCACCGGCGCCACGTACGGCACGGACATCGACCCGGTCGCGTACCTGCGCTCGCACGGCGTCAACGTCTGACGGCACCGCTTCCGTCGAAGGCCCCGGCTCACCGAGCCGGGGCCTTCCGCGTGTGCCGCCAGGCCCCGCGTCCCGCCGGCGAATGTTTCGTATTTCCGGCCGTTCTCGGAATGCGTCGCCTGTTGCAATAAAGTCGCAGTACGGTCGTGGCTGTAACGCCGACGGTCAGCGGTTGACGGCAGACGGTCGGCAGTCGGAATGAGAGCGGAGTCCGGCCTTGCGTATTCCTGCGAACGCGGTATGCACAGCAATTCGTGACGACATCGTCTCCGGGGTCTTCGAACCCGGCGGCAGATTGACCGAGGAGGTCCTCGCCCGCCGGTACGGGGTCTCGCGCGTCCCCGTCCGCGAGGCGCTGCGCACCCTGGAGGCGGAGGGGTTCGTCACCACCCGCCGGCACGCCGGGGCCTGCGTCGCCGAGCCCACCGACCAGGAGGCGGCGGACCTGCTGGAGCTACGGGCGCTCCTTGAGCCGCTCGCCGCCGCCAAGGCCGCCCGTCGGCGCACCGAGGGTCACCTCAAAGTGCTGCGCGGTCTGGTCAGGCTGGGTCAGGAACGGGCCAGGAGCGGGCGGGGGGAGGACCTTCGCGCCCTGGGCGGCTGGTTCCACGAGACGCTCGGGCAGGCCTCCGCCAGCCCCGGGCTGATCTCCGTGCTGACCCAGACCCGGCACAAGATCGCCTGGATGTACGTGGTGCGGGCCCCCGCCCGGCCGGTGGACTCCTGGGCCGAGCACGGCGCGATCGTCGACGCGGTGGCCCGGGGCGACGCCGAGCGCGCCCGGGCGCTCACCGCACTGCACGCGGACCGGGCGGCCGGATCGCACCGGCTGAGGGTGAGGAATCCGCAACCTGTCGTAAACACGGCGAGCGGCCGGCATTAACACGAGCCGTATACAAAGGAGAGGGACATCCGGCCGTGATGGATATTCTCCTGCGTCCGAAAGGAGTCCGAAAGGCGGTCGAAAGGCGGTCGAAAGGCGGTCGAAAGGCCGCCGGGAATGACGGCGGAAAAGCAGGCGGGAACGCGGGCACGAAAGCGGCGAAGCCGCGGCGCCCGCTGCACGGGGCCGCGGCTTCGCCGCGAACGGACGACCCGAAGGGCCGGAAGGCTCAGACCGTCTCCGGGAGCTCCTCCAGGCCCTCGGCGACGAGCTTGGCGAGGCGGTCCAGCGCGGCCTCGGCACCCTCGGCCTCGGACGCGAGGACGATCTCCTCGCCGCCCTGGGCACCCAGGCCCAGGACCGCCAGCATGGAAGCGGCGTTGACGGGGTCGCCGCCGGCCTTCGCGATGGTCACCGGGACGCCGGAGGCGGTCGTCGCCCGGACGAAGATCGAGGCGGGACGAGCGTGCAGGCCCTCGGCCCAGCCGACGTTGACGCGGCGCTCTGCCATGGTGATGCCCTTCAGGTTCTTACGGTTGTCTAGACCAGTCTCTCACGACACCCGGAATGCTCGGACCGGCCCTCGGCCCCGGCCCACTGCCGTTCGACCTTCCCCAGCTTGCACTCGTTTGCCCTGATCTGCCTCATGCGCCGCGCACGCGCCACCGGGGGGATGCGCCCCTTAGGGTGTGCCCATGACCACCGAGTCGGACCTCTCGTACCCGGCCCACTGGGAGGCGGACGTCGTCCTGCGCGACGGCGGCACCGCCCGCATCCGGCCCATCACCACCGACGACGCCGGACGGTTGGTCAGCTTCTACGAACAGGTCTCGGACGAGTCGAAGTACTACCGCTTCTTCGCGCCGTACCCCAAGCTCTCCGACCGCGACGTGCGCCGCTTCACGCACCACGACTACGTGGACCGGGTCGGCCTCGCCGCGACCATCGGCGGGGAGTTCATCGGCACCGTCCGCTACGACCGGATCGGCCCAGACGGACGGCCCGCCTCGACCCCCGCGGACGAGGCCGAGGTGGCCTTCCTGGTGCAGGACGCCCACCAGGGTCGCGGCGTGGCCTCCGCGCTCCTCGAACACATCGGCGCGGTGGCGCGCGAGCGTGGCATCCGGCGGTTCGCGGCCGAGGTGCTGCCCGCCAACACCAAGATGATCAAGGTGTTCACCGATGCCGGCTACCAGCAGAAGCGCAGCTTCGAAGACGGCTCCGTCCACCTCACCCTCGACCTGGAACCCACCGCCGAGTCGCTCGCCGTGCAGCGGGCCCGCGAACAGCGGGCCGAAGCCCGCTCCGTGCAGCGGCTGCTGGCGCCCGGCTCGGTGGCGGTGATCGGCGTCAGCCGGTCCGGGGCGGGCGTCGGGGCGGCCGTGCTGCGCAACCTGCGCGACACCGGTTTCCACGGTCACCTCTACGCCGTCAACGAGGCGGTCGACGCCGACCTGCTGGAAGGCGTACGCGCCTACCGCTCGCTCGCCGACGTCGGCGCCCCCGTCGATCTCGCGGTGATCGCCGTCCCGGCGCGGCGGGTACCGGACGTGGTCGCCGCGTGCGGCGACCACGGAGTGCAGGGACTGGTAGTGCTGTCCGCCGGGTACGGGGAGAGTGGCCCGGCGGGCCAAGCACGCCAGCGCGACCTGCTCCGGCAGGTGCGGTCGTACGGGATGCGGCTGATCGGGCCCAATGCGTTCGGGGTGATCAACACCGCGCCCGACGTCGAACTCAACGCCTCCCTCGCCCCTTCCCCGACCACCGAGCGGGGCCGAATCGGCCTGTTCACCCAGTCCGGCGCGATCGGCATCGCCCTCCTGTCCGGTCTGCTGCGCCGGGGTGCGGGGCTGTCGTCCTTCGTCTCCGCGGGCAACCGAGCGGACGTCTCGGGCAACGACATCCTCCAGTACTGGTACGACGACGAAGCCACCGACGTGGCGCTGATGTACCTCGAAACCCTCGGCAATCCGCGCAAGTTCACCCGCCTCGCCCGGCGGACGGCCGCCGTCAAGCCGGTGGTCGTGGCCCGCGGCGGGCGGCACACCCCGGCCGGGCACGTCGTACCGGGGACCCGACTGCCCGATGCCACGGTCTCGGCGCTGCTCGGGCAGGCGGGCGTCATCCGGGTCGACACGGTCACGGAACTGGTCGACGTCGGCCTCCTCCTGGCCGGACAGCCGCTGCCGGCCGGGCCGAGGGTCGCGATCCTCGGCAACTCCGAGTCGCTGGGCGTGCTCACGTACGACGCCTGCCTGACCGAGGGGCTGCGGCCGCTCGCCCCCCTGGACCTGACGACGGCCGCCTCGCCGGAGGACTTCCGGGCGGCCCTGGCCGGGGCGCTGGCCTCACCGGACAGCGACGCGGTGGTGGTGACCGCCATCCCGTGGGTCCGGGAGCAGGAGCTGGCCGACGACCTGGCGGGTGCGCTGCGCGAGGCGGTGGCCGAGTGGCCCGGCAAGCCGGTGGCGGTGGTGCACGTAGAGCTGGGCGCCTTGGCCGACGCGCTCTCCACGACCTCGCGCCCGCCGGCCTCCACTCCTGCGACCTCTTCGCCCGACGCGCCGGCGGAGCCGGAAGCCGCGCCCCCGGCGGCCGAGGGTGCGCGGCCCCCGGTGCCGGCGGGCGGCGGGGAGGGGGAGGGGAACGCCCCGGCCGCCGGCGCCGCCCGCCAAGGCCGCATTCCCGCCTACCCGGCCGCCGAGCGGGCGGTCAAGGCCATCGCCGAGGCCGTGCGCTACGCCCAGTGGCGCCAGGCCAACGCGGACGCCGGCCAGGTTCCCGAGTTCGAGGACATCGACGAGGCCGGAGCCGCCGCCCAGCTCGCCGAGCTCCTCACCGGCGCCGCGCACGACACCGTCCTCACCCTCGCCGAAGCCGACGCGCGCGCCCTCCTCGCCCGCTACGGCATCCGTGTCCCCACCACCCTCCCCGCGCCCAGCGCCGACGCCGCCGCCCGCGCCGCCGGCATCCTGGGCTACCCCGTCGCCCTCAAGACCACGGCCCCGCACCTGCGCCACCGCGCGGACCTCGGCGGCGTACGGCTCGACCTCACCACCGAGGCCGAGCTGCGGCGCACCTACGAGGAGCTCACCGAACTGCTCGGCAAGCCCCAGGAGCTGCTCCCCGTCGTCCAGGCGATGGTGCCCCGGGGCGTCGACACCGTCGTGCGGTCCGTCATCGACCCCGCCGCCGGGGCCGTCCTCTCCTTCGGGCTCGCCGGAGTCCCCTCCGAACTGCTCGGCGACACCGCCCACCGGCTCGTCCCGGCCACCGACCGTGACGTCTACGGCCTCATCCGGTCCATCCGCGCCGCACCCCTCCTCTTCGGCTGGCGCGGCAGCGACCCCGTCGACACCCCGGCCCTCGAAGAGCTCCTGCTGCGCGTGTCCCGGCTGGTCGACGACCACCCGGAGGTTGTCGGCGTGTCCCTGGAGCCCGTCGTCGTCGCCACGGAGGGCCTCTCGGTACTGAGCGCCACCATCCGCGTGACCCGTCCGCCCGCCCGCTCCGACCTCGGACCGCGCACGCTGCCCAGCTACTAGCGCGGTGAGCGCGGTCCAGGTCCCCCGGACGGGCCTTAGGATGGACCTCATGGCGAAATCCGGTACGACGACCCAGGGGCTGCGCGCGGCGATCGAGCGCAGCGGCTACTACCCGACCCTCGTGGCCGAGGCCGTGGAGGCCGCGGTGGGCGGCGAGCCGATCTCGTCGTACCTGGTGCACCAGGAGACGACCTTCGACTCCAACGAGGTGCGCCGGCACGTCACCGTCCTCGTGCTCACCCACAACCGTTTCATCGTGAGCCACACCGACGAGCAGGCCGCCGACGCCGGGTCCCCGTCCCCGTACGCGACCACCTCCACGGAATCGGTCAAGCTCAGCAGCATCTCCTCGGTGGTGCTCAGCCGGGTCGTGGCGAACCCCGAGTCCTACACCCCCGGCACCCTGCCCCGCGAGGTCGTGCTGACCATCGGCTGGGGCGCCGTCTCGCGCATCGACCTGGAGCCCGCCGCCTGCGGCGACCCGAACTGCGACTCCGACCACGGCTACACCGGCAACTCCACCGCCGACGACCTCAGCCTGCGTGTGAGTGAGGCGGGCGACGGCCCCGAGACGGTCCGCCAGACGCTGGTCTTCGCCCAGGCGCTGTCCGAGGCGACCGCGGCCACGGCCGCCCGCTGATGTCCTACTCCGCCCCGCCGAACTGGGACGAGCCGGAGCTGCTGGACCTGGCCGGCGCCCCGGTACCGCACTACGGCACCGGCTCCCTCGCCGACCTCCTTCCCACCCTCGCGGCCGGACAGGGCGTCCCCGGCCTCACCGCCGGGATCGCCGAGCTGACCCCGGCCGACCGGAACTGTGTGTTCCTGGTCGACGGCATGGGCTGGGAGCAGATCAAGGCCCACCCGCAGGAGGCCCCGTACCTGGCCTCCCTCCTCGCCGGCTCGCGCGGCGGCACGGGTCGGCCGATCACCGCCGGGTTCCCGGCGACCACCGCCACCTCGCTCGCCTCCGTCGGCACCGGCTTGCCGCCGTCCCGGCACGGCCTGCCCGGCTACGCCGTGCGCAACCCGGCGTCCGGCGAGCTGATGAACCAGCTCCGCTGGCAGCCGTGGACCAAGCCCAAGGCCTGGCAGCCGTACCCGACCGTCTTCCAGCTCGCCGACGCGGCCGGAGTGCACACGGCGCAGGTGTCCGCGCCCGCGTTCCAGTCCACCCCCCTGACGAAGATCGCCCTCAGTGGCGGCACCTTCCACGGCCGGATGACCGGCGAGGAGCGGATGGACCTCGCGGCGATCCAGCTCGCCGCCGGTGAGCGCTCGCTCGTGTACACGTACTACAGCGAACTCGACGGCGCGGGCCACCGGCACGGCGTGGACTCCGACGCCTGGCGCGGCCAACTGATGTACGTCGACCGGCTCGTGCAGCGCCTGGTCGAGCAACTGCCGCCGCGCACCGCGCTGTACGTCACCTCCGACCACGGCATGGTCGACGTCCCCTTCGACGAGGAATCCCGGATCGACTTCGACGACGACTGGGAACTGGGCGCGGGCGTGGCCCTGCTCGGCGGCGAGGGCCGGGCGCGGCACGTGTACGCGGTGCCCGGCGCGGAGGCCGACGTACTGACCGTCTGGCGCGAGGTGCTCGGCGACCGTTTCTGGGTCGCCGGCCGCGAAGAAGCGCTGGAACTGGGCTGGTTCGGCCCGCCGGGCGAGTGCGACGAGCGGGTGCGCGGCCGGATCGGCGACGTGATCGCCGCCGCCCACGCCGATGTCGCGATCACCGCGAGCCGCAACGAGCCGAACGAGTCCGCGCTCGCCGGCATGCACGGCTCCATGACGGCGGCGGAGCAGTTGGTGCCCCTCCTCGAAGTCCGCACCTGAGCACCCGACACCCCCGACCGACCCCGACCTCCCCGTCCCGCCGGAACAAGACCCGAAAGGTCCCGTACTCCCCATGCCCGAGCTGGTGTTCTTCTCCGGAACGATGGACTGCGGAAAGAGCACGCTGGCTCTGCAAATCACCCACAACCGCTCGGCGCGCGGCCTGGTGGGCGTCATCTTCACGCGGGACGACCGCGCGGGCCAGGGGAAGCTGTCCTCCCGCCTGGGGCTCGTCACGGAGGCGGTCGAGGCGGGGGAGGGCATGGACCTCTACGCGTACCTCGTGGACCAGCTCTCCAAGGGCGGCAAGGCCGACTACGTGATCGTGGACGAGGCCCAGTTCCTGGCTCCGGACCAGATCGACCAACTGGCCCGGATCGTCGACGACCTCGACATGGACGTCTTCGCGTTCGGCATCACCACCGACTTCCGCACCAAACTCTTCCCCGGCTCCCAGCGCCTGATCGAACTCGCGGACCGGATAGAGCAGCTCCAGGTGGAGGCCCTGTGCTGGTGCGGGGCCCGCGCCACCCACAACGCCCGCACGGTGGGCGGCGAGATGGTGGTCGAGGGCGCCCAGGTGGTGGTCGGTGACGTCAACCGTCCGGCCGAGGAGATCGGCTACGAGGTCCTGTGCCGTCGGCACCACCGCCGCCGCATGACCTCCGCCTCCGCGCACGCCGGCGCCCTCTCCCCGGACGTCCTCCCGGTCAACTCGGCCTGAACTGACGGCTCGTCCTATCATGCGGTGATCATCATCGTCATGGGGGCCGAGAGTTGAGCATCTATACGGACAGACCGGGGGCGGGGCCGCGCAATCGGGACAGGAACGGGTGCGTCACCTTCCTGTTGCTCCCGTTCGTGCTGGCGGGGCGGATCTACCGGCCCGGGCGGTCGGACCGGATCGTCGACGAGTCCATCGAGCGGGCCCAGATCGCCCGTACCGCGATCGGGGTCGTGGCCACCTGCTGGTTGCTCTTCGCCTACCCGCTGCGCGAGTCGGCCGGGTCGATCCTCAACGACAAGGTCGGCGAAGTCGTCATCAGCGCGGCCCTGCTGCTCGTCCTGGGCCCGATCGCCCTCGCTGTCTTCGTGATGAGCGCCAGGCCGCCGGGCCCCGCGTTCTACCGCGGGCGCCTGCGCGGGCCGCTGACCGCCCTGGGCACCCTCTTCGGTACGGCGCTGCTGCTGTGGCTCGCCGTGAGCCAGGGGACGGCCGGCTCGATGAGTCTGCTGGGCTTCGGATCCGGGCTGCTGGCGCTGTTCCTGCTGCCGTTCGGTATGGCCTCCGCGGTGCTCTGCGTCCACCACGCCTTCCGCACCGGCGACGTCCACGAGGTGCTGCCCCCGCTGATCACGCCAGTGCTGGTGTGGGCGATGTTCGTGCTGCAGCTGTTCGACGACGTGCCGGTGCTCGCGCCGTTGCCCGTGCGGGTCCTCTTCCTCATCGGGCCGCCCGCCTCGGTGACCGCGCTGTCGGTCTGGGAGCTGCGCCGGCTGAGGACGAGGTACGGGATCACCCTGCGCCTCGCCCTCGGTCGCTGAGACTCCCGGACCTCAGCGCCGGGCCAGTGCCAGGACGCTCAGCCCGAACATCAGGACGCCCAAGGGAAGGTGGACCGACGGGACGTGCGCGATGCCGAGCACGACCTGCACGGAGGCGAGTACGAGGAATCCCGACGCGTGCCAGACGGGCCGGGACGGGCCGCCGCCCGGCTTCCACGCCAGTACCGCCGCGAGCACGTACAGCATCGACGCCCCGTACATCACGCGCGCTCCGACACCGTGCAGCGTCTCGCCGTAGGACGTGGTCAGCAGCAGCCCGGCGGAGACCGACTGGAGGAAGATGGTCAGGGTCTGCAGGGCGATCGCGATCCGCAGGAACGAGGCGCCGCGCCGCACGCCCGCCGTCGCCGTCACCTGAGTGGCCATGTCAGCCCCTTTTCCGCCCTCGGGCAGTAGATCGATAAGGTCTCACCAGCCCGACGAAACAGGGCTGCGAAAGGTAAGGCGAGGGGGCGGACGCAAGGGTGGGGACTGTCGGGACCAGTACGGACGCGATAGCCGGCGAGCGGCGCCAACTGATCAACGTGGCCTACCGGTTGCTCGGTTCGGTGACGGAGGCCGAGGACGCCGTACAGGACGCCTACACGCGCTGGTACGGGCTGCCGCGGAGCCGGCAGGAGGAGATCCTGTCCCCGGGCGCCTGGCTGACGACGGTGACCGGCCGTATCTGCCTGGACCTGCTCGGCTCGGCGCGGGCCCGCCGCGAACGCTACGTCGGCGCGTGGCTGCCCGAGCCGCTGCCCGACCGCACCGAGTGGGACCGCACGGGCGGAGCCGGTCCCACCGGCCCCGCTGACCCGGCCGACCAGATCGTCCTGGACGAGTCGGTGACCATGGCCTTCCTCGTCGTCCTGGAGTCGATGACGCCCGCCGAGCGGGTCGCGTTCGTGCTGCACGACGTCTTCCGGTACCCGTTCGCCGAGATCGCCGATGTCCTCGGTCGCACCCCCGCGGCCTGCAAGCAGCTGGCGGCCTCCGCCCGGCGGCGGGTGGGGGCCGCGGCGGCTCCGGTGGCGACGGCCGGCCGCGGCGACGTGGTGAGGCACGTCAAGGAGGCGTGGGAGACCAAGGACATCGAAGCCCTGGTCGGTCTCCTCAACCCGGCCGCGGTGATGACCGCCGACGGCGGAGGGATGGCCGGCGCCGCCCTGCGCCCGGTCGAAGGCGGCGCGCGCATCGCCCAGTACATGGTCGCGATCGCCGACAAGGCCCCCGGACTCGAACTCCTGGAGCGGTCGGTCAACGGCGTGCCGGGCCTGGTGGCCCGGCACGCCGGTGTCGTCGTGACCGTCGCCTCGTTCGAGGTCCGCGACGGGCGCGTCACCCGCGTCTGGGCGGTCCGCAACCCGCAGAAGCTGCGCCCGTGGGGGCGGGAGGGCTACGAGCTCTGAGCGGGCTGCGGCCGGGAGCGTACGAGGGTGAACACCGCGCCCTCCGGGTCCGCGACCGTCGCCACCCGACCGCTGAGCCGGTCACGCGGCGGCCGGATGACCCGCCCGCCGAGTTCGGCCACCCGCGCGGCGGCCGCGTCGGGGTCCGCCACCTCGAAGTACGTCATCCAGTGCGAGCCCCGGTCGTGCGGCAGCGCGCGGCCCACGCCGTGGACGGCGGCGACCGGGCTGCCCTGGAGGTGCAGGACGAGGTAGTCGAAGTCGGCGGAGGCGTCGGGGTGTTCCCGGGCCTCGTGGCCGAAGACGTGCTCGTAGAACTTGCCGACGGTCGAGGTGTCCTGGGTCAGCAACTCGTTCCACACCGGCGTCCCCGGGTGCCCGTGCAGTCTGCCGCCCAGGTGGGCGCCGGCCTGCCAGATCCCGAAGATCGCCCCCAGCGGGTCGGAACAGATGGCGAGTCGGCCGGCGTTGGCCGCGTCCAGCGGGCCCACCGCGACCGTGCCCCCGCACGCGCGGATCGACTCGGCCGTGCAGTCCGCGTCGTCCGTCGCGAAGTACGTGGTCCAGGCCACGGGCAGGTGCCGGTCCGGGGGCATCTCGCCGATGCCGGCCACCTCCTGGCCGTCGAGGAAGGCGCGGACGTACGGACCGAAGGGGACGGGGCCCGGAGCGTACTCCCAGCCGAAGAGGTCGGCGTAGAAGTCCTCGGTGGTGCCGAGACCGTGGACCATCAGGCTCACCCAACAGGGGGCGCCGGGCGGGCGCCTGGTCGTTTCCGCTGACTCGGTCATGTCCGCAGTCTCCTCCGTCGTAGCCCTGTCCCGGTGTGGCGCTCTGATGCTTCCACTCCGCGCGCTCCGGCGCGGCTCGACCGGGCCGGACGGAGCACGGCCGGGCGAGAGATGACCGGATCGGACCGGGCCGTCACGGTGCGTCGGGTGTCCGGCCTGCTACCCGAAGCCGGGCGCGGGGGAGAAGATGGGCCCATGACTGCGATCCTCTCGGCCCCCGAACTGATGAGCGAGCTGGCCGGAACCACACCGCCGGTGCTCTTGGACATCCGCTGGCAGCTCGGCGGCCCCGACCAGCGTCCGGCCTACGAGGCGGGACACCTGCCCGGGGCGGTGTACGTCGATCTCGACCGCGAACTGGCTGGTCCGGTCAGTGAGACGGGGCTGGGCGGCCGCCATCCCCTGCCGGATCCGGAGGACTTCGGGGCGGTGATGCGGCGGGCCGGGGTCCGTGCGGGCTCGCCGGTGGTCGTGTACGACGGGGGACAGGGGTGGGCCGCGGCCCGCGCGTGGTGGCTGCTGCGCTGGACGGGCCACGCGCGGGTCCGGGTCCTGGACGGGGGCCTGCCCGCCTGGACGGCGGCGGGCGGCGAACTGACGACCGAGGAACCGGCCCCCCAGGAGGGTGATTTCAAGCCAAACCCGGGGGTGATGGGCGTGCTGGACGCGGACGGGGCCGCCGCACTGGCCCGGGCCGGGGTCCTGCTGGACGCGCGGGCGGGGGAGCGGTACCGGGGCGAGGTCGAGCCGATCGACCGGGTCGGCGGCCACGTGCCGGGGGCGGTGTCCGCGCCGACCACCGAGAACGTCGGGCCGGACGGGCGCTTCCTCTCCGCGCAGGCGCTCCGTGCGCGGTTCGGGGCGCTTGGCGTGGCGGAAGGCGCGGCGGTGGGGGTGTACTGCGGCTCGGGGGTGTCCGGGGCGCACGAGGTGCTGGCGCTGGAGGTGGCGGGCATCCCGTCGGCGCTGTACGCGGGCAGTTGGTCGGACTGGTCCTCGGACCCGGGGCGGCCGGTCGCGACGGGCGGTTCCGCCGGCTGAGACGGGGCTCCGGCGCGGTGGTGGGTGAGGAGCGCCCCGGTCGCGTCGGGCGTGCCGGGGCTCGGCCTCGGACCCGCTCCTCGGACTCCCCCGGCACCGTCGCCGGGGGGCATCCAAGGGGCGGCGGCCCCTTTACTCCTGTTTCTTGCGGCGGGTGCCGAAGACGATCTCGTCCCAGCTCGGGACCGCCGCGCGGCGGCCCGGGCGGACGCCGTCCGCTTCCGCCTGGCGGTCGGTGGTGCCGGTGAGGCGTTCGCGGTGGCCCGCGACCGTTCGGGGCATCAGGACGTCAGCGTACGCCGTGCCGGCGCCGGCCGAGGCGGCCGGGGGCTCCTCCGCCTCCGGCTCTTCCGCCGGCGCGTCGGGGCGTTCGGGTACCACCATGTCGCCCCGGAAGCTCGGCACCGCCTCCAGCAGGCTGGTCAGCGTGTCCCGTTCCTCCTCGGGCTCCGGCACCGGCGCGACGGGCCGCTCCATCTGGCGGTCGAGCGCTCGGTCCAGCGGCCGGTCACGCGGCAGCCGCGCGATCCGGGGCACGAAGGGAAAGCTGGGCTCCGGAGTGGCCGGAAGGTCGTCGGACTCGCCGATCAGGGAACGGGCCTCGTCGTCCACGGCCACGACCAGCCGGCGCGGCGGATCGTACGTCCAGCCGGCGGAGTGCGGTTCGCCCGCGACGCGGTAGACCAGCAGGACCTCCCAGGTCCCGTCGTCGCGGCGCCACGAGTCCCACTGCACGGACTCCTTGTCGGCCCCACGCAGCGTCAGCCGCTCCTGTACCGCCTCGCCGAGCTGCGGCCCGGTGTTCTCGCCGGGACGGCGTACCGGAGTTTTGCGGGCCCGCTCCGCCATGAACGCCCGTTCCGCGAGGACGGGTCCCTCGAAGCGGCGTACCCGATCGACGGGGATGCCCGCGAGTTGCGCTACCTCCTCCGCGGAGGCACCGGCTCGTATGCGGGCCTGGATGTCACGGGGGCGGAGGTGGCTCTCCACCTCGATCTCGATCTGGTTCAGGCGCGCGCGGTCGTTGCGCACGGCAGCCCGTAGACGCTCGTCGATCGGAAGCGTGTACTCCGTGCTGTCGGCAGCTTTGAGCACCAGTCGTGTTCCGTCATTGGAGACGGCCACGACACGCAGTTCGGGCATGGGGACCTCCCGGGTGGTGCCTGCCGACGTCACGTGCGTCGCTGCTTCCGCTAGTCGAGTGTGGCCTGCCCGGGTGCAGCCTGCCACAACCTTGCCGAGTTAAACCGGCGTGTCGGGCATGCGCCCTTGATCGCCGTTATGGCACGGTTACCTGTTGGGCACACACAGTGACCAAACGATTACTGTGCGCATCGGAAACCCGTGCAACACCGCGGCATCGCCGGTCTTGAGTGCCGTTTCTCCATCGTCGGCCCCCTCTCCCGGGTCCGGACATCCGAAAGGAAGGACGGCCCCAGGGCTCGCCACAGTACTCCATTCGGGCCACCTGGGTGGACCGCCGCGCCGCCGAAGTTGTCCCGGGCGGCGGGAGTTGGCCTGCCCCGAAACGCGGCGCCGGCCGGGCCGACCTGCGCGGCGGTCCGTTTTCGGGTGTCTTGCTTCACACAATCCCCTGAAGTGGAACTATCCGTTTCGTCCGGGTGTCTGTAACTGCCGGAAGAGGAGACACGCGAGAGGCAGGGCGCGCACGGAATGACACAGGACGACACCGCACCGGAGAAGAAGACGCTCGACCTGAGCGTCGCTCAGATCGCCGGCTCCTCCCTCGCCACCGTCGCGGCGGCGTTGCTCGCCTCGAAGCTGGGCGTGTACGGGACCATCCTGGGCGCCGGTGTCGTGAGTGTCGTCGCCACCGCCGGGGGGCCCGTCATCCAGCACGTGTTCCGCCGCACCGGCGACCGGCTGCGCGGCGGCGGCCGCTTCGAGTCCCCCCGCCCGCGGTCGCCTCACCCGGGGTCGTCCCGCCCGCGGTCCACGCGCCCCCCGTCCGCCCGCCCGACCGCGGCGGGAGCCGACTACGGCGAGGCCACCGTCCACGGCACCCGCGTACGGGGTTGGAAGCGCACGGCCGTGGCATCGGGAGCCGCCTTCGCCCTGGCCGTCGGGGGGCTCGGCGCCTATGAGGCCGCTGCGGGCACCTCGATCAGCGACGGCGGTGGCACGCTCCTCTCCGGCGGCACCCGCAAGGCCGCCGACCACCGGCAACCGGACCCGCCGGCGAGTCGGAACGACAAGGGCGGAACCGACAAGGGCGGAACCGGCGAGGACGAGGAGGGCAGGGACGGGACCGGCAAGGGCGGGGCAGCCTCCCCCGACCCCGCGCGCTCCACGGGTGGACGCAGCCCGGCGCCGGACCCGACCCCCTCGCGCTCGGCGGACCCCACGCCGACCCCGAGCCCGTCGACACCGGGCCCGAGGACCACCCCGCCGCCGACCCCCACACCGCCGACCCCGACAGCGGCGCCGGGTTCCCCGTGAACCGCCGTCAGGCGCCCAGGACCCGCCGCAGGTAGTCGTTGCCGAACAGCCGGTCCGGGTCCAGCCGGTCGCGCAGGGCGGTGAACTCCCCGAAGCGGGGGTAGACCCGCGCGAAGTACTCGGCGTCCCGGGTGTGCACCTTGCCCCAGTGCGGCCGCCCCTCGTGCGCGGTGAAGATCCGCTCGGCGGCCGTGAAGTAGGCCTGGTAGGGGGTGCCCCGGTACATGTGCACCGCGATGTACGCCGTTTCCCGCCCCGAGGCCGTCGACAGGGTGATGTCGTCCGCCGGGGCCGTCCGCACCTCCACGGGGAAGCTGACCCGCAGAGGGGACCGGTCGACCATCGCCTTGAGTTCCCGCAGGGCCTCGACGACGTGCTCGCGGGGGAGCGCGTACTCCATCTCCACGAAGCGCACCCGGCGCGGGCTGGTGAACACCCTGTAGGGGATGTCCGTGTAGGTCCGCGCCGACAGCGCCCGGCTCGCGACCCGGGCGATGGCGGGGATGGTCGCCGGAACGGCGCGGCCGAGCGAGTTGACCACCTGGAAGAGGCCGTTGGACAGCAACTCGTCCTCGACCCACGCGCTGACCGCTCCGGGCGGGGCGGCCGGGCCCTGGCTGCGGTTGTTCCGCTTGGTGTTGCAGTTGCCGGTGTGCGGGAACCAGTAGAACTCGAAGTGCTCGTTCTCGGCGACGTGCTCGTCGAACTCGGCCGTGACCCGCTCGAAGCCCATCGGCTCCTCACGGGCGGTCAGGAAGAAGAGCGGCTCGACGGCGAAGGTCACCGAGGTGACGATGCCGAGCGCCCCGATCCCGAGCCGCGCGGCCGCGAAGACCTCGGGGTTCTCCTTCTCCGAGCAGGCCAGCAGCCTGCCGTCCGCGGTCACCAGTTCCAGGGCGCGGATCTGCGCGGCGATGGAAGCCGAGTCGCGGCCGGTGCCGTGGGTGCCGGTGCTGGTGGCGCCGGCGACCGTCTGTTCCATGATGTCGCCCATGTTGGTGAGCGACAGGCTTTCCCGCGCCAAGGCCACGTTCAGGTCCTTGAGCACGGTGCCCGCCGCCACCGTGACGGTGCCGGCGGTCCGGTCGATCGAGGTGATCCCCCGCAACGCCTGGGGGCGGATGAGCACCCCGTCGGTGGCGGCGGCCGCGGTGAAGGAGTGGCCGGTGCCGACCGCCTTCACCCGCAGGCCCTCCTCGGCGGCCCGGCGGACCGCCTCCCGCAGCTCCCCGACCGTGGTCGGGGCCACCACCCGGGCGGGCGTCGCGCTGACGTTCCCCGCCCAGTTACGCCACGCGGTCGGCGTCTTCGCCGCCCCGGCCGGCCCGTTCCGCCCTGCTGTCGCCGTCCCCATCGGTAGCTGGCTCCTCCCCTTGCGCCGGCCTCGTCAGCCGGCGGTAACCCGCGAACGCCACCGCCGCCGCGGCCGCTCCCGCCGACATGGAGACGACGTACCCGCTCTTGGCGCCGGCCGCGTCGATGACCAGGCCGGCCACGGAGGAGCCGACCGCGACACCGACCGCGAGGCCGGTGCTGATCCAGGTCATGCCCTCGGTCAGCTTCGCGCGTGGTACGTGCGCCTCGATCAGGGCCATCGTGGTGATCATCGTGGGAGCGATGGCGAGGCCCGAGACGAAGAGCGCCACGGCCAGAAACGGCAAGTTCCCGGCCAGTAGGAGGGGGATCATACTCACGCCCATCGCACAGATGCCCAGTACCCATCGGCGTTCGGCCGTTCCCTTGAGGTGCAGCAGGCCGAACACGATGCCCGCGAGGCAGGAGCCGAGGGCCCACACGGCGAGGATCACGCTCGCGAGTGGTTTGTGGCCCCGCTCGTCGGCGAAGGCCAGCGTGGCGACGTCGATCGAGCCGAAGATCGCCCCCGTCGCCACGAACGTGCCCATCAGCACCTGGAGTCCGGGCGAGCGCAGTGCCGACGTCCGGTCCCCGTGTTCCTCGTGCGGGTGGGGCCGCGGTTCCGTCGCCCGCTGCGCCGTCAGCCACCAGACGCCCACCAGCAGACACAGGGCGGCGACCAGCGGTCCCGCCTCCGGGAACCAGGTCGTGGACAGGGAGATGGCGATGATCGGGCCGAAGATGAAACAGATCTCATCGACCACTGATTCGAAGGAGTACGCCGTGTGCAGGCTGGGGGTGTCCCGGTAGATCGCCGTCCACCGGGCGCGGACCATCGAACCCACGCTCGGGACGCAGCCCGCCAGGACGGAGAAGGCGAAGAGCGTCCAGTCGGGCCAGCCCTTCGCCGCGGCGACCAGCAGACCGGCCACCGCCGCGACCGCGAAGAGGGTCGCGGGGCGCAGTACGCGCCGTTGTCCGTAGCGGTCGACCAGTTTGGAGACCTGGGGGCCGACGGCCGCGGCGGACAGGGCGAGGGTCCCGGTGAGGGCGCTCGCCAGCCCGTAGCGGCCGGTGATCTCCGAGATCATCGTCAGGATGCCGACGCCCACCATGGAGAGCGGCATGCGACCGATGAGCCCGGCGGCGCTGAACCCCTTGGTGCCAGGGGCGGCGAAGATCGCGCGGTAGGGACTGGGCACGGGCCCTCCGTAAGGGACGTCAATGGCCTCTACAGGTTACGACCGCCGACAAGGCACCCGCATGGCGAGAAAACGGACTGAAGTAAGGGTGACCTTACCTCGCGGAATGCGGGCCCGACGGCCGGGTCCGGTTCCCGCCGCGGCCCGCCTGGTGGCAGGATTCGACGCATGTCCGACCAGCTACGCGCACCCGATGCCGGCCCCTACGACGCCCTGCTGCTGCTCTCTTTCGGCGGTCCCGAGGGTCCCGACGACGTCGTGCCGTTCCTGGAGAACGTCACGCGCGGGCGCGGCATCCCGCGCGAGCGGCTCAAGGAAGTCGGGCAGCACTACTTCGGCTTCGGCGGGGTCAGCCCCATCAACGGCCAGAACCGCGAGCTGCTGGACGCCCTGCGCAAGGACTTCGCCGAGCATGGGCTGGACCTGCCCGTCTACTGGGGCAACCGGAACTGGGCCCCGTACCTCACCGATGTGCTGCGGGAGATGGCCGCCGACGGGCGCCGCCGCATCGCGGTGCTCGCCACCAGCGCGTACGCCTCGTACTCGGGCTGCCGGCAGTACCGGGAGAACCTCGCCGACGCGCTCGCCACGCTCGCGCAGGAGGGCGTGGCCGAGCTTCCGAAGATGGACAAGCTGCGGCACTACTTCAACCACCCGGGCTTCGTGCGGCCGATGATCGACGGGGTGCTCGCCTCCCTGGCCGCCCTGCCGCGAGAGGTCCGCGCCGGCGCCCACCTGGCCTTCACCACGCACTCCATCCCGACGGCGGCCGCCGACACCTCCGGCCCCGTCGAGGAGCACGGCGACGGCGGCGCGTACGTCAAGGAGCACCTCGACGTCGCCGGGCTGATCGCGGACGCGGTGCGCGCCGAGACGGGGACCGAACTGCCCTGGGAACTGGTCTACCAGTCGCGCAGCGGCGCTCCCCACATCCCCTGGCTGGAACCGGACATCTGCGACCACCTGGAAGCCCTTCACGAGGCGGGCGCCCCGGCGGTGGTGATGGTGCCTATCGGTTTCGTCTCGGACCACATGGAGGTCCTGTACGACCTCGACACCGAGGCGACGGCCAAGGCCGCCGAACTGGGGCTGCCCGTCGCCCGGTCCGCGACGGTCGGCGCCGACCCGCGTTTCGCGGCGGCGGTACGGGACCTCGTGCTGGAGCGGGCGGCCGTCGAACGCGGTGAGACGGTGGAGCGGTGCGCTCTCGGGGCGCTCGGCCCCAGCCACGACCTCTGCGCGGTGGGCTGCTGTCCCGCGCGGGCACCCCGGCCGGCGGCCGCGGGTGTCGACAGTCCGTACGCGTAGGGAGTGGGACCGACATGGGCATCGACGAACAGGCCGCGGAACTCAGGGCGGAGCTGCTGGCGGTGGGGCTGGACGCCGCCCGCCGGGCCGGCGAGCTGCTGCGGGACGGCCGGCCGGCGGACCTGGCGGTGGCCGCGACCAAGTCCAGCCCGATCGACGTGGTGACCGAGATGGACATCGCGGCGGAGAAGCTGATCACGAGCATCCTCGCGGAGCGCAGACCGGAGGACGGGCTGCTGGGCGAGGAGGGCGCCGACAGCCCGGGGACGAGCGGCGTGCGGTGGATCGTGGACCCGCTGGACGGCACCGTGAACTACCTGTACGACCTGCCCAGTTGGAGCGTCTCGATCGCCGCCGAGTACGGCGGCGAGACGGTGGTCGGCGTGGTCGCGGCGCCGATGCGCTCGGAGACCTACCACGCGGTGCTCGGCGAGGGGGCCTGGCTGGGGGACCGGCGGCTGCGGTGCCGCGCCGCCGCGCCGCTGGACCAGGCGCTGGTGGCGACCGGGTTCGCCTACCTCCAGAACCGCAAGGAGCAGCAGGCCGAGGTGGCCCGGCGGATTCTCCCGAGGGTGCGGGACATCCGCCGCGCCGGGTCGGCGGCCCTGGACCTCTGCGACGTCGCCGCCGGACGGCTGGACGGGTACTACGAGCGGGGGCTGAACCCCTGGGACCTCGCCGCCGGAGCGCTCATCGCCCGGGAGGCCGGCGCGGTGACGGGCGGCCGGCCGGGTGAACCGGCCTCGGGGGAGCTGGCGCTGGCCGCCACCCCGGCCGTGTTCGCCTCGCTCCAGCCGTTGCTGGAGGAAGCCGGGGCCTGGCACGACTGACCCCCGGGGCGCCGCGCGCGACGGACACCGCGCACGAAGGGACCCCGACCGCCCTGAGGGCGGCCGGGGTCCGAGAAGCAATGTGATCCGATCCGGGGAGTACCGGGTCGAGAGGTGTCGGTCAGGCGGCGGTGACCGGCACGCCGTGTTCGGCCGCGAGGCGCTGGAGGTCCTCCAGCTCCGCCTGTTCCACGTCTGCGAGGTAGTCGTCGCCCGTCTCGCGGGCCTTGCTCAGGTCCGACTGCGTGGCGCTGATGCGCTGCAGGAGACCCGCGGTGAATGCGTCCATGGTGGGTGCGCCCCCTCTTCGTGGGTCGCGGCGGCTCAGCCCGTGGCGGGTCCGCCGTCAGGAGTGGATGGGGATGGGGTGTTACATCGTCCTCCCCGGCACCCTGGCCGCAGAAACCTCGTACGCCCATCGAATCCTCGGCTCCGTTCCCGCGGCGTCTGTCGCGGGAGGCGCTCAGGGGCGCCTTACAGCCGGTTTATCGCCGAAACGGGCAGGATGGGCGACGCAATACACGTGTGCCCTTCTGGGCTCGAAGGAAGGAAACGACGTGCGCGTACTCGTCGTCGAGGACGAGCAGCTGCTCGCCGATGCGGTGGCCACCGGCCTGCGCCGGGAGGCCATGGCCGTGGACGTCGTGTACGACGGCGCCGCGGCCCTGGAGCGCGTCGGAGTGAACGACTACGACGTGGTCGTGCTCGACCGGGACCTCCCGCTCGTCCACGGGGACGACGTCTGCCGCAAGATCGTTGAGCTCGGCATGCCGACGCGCGTGCTGATGCTCACGGCCTCCGGGGACGTCAGCGACCGGGTCGAGGGGTTGGAGCTCGGGGCGGACGACTACCTGCCCAAGCCGTTCGCCTTCACCGAACTGACCGCCCGCGTGCGCGCCCTGGGCCGGCGTACGACGGTCGCCCTGCCGCCCGTACTGGAACGCGCCGGGATCAAGCTGGACCCGAACCGGCGAGAGGTGTTCCGGGAGGGCAGGGAGGTGCAGCTGGCGCCGAAGGAGTTCGCGGTCCTGGAGGTCCTCATGCGCAGCGAGGGAACCGTCGTCTCCGCGGAGCAGCTGCTGGAGAAGGCCTGGGACGAGAACACCGACCCGTTCACGAACGTGGTGCGCGTGACGGTCATGACCTTGCGCCGCAAACTCGGCGAGCCGCCCGTCATCGTGACCGTGCCGGGCTCCGGATACCGGATCTGAGGCCATGGCAGCGACTCCGGCGCCACCGACGGCACCACCGAAACCGACCTGGGACCCCGGCCCGCCCGAGGGTCCTTTCCCGTGGCTGCGGCCGACCATCCGCATACGCCTCACCCTGCTGTACGGCGGGATGTTCCTCATCGCGGGAATCCTGCTGCTGTCGATCATCTACCTGCTGGCGGCGCAGGCGCTGCGGGAGGGCAACGCCCTGCCCTTCAAGATCGTCGGCGGTACGAAGATCGAGGTCACCAGCACGACCTGCTCCGGCGTGGGCGCCGACATGTCGTTCGACCAGTTCTACTCGGCGATCAGCCAGTGCATCTTCGACCAGCGCCGGCACGCCCTCGACGACCTGCTGAGCCGGTCCCTGATGGCCCTGCTCGGCCTGAGCATCATCGCCTTCGCCTTCGGCTACGCGATGGCCGGACGGGTGCTGTCGCCGCTGGGCAAGATCACCCGTACCGCCCGCCGGGTGGTCGGCACCGACCTGACCCGGCGGATCGAGCTGGACGGCCCGGACGACGAGCTCAAGGAGCTCGCCGACACCTTCGACGAGATGCTCGACCGGCTGGAACGGGCCTTCACCGCCCAACAGAGGTTCGTCGCGAACGCCTCGCACGAACTGCGCACCCCGCTCGCCATCAACCGGACCCTGCTGGAGGTGCACCTCTCCGACCCGGGGGCACCGGTGGAGCTCCAGCAGCTCGGCAAGACGCTCCTGGCCACCAACGAGCGCAGCGAGCAGCTGGTCGAGGGACTGCTGCTGCTCGCCCGCAGCGAGAACCAGATCGTCGAGCGCAAGCCCGTGGACCTGGCGGAGGTCGCCTCGCGCGCCATCGACCAGGCGCGGGCGGAGGCCGCGGCGAAGGGTGTGGAGATCCGCGGCGAGCGGTTGCCGGCCGTCGTCCAGGGCAATGGCGTGCTGCTGGAGCGGATCGCCCTGAACCTGGTGCAGAACGCCGTCCGGTACAACGTGCCGGAGGGAGGCTGGGTGGAGGTCGCGACCGAGATGGGGCACGGTCAGGCGGTGCTTCTCGTATCGAACACGGGTCCCGTGGTTCCCGCGTACGAGGTGGACAACCTCTTCGAGCCGTTCAGGCGGCTGCGTACGGAGCGAACGGGCAGTGACAAGGGTGTGGGGCTCGGCCTGTCCATCGCGCGCTCCGTGGCGCGCGCACACGGCGGCCGCATCCAGGCGACCCCACGGGAGGGCGGTGGCCTCGTGATGCGTGTCACTTTGCCCCTCTGAGCAGGGTGTGCCCGTGTTCGCTTTTGGCTGAATCGGCCGAACCGGCCGAGGGGCATCCCGGGAAATCGCTGTGTGATCGATCACATGAGCGAGTGTCCGGCTGTGCGCGTTCAGTGACCCCAGGAAGGCCGGAACGCCCGGGAAGTCCGGGTTTCCGGCCCCCCGAATGGCGGGAAATACACGGGGTGGCATGCGTGCAAGGCGGCCTCCGGACCGTGTACGGTCCCGGTCGTCATCCCAGCCGCAAGCTCCTTCCGGGGCCCGGCTGGGTGTCGATTGAGTAACAGACCTTGATGTGAGGCAAAATCTCCGCCTCAGGTCGGGCACAAGTCCGGCCTCTCGCGCGTTACGTGCGCTGAGACACCGCTAAATCCCAGAGGGGGAGAGCGAACCATGGCAACGGACTACGACACTCCGCGCAAGACCGACGACGACGTAGACAACGACAGCATCGAAGAGCTGAAGGCTCGGCGCAACGAGAAGTCCCACTCGAATGTGGACGTGGACGACTTCGACGCGGCGGAAGGCATGGAGCTTCCCGGTGCGGACCTCTCCAACGAGGAGCTGGCCGTCCGGGTCCTGCCCAAGCAGGCCGACGAGTTCACCTGCATGAGCTGCTTCCTGGTGCACCACCGCAGCCAGCTGGCCCGGGAGAAGAACGGCCAGCCGATCTGTCGCGACTGCGACTGAGAGGCCTCGGCCGTGACAGGGTCGTCGCCCTTCCGGAAGCACCGCTTCCGGAAGTCTGGTGATCCGGTGGAGACGCGGGTGGAGAAGGGCCCGGAGACGGGCCCCGGAACCGCCGGCGGCCTCGACGCGCACTCCGACACCGCCCCCGCGGTGCCGCCGGCCACGGTGGCCGGCGACGGGCCCCGCAAGACCGGGACCCGTCGGATGCAAGCCGTCAAGAACGGTGTGCGCAAGGGCGGCGAAGGTTCCAGGGCCGTCGCCCTGTACATCGCCGAACGCGTCATCGAGAACGCACCGCGCGTTCCGGTTCGGGACCTCGCGACCCTGCGCGCGCAGTTCCCGGGCCTCGACCCCGACCAGCTCGCCGACAAGCTGATCGCCGGCGCCGCCCATGCCACGTCCGCCGTGGGAGCCGGTGTCGGCGCGGCGGCGATGCTGCCCGTGCCGCCCGCGATGCCGGCGGAGCTGGCGGCGGAGATCACCGGGGTCGCCGCGATCGAGCTCAAGCTGATCGCCGAACTGCACGAGGTGTACGGGCTGCGGCCCCCCGGCAACCTCAAGGACCGCACCATCGCCTACCTCACCTCCTGGACGCAGGAGCGAGGGGTGAACCTGGTCAAGCCGACCACGATGGACGTGGCGCTGGGCGGCCAGATGAAGCGCGAGCTGCGCCAGCAGATCACCAAGCGGATGGTCCGCAACCTCCCGAACCTGATCCCCTTCATGGTCGGCGCGGCCGTCGGCGCCGTCATGAACCGGCGCGACACCCGAAAAGTCGCCCACAAGGTACGCGCGGACCTGCGGGCCCGCGCCGTGCCCTGGGAGTCCCTCGACCGGCTTCCGCCCCTTGAGCGGCCCTCCGGGCCCCTTCCCGAGGCCATCAGGGCCGCCGTCGAGGACTCGGATCCGCGCGAGCGCGACTAGCGCCCCCTCGAAGCTTCCCGCCCCAGAGGCCTTCCGCGGGACTCCGACGCCAGGGCTTAGAGCACGCCCTGGCGCGCCTCTGTCCGCGCCGACCGGATCGCCGCCGCCAGCGCCGCGGGCTCGCGGGTGGAGACGTAGACGTACGGGGTCGGGTCGCTCGGATCTGTGACCTCGACGCGGACCGCGGTCGGCACGTAGCTGCGGAGCAGCATGAACGCCCGGGTGTCGGCCTTGTAGGTGCGCCACGCCCGCGCCTCTTCGGCGTCCAGCGCCACCGGCTCGCCCAGGGCCGTCACCGGGATCCGGGCGTCGCCCGCCGCCAGCGCCCCGTTCACCACGCGCACGCGCGCGGAGCCGTACGAACTCACCAGCATCCCCGCCAGCGCCGTCCCCCCGACCAGCCCGGCCAGCAGCGGCAGCGTGCCCAGCGGCAGCGCCACCAAGGCGCAGGCCAGACCGGTCAGTACGGCGATCGCCCACCAGGAGCGGGGGGCGGTCAGGCGTTCGTCGTGGTGCGCGGGGGAGAGCTGCATGCCCTCAAGCCTGCCACGAGGCGACCGGTGGGTAGCCGCGCGGGTAAGGTCTGCGGCTGTGAGTGGACGAAACACAGCGTTGACGCCCCCGGCCGACGCCACGGCGCCGGTCCGGCACCCCGAGGCGCCCGCCCCCGGCGAACTCCTCGGCGCGCACTACGAGCACTGCTTCGGCTGCGGCGGGGGGCAGCCGCACGGGCTCCACCTGGAGGCCCGGGCCGGCGAGGGCGTGCGCGTCACCGCCGAGTTCACCGTCAAGCCCGCCCACCAGGGCGCGCCCGGTCTCGCGCACGGAGGCGTGCTCGCCACCGCCCTCGACGAGACGCTCGGTTCCCTGAACTGGCTGCTGCGCGTCATAGCGGTGACGGGGCGGTTGGAGACCGACTTCGTACGGCCGGTGCCCCTGGGCACCGTCCTGTACCTGGAGGCCGAGGTCACCGCCGTGGCCGGGCGGAAGATCTACTCCACCGCGGTCGGTCGAATAGGAGGGCCGCAAGGGCCCGTCGCCGTGCGCGCCGACGCCCTCTTCATCGAGGTGAAGGTCGACCACTTCATCGACAACGGACGGCCCGAGGAGATCCGGGCGGCAATGGCCGACCCGGACCAGGTCAGGCGCTCCCGCGCCTTCGAGGTGAACCCCTGATGTCTGAGAACAACCACGCCCCCGTCGACGTGCTGATCCGCCGCGTCGACCCCGAGGTGCCGCTGCCCTCCTACGGTCACCCCGGCGACGCGGGCTGCGACCTGGTGACCACCGAGGCCGCCGAGCTGGCTCCCGGCGAGCGGACCGTACTGCCCACCGGAGTGTCCATCGCCCTGCCCGACGGGTACGCCGCTTTCGTGCACCCGCGCTCGGGCCTGGCCGCGCGCTGCGGGCTCGCGCTCGTGAATGCCCCGGGGACGGTGGATGCCGGGTACCGTGGGGAAATCAAGGTGATCGTGGTCAATCTCGACCCGCGCGAGAGCGTCAGGTTCGAGCGTTTCGACCGCATTGCCCAGCTGGTTGTCCAGCGGGTCGAGAAGGTGCGCTTCCACGAGGTGGCGGAACTTCCCGGCTCGGCCCGGGCCGAGGGGGGTTTCGGCTCCACCGGCGGTCATGCGGCCGTGGCCGGATCCCGAGCTGGTCAGCAGGGTGGGAATGGCTACGCTTCGGTCGTAACCGACCGGGAAGGACAGTGACGTGTTCGGACGTCGCAAGAAGAACGACTCCGTCAAGGACGGCGGCGCGGCCGAGCAGGTCGTCGAGAACGAGCACGGCGATGAGCAGAACGACGCCGAGCGGATCGACGACGCCACGCCCCGCCGCGTGAACCTGCCGCCGGCGCCGCGGCCCGACGGCCCCTGGGACGTCTCCGAGGTGCCCGGCAAGCCGGAAGACGGCCGGGTCGACCTGGGCGGCATCCTCGTACCCGGTGTCGAGGGCATGGAGCTGCGCGTCGAGGTCGCCGGGGACGCGATCGTCGCCGCGACCGTCGTCCTGGGCGACAGCGCCGTGCAGCTGCAGGCCTTCGCGGCACCCAAGAAGGAAGGCATCTGGGGCGAGGTCCGCGACGAGATCGCGACGGGCATCACCCAGCAGGGCGGCATCATCGACGAGGTCGAGGGCCCCCTCGGCTGGGAGCTGCGCGCCCAGGTGCCGGTACCGCTGCCCGACGGGCAGACCGGCGCGCAGCTCGTGCGCTTCGTCGGCGTCGACGGCCCCCGCTGGTTCCTGCGCGGCGTCATCTCCGGCCAGGCCGCGGTGCGCCCCGAGTCGGGCGGTGTGCTGGAGCAGATCTTCCGGGACACGGTCGTCGTGCGCGGCGAAGGCCCCATGGCGCCCCGCGACCCGATCGTCCTCAAGCTCCCGAACGACGCGCAGATGGTGCCGGACGGCGTGCAGCCGGCCGGTGAGGCCGAGGGCTCCCGCTTCGGCGGCGACATGGGACAGCTGGAGCGCGGGCCGGAGATCACCGAGGTCCGCTGATCGTCCGCCGCTCCCGCGGTCTTCCTCTTCAAGGCCGGTGGGCCGTACCCCTCGCGGGTACGGCCCACCGGCGTTCCCGGGCGCGGCGGCCGCGTCAGGGATGCGTCAGGGATGCGTCAGGGATCGTCGCGCGGACCGCCCGTCGGACGGTCGGCGGCGGGAACGTCCCCGAGAATGGGCGCATGGGACGCGGCAAGCTACGGATATACCTCGGCGCGGCGCCCGGTGTGGGCAAGACGTACGCCATGCTCGCGGAGGGCCACCGCCGGGTCGAGCGGGGCGGCGACTGCGTCGTCGGCTTCGTCGAGCACCACGGCCGGCCGCGGACCGAGGCGATGCTCCACGGCTTGGAACAGGTGCCGCGGCGGGAGCTCTCCCACCGGGACGCCCCCTTCACCGAGATGGACGTGGACGCGCTCCTGGCCCGGCGGCCCGCGGTGGCACTGGTGGACGAGCTCGCGCACACGAACGTCCCCGGGTCGCGCAACGCCAAGCGTTGGCAGGACGTCGAGGAACTGCTCCGGGCCGGCATCGACGTCGTGTCGACGGTGAACATCCAGCACCTGGAGTCCCTCGGGGACGTGGTCGAGGCCATCACCGGGGTGCGGCAGCGCGAGACCGTGCCGGACGAGGTGGTGCGGCGGGCCGAGCAGATCGAGCTGGTCGACATGTCGCCCCAGGCGCTGCGCCGCCGGATGGCCCACGGCAACATATACAAGCCCGACAAGGTCGACGCGGCCCTGTCCAACTACTTCCGCCCCGGCAACCTCACCGCGCTGCGGGAGCTGGCCCTGCTCTGGGTGGCCGACCGGGCCGACGAGTACCTGCGGCAGTACCGGGGCGAGCACGACATCCGCTCCACCTGGCAGGCGCGCGAGCGGATCGTCGTGGGGCTCACCGGCGGGCCCGAGGGGCGGACCCTGATCCGGCGTGCCGCGCGCCTCGCCGAGAAGGGGGCGGGCGGGGAGGTGCTGGCCGTGTACATCGCGCGCAGCGACGGGCTGACCTCCGCCTCGCCCAAGGAGCTCGCCGTACAGCGGACCCTCGCGGAGGACCTTGGCGGAACGTTTCACCATGTCATCGGCGACAACATCCCCGAAGCCCTGCTGGAGTTCGCCCGCGGGGTCAACGCCACCCAGATCGTGCTCGGCTCCAGCCGGCGCAAGGCCTGGCAGTACGTGTTCGGGCCGGGCGTGGGCGCCACCGTGGCCCGCGACTCGGGGCCCGACCTGGACGTGCACATCGTCACCCACGACGAGGTCGCCAAGGGGCGCGGGCTGCCCGTCGTCCGCTCGGCCGCGCGGCTCGGCAGGACCCGCGTCCTCGCCGGCTGGGTGGTCGGGGTGGTCTTCCCCGCCCTGCTCACGGTGCTGCTCACGCATGTGGACGGCGACCCGGGCCTGGCCAACGACATGCTGTTGTTCCTCGCCCTGACCGTCGCCGCGGCCCTGCTCGGCGGCCTCCTGCCCGCACTGGCCTCGGCGGCCTTCGGCTCGCTGCTGCTGAACTACTACTTCGCGCCGCCGCTGCACCGCCTCACCATCTCCGACCCCAAGAACATCGTCGCCATCTCGGTGTTCTTCGGGGTGGCGGTGGCCGTCGCCTCCGTGGTGGACTCCGCCGCCCGGCGCACCCAGCAGGCCGCCCGGCTGCGCGCCGAATCCGAGATCCTGTCCTTCCTGGCCGGCAGCGTCCTGCGCGGGGAGACCACCTTGGACGCGCTGCTGGAGCGGGTGCGGGAGACCTTCGCCATGGAGTCGGTGGCGCTGCTGGAGCGCGCGGGCGAGGTCGAACCCTGGCAGCCGGCCGGCAGCGTCGGCCCCGGCCCGGTCACCCGGCCCGAGGACGCGGACGTGGACATGCCGATCGGCGACCACATGGCGCTGGCCCTGTCCGGACGGGTACTGCCCGCCGAGGACCGCCGGGTGCTGGGCGCCTTCGCCGCGCAGGCCGCCGTGGTGCTGGACCGGCAGCGGCTGGTCGGGGAGGCGGAGGAGGCCCGCAGGATGGCCGAGGGCAACCGGATCAGGACCGCGCTGCTCGCCGCCGTCAGCCACGACCTGCGCACCCCGCTGGCGTCCATCAAGGCGTCGGTGTCCTCGCTGCGGTCCGAGGACGTGGAGTGGTCGCCGGAGGACCGGGCCGAGCTGCTCGCGGGGATCGAGCACGGCGCCGACCGGCTCGACCACCTCGTGGGGAACCTGCTGGACATGTCCCGGCTCCAGACCGGCACCGTCACCCCGCTGATCCGGGAGATCGACCTCGACGAGGTGGTCCCGATGGCGCTGGGCGGCGTACCCGAGGACAGCGTGGCGCTGGACGTCCCGGAGACGCTGCCGATGGTCGCGGTGGACCCGGGGCTGCTGGAGCGGTCCGTGGCCAACGTGGTGGAGAACGCCGTCAAGTACAGCCCGCCGGGGCAGCCCGCGCTGGTCGCGGCGAGTTTCCTCGGTGACCGGGTCGAGGTACGGGTCGTGGACCGAGGGCCGGGGGTGCCGGACGAGGCCAAGGACCGGATCTTCGCCCCGTTCCAGCGGCACGGGGACGCGCCGCGCGGGGCGGGGGTCGGGCTCGGGCTCGCGGTGGCCCGCGGCTTCGCGGAGGCCATGGACGGAACCTTGACCGCGGAGGACACGCCGGGGGGCGGGCTCACGATGGTGCTGACCTTGCGGGCGGCGGCCGGGGGGACGGCGCGGGGGCCCGGCGGGGACGATCGCGTGGATCGGCCGGACGCCGCGGACCGCGTGGATCGGTCGGACGCCGCGGACCGCGTGGGTCGTCCGGACGCCGCGGACCGCGTGGACCCGGTGGATCGGGAAGATCGACCTGTTGATCCGTTCAATGTTCGCTCGATACGACAGAAGGCAGGCCCTCGATGACCCGAGTGCTCGTGGTGGACGACGAGCCCCAGATCGTCCGAGCCCTCGTGATCAACCTGAAGGCACGCAAGTACGAGGTCGACGCCGCCGGCGACGGCGCGCGCGCCCTGGAGCTCGCCGCCGCCCGCCACCCCGACGTGATCGTTCTCGACCTGGGCCTGCCCGACATGGACGGCGTCGAAGTGATCAAGGGACTGCGCGGCTGGACACGGGTCCCGATCCTGGTGCTCTCCGCCCGCCACAGCTCCGACGAGAAGGTCGAGGCCCTGGACGCGGGCGCCGACGACTACGTCACCAAGCCGTTCGGCATGGACGAGCTGCTCGCACGGCTGCGCGCCGCCGTCCGCCGGGCCGAGCCCCTCATGGGCGCGGGCGAGGACGAGGTGATCGTGGAGACCGAGGGCTTCACCGTCGACCTGGCCGCCAAGAAGGCCGTGCGCGGGGGACGTGACGTACGCCTGACGCCGACCGAGTGGCACCTGCTGGAGGTCCTGGTCCGCAACGGCGGGAAACTGGTCGGCCAGAAGCAGCTCCTCCAGGAGGTCTGGGGCCCTTCGTACGGGACGGAGACCAACTACCTGCGGGTCTACATGGCGCAGCTGCGCCGCAAGCTGGAGGCCGACCCCTCGCACCCGAGGCACTTCATCACCGAACCGGGCATGGGATACCGCTTCGAGAGGTAGCGGGCACGCCGGTACGCTTCCTGTATGAGTGCTGAACCGCGTCCCGAGAAGCCCGCGAAACCGGCCAGGCCGGCGGGCCGGTTCCGCCGGATGATAGAGCGTCTTTCCACCTCTCAGGAGGATCTGCATTCGGCGGAGCTGCAAGAGGACGCAGAAGCCGCGGGATGCACGCGGATCTGCGACTCCTACGACCGCGAGATAGTCAAGGTGACCGGTACGCTGCGGACCGTCACCCTGCGTCCGCGGGCCGGCGTCCCCGCCCTGGAGGCGGAGCTGTTCGACGGCTCGGCCGCGCTGGACGTGGTGTGGCTCGGGCGTCGCTCGATCGTGGGAATCGAGCCCGGGCGGCGCATGATCGCCTCCGGGCGCATCGCGATGAGTCATGGGCGCCGGGTCCTCTTCAACCCGAAGTACGAACTCCGACCGCTCGGACAGGAGCAGTAGCCGGTGACGTCACTCGACAAACCGAACATCCCCGCCCCGGACCCCGCCGACGAACAGAAGGCCGCGACGCAGGCCGCGCTCTTCGACGCGTTCGGCGGCATCCGCGGCACCGTGGAGACGATGCTCCCCGGCCTGCTCTTCGTGATGATCTACACGATCAACAAGAACGTGGTGATGTCCGCCATCGCGGCGGCCGTCGTCGCGGTCGCGCTGGTGATCGTGCGGCTGTTGCGCAAGGACACCGTCAAGCACGCGTTCAGCGGTGTGTTCGGGGTCGGCGTGGGCGTGGCCTTCGCCCTCTTCACGGGCACCGCGAAGGGGTTCTACCTGCCCGGAATGATCTACGGGGCGGGGCTGGGAGTGGCCTTCACGCTCTCGGCGCTGATCGGCTTCCCGCTGCTCGGCGTGATCCTCGGGCCGGTGTTCAAGGAGAACCTGTCCTGGCGCACCCGCAACCCCGGACGCAAGAAGGCGTACACCAAGGCGAGCCTGGCGTGGGGGATCATCTTCCTCGCCAAGTACGCGATCCTCTTCCCGCTGTACTGGTGGGGGGACGCGACCCAGCTCGGGTGGGTGCTGATCGCGCTGAAGCTGCCGCCGATGGTGCTCGCGGTGTACTTCACCTGGGTGTTCCTGGCGAAGGCGCCGCCGCCGATCGACGTCATCGCCGAGTACGAGGCCGAGGAGGCCGCCGAGAAGGCGGCGAAGGCCGCGGCGCGGGAACGCCGGGCCTGACCACGACGAGAGCCGGGCCTGACCACGACGAGAGCCGGGCCTGACCACGACGAAGGGGCCGCCGACCACGATGTGGTCGGCGGCCCCCTCGCGTGCGTACCGCGTCAGTGCCGGGCCTGGAGCAGCTCCTCCAGCTGCTCCTCGCGCGCCTGGGCGGCCACGAAGAGGAGCTCGTCACCCGGCTCCAGCGTCTCCTCGCCGTGCGGGGTGAGCACCCGGTTGCCCCGGATGATCGTGACCAGCGAGGTGTCCTCGGGCCAGCTGATCTCGCTGATCTGCGTGCCCGCGACCGAGGAGTCGGGCGGCAGGGTCAACTCGACGAGGTTGGCGTCGCCGTGGCTGAAGCGGAGCAGCCGCACCAGGTCGCCGACGCTGACGGCCTCCTCGACCAGGGCCGACATCAGGCGGGGCGTGGAGACCGCGACGTCGACGCCCCAGGACTCGTTGAAGAGCCACTCGTTCTTCGGGTTGTTGACCCGTGCCACGACCCGGGGGACCCCGTACTCGGTCTTGGCGAGCAGGGAGACCACCAGGTTGACCTTGTCGTCACCCGTGGCGGCGATGACCACGTTGCAGCGCTGGAGCGCGGCCTCGTCCAGCGAGGTGATCTCGCAGGCGTCGGCCAGCAGCCATTCGGCCTGCGGCACCCGCTCCACCGAGATGGCGGTCGGCGCCTTGTCGACGAGCAGCACCTCGTGGCCGTTCTCCAGCAGCTCGCCCGCGATGGAGCGGCCGACGGCGCCGGCTCCGGCGATCGCGACCCTCATGCGTGTGCCTCCTCGGGCCCCTGGGCGAAGACCGCCTCGACCTTCTCGATCTCGTCCGTGCGCATCATCACGTGGACGAGGTCGCCCTCCTGGAGGACCGTCTGCGACGTGGGCAGCATGGCCTCGCCCAACCGGGTGAGGAACGCCACGCGGACGCCCGTCTCCTCCTGGAGCGTGCTGACCTTGTGACCGATCCAGCTCGCCGAGGTGTGCACCTCGGCGAGCTGCACACCGCCGCTCGGGTCGCGCCACAGCGGTTCCGCGCCCGAGGGCAGCAGTCGGCGCAGCATCTGGTCGGCCGTCCACCGCACGGTCGCCACGGTCGGGATGCCCAGGCGCTGGTAGACCTCGGCGCGCTTGGGGTCGTAGATGCGGGCGGCGACGTTCTCGACGCCGAACATCTCCCGGGCCACGCGGGCGGCGATGATGTTGGAATTGTCACCGCTGCTGACGGCGGCGAAGGCGCCGGCCTCCTCGATGCCCGCCTCCCGCAGCGTGTCCTGATCGAAGCCGACCCCGGTCACGCGGCGACCGCCGAACGATGCCCCCAGTCGACGGAATGCGGTGGGGTCCTGGTCGACGACTGCGACCGTATGACCCTGCTGTTCCAGGGTCTGCGCAAGGGCGGAGCCCACCCTTCCGCAGCCCATGATGACGATGTGCACGGCCGTCCTTCCGGCTGACAGCGGCTCGCTGGTTACCAGCCTCATTGCATGCTCTGGCTAATCAGGGTCTCAGACCATGGCCCAAGCTACACACGGGCGGTCACCAGTGTGACCATTTGGGCTGCGGGCGGGGGCTCATTGGAGCGTGATTGCGCGCTGAAAGGGGCGGGGGGTTCGTCAGCCGGTTTTCGAACGCTTACGATCCTTGGCGTGTCCAAACTGACCGACGTGCCCAAACGGATCCTGATCGGCCGGGCGCTCCGCAGCGACCGCCTCGGAGAAACGCTCCTCCCCAAGCGGATCGCCCTACCTGTTTTCGCCTCGGACCCGCTCTCCTCGGTGGCGTACGCCCCGGGCGAGGTGCTGCTGGTCCTGTCGATCGCGGGCGTGTCGGCGTACCACTACAGCCCCTGGATCGCGCTGGCGGTCGTGGTGCTGATGTTCACCGTGGTCGCCTCCTACCGGCAGAACGTCCACGCCTACCCGAGCGGCGGCGGCGACTACGAGGTCGCCAACACGAACCTCGGGCCCAAGGCCGGTCTCACCGTGGCGAGCGCGCTCCTGGTCGACTACGTCCTGACCGTCGCCGTGTCGATCGCCTCCGGAGTGGAGAATCTCGGCTCCGCCATCCCCTTCGTCGTCGAGCACAAAGTGCTCTGCGCGATCGGGATGATCTTGCTTCTCACGCTGATGAATCTGCGCGGCATGAAGGAATCGGGGCGACTGTTCGCGATTCCCACGTATGTCTTCGTCGCGGGCGTATTCATCATGATCGCGTGGGGTGCCTGGCGGGGCCTCGTCCTCGACGAGACCATGAAGGCGCCCACCGCCGATTTCGAGATCAAGGCGGAGCACCAGGGACTGGCCGGTTTCGCGCTGGTCTTCCTGCTGCTGCGGGCCTTCTCCTCGGGCTGTGCCGCACTGACCGGCGTCGAGGCGATCAGCAACGGCGTGCCCGCGTTCCGCAAGCCCAAGAGCAAGAACGCCGCGACCACCCTCGCCCTGATGGGCGCGCTCGCCGTGACGATGTTCTGCGGAATCATCGGCCTGGCGATGGCGACCGACGTGAGGATGGCCGAGAAGCCCGCGACGGACCTGCTGCACAACGGCGTGGCGGTCGGACCGGAGTACGTGCAGAACCCGGTGATCTCCCAGGTCGCCGAAGCCGTCTTCGGCGACGGCAGCTTCCTGTTCATCGTGCTCGCCGCCGCCACCGCGCTCGTCCTGTTCCTGGCCGCCAACACGGCCTACAACGGCTTCCCGCTGCTGGGCTCGATCCTCGCCCAGGACCGCTACCTGCCCCGTCAGCTGCACACCCGCGGCGACCGGCTCGCCTTCTCCAACGGCATCGTGCTGCTGGCGGGCGCCGCCGTCCTGCTGATCTGGATCTACGGCGCGGACTCGACCAAGCTGATCCAGCTCTACATCGTCGGCGTCTTCGTCTCCTTCACCCTCAGCCAGACCGGCATGGTCCGGCACTGGAACCGGCACCTGAGGGCCGAGAAGGACCAGGCCGTGCGGCGTCGGATGTTCCGCTCCCGCGCGATCAACGCCTTCGGCGCCTTCTTCACCGGCCTGGTGCTGGTCGTGGTCCTCGCCACCAAGTTCACCCACGGTGCCTGGGTCGCCCTGCTGGGGATGCTGATCTTCTACGGCACCATGACCGCCATCCGCAAGCACTACGACCGCGTCGCCGACGAGATCGCCGCCGACGAGGGGCCGAGCGACGACAGCGTGCGGCCCTCGCGGGTCCACTCGATCGTGCTGGTCAGCAAGGTGCACAAGCCCACGCTGCGCGCCCTGGCCTTCGCCAAGCTGACCCGGTCCGACACCCTGGAGGCGCTCAGCATCAGCGTCGACGCGGCCGAGACCAAGGCGCTCAAGGCGGAGTGGGAGCGGCGCGGGATCAACGTACCGCTCAAGATCCTCGACTCCCCGTACCGCGAGATCACCCGGCCTGTGGTGGAGTACGTCAAGGGCCTGCGCAGCGAGAACCCGCGCGACGCGGTCAGCGTCTACATCCCGGAGTACGTCGTCGGCCGCTGGTACGAACACCTGCTGCACAACCAGAGCGCGCTGCGGCTCAAGGGCCGACTGCTGTTCACACCCGGCGTGATGGTCACCTCGGTGCCCTACCAGCTGGAATCCTCGGAGCTCGCGAAGAAGCGGGCGAAGAAGCGGCAGGAGTGGAACGCCCCCGGCGCCGTGCGCCGCGGCCCGGTGGACACCTCGCGGCCCAAGGACCGGGCGGGGAAGTAGCCGCCGGTCGGTCGGTGTGGCGAACGGCCGGACGAGATCCACGTAAACTGGTGGGTCGGTCGTCCGGCCGTTCCCGTTTTTATGTTTTGGAGTCTCCCCACCATGACCGAGCAGATCGAGAAGCAGTCACTGGTCGGGGAGGAGTACGAGGTCGAGGTCGGCCCCGTCGCGCACGGCGGCCACTGCATCGCCCGTACCTCCGAGGGCCGCGTCCTGTTCGTCCGGCACACCCTGCCCGGCGAGAAGGTCATCGCCCGGGTCACCGAGGGCGACATCGACTCCCGCTTCCTGCGCGCCGACGCCGTCACCGTCCTGGACGCCTCCAAGGACCGCGTCGAGGCGCCGTGCAAGTACGCCGGTCCCGGCAAGTGCGGCGGCTGCGACTGGCAGCACGCCAAGCCGGGCGCCCAGCGCCGGCTCAAGGGCGAGGTCGTGGCCGAGCAGCTCAAGCGGCTCGCCGGACTCACCCCGGAGGAGGCCGGCTGGGACGGCACGGTCATGCCGGCCGAGGGCGACAAGCTGCCGGCCGGACAGGTCCCGCAGTGGCGCACCCGGGTCCAGTTCGCCATCGACGAGGACGGCAACGCCGGCCTGCGCAAGCACCGCTCGCACGACATCGAGCTGATCGACCACTGCATGATCGCGGCCGTCGGTGTCGAGGAACTCGGCATCGAGAAGCAGGACTGGCCGCAGATGGAGACGGTCGAGGCCATCGCCGCCTCCGGCTCCGGCGACCGCCAGGTCGTCCTCACCCCGCGCCCGGGCGGCCGCCTGCCGCTCGTCGAGCTGGACAAGCCCGTCTCGGTGCTGCGGGTCGAGGAGAAGGACGGCGGGGTCCACCGCGTCCACGGCCGCCCCTTCGTGCGAGAGCGCGCGGACGGCCGTACGTACCGCGTGGGCATGGGCGGCTTCTGGCAGGTCCACCCGCAGGCCGCCGACACCCTGATCAAGGCCGTCATGCAGGGGCTGATGCCGCGCAAGGGCGAGATGGCGCTCGACCTCTACTGCGGCGTCGGCATCTTCGCGGGCGCGCTGGCGGAGCGGCTCGGCGAGACGGGCGCGGTGCTCGGCATCGAGTCCGGCAAGCGCGCGGTGGAGGACGCCCGGCACAACCTGGCGGACTTCCCCCGGGTCCGCATCGAGCAGGGCAAGGTGGACCAGGCCCTCCCGAAGACCGGCATCACCGAGTGCGACCTCGTCGTCCTCGACCCCCCGCGCGCGGGCGCCGGCAAGCAGACGGTCCGCCACATCGCCTCCCTCTCGGCCCGCCGCATCGCCTACGTCGCCTGCGACCCGGCGGCCCTGGCCCGCGACCTGGCGTACTTCGCGGAGGCCGGCTACAAGGTCCGCACGCTCCGCGTCTTCGACCTCTTCCCGATGACCCACCACGTGGAGTGCGTGGCGATCCTGGAGCCGGTCAACAAGGGCGCCTGATGCGAGCGGGTGATGTGCGCCATGGGCCCCTTGGTGCCGGGGGTGCGGCTTTGTGAAGTCGACGTTCGGACGTGACCCCCGGCCCGGCGAGCCGGGGAACGCCTGATGCTTCACACGAGTCCGTGTCCGGGCGTTCAGTCCTGCGCATGCTGCCGGCGATAGATCGGGCCCCTGCGGTCGGTGCATGCGAGGTTCACAAGAGCATGGTGCGGTGTAAATCAGCCAAGTCCCTTGGTCCCTGGCTGCGGTTCTGTGCGCTGCGGGACAATGGCGTCCGACGTCCGTTACCACCACCGCCCCGGAGCCTCGGCCGGACGGGTACAGCCCCTTCGCACACCTCACCGCGCCCAACGCCGCCGTCTACCGTCAGGTGATGCGGGCGTTCGTGATCGCCAAGGAGCGGTTCGCCGTACATCTGCGCCCCGAGGACGTACACGCCGCCCTGCCGGCCGACGGGCGACCCGCTGAGCTGGAGGTCCTGGTCAAGGCGCTGGACAGCCTCGTCGGCTGGGGCAATCTCCGCGCTGACCCCGACACCGCCCGCGACACCGCCGTCGAGGACTTCTACCGGAAGCGGTTCGTCTACCAGCTCACCCAGGACGAGAAGCTGCCGAGGAGGCGTTGGGCGTCTATGACGAGGCACTCGGGCGGCGCGGCGCTCTGCGGGCCGTCGCCCTGCACGACATCGTCACCCAGTTGCGCGCCCTCCTCGTACTGGCGGCCGAGGAACAGCCGGATCAGGTCAAAACGCACCCGGCACTTGACGCGCCGGTGAGTAGGTTCGCCGCACTCGCCGACAACGCCCGCGCCTTCATGGGGTCCTTGCAGAGGACCATCGACCTCCATGACGTCGAATAGGAAGTCTTCCTCGCCTACAAGGACCGGATCATCCACGGGGACTTCGACTGGGGCGGGCTCCGCATCGCCTCCGCATTGCTGCACCGTGTTCCCTGGCGGCCGTGGCGCTACACGGCGGTCGACTTCGCGCCGCGGCGGCTCTCGCGGGTCCCCACGCCCTGCCACTCGCCGGCCGGCCGGCCGAGGCTCCCTGGGACCCGGCCCTGACGCGGGCTCTCTTGGAACTGGGGGTGCGCGTCGAGGAGGAGGCGGTCCTCGACGTGTTACTGACCGACCTCGCGCGACGACGACCCGCATGTCGGGGCGAAGGCCTGTCATGTCGGCGTCAGCCCGTCGGTGGGCAGGGTCGCTCCGAACGGAGCGGGAGTCGCGAGCAGTTGAGGGAGACTGAAGACAGCAGGAATGCTGGAAAGATGACCGGTTTCACCGAGACGGGCCTGCGCGCGATCGCCGGCCCGCGCTCCTTCGCCAGGGCCCAGGACTATCTGGACGCCGTCACGGTCACCGAGATCGGTGACGGCTGGATCACCGCCACCGTGCACGGGACGCACCCCTACGCGGTGAAGTTGTCGCTCGACGGGGGCGAGAAGCCCTCGGGGGAGTGCGACTGCCCGTACGGCCTGGAGGGCAACTTCTGCAAGCACCTGGTCGCGGTCGGCCTGACCGCGCTCTCCCGCGCGGAGAGCCTTCCCAAACAGCGCACCCGGGCCCGGACCCGCGCCCGGGGCCTGGACGCGTGGCTGGCCGCGCTGTCCAGGGAGGAGCTGCTCGCGCTCGTACGGGAACAGCTCCGTGAGGAGCCGCAGTTGCGCCGCCGCCTGGAGTTGCGGGCCGCCGGCGCCCGCGGGGATCTCGACGAGGTCCGCGCCCGGGTCCGCGAGCTCCTCGACATCGGCCCGTTCGCCCGATACGGATACGTCGAGTACTCCGATGCCCACGCCTACGGCGAGCAGGCCGCGCAGGCCGTGTCGGCGATCACCGCGCTGACCGCCGTCGGTCGGCCCGCCGACGCGCTTGTCCTCTCGCGGGAGGCAATGCGTCTCCTGCACGCCGTACAGGAGAGCATCGACGACTCCGACGGGCGCCTCGGCGAGGTCGGAGCCGACCTCGCCCAAGCGCATCTGGACGCGTGCCGTGCGACGCGCCCCGACCCAGAGGAGCTCGCGGCCTGGCTGGTCGAGCACGTACTCGGTGACACGGACGACCTCACCGGCATCGACCCGCTCGACTACGAGGACGTCCTCGGCGCACGGGGGATGGCCACCGTACGGCGGCTGGCGGTCGAGGCATGGGGCGCGAACCGCTCGGGTTGGGCGGAGAAGTACCTCATGGAGCGTCTGGCCAAGGCGGGCGGCGATGTGGACGCGGTGGTCGCCGTCCATGCGGCCGACCTCGTTCCGGACGGCAGCACCCACCTGCTCATCGCCCGCGAACTGGACACCGCGGGCCGCCCCGACGAGGCCCTGCGCTGGGCGGAACGCGGCGTCGAGGAGGCCGAGGACCCTGCCTTCACCGCCACCGCTTTGATCGACTACCTGTGCGAGCGCCACTCTCGCGCCGGGCGGCTGCGGCAAGCCGTCGCCGTGCGCCGCGATCACTTCGCCGCCCGCCGCACCCTGGCCGCGTACCGGCAGCTGCGCACGGTGGCGCAGGCCGCCGGTCTCTGGGACGCCGAACGCGACACCGCCTTGGCCCTGCTGCGCGCCGATGCCGGACAGCGCACGCCGTACCGGTACGAGGGCCCGGTCCTGATCGACGCCCTCCTCGACGACGGTGACGTCGAAGCCGCCTGGCAGGCCGCCACCGAGACGGGTGCCGACGACCGGCAGTGGCTCACCCTCGCCGACCGGTCGCGCCCCGGCCGTCCAGCGGACGCGCTGCGCGTCTACCTGCGCCTGATCGAACCATTGTTGAAGGAGACGGGCAACGCCGTTTACGAGCAGGTGGCGAGCCTGCTCCTCGGCATGCGCGCCTGCCACCAACGCCTGCGTACCCAAGCCGATTTCATGGAATACGTCACCGCCCTGCGCGCCGCCCACAAGCGCAAGCGGAACCTGATGCGGCTCCTCGACGAGCACGGCCTGTGAGCCGGGCACCGGCCGACCCCGCGGGGAGGCCGTACAGGGCATCTGCGACCCGCCCGCCAGGTGTGGCAGCAGGGAAACGCTGCGCTTACACGGTGGCCGGCCGGGCGGAGGAGTGGATCAGCGACTGCGCGCAAGGGCGCGGGGGAACCGGTGCCTTCGGCGCCTGGCTCGACGTGGGCGGTGGCCGGCACATGACGTACGTGGGCCGGAGCCTGGGGGGTCAGGCGCGGAGGATCGAGGAGAGCCAGGGCGTGAGGGTCAGGGCCGGCACGCGTTCGCGGTAGGTCTCGTCGCCCGGGAGGGGGATGATGAGCCGGTAGCCCGGGGGAAAGCGACGGGCTTTCACGTGGGCCAAGCCGCTGTACACCGAGCGGAGGAACGCCGGCACCTGGTCGCGGGGGACGTCGTGGAACTCCACGCCGTCGACGGTGATCAGGGCGTCGTCGTCCGGATAGAGGCGGACGGACACCGTGGGCCGGCCGGCGAGGTCGACGAACGCCTCGTGAGGGAGGGAGCCGTCGGGGTCGGTCGCCTTGAAGAGCGCGGCCGAGGAACGGCGCGAAGTCTGGTCCGCGCCGATGTCGTGGGCGACGGTCATTGTGAGGCCGTAGGCGTCGGCGATCTCGCGCACGGCCGTGACGGCCGACTCCGTGCTGGGGAGCGGGGGATGGTCCATGGTCACCATGATCCCTCTTTCGGGCCGGTTCCGGGCGGGATGGGGAGGGCAACGGGGAGGGCGACGGTGCGGACCGCCGCGGACGCCGCCCGGGCCGGGAGGCGTCCGCCGGCTGTGCGGACGAAGGGCCCGGCTCTGCGCGGCCGGGGCCCCGGCCGAGTGGCGGGGCCAGGATCGCGGCAGTGACGGCCGAGGAGCGGTATTGGGCCGGGGCCAGGGGCTGGACGTCGACCGACGGGGTGAGCATCAGGCTCAGGGCCCGGCCATAGCTGTGTCTCCCGTAGAGCGCGACAGCGGAGTTCGGGTCCGTCCGTCGCCCGGCAGGCCTGGACGAGAGGCACAGCCGTCGCCGGAAGGGTGGCCCCGGATGCCGGACAACCGGCCACGGGGACTCCTCAGTGGTCGGCTGCCCGGAAGCCGCGCAGACGCAGGCTGTTGCCGACGACGAAGACGGAGGAGAAGGCCATGGCCGCTCCGGCGATCATCGGGTTGAGCAATCCGGCCGCGGCGAGCGGCAGGGCGGCCACGTTGTAGGCGAAGGCCCAGAACAGGTTCGAGCGGATGGTGCCCAGGGTCCTGCGGGCGAGGCGGATGGCGTCGGCGGCGGCCCGCAGGTCCCCGCGCACCAGGGTCAGGTCGCCCGCCTCGATCGCGGCGTCCGTGCCGGTGCCCATGGCCAGGCCCAGGTCGGCCTGGGCGAGGGCGGCCGCGTCGTTGACGCCGTCGCCGACCATGGCGACGCTGCGGCCCTCGGACTGGAGCCGCTTGACGACGTCGACCTTGTCCTGCGGCATGACCTCCGCGATGACCTCGTCGATGCCGACCTCGGCCGCGACGGCCTCGGCCACCGCCTTGTTGTCGCCGGTGAGCAGGATCGGGGTGAGTCCGAGGGCACGCAGCCGCCGGATCGCCTCCGCGCTGGTGTCCTTGACGGCGTCCGCGACCTCCAGGACGGCGCGGGCCTCGCCGTCCCAGGCGACCGCGATCGCGGTGCGGCCGGCGGCCTCGGCCGCGGCCTTGGCCCGCTCCAGGGAGGGCGGCAGCGTCATCGCCCACTCGGTCAGCAGCTTCTCGCGGCCGACGAGCACGGCATGGCCGTCCACGACGCCCTGTACGCCGAGGCCGGGGATGTTGGCGAAGTCCTCGGGGGCCGGCAGGGCCCCGACCCGGGCGGCCGCGCCGGAGGCGACGGCCTGCGCGATCGGGTGCTCGGACGCGTGCTCCAGCGACCCCGCCAGCCGCAGTACGTCGTCCTCGGTGGCGCCCTCGACGGTGTGCACCGCGAGCAGCGTCATCTTGCCGGTGGTGACGGTGCCGGTCTTGTCCAGGACGATGGTGTCGACCTTGCGCGTGGTCTCCAGGACCTCGGGGCCCTTGATCAGGATGCCGAGCTGGGCGCCGCGGCCGGTGCCGACCATCAGGGCGGTCGGGGTGGCCAGCCCCAGGGCGCACGGGCAGGCGATGATCAGGACCGCGACGGCGGCGGTGAACGCGGCGGTGAGGCCGGAACCGGAGCCGAGCCAGAAGCCGAGGGTGGCCAGCGCGAGGCCGATGACGACCGGTACGAACACGGCGGAGATCCTGTCGGCCAGGCGCTGGGCGGCGGCCTTGCCGTTCTGGGCGTCCTCGACCAGCTTGGCCATCCGGGCCAGCTGGGTGTCGGCGCCGACCCGGGTGGCCTCGACCACCAGGCGTCCGCCCGCGTTGAGGGTGGCACCGGTGACCGGGTCGCCGACTCCGACCTCGACGGGCACGGACTCGCCGGTGAGCATCGAGGCGTCGACGGCGGAGGAGCCCTCCACCACGGTGCCGTCGGTGGCGATCTTCTCGCCGGGGCGGACCAGGAAGCGGTCGCCCGCCCGGAGTTCGGCGGTGGGGACGGTGACCTCGCGGCCGCCGCGCAGCACCGTCACCTCCTTGGCGCCCAGTTCCAGCAGCGCCTTGAGCGCGGCCCCGGCCTTGCGCTTGGAGCGGGCCTCGAAGTACCGGCCGGCCAGTATGAACGCGGTGACGCCGGCCGCCGCCTCCAGGTAGATGTTCCCGGCGCCGTCGGTGCGGGCGATCGTGAACTCGAAGGCGTGCGTCATGCCGGGCGTCCCGGCGGTCCCGAAGAACAGCGCCCACAGCGACCACAGGAACGCGGCCGTCGTGCCCACCGAGATCAGGGTGTCCATCGTGGCCGCGCCATGACGGGCGTTGGTCCAGGCGGCGCGGTGGAAGGGCCACGCGGCGTAGGTGACCACAGGAGCGGCCAGGGTCAGGGAGAGCCACTGCCAGTACTCGAACTGGAAGGCGGGGACCATCGCCAGCGCGATGACCGGCAGGGCGAGCCAGACCGCGGCGACGAGCCGTTGGCGCAGGGGGCGCAGTTCGTCGGGCTCCTCCGCCGGCGTTTGAGGGCCGCCGTCCACGGGGGCGCGCACCGGCTCCCGCGCGGTGTAGCCGGTGGCCTCGACGGTGGCGATCAGGTCGGCCACGGAGATGTCGGCGGCGAAGCTGACCTTCGCCTTCTCGGTGGCGTAGTTGACGGTGGCCTCGACCCCGTCCATGCGGTTGAGCTTCTTCTCGATGCGGGCCGCGCACGAGGCGCAGGTCATGCCGCCGATGGCGAGCTCGACCTGGGCGGCGCCGGCTGTGGTGGTGGTCATGAGTACTGCTCCTCGTTCGAGCGGGGTGGGGGCCGGGGAGCCCGGCGGTCCGGGCGGGTGACGCGGGGCGCGGGGACGGGCCCCGGCGGCCGGATCGGGCCGGTGTCAGGCGGCCCGGCCGGTGAGCTCGTAGCCGGCGTCGTCGATCGCGGCGGCGATCGCCGCGTCGTCGGGGTCAGCTGCCGTGGTCACGGTGACCAGACCGCCGTCCACGTCGACGTCGACGGAGAGGACGCCGTCGAGCGCGCTCACCGAGGCGGTGATGGCGCTCTTGCAGTGGCCACAGCTCATGCCGGAGACGCGGTAGGCGGTGGCGGTGCTGTCGGCGACGGCCGTCGCCCCGGCGCCGGTGCCGCAGCTGCCGTCGGGGGTGCAGCAGGAAGACATGGATCTCTCCTTCGTGGATCGGATCGCGATACCCTGAGGGGGTATCTCTGTCGGCTTCCAGGTATACCCCCCATGGGTACCAGGCGCAAGCGGCGACCGAGCTTGACTAGATACCCCCCAGGGGTATGGTGAAGTGCATCGGACCGCCGAACGCGGCACCACGTCCCACGGGAGAGCAGCCATGAACACCGGAGTGAGGATCACCGCTTATGCCGCCGCGCTCGCAGCGACCTTCGGAGCCGCGTACGGGGTGGGCAAGGGCGTCGGCCCGGTGGGCGCCCCGGGGTCCTCGCCGCACACGGCCCACGCGACTCAGGCCGACGCGCCCGGTTCGGGCGGCGGCCACGGGGGTCACGAGGAGGCGGCCCAGGGGCCGGCCGCCGGAGGCTTGCAGATCTCGGAGGGCGGCTACACCCTCGCCCTCGACACCGCGCGGATCGCGCGCGGAGCGGGAGAACTGAGGTTCTCCGTCAAGGACCGCGAAGGCCGCAAGGTCACCGCGTTCAAGACCGAGCACGGCAAGGAACTGCACTTCATCGTCGCCTCGCGGGACCTGACGGTCTACCGGCACCTGCACCCGGTCCGCGCGCTGGACGGCACCTGGTCGACCCCGGTGGACCTGCCGGCCGCGGGCGCCTACAAGGTCTTCGCCGACTTCACCCCCGCCGCCGGCGCCAAGGGCGTCACCCTCGGCGCGGACGTGTCCGTCCCCGGCCCGTACACACCCGCCCCGCTGCCCCCGGTCGCACCCACCGCCGAGGTGGACGGCTACCAGGTGGCCCTGGCCGGCGCCCTGGACCCGGGCAGGGCGGGCGAGTTGCGGCTCACCGTGAGCAAGGACGGCAAGCCGGTCACCGACCTGGAGCCCCACCTCGGCGCCTACGGCCACCTCGTCGCCCTGCGTGACGGGGACCTCGCCTACCTCCACGTCCACCCCAACGCCGGTGGTCCCGGGCCCGACGTCTCGTTCACCGCGACGGCCCCGAGCGCCGGCACCTACCGACTCTTCCTGGACTTCCGGCACCAGGGCACGGTCCGCACGGCCGCCTTCACGGTCCAGGCGGGCACCGCTCGGGCGGACGTCGGCCAGGCCGTTCCGCGGCCCCCCGCCGCCGCGGACCCGACCACGCCCGAGCAGGGCGAACACTCCCACTAGGTCCCCTCGTACAGGGGGCCCGGCCGTGACGCTCCCGGTGGCGGCCGGGGGAGTGCGATCGAGAGGGGACGGCACGGCCGTCCTGTCCGCCGGACGGCCCCGTCCATCCGCCGCCCGGCGTACGCCTCGCCTGCGGAAGACAACGCCGGCTCCTACAGTGACGTACACCGTCTACGTCCCCGTCGTCACCGGAGCCGGCGTTCCGGACCGGGGCGATCACCCGAGGGAGCGGCGCCCATGACCCTTCCAGTGGACCTACCCGTCCCGAGTCCGGTGGACCTCCCCGACCCGAGGGCCCTGCCCGCTCTCGACGGAGCCTCCCTCGACGGCCGCCTCTACACACGCGTCACCGGGCTCGCCGGACGCGCGCCGGACTGGTTCGACGCGCTGGTCTCCCACTGGTCGGCCTACGGTCTGGCCCTGTTCGCCGTGCTCATGCTGGTCGCCTGGTGGCGGGCCAGGCCCGGGGACGCCCCGCGGATCGCGATGGCACTGGCCGCGCCCCTGGTGGTGGCCCTCGCCTACACCGCGAACACGCTGATCAAGACGGTCGTCCGCGAACAACGCCCCTGCCTGACCCTGCACACCGTCACGCTGGAGAGCTGCCCCGCACCGGACGACTGGTCCTTCCCGAGCAACCACGCCGCCATCGCGGCCGCCGCGGCGGCGGCCCTCTGGCTCGTCGACCGCGGACTCGGCGTCATCGCTGCCCCGGCCGCGCTGCTGATGGCCTCGTCGCGGGTCTGGGTCGGCGCCCACTACCCCCACGACGTGGTGCTGGGCCTGGTGGTCGGCGCCGTCGTGGGCCTGCTCCTGACGGGCGCGTCCCGGCGCGCCGCACCGCTCGTGGAACGGGCCCGCGCCTCCCGACTGCGGCCGTTGGTGGCGCCGCGCTGAGTCTCGGCCCTGTCGGGACCACGTCCAAGGGGCCGCGGACGGCGGGCGGGGCCCTTGCAGGCACCTTCCGGCACGCCTCGTCCGAGGTTCGAGCGCCGCTCGGCCGGTCGATACGGCGGCCTTCCCTAACCTGCCGGTCAGAAGGTTCCGAGCACCTCCCGGTGGTCCGGCGAGGCATCGCGACGAGACGTGGACACGGTCGGTCGGCCGTGGGGACGGGACGAGATGACGGACATCGGCACCACCGACGATCGGGTCCCCCGGGGGGCGGACACCACCGAACCCGGCCACCGGGACCAGAGATGATCCCGCTGTCGTTCGCCCAGCGCCGCCTGTGGTTCCTCCACCGGCTCCAAGGCCCCTCGGCCACCCACAACGTGCCGTTCGTCCTGCGCCTGCGGGGCGAGCTGGACACGGCCGCGCTCGAAGCGGCGGTACGGGACCTGGTGGCCCGGCACGAGAGTCTGCGCACCCTGTTCGTCGAGAACGAGCACGGCGACGCGTTCCAGCGCGTCGCGCCCCCCGCCGGCGTGCCGCTGACCGTCCCGGTGTCGGTCGTGACGCCCGACGAGGTACCGACCGCCGTGGCGCGGGCCGTCGCCCATCCCTTCGACCTCACGGCGGAGATCCCCCTGCGGGCCACCGTACTCAGGTGTGCGCCCGAGGAGCACCTGCTGGTGCTGGTGGCCCACCACATCGCCTGCGACGAGGAGTCCGGCAGGCCCCTGACCCGCGACCTGTTCGCCGCCTACGAGGCACGACGCGCGGGGCACGCGCCCCGGGACGGCGAACTGCACGTGCAGTACCAGGACTACACGGTGTGGCAGCGCGACCTGCTGGGCGACGAGAACGACCCCGCCGGTCTCGCGACGGCCCAGGTGTCCTACTGGCGGGAGGAACTCGCCGGCGTCCCGCAGCCGTCGGCGCTCCCCACCGACCGCCCCCGCCCCCCGGCGGCGAGCTACCGCGGCGACCTGTACGAGTTCGCGCTCGACCGGCGGTTGCTGGCCGGCGTGGAGGTGCTGGCCACACGCCACGGCGCGACGGCGTCGGTGGTGATGCAGTCCGCCCTGGCCGTCCTCCTGCACCGACTGGGCGCCGGGGACGACCTCACGATCGGCTGCCCCGTCACCGACCGCGCCGAGGAGGCCCTCACCGACCTCGTCGGATGCCTCGCCAACACCTGGGTGCTGCGGCTGGACCTCACGCGCAACCCTCCCTTCTCCGAACTGCTCGCGACGGCCGCGACCAAGGCGCTGAACGCGCACGACCTGCACGACGTGCCGTTCGAGCGGCTGGTGGAGCTGATCGCCCCCGAGCGTTCCACCGCCTACCACCCGCTGTTCCAGGTGCGGTGTGCCTGGCAGCCCTCCCCGCCGCCGATCGAGGTCCCGGGGCTCAGGGTCGCCTTCGAGCCCGCCTGCACCTCCGCCGCCACCTGTGACCTGTCCTTCCTCGTCGTCCCCGAACCGGCCGGCGGAGCCCGGGTCCGGCTCACCTACGCCACCGATCTGTTCGACCGCGCCACGGTGGAGCGGATCTCGGCCCGGTTCCTGCGCGTGCTGCGCGCCGTCGTCGCGGATCCGGGGGTGCGGGTCGGGGCCGTGGACGTCCTCGACGCCGAGGAGCGCGCACACCTCCTGCGGCCGGCGGGCGACCGCCCCGGAGCCGGGTCCTGGGAGAGGCCCGCCGAGACGCCCGGGGAGACGGTCGTCGCGCTCTTCGAGCGGCAGGCGCGGGCGACACCGGACGCCCCGGCCGTCCTCGACGCGAACGGCACCCGCCTCACCTACGGGCAACTCGACGCCCGGGCCGACCGGGTGGCGCGCGAACTGGTCCGGCGCGGGGCCGGTCCCGAGAGCCTCGTCGCGCTCGCCCTGCCCCGGACCGCCCGGTTCGTCGTCGGACTGCTCGCCGTCCTCAAGGCCGGCGCCGGCTACCTGCCGCTCGATCCCGACCGGCCCGGCCCGACGCCGTTCGACGCCGTCCTCGCCGCCGCGCGCCCGCGGTTGCTCCTCACCGACTCCGCCGCCGCGGCGGCCTGCGACGTCCCGCGCGTGTGCCTGGAGGACGTCCGCGCCGAGGCGCCGGGAGACCCGGTCCCTCTCGCCGTCCCACGGCCGGATCAACTCGCCTGCGTGCTGTACGCCCCCGAAGCGCCCGGGGGAGTCGCCGTCACCCATCGGAACATGGCCGACGGCGTCCGCCGGCTGACCCGGCGCCTCGGCGTCCTCGCCGGTCGGCGGATGCTCACCGCCTCACCATCCGGCTCCGACGCGTCGGCGTACGAGATCCTCACCCCCCTCTGCGCGGGCGGGAGCGTCGAAGTGGTCGGCGGTCCCGAGGTGCCGGCGTCCGGGCGCGGCCGGTCCGCGCAGGTGATCGGCACGACCCCGACGGCCTTCGCGGCGTCGGTGGAGGACACGCCGGCGCCGGACGCCCGGGCGCGGACCGGCGTACGGGCGGTGGTCCTCGGCGGGGAGCCGCTGCCCGCGCACCTGGTGGAACGGGCTCGGGCGGTCGCGCCCGGGGTCCGGGTGGTCCACGCCTACGGCCCCGCCGACGCCTTCTGCGTCCCCGGGTTCGGGCCGGACGTCCCCGCCCCGGACTCCGCCCTCGACCCGACGGACCGCGGCGGGGTGTGGACGTACGTCCTCGGGCCGGGTCTCGCTCCCGTCCCGCCGGGGACGGTCGGCGAACTGTACGTCGGCGGCGCCGTGGGCCGCGGCTACCTCGGGCGGCCGGGAATGACGGCGGAGAGGTTCGTCGCGGACCCCTACGGTCCGGCCGGTGGGAGGATGTACCGGACGGGTGACCTGGCGCGCCGGGACGTCGACGGACGGCTGGAGTACCTCGGCCCCGCCGACGCGCAGGCCACGACGGCCGGGCCGGTCGTGGAGACGGCCCGGGTCGAGGCCGCGCTGACGGCGCACCCGGGTGTCTCCCAGGCAGTGGTCGTCGCCCGCGAGGACCGCCCTGGCAGCCCGCGCCCGGTGGCCTACGTCGTACCCGGTGGCGTGACGAGTGGCGGCGACCACGATCACGGCGACGACCACGGCGACGATCACGGCGGCGGGCTCCGGGCAGAGCTGCGGCGCTTCGTCTGCGCACGGCTGCCCGACTACCTGGTGCCCACTGCCTTCACACTGCTGGACCGGATGCCGCTGACGCCGAACGGCACCCTGGACCGGGCCGCGCTCCCCGCACCCGACCGCGCCGACACCGCCTACCGCGCCCCGCGCACCGCCACGGAAGAGGTGCTGGCCGAGGCGGTCGGGGAGGTACTCGGCCTGGAACGGGTCGGCGTCGACGACGACTTCTTCCTCGTCGGCGGCGACAGCATCCGCTCCGTCCAGACCGCCGCCCGGGCCCGCGCCCGGGGCGCCGACGTGAGCCCCCGCGAAATCTTCGAGCACCGCACCGTGGCGGACCTGGCGCTCGTCGCCGCCGAACGGGCCCCCGACACCCCCGAGCCGACCGAACCGGACGACGACGGCGTCGGCTGGATGCCGCTGCCCCCGGGGGCCCGGGAGCTCCAGGACCGCGGCGGCGACCGCCTCCCCCTCGCGCAACTGCTCGAACTCCCTTCGGACATCGACCTGTCCACCATGATGGCCACCCTCGGGGCGGTCCTGGACCGCCACGAAGTGCTGCGCTCCCGGTTGGTGCGGGACCCCGAACCCGGCCTGCGGATCGAGCCCACCCGGCTGGTGAGCCCGGTTTCGCTGGTACGCCGGATCCCGTGCGGCGGCCCGTGGGACGACGAGCTGATCGCCGCCGAACTGGACGCGGCCGCGGCCCGGTTGGACCCGGAGTCCGGGGTGATGGTCCAGTTCGTGTGGTTCGACCGCAGCGCCGTCGGGGCGGGTGGCACCGGACGGCTGCTGGTCGTCCTGCACCCCTTCGTCGCCGACGCGGCGTCCTGGCACGTTCTGCTGCCCGACCTGGCCGAGGCCTGGGCCAGGGCCCGCTGCGGGGTCCCCGTGCTGCCCCGGGCGGGAACCTCCGTACGCGCCTGGGCGCACGCGCTGGAGAACGAGGCACGCCGTCCCGACCGGGCGGCGGAGGCGACCGCCTGGCGCGAGGTCCTCGCGGCGCCGGACACCGTCCTCGGCAGCCGCCGACCCGACCCGGCCCTGGACCTGACCGCCACCGTTCGGACGGTAGGGGTCCGCGTCCCCGCCGCCGTGGGCGAAACCGTGCTGACCACGGTTCCGGCCGCCTTCCGCTGCCCGGTGGAGGACGTACTGCTCACCGCCCTGGCCCTGGCGCTGGCCCACTGGCGCCGGGGCAGGGGCGACGCGCAGACCTCCGCCCTCATCCGCCTCGAAGGCCGCGGCCGCTCGCGTCGGGCGGTGCCGGGCGCCGACCCGACCCGGACCGTCGGCCGGTTCGCCGCGTCCTTCCCCGTACGCCTGGAGGTCGGCGGGATCGACCTGGACGAGGCACTCGCCGGCGGGCCCTCCGCCGGACGCGCCCTCAAGACCGTCAAGGAGCAGTTGCGCGCCGTACCGGACGAGGGCATCGGCTACGGACTGCTGCGCCACCTCAACCCGGGGACGGCCGCCGAACTGGCCGCCCGCCCCGAGCCGCAGATCGGGTTCGGGTACCTGCGCCGCTTCGGCGCCGACGACATGCCGGTCGGCCTTCGCGGCCTGGGCTGGCTGCCGGCGAGCGACGACGAGCCGACCCCGACCCCGACCCCGACCCCGACCCGGGACGGCCGGCTGCCCGTCCGGTCGGCACTGGAGATCGGCGCCCGCGCGACGGAAGGCGGGGACGGCCCCGAACTCGCCGCCTCCTTCGGCTTCCCGGCAGGCGTGCTGTCCGAGGCGGAGGTGTCGGAGCTGGCCGGCCTGTGGGTCACCGCGCTCACCGGCCTGGCCCGGCACGCGCGTCGGCCGGGCGCCGGCGGGCTGACGCCCTCGGACGCTCCGCTGGTGCGGGTGGCGCAGTCGGAGATCGAGGAGTGGGAGGCCCGCCACGGGCGGCTGGCCGAGGTATGGCCGGTGTCCCCGGCCCAGTCGGCGGTCCTGCGACCGGCCGGCCCCGTCGGGTCCCGGTCCGGGCCGCGGCCCGTGCAGTTCGTCATCCCGGTGGAGGGCCGGGTGGACCCCGTACGGATGCGGGCCGCCGGACGGGCCCTGCCGGCGCGCCACCGGCAGTTGGGCGCGGACTTCGGCACGGCCGCCACCGGCGAGCCGGTCCGACTCGTCCCCGAGGACGTGCGGCTGCCCTGGCGGTACCTCGACCTGGCGGGGGCCGACGAAGCCGTCCGCGAGACGGAGACCGGGCGGCTCCTCGCCGCGGAGCGCGCGGCCGGGTTCGATCCGCTCGCCCCGCCACTGCTCCGGCTCGCCCTGATCGGCCTGGGGGAGCGCGCGCGGCTGGTGTTCACCGCGCACCCCGTGTTGTTCGACGACCGGTCGGCGGCGGTGTTGACGAGGGACCTGGTCCGGCTCTACCACGTGGGCGGTGACGCGTCGCTCCTGGCGCCGGCGCCAGGCTACGGCGACTACCAGGCCGGGCCGGGACGGGGAGAGGCGACCGGGGTCCCCCTCCCGGCCGTCCCCCTCCCCGCCGCTCTCCCGGCCGAGACCGAGGCCGGGACCTGGGGCGAGACCGGGACCGGCCGGGTCGAGGTCGAGGTGACGGCCGGTGAGGCGCGGGCGCTGTCGCGGCGGGCGGCCGAACTGCGGATCACGCCCGAGACGCTGATCGAGGGCGCCTGGGCGATCCTGCTCGCCCGGCTCGGCGCGGGTCGCGAGGCGGCGTTCGGCGTACGCGTCCACGGCCGCCCGGACGCGTTGCCAGGGGCCCACGAGATGGTCGGCCTCTTCGCCCGCACCGTCCCGGTGCGGGTCTCCTACACCCCCGGCGACACGGTGGGACGGCTCCTGCGGGCGCTGGACGGGCGCGCCGGCCACGGCCCGGGCGCGACCGGCCGGCACACCGGTCGGACGACGCCCTTCGACTCGCTGGTCGTCCACGAACCGTGGCCGGACGCCCCGGACGGCCCCTTCGGGGCCACCGCGTCGGCGGGCATCACGCTCACCGGCATCCGTCCCGTCGCCGGTTCCCCGTACCCCCTGACGCTGCGCGTCGCCGGGCCCGGCACCCGGTTCACCCTGGAGTTCCGCAGCGACCGCCACGAGCGGAGCGCGGTGGAGGGGCTCGCCGCGTCCTTCGCCCGGGTGCTGCGCCAGGTGGGGGCCGATCCGGCGATGCCGGTGGACGCGGTGGGGGTGTACGCGCCGCCACGGGAGCGGGCCGCCGCCGTCTGACCGGGGAAGGGTTGCGGGCGGGCCGCCGCGCCCGCCTGACCTCGGCCGTCACGGCTGCGCCACCTGGCTTGGGCGTGCCCGCCGCGGGCTCCGCGGCGCCCGCCGGGGACCAGTCCGGCGGCGGCGCCCCGACGCCGCGGAGCGCGGCAGCCCCGGCCGAACAGCGGACGTCCACGTTCACGGTCCGGTCCCTTCTGCTCCCCCGGGCAGGCCCCGGACACCCCGGCAGGCCGGCAGGCCTCCGGCACCCCCGCACGCCCCGGGCACCCCCGCGGCCCCCCGACACCCCCGCAAGCCCCGGTGCCACCCCGGGCAGGCCCCGGGCGCCCCGGCCAGGCCGCTCGGCACCCCCGGCGGGCCCCCGGCACCCCGGCGGGCCGTCCGCTACACCGGCAGGCCGGTCGGTTCCTTGATCCGCTTCATGATGATCTGCGAGTTGACCTCGGTGACCCCGGACAGGGCCGTGAGCTGCTCGATCCACAGGCGCTCGTAGGCCCGCAGGTCCGCCACCGCGATGCGCAGCAGACAGCCGGGGCTGCCGAAGAGGCGGTAGGCCTCGATGACGTCGGGGATGTCCTGCAAAGCGGCCTCGAAGGCCTCCACGGCGGCCCGGTCGCGGCGCACCTCTACCGACACCAGCACCTCGAAGCCCCGGCCCACCGCCTCCGGGTCGATGACCGCCTGGTAGCCCTGGATCACCCCGTCCTGTTCCAGTTGCCGGACCCGACGCATGCAGGGGGAGGGCGTGAGGCCCACGCGCTGGGCCAGTTCCTGGTTGCTGAGGCGGCCGTCCCGTTGGAGCTCGCGCAAGATTTCTCGATCAATGGCGTCCATCACGCAATTATCACTCGCCAAATGTTACACGCCGGCCGGAATCGGCAATCGCATTGCGCGTAGATCTCTCTATCATTGCCGGTTGTAGCAAATCAGTGCGGACTTCGTACGAGAGAAGGGTGGGACCGGGGATGGGACGCGTCGTCGTCATCAGCACCGGCGGGACGATAGCCAGCCGTTGGCAGGGCTCCGGGTTCGCCGCCGACGCCGACGGCAGCGAGGTGATCGCCACCGCGCCCCTGCCCGAGGGCGTCACCGTCGAGGTGGTCGACCTGTTCAGCGTGAACAGCCCCCGCCTGACCACCGCCCACCAGCTCACCCTGCTGCGCACGGTCCACGAGGTGCTCGCCGACCCGGACGTGGACGGCATCGTCGTCACGCACGGAACCGACACGCTGGAGGAGTCGGCCTTCCTCCTCGACCTGCACCACCACGACCCGCGCACCGTGGTGTTCACCGGCTCGCAGCTCCCCATGGGCTCCGCCGACGGGGACGGCCCCGGCAACCTCTACGACGCGCTGCTGACCGCCGCCACCACGCGGGGGCTCGGCGTGCTGATCGCCTTCGCCGGCCGGGTGCACGCGGCGCGCGGCACCGTGAAGACCCAGGCCGTGGCCCTGGACGCGTTCGCCGACCCCTCGAAGGAACTGCTCGGCAAGGTCGGCTTCGGCAAGGTCACCGTCCTGCGCACCCCGCAGCGCCCGGCCCCGCTCGCGCTGCCGGCGATGCCGGAGATCCCGCCGCGCGTGGACATGGTCATGCACCACGCCGACGGTGACGCGACGCTGTTGAACGCCGCCGTGGCGGCGGGCGCGCGGGGGATCGTCCTGATCGGGACGGGCGCCGGCAACGCGACGCCGCAGATCGTGGACGCGGTCGCCGCGGCCGTCGCCCGCGGGGTCCTCGTCGCGCTCACCACGCGCGTGGCCGCGGGCCCGGTCACCGAGATCTACACGCACGGCGGGGCGGTCGACCTGGTCGCCGCCGGAGCCGTGCCGACGGGCACCCTGCGGGCCGGACAGGCCCGCATCGCGGTCCTGTCCGCGCTGCTCGCCACCGACGACGCGGCCGAACAGTCCCGGTTGCTCCGCACGGCCCTGTCCTCGGGCGACCCGGCCCTGGTCGCCACCGGCGCCTGACCCACCCCGGTCGCCGGCGGGACCCGACCGGCGGGGTCCGTCGCGCGGCCCGCGCCGTGGGCCCTCGCAGGAGCCCCGGCCGGCCGAGGTCCCAGGCGTGGCACCCCGCGCGGTCAAGGGTCCCATCCCGCGCGGCCCCTAAAATCAGGCGCCGCGCGGCCCCTGGGATCAGGCGCTGCCGAAGGCCGCCAGGATCTGGTCCGCCGCCAGGGTCGGGGTCAAGGACCCCTCCCGGACCGCCGCTTCGAGTCCGGGCGCCAGGGCCCGTACCGCCGGGTTCCCCCGGAGCCGTCCCAACAGCTCCTCGCGGACCATCGACCACGTCCACTCCACCTGCTGCGCGGCCCGCTTGGCGGCGAGACGGCCACCCGCGTCCAGCAGCCGGCGGTGCTGCTCCAGCCGGTTCCAGACCTCGTCCAGGCCCACCGACTCGCGGGCGCTGCACGTCAGGACCGGCGGGGTCCACGCCGCGTCCGCCGGGTGCATCAGCCGCAGCGCGCCCGACAGTTCACGCGCCGCCGCCTTCGCGTCGCGCTCGTGGGGGCCGTCCGCCTTGTTGACCGCGAGGACGTCCGCCAGTTCCAGGACGCCCTTCTTGATGCCCTGCAACTGGTCGCCCGTGCGGGCCAGCGACAGCAGCAGGAAGGAGTCGACCATCCCGGCCACCGTCGTCTCCGACTGCCCGACGCCGACGGTCTCGACGAGGACCACGTCGTAGCCCGCCGCCTCCATCACGATCATCGACTCGCGCGTCGCCTTGGCGACACCGCCCAGCGTCCCCGCCGACGGCGAGGGCCGCACGAACGCCGCCGAGTCGACGGCGAGCCGCTCCATCCGGGTCTTGTCGCCCAGGATGGAACCGCCCGTCCGCGTGGAGGAGGGATCGACGGCCAGGACCGCCACCCGGTGGCCCAGACCCGTCAGCATCGTGCCGAACGCGTCGATGAACGTCGACTTGCCGACGCCCGGCACCCCGCTGATGCCGATCCGCCGGGCCCGCCCCGCGTGCGGCAGCAGCTCCGTCAACAGCGCCTGCGCCGAAGCCCGGTGGGCGGGCAGGGTGGACTCGACGAGCGTGATCGCGCGTGCGATGAACGCGCGCTTCCCGTCGAGCACCCCCTTGGCGTAGGCCTCGACGTCGATCTTCGGAGCCATCGTCTCGCGCCCGCCCCTACAGCTCGTGACCGAGATCCGCGGCCAGCCGCGTCACCAGGTCGTGCGCCGCGTCCGGGATCACCGTGCCCGGCAGGAAGACCGATGTCGCGCCCATCTCCAGCAGTGTCGGGACGTCCGCCGGCGGGATCACCCCGCCCACCACGATCATGATGTCCTCGCGGCCCTCCTGCGCCAACTGCTCGCGCAGCGCCGGTACGAGGGTCAGGTGACCGGCCGCCAGCGACGAGACGCCCACCACGTGGACGTCCGCCTCGACGGCCTGGCGGGCCACCTCCGCCGGGGTCTGGAACAGCGGGCCGACGTCCACGTCGAAGCCCAGGTCGGCGAAGGCCGTCGCGATCACCTTCTGGCCGCGGTCGTGCCCGTCCTGACCCATCTTCGCCACCAGGATGCGCGGCCGGCGGCCCTCGGCCTCCTCGAACCGGTCGATGAGCGCGCGCGTGCGCTCCACGGACGGGGACTCGCCTGCCTCGGTGCGGTACACACCCGAGATCGTACGGATCTGGCTCGCGTGCCGCCCGTAGACCTTCTCCAACGCGTCCGAGATCTCACCGACCGTGGCCTTGGCGCGGGCCGCGTCGACCGCCAGCGCCAGGAGGTTGCCGTCCCCGCGATCGGCGGCGTTCGTCAGGGCCCGCAGCGTGTCCTGCGTACGCGCCTCGTCCCGCTCCTCGCGCAGCCGCCGCAGCTTCTCGATCTGCCTGCTGCGAACCGAGGAGTTGTCGACCTTGAGGACCTCGATGGCCTCGTCGTTCTCCACCCGGTACTTGTTCACGCCGATCACCGGCTGGCGTCCCGAGTCGATCCGGGCCTGCGTGCGCGCCGCGGCCTCCTCCACGCGCAGCTTCGGGATGCCGGCGTCGATGGCCTGCGCCATGCCGCCGGCCGCCTCGACCTCCCGGATGTGCTGCCACGCCCGGCGCGCCAGGTCGTACGTCAGCTTCTCCACGTACGCGCTGCCGCCCCAGGGGTCGATCGACCGGCAGGTCCCCGACTCCTGCTGGAGCAGCAACTGTGTGTTGCGCGCGATGCGCGCGGAGAAGTCCGTCGGCAGGGCGAGCGCCTCGTCCAGCGCGTTGGTGTGCAGCGACTGGGTGTGGCCCTGGGTCGCGGCCATCGCCTCGACGCACGTGCGCGTCACGTTGTTGAAGACGTCCTGCGCGGTCAGCGACCAGCCCGAGGTCTGCGAATGGGTACGCAGCGAAAGGGACTTGGCGTTCTTCGGGTCGAACTGCTTGACCAGGCGCGCCCACAGCAGACGCGCGGCGCGCAGCTTGGCGACCTCCATGAAGAAGTTCATGCCGATCGCCCAGAAGAACGACAGGCGCGGCGCGAACGCGTCCACGTCCAGCCCGACCGCCTGCCCGGCACGCAGGTACTCCACGCCGTCCGCCAGGGTGTACGCCAGCTCCAGGTCGGCCGTGGCCCCGGCCTCCTGGATGTGGTACCCGGAGATCGAGATGGAGTTGTACCTCGGCATGTTCCGCGAGGTGAAGGAGAAGATGTCGGAGATGATCCGCATCGAGGGCTTCGGCGGGTAGATGTAGGTGTTGCGGACCATGAACTCCTTGAGGATGTCGTTCTGGATGGTCCCGGCGAGCTTGTCGGGGGAGACGCCCTGCTCCTCCGCCGCCACGATGTACAGCGCGAGGACCGGCAGCACCGCGCCGTTCATCGTCATCGACACCGTCATCTTGTCCAGCGGGATCCCGTCGAACAGCTGCCGCATGTCGTAGATCGAGTCGATCGCCACGCCCGCCATGCCGACGTCGCCCGTCACCCGGGGGTGGTCGCTGTCGTAACCGCGGTGCGTGGGCAGGTCGAAGGCGATCGACAGGCCCTTCTGGCCGGCGGCGAGGTTGCGTCGGTAGAAGGCGTTGGACTCCTCGGCCGTGGAGAAGCCGGCGTACTGGCGGATCGTCCAGGGCTGGTTGACGTACATCGTCGGGTACGGGCCCCGCAGGTACGGCGCCACGCCCGGGTACGTCCGCAGGAAGTCCAGGCCCTCCAGGTCGGCCCCGGTGTACAGCGGCTTCACGCCGATGCCCTCCGGGGTCTCCCACAGCAGGTCCGCGGCCGCCGTGCCGGTGGACTCCTTGACGGCGGCCCGCCACTGCTCCTCGGAACCGGCCGGGGCCGCCCCGGAATCCAGCGGGAGGGCGGAGAAATCGGGGATCGCGGTGCTCAAGACGCCACCTTCATCCGGTCGAGAACGGAGGACAACACGGCGACGGCGTCACAGCCGGCGAAGACGTACTCGTCCACTGCCGCGCGGGCGGTACCGGGCTTGCCGGCGAGGAACACGGTCGTCGCGCCGGCCGAGCGCAGGGCGGCGGCCACCGCCTCGGCCTGCTCCTCGTACAGGGCGTCGCTGGAGCACAGCACCGCCATGCCGTCCGCGCCGCTCGCCGCGTACGCGGCGGCCGCCGTGTCCGGGTCCACGGACACCGGGTCGTGGACCGGCTCGACTCCCCCCGCCTGGAACAGGTTCGCGGCGAAGCCGGCGCGGGCGGTGTGCGCGGCCGCCGGACCGAGCGCGGCGAGGAAGATCCTCGGCCGGGCGCCGGTCGCCGCGAGGTGCGCGTCGCTGCGCGCGCGCAGCGCCTCGTACGCCTCGTCGCGCCGGACGCGCGGCAGACCGCCCGTCGGTCCCGCGGGGGCGGGCTCTCGTACGACCGGCTTCTCCGACAGGTGCGGGAACTCGCTGACACCGGTGATGGGTTCGCGGCGCTTGGCCAGCTTGGCGGAGCGTACGGCCCAGGTGGCGGCGAGCCGCTCGGCGACCAGGCCGGAGCGCAGGGCGGCCGCCTGGCCGCCCGCCTTCTCCACGGTCTGGAAGAACTCCCAGGCCGCCCGGGCGAGTTCGTCGGTGAGCTGCTCGACGTAGTACGACCCGCCGGCCGGGTCGATCACCCGTGACAGGTGTGACTCCTCCAGCAGGATCGTGGAGGTGTTGCGGGCGATCCGGCGCGCGAACGCGTCCGGCAGGCCCAGCTCGTGGTCGAAGGGCAGCACGGTGACGGCGTCCGCGCCGCCCACGCCCGCCGCCATGCAGGCGACGGTGGTGCGCAGCATGTTCACCCACGGGTCGCGCCGGGTCATCATCACCGGCGAGGTCACCGCGTGCTGGCGCTGCGTGCCCGCCTCCGGGGCGCCGCAGGCCTCGGCGACGCGGGCCCACAGGCGGCGCGCGGCGCGCAGCTTGGCGATGGTCAGGAACTGGTCGGCGGTCGCGGCGTAGCGGAACTCCAACTGCCCGAGGGCCGCGTCGAGGCCGAGACCGGCCTCCGTGAGGGCCCGCAGGTACGCCACACCGGTGGCCAGCGACAGGCCCAGTTCCTCGGCGGCGCTGCCCCCGGCCTCGTGGTAGGGCAGGGCGTCCACGGTCAGGGCCCGGACGTGGGGCCAGGCGCCGGCCGTCCCGGCGGCGAGGGCGGCGGCTTCGGCGAGGTCCAGCGGTTCACCCGTACGGGCCTCGTGGCCCAGCGGGTCGGCGCCCAGGGAGGCGCGGGCGGCCTCGGGGGCCACCCCGCGCTCGGTGTACAGGGCCAGCAACGCGCGGGCCACGTCTGCGTATCGGGCGCCGGCGTCGAGGGTGACCGGGGCGAGGTCGAGGTAGACGCCCTCCAGGGCGCGGCCGATGTCGGCGACCGGGAAGCCGCCTTCGCCGACGGTGAGCCACAGGGAGGTGGTGCCGTTCTCCAGGTCGGCCAGCGCGGCCTCGTTCACCCGCGCCGGATCGGTCCCGGCGAGCCGCTGGCGCACGTCCCAGCCGGAGGCGGAGGTGCCCTCGGGCCGGCCGCCGCGTACGAAGGGGGCGAAGCCGGGGAAACCGGTCGCGTCCTCGCCGGGTCGTGCGGTGTACAGCGGGCGGGTGCGGAGCCCGTCCTCAAGTGTCGTGGACAGCGCGTCTTCAGCTGCCTCGCCGGTGACTTCCTTGCCCGACTTGCGCAGTACGCCCTCAACCAGGCGCTGCCACTGCTCATGTGTCGCGTCAGGAAACTCGGCGGCCAGGGAGAGCCCGTCGTCAGGCAGGACCGTCATGGCTCGAATGCTAGGGGGGCCGCTCAAGCGTGACCATAACCGTCGGATGTGATCTCGCACTCGCAGGTCAGGCCCCCGACCCGCGTCGCGCCCCTCGCCCCCACCGGCCCCGCCCGACGTCCCCGCCGACCCCGGCGCGGGTGTGCCGGTCGACCGGGACGGGGTCGCGGAGTGGACCTTCCCACGTCGGCGGAGCCCCCGACGTGGCGGCGGCCCCCCCACCACCGACCGCGCGGCGGGGGGTCCCCGGGTCCCTGTCGGGCGGGCCTGCGCGAGGTCGGGCTCGCTGGGCCGGGCAGGGAGCCCGAGCGCGTCCCGCGGGGCACCGGCGTGGCGGGGGCGTTGCGGAGGCGTGAAATCAGGCCACCGTTTTCGGCCGGTCAGGGTATCCCGCCACACCCCCGCAGGGCGGCCGAATCAGCAGGTCAGCCACCCTGTAGGCGCCCTCGGCGCACCCTGCCCCCAGGCCGCCGCACGGGGGTTGACCGCCGGCCGGGCCGCTGACACGCTCCGGGACATGTCCGCGACCGTGCACCTCGCCCCGCGGCTCCACACCCCCGGCCCCTGTACCGCGCCGGGCGAGTGTCAGGGCCGCTGTCCGGCACCCCGCCGCGCCTGAGCGCCGCGCCCCGCCGTACCCCCGCCCGGCCTGAGCGCCGCGTCCCCGACGCGCCCCGCCATGCCCGTCGCGCACCCCTTCACCACCCCTGCCCCCGCCGCCGCCTTCCCCGCGCCGGTGCCCCTTCCGCTGCGGAAACGAACCCGCACGCACCTCCAGGGAGCTCCCATGACCACCGTCACCACCCCCGTCACCGTCACCCGGATCGGCGGCCGCATCGGCGCCCACATCGACGGCGTCCGCCTCGGCGGCGACCTCGACGCCTCCACCGTCGCCGAGATCCGCGCCGCCCTCCTCGCCCACAAGGTCGTCTTCTTCCACGGCCAGGAGCACCTCGACGAGGCAGGCCACGAAGGCTTCGCCCAACTGCTCGGCACCCCCGTCGCGCACCCACCGTCCCCTCCGCCGACGGCCGTTACGCCCTCGGCATCGACTCCCACCACGGCGCCCGCGCCAACCAGTGGCACACCGACGTCACCTTCGTGCCCGCCTACCCGGCCTTCTCCATCCTGCGCGCCGTCACCATCCCCCCGTACGGCGGCGACACCCTCTGGGCCAACACGGCCACGGCCTACGCCCACCTCCCCGAGCCGCTGCGCGCCCTCGCCGACGGCCTGCGCGCCGTCCACTCCAACGAGTACGACTACGCGGCCCTGCGTCCCGACGCCCTCCCTGAGGCGCTCGCCCAGTACCGCGAGGTGTTCACCTCCACCAGCTTCCTCACCGAGCACCCGGTCGTCCGCGTCCACCCCGAGACCGGCGAACGCACCCTGCTGCTGGGCAACTTCGTCCAGCGGATCAGCGGCCTCACCGGCCGGGACTCGCGCCTGCTCCTCGACCTCTTCCAGGCCCACATCGAAAGCCCCGAGAACACGGTCCGCCACCGGTGGCAGACCGGTGACGTGGCGATCTGGGACAACCGCGCCACCCAGCACTACGGCGTCGACGACTCCGACGACCACGAGCGCACCCTGCGCCGCGTCACCGTCGACGGCGACGTCCCGGTCGGCCCGGACGGGCTCCCGTCCCGCCTGATCAGCCCGGAGAGCGTGCCCGACCCCTCCTTCGGAATCGCCTCCGGCGCCTCCACGGCCGCCGCCTGAGGGCCACCGCCCGACCGTCCCCGACCCGCCCCACCAGGAGCGCCCCGTGCCCAGACTGCTCGCCCTCACCGGCAGCCCCTCCCTCAACTCCCGCACCGCGATCGTCGCCGACCACGTCCTGCGCCGCCTGACCCACGCCGGCTTCGAGACCTCACACCTCGCCCTGCGCGAGCTGCCCGCAGCCGACCTCCTCTCCGCCCGCCGGGGCGAGCCGGAGATCCGCCGGGCCCTGGAAGCCGTCGCCGAAGCGGACGGCCTGGTCATCGCGACCCCCGTCTACAAGGCCGCCTACACCGGGCTGCTGAAGTCCTTCCTCGACCTGCTCCCGCAGGACGGCCTCGCCGGCAAGACCGTCCTGCCGCTCGCCACCGGTGGCAGCCTCGCCCACGTCTTGACCATCGACTACGCCCTGCGCCCGGTCCTCGCCGCACTCGGCGCCCGCCACGTCACCGCCGGTCGCTTCGTCCTGGACTCCTCCGTCGAGCGCGGCGCCGGTCCCGACCGGTTGCGGCCGGAGGCGGAGCTGGACCTCTTCCAGGCGGTCGACGAGTTCGCCGACGCCCTGCGCGCCGCCGACACCGCCGCCCTCACCCCCGCCCCGTAGCCCTTCCCAGATCCTGCGACCCGACCCGCGACAAGGACCAGCCATGCCCGCAGCCTTCACCCCGACCCCCACCTCCCGACGCCAGTTCCTCACCCTGCTCGGCATCTCGGCGGCCGCGGTGAGCTGCGGCACGGCCACCGCCACCGGCGGCTCCGGCGGCCAGGGCAAGCAGGTCACCACCCTCAAGTACCAGGGCGCCGTCGGCTCGGTCATCCTCCCCGAGCTCGCCGCCGACCTCGGCTACCTCGGCGGACTCAGCCTCGAATGGGTCGGCAACACCATCAGCGGTCCCCAGGACATCCAGTCCGCGGCAACCGGCCAGACCCACTTCGGCGGCGCCTTCAACGGCGCGATCGTCAAGCTGGCGGAGAGCAAGGCCCAGATCCAGGCCGTCGTCTCCTATTACGGCTCCGACAAGGACACGTACCTCGGGTACTACGTCCTGGAGGACAGCCCGATCCGCTCCGCCCGCGACCTGATCGGCAAAAAGGTCGGCATGAACACCCTGGGCGCCCACGCGCAGGCGCTCCTCGACATCTATCTGGAGCGCAACGGCCTCTCCAGGGCGGACGCGGGCAAGGTCGAACCCCTCGTCGTCCCGCCCGTCAACACCGAACAGGCCCTGAGACAGAAGCAGATCGAGGTCGGCGTGCTCAGCGGCGTCCTGCGCGACAAGGCCCTGGCGGCCGGCGGGATACGCCCGCTGTTCAAGGACTTCGAACTGCTGGGCGCGTTCAGCGCCGGTTCGTACGTGATGACGCGGCGCTTCATCAAGGAGAACCCCGACACCGTACAAACCTTCACCACCGGCGTGGCCAAGGCCATCGAGTGGTCCCGCACCACCCCGCGCGAGGAGGTCGTCGCCCGTATGACGGAGATCATCAAAAAGCGCGGCCGTAACGAGGACACCTCGACGCTCCAGTACTGGCGCTCCTACGGGGTCGCCGAGCCCGGCGGCCGCATCGCCGACAAGGAGTTCCAGCTCTGGCTCGACTGGCTCGGCGGCCGCGGCGAGATCAAGAAGGGCCGACTGAAGCCCGGCGATCTCTACACCAACGAGTTCAACGGACTCGGAAAGGGCTGACGGCCGCCATGGCGAAGATCGTGTTCGACTCCGTGACGAAGACCTTCCCGACCAAGGAGAAGAAGAACAAGAAGGAAAGGAACAACAAGGGGGAGTTCACCGCCCTCGACGGCATCGATTTGGAGATCGAGGCGGGCGAGTTCCTGGTGGTCGTCGGCCCCAGCGGGTGCGGCAAGTCCACCCTCCTGGACCTCCTGGGAGGCCTGACCCGGCCCGCCTCCGGCCGCATCCTGCTCGACGGCGAACCCGTCACCGGGCCCGGGCTCGACCGGGGCATCGTCTTCCAGCAGTACGCGCTGCTGCCCTGGCGGACCGCCCTCGGCAACATCGAATTCGGCCTGGAGGCGCGGGGGGTCCCGCGCGGTGAACGAAAGGAACGAGCCCGGGAGTTCCTGGACCTCGTCGGCCTGACCGGGTTCGAGGACCGGCATCCGCACGAGCTGTCGGGCGGCATGCGCCAACGCGTCGCCATCGCCCGCTCGCTGGCCTACGACCCCGACGTGCTGCTGATGGACGAGCCGTTCGCGGCGCTCGACGCGCAGACCCGCGAGGCGCTCCAGGACGAGTTGCGGCGCATCTGGCAACGCACGGGCAAAACCGTCGTGTTCATCACGCACGGCATCGAGGAGGCCGTGTACCTCGGCCAACGGGTCGCCGTCATCACCTCCCGCCCGGGGCGCGTCAAGGCGGTCGTCCCGGTGTCGTTCGACGCCCGCGGCGACGGGGCGACGGGGGAGGACCTGCGCTCCAGCCCGGAGTTCGCCCGCTACCGGCACGAGATCTGGACCCTGCTGCACGACGAAGTGGCCCGCGCCCGGCAACTGGAGAAGGAGGAGGCCACCGCATGAGCACCGGAATCGACACCACGACCCTCGCGGCACCACCCGCCACCACCACCGAGGCGGTATGGAGCCCCGCGCGCCCCGCCGCCCCGCCCGCCCCCCGGACCACGGGCCGCCCGGCGGGCCGCGCGACAGCCGCCGGAGCGTCGGCGCTGCGCCGGCTGGGCGCCGCGCTGCTGCGCTCGGCGGCGATCATCGCCCTGCTCGCCGTCTGGGAGGCGGCGCCGCGGCTCGGCCTCGTCGACGCGACCTTCCTGCCCCCGGTCAGCGAAGTGGCCCGAGCCTGGTGGGAGCTGCTCGGCGACGGGCAGCTCGCCGAACACACGCAGGCCAGCCTCGTCCGCTCCTTCGGAGGCTTCGCCATCGCTGTCGTCGTCGCCGTCCCGCTCGGGCTGTTGATCGGCTGGTACCGGCCGGTCGCCGTCCTGCTCGGTCCGCTGCTGGAGGTGTTCCGCAACACGGCGGCCCTCGCCCTGCTGCCCGTCTTCGTCCTGCTGCTGGGCATCGGGGAGACGTCGAAGGTCTCGATCGTCGTCTACGCCTGCGTCTGGCCGATCCTGCTGAACACGATCAGCGCCGTGGGCACCGCGGACCCGACGCTGGTGAAACTGGCCCGATCCATGGACCTGTCCACCCCTCGGCTCTTCCAGAAGGTGATCCTGCCCGCCTCGGTGCCCGCGATCTTCACCGGCATCCGGCTGGCGGGCGCGGTGTCGATCCTGGTGCTCGTCGCCGCCGAGATGATCGGCGCCAAGGCGGGGCTGGGCTATCTGATCAACGCCTCGCAGTTCAACTTCGCCATCCCCCAGATGTACGCGGGCATCGTGACCATCTCCGCGATCGGAGTGGCCTTCAACCAGCTCCTCGTCACCGTCGAGCGCCGCCTCAGCCTCTGGCGCGTCCCCGCCTGACCCGCGGCGTCCCCGCCCCGCGCACCACCCGTACCCACCCCGAGGAACAGACCATGACCGCACCGCGGACCCTCCACCTCAACGCCTTCCTGATGAACGCGGGTCACCACGACGCCGCCTGGCGACACCCCGGGAGCAGCCCCGAACGCGTCACCGACCTGCGGTACTTCCAGGAACTGGCCCGTACCGCCGAGCGCGGCCGACTCGACTCGATCTTCTTCGCCGACGGCCTCGCCCTCTGGGGCAAGGCCCGCTACAACGCCCTCGGCGGCTTCGAGCCGCTCACCCTGCTCTCGGCCATCGCCGCCGTCACCGAGCACATCGGGCTGATCGCCACCGTCTCCACCACCTTCAACGAGCCCTTCCACACCGCCCGCAAGTTCGCCTCCCTCGACCACATCAGCAACGGCCGCGCCGGCTGGAACATCGTGACCTCCGGCACGGTCGACGAGGCCCGCAACTTCAACCGGGACGAGCACCTGGAGCACCGCCTCCGCTACGACCGCGCCCGCGAGTTCCTCGACGTCGCCACCAAGCTGTGGGACAGCTGGGAGGACGACGCGATCGTCCTCGACAAGGAGCGCGGCGTCTACGCCGACACCGACAAGCTGCACCCCGCCGCCCACCGGGGCGAGTACTTCGGCGTGGCCGGCCCCCTCAACGTGCCGCGTTCCCCCCAGGGCCACCCCCTCCTCGTGCAGGCCGGCTCCTCCGAGGACGGCAAGGAGTTCGCCGCCCAGTACGCGGAGGCGGTCTTCACCGCCCAGCAGACCCTCGTCGACGGCCAGACCTTCTACAAGGACCTCAAGTCCCGCCTCGCCAAGTACGGCCGCTCCGAGGGCGACCTGCTGGTGCTGCCGGGCATCGCCCCCGTCATCGGTTCCACCGAGGCGGAGGCCAAGGCCCTGGAGCAGGAGCTCACCGACCTCCAGGTGCCCGAGTACGGGCTCGCGCAGCTCTCCGGCATGCTCGGTACGGACCTCACCGGCCTCCCCCTGGACGGTCCGCTCCCCGAGCTCCCCGAGGAACGCGACATCAACGGCAACAAGAGCCGTTTCACCCTCGTCGCCGAACTCGCCCGGCGCGACGGCCTCACCCTGCGCGAACTGATCGCCCGCCTCGGCGCCGGGCGTGGGCACCGGGTCTTCGCGGGTACCCCGGAGCAGATCGCCGACCAGCTGGAGGAGTGGTTCACGCGGGGCGCCGCCGACGGCTTCAACATCATGGCGCCCGTGCTGCCCACCGGTCTGACCGACTTCGTCGACCACGTCGTGCCGATCCTCCAGCGCCGAGGCCTGTTCCGCACGGAGTACACGGGCCGCACCCTGCGCGAGAACTACGGCCTGGCCCGCCCGGCGAACCGGTACGTCAAGGAACCCGCCTGAGCGGCCACACCCGAGCCATCGACCCGTAGGGCGCCGGAGCGGAACGCTCCGGCGCCCTACGGGCGTTCCCCGGTCCTCAGGCGGTCAGGACGATCCCGCCCCGCATCCTGCCGGCGGCACTCGGCCGGGTCCACGGGCGGTGCGCCCCGAGTCGAGGCCCGCGTCGATGCCCTCGGGGGCCGACTCGCGGATACGGTCCGCGGGGCCCTCGCCGTGGAGCACGGCCCCGGCGCCGGGCGGGCGCGGGCAGTCGTGGTCGTGCGCCCCTGCGCCGTCGTCCGCGTATGTGATTGCCTTCATGGTCGTCGCGGCGGAGGCGGGCGGTGACTGTCCCGACGGCCGCACTCCGGTAGGTTTCCGGTCTGTTTCGGGCGGAATCATGCGTTCCGGTGACGTACGGGACTTCCGGGACGGCCCGTGTGCCGGTCGCCCCTCGGCGCCCCGTGTCGGTGTTGGGCTGAACGGGTGAAACGAGAGAGGATGGCGGGATGCACATGAAGCGCGCGGCCGAGGCGGTCCGGTGAGCAGGTACGACGTCACGGACGAACAGTGGGAGGGACTCGCGCAGGTGGTCCCCCTGCGCAGTCGCAACGAGTGGCCTTCCCGGGTGGACCACCGCACGATCCCCGCGCGGCCCGGGACTTCGGCGGCGGAGCAGCAGCGGCGCTTCGTGGTGATCCGGGTCCAGATCTTCGCCGACGCCCGTGAGGTGGCGGAGTACCTGATCGCGCAGATCCCCGTGCTGCTGGACCTGACGGGGGCGGACACCGAGGTGGCGAAGCGCATCCTCGACTTCAGCAGCGGTGTGGTCTTCGGACTGGGCAGCGGGATGCACCGGGTCGACCGCAACGTGTTCCTGCTGGCGCCGGTCGGCACCGAGGTCGAGGGCATCGCGGCCGCGGCCGTCCCTCGATCGTAGGAAGGTCCCGGCGGCGGAACGGTTCGCCGAGGACGCCCCGGTCGTGGCGGCCCGTACTGTCCGGCGCATGGACGCCACCTTGGACACCGGGCTCGACTGTGGGCCGACCGCGGGGCCGGACACGGGCTTCGGCACAGGACTCGGCACAGGACTCGACGCGGGACTCGACGCGGGGAGGGGTGCGGCGCCGGACGCCGCGCCGGACGCGGGGTCGGGTGCCGGCCCGGACGCGGGGCGACCGGGCCACCAACGACCGGCCGTCACCGAGTTACGCCTCGCGGCCTTCGGCGCGCACCGCTCGGCGGTGTTCCCGCTGGGGCCGGTCACCTTGTTCACCGGCCCCAGCGGCAGCGGCAAGTCCCATGCCCTGGACGCCTACCAGGCCCTGTCCCGACTCGCGTCCGGTGCCACCCTGGCCGAGGCGTTCCCCGACCCCCGCGCCCGCGTGCCGGAGCGCGCCGTGCCCGACGCGGAACGCAGGCGCGGCTTCCGACTCGGCTGCACCGTCGACGGGCCCGTCGGGCCGGTCCACCTCGAACTGGCCGTCCAGGCCGAGCCCTCGCTGCGCCTCGTCGGCGAACGCCTCACCCACAACGGGGAGATCCTGCTCACCACCGCCCTGCGCGACCCCGGCCGGCGCTCCGTCCAGGCCGCCTGGCTGACGGGCGGAGCCACCGGCATGACCCGCGCCCCGCTTCCGGACGACCGACTCGGCACCGCCCTGCTGCCGCTGCGCGTCGCCGGGGCCACCGCCGGGCAGCGGCGCGTCCTGGCCGCCGCCGAGCAGGTCGTCGTGGCACTGCGCTCGGTGTTCCCCTGCGACCCGCGCCCGGAGCGGATGCGGGGCGCGGTCCCGTCGGGGACCGGGCGGCTGCGCGGCGACTGCGCGAACCTGGCCGATGTCCTGCGCCGGACCCGCCGGGAGTGTGGCACCCGGCACGCGCTGCTCACCACGGCCGCCCGCACCGGCTGCGCCGGACCGGTGGCCGGGCTCGACGTACGGCCCCACCCGGACGGCTCCGTCACGGCGCTGCTGGACAGGGGCCCCGCCGCACCGGGCACGGCACTCGGCCGCCTCGGGGCGGGCGAACTCCGCTTCCTCGCCCTGGCGCTCGTCCTGCTGACCGGGCCGGGCGTACTGGCCGTGGACCCGGCCGCCGAACTGCTCTCCGCGCAGCAGGCCCTCACCGTGCTCGCGGACGGATTCGACCACGGCCTCGACGGGCGCCAGCGCGCCGAACTGCTGCGCCTGGCGCTGTTGTCGTGCGCGCGCGGTCACATCCGATTGGTCGCGGCCATCGGGGAGGAGACGGCGGGAACCGCCCGCGCCCTCCCGGGCGTCTCGGTGGTAGACCTGGGTCCATGAGCGACACGCACGACACCCGCGACACGCACGGCTCGCAGGACGCCCGGGACGGGAACGACGCCCGGGACGGGAACGACGCCCGGGACGGGAACGACGCCCGGGACGCGCACGACGACCGGAACGGGCACGACACCGGGGGTGGGAAGGCGGACGAACGGCTCTACCGGCTCCAGCGGCGGCTGGCGGACTTCGCGGCCGCACGCGACTGGGCCGAGTACCACACTCCGAAGAACCTGGCCGTGGCCCTGAGCGTGGAGGCGTCCGAACTGGTCGAGATCTTCCAATGGCTGACGCCGGAGGAGTCGGCGAGGGTCATGGAACGGCCCGGCACCGCGCACCGGGTGGCCGATGAGGTCGCCGACGTCATGGCGTACCTGCTGCAGTTCTGTGAGGTCCTCGGGGTGGATGTGCTGGACGCGCTCGCCGCGAAGATCGAGAGGAACGAGCTCCGGTTCCCCCGGACGGGTGGTTCGAGCCCGAATCGTCACTCTTCGGAGTGATGGTGTCATCCACAACCATCTTTGTGTCCACAGATTTCCGAATACCCCTGGCTTTACTGGCTCGTTGCCTTCACTCTGGGTAGTGAGGGAGCGGCGGCATGTCGTGCGGACGGGGGACGGCATATGGATGCGGTACGGCTCATCGCGGCCGGCCGGCACGCGCTGGCACAGAGCGGGGCTGCGTGGGACATCGTGGGCGAGGCCTGGCAGGCACAGGCCTTGACGCAGGGGATCGGGAGCTGGCTGGCGGTCACCGGGCCGCCGGAGCTGAGAGCGGAGGCGCGGGTACTGGGTGAAGCGGGAGGCAGAGGTTGCGGGCTGCTCGACAGTCCGGCCGTGCGTGGCGGGGGCGGCGTGCCCGACTATCCGCCGAGAGCCGCGCAACTGACCGAAGTGCGGGACGTCCGGCAGGCGTTGCTGGGGCTCCAGGCGTTGCTCGGCGAGGTCGGCATAGCACTGGTCGGGGTGGCCTGCGCCACCGACGAAGAGGCGCTGTACTGGCAGTGCATAGAGTCGATCGACGCGGCTGACGAGTCGAGCGACCGGGTACGGGCCCTCCTGCGCCGCATCAGCGTGCGCGAACGGGGCTCCGCCTCCGGGGTGTCCTGAGGCACCGGGCGGGGCCGTACGGTCCGCACCGCGGACAGGATGCGGGCCGCCGGCGCCGCGGCGGGTCGGTGATACCGCTCAGGCGGACCGGGGCGGGGCGCCGTCGCCGTCCGGGGCCGGCCCGTTCCGCGTCGTTTCGTTCCGCATCGCGTCGCTTCGCGTCGGGCCGACGGCGGCCGGCGAGGTGCTTGAGAGGGTGCGGTCCGTGGAGGACAGGAGGTCGGCGTCCAGCCGGGACAGGTCGGCGTTCAAGGCCGCCAACAACTCCTCCATCTGCTGGAGCAGTCCCTTCGGCGCGCCGCCTTCCGGCGCGGGCGCGGCGGGGTCGCGGGGGTCCGGGGCGGCTGCCGGGTCGTGCGCCGCCTGTCCGGTCCGGCCGGTCGGTGTGTGCTGTCGGCGGGTCTCCGGCACGGCCTCGTGGTACATGGCGGCCTCCTCGGCCCTTGGCCCTTCCCGGGGGAAGGGGGCGGTGGACGCGCCGGACGGGGGCCGCCGGCGCGCGGGCCGGGGCGGTCCGGCTCCGTCCGAGCCAACGATCACCCTCCGGGCCGGTCACCGGCGCGGCGCGCCGGGGGCCTCCGGGCGGCGCGGATTCACCCGGCAGCGGCGGGCGGGGCAGGATAGGGGGCATGGATCTTCGCATTTTCACCGAGCCGCAGCAGGGCGCGAGCTACGAGACCCTCCTGCGGGTCGCCCGGGCCACCGAGGAGCTCGGGTTCGACGCGTTCTTCCGCTCCGACCACTACCTTCGGATGGGGTCCGCCGACGGGCTGCCCGGTCCCACCGACGCCTGGATCACCCTCGCCGGCCTGGCCCGCGAGACCAAGCGCATCCGGCTGGGCACGCTGATGACGGCCGGTACCTTCCGGTGGCCGGGGGTGCTCGCCATCCAGGTGGCGCAGGTCGATCAGATGTCGGGTGGCCGGGTTGAACTCGGGCTCGGCGCGGGCTGGTTCGAGGAGGAACACAAGGCGTACGGCATCCCGTTCCCCGCGGACCGGATGGCCCGCCTGGAGGAACAGCTCGCGATCGTCACCGGTCTGTGGGCCACCGAGCCGGGCGCCACCTTCGACTACGCGGGCGCGCACTACCAGGTGGAGAACTCCCCGGCGCTGCCCAAGCCCGCCCAGGCCAAGGTGCCGGTCCTCATCGGCGGCCACGGCGCGAAGCGCACCCCGCGCCTCGCGGCCCGGTATGCGGACGAGTTCAACATGCCGTTCGCGTCGATCGCGGACAGCGAGCGGCAGTTCGGTCGGGTCCGCGAGGCCGCCCGGGAAGCCGGCCGCGCGCCCGAGGACCTCGTCTACTCCAACGCCCTCGTGGTCTGCGTCGGCAAGGACGACGCCGAGGTGGCCCGCCGGGCCGCCGCCATCGGTCGTGACGTGGACGAACTCAAGGCCAACGGGCTGGCCGGTTCCCCCGCCGAGGTGGTGGAGAAGCTCGGCGCGTACGGAGCCATCGGCTCCTCCCGCGCCTACCTCCAGCTCCTGGACCTCCACGACCTCGACCACCTGGAGCTGATCTCCTCCCAGGTGCTGTCCCAGCTCGACTAGAGGAGCCTCGCCCATGGCCCGCGCGTCCGGCCCGCTCGCCGAAGCACTCGCCCGCAGGGCCGTGCTCCTGGACGGCGGCCTCAGCAACCAGCTCGTCGCCCAGGGCTGCGACCTGTCCGGCGGCCTCTGGACGGGCCGGGTGCTCGCCGAGCGGCCGGACCAGGTCGAGGCGGCCCACACCGCCTACGCGCGGGCCGGCGCGGAGGTGCTCATCACCGCGAGCTACCAGATCGGGTACGGGGCGCCCGAGGCCGAGGTACTGCTGCGCCGCGGCGTCGCCCTGGCCGACCGCGCGGCCCGGGCGGCGGACCACGAGGTCTGGGTGGCCGCCTCGGTGGGCCCGTACGGGGCGGTGCTGGCGGACGGCTCCGAGTACCGGGGCGGGTACGGGCTCGGCGTCGCGGCGCTGGCCGACTTCCACCGCCCCCGGATCGAGACGCTCGTGGAGGCGGGGCCCGACGTCCTGGCGCTGGAGACCGTCCCGGACACCATAGAGGCGGAGGCCCTGCTCGGCGTGCTCGCCGGGTCGGGGGTGCCCGTCTGGCTGAGCTACACGGTGGCCGGCGGCCGTACCCGGGCCGGCCAGCCCCTCGCGGAAGCCTTCGCCCTGGCGGCGCAGGCGCCGGAGGTCATCGCGCTCGGAGTCAACTGTTGCGATCCCCAGGACGTGGGGCCCGCCCTGGAAGCGGCCGCCTCCGTCACCCGTAAGCCGTTGCTGGCCTACCCCAACGACGGTTCGATCTGGGACGCGGCCGGCGGACGGTGGCACTCCCCGCCGACTCCGCCGGTCTGGGACGTCCCCGCCTGGCGCTCCATCGGCGCCCGCCTCCTCGGCGGCTGCTGCCGCATCGACCCCCCTGCCATCGCCGCCCTCGGCGCCCGCCTGTCCTGAGGCTTCACGCGGCCCCGGTGGCCACCCGCCACGCGTCGACGAGGGCGCCCACGGAGGGGAACCGTCGCTCCGGCGCGCCGGCGGTCGCCCGCCCGATGACCTCCAGCTGTTCGGGATTCCCGCGCCACCGCCTCTCCTCGTCGCCGGCGTCCAGCAGCAGACGGAGCGTCCGGCCGAGGGTGAACACGGTGGCGCGGGTGTCGATCAGCGATCCGCGCACGAGTTGCTCCGGAGCCATGTAGCGGGTCGACCCGGGCAGCCGGTCCGCGTCGAGGACGAAAGGACCGGGCCGGTACTCGTCCAGGTCGCACAGCACCATGCGGTGCAGGTCGAAGTCGTACAGCAGGCATCCGTCGTAGAGGTCGACCGCGACGAAGCCGGCCTCCTCGACGGCCACATGGGCCCGGAGGACGGATTCCAGCGCGGCATGGACGAGAGGAAGCGGCCGGGCCCGAAACCGTGCCATCGGGCTGCCGGGAACGGCCCGACCCCCTCGGTGTGAGCGGGTCGGGTGGTAGAGCACCTCGCCGCTCACCCAGGGGTAGACCAGGACGAGGCGTTCGTCCGTGGTGAAGGTGTGGACCAGGGGAACGACGGCCGGGTGCGCCACCTTCCGGTGGAACGACGCCGCGCGGCGCAGGGAAGAGGTCCCCTCCGCGGTGGCGGCGGTCTTCACGAACCAACGCCGGCCCGAGGCCAGGAGTCCGTAGGAGACGCAGCCGGAGTCCTGCTCGTCGAACCGTCTGAACACGGTGCCCAACCGGTCGAGGAGCGCTTCGGGTTCCGCGGCGTGCGTGACGTTCCGGAACGGGTGTGTCGTCATCACGGGAATGATCTCAGCCCGTCGGCGGGGACGCGGCGCTCCTGACGCGACCGCGGCGCCGGCCCGGGACCGAAGCGTAAAGGCACCGCCGCCGTAGGGCCGCTAATTAGGTCGTATGGGGGAACTTTCCCCGAGAACTCCGGGAAACCCACCGGCGGGATCGTTCATCCAGGGCAGCGGAATGTCCGCGACCCTGGAAGGACGGAACGTCACCTATGAAGATGACCGCGCGCGGAAGCATTGCGGCGCTCATGACCTGTATGGCCGCGGCCGGCGCGGCCTCCCCGGCCGTGGCCGACTCGGTTCCGGTGGGTGTCCCGCTGGACGCCGTGAAGACCACGCTGGGCGTGGACACCCCGCGCGTGGCCACCGGGGTGCCGGTGCCGGTCGTCGGCGCGCCCGAGGCGCCGCGCTTCCACAGCGGGGACCTGCTCCCCACCCCACTCCTGCCGGTGGTCCCGATCGGCACGGACCTCGGTCACACCCTCGTCACCTCCCCGGTGCCGAACCCGGCGGGCAGCCCCGAGACGGACGGCGAGGGTTCGCTGGACGCCCCGGAGACCCGGATGCTCGCCCGCACCCCCGGGGCGATCGTCGGCGCCCCGCTGTCCATGCCGGACGGCGGCAACTTCGGTATCCCCAACATCGTCACGCCCAAGCTGGGGCTGAGCGCCCCGGAGCTCGTCGGCACCCCGACGGCACTTCTCGGCCTGCGCTGAGCACCCCGCGGACAAGGCCCGGCCGACCCCGGGTCAAGGCCGTCCGGTCTGGGAACGTGTACGGCATGGGATTCCATGTCGACTCCGAGACCGGGCGGCTGCGCCGCGTCATCCTCCACCGGCCCGACTTGGAGCTGAAGCGGCTCACTCCAAGCAACAAGGACGCCCTCCTCTTCGACGACGTGCTGTGGGTGCGCCGCGCCCGCCAGGAGCACGACGGGTTCGCGGACGTGCTGCGCGACCGGGGCGTCGAGGTCCACCTCTTCGGCGACCTGCTCCGCGAGGCCCTGGAGATCCCGGAGGCGAGACACCTCGTCCTGGACCGGGTCTTCCACGAGAAGGAGTACGGCCCCCTCGCCACCGACCACCTGCGGCAGGTCTTCGACGGCCTGACCTCCGACCGGCTGGCGGAGGCGCTGGTCGGCGGCATGACCAAACGTGAGTTCCTGGAGCGGCACGCCGAACCGGTCTCGGTCCGCTTCCACGCGCTGGAGCTGGACGACTTCCTCCTCCAGCCGCTGCCCAACCACCTGTTCACACGGGACACCAGCGCCTGGATCTACGACGGAGTCTCCATCAACGCCATGCGCTGGCCGGCCCGGCAGCGCGAGACCGTGCACTTCGAGGCGATCTACAAGCACCACCCCGTGTTCACGTCGTCCGGGGCCTTCCACTACTGGTCGCAGGGCCTGGCCGACTACCCGTCCACCATCGAGGGCGGCGACCTGCTGGTCATCGGCAACGGCGCGGTGTTGATCGGGATGAGCGAGCGCACGACCCCGCAGGCGGTGGAGATGTTGGCGCGGGGGCTGTTCGCGGCCGGGTCCGCGACAAGCATCGTGGCGCTGGACATGCCCAAGCGTCGGGCCTTCATGCACCTGGACACGGTGATGACGATGGTGGACGGAGATACGTTCACTCAGTACGCCGGCCTGGGCATGCTGCGCTCCTACACGATCGAGCCGGGCGCCGGCGCGAGCGAGCTGAAGGTGACCGACCATCCGCCGGAGCACATGCACCGGGCCATCGCCGCGGCCCTCGGGCTGGGCGGCATCCGGGTGCTCACCGCCACCCAGGACGTGCACTCGGCGGAGCGCGAGCAGTGGGACGACGGCTGCAACGTGCTGGCGGTCGAGCCGGGCGTGGTCGTCGCCTACGAGCGGAACGTCACCACCAACACCCACCTGCGCAAGGAGGGCATCGAGGTGATCGAGATCCCGGGCAGCGAACTGGGTCGGGGGCGGGGCGGCCCCCGGTGCATGAGTTGCCCGGTGGAGCGGGACGCCGTCTGACCCGGGGCCGGGGGGCGGGGGTGCGCGGCCACATGCGGGGGATACGAGGGGGACCGCGGACGGGGAACGCCCGGGGGGTCTGTATATCAATACAGTGGGTCGTATAGACTTCCATCATCCCCTGTCAGCGTCACCCTGGAGCGTCCCCATGGCCACCGACCTCGTCGGCCGCAGTTTCCTCAAGGAGCTCGACTTCACCGCCGCCGAGTTCCGCGGTCTGATCGAGCTCGCCGCCGCCCTCAAGGCCGCCAAGAAGAACGGCACCGAGCAGCAGTACCTCCGGGGCCGCAACATCGCGCTGATCTTCGAGAAGACCTCCACGCGCACCCGCTGCGCCTTCGAGGTCGCCGCCGCCGACCAGGGCGCCCACACCACCTACCTCGACCCCTCCGGCTCCCAGATGGGCCACAAGGAGTCGGTCCGCGACACCGCCCGTGTCCTCGGCCGGATGTTCGACGGGATCGAGTACCGCGGTGACAGTCAGGCCGCCGTCGAGGAGCTCGCCGCGCACGCGGGCGTGCCCGTCTTCAACGGCCTCACCGACGACTGGCACCCCACCCAGATGCTGGCCGACCTGCTCACCATGACCGAGCACTGCGACCGCCCGCTGGAGCGGATCGCGTTCGCCTACCTCGGCGACGCCCGCTTCAACATGGGCAACTCCTACCTGGTGACCGGCGCCCTGCTGGGCATGGACGTACGGATCGTCGCGCCCCGCGCCTACTGGCCGGCCGGGTCGGTGGTGTCCGCGGCACGCGTCCTGGCCGAGCGGAGCGGCGCCCGGATCACCCTGACCGAGGACATCGCCGAGGGCGTCGCCCGGGCCGACTTCGTCATCACCGACATCTGGGTCTCCATGGGCGAGCCCAAGGAGGTCTGGGACGAGCGCATCCGGGTGCTGTCCCCGTACGCGGTGACCATGGACGTGCTGCGCGCGACCGACAACCCGGACGTGAAGTTCATGCACTGCCTGCCCGCCTTCCACGACCTCGGCACGCAGGTGGCCCGCGACATCCACGCCCGGCACGGCCTGGAGTCCCTGGAGGTGACGGACGAGGTGTTCGAGTCGGCGCACTCCGTCGTCTTCGACGAGGCCGAGAACCGGCTGCACACCATCAAGGCCGTCCTCGTGGCGACCCTCGCGGCGCCGGACGCGGGCCTGCCCGCATAGTCATACGCCGATCCTCGACGGGGCCGGTCCGGCGGGACCGGCCCCGTTGTCGTGCCGCCGCGCTCCCGACCCCGCCGGAGTATCGGAACCGCGCATAGCGTTTCTGTGACGGCAGTCACGAGCCGGTGATACCGTCGTTTCCGTGAGCCCCTTCATCGGTTCCACCCCAGCGACCGAACGGTGGCGCCACCTCCGGGTGACCCGGCAGGACGGCGTGGCCACCGTCACCCTCGACCGACCCGGGAAGCTGAACGCGCTCACCTTCGGCGCCTACGCCGACCTGCGCGATCTGCTCGCCGAACTCTCCCGCGAACGTTCCGTGCGCGCCCTGGTGCTGGGCGGCGAGGGACGCGGCTTCTGCTCCGGCGGAGACGTGGACGAGATCATCGGCGCCACCCTGGCCATGGACACCGCCCAGCTCCTCGACTTCAACCGGATGACCGGCCAGGTGGTCCGGGCCGTCCGCGAATGCCCCTTCCCCGTCATCGCCGCGGTCCACGGGGTGGCCGCCGGGGCCGGGGCCGTCCTCGCGCTCGCCGCCGACTTCCGCATCGCCGACCCCACCGCCCGCTTCGCCTTCCTCTTCACCCGGGTCGGCCTCTCCGGCGGCGACATGGGCGCCGCCTACCTGCTGCCCCGGGTCGTGGGCCTCGGGCACGCCACCCGGCTGCTGATGCTCGGAGAGCCCGTACGCGCGCCCGAGGCGGAGCGGATCGGCCTGCTCAGCGAGATCACCGAGGAGGGCAAGGCCCACACCCGGGCCGCCGAGTTGGCCGCGCACCTGGCCGCCGGACCCGCCCTCGCCTACGCGCAGACCAAGGCACTGCTCACCGCCGAGCTGGACATGCCGCTGGCCGCCTCCGTCGAGCTCGACGCCAACACGCAGGCGCTGCTGATGCACGGCACGGACTACGCCGAGTTCCACGCCGCCTTCACCGGGAAGCGGCCGCCGGAGTGGAAGGGCAGGTAGCGCCGTGCCCCTCGGAAAGAGGCTGCGGGTGGCCGTCGTGGGCGGGGGGCCCGGCGGACTCTACTGCGCCGCGCTGCTGGCCCGGCAGGGCCACGCCGTCGAGGTCCACGAACGCAACGCCCCCGACGACACCTTCGGTTTCGGCGTGGTCCTCTCCGACGAGACGCTGGGCGGCATCGAGCGCGCCGACACCGTCGTCCACGCCGCCCTCGGCGCGGAGTTCACCCGCTGGGACGACGTGACCGTGGTGCACCGGGGCCGGATGCTGACCTCCGGCGGCCACGGATTCGCCGCGCTCGGCCGGCGCCGGCTGCTGCGGATCCTGCACGAACGCTGCGCCGACCTCGGGGTGACGCTCCGCTTCGGCACCGGGGCACCGGACGCGCACGCGCTCGCCGCCTCCCACGACCTGGTGGTCGCCGCGGACGGGGTGCACAGCGCGACCCGGGAGAGCGGGGCCGCGCACTTCCGGCCGACGGTGACGACCGGCCGGTGCCGCTACATCTGGCTCGCCGCCGACTTCGCCTTCGAATCGTTCCGCTTCGAGATCGCCGAGACCGAGCACGGGGTCATGCAGCTGCACGGGTACCCGTACGCCGCCGACTCCTCCACGGTGATCATCGAGATGCGCGAGGAGGTGTGGCGGGCGGCCGGCCTCGACCTGTGCGACGAGGAGGAATCGGCGGCCCGCTGCGCCAAGGTCTTCGGCGAGGCCCTGCGGGGACGCCCCCTGCGCGGCAACAAGTCCGCCTGGACCCGCTTCCGCACGGTCGTCAACGAACGCTGGTCCCACGGCAACGTGGCCCTCCTCGGGGACGCCGCGCACACCGCGCACTTTTCCATCGGCTCGGGTACCAAGCTCGCGGTGGAGGACGCCCTCGCGCTCGCCGAGGCCATCGCCGCCGAGCCGGACGTACCGGCCGCCCTGGCCGCCTACGAGGCCGCCCGGCGCCCCGCGGTGGCGAGCACCCAGCGCGCGGCGGCGGCCAGCATGCGCTGGTTCGAGGAGATCGCCGGCTACGTCGACCAGCCCGCCCGGCAGTTCGCGTTCAACCTCCTCACCCGCAGCCGGCGGGTGACCCACGACAACCTGCGGCTGCGCGACGCGCGCTTCACCCGCTCGGTGGAAAGGGAGTTCGGCTGCCCCGACGGCGGCCCGTCCCACCCGGACACGCCGCCGATGTTCACCCCGTTCACCCTGCGGGGACTGACCCTGCGCAACCGGGTCGTCGTCTCACCGATGGACATGTACTCGGCGCGCGAAGGCGTGCCGGGCGACTTCCACCTCGTGCACCTCGGTTCCCGGGCTCTGGGCGGCGCCGGCCTCGTCATGACCGAAATGGTCTGCGTCAACGCCGAAGGCCGGATCACCCCGGGGTGCGCCGGTCTGTACACGCCGGAGCAGGCGACCGCCTGGAAGCGGATCACGGACTTCGTCCACACCTCCGCCCCCGGAGCCGCCATCGGCGTGCAGCTCGGCCACTCGGGCCGCAAGGGCTCCACCAAGGTGATGTGGGAGGGGATGGACGAGCCCCTCCCCGAGGGGAACTGGCCGCTGGTCGCCGCGTCCGCGCTGCCGTACCGGCCCGGGGTCTCCGCCGTGCCGCGCGCCCTCGACGCCGCCGACCTCGCCGTGATCCGCGCGGACTTCGCCCGGGCCGCCGGCCGGGCCGCCGAGTGCGGCTTCGACCTGCTCGAACTGCACTGCGCGCACGGCTACCTGCTGTCCGGATTCCTCTCCCCGCTCACCAACCACCGCACCGACGCCTACGGCGGCTGCCTGGAGAACCGGCTCCGTTTCCCCTTGGAGGTCTTCGACGCGGTCCGCGAGGCCTGGCCCGAGGACCGCCCGATGACCGTCCGGCTCTCGGCCACCGACTGGGCCCCCGGCGGCACCACCCCGCAGGACGCCGAACACATCGCGGCCGCCTTCGTCGCCCACGGCGCGGACGCCATCGACGTGTCCACCGGCCAGGTGGTGGCCGAGGAGTCGCCGGAATACGGACGCTCCTACCAGACGCCCTACGCGGACCGGATCCGCAACGCCCTGGGCGTCCCGGTGATCGCCGTCGGCGCGATCTCCTCCTGGGACGACGTGAACTCCCTGCTGCTGGCGGGGCGCGCCGACCTCTGCGCGGTGGGCCGCCCCCACCTCTACGACCCGCACTGGACGCTGCACGCCGCCGCCGACCAGTCCTACACCGGCCCGGCCGCGCCCTGGCCGGCCCCCTACCGGGCGGGCAGCCGCAAGCCGCCGACCGGGCGCGGCTAGGCCGGGCGTCATGCGGTCGTCAGTACGACGCGGTCCTCCACCGGTGTGTAGCCGAGGCGCTGGTACACGCCGTTGCTGGTGCGGTTCGACAGGTCCGTGAAGAGCAGCACCTCCGTGGCGCCGGCCGCGTACGCCGCCTCGCTCGCCGCGTGCGTGGCCCCGGCGGCGTACCCCCGGCCGCGCAGCTCGGGCGGGGTGTAGACGGGGCCGACGCGGCAGACCGAGGAGATCGGGCGGAAGAAGCCCGCCATCGACACGGGCGTGCCCGCGTCGTCCCAGAGCAGCATCCCGCCGTACGAGATCCGGTGGCGCAGGACCGCCTCGGAAGCGCTTCCGGGCTCGCCGGCCTGGCGCTTGAAGGCGTTGACCCAGTCGACCAGCAGCGGAAGGTCCGCCTCGTCGGCGACCCGGGCCCGGCCGGTCGGCACGGGGTCCGGGGCGTGCAGTTCGGCCAGCCGGTACAGCCGGTTCTCCGTCGTGATCCGCGCCGGCCTACTCCACGCCCGGGACAGCGCCGCCGCGTCGCAGCGGCGCACGTTGACCCCGTCGAACGGGGCCGGCAGGCATCGGGCGCTCAGCGCGGCGCCCAGCGCCGCCACGGCCCCGGCGGGCACCACGCCCAGCAGCAGGGGGTGCGGCGGAGTGCACAGCAGGCCGCCGGACACCTTTCCGTCGGCGCCGGTCCACCAGCCGAAGAACGGGGTGTCGGACCCGTAGGCCGTCGGGCCGCGCCGCTCCAGCCCGTCCATGACGGTGAGGAGGGAGGTGTTCTCCACGGGCCGTGATGCGACGGCCGGCCCGGCGGCGGCCACGAAGGCGGCGAAGTCGGAGGTGAAGGTCCATGTCATGCCGGCCCATCCTGGCCACCGTTCACCGCGCCCGCACCCTCTTTTCGGGCGCTAGGACCGCACGAACCCGGCCCCCGTGTCCCGCAGCCGGGCGTGCAGTTCCGCGAAGACGGCCGCCGCGCGGTCGCCCGGCCAGTCGGCGGGCAGCAGCTCGGGCGGCAGCCCCGGGTCGGAGTAGGGGAGCCGGCGCCAGCTGTCCAGGGCCTGCAGGTAGCGCCGGTAGGCCTGCTCCTGGGTCGGCTCCGGGCCCGACTGGAGCGCCCGCAACTCCGGCTCGTGCCGGTCCAGGAACTCCTCGTGCTGCTTGGCCAGCGTCGTCAGGTCCCACCACCGGGCCACCGCCTCGGCCGTGGGCGCGAATCCGAGGTGGGCGCCGCGGAACAGCTCCACGTACGGCGTCAGGAGCAGCCGCTCCATCGTGCGGCCGGTCTCCTCGTACAGGTGCGCGGGGGCGATCCAGACGCCCGGCGCGACCGAGCCGAAGCCCAGCCGGGCCAGCCGGGAACGCAGCAGGTGCCGCTTGTGCCGCTCCTGCTCGGGAACGGAGAAGACGGCGACCAGCCACTCCCGCGACCACCGGGGGGACCCGTAGATCCGCCGGTCGCCGTCCTCCAGCAACTGCCTGGCCTCCTCGGACAGCTCGTACCCGGCCGATCCGTCGGCCGCCCGCGCGGGCAGCAGGAAGCCCCGCCGCTTGAGCCGGGACACCGACGAGCGGACGGACGGCGCGTCCACGCCGACCGCGCCCAGCAGGCGGATCAGCGCGGACACCGGGACGGGGCCGTCGAAGGCCCGCCCGTAGGCGCCGTAAAACGTGACGATCAGGGATCGCGGAGTGTGCTGCTCGGCCACGGGTTCACTCTAGATCGCGCAGCCGGAAGCGTTGCAGTTTGCCCGTCGGCGTCCGGGGGAGCGCCGGGACGAAGACGAAGGAGCGCGGGCACTTGTGCGGCGCCAGCTCGGCCCGCATGAAGGCCCGAAGGGTCTCCTCCGTCAGTGTGACCCCGTCGCGCGGCACGGTGTACGCCACCACGACCTGACCGCGGCGGTCGTCGGCGCGTCCGACGACCGCGGCCTCCGCCACGTCCGGGTGGCGGAGCAGGGCCTCCTCCACCTCCGGGCCGGAGATGTTGTAGCCCGAAGAGATGATCATGTCATCGGCCCGGGCGACGTACCGAAAGTAGCCGTCCCCGTCGCGCACGTACGTGTCCCCGGTCAGGTTCCAGCCGTCGCGCACGTACTGCGCCTGTCGCGGGTCGGCCAGGTAGCGGCAGCCCACCGGCCCCCGGACGGCCAGCAGTCCGGGCTCCCCGTCCGCCACCGGCCGCCCCGCCGGGTCCACGACGCGGGCCTCCCACCCGGGCACCACCCGGCCGGTGGTGCCCGGCCGGATGTCGTCGTCGGCGGCCGAGATGAAGATGTGCAGCAGTTCGGTGGCCCCGATGCCGTTGATGATGCGCAGTCCCGTGCGCTCGTACCAGGCCTGCCAGGTGGCGGCGGGCAGGTTCTCGCCCGCCGAGACGCAGCGGCGCAGCGCGCCGAGGTCGTATGCCCCGGCGTCATAGGGGCCCAGGGTGTCCAGCATCGCCCGGTAGGCGGTGGGCGCGGTGAACAGGACCGTGACGCGGTGCTCGGCGAGCGCCGGCAGCAGCCGGCGGGGCGCCGCCTGCTCCAGTAGCAGCGAGGAGGCGCCGGCCCGCAGCGGGAAGACCACCAACCCGCCGAGCCCGAAGGTGAAGCCGAGCGGCGGACTGCCCGCGAAGACGTCGTCGGGCCGGGGACGCAGCACCTGGCGGGAGAAGGTGTCGGCCACGGCGAGCAGGTCGCGGTGGAAGTGCATGCAGCCCTTGGGGCGGCCGGTGGTGCCCGAGGTGAAGGCGATCAGGGCGACGTCGTCGGCGGAGGTCGCCACAGCGGGAAAGGGCCCCGCGTGCCCGTCGCACAGACGCAGGAGGTCATCGGAGGTCCCCCCGCCGTACGGGGTGATCCGCAGTCCCGGCACCTCGGCCTTGACCAGGTCGTCCAGCACGTCCACGTGGCACAGGGCGTGGCGTACCTCGGCCATCGCGCACACCGTGGCCAGCTCCTGGGCGCGCTGCTGGGCCAGCACGGTGACCGCCACCGCTCCCGCCTTCATCACCGCGAGCCAGCAGGCGGCCAGCCACGGGCCGGTCGGACCGCGCAGCAGGACCCGGTTGCCGGGGACCACGCCGAGGTCGGCGGTGAGGACGTGGGCCAGCCGGTCGACGCGCTCGCGCAGCTCCCCGTACGACCACACCTGCCCGTCGGAGCCCCGGAAGGCCGGGCGGTGCGGCCCGAACCGGTCGATGGTGGCGTCCAGCAGCTCGGCCCCGCAGTTCAGCCGGTCCGGATAGGCCAGCTCGGGCAGGTCGAACAGCAGGCGCGGCCAGGCTTCACCGGGCGGCAGGCGGTCGCGGGTAAAGGTGTCGACGTGCGCGGAAGGCTTGAGCTCCAAGCTGGTTCGCCCCCTCGGGACGGTCGCGGATCGCGTGACGAGCGTATCGTGACGGTGACGGCAGTCAACAGGACGCGATAGATGCGGGGTTGTTTGCATGACCGGATTCGCGCTCGGGGTGGACGAAGAGGAATGGTGCGGGCGATTGCGCGCCCTGTCGGCGGGGCGGCTGCGGTCGCTGGCCGAGAAGGGCGAGCCGGGCCGGGTGAACCGACCGCTGCTGGCCGCGCTCGGGGAAGAAGGCCTGCTGGAGCGGGTGTTCGTCTCGGGCGCGCTGCAGCTGTGCCTGCTGCGGGAATCACTCGCCTACGGCTGTACCGAGGCCGAGACGGCGCTGGCCCTCCAAGGGTTGGGGGCGTACCCGGTGCTGCGCGCCGGGAGCCGGGCGCAGCGGGAACGCTGGCTGCCGGGGGTGCGGGAGGGCCGACTGGTGGCCGCGTTCGCGCTCAGCGAGCCGGGCGCCGGTTCGGACGCGGCGGCGCTGGCGCTGACGGCGGAGCCGGAGGGCGGCCGCGGTGCGGCGGCGCACACCGGAGGGCGGGCGGATACCGGTGCGGCGGGCATCGGGGCCGGGCATGGCGGGGTGGGCAGCGCCGGGGACGAGGGCGCCGGGGACGAGGGCGTCCGGGAGCGGCCGGTCGATGCCGGCAGGGTCGGCGGCGGCTGGCGGCTCACCGGGCAGAAGCGGTGGATCTCCAACGCCCCGGAGGCGGATTTCTACACCGTCTTCGCCCGTACGGGTGAGGGACCCGGGGCCAAGGGCATCACCGCCTTCCTCGTCCCGGCCGACCGGCCGGGCCTGACGGGCGAGGCGTTGGACATGCTCTCCCCGCATCCCATCGGTTCCCTCTCCTTCGACGGGGTACCGGTCGGCCCCGAGGACGTGCTGGGCGAGCCGGGGCGCGGGTTCCGCGTCGCGATGGACACCCTGAACCTGTTCCGGCCCAGCGTCGGGGCCTTCGCCGTGGGCATGGCCCGGGCCGCGCTGGACGCGACACTCGCGCACACGGCCGGGCGGAGTGCCTTCGGCGGCGTCCTGGCGGACCTCCAGGCGGTGGCGCACCGGGTGGCGGAGATGGCCACGCGGACGGAGGCCGCCCGGCTGCTGGTGTACGCCGCCGCCGGGGCCTACGACGGCGGATCGCCGGAGGTGCCGAGGCGGGCGGCCATGGCGAAGCTGCTGGCCACGGAAACCGCGCAGTACGTGGTGGACCACGCCGTCCAGCTGCACGGCGCGGTCGCCCTCCAGCGGGGCCACCTGCTGGAGCACCTGTACCGGGAGGTGCGCGCGCCGCGCATCTACGAGGGGGCCAGCGAGGTCCAGCGCACGATCATCGCCAAGGAGCTCTACCGGGAGGTGGCGGCCCGATGAGCCTCGAACGCGTCAATCCGGCGGACCTCGCCCCGCCGACCGGCTTCTCGCACGCCGTCGTCGCCACCGGCTCCCGCCTGGTGTTCCTGGCCGGCCAGACCGCCCTGGACGGCTCCGGCAAGGTGGTGGGGGACACGCTGGCGGAGCAGTTCGAGCGGGCGCTGTCGAACCTGCTCGCGGCGCTCGCGGCGGCGGGCGGGACCCCCGAGCGGCTGGCCCGTGTGACGGTGTATCCGGTGGACGTGGAGGCGTACCGGCGACAAGCCCCGGAACTCGGCCGCATCTGGCGGGCCCTCGCGGGGCGCGACTACCCGGCGATGGCGGTCATCGGCGCGGTGAGGCTGTGGGACGAACAGGCGCTGGTCGAACTCGACGGCGTCGCCGTACTGGACTGACCTGCGCACACCACGGCATCCACGATCGCCGTCCCAGGTTTTGGACCGGACGCCTTTGACAGTGGGCGGTGAGAAGAGAGAGGGTGGAAATGTCCTTTTTGCAAAGAACATCGCCAATGCTCGGAGGTGCATCGTTATGCGCCGTGGGATCATTGCGGCCGTCGTGGCAGGAGCCGCCGGAGCAACGCTCGGTCTGATGCCCGTCAGTGGCGCGTTCGCCGCCACCCTTCCGCAACACGACCAACAGTGTTCCGACCACTGGCGGGGGGACAACGGGCGCGACTGCTGCGACTCCTCCCGCTGGAACGACCACGACAACCGGCCCGACTGGTGCCGAAACGACGACAACGGCAATTGGGGCAACGCCAATTGGAACGACAGTGGTTGGCGGGGCGGCGACCACGGCGACTGGAGCAACAGCCGCAACGACAACTGGAGTGGCGATCACGGAAATTGGAACGGTGACCGGAACCACGACTCCCAGGACCACGGTGACTGGAACGGCGGTTCCGGCGACCACGGCGGTGGTGGCCGTTAGGCCCTCTCCTCCAGCAGGACTCCCATCCACTCCTCGATCCCGCTGACCGTACGCGGCAGGGCGCCCGACATCAGCCGGGCGCCCGTCGCCGTGACGACCAGGTCGTCCTCGATGCGGACCCCGATGCCCCGGAGTTCGGCGGGCAGCGTCTCGTCGTCGGGCTGCAGGTACAGGCCCGGTTCGACCGTGAGGACCTGGCCCTCCTCCAGCACCCCGTCGAGGTAGGTCTCCGCCCGCGCCTTCGCGCAGTCGTGGACGTCCAGTCCCAGCATGTGGCCGCTGCTGCACAGGGTGTACCGCCGGTGCAGGTCCCCTTCCGGGTCCTTGAGCACCCCCCAGTCCGCGAGCCCCTCCGCGATCACCCGCATGCCCGCCCGGTGGAAGTCCCTGAAGCTCGCGCCGGGTCGCAGCGCCGCGATACCCGCCTCCTGGGCGGCCAGGACCAGCTCGTACACCTGTCGCTGGACCGGGGAGAACCGGCCCGACAGCGGGAGGGTGCGGGTGATGTCCGCCGTGTAGAGGGTGTCCGTCTCCACGCCCGCGTCCAGCAGGAGCAGTTCGTCCCGGTCCAGGCGCCCGTCATTGCGGATCCAGTGCAGGACGCAGGCGTGCGCGCCGGACGCGGCGATCGTCTCGTATCCGGTCCCGTTGCCCTCCGCGCGGGCGCGCAGGCCGAAGACCCCCTCGATCCAGCGCTCCCCGCGCGGGTGTTGCAGCGCGCGCGGCAGGGCCCGTACGACGTCCTCGAACCCGGCGGTCGTGTGGTCGACGGCCAGTTGGAGCTGCTCCACTTCCCAGGCGTCCTTGACCAGCCGCAACTCCGAGAGGGCCGTGGCGAGTTCACCGTCCGTGGAGGCGTTTCGCCCCGTCGGTGAACCGAGCGAGTCCAGACGGGCGCAGCGGATGCCCGTCAGGCGTTCCGCCTCGGCCAGGTCGGCGCGGCGGCCGACCCAGAACTCCCCGTACCGGCGGTCCCGGTAGAACTCCTCGTTGCCGTCCGCGCGCGGCGAGCGCGGGCGCAGGTAGAGCACGGCCTCGTGTCCCCGCGGCCCCGAGGGCTCCAGGACCAGGACGTGACCGACCTGGTCCTCGCCGGTCAGGCCCGTCAGCCAGGCGTACGCGCTGTGCGGGCGGAAGCGGTGGTCGCAGTCGTTGGAGCGGACCTTCAGTTCGCCGGCCGGGACGATCAGTCGCTCGCCGGGGAAGAGCGCCGAGAGCCGGGCGCGACGGGCGGGCGTGACGTCGTGCGCCTGAGTCCCGCCGGAGCCGGTCGGTGACGACGGGGTCCAGCCGCCCGCCATGAAACGGGACAGTTCCGCGGATACGGGCAGGTCGTGGCTGCCGATGTTGAGGCGGGAGGAGGCATCGGTCACGGGGGCTCCCTGAAGAGAAGCGAACTGGTAGGCGCACAGGGGTTGTCAGTGCAATTTCACATTACTATGTTACAGCTCACACCGCGCCGCGTTAATCCCCGTCAAACGCCGCGTGAAGCAGGGCAGTTCACGCACTTCGCACCTCATGCACCGACATGCACCTCGTGCCTCGTGCACTCGTACGTCCTCACACTTCCTTCCCCACAGGAGTCCTTGGTGTCCCAGCACAGAGCTGTGCGTTCGTCCCTCCTCTCCGCCGCCGTCGCCGTCACGCTCCTCGCCTCCGCCGGCCAGGCCGTGACCCAGGCGGCCGAGACGGGCGCCGCGGTACCCGCGACCTTCGCCTCCGGTCCCGCGGCCGCGTCCGCCGCCGTCGCGCCGAACCCCTTCGACGAGGTCGAGCACCGCGCCAACCCCCTGTCGTCCGCCGCCGCCACCACCGCCGCACCGGCCCCGGCCCCCGGTGGACAGGCGATATCCGACGGCAAGGTCCCGGGCGCGGCGCCGACCGCGGGCGCCGCCGCCGGGCAGCGGACGGACAAGAGCGGGAAGCCCGCGACCGCCCAGAGCGCCGCGACCACCCGGGGCCTGGCCGTCAACGTGCCCTGCACCCTCGACGGGATCAAGGGGCTGTCGCCCGAGCAGTTCGCCGACTTCCTCGCGGACCCGGCCGTACTCGCGGACGGCTGTCTGCGCGGACTGATCTGGACCTGGGACGCCCGCCTGGCGCCCGTGATGGACGACGCGCACGTCCAGGCCGTCTCCCGCCGGATATCCGCCCTGGCCGCGGCCCACGACGGCAAGAACTCCTCCCACCTGGAGGAGATGTTCACCTTCCTGCACGCGGCCGTGTACCACGACTTCTCGCGCGACGAGATCGACCTCACCGACGCCCCGACCGTCGACGCGATGCGCAAGGCGATCGCCGACTTCGGCAACGCCGCCCACACCTTCGACGCCACCCCCTCCAACGCCCGCACCCTGCGCGAGGCCCTCTACGCCGCCGGCCCCGGCCTGCGCCAGTACCAGACGGGCCTCATCAAGAAGGTCCTGGCGACCCTGGACGCGTCACACCCCGCGACCAACCAGGACGCCTCCTGGGGCGGCGCCGTCCTCGCGGCCCTCAGCACCAACTACCTCGGCGTCTACCCGGGCAACCAGGACAGCGCCTTCCACGCGGCGGTGTCCGCCGACCCCTCCTACCGGGCCGCCTTCAAGGCCTTCGCCGGCTACACCCACCTCAAGGGGACCGCCAACGACTGGGCGGCGCGCGACGCGCTCGGCGAGTACGGCCGCTTCGGCCAGGTGGACGGCCTCAAGGACCAGACCGTCGCCGACCTCGGCGCCCTCCTCGGGCCGGTCAAGACCGCGTGGGGCGCGGGCAGCGAGCAGTGGGCGAAGATCGTCTCGTGGCTGAACACCTACGAGGCCTGCAAGCCGTACGCGGTGTGCAAGGAGGACATCGAGAAGGTGCTCTTCCCCAACACCTACACGTACGACAACGGGGGCATCAAGGTCCGCACGGCCCTCGACCGGGCCACCGTCGACCAGCTCTACTACGCGAGCAAGCAGGTCAAGACGCAGTTCCACCGGGTTCTGGGCACCGACCAGCCGCTCGCGGGGGACACCAACACCACGCTGAACATCGTGCTGTACGCCTCCCGCGCCGACTACGTCACCTACCAGACGATGCTGAACGGCTACGGCACCAACAACGGCGGCATGTACATCGAGAACGGCGCCACCTTCTACACCTACCAGCGCCGCGTCCCGCAGGACTCCTCCCTCACCCTCGAAGAGCTCTTCCGCCACGAGTACACCCACTACCTCAACGGCCGGTTCGCCGTGCCCGGCCTCTTCGGCGAGGGCCCCTGGTACGAGGGCGACCGCACGACCGCCATGGACGAGGGCACCGCCGAGTTCTTCGACGGCGCCACCCGCGACAACGGCATCGCCGTCCGCAAGTCGTTGGTGAAGGGCGTCATCGCCGACACGGCCGGCGGCGGCCCGCGCATGTCGGTCGAGCAGTTGCTGAACGCCACCTACGACGGCGACGGGTTCCGCTTCTACAACTACGCGGGCACGTTCTTCGAGTTCCTCTGGACCGAGAAGCCCACCCTGCTCCGGGAGATGTACACCCACCTGCGCGAGAACGACGTCGCGGGTTACGACGCCTGGCGCAACCGCATGGGTTCGGACACCTACCTCCAGCGCGACTACGACAAGTTCCTGGACGCCCAGATCGCCAAGGTCGACCAGCTGTACGTGCCGAACACCTCCTTCACCGCCAACGACCGACTGCGCGACTCCGCGCTCGCCAACGTCAAGTCCTCGTTCGCGACGGCCACCTACAACACCCCCGACTGCGTGGAGAACGGTGACGCCGGCAAGCGCCGGTTCACCTGCACCGGCCGGATCACCGCGAACCTGAAGAACTGGCGCAGCGACGACCAGAACTTCAAGGACATGTCCGAGACGGTGGACTACTTCATCCTCGACCGCTCGGCGCCGGTGTCCAACAACCTCGCCGACATGAACTGCTCCTTCGGTCCCGTGGAGATCTGGACGAACCACGTCGCCGGGACCTCGAACTACAGCTGCGAGGGCCCGCTGCGCAGCTGACCGCGGCCTCGGACCGGCCCCCTGCCGCAACGGGGGGAGGGGACCGGTCCGGGCGGCTCCGGCCGATTCCGATGGGTCTCGGCCGACCCTGGGAACCCGATAAAGAATGTGACATATTACTGCCGTGCCCAAGAGAAGCAGCAGCCTGGACGCCGTCATCGTCGGCGCGGGCGTCGTCGGAGCCGCCTGCGCGTACTACGCCACCCGCGCGGGACTGCGCGTGGCCGTCGTCGACCGCGGTTCGGTGGCCGGCGGTACCACCGGGGCGGGCGAGGGCAACCTGCTCGTCTCCGACAAGGAAGCCGGACCCGAGCTCGACCTGGCCCTGTTGTCGGCGGCCCTGTGGCGCGAACTCGCCGCGGTCATGCCGCCGGAGATGGAGTACGAGGACAAGGGCGGCCTGGTCGTCGCTCCCGACGAGATTTCGCTCGCGGCGTTGCGGGCCTTCGCGGAAGGCCAGCGCGCCGCGGGCGTCACCGCCGTCGAGGCGGGGACCGAGGACCTGCGCGAGCTCGAACCCCATCTGGCACCGGGACTCGCGGGCGGTTTCCACTACCCGCAGGACGCCCAGGTCCAGCCCGCCCAGGCGGCGGCCCGGCTGTTGGCCGCGGCGACCGCCCAGGGGGCCCGGATCCACCTGGGGGAGGAGGTGACGGAGTTCGTGGTGGGGCGCGGCGCCGTACGCGGCGTGCGGACCCGCTTCCGGGAACTCCTCGCCCCGGCCGTCGTCAACGCCGCCGGCACCTGGGGCGGCCGGATCGCCGAACTCGCCGGGACCACCCTGCCGGTGCTGCCGCGCCGCGGCTTCGTCCTGGTGACCGAGCCGCTGCCCAGGGTCGTACGGCACAAGGTCTACGCCGCCGACTACATCGCGGACGTCGCCAGCGGGTCGGCCGCGCTCCAGTCCTCGGCGGTGGTGGAGGGCACGCCCTCGGGCCCGGTGCTCATCGGGGCCACCCGGGAGCGGGTCGGCTTCGACCGCTCCCTGTCGGTGGAGGCCCTGCGCCGGCTCGCGTCCCAGGCGGCCGCGCTGTTCCCCGTGCTGGCCGACGTGCGGGTGCTGCGCGCCTACCACGGCTTCCGCCCCTACCTCCCCGACCACCTCCCGGCCATCGGCCCCGACCCCCGGGTGCCCGGCCTGCTGCACGCCTGCGGGCACGAGGGCGCGGGCATCGGCCTGGCCCCGGCAACCGGCGCCCTGATCGCGGCCGCCCTGACCGGAGCCGAACCGCCCCTGGACCCGGGCCCCTTCCGGCCGGACAGGCCGTTCGGGCCGCAACCCGGACCGGGGGAGGGGCGGTGAGCCGACCGTCCGGGGCCACGCTCGGGCGAGGGCGCCCGGAGAAAGACGCCACGGCCGCCCCCGGCGCAGACGACCCGAGAAAGACGCCAGGAGAAGGAGACCGCCGATGAGCCGGCGCACCGGTGACCGCACCCCCCGCGACCTCGTGGGCGGGGCTCCCCGGGAGACGTACGTCCTGCGCTTCGACGGCCGCGACTTGACGGCGGAGTCGGGCCAGAGCATCGCCGCCGCGCTGTGGAGCGCGGGCATCCTCGCCTGGCGCACCACACGTGAAGGAGGCGCCCCGCGCGGGGTGTTCTGCGGGATCGGCAGCTGCCACGACTGCCTCGTCACCCTCAACGGCCGGCCGAACCAGCGGGCTTGTCTGATCCCGGCGCGGGCCGGGGACACCGTCACCACCCAGGAAGGGACCGGCCGTGCCGACCTCGCCGTCTGAGTCCACGCCGGCCGACCCCGGCGCCCCCGGCGGTCCCGCCGACATCCCCGCCGACGTCGCCGTCGTCGGCGCCGGGCCCGCCGGGCTGGCCGCCGCCGTCACCACCGCGCGCCTCGGGCTGCGGGTGGTGCTCCTGGACGCGGGGGAGCGGCCCGGCGGCCAGTTCTACCGCCGGCCCGCCCCGGACCTCGGCGCGGTACGCCCCGAGGCCCTGCACCACGGGTGGGCCGCCTTCGCCTCCCGCGAAGCGGCCCTGCGCGCCCACGAGCGGTCGGGCCGGATCACGTACCTCCCGACCCACCACGTCTGGACGGTGGTCCCGGACGGGGACCGCTGGACCCTGCACGCCGTCGCGGGCCCCGAGGAGCGCTCCGCCACGGTCCGGGCCCGCGCCGTACTGCTGGCCACCGGGGCGTACGAGAGGCAACTCCCCTTCCCGGGCTGGACGCTGCCCGGGGTGATCGGCGCCGGCGGCGCGCAGGCCATGCTCAAGGGCGGCCTGGTGCTGCCGGGCAGGCGGGTGGTCGTCGCCGGGAGCGGGCCGCTGCTGCTCGCCGTCGCCGGCTCCCTCGCCGCAGCCGGAGCCATCGTCCCGGCCGTGGTCGAGGCCGCCTCCTACACCGCGTACGCGGGGCGGCTGCCCGCGCTGCTGCGCAACCCCGGCAAGCTCGCCGAGGGGGCGACGTACGGCGGCGCGCTGCTGCGCCACGGGGTCCGCCTCCTGGCCCGGCACGCCGTCACCGAGGCGCACGGCCGCGGTCGGGTCGAGGCCGTCACCGTGGCCCGGCTCGACGCCGACTGGCGCCCGCTGCCCGGTACGGAGCGGCGGATCCCGTGTGACGCCCTCGCCGTCGGCCACGGCCTCGTGCCCCAGTTGGAGTTGGCGACCGCCCTCGGCTGCGCCACCCGGGCGGGCGAGGACGGCACGGTCGCCCTGGAACTCGACGCCGGGCAGCGAACCTCCGTTCCCGGCATCTGGTCCGCGGGCGAGACCGGGGGCATCGGCGGCGCCCAACTGGCCCTCGTCGAAGGCGAACTGGCGGCCTTCTCGCTCGCCGGCCGACCCGCGCCGGCCGACCTGCTCCGACGCCGCTCACGGCTGCGCGCCTTCGCCGGGGCGATGGCCGCGGCGCACCGGCCCGGCGAGGGCTGGGCGGACTGGCTGCGCGAGGACACCGACGTGTGTCGCTGCGAAGAGGTCTCGGCCGGGCGAATCCGACAGGCCGCGCGTGACCTCGGCGCGCGGGACTCCCGTACCGTCAAACTCCTCACCCGTGCCGGCATGGGCTGGTGCCAGGGCCGGATGTGCGGCCCGGCCGTCGCCGCCCTGGCGGGCGAGACCTCCGCCGCGGCGGGAGCCGCCCCCGACCGGCGTCCCTTTTCCTGTCCCGTCCCGCTGCGCCACTTGGCCGAACTCCCGCGGGAAAACCCCTGATCCGATCCGGATCGGGCCGGTCCGGCCCCTTGTGGCCGGCTCATGTCCCTTAGTAAAATGTCACACACCACTCTAGGGAGTCCTTTATGACCCACGCGCACACCCCCGCGCCCGTCCCGCCCCGCACCCGCCCCTGGCACGGCATCATGGTCGCCACGGCGCTGCCCCTGCGCGAAGACCTCCGCGTCGACTACGACGCCTACGCCGAACACGTGGCCTGGCTCATCGACAACGGCTGCGACGGCGTAGTCCCCAACGGCTCCCTCGGCGAGTACCAGACCCTCACCGACGAGGAGCGCGCGCGTGTCGTGCGTACCGCCGTGGAGGCGGCGGGCGACGGCGACCGGGTCATGCCCGGGGTCGCCGCCTACGGCAGCGCCGAGGCCCGCCGCTGGGCCGAGCAGGCCGCCGAGGCCGGTGCCGGATCCGTCCTGCTGCTGCCCCCCAACGCGTTCCGCGCCGACGAGGAAGCCGTCCGGGCCCACTACGCCGAGGTGGCGGGCGCGGGCCTGCCCGTCGTCGCCTACAACAACCCCATCGACACCAAGGTGGACCTGACGCCCGCGCTCCTGGCCCGGTTGCACGCGGACGGCAGCATCGTCGCCGTCAAGGAGTTCAGCGGAGACGTCCGTCGCGCCTACGAGATCGCCGAACTCGCGCCCGGCCTCGACCTGTTGATCGGAGCCGACGACGTACTCCTGGAACTGGCGCTCGCGGGCGCCGTGGGCTGGATCGCCGGCTACCCCAACGCCCTGCCCCGGTCCTGCGCCACCCTCTACCGCGCCGCCGTCGCGGGCGACCTCACCACCGCGCTGCCGCTCTACAAATCCCTGCACTCACTGCTGCGCTGGGACTCCAAGACCGAGTTCGTGCAGGCCATCAAGCTCTCCATGGACCTGGCGGGCCGTCCCGGCGGAGCCACCCGGCCGCCGCGCTTCCCGCTCACCGGCGAGACCGAGGCGGCCGTCCGCGCCGCCACCGAAAAGGCCCTGGCCGAGGGCCTCAACTAGCAGACGTGGGGGGACTCATGCGTACGCGCCACATCTACCACGCGGTGGACTCGCACACCGAGGGCATGCCGACCCGGGTCATCACCGGGGGGATCGGGGTCATCCCCGGCGCCACCATGGCAGACAAGCGGCTCCACTTCATCGAGCACCTGGACCACGTCCGCACCCTGCTCATGTACGAACCGCGCGGCCATGCCGCGATGAGCGGCGCCGTCCTCCAGCCCCCCACCCGGCCCGACGCCGACTTCGGCGTGCTGTACATCGAGGTGTCGGGCCTGTTGCCCATGTGCGGACACGGCACCATCGGGGTGGCCACCGTCCTGGTCGAGACCGGCATGGTCCCGGTCGTCGAACCGGTCACCACGGTCCGGCTCGACACCCCCGCCGGGCTGGTGAGCGTGGACGTCCGCGTCGAGGACGGGGCGGCCACCGCCGTCACCCTCACCAACGTCGCCTCGTACTGCGCCGGGCTCGACCTGAAGGTGGACGTGCCCGGATACGGGGCGGTGACCTACGACCTCGCCTACGGCGGCAACTTCTACGCCCTCGTCGAACTCGACGCCCTGGGTCTCCCCTTCGAGCGGGACCGCAAGGACGACCTCCTCGCCGCGGGGCTCGCCGTCATGGACGCCGTCAACGCCTCCGCGGACCGGCCCGTCCACCCCGAGAACCCCTCCATCGCCGGGGTCAAGCACGTCTACCTCGCCGCCCCGGGCTCGGACGCCCGCCGCTCCCGGCACGCGATGGCCATCCACCCCGGCTGGTTCGACCGCTCGCCCTGCGGTACGGGAACCAGCGCCCGGATGGCCCAACTGCACGCCCGGGGGCTCCTGCCGCTCGGCGCCGACTTCGTCAACGAGTCGTTCATCGGGACCGAGTTCACGGGCCGGCTCGTCGAGGAGACGACGGTGGGCGGTCGCGCGGCGGTGATCCCCACCGTCACGGGGCGGGCCTGGATCACCGGCACCGCCCAGTACTTCCTCGACCCCACCGACCCGTTCCCCGGAGGGTTCCTGCTGTGACCGACGCCGCGCCCGCCCACGGCGCCCCGGGCTTCGACGCCTTCCCCACCACTGTCCGCACCACCGACTACCACGCGGCGGGGGAGCCCTTCCGCATCGTCGACACCGCCTCCGGGGCAATGCCCGCCGTGCCGGGGGACACCGTCGCGGAACGGTGCGCCACCGCCATCGGCCCCACAGGCTCCGCGACCTCCCCGCGCCGGAGCGCGCTGGACGACGTACGGCGGCTCCTCGTGCGGGAACCGCGCGGGCACGCCGGCATGTACGGCGGGTTCGTCGTCCCGCCGGACGACGACGGAGCCCACTTCGGCGTGCTGTTCTGGCACAAGGACGGCTACTCCACCGCATGCGGCCACGGGACCATGGCCCTCGGCGCGTGGGCCGTGGACTGCGGCCGCGTCCCGGCGCCCGACGACGGCAGCGCGCAGGTCCGCGTCGACGTGCCGTCGGGCCGGGTCACCGCCACCGTGCACCGCTCGGGAGGCCGCACCACCGGGGTGACGTTCCGGGGCGTGCCGGCCCGGGTGAGCGCCCGCAAGGTCCCGGTCGCCACCACCCTGGGCCTGGTCGAAGCCGACATCGCGCACGCCGGGGCCTGTTACGCCGCGGTCGCGGTGCGGGACCTGGGGCTGGAGGTCTCCCCGGCCGCCCTGCCCGCACTGGTACGCGCCGGACAGGAGATCAGGGCGGCGCTGGCCACGCACCCGGGGACCTGGCACCCGGGCGGCCCGCTCCTCTCGGGCGTGTACGGCGTGATCCTGTACGAGGAACTCCCCGACACCCCGTTCGGACCGCACCAGCGCAACGTGACGGTCTTCGCGGACGGGCAGTTCGACCGCTCGCCCTGCGGTTCCGGTACCGCCGCACGCCTCGCCCTGCTCGCCGAGGACGGGCGGCTGGGGGAGGGGGAGGACCTGCTGCACGAGTCGGTCATCGGCACCGTCTTCACCGGCCGGGTGGTGTCCGGCGGCGCCGAAGGCGTGGTCACGGAGGTCACCGGGACGGTCTACCGCACAGGCGAGCACGCCTTCCTCGTCGACCCGCTGGACGCGCTCGGCACCGGGTTCGCGCTGTGATCGCCCAGCTCTCCGGCGCGGACCTGGCGGGCCGGCTCACCCCCTCCGAGGCGGCCGACGCCCTGGCCGGGGTATTGCGCGCCGGCCTGGACCCGGAGGGCTGCCCGCAGCGCGGCGCCGTACCCGTGCCGGGCGGGGAGCTCCTGCTGATGCCGGCCGCGGCGGGCGGGTACGCCGGGGTGAAGATCGCGGGAGTGGCGCCGGGCAACGCCGCCCGGGGTCTGCCCCGGATCACCGGCTCCTACCTCCTCCTGGACGGCCCCACCCTGCGCCCCCTGGCCCTGCTCGACGGCGCGGCGCTGACCGCCCTGCGCACCCCGGCGGTGTCGGCGCTGGCCCTGCGCCACCTCGCGCCCCGGGACCGGCCGCTCGGGCTGGTCCTGTTCGGTGCGGGACCGCAGGCGTACGGACACCTCGAAGCCGTGGGCGCGGAGCGGGAGTTGGCCGGGGTGACCATCGTGGCCCGCGCACCGGACCGGGCGGAGCGGCTCGCCGCGCACGCGCGGTCCCTGGGCCTCGCCGCCCGGACCGGTACGCCCGAGGACGTGGCCGACGCCGACCTCGTGCTCTGCTGCACCACGGCCCGTACCCCGCTGTTCGACGGTCGGCTGGTGCGCGCCGGTGCGACGGTCGTCGCGGTCGGCTCGCACGAGCCGGACGCCCGGGAGACCGACACCGCGCTGGTGCGCCGGTCCGCGGTGTACGTGGAGTCGCGCGCGGCGGCCCTGCGCGAGGCGGGCGACCTGTTGATCCCGGAGGCGGAGGGCGCGATCGGCCCCGGCCACATCGCGGGCACCCTCGCCGATCTCGTCGCCGGGCGTCATCCGGCGCCGGAGCGGGAAAGCGGTCCGCGACTCTTCAAGAGCGTGGGGATGGCCTGGGAGGATCTGGCCGTGGCGATCGCGTTGTTCCACGCCTCGGGGACCGCCGGGGCAACGTGACATTGTACGCTGTCCCTCTGCGAGCTCGGAGGAACAGCAATGGGTGACCTGAAGCAGCACAGCCTCATCAAGGCCCAGGAGCGGCTGCGTGACCAGGTCGGTCACGCCCTGCGAGCAGCCCTCATCGCGGGTGAGTTGCGCCCCGGGAGCGTCTACTCCGCCCCCGGCCTGGCGGCCGAACTCGGCGTGTCCGCCACCCCGGTGCGCGAGGCCATGCTCGATCTCGCCCGCGAGGGGCTGGTCGAACCCGTGCGCAACAAGGGCTTCCGGATCACCGAGGTAAGCGAGCGGGACCTCGACCAGTACACCGAACTGCGCACGATGATCGAGGTTCCGACCATCGGCCGGATCACCGAACTCGCGACCGCGGAGCAGCTGGAGGCCCTGCGTCCCATCGCGGAGGAGATCGTCACCAGCGCCCGCGAGCACAACCTGATCGGTTACCTGGAGGCGGACCGTCGCTTCCACCTCAGCCTGTTGGCGCTCTCCGGCAACGACCGCCTGGTCGAGACGGTCGGCGACCTGCGCAAGCGCTCCCGCCTCTACGGCCTGACGGGCCTGGACGAGGCCGGCAAGCTGGTCTCCTCGGCGGAGGAGCACATCGAGCTGCTCGACCTGATGATCAGCGGCGACGCGGCGGCGGCCGAGGACTGCATGACCCGCCACCTGGGTCATGTCCGATCCTTGTGGGCGCAGGGCCGGGACGAGCCGGTCGGTCGCCCGTCGGGCGGTCTGGGTTCCGGCGTCTGACCGTCCGAACTCCCTTACAGGGCACCCCTTTTGGACACGGCTGGATAACGGCGGTGCCAACCCCTTGTCAGTACAATTTCACATTACTATGTTACCGGTCACATCCTAGAGCGCCGCCCTTCACTGGAGTGACCCATGACCAAGCGCACCCGACTCGCCCTCGCCACAGCCCTGGTGGCAGCTCTCGCACTCGGTGCCTCGGGCTGCTCCGACCCCGAGAAGGGCTCGGCCGGCGGTTCGGGTGCCTCCAACCCCGCCGCCGGAAACGACGGCAAGATCCTCGGCGGGACGCCCGCCAAGGGCGGCACCCTCACCGTCCTGTCCAACCAGGACTTCTCCCACCTCGACCCGGCGCGCAACTGGGTCATGCCGACGATGGACTTCGGGACCCGGCTCCTCTACCGCACGCTCGTCACCTTCAAGTCGGAGCCGGGCAAGGCCGGCAGCGAACTGGTACCCGACCTCGCCACCGACCTCGGCACCCCCTCCGACGGCGGCCGGACGTGGACGTTCACGCTGAAGGAGGGCGTGAAGTACGAGGACGGCTCGCCCGTCAAGGCCCAGGACATCAAGTACAACGTCGAGCGCTCCTTCGCCCCGGACCTCACCGGCGGCCCCGACTACGCGGCCCAATACCTCGCGGACACCGAGGGGTACAAGGGCCCGCTCCAGGGGCAGCACCTCGACTCCGTCCAGACCCCCGACGACCGCACGATCGTCTTCCGACTCAAGCGGCCGGTGGCGGAGTTCTCCGCCACCGCCACCCTCCCCACCTTCGCGCCCGTCCCCCAGTCCCAGGAGAAGGGCACCCAGTACGACACCCGTCCGTTCTCCTCCGGCCCGTACAAGATCGAGTCGTACGACCGCGACAAGAAGCTCGTCCTCGTCCGCAACGAGCACTGGGACCCCAAGACCGACACCGTCCGCAAGGCCTACCCGGACAAGTTCGTGGTCGTCATGGGCCTCAAGGGCGGCCAGATCGACGACCGGATCATCGCCGGCGCGGGCGTGGACGCCTCCGCGGTCGAGTACGCGAACATGCGCCCCGAGAGCGCCCCCAAGGTGCTGCCCAAGGCGGACGTCAAGGCGCGCCTGCTCGCAGAGTCCCAGGGCTGTACCGAGATGCTCCACCTCAACAACTCCCGGGCCCCCTTCGACGACCCCAAGGTCCGCGAGGCCGTGCAGTACGCCGTCGACAAGGAATCCGTGATCACCGCCGGCGGCGGGCCCGCCCTCAACGAGGTCGCCACCGCCTACCTGCCCCCGGCCCTCACCGGCGGCAAGCAGGCCGACACCCTCAAGATCGCCCCGACCGGCGACCCGGACAAGGCCAAACAACTCCTCAAGGCGGCGGGCAAGGACAAGCTGAAGGTCTCCCTCGCCGTCTCCACCGGTGACAAGGGCAAGGCCGAGGCGATCCAGCAGGGTCTGGCCCGCGTGGGCATCGAGGTCGTCGTCGACACCGTCGACCCGGGCGCCTACTACGACGTCATCGGAGACCTCTCCACCACTCCCGACATGACCCTCAGCGGCTGGTGCCCCGACTACCCCTCCGGTTCCACCTGGATGCCGTTCGTCTTCGACGGACGCACCATCAAGCAGAAGGGCAACCAGGGCAACCTCAGCCAGTTCCGCGACGAGGCGACCATGAAGCGGATCGACGAGATCAACGCCATGGCCGACGCCAAGCAGGCCAACCAGGCCTGGATCGACCTGGACGCCGAGATCATGAAGAAGTCCCCCTCCGTCCCGGTCCTCCTGGAGCGCAAGCCGCTGCTCGTCGGCCCCAACATCGCGGGCGCCTTCGGTCACCCCGTGTGGACCGGAACCATCGACTACGGGACCGTCGGCCTCAAGGACCCCTCGAAGAGCCAGGGCTGAGAGACCGAGAGGCCCAGCCATGACCACCACCGCACCCGCCCCGGGGGCTCCGGCCAAGGAGATCCCCCCGGGCAGCAGCCCCTGGCAGCTCGCCCGGCGGGAACTGCGCCGCCGCCCCGCCGTCCGCGTCAGCCTCTGCGTCGTCCTCCTCTTCGTCACGATGGCCGTCACCGCCCCCTGGCTGGGCACCCTCGGCGGCTGGGCCCCGGACGAGTTCGACAAGACCGCCATCGACCCCTACCTCGGCGGGCAGCCGCTCGGCTCCCTGGGCGGGATCAGCCCCGCCCACTGGCTCGGCGTCGAGCCCGTCACCGGCCGCGACCTCTTCTCCCGTGTCGTGGCCGGCGCCCAGGTCTCCCTCCTGATCGCCTTCGCCGCCACCGCGATCGTCGTGGTCGCCGGCACGGCCGCCGGGATCGCCGCCGGCTACTTCGGCGGGCGCACCGACGCGGCGCTCTCCCGCCTGATGGACCTGACCATGTCGTTCCCGTCGCTGATCTTCATGATCGCGATGCTCTCGGTGGCCAAGGACGTCAACCGCATCGTCCTCATGACGGCCGTGATCGGTCTCTTCGGCTGGCCCGGCGTCGCCCGCGTCGTCCGCGGCCAGACCCTCTCCCTCAAACACCGCGAATACGTCGACGCCGCCCGTGTCGGCGGCTCCGGCGCCTGGCGCATCCTGACCCGCGACATCCTCCCCGGCGTCTCGGGCCCGGTCATCGCCTACACCACCCTGCTGATCCCCGGCATGATCAGCACCGAGGCCGCACTCAGCTACCTCGGCGTCGGAGTCCGCCCGCCCACCCCGTCCTGGGGCCAGATGATCGCCGAGTCCGTGGCCTATTACGAGACCGACCCCATGTACTTCGCCATCCCGAGCGTCTTCCTGTTCCTGGCGGTCCTCGCCTTCACCCTCCTCGGCGACGCCCTGCGCGACATCCTCGACCCGAGGGGCGGCCGGACGTGATCCTCTACCTGGTCCGCCGGCTGCTCGCCCTCGCCGGCGTCCTGCTGGCCATCGCCGCCGTCACCTTCCTCATCTTCTACGTCCTGCCCTCCGACCCCGCCGCGGCCGCCTGCGGCAAGACGTGCAGCCCCGAACGGCTCGCCGACGTACGGCAGTACCTGGGCCTCGACCTGCCCCTGTGGCGACAGTTCCTCAATTTCCTGAGCGGCATCTTCACCGGCCGCACCCTCGGCAGCGGTCAGTACGCCGTCCAGTGCGACTTCCCCTGCCTCGGTTACTCGTACGAGAACTCCCTGCCCGTCTGGGACCTGCTCATGGACCGCCTGCCGGTCTCCGCGTCCCTCGCCTTCGGCGCCGCGGTGCTGTGGCTGCTGCTCGGCCTCGGCGCCGGGGTCACCGCCGCGCTGCGCAAGGACACCGCCACCGACAAGGTCCTGATGGTCGGCGCCGTCGCCGCCGCCTCGTTGCCCGTCTACTTCACCTCGGTGATGCTGATCTACGGGGTCATCCGCGTCGCGGGACTGCTGCCCTACCCCTCCTATCGGTCCTTCGGCGACGACCCGCTCGGCTGGGCGTCGAACCTGCTGCTGCCCTGGACCGCGCTCGCTCTGCTCTACGCCGCCATGTACGCCCGCCAGAGCCGCGGCTCCATGATCGAGGCGATGGCCGAGCCGTACATCCGTACCGCCCGGGCCAAGGGCATGCCCGAACGCACCGTCGTGGTCAAGCACGGACTGCGCTCCGGGATGACCCCGATCCTCACCATCTTCGGCATGGACCTGGGCGGCCTCCTCGCCGGCGCCGTCATCACCGAGTCCATCTTCGGACTCCCCGGTGTCGGGCGGCTGTTCTACGGGGCGCTCGTCAGCTCCGACCAGCCGGTGGTCCTCGGCGTCACGCTGCTCGCCGCCTTCTTCATCGTCGTCGCGAACCTCGCCGTCGACCTCCTGTACGCCGTCATCGACCCGAGGGTGAGGTACTGATGGCCGCCACCACACCACCGCTCCTGCGCGTACGCGACCTGCGCGTCACCTTCACCACCCCGCGCGGCTCGGTACGGGCCGTCGACTCGCTCGGCTTCACCGTCGAGGCCGGCCGCACCCTCGGCATCGTCGGGGAATCCGGTTCGGGCAAGTCCGTCACCTCGCTGGCCGTCATGGGCCTGCACCGGGGAGCCGAGATCGGCGGCTCCGTGGAGTTGGACGGGCGGGAGCTCACCGGCCTGTCCGAGCGCGAACTCTCCCGCCTGCGCGGTCGCAAGATGGCCATGATCTTCCAAGACCCGTTGTCCAGCCTGCACCCCTACTACACGGTCGGCGAGCAGATAGCCGAACACTTCCGGGTGCACTTCAAAGCGGGCCGCGCCGCCGCCCGCAGGCGGGCCGTCGACATGCTGGGGGAGGTCGGCATCCCCGAGCCGGCGCGGCGCGCGGGGGAGTACCCGCACCAGTTCTCCGGAGGCATGCGGCAGCGCGCGATGATCGCGATGGCGCTGGCCTGTGAACCGGACCTGCTGATCGCGGACGAGCCGACCACCGCCCTCGACGTCACCGTGCAGGCCCAGATCCTCGAACTGATCGCCCGTCTCCAGCAGGACCGGGGCCTCGGCGTCGTGATGATCACCCACGACCTGGGCGTGGTGGCCCGGGTCGCCCACGAGGTGCTCGTCATGTACGGGGGCCGGGCCGCGGAGCAGGCGCCCGTCGACCAGTTGTTCGCCGAACCGGCCCACCCCTACACCCGGGGCCTGCTGGACTCCCTGCCCCGGCTCGACGACGCCGACGACGCGCCCCTGCGGGCCATCCCCGGCTCGCCACCTTCCCTCCTGACCCCCGCCCCGGGATGTGCCTTCGCCCCGCGCTGCGCCAAGGCGGCGGCGCGCTGCGCGGACGAGCGCCCGGAGCTCGAACCCCACGGGGAAGGGCCCGCGCGCACCGTCGCCTGTCACTTCGCCGGAGCCGGCGCCCCCGCCGAGGTGACCCGATGACCGCCGCACCGCAGCCGCTGCTCTCCGTACGCGACCTGACCATGACCTTCCCCGGCCGACGGTCGGTGACCGGGCGCCGGGGGGCGCCCGTGCGCGCCGTCGACGGCGTCTCCTTCGACCTGGGTGAGGGGGAGACCCTCGGTCTGGTCGGCGAGTCGGGCTGCGGCAAGTCGACGACGGGCCGGATGCTGGTGCGGCTGTTGGAACCGACGGCGGGCAGCGTCGAGTTCGACGGCCGGGACATCAGCCGACTCTCCCCGGGCGCCCTGCGGCCGCTGCGGGGTCACATCCAGATGGTGTTCCAGGACCCGCACTCCTCCCTCAACCCCCGCCAGACGGTGGCCCGGATCATCTCCGACCCGCTGCTGGTCCAGGGCTGGAAGGCGGGAGACGCCCGCCGCAGGGCCGCCGAACTGATGGAACTGGTCGGGCTGATCCCCGAGCACATCGACCGGTACCCGCACGAGTTCTCGGGCGGCCAGGCACAGCGCATCGGCATCGCCCGGTCGCTCGCCACCAACCCCCGGTTGATCATCGCCGACGAACCGGTCTCCGCGCTCGACGTCTCCGTACAGGCCCAGATCGTCAACCTGATGGAGCGGCTGCGCCGCGAACTGGGTCTGGCCTACGTGTTCATCGCCCACGACCTGTCGGTGGTGAAGCGGGTCAGCGACCGGGTCGCCGTCATGTACCTGGGCCGCATCGTGGAGATCGGCGCGAAGGACCTCCTGTACGCGGACCCCCAACACCCCTACACCCGGGCCCTGCTGTCCGCCGTCCCGCTGCCCGATCCGGTGGCCGAGCGCCGGCGCGAGCGGATCGTCCTGCTCGGGGACCCGCCGAGCCCGGCGGCGCCACCGCCCGGCTGTACCTTCCACCCGCGCTGCCCCATGGCCCAGGAGGTCTGCCGCACCGAACGCCCGTTGCTGCGGATCGCCGCCTCGCGCGAGGTGGCCTGCCACTTCCCGGGGGACTGACGGGGACCCCGTGGGAGACGAGGGGCCCCGGAGCCGACACGATCGGCTCCGGGGCCCCTCACCTGTCAGAGCGCCAACTCGCGGCGGAAGAAGTCGAGTTCCTGGAACATGACCTTCTCCCTGGCGCCGCCGGGCGTCATGTGCGTGACGCCCGGCAGCGCGAGCAGCCGGTGCGGGCGCCCCGCGTCCGTCAGGGCCCGCGACAGGCGCAGGGTGTGGGAGGGGTGGACGTTGTCGTCGGCCAGGCCCGTGATGAGCAGCAGGGGCCGGGTCAGCCGGGGCGCGTCCGGGATCAGCGAGTCCCGTTCGTACACCTCGGGGTGCTCCTGGGGGAGACCCAGGTAGCGCTCGGTGTACGCGGTGTCGTAGTGCCGGAAGTCGGTCGGCGCGGCTCCGGCGGAGGCCGCGTGGAAGAGGTCCGGGCGGCGCAGTACGGCGAGGGCCGCGAGGTAGCCGCCGTAGGACCAGCCGCGTACCCCGACCCGGGAGAGGTCGAGGTCCCGGTGGCGGGCGCCGAGCGCCTGGAGCGCCGCCGCCTGGTCCTCCAGGGTGACGTCCGAGAAACCCCGGTACATGGCGTGGGTGTGGGCGGGGGAGACGTACGGGGTGCCCCGGTTGTCGACGGTGACCACCGCGAAGCCCTGGTCGGCCCACCACTGACGGTGCTGCCAGCGCCGCGGCTCCGCCGAGACGTCCTGGAAACCGGGGCCGCCGTAGCCGTCCACCAGCACCGGCAACCGGGTACCGGGGACGTGCCCGCGCGGGAACACCACGGCGGTGGGGACGCGGTGTTCGGTGACCCGCTCCAGCACCGGGGCAACCCGGTGGGGCAGCGCTCGCGCCAGGTCCACGGGGCTGAACTCCCGCCCGTCGGCCGTGCGGACGGTGCGGCGTATCCCATCGGTGTCCGCACCGGTCAGCAGGAGCGTCCCGGCCGAGGCGAGCACGGTGTGCACCCCCGGCCCGTCGGCGAGCGCGGTCGACTCACCGGATTCGGGGTCCAGGAGGCACACCTGCTGCTCGGCGGGGTCGCGCAGCCCGACCTCGACCAGCAACCGGCCCTCGTGCCATCCAGCCACGCGGCGCACCTGGACGCCCTCACCGGTCAGCGGCCTGCCGTCGACGGCGAGGGTGCGCCCGGCGCCGCCCTCGGTGTCGGCGGCCGTCAGCATCCGTCCGTCGGGAAGCCGCGCCGGGGTCCCGGGCAGCGGGTCCACCCACTGGGGGTGGGTGGTTCGGGACAGTTCGCGAGTCGCGCCGGTCTCCGGGTCGGCGCCGAGCAGCAACACCGTGCGCTGGAGCCGGTCCTGGACCGTCAGCAGGATCTCGCCGGCCGATTCCCACCCGGCGTCCGAGACGTACGGGTAGGCCTCGGCGTCCCAGTCGAGCCGCACCCTGTCCCCACCCGGGCCGAGCACCCACAGCTGCACGTCCGCGTTGGGTCCGCCCGCCTCGGGGTACGCGAAGTCCTCCACGGGCAGCTCCGGGTGCGCCGGGTCGCCGATCCAACGCCGTTGGAGGGCGGACTCGTCGACCCGGGCGGCCAGCAGGGTCCGCCCGTCGGGGGACCACCAGTGGCCGCGGTCGCGGCCGAGCTCCTCGGCCGCCGCGAACTCGGCGAGGCCCCAGCGGGCTCCGTCGTCCGGGCTGACCCGGCCGCCGGGCACGATGTGGAGGGCGTCCCCGGTGACGTACGCGACGCGGGTGCCGTCCGCGTTCGGGCGGGGGTCCACCGCGGGGCCGGCGGCGGGGATCTGCGCGGGTGGCGCGGCGCCGTCGCAGGTGATCCCGTACAGCCGCCCGCCGAGCGCGAACACGGCGTGGCGGCCGTCGCCGGAGAGGGCGTACGAGCCGATCCCGGCCGCGACGAGCCGGACGCGTTCGCGCAGCCGGCGCTCGGCGGTGGGCAGGGCGCCGGCCGAGAGCTCGCGGGGGTCGGCGAGGAGGGTTTCGGTGCCGGTCGAGGTGTCGAGGACCCAGAGGGCGTCGACCGGGTCGGTGGGGCCGGTCGAGCGCAGGAACCAGAGCAGCCGCCCTTCGTCGCCGAAGGCGAAGGCGCGGGGGGCGCCGTGGGTGAACCGGCCGGTGGCCGCGGAGAGCCTGAGGAAGTCATCCATGATCGCAGTCTGCCATGTGAAATATCACACCGTATAGGTGTGCTTTCGGCGGAGTCGGCGTTAGGCCATTCGAGTGGTGAGGCCCCGGAGGCGGGTTTAGCGTCGGAGGGGTGGACGGGAAAACATCGCCGACCGGCACGGGGACCACCGGCACGGTCCGAGAAGGGCGCGGGAACGGCCTCGCCCTGTTCGTCATCGCCAGCTGCCAGCTCATGGTCGTGCTGGACATCACCATCGTGAACATCGCGCTGCCGCACATCCAGACCGCACTGGGGTTCTCCACCGAGAGCCTGTCGTGGGTCGTCAACGCCTACACCCTCACCTTCGGCGGCCTGTTGCTCCTCGGTGGCCGTACGGGCGACATCCTCGGCCGCAAACGCGTCTTCATCTTCGGCGTGCTGCTCTTCGGCCTCGCCTCCCTGCTCGGTGGACTCGCCCAGAACGAGGGCCAGTTGATGGGCGCCCGGGCCCTCCAGGGCATGGGCGGCGCCATCGCCTCACCGACCGCCCTCGCGCTGATCACCACGACCTTCCGCGAGGGGCCGGCCCGCAACCGGGCCTTCGGGGTGTTCGCCGCGGTCTCGGCGGGCGGCGGCGCGATCGGACTGCTGGCCGGCGGCGTACTCGTCGAATGGCTCGACTGGCGCTGGGTGTTCTTCGTCAACGTCCCGATCGCGCTGGCCATCGCCTTCACGGCCGCCAGGGTCATCAAGGAGTCCGAACGCCATCCCGGGCACTTCGACCTCGCGGGCGCGCTGCTGTGCACCACCGGCATGGTCGCCCTCGTCTACGGGTTCATCCGCGCGTCCCAGGAGGGCTGGCGCGACAGCCTGACCCTCGGCTCGTTCGGCGCGGCCGTGGTCCTGTTGACCCTCTTCATCGTGAACGAACGGCGCTCGCCGCAGCCGATCACGCCCCTGCACATGTTCGCCGACCGCAACCGGGCCGGGACCTACGGCATCATGCTCTTCCTCGCCTGCGCGATGTTCGGCATGTTCTTCTTCCTGACCCTCTTCGTACAGAACGTGCTGGGATTCAGTCCCCTCAGCGCGGGCCTCGCGTTCCTGCCGGTCAGCGTCGTCATCGCCATCGGCGCGGGCCTCGCCTCCCGGCTCCTGCCGAAGTTCGGGCCCAAACCGTTCATGGTGGGCGGCGCGCTCTGTACGGCGGCGGGCCTGGCCTGGCTGACGCAGACGGACGTGCACTCCACCTACCTCGGCAGCATCCTGGGACCGATGCTCATCTTCGGCATCGGCATGGGCATGCAGTTCGTCTCGCTGACGCTGATGGCCCTGTCCAACGTCCCCGACCGGGAGTCGGGAGCGGCCTCCGGGCTGCTCAACACCACGCAACAGGTGGGCGGCTCGCTCGGCCTGTCCATCCTCGTCACCGTCTTCGGCACCGCGAGCCGAAACGAGGCCCACACCCAGGTCCCGGCCTTCCTCGCCACAGCCGACCCCGGGCAGCGGGCGATGTTCCTGCGCACCGGTCGACTCCCCGACCCCTGGGGCGACCAGGTGCTCGCCTCCGGCGTGAGCACGGCCTTCATCGTGGCCGCCGCGTTCGCCCTGACGGCCGCGGTGATCGCCCTGGTGGTCATCCAGGTCCGCCCCTCCGACCTGGCCCGCCTCCAGGGCAACCACACCCCGACGGCGGCCGTTTAGGCCCCCTCCGTACCCCGCGTCCGTCGGCGCAGCCGACAGCGGGCCGGTCCGTCCGCGCGCAGGGTGATGCCGACGCCGACGGGGACCTCCCGGTCCACGGCCTCGAACTCGTACTCCCGCAGCATCACCGCGAGGGCGATCACCGACTCCAGCATGGAGAAGTGCTGACCGATGCAGGCGCGCGGGCCGCCCCCGAAGGGGAACCAGGCGTAGCGGGGGCGGCCGGCCTCCGCCTCGGGGGTGAACCGCTCCGGGTCGAAGCGTTCGGGGTCGGGCCAGTGGGCGGGGTGGCGGTGCGTGACCCAGGGAGCGAGGATCACGTTGGCGCCGGCCGGGACGGTGAGCCCGCCGATCCGGCTCGCGGCCACGGCCTTGCGGCCCATCACCGGAGCCGCGGGATAGAGCCGCATCGCCTCCTTGAGCACCTGCGTGAGGTACGGCAGCCGGTCGAGGTCGCCGGCCTCGGGCGCACGCTCGCCCAGCACCCGCGAGATCTCCTCGTACGCCCGCTCCTGGTGCTCGGGGTGGCGGGCCAGCAGGTGGAGCGCGAAGGCCAGGGAGGTGGCGGTCGTCTCGTGACCGGCGAGCAGGAAGATCAGCACCTGATCGCGCAGTTCGCCGGCGTCGAAGGCGGCGTCGTCGGCGCTCTGCGCGGCGGCGAGCAGCGTCAGCAGGTCCTCCCCCTCCGCGCCTTCCGGCCCGTCCTCGCCGCCTCGCCGCTCGGCGATGATCCGGTCGCAGACCGCGTACAGCTCGTCCATCGCGGCGGCCGCCCGCCGGTTGCCCGGGGTGGGCCAGCCGCGCGGGATGTTGGCGGGGGAGTAGCCGCGCCGCAGCACGTACTCCGTGATGACGGGGAAGGACCGGTCGATGACGTCGACGGTGGCGTCCACGTCCGTGCCGAACAGGATCCTGGCCACCGCGCGCAGCGCGAGGCGCGTCATCTCGTCGGAGACGTCGACGATCCCGTCGGCGGCCCCCGTCCAGGTGTCGAGCGTCGCCCGGGTCTCGGCCACGACGGCGCTCGCGTAGCCGTCCACCCGGCGGCGGGTGAACAGCGGCTGGACCAGTCGGCGCTGGCGCAGGTACTCCTCGTCCTGGCTGGTCAGCAGGCCGTTGCCGAGGGACTCCCGGATCTCCTGGTAGAAGGGGTTGTCCTTGCGGAAGTTGGCCGATTCCGATGCCAGGACCTGCTGTGCGCCCTCCGCGGAGAACACGCAGTACAGCTCGGTACGCAGCCCGGGCGGCCCGGCGCTGACGCGGACGACGTCACCGTGGCGCTGCTGGGCGCGCAGGTAGGTTCCGAGCGAATCCGAGGTCAGGTCGAACAACGACCCCAGCAACGGCGCCCCGGCCAACACCGGGACCTCCGTACCCGCCCGTGTTCCCGCCGTACTCTCCACTGCCATGGCCGCCCCCTCGACGCCGTCCCGAACCCCTGATTCTGCCGCTCCCCTCGGCCCTGCCCCGCCCGTATGGCCGAATCCGGCCGTTCCCGGCCGGGGCGCGTGCCGGCCGGCCTGACGGGAAAGCCCCCCTCCCACTCGGTGGGCGGGGGGCTGCGTCCGCGCGGTCCGGGCACGGTCGGCTAGGGCGGGGCCCGGGGAACCCGCCCTAGATGTCCCGGAAGATCTCGATCTGCGCGCCGACCGAGTTGAGGCGTTCGGCCAGTTCCTCGTAGCCGCGGTTGATGACGTAGACGTTGCGCAGGACCGAGGTGCCCTCGGCCGCCATCATCGCCAGGAGGACGACCACCGCCGGGCGGAGGGCGGGCGGGCACATCATCTCCGCCGCGCGCCAGCGGGTCGGGCCCTCGACCAGGACGCGGTGGGGGTCCAGGAGTTGCAGCCGGCCGCCGAGGCGGTTGAGGTCGGTCAGGTAGATGGCCCGGTTGTCGTACACCCAGTCGTGGATCAGGGTCTGGCCCTGGGCGACGGCGGCGATCGCCGCGAAGAACGGGACGTTGTCGATGTTCAGCCCGGGGAACGGCATCGGGTGGATCTTGTCGATCGGGGCTTCGAGCTTCGACGGGCGGACCGTCAGGTCGACCAGGCGGGTGCGGCCGTTGTCCGCGGTGTACTCCGCCGAACGGTCGTGGTCCAGGCCCATCTCCTCCAGGACCGCCAGCTCGATCTCCATGAACTCGATCGGCACGCGGCGGATGGTCAGTTCGGACTCGGTGACCACGGCCGCGGCCAGCAGGCTCATCGCCTCGACCGGGTCCTCGGAGGGGGAGTAGTCCACGTCGACGTCGATGTTCGGGACGCCGTGGACGGTCAGGGTGGTGGTGCCGATGCCCTCCACCTTGACGCCCAGGGTCTCCAGGAAGAAGCAGAGGTCCTGGACCATGTAGTTGGAGGAGGCGTTGCGGATGACGGAGACGCCGTCGTGCCGGGCCGCGGCCAGCAGCGCGTTCTCGGTGACCGTGTCCCCGCGCTCGGTCAGGACGATCGGACGGTCGGGGGAGACCCCGGCGGCCACCTGGGCGTGGTAGATGCCCTCGGTCGCGGTGATCTCCAGGCCGAAGCGGCGCAGGGCGATCATGTGGGGCTCGATGGTGCGGGTCCCGAGGTCGCAGCCGCCGGCGTAGGGCAGTCGGAACTGGTCCATGCGGTGCAGCAGCGGACCCAGGAACATGATGATGCTGCGCGTCCGGCGGGCCGCGTCCGCGTCCATGGCGTCCATGTCGAGGCGGGCCGGCGGGACGATCTCCAGGTCCACGCCGTCGTTGATCCAGCGGGTGCGGACACCGATGGAGTTCAGGACTTCGAGGAGGCGGTAGACCTCTTCGATGCGGGCGACGCGCCTGAGCACCGTGCGGCCCTTGTTGAGCAGCGAGGCGCAGAGCAGCGCCACGCACGCGTTCTTGCTCGTCTTGACGTCGATGGCACCGGAGAGACGGCGGCCGCCGACGACCCGCAGGTGCATGGGTCCGGCGTAGCCCAGAGAGACGATCTCGCTGTCGAGAGCCTCACCGATTCGGGCGATCATCTCAAGGCTGATGTTCTGGTTGCCGCGTTCGATCCGGTTGACGGCGCTCTGGCTGGTGCCGAGAGCGTCGGCGAGCTGACTCTGTGTCCAGCCCCGGTGCTGACGGGCGTCACGGATGAGCTTGCCGATGCGTACGAGGTAGTCGTCTGCCATGGGTGCACCGTATCTCAGATATGAGATGGGGGCCGAACGGGGTGTGGCAGACGGGTGTTACCCACAGTGGCGGGGCGTCCTGTCGACTGACCCGGGGTCAGTCGACAGGACGCCCGCGACCCGTGCCCGCTCAGTGCCCGCAGGCGTGGTGCCGGCCGCCGTGGACCGCCGCGTACGAGGCCGGCCGCGGCGCCGAGCGCGCACGCCGCGCGCGGGCCGAAGCCGCCCGGCCCGCCTCGGAATCCGCGTCGTGCACGACACGACCGCCGACCAGGGTCATCCGTACGCCGGTGTCGCCGATGTCGGCCACCGGGCAGCGGGTCACGTCCCGGTCCAGCAGCACGAGGTCGGCCGCCTTGCCCGCCTCCACCGTGCCGGTCAACCCCTCCTGGCGCAACTGCCAGGCCGTGCCCGAGGTGTGCATCCGCAGGGCCGAGTCCCTGCTCAGCCCCTCCAGCTCCCGGTACAGCTCGCCCTCCCCGAAGGCGCCCTGCCGGTCGATCGCCGTGCGGAGCTGGTTCCACACCTGGAGGGCGTCCACCGGCCAGTCCGAGCCGCCCGTCAGGCGTGCCCCCGCCTTCTCGATGCTCCGTGCCGGATACATCCAACGGTGGCGGCGCGGCCCGATGTAGGGCAGCAACGCCTCCATCGTCCAGGTGTCGCGCGAAGCCCACTGGAGTTGCATGCAGACGGCCACGCCGAGCCGGGCGAAACGGGGCAGATCGGCAGGATCGACTATCTGGAGGTGGGCGATCGTGTTCCGCGCGTCCTTACACCCCGTCACCCGCCTGGCGTACTCGTATCCGTCCAAAGCGGTACGGACCGCCCGGTCGCCCAGGCCGTGGGCGTGCATCTGCCAGCCGGACGCGTTGAAGGCCGCCGACAGCCGGCCGTAATCGGCCGCCGACGTGTACAGCTCGCCGCGGTTCGTGGTCGGTTTGCCCGCTCCGTCCAGGTACGGCTCCAGCAGGGCCGCCGTCTGCGCCGGGTACTCGATGACCCCGTCCAGGAACACCTTGATCATCCCGAACCGGAGTCCCCGGACCCCCTCGAACTCGCGCCGCAGCCCGCGCGCGTAGGCCAGCGAGGCGGTCGGGTCCTTGGCCTGCCCGGCGTCCAGTCGGATGGCGGGCACGATCCGCTGCGGCAGCTTCCCGGCCGCCGACAGGGCCCGGTACAGCTCCAGCTCGTGCCGGCCGACGAGGGCGTCCATCATGGTGGTGACCCCTGAGGCGGCCGCCGACTCCAGCACCTTCGCGCAGGCCGCCACGAGTTCGTCGGTCGACGGCTCGGGGACGTGCCGCTTCACCAGGTCCTGCGCGTCGTCCTTGAGCACGCCCGTCGGCTGTCCGTCGGCCCCCCTGACCACCTTGCCGCCGACCGGGTCGGGGGTGGCCGCGGTGATCCCGGCGATGTCCAGGGCGCGCCCGTTCGCCCACAGGTTGTGCCCGTCGCCTCCGACGAGGACGACGGGGCGCCGGGTGGGCAGGGCGTCCAGCATCGCGTGGTGCGGGGCGGTCCCCGTCGGCAGCAGCCCGACCGGGTTCCAGTCCTCCACCACCAGCCAGCCGTCGGGCTCCGCGCCCGCCCCGCCGGTGTCGGCGAGGAACCCCGTCAGCAGGGCGGTGAGTTCCGCCACGGTGGTCTCCGCGCTCCCCAGCGAGGGGCGCAGCGACCGCTCGCCGGCGCCCAGCGGGTGGACGTGCCCGTCGTGGATACCGCTCATCACGGTGTTGCCGCGGGCGTCGACCACCTCGGTGTCCCGGCCCGCGTGCCGGCGTACCGAGGCGCTCGAACCGGTGGCGAGGATGGTGCCGTCCCGCCCCACCGCGACGGCCTCCGCCGGAGCGCTGCCCGGCCGACCCGTGAAAACCCGGGCGTTGTGGAACACCAGGGCGGCGGAGCCGCGCCCGTTGGAAGGCGCGGAGGCGGAGGCCGCGCCGGCGCCCACCAGGGTGGCGGCCGTAGCGGCTCCGGCGGACGCGAGGAGCCCTCGTCGGGACAGGGGGGAAGGGGTCATGGCCACTCCAGACGTCGGTAAGGCGGTGCCGGTACGTGGCGTGGACATTGGGTGATTAACCCGTTAACCAGAACCCGCCCCGCGCGACGGATTCCGCACGCCGGCGTCCCCTTCGGCCCCCCGCCCGTACCATGACCCCGTGCCCGGCCCCGGTCCCACCCTCGCCGACATAGCGCGCGCCGCGGAGGTCTCCACCGCGACCGTCTCGCACGCCCTCAACGGCACCGGCCGCCTCTCCGACGGCACCCGCCGACGGGTCCGCGAGGTGGCCGCCGGCCTCGGCTACGGCTCCCGGCGCGGTCCCCGCACCCGCACCCTCGGACTGGCGGTGACCACGTACGCGGGCTCCGCCTGGGACTTCGCGGGGATCGCCTACTTCTCCCGCCTGCTGACCTCCGCGACCTCCGCCGCGCACGCCCACGGCTACGCCCTCACCACCGTGCCCGCCGACCGGGGCGGCGAGCCGCTCTGGCACACCCTCGCCGTCGACGGGATGCTGCTGTCGGACAGCCCGGCGGGGGACCCGGTGCTGCGCGCCCTGCGGGCCCGCGGCCTGCCGCTGGTCTTCGACGGCCGCCCGTCCGACCCGTGGCCGTCGGACATATGGGTGGACAACGACCACGCGAGCACCACGCGAGAGGTGCTCGACCACCTCGCGGCCTCGGGAGCCCGGCGCGTCGCGCTGCACTCCGGATACGGCCGCGAGTTCTACACCGGGGCCGTCACGTCCGCCTACGAACAGTGGTGCGCGGAGCGTGGCACGGACCCGTTGGTGATCCGCTTCGACCCCGACGACCGCGCAGGTCACGCCTTCGACGCCGCCTTCGGCGCGCCCGGCCGACCCGACGCCGTCTACTGCGTGTACGACCCGGGCGGACGGCAGGCGCTGGCGGCCGCCGCGCGCCACGGCATCCGTACGCCCCACGACCTCCTGCTGGTCTGCGCCAGCGAGGACGCGGGGTACGCCGAGAACGAGCCGGCCGTGACCACCGTCACCCTGAATCCGGAGCGGATCGCCGTGCGCGCGGTGTCCGCGCTGGTGGAGCTCATCGAATCCGGGGAAGCGGAATCGACCGGGCAACTGACTGTGGCGGCAGGACTGCGGGTGCGTGCCTCGTCCCTTCCCCCGGACATGTACTAGAGTTATCTCGACATCGAGATATCTGCCGAAGGCGAACCGCAGCCGCCCCCGCTGGTAAGGGTTACCTAACTTAGCCTTACCTTAGCGGATTGGCCATGGGGCGTGGCGGCAGGATGCGGTTATACGCGCGAAATCATGCATGAAGGAGACTGTCGTGTCGGCGAACAGCTTCGACGCCCGCAGCACGCTGCAGGTGGGCGACGAGTCGTACGAGATCTTCCGGCTGGACAAGGTCGAGGGCGCGGCGCGTCTTCCCTACAGCCTGAAGGTGCTGCTGGAGAACCTGCTCCGTACCGAGGACGGCGCGAACATCACCGCCGACCACATCCGGTCCCTCGGCAACTGGGATTCGCAGGCGCAGCCCAGCGAGGAGATCCAGTTCACGCCGGCCCGCGTGATCATGCAGGACTTCACCGGCGTCCCCTGCGTCGTCGACCTCGCCACGATGCGCGAGGCCGTGAAGGCCCTCGGCGGCGACCCGTCGAAGATCAACCCGCTGGCCCCGGCCGAGCTGGTGATCGACCACTCGGTCATCGCCGACAAGTTCGGCACGAACGACGCGTTCGCCCAGAACGTGGAGTTGGAGTACGGCCGCAACAAGGAGCGCTACCAGTTCCTGCGCTGGGGCCAGACCGCCTTCGACGAGTTCAAGGTCGTCCCCCCGGGCACCGGCATCGTCCACCAGGTCAACATCGAGCACCTGGCCCGCACGGTCATGGTCCGAAATGGCCAGGCCTACCCCGACACCCTCGTCGGCACCGACTCGCACACCACCATGGTCAACGGCCTGGGCGTGCTCGGCTGGGGCGTCGGCGGCATCGAGGCCGAGGCCGCGATGCTCGGCCAGCCGGTCTCCATGCTGATCCCGCGCGTCGTGGGCTTCAAGCTGACCGGCGAGCTGCCGACCGGCACCACCGCCACCGACCTCGTGCTGACCATCACCGAGATGCTGCGCAAGCACGGCGTCGTCGGCAAGTTCGTCGAGTTCTACGGTGAGGGCGTCGCCGCCACCTCCCTCGCGAACCGCGCCACCATCGGCAACATGTCGCCGGAGTTCGGCTCGACCGCCGCGATCTTCCCGATCGACGACGAGACGCTGAAGTACCTGCGCCTGACCGGCCGCGACGCCCAGCAGGTGGCGCTCGTCGAGGCGTACGCCAAGGAGCAGGGTCTGTGGCTGGACCCGGCCGCCGAGCCCGACTTCTCCGAGAAGCTGGAGCTCGACCTCTCCACGGTCGTCCCCTCCATCGCCGGCCCCAAGCGCCCGCAGGACCGCATCGTCCTCGCGAACGCCGCCGAGCAGTTCGCCGTCGACGTGCGCAACTACGTCAGCGACGACGAGGAGGCCGGCAAGGAGTCCTTCCCGGCGTCCGACGCCCCGGCCTCCGCCGACGGCATCCCGACCAAGCCGACCCTGGTCACGCTGGCCGACGGCACCTCGTTCGAGATCGACCACGGCGCCGTCACCGTCGCCGCGATCACCTCCTGCACCAACACCTCGAACCCCTACGTCATGGTCGCCGCGGCGCTCGTGGCCAAGAAGGCGGCCGAGAAGGGCCTGACCCGCAAGCCGTGGGTCAAGACCACCCTGGCCCCGGGCTCGAAGGTCGTCACCGACTACTTCGACAAGGCCGGCCTGACCCCGTACCTGGACAAGCTGGGCTTCAACCTGGTCGGCTACGGCTGCACCACCTGCATCGGAAACTCCGGTCCGCTGGACGAGGAGATCTCGAAGGCGATCAACGAGGCCGACCTCGCGGTCACCTCGGTCCTCTCGGGCAACCGCAACTTCGAGGGTCGCATCAACCCCGACGTCAAGATGAACTACCTGGCCTCGCCGCCGCTGGTCGTCGCGTACGCCATCGCCGGCTCCATGAAGGTGGACATCACCAAGGACGCCATCGGCATCGACACCGAGGGCAAGCCGGTCTACCTCCAGGACATCTGGCCCTCCGAGGCCGAGGTCAACGACGTCGTGGCGAACGCCATCGGCGAGGACATGTTCAACAAGTCCTACCAGGACGTCTTCGCGGGCGACGCCCAGTGGCAGGCGCTGTCCATCCCGACCGGCAACACGTTCGAGTGGGACCCGCAGTCCACCTACGTCCGCAAGCCCCCCTACTTCGAGGGCATGACGATGGAGACCACCCCGGTCTCCGACATCGCCGGCGCCCGCGTGCTGGCGAAGCTGGGCGACTCGGTCACCACCGACCACATCTCCCCGGCCGGTGCTATCAAGGCCGACACCCCGGCCGGCAAGTACCTCACGGAGCACGGCGTCGAGCGCCGCGACTTCAACTCCTACGGTTCCCGTCGTGGCAACCACGAGGTCATGATCCGCGGTACGTTCGCCAACATCCGCCTGCGCAACCAGATCGCGCCGGGCACCGAGGGCGGCTTCACCCGCGACTTCACGCAGGCCGACGCGCCGGTCTCCTTCATCTACGACGCCTCGCAGAACTACCAGGCCGCCGGCATCCCGCTGGTCATCCTGGCGGGCAAGGAGTACGGCTCGGGCTCGTCCCGCGACTGGGCCGCCAAGGGCACCGCGCTGCTCGGCGTCAAGGCCGTCATCGCCGAGTCCTACGAGCGCATCCACCGCTCGAACCTGATCGGCATGGGCGTCCTCCCGCTCCAGTTCCCCGAGGGCGCCTCGGCGGCCGCGCTGGGTCTGACCGGCGAGGAGACCTTCTCCTTCACCGGCGTGGAGGAGCTCAACAACGGCACCACCCCGCGCACGGTCAAGGTCACCACCGACACCGGTGTGGAGTTCGACGCGGTCGTCCGCATCGACACCCCCGGTGAGGCGGACTACTACCGCAACGGCGGCATCATGCAGTACGTGCTCCGCAACCTGATCCGCGGTTAGTCACGCGGACGCCGAGCGGCACCGGAGGGCCGTATCCCCGAAAGGGGGTACGGCCCTTCCGCTTTTTCGGGACGTCGGGTATCGGCCGGCCAGGTGACGGTGAGGTCTCAACTCGGAAAAGCCGGGGCAGATACTTGTGCACGATCTTGCTCACCCGAGCGGAAGTGGACTATACCTGTGGCCGTCCGGGCCACCGAGAAGCGAGCGGCCCCGGACGGGGGGACGGTGGGGACCTGCGGCGATGCCGCGCGCACGGCAGCCGCCGTGGTGTTCCTTCCTCCTTCACACCCCTGACGAAGGCGAGGACTTGAGCATGGGATCCACCTCCGCCCACGGCGAGAACAGCACCGGTGAGGGCCTCGGCCGCCGGGACCTGATCAAGCGCTCCGCGGCACTCGGCCTGATCGCCGTCCCGACGATGAGCCTCCTTTCCGCCTGCGCCTCCGGCGGCGACACGACGACGAAGGGCCCCGCGAAGGGAGCCGTCTCCAAGGAGAACCCCTTCGGCGTGGCCAAGGGCGGCAAGATGGACGTCGTCGTCTTCAAGGGCGGGTTCGGCGACGACTACGCCAAGGCCTGGGAGACCGCCTTCGACAAGAAGTGGGGTACCACCAGCTCCCACCTCGGCACCCAGGAGATCACCGGCAAGCTCCAGCCGCGCTTCAACGGCGGCAACCCGCCGGACGTCATCGACGACTCGGGCGCCCAGCAGATCAAGGTCGACGTCCTCGCCAAGGGCGGTCAGCTGGCCGACCTCACGCAGGTCCTCGACGCGCCCTCCCTGGACGACCCGTCCAAGAAGGTCCGGGACATGCTGATCCCCGGCACCGTCGAACAGGGCACCCAGGGCGGCAAGTTCGTCGCCCTCTACTACGTCTACACCGTGTTCGGCTTCTGGTACTCCGGCAAGCTCTTCAAGGAGAAGGGCTGGACCGAGCCCAAGACCTGGGACGAGTTCCTCGCCGTCTGTACGAAGGCCAAGGAGGCCGGCATCGGCGGTCTCGCCCACCAGGGCAAGTACCCGTACTACATCAACGTCGTCATCATGGACCTGATCGCCAAGAAGGGCGGTCTGGAGGCGATGAAGGCGATCGACAACCTCGAACCGAACGCCTTCGAGGGCAACCCGGCCGCCCTCGCGGCGGTCGAGGCGGTGTACGAGGTCGTCGAGAAGGGCCTGCTGATGCCGGGCACCAACGGCCTCACCCACACGGAGTCCCAGACCGCCTGGAACCAGTACAAGGCGGCCTTCATCCCCTCCGGCTCCTGGCTGGAGAACGAGCAGCTCAAGCAGACCCCCGAGGACTTCGACATGAAGTTCCTGCCGGTCCCGCTGCTCGCCGACAGCAAGCTGCCCTTCGAGGCCATCCGCGCCGGGGCCGGCGAGCCCTTCATCGTCCCCGAGAAGGCCGCCAACAAGGCCGGCGGACTGGAGTTCCTGCGCTCGATGCTGTCACGCGAATGGTCGACCACCTTCGCCCAGCAGGCCAACTCCCTCACCGTCGTCAAGGACGGCGTCAACCCCGACGTCAAGCTGCGTCCGGGCACCCAGTCGGCGGTGGCGGCGGTCAAGGCGGCCGGGACCAACACCTTCAACTACCTGTACCCCGACTGGTACAGCGAAATGGACACCGACATCCAGAACGCGTCCAATGAGCTGATGGCGCAGCGGATCCAGCCCAAGGAATGGATCAAGCGGGCCCAGGCTGCGGTAGACAAGGCCGCCAAGGACCCGAACGCGAAGAACAACCGCCGCAGCTGACGTCACGGACGGGACGGACACCATGAGCCACGTTGCCCGCGGCAGAGGAGGGGGCGGTTTCATCACCGGCTTCCTGATCCTGCCGCTCGCGCTCTACCTGACCTTTGTCATCTGGCCCTACATCCAGACGTTCGGCTACTCCTTCACCAACTGGTCCGGGCAGTCGCCGACGTTCGGGTTCGTCGGCCTCGACAACTACGCGGCGTTGATGAAGGACGAGGTCTTCCGCGGCGCCCTGTGGCACAACCTGCTGCTCCTGGTGTTCGTCCCGGTGATCACCATCCTGCTCGCCCTCTTCTTCGCCTTCATGGTGAACGCGGGCGGCCGCAGCGGCGCCGGCGGGGTGCGGGGCGTCCGGGGATCGGGAATCTACAAGATCGTCTACTTCTTCCCGCAGGTCCTCTCCCTCGCCATCCTCGCCGTGCTCTTCGGCGCCGTGTACCGCAGCGACGGGGGCGGCCTGCTCAACGGTTTCCTCGTCAAACTCGGCCTCGTCGACCCGACCCGCCCCGTCGAATGGCTCAACGAGCCCAACCTCGTGCTGTGGTGCCTGCTCATGGTCGTCGTCTGGCACGGCGTCGGCTTCTACCTGGTGCTCTTCTCCGCCGCGATGCAGTCCGTCCCGAAGGACATCTACGAGGCCGCGCTGCTGGACGGCGCGGGCCGGGCCCAGACCTTCTTCAAGGTCACCCTGCCCCTGCTGTGGGACTCGGTACAGACCTCCGCCGTCTACCTGGGCATCGCCGCCATGGACATGTTCGTCCTCGTGTCCACCATGACCTCGGGTCAGTTCGGCGGCGGCCCGGACCACCACAGCGAGGTCATGGCCACGGTGCTGATGCGCAACTTCCTCTACTTCGGCAAGAGCGGATACGCCTGCGCCATGGGCGTGGTCATGCTCGTCCTGACCATGATCCTTTCCATCGTCACGCTGCGCGCCACCCGCCGCGAGCGCATCGAGTTCTGAGCGGGGAGACACCGATGACCACAGTGATCAAGGCCCCCGGAGAGGGCGCCACCGAGCGGCCCGGCGGCGCCGGCCGCGCCAAGGAGGGCGGCGGCGGCCGCTCCGACGGCACGGTGCTCAACGTCTTCTCGCACGGGTTCCTGGCCGTCTGGGCGATACTGATCGTCCTGCCCCTGATCTGGCTCGCCCTCGGTTCCTTCAAGACCGACTCGCAGATCGGCGGCTCGGCCCTGAGCCTGCCCTCCAACTGGCACTTCGACGCCTTCTCCCGCGCCTGGGACAAGGGCATCGGCGACTACTTCGCCCACACGCTGATCGTGCTGGTGTTCTCGGTGCCGCTGACCATGCTGCTCGGGTCGATGGCGGCGTACGTGCTGGCCCGCTACCCCTTCCCGGGCAACCGGGTCGTCTACTACTTCTTCGTCAGCGGGGCGATGTTCCCCGTCTTCCTGGCGCTCGTCCCCCTGTTCTTCATGGTCAAGCGCCTCGACATGCTCAACACGTACCAGGGCCTGATCCTCGTGTACGTGGCGTACTCGATGCCGTTCACCGTCTTCTTCATGCACTCGTTCTTCCGGACGCTGCCGACGGCGGTCCACGAGGCCGCGGTGATCGACGGGGCGTCCGACACCCGGATCTTCTTCCAGGTGATGCTGCCGATGGCCAAGCCCGGCCTGATCAGCGTGGGGATATTCAACGTCCTGGGCCAGTGGAACCAGTACATCCTGCCCTCCGTGCTGATGCAGCCCCAGAGCGGCTCGGACCCCGAGCGCTACATGCTCACCCAAGGCCTGATCCAGCTCCAGTACCAGATGGGATACGAGACGGACCTGCCGGTGCTGTTCGCCGGCGTGACCATCGCGATGATCCCGATGCTGGTGGTCTACCTCTCCTTCCAGCGCCAGATCCAGGCCGGTCTGACCTCCGCCACCCTCAAGTAGCGACGCCCGCGGGCGGGCCCCGGGGGGTCGGACCGGCCCGGGGCCCGCGGCGGCCGTCTCACGATATGGAGTGGCTTCGTCCCATAAACATCCCCTGGTGACCGATTCGTGCCGCGTCAGCCTCTTGACGTCTGGAGAGCCAAAGGCTCGACTTAAGGTTCACAAGTTGGAGAGACGCCGGTGTCTCGGAGCACTCAGCCCTGATCGCCGGCCGGGGGGCGACGGTCCGCCGTCGCTTATGGGCAGGAGTGGATGAGTCGTGCAGACTCCCGGATCGCAGTCGTCGCTGCATCGCGCGAACCTCGAACGCGTCGTACGGGCCGTCCGGCTGGCGGGCTCCCTGACGCAGGCGGAGATCGCCCGTGCCACCGGACTGTCGGCGGCCACGGTCTCCAACATCGTCCGCGAGCTCAAGGAAGGCGGGACCGTCGAGGTCACCGACACCTCCGCGGGCGGCCGGCGGGCCCGTAGCGTCTCGCTCAGCGGGGACGCGGGCATCGTGATCGGCGTGGACTTCGGTCACACCCACCTGCGGGTCGCCGTGGGCAACCTCGCCCACCAGGTACTCGCGGAGGACTCGGAGCCGCTGGACGTGGACGCCTCCTGGACGGAGGGCTTCGACCGCGCGGAAGCGCTGGTCGGACGGCTGATCGAAGGCGTGGGGGTGGGACGCGACAAGGTCATCGGCGTGGGCCTGGGCGTCCCCGGCCCGATCGACGTGGAATCCGGCACCCTCGGCTCCACCGCGATCCTGCCGGGCTGGGCGGGGATCAATCCGCGCCGGGAGCTGTCCAGCCGTTTGGGCGTACCGGTCTACGTGGACAACGACGCCAACCTGGGCGCCCTCGGGGAACTGGTCTGGGGGAGCGGTCGCGGGGTCAAGGACCTCGCCTACATCAAGGTCGCGAGCGGTGTCGGTTCCGGCCTGGTGATCAACGGCCAGATCTACCGCGGACCCGGCGGCACGGCGGGCGAGATCGGGCACATCACCCTCGACGAATCGGGCCCCGTCTGCCGCTGCGGCAACCGCGGCTGCCTGGAGACCTTCGCCGCCGCCCGCTACGTCCTGCCCCTCCTCCAGGGCAGCCACGGGCCGGAGTTGACGATGGAACGGGTGGTCGAACTGGCCCGCGAGGGCGACCCCGGCTGCCGTCGGGTCATCACCGACGTCGGCCGTCACATCGGCAGCGGCGTGGCCAGCCTGTGCAACCTGCTGAACCCCAGTCGGGTGGTGCTGGGCGGCTCGCTCGCCGAGGCGGGTGAACTCGTGCTGGCCCCCATCCGTGAATCGGTGGGGAGGTACGCGATCCCCAGCGCGGCCCGGCAACTGTCGGTGCTCACGGGCTCGCTCGGCGGGCGCGCGGAGGTGCTCGGCGCGTTGGCCCTCGTGCTGAGCGAGATGGGCGATTCGACGCTTTTGGCGGAAAATGGAATCGGAGTACGGGCTCCCGCCCTGTTGTCTTCAGTTAGATAACGGATGGCACCGTTGTCATCTCGTTAAGGATTCACTCCTTGACGGCAAACTGCGGCCGGGGTTGACTCGCATCCACCTCGGCCGCACTGCTGCGGCCTCGTCAGGGAGGTTCAACCAATGAACACTCGTATGCGCAGAGCCGCTGTTGCCGTCGCCGCCGGCGCCATGGCCGTTTCCCTCGCCGCATGTGGGAGCGCGAAGGAGTCCGGCGACAAGGCGAAGGAATCGGCTGCCGCCAAGGGTGACGCGGTCACCGTCGGCCTGCTCCTTCCCGAGAACCAGACGGCCCGTTACGAGAAGTTCGACAAGCCGCTCATAGAGAAGAAGGTCGCCGACCTCACCGGCGGCAAGGCCAAGGTGGTCTACGCCAACGCCAAGCAGGACGCGACCACGCAGAACTCGCAGGTCGACACGATGATCACCAACAAGGTGGACGTCCTGATCGTCGACGCGGTGGACGCCAAGGCCATCGCCGGCTCGGTCAAGAAGGCCAAGGACGCCGGCATCCCGGTCGTCGCCTACGACCGCCTCGCGGAGGGCCCGATCGACGCCTACACCTCCTTCGACAACGAAGAGGTCGGCAAGGTCCAGGGCAAGGCGCTGCTCGACGCGCTGGGCGACAAGGCCAAGGACGGCCAGATCGTCATGATGAACGGCTCCGTCACCGACCCGAACGCCGCCCTGTTCAAGAAGGGCGCGCACTCCGTCCTCGACGGCAAGGTGACCATCGGCAAGGAGTACGACACCAAGGAGTGGAAGCCGGAGAACGCCAACACCAACATGGCGGGCGCCCTCTCGGCGATCGGCAAGGACAAGGTGATCGGCGTCTACTCGGCCAACGACGGCATGGCCGGCGGCATCATCACCGCCCTCAAGGCGGCCGGTCTGTCCCCCCTGCCCCCCGTGACCGGCCAGGACGCCGAGCTCGCCGGTGTGCAGCGCATCGTCGCGGGTGAGCAGTTCATGAGCGTCTACAAGCCGTACGCGCCGGAGGCCTCGGCCGCCGCCGAGATGGCCGTGGCGCTCGCCAAGCACGAGAAGATCAGCGACATCGTCAACCAGAACGTCGACAGCCCGACCACCAAGGGCGTCCCGTCCGTGCTGATCCCGGTCGTCTCGCTCACCAAGGCGAACATCAAGGACACCGTCGTCAAGGACGGCGTCTACACGACCGACGAGATCTGCACCGACAAGTACGCGGCGGCCTGCGCCGCCATCGGCCTGAAGTAAAGGCCCCGGCCCGAGGCCGAGGCGCCGGGCTTCAACCGAAGCCCTCCGCCCGAACCGAAGGCCACGTCGCCCCGAACGGGACGACCCCCCGCCTGTCCGGCGCCCCGCCCCCTTTCCCCGCCATCCGCGGGGCGCCGGTACAGAAACGTTCCCTCTGTATTTCCCAGCCCCATTCGCGTTCCTGCTCTTTTGCACGACATCCCCGCCGGTCAGGCGGCGAAGGAGATGGTTCATGTGTCCGCTGCGCCCGTGCTGGCGTTGCGAGGGGTCTCGAAGCGGTTCGGCGCCGTTCAGGCCTTGACCGACGTAGAACTCGAGATCCACTCCGGTGAGGTGGTCGCCCTCGTCGGTGACAACGGCGCCGGCAAGTCCACGCTGGTCAAGACGATCGCCGGCGTGCACCCGATCGATGACGGAGTCATCGAGTGGGAGGGCCGCCCGGTCTCCATCACCAAGCCCCACGACGCCCAGAACCTGGGCATCGCGACGGTCTACCAGGACCTCGCGCTGTGCGACAACATCGACGTCGTCGGCAACCTCTTCCTCGGCCGCGAGCTCAAGCGCCGCGGCGTCCTCGACGAGGTGGAGATGGAGCGCCGCGCCCGCGAGCTCCTGACCACCCTGTCCATCCGGATACCCAGCGTCCGGATTCCCATCGCCTCGCTGTCCGGCGGTCAGCGCCAGACCGTGGCGATCGCCCGTTCGATGCTCGGCGAGCCCAAGCTCGTCATCCTCGACGAGCCCACGGCGGCCCTCGGCGTCGAGCAGACCGCCCAGGTCCTCGACCTGGTGGAGCGGCTGCGCGAGCGCGGCCACGCCGTCATCCTCATCAGCCACAACATGGCCGATGTGAAGGCCGTCGCCGACAAGGTGGCGGTCCTGCGGCTGGGCCGCAACAACGGCGTCTTCAGCGTCGCCGACACCTCGCAGGAAGAGATCATCTCCGCCATCACCGGGGCCACGGACAACGCCGTGACCCGTCGGGCGGCCCGCACCGGGGAGGCCCGCAAGTGAGCACCCAGAATCCTCCCGCCGGTCCGCTGGACAAGGGTCCCGCCGACCAGGCGCAGCACGTCGATCCGGTCAACCCGGCCGCCGCGACGAACGCCATCCCGGCCGTGGACCCGCGCCTGCTCGTCCGCGAGCAGGGCCTCGCCGGCTACCTCAGCGAGTTCGGCCGCAAGATGAAGGCCGGCGACCTCGGGTCCATCCCGGTCGTCCTCGGCCTGATCATCATCTGGGGCATCTTCCAGGGGTTGAACGCGAACTTCCTCTCCCCGGAGAACCTCACCAACATCGCCATCACGATGGTCGCCACCGGCATGATGGCCGTCGGCATCATCTTCGTGCTGCTGCTCGGCGAGATCGACCTCTCGGTCGGCTCGGTCAGCGGTGTCTCCGGCGCGATCGTCGCCGTCCTCGCCGTCACGCACGGCGTGAACGAGTGGCTCGCGATCCTGGTCGCCGTCGCGGGCGGCGCGCTGATCGGCGCCATCCACGGGTTCTTCTTCGCCCGGATCGGTGCCCCGGCCTTCGCCGTCACCCTGTCGGGCCTGCTGTTCTGGTCCGGCGCGATGCTGCAGATCCTCGGCAGCAACGGCACGATCAACCTCGACCCGGACGGCGTCGTCGGGCAGCTCACCACGTACTACTTCACGGACGTGGCCGCCGCCTACGGCCTCGCCGCGATCGCCGTGGCGGCCTACTTCCTGGCCTCCTTCTTCGACAACCGCCGCCGGCAGGCCGCGGGCGTCCCCTCCCGGCCGCTCGGCGAGATCGTGCTGCGCACGGCCGTGCTCGCGGTGTTCACCTTCGGCCCGGCCGCGGTGTTCAACCAGTACAAGGGCCTCCCGCTCGCGGTGGTGCTCTTCCTGGTCGTGCTGGTCGGCACGGACTTCGCCTTGCGCCGTACCTCCTTCGGCCGCAACATCTTCGCGCTCGGCGGCAGCGTCGAGGCCTCCCGGCGAGCCGGCATCAACGTCACCGGCATCCGCATCGCGGTCTTCTCCATCGCCGGCACCTTCGCCGCCATCGGCGGACTCTTCTGGGCGTCCAAGATCGCGGCGGCCAACCAGAGCGCCGGCGCCGGCGACCTGCTGATGAACGTGATCGCGGCGGCCGTCATCGGCGGCACCAGCCTCTTCGGCGGCCGGGGCCGGACCTGGAACGCCCTCCTCGGCGTCATGGTCATCACCTCGATCCAGTACGGTCTGGCCCTGGAAGGCATCGCGACGCCGATCCAGTACATGATCACCGGCGCGGTCCTGCTGGCGACCGTGGTCATCGACTCGGTCACCCGCAAGACCCAGAAGACGGCCGGACGCGCCTGACGGCGCGGTCGCCGGGGGTGACCCGGCGGTAAGAACCGTCACAGTGCCCGGCGCCACTTCGTGTGGCGCCGGGCACGTGTGCGTACATGTGTGCGTACGACTGTGTGGGTATGGGCCCGTTTGGGATGTGTGACTTCGCAAGGACGTGTACAGGTATGTCAAAGGCGTGACCGTCCCGGTATCGCCCGATGATGCTCGTCGCGAGCGGAACATTAGACTCGACAGACCAGCAAGCAACTGCAAGGAGGCACGGGTGCTGCTGACCCGCATCAAGGGACCGCGCGATCTGGACCGGCTCAGTCAGGAGGAGCTCACTCAGCTCGCCGCCGAGATCAGGTCCTTCCTCGTCGACGCCGTCTCCAAGACCGGCGGGCACCTCGGCCCCAACCTCGGCGTGGTCGAACTGACGATCGCCCTGCACCGGGTCTTCGACTCGCCCAAGGACAAGGTCCTCTTCGACACGGGCCATCAGGCCTACGTCCACAAACTGCTCACGGGCCGCCAGGACTTCGGGAACCTGCGCTCCAAGGGCGGGCTGTCCGGCTACCCCTCGCGCGCCGAGTCCGACCACGACGTGATCGAGAACTCGCACGCCTCCACGGTGCTCGGCTGGGCCGACGGCCTGGCCAAGGCCAACGAGGTGCTCCGCCGCGAGGACCACCACGTCGCCGCCGTCATCGGTGACGGCGCGCTGACCGGCGGCATGGCCTGGGAGGCCCTCAACAACATCGCCGCCGCCAAGGACCGCCCGCTCGTCATCGTCGTCAACGACAACGAGCGCTCCTACGGGCCCACCATCGGCGGCCTGGCCAACCACCTGGCCACCCTGCGCACCACGGACGGCTACGAGCGCTTCCTCGCCCGCGGCAAGGAACTCCTGGAACGTACCCCGGTCGTCGGCAAGCCGCTCTTCGAGACCCTGCACGGCGCCAAGAAGGGCCTGAAGGACTTCATCGCCCCGCAGGGCATGTTCGAGGACCTGGGGCTGAAGTACATCGGCCCCATCGACGGCCACGACATCGAGGCCCTGGAGTCGGCGCTCCAGCGCGCCAAGCGCTTCAGCGGCCCCGTCATCGTGCACTGCCTCACCCAGAAGGGCCGCGGCTACACCCCGGCCCTGGAACACGAGGCGGACCGTTTCCACGCGGTCGGGGTCATCCACCCGGACACCGGCCTGCCGGTCAAGACCGCCGCCGCCAGCTGGACCTCCGTCTTCGCCGACGAGATGGTCAAGCTCGGCCACGAGCGCGAGGACATCGTCGCCATCACCGCGGCCATGCTCCACCCGGTCGGCCTCAACAAGTTCGCCGAGGCCTTCCCGGACCGCATCTTCGACGTCGGCATCGCCGAGCAGCACGGCGCCACCTCGGCCGCCGGCCTCGCCACCGGCGGCGTCCACCCGGTCTTCGCGGTCTACGCGACCTTCCTCAACCGCGCCTTCGACCAGGTCCTGATGGACGTGGCCCTGCACAAGTGCGGGGTCACCTTCGTCCTGGACCGGGCGGGTGTCACCGGCGACGACGGCGCCTCCCACAACGGCATGTGGGACATGTCCATCCTCCAGGTGGTCCCGGGCCTGCGGTTGGCCGCCCCGCGCGACGCCGAGCAGCTGCGCGCCCAGCTCCGCGAGGCCGTCGCGGTCGAGGACGCGCCGACCGTCGTGCGCTTCTCCAAGGGCGTCGTCGGCCCGGCCGTCCCGGCCGTCGGCCGGATCGGCGGCATGGACCTGCTGCGCGCCCCGGCACCGGAGGTCACCCGGCCCGACGTCCTGCTCGTCTCGGTGGGCGCGCTCGCCCCGATGTGCCTGGAAGTCGCCGACCTGCTCGACAAGCAGGGGATCTCCTCCACCGTAGTCGACCCGCGCTGGGTCAAGCCCGTCGACGAGGCGCTGGCCCCGCTCGCGGAGCGGCACCGCGTGGTCGTGACCGTCGAGGACAACGGCCGCACCGGCGGCGTGGGCGCCGCCGTGTCGCAGGCGTTGCGCGACGCGGGTGTCGACGTACCGCTGCGCGACTTCGGCATCCCCCAGCGCTTCCTGGACCACGCGCTGCGCAAGGAGATCCTCGCCGAGATCGGGCTCACCGCGCCCGACATCGCCCGGCAGGTCACGGGCCTGGTCGCCAAGCTGGACGGCCGCTACGACAACGAGCCGGCCGCCACCGTCGACTGACCGAACGGGCCGCGCGCGGTTGCACGCGACGGGCCGGGAGATCACCCTTGAGGGGGTGGGCCTCCCGGCCCGTTCTCGTGTGCCTCGTCACCCGCCGGAGGTGCGTCGGTGAGCAGGAATCTGAAAAGCCCCTTCCGGACCAAGACGGTGGAGCAGTCCATCCGTGACACGGAAGAGCCGGAACACGCGCTCCGGAAGTCGCTCTCCGCCTGGGACCTGACGGTCTTCGGGGTCGGCGTCATCATCGGCACCGGCATCTTCGTCCTCACGGGCATCGCGGCGCGCAACAACGCCGGACCCGCCACCGCCCTGGCCTTCGTCGCGGCGGGCATCGTCTGTGCCCTCGCGGCGCTCTGCTACGCGGAGTTCGCCTCCACCGTGCCGGTGGCCGGTTCGGCGTACACCTTCTCCTACGCCTCGATCGGCGAACTGCCCGCCTGGATCATCGGCTGGGACCTCGTGCTGGAGTTCGCCCTCGGCACCGCCGTCGTGGCGGTCGGCTGGTCCGGGTACGTACGCCACCTCTTGAGCACCAACCTGGGCTGGGACATGCCCGCCGCGCTGTCGGGGCCCGACGGGGGAGGCACCTTCGACCTGTTGGCCTTCCTGCTGGTCCTGGTGCTGACCGCGATCCTCGTCGTGGGGACGAAGCTGTCGGCCCGGATCACCGCGATCGTCGTCGCCATCAAGGTGACGGTCGTGCTGCTCGTCATCGTCGCCGGCCTGTTCTTCATCAAGGCGGACAACTACAAGCCGTTCATCCCCCCGGCCCAGGAGCAGCCCCCGGGCAGCGGTTGGAAGGCGCCCCTGGTGCAGCTCATCTTCGGCTACGCCCCCACCAACTTCGGTGTCATGGGCATCTTCACCGCGGCCTCCCTCGTCTTCTTCGCCTTCATCGGCTTCGACGTCGTGGCCACCGCGGCGGAGGAGACCAAGAACCCCCAGCGGGACATGCCGCGCGGCATCCTCGGTTCGCTGGTCATCTGCACGGTGCTCTACGTCGCCGTGACGCTGGTGGTCACCGGCATGGAGAAGTACACGCAGATGTCGGCCACCGCCCCGCTCGCCGAAGCCTTCAAATCCGTGAACCAGCCCTTCTTCTCGGGCGCCATCAGCCTCGGGGCGTCCGTCGGCCTGATCACGGTGTGCATGATCCTGCTGCTCGGCCAGACCCGCGTGTTCTTCGCGATGAGCCGTGACGGACTGTTGCCCCGCTTCTTCTCCGTCACCCACCCGAAGTACCGCACGCCCTACCGGGCGACCATCACGCTCGGCGTGCTCATCGCCGTCATCGCGGGCTTCACGAGCCTGGAGAAGCTAGCGGAACTGGTCAACATCGGCACGCTGTTCGCGTTCGTGGTCGTCGCCCTCGGCGTCATCGTCCTGCGCCGCACCCGTCCGGACCTCCACCGGGCCTTCCGTACTCCCTGGGTGCCGGTGGTGCCGATCCTGTCGATCGCGGCGTCGCTGTGGCTGATGCTCAACCTGCCCGCCGAGACCTGGCTGCGGTTCGGCGTCTGGATGGTCATCGGCTTCGTCGTCTACTTCCTGTACAGCCGGCGCAACAGCCGCCTCGCCCGCGCGGGCCAGGCGGCGGAGTTCTAGTCGCCGGGGCGCGCGGGCCGGGTGTCAGGGGTCAGCCCTTGGCGGGGGAGTCCTTCGCCGAGGCGGGGACCTTCTGGTCCGCGCGCAGGGCGTCCCACAGTTGGGAGGCCTGCGGCTGGGCGACGATGACCCGGTTGGGGTCGACCTTGTCGTAGGCCACCGGCAGCATGATGGTCTCCATCGTCTCCGGATCGACGCCCTTCATGCTCTGCGCGAAGTCGGCCAGCGCGGTGAGCGAGGCGAGCTGGGAGTCGGTGGTCAGCGACTTGGTGCCGGCGTCGGCGAGCTTGTAGAGCCGCGCCGGGTTGCCCAGCGCGTCCTGCTTCTTCATCTCGGCCAGCATGGCCAGCATGAACTTCTGTTGGAGCCCTATGCGTCCGAGGTCGCTGCCGTCGCCGTAGCCGTAGCGGGTGCGGACGAACTTCAGCGAGTCGGTGCCGTCCAGCCGGTGCGTGCCCGCGTCCAGCTTGAGGCCGCCCTTGGCTCCGCTCATCGGCTTGTCGAGGGTGACTGTGACCCCGCCGAGGGCGTCGACCAGTTCCTTGAAACCGGCGAAGTCCACCTCGACGAAGTGGTCCACGCGGATGCCGGAGAGCTGCTCCACGGTCTTGACCACGCAGGCCGGACCGGCCACCGAGTAGACGGAGTTGAACATGACCCGGTTCGCGGGCGGCACGGTGGCGCCGTCCTTGTCCTTGCACTCGGGCCGGCTGATCAGGGTGTCGCGGGGGATGCTCACCGCGGTGGCCCTGGACCGGCCCTCGGGTATGTGGACCAGCATCGCGGTGTCGGAACGGGCTCCGCTGACGTCGCCGTGGTCGAGCTCCCCGTTGGCGCCGGCCCGTGAATCGGAGCCCAGGACCAGGACGTTCTGGGCGTTCTCGACCACCTTGGGCGGGCGGTTGTCGCCGATCGCCCGGTCCAGGTCGACGCTGTCGATGTTGCCGTTCAGGTGGCTGTAGGCCCACCAGCCGGCTCCCGCGGTGCCCAGGATCAGCACGGCGGCCACGAGCAGGACGATCCTCAACGCCCGGCGCTTGCGCGGGCGCGGCCCCCGGTCCGCGGTCCTGCGGCGCCTGCGGGTGGCGGTGTCTTGGGTCATACTGCTCGAATCCTCGGGGGGCCTGGGGCGGACGTCCGGATGCCGCTGCACTATAAGCAGATTTCTGAGTCGCAGGGGAGAGCGCTTATCGTCCTCCTGGTCCGTCGCGAAGCGGAAGTCCCGGAGTCCGCGAGGCGCCAGGGAGGAGGAGAGGAAGCCGTGGCCCGAGCAACCAGACGCCGTGCCCGACGCGGTGAGACGTCCCGCGAACCGCTGCCGGGTACCGGTCCGCGACCCGGCCGCGCGGCGCCGGTGGCGATCGTCGTGGCCGGCCCCGCGGATGCCGTCCCCTTCATCCGTTCCGAACCGGCCGGCTCCGTGATCGCGGTCGTCTGCCTCGACGGCGGCGGTGACGCCGAGTACCGCGCGTTGGAAGCGGCCGTCACCGAGGCGCGCGGACGCGGTTGCGTCTTCCGCGGAGAACCGTTCTTCCTCGATGCCGAGGCGGGCAACCTCACCGGCCGGATCCTCGACACCCTCCACGACATCGGGCCGCTGCGCGTGCGGACCCTCGATCCGGATCCCGTTCACGACGACATCGACAAGGAACGCAAGCTGCCGGTCGTCAACGAGCCGGAGGCGCGCGGCCGGGTGGCCCGCAGTGCGTTGAGAGCCGCCCGCCGCTACCAACTGGCCGTCGGCACACCGGTCTTCGTAGAGTGCCGCAGGGCCGGCGTGGAGGCCGGCCTGCCTGCCGAGGCATGCACGCGCTACCCGCTGCCCACCCGGTGGCTGATGGCCGGGACGGACGGTCGGCTGTCCGCCTACCTGCCCACGGCCGCCGGCGTGGTCCGCTGGACCGAGGGGGCCACCGAGTCAGAGAGGTGGCGGGGCCCGGAGCTGCTCGAGGGCCCGGAACTGATGCCCGGGCTGACCGTGCTACGGGGCCCCGAGGGCTACGCGCACCTGATCGGGCTGAGCCGGTCCAAGCGCAGGGAAGGCGGTTTCGCCGTCGAGGTGGTGTGTGCGACCCAGTACCAGACGGGCCGTCCGGTCGGGCCCTGGACATCGATCGGCAACCCCAACGGCGCGAGCTGGCAGAAGGCCCGCGAAGTCGGTTTCCCGGCGGCCACCTTCGACGCCGCGGGCGTACTGCACCTCTTCGTCCGCAATTTCGGGCATAGTGTCAGCGCCCGGAGGCAGTCCCCCAAGGGTGTCCTGAGCGGCTGGGAAACGCTCGGAGGCATGCGGACCGCCGACGAACTGACCGCCTTCCCGGCCGGCGACGGCGGGGTGCACATGGTGGCAAGGGCGCGCGACGCCCGGGCCGCCGTGCACTGGTACCGGCGGGACGCGGCGTCGGGGTGGATGGAGGACCGCCGGATCCCGGTGAGCCCCTTTCCTGGGAGCCTCTCCGCGGCCCCCGAGGCGGGTCTCGTCCGCTTCCGTTACGCCGCCAGCAACGAGGTCTGCGTCTGGTGGCCGGGTGCGCAGGCGCCGATCGGCCTCGGCGGGCCGGACGGGGTCGGCCCGATCGGCGGGGTGACGGGCGCCGACATCCAGGGGTGGGGCTGCACGGTCCTCGTACGCGGCGGCGCCGGGGGAGTGGCGGTCATCGGCGCACACCCGGACGGGCGGCCGGACACGGGCGTGTGGTGGGCGGAGTCGGGAGAGCCCTCTTTGGTGCCGCCCGCGGCCGCATTCGACAGCCGGGGCCGTGTGGTGATCGCCACAGTCGGAACGGACGGGAGACTGCGTGTGGCCCGGCAGCAACTGGGACCTACCGGCCTGGAGTTCACTCGCTGGGACGTCCAGTAAGGGCGATTCTGGTGGTTCACACTGGGTTTGGTGTCAGCAGTTGTCATTTCGCGCTCTGGCTGGCGTCACATGTGACTTGTTATGGTCGTTCAGCGCCCTTTATCTAAAACACAGGTGAACGTTTGGCGTCACGGTGGCGGCGCCTGCTGTCGCCCGTGCTCGTGGGTTCGAGCGTTGGCGCCCCTGTAGGCCAGGTTCGACGCCGTTGACGACTGAGGGGTTATGTCCAAGCTGTCACTGAAGGCCGTCCAGAAGCTGACCTGCAAGAAAAGGGACGCCTGGTGGACGGTCCTTCTGGTCGACCCGGTAGCGACCCGCCTCGTCTGTCTGTTCGCCCGTTGGAACTTCGTGACGCCCAACCGCGTGACCTGGGCCGCGCTCTACGTGGGCCTCGGCTCGGCCTGGTTCTTCCTCCAGGGCGACTGGCTTTCCCTGTGCATCGGCGCGGGCCTCTACCACGTCAGCTTCATCCTCGACTGCATCGACGGCAAGCTCGCCCGCCTCAAGGGCAACGGCACCATCTTCGGCGGCTGGCTCGACTACGTCTTCGACCGCATCCGCGTGCTCTTCTGCGCGCTGGCCCTGATGGGTGGGCAGTTCCTCATCCACGACGAGGAGATCTACCTCCTCGCGGCCCTCGCCGTGATCTTCCTCGACATGCTCCGCTACGTGGACGCACTCCAGATCTACAAGATGCGCATGTCCATGCGGAACAAGATCGAGGCGGTCACCCTCGCCCGCCAGGCGGAGCAGGGGCTTGAGGAGGAGGATCGGAAGGTCGTCTTCATCGAAGACCTGTTGCGGGAGAACCCCCTGGGTGAGGCCGACGCCCTCAAACGGGAGAAGGCCGAGACCGACCAGGCCGAGGTCATCGACCTGCACCAGCAGTTCCGCGAGCGCTTCCCCTGGTACGCACGGGTCCGCCACGCCCTGGTGCAGAGCCGCATCCGGCCGCACCTCATCAGCGGCATCGAGTTCCAGATGTTCATCTTCATCGTCGGCCCGGTCATCGGCCACGTGCTGTGGACCACCGCCGTGTCGGCCGTGCTGATGGGCGCCTTCGAGCTCGTCATCATGTTCAAGTTCTGGCTCTCCACCCGCGACTTCACGCGCACGATGGAACGGCTGGACCCGGGCAACACCCCCTCGCGCGCCGGCTCCATCGCCCCCCATCTGCACGCCGGACGTCACCGTCGCCGCGGCGAGGAGGACGCGCGCGCGATGCGGGCCGACCAGATGTTCCCCGCGCCCGAGCCGTACGAGGACCCCGGCTTCCAGCCTTACCCGCGGCCTTACACGGACGAGTACACAGGTGGTGTGACCGACACCATGCAGTTGCACAAGATCCCGTCCCAGCCGTCGCCGCGACCTGACTACGCCGAACCGGAGCGCCACCCCAGATGAGCTTCCCGGTCGACACATCGCAGTACCGCGTCACCATCGTCATCCCGGCCTTCAACGCGAGCGCCACGCTGGCCCGAGCGCTCCAGTCGGCCCTGGCCCAGACGCACCGCGGCATAGAGGTGCTCGTCGTCGACGACTGCTCCACCGACAACACCCTCGGGGTCGCCCGCCAGTTCGCCGGCCAGGACGGTCGGGTCCGCGTCATCGAGCGATCGCACAACAGCGGCGGTTGCGGCGCCCCCCGCAACAACGGCATCGAAGCCGCCTCCGGCCAGTTCGTGATGTTCCTCGACGCGGACGACGAGCTCCCGCTCAAGGCCGTGGAGACGCTGCTCTCCTCCGCCCTCACGACGGGCTCCGAGGTCACCGCCGGCCGTGTCGTGCGCATCAACCTCGCCACCGACGAGATCACCGTCTGGCAGCCGCAGCTGTACCCTGCCGAGCAGACGGTGGGGGGCCTGGGCGCGATGCCGGAGCTCTTCGAGGACCCGATCGCGGCCGGCAAACTGTACCGCCGGGACTTCCTCGACAGCTTCGGCATCCGCTTCCCCGAGGGCGTCTTCTTCGAGGACACCTATTTCTCCACGGTCGCGAACTTCCACGCCCGGTCCCTGACCATCCTCGCCACCCCCGTCTATCGGTGGATGTGGGAGCGGGAGTCGGACCAGCCCTCGATCACCAATCGGCGGGGCGAACTGCGCAGCATCCGCGACCGCGTCCTGGTCCACCAGTACACCGACAGCTTCCTGCACAGCGTCGGCCGCCCGGACCTGCTGGCCCGCAAGGCGGCCAAGTTCCTCTCGCACGACCTGCGGCTCTACACCCCCGAGCTGCGCACCTCCGACCGCGCCTACCACAACGGTTTCCTGGCCGCCGTGGCCCCGTACCTGCACACGCTCGAACCCGCCGCCTTCGAGCTGTGCGGACCAATGGAGCGGGTGCGTGCCTTCGGTCTGATGCACGGCCGGGTCGACATCGCGGTCTCGGCCTCCGACTACATGCGCCGCCGCAGCGTCATCAGCTCCGACATCGTCGAGCGGGACGGCCGGGTGTTCTGGTCGGCGTCGCTTCTCGGCCACCCCGACGCCGAGCGGTTCCTCGACGTCACCGAGTTGGAACTGACCGGTCAGAAGCTCGCCGACGCCCGCCTGTACAACCAGGCGACGTCGGTCGAGCTGGTCGACGGCGAACTGCACATCTCGGGCGCGATACGCAACCAGTTCGGCCGGTTCCACCCCGGTGACAAGGTCGAGCTCATCGCGGTGCTGCGACGCCGCAGCACCAAGACGGACTACCGCTTCCCCGTCTCCGGCGTGGAGATCGACGCGGACTGGATCCGCTACCACAGCACCGTGGACCTCGCCTCCGCCGTGGACAAGGCCGACCAGGCGGGCCACTGGAACTTCTTCGTCCAGCTCCGCCACGACGGCGAACGCGCCTCCACCGCCCTGAACATCAGCGGCCTCGACGTCACCGGCCTGCGCCACCCCGGCAAGGCCGGAGTCCTGGAGGTCTACGAGACCGTCAGCGGCAACCTGGGGCTGCGCCCGGAGACCGAGCGACGGCAGGTGACCACCTCCGAGCGGGGCACCCCCTGGCTGTGGTGGCAGGACGTCGCCCCGGCCGTCCCCGTCGCGCCGCCCGAGCAGTACGACGCGGCGATCGTCGTCCAGTGCCACAACGACGAGTACCACCTGCGGGAGTTCCTCTCCTCGCTCGTCGCGCAGCGCAGCTTCCCCGGCACCCAGGTGGTGTTCGTCGACGACGGGTCGAGCGACAGCACCGCGCGGCAATTGGCGGCCTTCGCCGCCTACTACCGCAACGCCGTCGTCGTCACCCAGCACCGCCTCGGCGTGCGCACCGCCTTCGACCACGGGCTGCGGTACGTCGCGGCCCCCTACGTGATGTTCGCCCGCGCCCGGGACATCCTCGGCGAGGACTCCGTCGGCAGGCTGCTCACGGCGGCCCGCCGCGTCCGGGGCGCCGACGTGGTCGTGGGCCAGGCGGACAACTTCCCGGGCCCGTGGCGCGGCGCGGACGAGCCGTGGCAGCGGTACTTCAGTGCCAAGCAGCCCGTTCGCAGACTGGCGGACGCCCCGTACCTCGTCTTCTCCACGCTGCTCGGCGCGAAGCTCTTCAAGACCTCCCACGTCCGTGCGCACGGCTTCCGCTGCGGCCCGGGCCCCGGCCCCGAGGACGACTGGTTCACCGTCCCGGCCGTGCTGTACGCGAAGTCGGTGACCATCGCACCGGACGCGCGCTTCTTCGAACGCGAGGAGCAGAAGCAGGACTCGCTCTTCGACCACCCCTGGAACGACCCCGCCAAGGCGGTGGAGCGGGTCCGCTTGGCCGCGTACGTCCTGGACTCGGTCCGCGGGGCCCCGGCCCGCGTGGTGCGCCTGGCCCAGCGATTCGTGGTCCGTACGACCCAGCCCTACGTCCGCAACATGCACCGGATCATGAGCAGACCGGAGCTCGCCGCGGTCCTCCCCCTGCTGAGATCCGTCTACGGCCAGATCCCCGACGAGGTGATCCTCCAGTACGCGACGCACCCCCAGTCCAAGGTCCAGCACCACGCGATCGTCACGGGCAACCTCGACCTCTTCGACGACCCGCTGGGCAGACCCGACTACCTGCCCACCCTCTTCCTGGACGAAGAGGGGATGTACCGCAGGCTCGCGAGCGACCCGGTGCCGACCAAGCTGCTGCGCATCCAGCGGGCCGGCGCCGTCCTGGAGACGTTCGTCTGGGACGACGACGAGATGCGTTTCGAAGGGCTCCTCGTCTTCTCCGGTGTGGACATCGACACCGCCTTCACCAACCGCGTCCAGCTGGTGCTGTCCGACGGGGAGCGGGAGGTGACCATTCCCGTGGAGCAGGTCTACCGGCGCGACCGCTGGCGTACCCGCAAGAACCAGGACTGGCTTTCCGGCTGGCGCGCCACGGTCCGCCCGTCCGCGCTCGACGCGCTGCGCAACGCGGAGCTGACCTTGACCGTCCGCGTGCTCAACGGAGAGCTCCACCACGACATCCACGTGGCGGCCCGGCAGATGCTGCACCGGTTCAAGGGGGTGCACACCTCGGGACGGCAGCGCTTCGTCCTGTCGATCGACGAGGACGAACAGGTCACCGTCCGTTGGGTACGCGGCCTCCTGGCCCGGCGCAAGGACAAGCTGCGCCGGTTCGGTCGGGAAGTGCGCAACTCGCTCCCGGGCCGCCCCGGCTGGCGCACCCGCCTGATGTACTGGCTGACCTACCCCTACCTGCACGGCCGGGGCATATGGATCATCGGCGAGCGCGAGGACACCGCGCAGGACAACAGCTACCACCTGTTCGCCTGGATCCGGCAGAACCGGCCCAAGTGCAAGATCTACTACTCCATCAACGGAGACTCCCCCGACTGGGACAAGGTCGCCCGCTACGGGCAGGTCATCGACCGGCTGTCGTGGAAGCACCGGGCGTACCTGCTCCACGCGGAACGCCTGATCAACGCCTACGACCTGGAGGCCTACCTCGGCTTCCCGGGCCTGCACAAGCGCGCCTTCCTGCGGGGGTACGGCGACCTGCTGCGCTACAAGCGGGTGTTCCTCCAGCACGGTGTCGTCTACAACGACGTCGTCGCCTCGGTCCACGGCCAGGCCACCAATGTCGACATGGTGCTCACCACGGGGCGCAGCGAGCGGTCCTACTACGCCGAGCACTGCGGATACGGATACGAGCGCGTCGCGGCGACGGGCCTGCCGCGCTTCGACGCCCTGAAGCCGGTGCCGGGGCTGCGACGGGTGTTGGTCATGCCGACCTGGCGCCGGGACATCGTGGCACCGTCCTACAACAGGGCGGCCAAGCCGGAGATACCGTTCCCCGCGTCCGAGTACTACCGGTTCTTCTCCTCGCTGCTGCGCAACGAGCGGCTGCTGAAGGCGCTCCAGTACCACGGCGTCGAGCTGGAGTTCATGCCGCACTACGAGATCCGGCCCTACCTCAACCACTTCAAGATCGACCATCCGTCGATCACCGTGTCCTCGACCGGCCGGGACGTGCAGCTCGCGATGCGCGAGTGCTCGATGCTGGTCACCGACTACTCGTCCGTCTTCTTCGACGTGGCCTACATGGGCAAGCCCATCGTCTACACGAACTTCGACGACGAGTCCTTCTACAGCAAGCACTACAAGCGCGGCTACTTCGACCTGGCACGCGACGGCTTCGGTCCGGCCTGCCGTACCGTCGACCACGCGGTCGACGAGATCATCGCGATCATGGACCGGAACTTCGAGGTGGAGCCCCGGTACCGGCAGCGCGCCGAGGAGTTCTTCGTCCTGCGCGACACCTCGAACTGCGAGCGCGCCTACCAGGTGATCGAAACGATGGATGCGAACGCCGTGGGTGACCAGCGGGCGCAGCTGTACCTCGGAGCACGTGGCTTCGGGGAGTTCTGAGAGGTACGTGACAGTCGCACCATGACGTCGGTATTCCTGGCGGGCGAATCCACTGTCTGTGATCGCCAGCGCAGCAGGGCCCCCATGGCCGGTTGGGGCCAGGCCCTGCCCCTGTTCCTCCATGGGCCCGCGGTAATCAATTGCGCGCGGGCCGGGGCCAGCAGCACGAGCTTCGTGCGGCGCGGGCGCCTGGGGTGGATCCTGGAGCACATCACCCCCGGAGACCTGCTGCTCATCTCCTTCGGCCTCAACGACATGAAGCCGGAGGAGGACGTGTTCGCCGCGCCCTTCGAGGGGTTCCAGGCCAATCTGCGGCACTACGTGAACGAGGCGCGGGACCGGGGCGCGCACCCGGTGCTCGTCACTCCCCACGAGCGGCGGGTGTTCGACCGTTTCGGCAACATGCGCCGACCGCTACATCTGTACCCGGCCGCGATGCGCGACGTGGCCGTGCGGCTGTCCGTACCGCTGATCGACCTGAACGAGTGGAGCGTCGCCTGGTGGCGGCAGGCCGGCCCGGAGGGCACCAGGGCGATATTCCTCCACCTGGCACCGGGAGAGCACCCCAACTACCCCGAGGGCGTGGCCGACAACACCCACCTGCGGGACGCCGGCGCGATCGAGTGTGCCCGTTTCGTCGCGAGCGAGATGCGGGCGCGGGTCCTGCTGCCGGCCGCCTGCTTCCGGAACCTGGAGACGGCCTTCGACCCCGAGCGGGCCCTGGAGTTCCCCGACGACGCCGCCTTCGCGTACCTGACCAAGACCCGGACCACGGGAGGCAGGCCATGAGCGGCTGGTTCCCGCTGGTCCGCGCCTGGGTCGCGCAGGGCCCGTACGGGGGTGTGGTCGACCTGGCGGCCACCGCCGATCCGGCGCTCGCGCTCGTACCCGGGCAGCGGTTCCGGCTCGCCATGACGGTGACCCCGAGCGGCGGGGCCTACCGGACGTACGGCTATCTCCTGGGCGAGGACCTGGGCGACGCGGTGATCCTGGAAGAGCCGCAGGACCTGCGCCGGCTGCCCAACGGCCGGTACGCCGCCTTCGCCTCGCAGACCCAGGCGATCACCGCCACCTGCGTGGTCAGGGTGCGGGACGACGCCCCGGACGGCTCCGTCGTGATGCCGCGCGTCGTGGTCGGCCTCATGACCGCCCAAGGCGAGAAACTCGTCCCGTCCGCGGGTATCGAGGACCGCGGCTTCCACGTGCGCCGCCGGACGGTCCCCGGCCGGCCGCTGCTCCTCGCTCCGGGCGGACACGTCACACTGCCCGGAGGAACCGCGGACGGGCTGAAACTGAGCGCGGTCTCCCCCGCCCGTCGCGGAATGCTCAGCTGCGCCCCCGACGGGTCGGTCACCTACCAGGCACCCCCGTCCTACCAGGGATACGACCGGTTCACCTGCATCTACGAGGACCTCGTGGGGCACACCCATCCGTCCGAGGTGGTCATCCACATCGGTGACCTCGGCATGTCCCCGGGGGCGCTGAATGTATTCCATGGCTAGAAGGACCGCCCTGGCGGTCGCGCTGACCACGGCCCTCGCCCTCACGGGCTGTTCCGGCTCGACGAGCGCCCCGGACGGCCGTGACTCCTCGGACGAGCAGGTCCGCGACGTCTCCCTGCCCCAGGGCGTCGCGTACCGCACGTTCGTCCGGAAACTCGACGGCCGCTCGCCCTCGCACATCCACGTGCTGACCATCGCCCCCGACGCCCGGGCCCGGGTGGGCGGCCTGCACGGCGCCAACCTCGCCGGCGCCGAGACGGTGCGGGGGATGGCCGAGTCTGCCGGGGCGCTGGCCGCCGTCAACGCCTCCTACTTCGACATCCACACCGGCAAGTACTACAGCGGATACGAAGGCGATCCACTGGGCCTCTACGCCGAGGGCGGCAAGGTGCTCAGCGAGGCGACGAACGGCCGACCGGCGTTGCTCCTCGGCTACACCGGCGGCCGGCTCGACGCCCGCGTCGACGAGATCACCACCGACGACCAGGTGACATCGGACGACGGTGAAGGCCACGAACTGGACGGCTTCAACCGGGTCCCGGGCCGCGTACTGGGTTGCGGAGGGGTCGGCGGCGACCGGCTGTCCGACACCGAGGAACCGATGCAGGAGCCGTACGGCGGGCTGTGCACGGACACGAGCGAGCTCGTGGTGTTCACGCAGGAGTGGGGCGACTGGACTCCGCCCGGCCCCCCGGGCAGCATGGAGGCGCTGCTCGACGCCGACGGGCGGGTGGTGGGCGTACGCAAACCGGCCGGCGGGAACATGCCGAAGAACGGCAGCACGCTCTACGCGATCGGGTCCGACGTCGACTGGCTGCGCACCCACGCGGCCAAGGGCAGTGTGATCAGGCCTTCGGTGGGCATGAAGGACGCGATGGGGCGGACGGTGCCCGGGCCCGTCGAGACGGCGGTCGGCGGACGCTACCGGCTGCTGCGTGACGGGGTGTCCGCGCTCGGGGAGAACGCCGCGCTCACCAGGAGGGCCCCGCGCACGGCGGCCGGAGTCACCGCAGACGGCAGTCTCCTCCTGGTGACGGTCGACGGCCGGGAATCCCGGGTGAGCGCCGGGGCCACGCTCAGCGAGGCCGCCGACCTCATGGCCTCGCTCGGCGCCGAGAACGCCGTCGGCCTCGACGGCGGCGGATCCACGACGATGGTCGTGGGCGGGAAACTGCGCAACAGGCCCCGGGAGACCGCGGGGCAACCGGTCACGGAACGGCCCGTGGCCAACGCACTGGGGCTCTTCGACCACTGAGCGTCCCGGGGCCACCGCCGAGAACGGCCGATGCCGCACCACCCGCCGGGGTGGTGCGGCATCGGCCGTTTCGCGCGCGGCGCGGACCCGGATCAGGCCGGGACGCTCGCCAGGCCGGGAGCGAGGAACCTCTTGCCGTTCACGCGCTCGGAGACACCCTCGCGGTCCAGGTACGGCGTGATGCCGCCCAGGTGGAAGGGCCAGCCGGCGCCCGTGATGAGGCAGAGGTCGATGTCCTGGGCCTCGGCCACGACACCCTCCTCCAGCATCAGGCCGATCTCCTGCGCCACCGCGTCCAGGACGCGGTCGCGCACCTGCTCCTCGGTCAGGACGACATCGCCCTGGACCAGGAGCGCGGCGACCTCGGGGTCCAGCTCCGGCTTGCCGGAATCGTAGACGTAGAAGCCGCGCTTGCCGGCCTTGACGACCGCCGCGAGGTTCGGGGAGACGGTGAAGCGCTCCGGGAAGGCGCGGTTCAGGGTCTCGGAGACGTGCAGACCGATCGCCGGGCCGACGAGCTCCAGCAGCACCAGCGGCGACATCGGCAGACCGAGCGGCTCGATCGCCTTCTCGGCGGTGACCACCGGGGTGCCCTCGTCGATGACGTTCTGGATCTCGCCCATGAAGCGGGTCAGGATGCGGTTCACGACGAACGCCGGGGCGTCCTTGGTGAGGACCGCGGTCTTCTTCAGCTTCTTGGCGACACCGAAGGCCGTGGCCAGCGAGGCGTCGTCGGTCTGCTCGCCGCGGACGATCTCCAGCAGCGGGAGGATCGCGACCGGGTTGAAGAAGTGGAAGCCGACCACGCGCTCCGGGTGCCGGAGCTTCGAGGCCATCTCCGACACCGACAGGGAGGAGGTGTTGGTGGCGAGGATCGCGTGCGCCGGGGCGACCGCCTCGACCTCCGCGAACACCTTCTGCTTGACGGACATCTCCTCGAACACGGCCTCGATGATGAAGTCCGCGTCCGCGAAGCCCTCGGCCTTGTCCAGGACACCGCTCACCAGGGCGGTCAGGCGGTTGGCCTTGTCCTGGTTGATGCGGCCCTTGCCGAGCAGCTTCCGGATCTCCGCGTGGACGTAACCCACACCCTTGTCCACGCGCTCCTGGTCGATGTCGGTGAGGACCACCGGCACCTCCAGGCGGCGCAGGAACAGCAGCGCCAACTGTGAGGCCATCAGGCCCGCGCCGACCACGCCGACCTTGGTGACCGGACGGGCCAGGGACTTGTCCGGGGCGCCGGCCGGGCGCTTGGCGCGCTTCTGGACCAGGTTGAAGGCGTAGATGCCCGAACGCAGTTCGCCGCCCATGATGAGGTCGGCGAGCGCCTTGTCCTCGGCGTCGAAACCGGCCTGGAGGTCGCCGTCCTTGGCCGCCGCGATGATCTCCAGCGCGCGGTAGGCGGCCGGGGCCGCGCCGTGCACCTTGGAGTCCGCGATGAAGCGGCCCTTGGCGACGGCCGCGTCCCAGGCGTCACCGCGGTCGATCTCGCCGCGGACGACCTCGGTCTCGCCGTTCAGCACGCGGGCCGTCCACAGCAGCGACTGCTCCAGGAAGTCGGCGCCCTCGAACAACGCGTCCGCGATGCCGAGTTCGAAGACCTGCTTGCCCTTCAGCTGCCGGTTCTGGTTCAGCGAGTTCTCGATGATCACCGAGACCGCGCGCTCCGGGCCGATCAGGTTCGGGAGCAGGGCGCAGCCGCCCCAGCCGGGAACCAGGCCGAGGAAGACCTCGGGGAGGGAGAAGGCCGGGATGGCCTTCGAGACGGTGCGGTAGGTGCAGTGCAGACCGACCTCGACACCGCCGCCCATCGCCGCGCCGTTGTAGTACGCGAAGGTGGGGACGGCCAGCGCCGACAGCCGCTTGAAGACGTCGTGGCCGCCCTTGCCGATGGCGAGCGCCTCGTCGTGGTTCTTGAGCAGCTCGACACCCTTGAGGTCGGCGCCGACCGCGAAGATGAACGGCTTGCCGGTGATGCCCGCGCCGACGATGGAGCCGGCGGTGGCCTCCTGCTCGACCTGGTCGATCGCCGCGTTCAGGTTGGCGAGGGACTGCGGGCCGAAGGTGGTCGGCTTGGTGTGGTCGAAACCGTTGTCCAGCGTGATGAGCGCGAAACGCCCGGCGCCGAACGGCAGGTCCAGGTGGCGCACGTGCGCCTGGGTCACGACCTCGTCCGGGAACAGCTCGGCCGCGCCCTTCAGGAGCTCAGCGGTGGTGCTCACTTGGAGTCTCCCTCGGCGTTGAAGTTCGGGTTCTCCCAGATGACCGTCGCGCCCATGCCGAAGCCGACGCACATCGTGGTCAGGCCGTAGCGGACGTGCGGCTGCTCCTCGAACTGGCGGGCCAGCTGCGTCATCAGGCGGACGCCGGAGGAGGCGAGCGGGTGGCCGAACGCGATCGCGCCACCGTACTGGTTCACGCGGGCGTCGTCGTCGGCGATGCCGTAGTGCTCCAGGAACGCGAGGACCTGGACCGCGAACGCCTCGTTGATCTCGAAGAGACCGATGTCGTCGATGGTCAGGCCGGCCTGGGCGAGGGCCTTCTCGGTGGCCGGGATCGGGCCGTAACCCATGACCTCCGGCTCGACGCCCGCGAAGGAGTACGAGACCAGGCGCATCTTGACCGGGAGGTTGTTCTCCCGGGCGAAGTCCTCGGACGCGATGATCGCGGCGGTGGCGCCGTCGTTGAGACCGGCGGCGTTGCCCGCGGTGACCCGGCCGTGCGTACGGAACGGGGTCTTCAGGCCGGCCAGGTTCTCCAGCGTGGTGCCCGGGCGCATCGGCTCGTCGGAGGTGACCAGGCCCCAGCCCGTCTCGCCCGCCGCCTCGTTGGTGTTGCGCACCGAGATCGGGACCAGGTCCTGCTGGATCTTGCCGTCGGCGTAGGCCTTCGCGGCCTTCTCCTGCGAGCGCACGGCGTACTCGTCGGCGCGGAGCTTGGTGATCGTCGGGTACCGGTCGTGCAGGTTCTCGGCGGTCATGCCCATGAAGAGGGCGGACTCGTCGACCAGCTTCTCGGAGACGAAGCGCGGGTTCGGGTCGACGCCCTCGCCCATGGGGTGGCGGCCCATGTGCTCGACACCGCCGGCGAGGGCGACGTCGTAGGCGCCGAAGGCGACACCGCCCGCGACGGCGGTCACGGCGGTCAGCGCGCCGGCGCACATGCGGTCGATGGAGTAACCCGGGACCGACTGCGGAAGGCCCGCGAGGATGCCGGCCGTGCGGCCCAGCGTCAGGCCCTGGTCGCCGATCTGCGTGGTCGCGGCGATGGCGACCTCGTCGATCTTCTTGGGGTCCAGGTCCGGGTTGCGGCGCAGCAGCTCCCGGATCGCCTTCACGACGAGGTCGTCGGCGCGGGTCTCGTGGTAGATGCCCTTCGGGCCCGCCTTGCCGAACGGGGTGCGGACGCCGTCGACGAAGACGACGTCCCTGACGGTACGAGGCACGTTGGCTCTCCTCCAGGTGCGGGGTGGCACTGCTGCGCGGGGGCGGCTCGGCACGACGTGCTGAGCGCCCGCTCACCCGGCCATGCTACTTGCCGGTAACCGGCGTGCACACCCCCTCCCCGAACAGCGGCGAAGGTCACACCCGGGATCGCCCGCGCCCGTGCCCCGACGCCGCGTCCGGCCGGCTGATGGATCGCTGGGTGAGCCGTCAGGTGCCCGGGGAGTGCCCGGCGGGCCTGGCGCACACCATGTGCGAGCGATGGCTCAGGGCGCGGGAAGGTCGGGGGCGCCGCCTCCGGCGCCTACGGCAGGGACGACGACGGGGACGACGACGGGGTCCTCACACCCATGGTGTGAGGACCCCGCGCGCGCCGTGTTCCGGCCGGGTCAGGCGGTCGCCGCCAGGGCCTCGGTCAGGGCCGGGGCGACCTGCTCGATCTGCCACGGGCGGGCGCCGTAGCCCGCGAGGGCCTCGGCCACCGCCTCCGGCTCCCGCCGCTGCGGCGGCTCCCAGCACAGCCGGCGGACCGTGTCCGGGGCGATCAGGTTCTCCTGGGGCAGGTTCAGCCCCTCCGCAAGCGCGGAGACGGCGGCCCGGGCGGCCGACAGCCGCGCCGCGGCGGCCGGGTCCTTGTCCGCCCAGGCGCGCGGGGGCGGCGGCCCGGCCGGGGTCGCCCCCGGCTGCGGCAGTTCGCTCTCGGGCAGTGCCCGCGCCCGGTCCACTGCGGCCATCCACTGTTCCAACTGCCGGCGCCCCATCCGCTGCCCGAAGCCGGGCAGCGCGGACAGCGCGGTGGCGTTCGCCGGAAGGGCCAGGGCGGCCTCGACGATCGCGGCGTCCCCGAGGACCTTGCCCGGCGAGACGTCGCGACGCTGGGCGATCCGATCGCGCGACTCCCACAGCTCCCGTACGACGGCCATCTGCCGGCGCCGGCGCACCTTGTGCATGCCGGACGTACGGCGCCACGGGTCCTTGCGGGGCGGGGCGGGCGGCGCGGAGGCGATGGCCTCGAACTCCTGGTGGGCCCACTCCAGCTTGCCCTGCCGGTCCAGCTCCTTCTCCAGCGCGTCCCGCAGGTCGACCAGGAGCTCCACGTCGAGCGCGGCGTAGCGCAGCCACGGCTCCGGAAGCGGGCGGGTGGACCAGTCGACGGCGGAGTGGCCCTTCTCCAGCACGTAGCCCAGCACGCCCTCGACCATCGCGCCGAGTCCGACCCGCGGGAAGCCTGCCAGTCGGCCCGCCAGCTCGGTGTCGAACAAGGAGGTGGGGGTCATGCCTATTTCACGCAGGCACGGCAGGTCCTGGGTGGCGGCGTGGAGGATCCACTCCGTACCGCTCAGGGCGTCGCCGAGCGTGGAGAGGTCGGGGCACCCGACCGGGTCGATCAGCGCCGATCCGGCGCCTTCGCGGCGCAGCTGCACGAGGTAGGCGCGCTGGCCGTACCGGTAGCCGGAGGCGCGTTCGGCGTCGACGGCGACGGGTCCGGTGCCCGCGGCGAAAGCCGCGACCACCCGGGCCAGGGCGTCCTCGTCGGCGACCACCGGCGGGATGCCCTCGCGGGGTTCGAGCAGGGGAATCGGCGCCTTGTCGACGTCGTCCGGGGGGCCGCCCCCGGTGGTGGTGCGCAGGTCTGCTGCGGTCTCTTGGGCGTCGGTCACCGCTCAAGGGTATCCGTGGATGTGACGCGCCCGTCGCCGGAACGTTCCGTCGACGGGCGCGGGGGTGGAGCGGGGGTGCGGTGCGGGCGTTTCCCGGGGGTTCCCCGGGACGTCGCCCAGGAGCCTCCGGGCGGGATCAGTGGATGATCCCGGTCCGCAGCGCGACGGCGACCATCCCGGCCCGGTCGCCGGTGCCCAGCTTGCGGGCGATCCGGGCGAGGTGGGACTTGACGGTCAGGGCGGACAGGCCCATCGATACGCCGATGGCCTTGTTGGACTGGCCCTCCGCGACGAGGCGCAGGACCTCGACCTCGCGGCCGGAGAGCTCGCGGTAGCCGCCCGGGTGGCTCGGGGCACCCGGGGGGCGGCGGTGCATACGGGCGGCCGCGGCGCCGATGGGGGCGGCGCCGGGTCGGGTGGGGAGCCCGATGTTGGTCCGGGTTCCGGTGACGACGTAGCCCTTGACTCCGCCCGCGAGGGCGTTGCGTACCGCGCCGATGTCGTCGGCGGCGGACAGGGCCAGGCCGTTCGGCCAGCCGGCGGCGCGGGTCTCGGAGAGCAGGGTGAGACCGGAACCGTCGGGCAGGTGTACGTCGGCCACGCAGATGTCGCGCGGGCTGCCGACGCGGGGGCGGGCCTCCGCGATGGACGACGCCTCGATCACATCACGTACTCCGAGGGCCCACAGATGGCGGGTCACGGTGGAACGGACGCGCGGGTCGGCCACGACGACCATGGCCGTCGGCTTGTTCGGGCGGTAGGCGACCAGGCTTGCGGGCTGCTCGAGAAGAACGGACACCTAGGCCTCCTGGGGGAGTGGCGGGGCGTCCGGCTCGGGGAAGGAAAGCCGGTGCGCACCGTGCTGATGGTCACTGACTCCTTCGGCACGTCACCCGCCCGGCTTTAGGGAATGATCACGATTTGGTGAGTAACAATTCGGGCAATTCGGACGCCTGATCGATCAAGCGATGATCAGAAGGCCGCAACGGGCGTCCTGTTCTGACCGCCCTCGGCGGCGACCGGGCCGGCCGGGCGCGTCGCCGCACGTCCCCTCAGGCGCCCACTGGGCCGTACGGCCCCTCTCTACGGGTGGTGCGGGCCGCGTCGCTGTGGCAGGGAGACCACGCCCGTGCCGGAGTCCGTCGGACCCACCGGCGGCAGGCCCGCGATCTGGCACAGCAGCTCGCACCAGGCCGACAGGTGCGCCGCGGTGTCCGGCACGCCGCCCACCCCCTCACGGGGCGTCCAGGAGGCCCTGATCTCGATCTGGGTCGCCGGCCGCCGCTCCGCGAGGCCGCCGAAGTAATGCGAGCTCGCCATGGTCACGGTGCCGCTCGCCTCCCCGTACGTCAGGCCGCGCGCGTCCAGCGCGCCCGTCAGCCAGGACCAGGACACCTCCGGCAGCAGCGGGTCCCCGGCCATCTCCGGCTCCAGTTCCGCCCGTACCAGCGTCACCATGCGGAAGGTGCCCTGCCAGGCGTCGTGGCCGGCCGGGTCGTGGAGCAGGATCAGTCGGCCGTCGGCCAGGTCGTCCTCGCCGTCGACGACCGCCGCCTCCAGCGCGTAGGCGTGCGGGGCCAGTCTCTGGGGCGGCTTCGTCGGCTCGATCTCGATGCCCGTGCGCAGCCGCGCCTTCTTCAAGCCGTCGACCGCCCGCCGGAACGGGAGCGGGACGGAGCTCTCCTTCGCGCTGTCCGTACCGTCAGCGCCATCTGAAAATCGTCCCTGAGCCGCAGCCATGCGGGGAAGACTAGGCGGAACGGGAGCCCGTACGGCGCAGGGACACCCGCGCCGGGCCGCGCACTTCTTCATACGTGCGAAGATTTGGCGCGTGAGCGCCATTGACCGCCCGACGGGCCAGCCGAGTCAGACGTACGATTCCGCCTTCCTGAAGGCGTGCCGGCGAGAGCCGGTGCCGCACACCCCCGTGTGGTTCATGCGGCAGGCCGGGCGCTCGCTTCCCGAGTACCGCAAGGTCCGCCAGGGCACGGCCATGTTGGAGTCCTGCATGCGCCCCGACCTGGTCACCGAGATCACCCTGCAGCCGGTGCGACGCCACGGCGTGGACGCCGCGATCTTCTTCTCCGACATCGTGGTGCCGCTGAAGGCCATCGGCGTGGACCTGGACATCAAGCCGGGCATCGGCCCGGTCGTGGCCCAGCCGATCCGCCGCCGCGAGGACCTCGCACAGCTGCGCGACCTCACCCCGGAGGACGTCTCCTACGTCACCGAGGCGATCGGCATGCTCACGGGTGAACTGGGCTCCACGCCGTTGATCGGCTTCGCCGGCGCGCCTTTCACCCTCGCGAGCTACCTGGTCGAGGGCGGCCCGTCGAAGAACCACGAACACACCAAGGCCCTGATGTACGGGGACCCGCAGCTCTGGGCGGACCTGCTGGACCGCCTGGCGGAGATCACCGCCGCGTTCCTGAAGGTCCAGATCGAGGCCGGCGTCTCCGCGATCCAGCTCTTCGACTCCTGGGTCGGCGCGCTGGCCCCGGCCGACTACCGGCGCTCGGTGATGCCCGCGTCGGCGAAGGTGTTCTCGGCCGTCGAGTCGTACGGAGTGCCGCGCATCCACTTCGGTGTCGGCACCGGCGAGCTGCTCGGCCTGATGGGCGAGGCCGGCGCGGACGTCATGGGCGTCGACTACCGGGTCTCGCTGGACGAAGCCGTCAAGCGGGTCGGCCCCGGCAAGGCGCTCCAGGGCAACCTGGACCCCGCCGTGCTGTTCTCGACCCCGGAGGCCGTCGAGGCCAAGGCGGACGAGGTCCTCGCGGCCGCCGCCGGTCTGGAGGGCCACGTCTTCAACCTCGGTCACGGCGTGCTCCCCACCACGGACCCCGACGCGCTGACCCGCCTGGTGGACTACGTCCACACCCGCACCGCACGCTGAAGCCGTCGGACCCGCGGGCCCCGGGGCGCCACGCCCCGGGGCCCGCGGCCCGTCACGCGTCCGCCGCCCGCACCGCGGACACCGCCTTGCGGGCCGCCACCTGGATCGGGTCCCAGACCGGGGAGAACGGCGGCGCGTAGCCGAGGTCCAGGGACACCACCTGGTCCACCGTCATCCCCGCAGTCAGGGCCACCGCCGCGATGTCCACCCGCTTCGCGGAGCCCGCGCCGCCGACGATCTGGACGCCGAGCAGCCGGCCGGTACGGCGCTCCGCCAGCATCTTGACCGTCATCTTGGCCGCGCCCGGGTAGTAGCCCGCCGTCGTGGTCGACTCGATCGTCGCCGAGACGAAGCGCAGCCCCGCCGCCAGCGCGTCCTTCTCGCGCAGTCCCGTCCGGGCGATCTCCAGCTCGCACACCTTGCTCACCGCCGTCCCCACCACCCCCGGGAACGTCGCGTAACCGCCGCCGACGCCCGAGCCGATCACCTGCCCGTGCTTGTTGGCGTGCGTGCCCAGCGGGATGTGCCGGTTGCGGCCGGCCACCAGGTCCAGGACCTCCACGCAGTCGCCGCCCGACCAGATGTTCTCGTGGCCGCGCACCCGCATCGACAGGTCCGTCAGCAGCCCGCCCGACTCGCCGAGCGGCAGACCGGCCGCCCGGGCCAGGGAGGTCCGGGGCTCGACGCCGATGCCGAGGACGACCACGTCCGCCGGGTACTCGTCGCCCGCCGCCGTGGCCACCGCCGAGGCCCGACCCTCCTCGTCCGTGAGGATCTTCGTCACCTCGGCCCCGGCCACCGTGCGGATGCCCATGCCGTTCATGGCGGCGTGCACCAAGGCGCCCATGTCCGGGTCCAGGGTGGCCATCGGCTGCTCGCCGCGGTGCAACACGGTCACCTCGAAGCCCCGCCCCACCAGGGCCTCCGCCATCTCCACACCGATGTAGCCGGCGCCGACCACGACCGCCCTGCGGCCCGACGTCCGCTCCAGGGTGTCCATCAGGCGCTGCCCGTCGTCCAGGGTCTGCACCCCGTGCACCCCGTGCGCGCCGATCCCGGGCAGGCGCGGGCGGACCGGGCGGGCACCCGTCGCCAGCACGAGCTTGTCGTAGTCCGTCCAGCTCTCGGCGCCCGACCCGAGGTCCCGGGCGCGGACCCGCTGCCCCGCGAGGTCGAGCTCGACGACCTCCGTGCGGGTGCGCAGGTCGATGTCGCGGGCCCGGTGCTCCTCGGGGGTCCGGGCGATCAAAGCGTCCCGCTCGGGGACCCGGCCGCCGACCCAGTAGGGGATGCCGCACGCGGAGTACGAGGTGAAGTGCCCGCGTTCGAAGGCGGTGATCGCGAGCTCCGTCGGACCCTTCAACCGCCGGGCCTGGGAAGCGGCGGCCATTCCCGCCGCGTCGCCGCCGACCACCACCAGTCGTTCCGCTGCCATCGTCCGCACCGTCCTCCGCCTGCGCCACCGTCACGTGGGGGACACGCTACGGGTGAACGACCGCATACGTGTGCAGTTCCCGGTCCCGCTCCCCGCCCCGACCGCCGTCGACGACGAGGACTGCGGTCCGGCCGCGGTGATCGGTCTGAGACGATGTGTCCATGCACGAAGCGGACATGCGTACGGACCGGCCGGGACCCCCCGGTCACGTCGTCGTCATCGGCGGCGGCATCGCCGGCCTGGCGGCCGCCCACCGGCTGCTCGGCGACGGCGTCCGCGTCACGCTCCTGGAGGCCGGCCCGCGCCTAGGCGGCAAGCTGTACGCCGGGGAGCTGGCCGGCGCCCCCGTCGACCTCGGGGCCGAATCCATGCTCGCCCGCCGGCCCGAAGGCGTGGACCTGGCCCGGGCCGTGGGGCTCGGCGACGCGCTCCGGTCGCCCGCCACCGCCACCGCCCACCTGTGGACCCGCGGCGCGCTGCGCCCCATGCCCCGCGGTCATGTCATGGGCGTCCCGGGCGACTTGGGGCCCCTCGCCGCCTCCGGGGTGCTCTCCGCCGAGGGCCTGGCCCGGATCGAGGCCGAGCCGACGCTGCCCCCCGCCGAGATCGGCGAGGACGTCGCCGTCGGCGAGTACGTCGCCGCCCGCCTCGGCCGCGAGGTCGTCGACCGGCTGGTCGAGCCGCTGCTCGGCGGGGTCTACGCGGGCGACGCCTACCGGATCTCCATGCGGGCCGCCGTACCGCAGCTCTACGAGGCCGCCCGCGCCCACGCGCTCCTGGGCGACGGCGTACGGGAACTGCAGCGCCGGGCCGCGACACAGAACCGGACGGCCGGCCCGGTCTTCGCCGGGATCGAAGGCGGCGTCGGACGGCTCCCGCTCGCCGTGGCCGAGGCCTGCCGGGCCGCGGGAGCGGACCTGTACACCGGGCGTCCCGTGCGCGAGCTCCTGCGTACGCCCGAAGGCTGGCGCGTGGTCACCGCGTCCGAGGTCATCGAGGCCGACGGCGTGGTCCTGGCCACCCCCGCCGGACCCACCGCCCACCTGCTCGACGCGCTGGTCCCCACGGCCGCCGCCGAGCTGCGCGCAGTCGAGTACGCCTCGATGGCCCTGGTGACCATGGCCTTCCGGCGCACCGACCTGCCCCCCGCGATCACCGACGGCGGCGCCAGCGGGTTCCTCGTGCCGCCGGTCGACGGTCACACCATCAAGGCCTCCACCTTCTCCGGCAACAAGTGGGCCTGGTCGGACGCCGATCCGGACCTCTTCCCGCTGCGCACCTCCGTCGGCCGCCACGGCGACGAGGCCGAGCTGGAGCGCGAGGACGCCGAGCTGGTCGAGGTCTCCCTCCGCGACCTCGGCGAGGCCGTGGGCCTCAGCGGCCGCCCGGTCGCCTCCACCGTCACCCGCTGGGACGGCGGCCTGCCCCAGTACCCCGTCGGCCACCTCGCCCGGGTCGCGCGCGTCCGGGCCGCCGTCGCCGCCCTGCCGGGCCTCGCGGTGTGCGGCGCGCTCTACGACGGGGTGGGCATCCCGGCGTGCGTCGCGAGCGCGGGCAAGGCCGCCGACGTGGTGCTCGGCGCGCTCGGGGGCACGTTCGGCACCCCTGGCACAGACCACTGATCAGCACACGGGACAATAGGCACATGACTGCACCAGAGAAGATTCCCAACGCGGGGAAGAAGGCGAAGGACCTGAACGAGGTCATTCGCTACACCCTGTGGTCCGTCTTCAAGCTGAAGGACGTTCTCCCGGAGGACCGCACCGGCTTCGCCGACGAGGTCCAGGAACTCTTCGATCAGCTGGCCGCCAAGGACATCACCGTCCGCGGCACCTATGACGTCTCCGGCCTGCGCGCCGACGCGGACATCATGATCTGGTGGCACGCGGAGACGGCGGACGAGCTGCAGACCGCCTACAACCTCTTCCGCCGCACCAAGTTCGGCCGCACGCTGGAGCCGGTCTGGTCGAACATGGCCCTGCACCGCCCGGCGGAGTTCAACAAGTCCCACATCCCGGCGTTCCTGGCCGACGAGAACCCGCGCGAGTACGTCAGCGTGTACCCCTTCGTGCGCTCGTACGACTGGTACCTGCTGCCCGACGACGACCGCCGCCGCATGCTCGCCGACCACGGCAAGATGGCCCGCGGCTACCCCGACGTGCGCGCCAACACCGTCGCCTCGTTCTCGCTCGGCGACTACGAGTGGCTGCTGGCCTTCGAGGCCGACGAACTGTGGCGCATCGTCGACCTCATGCGTCACCTGCGTGCCTCCGAGGCCCGTATGCACGTCCGTGAGGAGGTGCCCTTCTACACCGGGCGCCGCAAGTCCGTCGCCGATCTGGTGGCAGGGCTCGCCTGATACCTCCCCTGGGGGGAAGGACCGGCGCAGTGCCCCCGTGACTGGGGGGCGGCCGCCGGTGATCGGGAGGCCCCGCCCCCGAATCGACGCAGCCGGAGATCCCGCCCGGAAGTTCAGACGACCGGCGGCGACAGTGCCCTGGGAGCATTCCCCGGGACCTGGGCCGCCCGCTCGTCCAGCGACACCGGTGCGGGCTCCGGATGCGGCGCGCACGCGACACCCCGCCCCGGGGTGCCGCCCGTCAGCAAGTACCGCTCCACGTGCCGGTCGACGCAGTCGTTGAGACCGCCGACCACCCCGTGCGTCCCCGCCCCCTCCTCCGTGACCAGCGCGGCCGACGGCCCGAGCCGCCGCCGGAGCTCCAGCGCCCCCGGGTAGGGGGTGGCCCCGTCCCGTTCCGCCGCCACGATCAGGGTGCGGGGGAGCGACGGCCGCCGGGCCCCGACATCCACCGGACGTCGCCGCCCCCGCACCGGCCAGGACGCGCAGGGCAGGTTGAGGAACGCGTTGGCCCAGGTCTCGAAGGGCGCCCGGCGCGCCACCTCCGTGTTGTCCCGCTCCCAGGTGTCCCAATCGGTCGGCCAGGGGGCGTCGTTGCACAGCACCGCCGTGTAGACGGCCGTCGCGTTCTCCGCGGCGACGGCGCGCGCCGGGTCCGGCGCCGCCTGCTCCGTCAGCGGGCCCGGGTCGCCCCGCAGGAAGGCGGCCAGCGCCCGTGCCCGGTCCGGCCAGACGTCGTCGTAGTACGCGGTCTGGAGGAAGGCGGCGTGGAGTTCGCCCGTTCCCACCACCCCGCCGGCGGGGGTGCGCGCCACCGCTTCCCGGACGCGTTCGTAGGCACCCAGCACGGCCTCCGGGGTCGCGCCGAGACCGTACGCGGCGTGGTGGCGGGCGACCCAGGCGCGGAAGTCGTACCAGCGGCGCTCGAAGCCGGGGCCCTGGTCGAGGTTGTTCCGGTACCAGACGCGGCGCGGGTCCGGGTCGACCGCCGAGTCGAAGACCATCCGCCGCAGCCGGTCCGGGTAGAGGGTGGCGTACACGGCCCCCAGGTAGCTGCCGTACGAGGCCCCCACGAAGTTCAGCCGCGACTCGCCGAGCGCGGCGCGGAGCACGTACAGGTCCCGGACGTTGTCGAGGGTCGTGTAGTACGGCAGCGCGGCGCCGGCCCGCCGCGCGCAACCGAGCGCGTAGGCGCGGGCGGCGGCGAGCCAGCGCCTCTTGTACGCGGCCGAGGGCTCGGCCGGGACCTGGGTGGGCGCCTCGGCGCGGGCGGCCGGGTCCTGACAGGACAGGGCGGCGGAGCGGCCGACCCCGCGCGGGGCGTAGCCGACGAGGTCGTAGGCGGCGGCGACGCGCTCCCAGGCGGGGAGGGCGCCGAAGAGCGGGAAGCCCATCCCCGAGGCACCGGGTCCGCCCGGGTTGTAGACGAGGGCGCCCTGCCGCGCCGCCCCGCCGCGCCCGGTGGCCGGGACCCGACTCACGGTGAGGGAGATCCGGGGGCCGCCCGGGCGGGCGTAGTCGAGCGGGACGCGCAACGTTGCGCACCGGACGGGGTCCGGCAGCGACTCGGCGGCGGTGCAGGGCCCGAAGGTGAGCGGCGGGGTATCGCGGGCGACGCGTTCGGCCCCGGCCGCCTCGGCCGCCTCGACCATCCGGTCGGATTCGGATTCCCCGCCGGCGGCCCGGGCGGGGACGGGACCGGCCAGGGCGAGGCAGAGGACCGCCGCCGTGGCCGTGCGGCGTGTGGGCTTCCTCCGCATGGGGGACCTCGCATCTCATCGGCTGGTCCGATGAGATGCCGTCCGGCCGCCCCGTGTACAGCACCCCGACCCGGGTGTCGCCCCAGCTCCCCCCTTTGCCTCAGCGCGCGCCGCCTGGCATCCGGTCAGGAGCTGCTGGAGCAGCTGGAACCGGAGGAACAGCTCGACCCGGACGAGCAACTGGAGCCGGACGAGCAACTGGAGCCGGACGAACAGCTTGACCCCGACGAGCAGCCGGAGCCGGCGGAACAACCGGAGCCGGCGCCCCCGCAGCTCGAACCGGCGCCCCCGCACGAGGAGCCGGAGCCCGCCCCGTCGGTCGCCGCGCACCACACGAGCGGCGCCACGTCGGCGGCCGACACGGACGAGCCGGAACCGCCGCCGCTCTGCCGGGGGCCCGACTGGGCCGCGGCCAGGCGGGTACCGCGGGCGGCCGGTACCAGCTGCTGCCGCAGGTACGGGTCCCGCAGACCGCGCAGCCCGAACAGGGCCGTCCGGACGCGCGGGGTCCGGTCGATCGCGTACCGGGCCCGCATCGCGCCGAGCGCCTCGCGTCCCGCCGGGGTGATCCGCTGCCGGGCCCGGCGGGCGCCGACGACCCCGAACGCGACGCCGGCCACCAGCGCGGGCAACACCTCGGTGACGAACGGCACCTGGAAGCCGGAGTCCGAATCCCACGCCACGAAGGTGAGCACCAGCGACACCGGCACCATCAGCACGCACAACACCGCCTGCGCCAGCCCCCAACGGCGCCGCCCCCGCCCCGAACCGGGCACGGTGATCAGTCCCCGGTCGGCCAGCGCGTCCCCGGTCTCCTGTACGGACGGGTCGACCATGGCCGCGTAACGCACCTGGTACAACCACCCCGAGGGCGCCTCCCGCAGGGCTTGGAGCACGGCCCGCTCGCCGACGTCGGCGGCCCGTACCCCGGGCCGGGCGTGCACGATGCCCGGGCCGCCGACCACCAGCCGGCCGTCACAGAGCATGGAGACGAGCGCGGTGTCCACGACCGCCCCCGGCCCACCCGCCAGGAACGCGGCCTCGGACAGATCATGCAGGTACGGCGCCGAGCCGGACGAGGCGGAACGCCGCCCGCGCGGGCCGCGGAAGAGCAGTACGGTGGAAGTGGCCACGGCGAGCCAGACCGCGAGGGCGAGGAGGTTCACGCCGCCCTCCCCACCAGAGCCCGCGCCCAGCGCGCGATCCGGCGCGGCGGGCGCGCCCCGGCCCGCTCCCGCCACCAGGCGGTGAGCCGGCGGCGGGAGTCCCGGTCGGCCGGGAGGTCACGGATCAGCAGGTGCTCGGCGAAGTCCAGGGCGTCGCGGCGGTATCCGGCGGTCATCGGGCGGCCTCGGGCGTACCCGAGGAACGCGGTGCGGTACGCGTCCTGCCCGCCCAGGATCTCGGGCAGCTCGGGCGCAGACCTGGCCACCACCGAAGCCCGCTTGGCGGCCAGCGCGCGGGCCTGGATGCGGATGCGCTGCCGGTCGAAGCCCTCCGGTACGGGAGTGCTCGCGACCAGCGCCGACAGCAGCGCCGCCTGCCGGAGCCCGAGCCGGGTCCGGACCGCGTCCGTCACGGTGTCGGCGTCCGTCACGGCGGCCGCGTCCGTGAGGGCGGCCGCGTCCGTGACCGCGTCCGCGTCCGGGGCGGTGGTCCCGGCAGGCGCGGTGCGCCGTCCCGGTGCGGGCGAGGCCGGGCGGGCAGCCAGCACCGCGCGGATCGCCCGGAGTTCCGCCTCCAGTTCGCGCTCCGGCGGGAAGTCGTCGTCCCGCTCCAGCAACACCCCGGCGGGCTCCATCCGCTCCCGCAACCGCGCCAGTACGTCCAGCACCTCCCCCGACACGGGGTGCGCGTGCGTGTCGTGCCACACCCCGTCCCGCTCCACGCCCCCCGCGACGTGCACGTACGCCAGCGCCGCCGGCGGGATCGCGTCCAGCACCGCGGCCGGGTCCTCGCCCCGGTTCACCCGGTTGGTGTGGAGGTTCGCCACGTCGATGAGCAGCCGCACCCCGGTCCGCTCCACCAACTCCGTCAGGAACCGCGCCTCCGACAGCTCGTCCCCGGGCCACGGGAACAGCGCGGCGATGTTCTCCAGCGCCAGCGGAACGGGCAGCGCGGCCTGCGCGATGCGGACGTTCTCGCAGAGCACGTCCAACGCGTCGCGGGTGCGTGGCACCGGCAGCAGGTGCCCCGCTTCCAGCACCGGCGAGGAGGTGCGTACGAAGGCGATGTGCTCGGTGACCAGCGGCGCGCCCAGCGCCACCGCCCGCTCACCGAGCGCGGCCAGCTTCCCGGAGTCCGGCCGGTCGGCGCCGCCGAGGCCCAAGGAGACCCCGTGCGGGATGACGCGGACGCCGCGCTCCAGCAGCCGCGTCAGCGGGTCGGGCAGGTGGCCGGGGCAGATGTTCTCCGCCACCACCTCGACCCAGTCCAGGCCGGGCAGCCGTTCCACCGCTTCCGCGATCTCCGGCCGCCAGCCGATGCCCACCCCCAGGTGTGCCATGGGCTTCATGTCCCCCGCCCCCCTTCCATCGGTCCGTTCGCCGGTGTGATGGCCCCGGCGCGGTCCCGCCAACCCGCCGGAGGGGACGTTCAGAGCAACATTTGAGGTTCCGCCGCGGACCGGCCCCGCGCCGGCGGACCTACAGCCGGGCCCGGAGCGCCGGGTGGTCCGAGACCACCGTGCAGGACCCGGGCGCGATCTCCGTGAACCCCGCGTCCCGCACCACCGGCAGCCCGCTCGCGCTCAGCTCCGCCCACCGCTCGCGCGGAGCCGTCCGTACGGCCAGTCGGAAACCGGAGTCCCGCCACGCGCCGCGCTCCGCCGGGGTCAGCTCCCACCACGCCAACTGCGCCGCGTGCCCGGCCTGGGCCATCGCCTTGCCGGCCGACATGTCGAGGTCGGGGTTGAGCCACAGCACCGGCACCCCGGGCGCCGCCGGGGCGACCGGCTCGGGGTCGTCGAGGTCGGTGCCCGACACCTGGAGCTTGGCCAACTCCTTCGGCCAGCCGTCGAGCGGCACCGGCGGGAAGACCCGTACCTCGGTGTCCGCCCCCGAGGGGCCGTCGCCGTGGACCGTGACCCCGGGCAGGGTCCCGGCCTTGCGCCATTCCGCCCCGCGGGCCCGCCGGACCACCTTGCGGATACGCGCGTCCTGCCAGTCCCGGACGGCCGCGGCCCACTCGCCGTCGCCGTGCGAGCGCTCGTCCGTCAGCAGCACCAGCACCGCGCGGGCCGCCGTCTCCAACGCGTCGGTCCTGGCCGGCGGCGAGGTCTTCTCGATCCGCACGACCAGCGGCAGCACGAACTGGGGGGCCTCGTCGCGGGTGGCGTGCTCCTTGCGGAACGGGCTGTCGGCCCCCACGGCCGGTGCGGGGGCGGTGTCCGGGCGGGCCTGGGTGTCCTCGGTGCTCATCCGACCCAGTCTGCCGGCCTCCGACTTCAGGGGGATGCCGCAGGGGTGGCGTCCGGGCGAGGATCGAGCCCATGAAGAGTGATCTTTTCGCGTCCGAGAACCTGGTCCGGTCATCCGCCGTACCCGGCATGACCCTCCAGAACGCCAAGTCCGTCAAGTACACCGTCAACGGGGAGATGCTGGCCCGCCAGGGCTCGATGGTCGCCTTCCGCGGCAACCTCCGGTTCGAGCGCAAGGGGCAGGGCATAGGCGGCATGCTCAAGCGCGCCGTGACCGGTGAGGGCCTGGCCCTGATGTCGGTGCGCGGTCAGGGCGAGGCCTGGTTCGCCCACCAGGCCGCGAACTGCTTCATCGTGGAGTTCGAGCCCGGTGACGCCCTGACCATCAACGGACGCAACGTGCTGTGCTTCGACCCGTCGCTGTCCTACGAGATCAGGATGGTCAAGGGCGCGGGCATGACCGGCGGAGGCCTGTTCAACAGCCTGTTCACCGGTACCGGCAAGCTCGCGGTGATCTGCGACGGCAACCCGATCGTCATCCCGGTCACCGCACAGGCGCCGGTCTACGTGGACACGGACGCGGTCGTCGGATGGAGCGCCTCCCTGGAGACCGGACTGCACCGCTCCCAGTCGATCGGGTCGATGATCCGCGGCGGCTCCGGGGAGGCCGTCCAACTCGAACTCAGCGGCGAGGGCTTCGTCATCGTCCGCCCCAGCGAGGTCACCGAGGCGCCCGCGGCCCACTGAACGGCCCCCTTGCGGACGAGGTGCGTACCCTCGTCCGTATGGACCGTGAACAGCGGAACGAACAGCGGAACGAAGAACGGGACGAGGGGCGCGACGCCTCCTACTGCCCCGCCCCGGCCGCGCCCGCCGGGCGGGTGGACGGGCCGCCGTACGCCGACTGCGTGGAGTGCGGCAAGCCCACCGAGTACGGGGTCGCCACCCCCGGCGTGGTGCTGTGCCCGGTGTGCGAGTGGCAGGACGCGCAGCGCTCCGCCTGTTCGGGATAGACCCGTCCCGCCGCCTACTTCCCGATCAGGTCGGAGACCTTCACGAAGCGGTAGCCGCGCTTGCGCAGCTCGGGGACGACCTTGCGGACGGCCTCCTCGGTGACCGGCGCGGCGCTGCGCGTGCAGTGCATGACCACGACCGAGCCCGGCTTCACCCCGCTCAGCACCTGCTCGGCCACCGCCTCGGGGTCCTTGGCGAAGGCGTCGCCGCTGACGACGTCCCATTGCACGGCCGTCACCCTGGCCGGGGACAGCGCCCGTAGGGCCTGGTCGTCGTAGCACCCGCCGGGGAAGCGGAAGTAGGGGACGGTGTTGACCGCGCCCGCCGTCCGGAAGGCGGCGAACGCCCGGTCCACGTCGGCCTTCGCGGCGGCGGCGTCGAGCGCGGGGAGCCCGTAGCAGGGGGACTTGAAGGCGTGGTGGCTGTACGAGTGGTTGGCGATCTCGAAGTTGGGATCGCTGCCGATGGCCTTCGCCTGGTCGGGGTACTCCTCCGCCCAGCGGCCGGTCATGAAGATCGTGGCCGGCACCTTGAGGGCGCGCAGCGAGGAGATCAGCTGCGGGTTGTCGAAGCGTTCCCCCGAGGCGGCGCGCGGGCCCTGATCGGAGGTCATGTCCGCGTCGAACGTCAGGGCCACGGTCTTGTCGGTCCGCTGCTTCGCCCGTTCGAAGACGGGTGTCAGGCCGTTCGGACCGGGTGGCAGGACCGCGACCGCGGCCGGCGCGCCGGCCTTCGGCGAGCCCGAGGGGGTGGCGGACGGCGAGGCGGGCGCGGGCGCCGCCGAGGTGCCCGTCCGGGCCTGGTTCGCGGGCTTCGGCGAGCCGGTGCCGCCCCCGCAACCGGCGAGGGCGGCACCGAGGGCGGCCACGGCCGCGGCATTGCGCACTGCTACGGAGAGGGTCACGCCAGGCAAAATATCCGACTATGTGGCAAGTAGACGCGCGCGGCACTCGTCTACGTCGAAATCAGCACTCGGATAGCGCGGGTCCATGTCCTCCAGATGCTCCGTCAGGAGCCTGCCGATGGCCCAGTTGCGATACCACTTGCGGTCGGCGGGCACCACGTACCAGGGCGCGGCGTCCGAGGCGCAGCGCTCCAGCGCCACCTCGTAGGCGCGCTGGTACGCCGGCCACAGTGCCCGGTCGTCGATGTCGCCCGGGCTGAACTTCCAGTGCTTGGACGGGTTGTCGAGCCGGGCCAGCAGCCGTTCGCGCTGCTCCTCGTAGGAGATGTGGAGGAAGGCCTTCACGACGGTGACGCCGTCCTCGGCGAGCGACTCCTCGAAGCGGTTGATCTCGTCGTAGCGCCGGTTCAGCTCGGGGCGGGGAACCAACGCGCGGACGCGGGCGACCAGGACGTCCTCGTAGTGCGAGCGGTCGAAGATGCCGAACTCGCCGGGCCGGGGGAGGGCCTTCGTGACCCGCCACAGGAACGGATGGCTCCGCTCCTCGGGGGTGGGCGCCTTGAAGGCCCGGACGCGGCAGCCCGAGGGATTGAGGAAGCCGATCACGTGCTTGACCGTGCCGCCCTTGCCGCTGGTGTCCATGCCCTGGAGCACGAGCAGGACCCGGCGCCGGTCACCCGCGGTGCTCGCCGCGTACAGCCGTTCCTGGAGCGAGGCGAGCGGATCGGCCATCCTCGCGGTGTCGGCCACCCCGTCCGCCTTGCGGGACGGGCCGCCCGGGGTCGAGGACGGGTCGACGGCGCCGAGGTCGACCCGGCCGGGCGGGACGCGCAGCAGCGCGCGCAGGGAGGACTTCCCCGTCTTCTTGCCCTGCCGGTCCTTCTCCGCGGCGCGCTTCGCCCCGTCCTTCTTCGCCATCGCCGTCCACCCCGATCAGTCGACTTCGTCCGATCATCCGACATCGGGGGCGGCGGCGCACGGTGGGGCGCCTCAGTGGTTCCAGGGTCCCGTCACCGCGAAGGTGGTCCCGGGGGTGTAGGCGTTGACGTACAGCGTCCGGGCTCCGGGGGAGAAGGTGACCCCGGCGAACTCGGCCCGTTGCGGGGCGCCGGGCTTGCCGATGTCCTCCGCGTTGCGGGCCACCGGGTACACCTCGCCGTCCAGGGTCACGCCGAAGACGTACTGGTCGCCGCCACCGTCCTCGCACACCATCAGACCGCCGTCCGGGGCCGGGCAGATGTTGTCGGGGCAGTCCCCGGGCAGGGTGATGTCGGTGGACGGCCCGAACACCACGCCCAGGCGCAACCGGGCGCGGCGCGGATCGTAGAACCAGACCTGCCCGTGGTGGTCGGCGGCCGCTCCCTCGCGGCTGCGGGCGTAGCTGGAGACGAAGTGGACGCCGGTCCCGCCCCAGTAGCAGCCCTCCAGTTTCTGGGCGTGGGTGATCCCGCCCCGGCCGAAGTCCTGGAAGCGGACGGCCGTCCCGGCCGCCGAGGGGTCCGGCACGGGGACCCACTCCACCGGGAACTCGGCCCCCGGCTCGTCCACGACGGACAGGTCCCGCACGCCGGGCACCCGCAGCGCCTGGAGGGCGCCGCCCGCCCGCAGGGAGCCGAGGCCGCCGAGGGGTCGGGCGGGCAGGAACCGGTAGAAGAGCCCGAACGGCTCGACGAACGCGTCCTCGGTCTCGTAGACGACCCCGGTGTACGGGTCCACGGCGACGGCCTCGTGCGCGAAGCGGCCCATCGCGGTGAGCGGGACGGCGCCGGAGCGGAGGGGGTCGGCCGGGTCGACCTCGAAGACGTACCCGTGGTCCCGTGCGTACCCGTCCGTCCCCGCCCGGTCCTCGGTCTCCTCGCAGCTCAGCCACGTGTTCCACGGGGTCCGCCCGCCCGCGCAGTTGACGGCCGTCCCGGCGAGGGCGACGCGCTCGGCGGTGAGGTCCCCGGCCGGGTCCACGGTGAGGACCGTGCAGCCGCCCAGGGCGCCCGGGTCGTAGGTCAGGCCGTCGACGGCGGGGACGCGCAGGGCGGCCGTGGCGCGGTTCTCGTGGTTGCGGACCAGACGTACGCCGCCGCGCGGCCCCGCGCCGAAGGCGGCCATGCCGTCGCAGTTGCCCGGCACCAGGCCCCCGCCGGAGCGCAGCGGCGTCCCGGCGCGGGAGAGCACCCGGTAGGAGAACCCCACCGGCAGGTCCAGCAGCCCGTCCGGGTCGGGGACGAGCGGCCCGTACCCCCGGCGGACCGGGGTGGCGCCCGCCGCTCCGCCGAACAGCGCGCCGAGCGCCCCGCTGAAGGTGATGCCGGCCGCGGCGAGCAGGCTGCGTCGGGTGACGGACATCGGCGACTCCCGGCTGCGGGGCGGACCAAGCGACCGGGCCGTGGTACCACGCCGACTCCGCCCCGTCCGGTGCCCCGCGCCGAGTGGTCACCCCCGCGGGTGGCGCCGGACGGGCGACGATGGGCCCGACGCCGTCGCGATCGGCCCGGGGCCCGCGCGGCCGGGGCGGGAGCCCGCGCGGCCGGTCGGCGGGGCGGCGTCCGCCACCGAGGCGACCGGCCGCGTCCGGAGCCGGGTCGGCGTCAGATCAGTTCGGCGCTCAGGGTGATCGTCGTACCCGTCAGGGCCTGGCTCACCGGGCAGTTCTTCTTAGCGTCCTCGGCGGCGGCCGCGAAGGCGTCGGCGTCCAGACCGGGGACCTCGGCGCGCACCGTCAGGTGGATGCCGGTGATGCCCTCACCGGGCTGGAACGTCACGTCCGCCTTGGTCTCCACCCGGGTGGGCGGGGTGCCGGCGCCGTCGAGGCCGTGCGAGAGGGCCATCGAGTAGCAGCTGGAGTGGGCGGCGGCGATCAGCTCTTCCGGGCTGGTCTTGCCGTTCGCGGCCTCGGCGCGCGAGGGCCAGGAGACGTCGAACGAACCCCGGCCCGAGGAGTCGAGGGTGACGACACCCGAGCCCTTGAGGAGGTTGCCCTGCCAGTCGGTGTGCGCGGTACGCGTGGTGGCCATGGTGGATCCCTTCGCAGAAGTGGAAACGACCGAACCGGACGTACGCGTGACGATCCGTACGCGCGAACGGCCCGGCGCGACCCAACCTACTGGGCCACCAGCCCCTTCGCGTCGCGTGCCAGGGCGGTGAGCCGCGATATGGCGCGGAAGTACTTCTTGCGATAGCCCCCGCCCAGCATCTCGTCGCTGAACAGGCGGTCGAACGGCACGCCGGAGGCGAGGACCGGTATCTCGCGGTCGTACAACCGGTCGGCGAGGACCACCAGTCGCAGCGCCGTCGACTGGTCCGGGACGGCACCGACATCCGTCAGGCACACCGCGGATATGCCGTCGGTCAGCGCTCCGTAGCGGCTCGGGTGCACCTGGGCCAGGTGCTCCAGCAGCCCCGGGAAGTCGTCCAGGCTCGCGCCGGGCGTCGCGTACGCGGCCTTGGTGACCTGCTCGTCGGAGAACGGCGCCGGGGCCTCGGGCAGTCCCCGGTGCCGGTAGTCCTGGCCGTCGATCCGCAACGGCCGGAAGTGCGCGGACAAGCCCTGGATCTCCCGCAGGAAGTCGGCGGCGGCGAACCGGCCCTCGCCGAGCTTGCCGGGCAGCGTGTTGGAGGTCGCGGCCAGTGCCACGCCCTGCTCGACGAGCCGGCTGAGCAGTGAGGACACCAGCACGGTGTCGCCCGGGTCGTCCAGTTCGAACTCGTCGATGCACAGCAGCCGGTGGCCGCCCAGGGTCTGCACGGTCTGCTGGAAGCCGAGCGCGCCGACCAGGTTGGTCAGCTCCACGAACGTCCCGAAGGCCTTCAGCGCGGGCTCGGCCGGGGTGGCGTGCCACAGGGACGCCAGCAGGTGCGTCTTGCCGACGCCGTAGCCGCCGTCGAGGTAGACCCCGCGCGGGGCGGCGGCCGGGGCGGGCGCCTTCTTTTGGAACCACTTGCGCTTGCCGGCGCCGGCGGCGTGCGCCCCGCCGAGACCGGCGGCGAAGGCGCTCAGCACGGTGACGGCCTCGCGCTGGCTGGGCTGGGTGGGGTCGGGCTCGTAGGTCTCGAAGCGCACCGAGTCGAAACGCGGCGGCGGCACCATCTCGGCGACCAGTCGTTCGGCGGGCACGCGGGGGGCCCGGGCGCACAGGGCCTGGGGGCCCGCGTCGGCTGTCGGCTGCCGCCCGGAGGCCTGACCAGAGGTCGTGAGAGAGGTTGACACAGCCCTTAACTCTACGGGCCGTGGCACACTGCGACGATGCGACGCCTGTTCCCTGTGACCGATCAGACATCAGCAGACCGGAGCGACCGCCCGTGGTCGCCGGACGAGCTCGCGGAGGCCTACGCGTATCCCGAGCTCGGCCCCGACGGCCACTGGCTGCGGGCCAACATGGTCTCCACCCTGGACGGGGCCGCCCAGCACGACGGCCGCTCCCAGCCCATCTCCAGCGAGACCGACATGCAGATCTTCGGCACCCTGCGCGCCCTGGCGGACGTGATCGTCGTGGGCGCGGAAACGGTTCGCCAGGAGGGGTACCGCCCGGCTCGGGCCCGGCAGGCGTTCGCGGAGCGCCGCAGCGCCTCGGGCCAGGGTCCCGCGGCCGCCATCGCGGTGATCACCGCGAGCATGGACCTGGACTTCTCCCTGCCCCTGTTCACCTCCCCCCTGGTACCGACGCTGGTCCTGACCGGCGCCGCCGCGCCCGCCGAACGGGTGGCGGAGGCGACCGGGGCCGGGGCGCAGGTGGTCATCGCGGGCGACGGGGCGGTCGTGGACCCCGTACGGGTGGTGCGGGAACTCGCCGCGCGCGGGCTGCGTCGTCAGCTCACCGAGGGCGGCCCCCGGCTGCTGGGGCAGTTCGTGGCCGCCGACGTGCTGGACGAGCTGTGCCTGACGATCTCCCCGATGCTCACGGCGGGGGACGCCCAGCGCATCGCCGGAGGCCCCTCCGTCACGGTTCCGCACCGGCTCGCGGCGGCCGGTGTGCTGGAGGAGGCCGGCTTCCTCTTCACCAGTTACCGTCGAATCTGAACAAGGGGCGGAATTCGTCGTTCCGCTTTGCTTCCGCTGGGCACATACCTGGGCAGAGATATCCGCGCAAGCCCGCGCGAGAGCGGGGCAGGATGGTTTCCGCAGAGGCCGGCCCACCGGCCTCGGCCCATGAAGGAGAGGGCGTCCGTGTTCACGAGCGTATTGATGATCGAGCAGCCGCTGACCCCGGTGGACGTGGACTTCGTCACCACCCTGCACGGAGACGACGAGGTCTCGTTCGTCGTCCTCATGCAACCGAGGGGTGACCAGGACAGGCTGTTGCGCGCGATCGACGACGTGGCGCTGGGTGAGCTCCCCGAGGCCCTCCACGAGGGCGACGAACCGGAGGGCGCCGCCGCCCGCCGCCCCGCCGCCCAGGCCCTCGAACACTCGCTGGAAGCCCTGCGCAGAAAGGGCGCCAAGGCCGTGGGGCAGCTCGTCGAGGACCACCCGCTCGACCGGCTCAAGGCCGTCGTGGACGAGACCGCGGCCGATGAGGTGATCGTCTTGACGGCCCCGCACTTCGTCGAGGAGTTCTTCCACCGGGACTGGGCCTCCCGCGCGCGGCACAAGGTCGGCGTTCCGGTGCTCAAGCTCTTCGCCCACAACGAATAGGCTGGCCCCGGCTCACCCCTAGCAATCGATACCTGGAGCGACCTGAATGAAGCCCGGCCTGCCGACCGCCATGGAACGGCCCCACTTCATCGGCATCGGCGGAGCCGGCATGTCCGGCATCGCGAAGATCCTCGCCCAGCGCGGCGGGCGGGTGGCCGGCAGCGACGCCCGTGACTCCGAGACCGCCCAGGCGCTGCGCGCCCACGGCGTCACGGTGCACATCGGGCACGCCGCCGGCCACCTCGCGGACGACTCCACCTGCGTGGTCGTCTCCAGCGCCATCCGCGCCGACAACCCCGAGCTGGCCCGCGCCGCCGAACTCGGCATCCCGGTCGTGCACCGCTCCGACGCCCTCGCCGGCCTGATGGACGGCCTGCGGCCGATCGCCGTCGCGGGCACGCACGGCAAGACCACCACCACCTCGATGCTGGCGGTGTCCCTCTCGGCCCTGGGCCTGGACCCCTCCTACGCCATCGGCGGCGACCTGGACGCCCCGGGTTCCAACGCCCACCACGGCGAGGGCGACATCTTCGTGGCCGAGGCGGACGAGAGCGACCGCAGCTTCCACAAGTACGCCCCGCAGGTCGCGATCATCCTCAACGCGGAGCTCGACCACCACGCGAACTACGCGTCGATGGAGGAGATCTACGAGTCCTTCGAGACGTTCGTCTCGAAGGTCGTCCCCGGCGGCACCCTGGTCGTCGCCCACGGCCAGGCCGGTGCGGCCGAGATCGCCGCCCGCGTCGCCGGGCGCGAGGGACTGCGGGTCGTCACGTACGGCGAGGAAGCCGACGCCGACGTCCGGATCACGAAGATCACCCCGCGCGGGCTGACCAGCGAGGTCACGGTGGTCCTGGACTCCCGGATGCTCACCTTCACCGTCTCCGTGCCCGGCCGCCACTACGCGCACAACGCCGTCGCGGCGCTCGCCGCCGGAGTCGCGCTCGGCATCCCGGCCCACAACCTCGCCTCCGCCCTCGGCAAGTACACCGGCGTCAAGCGCCGCCTCCAGCTCAAGGGCGAGGCCGCGGGCGTGCAGGTCATCGACTCCTACGCGCACCACCCCACCGAGATGACCGCCGACCTGGAGGCCATCCGGGGCGCCGTCCGTGGGGGCACCTCCCACGCCGAAGGCGTAGGGGGAGACTCCCGCATCCTCGTCGTCTTCCAGCCCCACCTCTTCTCGCGCACGCAGGAACTCGGCAAGGAGATGGGCCTGGCCCTGGCCCTGGCCGACGCCTCCGTGGTCCTGGACATCTACCCGGCCCGCGAGGACCCCCTCCCCGGCGTCACCAGCGAGATCATCATCGAAGCGGCCCGGACGGCGGGCGCCGACGTCGCCGCCGAGCACGACAAGGACGCCGTCGCCGACGTCATCGCGGGAATGGCGAAGCCCGGTGATCTCGTTCTCACCATGGGCGCGGGCGACGTCACGGATCTGGGACCGCAGATCCTCGCCCGCCTGTCGGGCTGAGAGCCAGAGGAGCGGGAACGTCATGGCGTACGAGGTCGAGAAGACGGACGAGCAGTGGCAGGCGGAGCTGACCCCGTCCGAGTACCGGGTGCTGCGCCTCGCGGGCACCGAACCGGCCTTCCGGGGTGAGTACACGGACACCAAGACGGAAGGCGTCTACTCCTGTCGGGCGTGCGGCTCCGAGCTGTTCCGCTCCGACACGAAGTTCGAGTCGCACTGCGGCTGGCCGTCCTTCTACGACCCGAAGGACAGCGACGCCGTCGAACTCATCGCGGACACCTCGCACGGCATGGTCCGTACCGAGGTCCGCTGCGCGAAGTGCGGCTCCCACCTGGGCCACGTCTTCGAGGGCGAGGGCTACCCGACCCCCACCGACCAGCGGTACTGCATCAACTCGATCTCCCTCCGCCTGACCCCGACGGAGGGCTGACCGCCCGAGTGCTGCCCCCCCGGCTCCCGCCGGGGGACCACAGGGCCGGCCCTGTGGTCACGCCGGTCGGGCAGGCGCGGACACCGTCCCGGCCGGCGCCGTCAGGTCCCATCCGACGGCGCCGCCGACGCGCCCCGCCTGGGTGGGGTCGAAGTACCGCTCCAGCAGGAGGCGGGCCGCGTCCGCGAGCGTGCCCGGGTCGGCGAGCAGGGTCTCCACCTCGGGCCGCAACCGCCCGCGGGCGCCCTGGGCCCGCAGCCGGTTGCCCCGCTCAGGGGCGTCCGAAGCGATGGGCCGGCCGTCGCTGTCGCGCGGGTCCCACAGCGTCCGCTCCAGGTGTACGAAGGGCATCGCGGCCCGCTCCCGCGCCCGGGCCTGGCTCGTCACGTCGGGCCCGAACTCGTTGATCAGTCCACTGACGGGTTCCTCCAGGTCGGCGTAGGTGACCGACGTACTGCCCGTAGCGGCGAACCGTCCCAGGAGCCAGAGCACCAGCAGGGGCTTGTGCGGGGCACGTTGTCCGGCTATCCGTGCCAGGCGCAGCCCGGACAACACGTTCAGGAGTTCGTCACGGGTCACGATGCGCACACTCCCGGGGACGGGTCGCTGGACGGTCACGCCGGGCAGCATAGGGGGCCTGCGGCGTCGACGGTTCCCCTGCCGCGGCTCAACCCTCCCGCGCGGTGAGGTAGTCGGTAAGGGTGCGGGTCGGGGTCCAGCCCTGGGAGCGGGCGCGGGTGAGGTCCAAGACCACCGGGTGGGCGAGTTGGTCCACCGCGTAGCGGCTCAGGGCCGGCTCGCCGCGGGAGAGCGTCTGCGAGATCCGGGCCGCGGCGAGGGCCACGCCCGGTGGGAGGTGCCGGATGCGGGCCCGCACCCCGTGCGCGCGCAGGACCGCCCCGACGGCGGCGTCGCGGGAGTAGGGGTGCGCGTCCGCGATGTTGTACGCGCCCGGTGCCCAACCCGCCGCCGCCAGGCAGGCGTCGGCGAGGTTCTCCACCGCCGTCAGGCTGAGTCGTACGTCGGGGCCGGGCAGCAGCAGGGTCCCGGCCCGGACGCGGGACAGCAGCCGGGGCAGCAACTGGGTGTCGCCGGGGCCGTAGACGGCCCTCGGGCGCAGTACCACCGCACCGGCGGCCAGCGCCAAGGCCTCGGCCGCCGCCTTCGTGCGGCCGTAGGCGTTGAGCTGTCCGGCCCGCGGGTGGTCCTCGCGCACCAGGGAGCGGTCCCGGCGCGGGTCGTAGACGCTGGCGCTGCCCACCCAGACCACCGGGCGCCCGGCCGCTGCCCGCAGCAGCCGGGCGGTGCCGTCGACGTTCACCGCCCGCATCGCGGCCTCGGCGGCCGGGCCGGGGGAGGGGTCTCCGACCGCCGCCGCGCAGTGCACCACCAGGTCGGTGTCCGACAGGTCCGGTTCCGCGCGGGCCGCGTCCCAGTACCGGTGCGAGCCGACCGGCCCGGGACGGCGGCCCACGCACACCACCTCCGCCCCGCTCGCGGCGGCCGCCCGGGCCACGTGCCCGCCACAGAAGCCACTCGCGCCGGTCACGGCGATACGGAGCCTCACGCGCCCGCCCCCACCCTCAGGACGCGCCACCCCGGCAGGGCCGCCCGCCGGTCCACCCGGGCCCGGGTCACCACCGGCCGGTGCGGGGCCAACGCCGCGAGCAGGTCGAAGAGTTGGGCCCGGGCGAGTGCCGCCCCGGGACACGCGTGCGGCCCCGCCCCGAACACCAGCGCGGCCACGCCCGCCGGGGCGGGCCGGCGGGCGTCCGGATCACGCCGGTGGGCTTCGGCGGCGTGCCGCGCGAACAGCAGCAGCCGGTCCCCGGCGCGCACCGGGCAACCCCCGACCGAACCGTCCGCCGCGGCCACCCGGGGCAGCAGCGGCGAGGCCGCCGTGACCCGCAACAGCTCATCCACCAGCCGGGGCCGCAGCCCCGGATCGTCCGCCTGGTCCCACAGGCGGGCGTCGGCGCACCAGGCCACCGCCCGGGGCAGCGCCGCCACGGTGGTGTTGACGGCGGCCACCGCGGCCATCGCCGCCAGGGCGTCGTCCGACCCGCCGCCCAGCAGCTCCCGCAGCCGGGCCGCGGTACGGGCCGCCGCGGCCCGCGCCCCCGGCCGGGGCGGC